>JAVBVS010000020.1:0-105498 GCA_036677805.1 Victivallaceae bacterium | reverse complement strand
TACGCCGTTCTTCTAGAGCGGCACTCACTAATTTTCTGGCATCTGCTGTTTCCATAATAGGTAATATATCTCGGAAAAACAAAAATGCAAGTTATTTAATTGCCGAATCTATAATCAGAAACGATACGAAAAATCCGGCGGGTTTCTTCGGACGCATGCCACACTTCGTCGTGAATATATCGGTCATATCCCATTTCCCATGTCAAAATCAGGTTTTTCGCTGGATCAATCCATTTTTCCGGCTTTGGCAAAAGCTCCGATATGATTTTCGGAAAGCATTGAATCAGCGAATCCTGATAGTCCGCCTCAGACAGTTCATCGGGAGCGGGAGAATAGCAATCAGAATCGCACTCGTATAAATCACGCATGGTCGCATCGTAATAACCGTAAAAATCAATCGGCGGCAATGTCCCATCCAGCATCTCCCCCAGCGTTTTTGCCTGAACCTTTTCTTGATTCAGTAATTCACGCATATATTCCAAAAGATGCCGGACTCTTTTATCGTCAAAATCGCCAGCTCCATCCAATCGCGCAAATATCTCCATCAGCCTGCGCTGAGGAACGGTCAGTTCAATCGTTTCTATTTTCATCGTCATCATCTTTCGGGGTGATTATGGTTTTCCATTGCGGTCGATATACGCCGCGCAGTTGCGGACGCAGTTTGTCGCAGATTTTTTGCAACGACAATTTTAGCCCGTTTTCGGTACGGTGAAGCGTCTTGGCCACCGCCTTGATATCCGGCCGCTCTGCCGCGTAAAACAACATGCGGACAATGGTCTGTTCCTCATCGGAGAGCGTATGGATTGCTTCTTCCACCTTGCGGACAAATTCGCAGCATCGCCGACCGGAAAAATCGTTGCCGACCAGTTCCAAGTCGACATCGTCGGCTTGATCCCAGATAATGTGCTTTTTGAGATTGCCGTATATCCAGCGCTCCACCACCTTGCGCATGTAGGTGGAAAATCGCGCATCCTTATTCGGCTTGAAACAGGCGAAACGCTTAACCAGCGCATGATTGCCAATGCCGACGAAGTCCTCCATCGACAATCCGTAATAATGAAACGAGGTATTGACCGCCATGGACAGCACCATGCCGAGGTGAGCGCAAATCAACTTTTCACGGGCGGCGATATGCGCAGCCGCATCATCCGGCTTCTTCAAGTCGGCGATGGCGGCGGCATACTGCTCGTCCGTGAGTTCCGGGTACTCCAGCAGTTCTATCGCATAACGGTATAATCCCGGATGGTTATCTTGGTCAACCTCAATCATATTTGCTCCTTCCGACCGATACTATATCACCGGCAAAGGGACAAATAATGTCCGCGAAACGACGTGGGCTGAATTTTTTTCAAAAATATCCGTGCGACATTGCGACAGAATAGACAAAACTGAAGCATTCACCTCGGTCGCGAACTTGACTTGCGTCATTTTGAGATTATGCCGTTCGGTTTTGACAAATTCCGCGATGGTCATTTCGCTTCTCCGCAAATAAAATGGCGAAGAATACGATTTAACAAATCCGGATTGCAGGTTCGTTTTTCATCCGATTTCATCTGAATTTCTAAAGAAATACGCTGGCTTTGAAAATATTCGGTTATTTTTTCCGGCATATCAATTCGCTGTTTTTCAATCGCATTTTCTTTTTGTCTTTTCAAAACCATGACTAATTCAAGAATTTCGTTCGGGAAAAGTTCCGGAATAAGCATCCTGTTGAATTCTGTCGGCGGCATCGTTTTCCGGTCTGCGCTCCAAGCTGCGGCAAAGAAACCGCGCAATGCGTAAAACAGTTTTTTTATGCCGATCCGACCTTGTTCGTCCATATCGGACATCGCCTTGTCATGGATAGCAAGGTAATGATGCACCGCCTTGACCGGGTTGAAAAAGTCCGGAAGCAACGGCACTATCTCCGCCATGAAACGCTCGTCGGATTCATAGATGATAGGACTGCCGAACCATTCGAACAAAGACAGATTTCCCTTTGCAAACTGTCGCAGCGCTTTGCGAAGTTCCCACGCGGAAATATCCAAGTCATTCGGCAGCATCGCCTCAATGGCATCTTTCGGATTGTCTTCCATCGACAAATACCAGTCGCGCGGCTTCACATAGATTGCACGAATATCGTAATCGCTGTCCGGTGACGCAAAACCCCAGGCGCGACTCCCGGATTCCGCGGCAAATAATATCCGGCAGTCATGTTCCTCCTCCAATTTACGCAGGGCATTACAAATTTCATTTCGCATGTTCCGCCTCCCATTTTTCGGTGATGTTCAAAAGCAGACGATTGATTTCCTGACGGTCCGCCGTTTCCGGTAAAGCGGATGATTTTCTCAATGATTCCAGCTTTTCCGAAAGCAACTGTGCTTTTTCAAGCAAATCCGCATAAGAGAATTTTCCCGCACGGATGGCGCGAAGTTCCGCCAGTTTTTCGCCAGCAAAACGTACCAGTGGCACACCGCAGGTCATGATGTTCAAGCCGGAATATAGCAGCCGGAAGGTGTGCATCAGATTCTTGGCGTCATAATCCAGTTCGCCGGTTTCCTGCTGACGCCAGCGGCTGGAATTGCGCTCCTGATGCCATTCCCAGTATTGACGATGCTTGATTTTGGCCGCATCAAAGGCATTGCGGTTGAATAACAGCAGCCCGATGAAACGATTCTGCTCGTCCTCTTTCGGGATGCTTTCACATACCAGCATTCCGTTGCGGAAAACGCCTTTGGCATTCACCCCATAATCATAGAGCCGGAAAAGCTCGGAACTCCACTCCACTGCGGCGGCATGGCATCGGGATAAATCAATTCCTGCGTCAGCAAGGGAGAGCGGACGGGCAGGCATACCCACGCTCTCTTTCGGAATAAAACGGCAAAATTCTTCCGCTTTCGGCGGTTCTTCCGGTTGCGGATTATGGACGCGCTTATTACAGCCGCGAGCCTTTTTGATCTGTCCGAGAGCATATTCACAGTATGTTTTTGCAGCGGTGCTGGAAACAAAGATTTTTCGTTTTTCCACAAGCATTTGCCAATAGACAGAGGTTGCGAGAATGCAGTCTTCCGGCAGAAAAAGCGAGTCCAGAATATTCGGATTGGCATTGGCGGCCAGCTCGCAATAATTGCGAAGCGAATAAAAACGGTTGTCATGCCGTTCGTCCGCGACTTGCGTTTCAGGAGGATCAAGTTCCAGATAACGGCGGCTTTCGACAACAAAAACGCCGATAGTATCGCGGTCGCTTTCCGGCGTGGCGGTTCCATAAGCATGACTGCCCCACAGCCCGCGAAATATGACGCGTCCGTCATTGTTTTTTCCCAAGTATTCAAATCGAAACATATTTTTTCTCCGTTACCTAAATATCAATATATCGTTGCCGCATGGACATTTTATGTCCTTTCTGTGCAAAAAAGATTATTCCTTATCATACGGGCTGTAGATGTGAACCACAACGCCAAGGGCCGAAAGGACGCGGAGCAGTTTTCCCGTTTGACAGGTCTCTTTTCCGTTTTCCAGATCGCCGACAAGACGGATTCCTGTGTTTGCCAAGCCAGCCAGTTGCGCTTGCGTCAATCCTTGCTCCCGGCGCAAATCCCGTATCTTTTTCCCGATGGCTTCGCAACTCACCTGTTCTTCGTGCGACATATTCGTCTCCGTGTTTGTTATTACCGCTCGGTACTAATATAGTTGTCTGCGGCGAGAATACAAGCATAAACATCCCGCTCGGTATGATTTCATTTATGTGTTCGATTTGTTTCCAATCATGAGCGAAGCGCTAAATACATTTTTACGGAATTGACACCTGACAGCCTGACAAAATTGACAAAATACAGAGAGGACACGGGTTCGCATCCAGGATGGAACTCCGTTTGTATCGTGTCGGTCGGGATTATTCGTCTTATGATTTGTAGATGGACCCTTGGGTCAAATTTGACCCGAGGTTGCCGGTGTAAATTCATGTCAATATTAGAGTCAGTACATCTTTGGGACTCCGAGTCCCAAGGGTTGAACATCGTGCCCTCCGAGAGCTCAATGTCCGTCATTATGGAGGCCGAGTACCCCTCGTCCGATATTGGACGGGGGTATCGGAATGATTTCAATCGTAACCCGGTGCAGAAATCTGCACCGGGTTACACCTCTCCAATATTGGTGAAGGATGAACATCACCTCTTCTGAGTCCGGAATATTATACTCAACCCGAGAGGATGCGAGTTCGAATCCCGGCTGGTACTCCGTTTGTATCGTTTTCATAATGACCGGAATGGTCAAGAATAACTTTGTTGATTATGAGTAGTTTACGATCTGTGTCTAAAATCGGAGATGACACAGGTGCTTTCCAAAAAATCTGAGCAGTTGAGCAGAATTGGGCGGATTGGGGTGTGTCCGATAGCAAAATCGGCATGCCCCGACAGCAGTTTGAACTCAGAATTTGAGGCTAAAAACAAAAAAGCCAGTCGCTTGGACTGGCGTAGTAACAAAAATTGGTGGCAAGACCCAGAATCGAACTGGGGACACAAGGATTTTCAGTCCTCTGCTCTACCGACTGAGCTATCTCGCCATATTATCAGCTCACGACCGTGGCCGCTTACTGTTTTATTAATATAGCAAGGTTCGAGCGAAAAATCAAGCTCAAATGAGAACTTTTTTTGAAAAAACCGGGCTAAGGACGGTAAACGTATTTGCCTTTGCGCTCATCCGCCACCTTGCGCATGAACTCCTGATCGTGGCCGATCGCAATGCAATGCACTACCACCATGCGCGGAATTTCCTTGCCCAGGAAGGCCAGAAGTTCGTCCGCTCCCAATCCGTTATTATCCTCGCCGTCAGTCAGGAAGTAGACGGTGCGGATATTCTGTTCGCGAATCAGCACCGCCGCCTTGGCCCATGCCGGACGCATCAGGGTACCGCCGCGCGGTGCGATTTTCTGGTCGATGAACTCCATTGCCGCGGCCATTGCCTTGCGGTCGCGGTAGCGGCACAGATTCGCGTCGGGAAACTGAATCTGCTGATGATCGAAGCCGATGATGAAGAAGCTGCCGCTGCGCCGGTAACTCTGCTCGGTCAGCGCCGGACCGCCGCAGATCGCCTTGCGCAATTCGAATTGCAGAATATCCATTTTGGTTTTACTGCGTTCTTCCTGAGATGGTCCCCCCATGGAGCCTGAAATATCCACCAGAAACAGCACACGCCCGGTACCGGAAACTTCGACTCCGTAAAAACCCCGCCGCCCCTCCGCCGCCCCGGGCGCTGCTTTTACCGCGGCTGCCGCCGGTTCCGGATTGACTGCCTGAAACGGCATGGCGCGGGTTTTGGGCGGCGCTTCCGGAGCGTGCTCCACGCCTCCACCGGATGATCCGTTTGCCGATGCGGTCAAAGCGGCGCCGTTGCTGTCCGCGGCAACATGGCTGCCGGAGGATGATCCACTCCCGGAATCCGAACCGCCGCCACCCCGGCCTTCGCCCTGTTCGCCGGCGCCGGGACCGTCGCCCCGGTCGCCGCTGCCCGGTCCATTGCCATGATCGCTTCCGCCCGAACCCGAACCGGAACCGAGTCCGCCTCCGGCAGTCTGGGCGACACCGGCCGTTCCGGTGGGAGGAGGCGCTGCCGGCCGGGTCCACCATGCCCACAAAAACAGCAGCAATATTCCAAACAGCAGAAAGATATAAGGCCGCGCCGGATGACGCGGGGCTTCCGGCGGTCGGCGGATTTCCAACCGTGGATCGAATCGCCGGTCAATACTCATACTGCACCTTGTCCTGGTAGATATAGGTGAATTCCGGCGTATTGTCGACCGCGAGACTGCAACCATGCCGGATATCGGCGTTTTTGAGATATTCGCGCAATTTGTAGCCGGTTGCCGCCGCGTCCGGTGAAACCACGAACTTCGGCACCCGGTCCGGCGGAATTTCCGCCAGCAACCGGCGGAATTGCGCCGTCGGTTCGGCACCGGAGAAAACCGGAATGCCAGTCTCTGGTTTCGGTACGCAGATCACGATCTGACGGCCGTCCTGAGTTCCGGTCCGGGCATTGACGGCGTCATCCGGACGGGATGCGGCGCCGTCCTTGAGCCAGGGGCCGACCTTCCAGACCCGGTCGCCGCGCAGCAACAGGAAAAACGGCGCCTGGACGCTGTTCTGCATGACTTTGAAATTGATTTTCATCGCCTCAATCGGGCTGGCTGTGAGTTTGTCGAGCGCCAGTTTCAGGCGAAGCGCCTCCTGTTCCCGGGCGGCAAGCTGCGATTCCTGTTCGCGCAGCGTCGTGCGGAACTGTTCGATCCGGGTGACGAGCTGTCGCCGGGAAAGGTCGTCGGTTTGCTTTGCGGCGGCGAGGAGTTCGCGGCGCAAGCTTTGCTCCTGCAATAATTTTTCAAGCAATGCGATCTCCCGGAGCCGCTGCTGTTCGGGGGCTTCCTCCCGGATGGCGAGTTCCTGCTCCTGCAATGCCAACCGCTGCCGCTCCGCCGCCAGCAGCGTTTCCAGCCGGGCGATTGCGGTACGGAGTTCGGCTGGCTGCCGTATTGCCGCATCCGGAACCGGCGGCGCATCGATCTGGGTCATGGCCGAGGCGACGACGAAAAGGGAGATGGCGATGAACATCACTCCGCCGAAGGTGTTGCACATGGTATCGAGCAACAGTTCGAGACTTGATTCCTCTTCGGGTTTGCGATGCCGCCGGCTCATGGCTTGGCTCCCTCCACAAAAATGGTCGCCTCGTCATTGGGCAGGATTTCCAATCCGCGCTCGAACCCCATGGTTTTCAGGCGGTCAAGGATATCCTCGGCATAACGGAAACCGCCGGGACGGACCAGCACGCAAAAGTATTCCTGTGCTGCTTTCCGGGTCCGCGCCCATTCCAGAAAGCGCCGGACGCCTGCAGTGCCGTCGCCGGCAACCTGAAAATCATGAATCTCCCGGTCGCTCAGCAACAGAACTTTGACCCCGTTCCTGCCGACTTCCGCCAGCGCGGGAACCTGCGGCATAGTGCGGTCGACCGCGTACTCCATGACCCGCTGGTGCTGGTTGAACTCAGCCTCTTTGCGTTCCAGTTCCGCGGTCAGGCGCTTGAGATTTTCGGCCGCGACGGACTCGGCGTTCCGGAGGGTCTGCTGCCGACGCTCGAGTTCCTCATGCTCCAGAGTCAAAGTTGCGGCTTCGGTCGCAAGCCGGCGTTGCCGGGCATCTTCGGCTTCGTTGGCCTGGCGGGCGTCGTCCAAAGCCTGCCGCAATTCTTTCAGTTGCGCTTCGACGGCGGCGGGGGAGAGTTGCCGCAGCTCGGCCAGGCGCTGTTGCAAGGCGTCATCCCGACGGGTGAGCTGATCCAATTGATGTTGCAGCTCCGCCAGTTTTTGAGTCAATGGTTGCGCGGCGGATTCCGGCGCCGGTTCCGGCGGCCGGGGGCGCGAGGTAATGACGAACAGCAGCAACAGCAGCACCACCAGAAACATGATCCCGGTGATGCTGGTGATGATGTCCTGAAACGAAAACAGCGAGATCGCCGAATTGTCTTCGTCGCGCGCCATACGGCCACGTCTCCCGGATTTACAGCTCGTCGTTGAGGTTGATGTTCTTCATTTTGGCTACGATGTTGCGGTTGCAGTAATCCGCGCATTCATCCAGAAACTGCTCTTCCTCCGACTGGATGAATTTGGCGTAAAGCTGGACGATCAGCGCCAGTACCAACGCAATCAGCGTCGTTTCAAATGCCACCGCGAGGCCGCCGGTCACTCCGGTCAGCGCGCCTTTCAGTTCTTCGAGATTGGCGCCGCGGGCGACGACACTGCCGAAGCCGCCTACCGCCGTCGACAGCCCGACCACGGTGCCGATGAAGCCCAGCACCGGGATTGCCCAGATGAA
This sequence comes from Victivallaceae bacterium, assembly GCA_036677805.1. Taxonomy (GTDB): domain Bacteria; phylum Verrucomicrobiota; class Lentisphaeria; order Victivallales; family Victivallaceae; genus SIG78. The sequence continues at coordinate 97,660 of JAVBVS010000020.1, read as the reverse complement.
GCCCTTGAGCACGGTATGGGAACTGGTAAGGTACTCTTCATCGTTGGCCGCCTGAGTGGTCAGGCACTCGGATACCGCGGAAACATTGCCGAGGTTTTTGAGATTGCCGAGCGCCAGATCGATGCGGTCGAAAAGCGCGAAGCGCGATGGCTGGTCGACCGCCAGATAGATGCGGTCGAGAATTTCCCGCGCGGTGCGCGGCGAGAGTACGAAATTGGGGTCTTCCGGCAGAATCTGAAGTGCAAACGCCTTGCGCTGGGTTTTGAGTTTGCACGACTTTACGAACAGAATCGCCAAGGACCATCCGGTCAGAAACACGGTGTAGTAGGGCAGGGTGGAGCGGTGCATGGAGCCGCCGTGGAAAAACATGTCGACCATGGTGATGCCGCGCCCGTAAAACGGCAGCAGCAGCCCGTAGAAAGCCACAGTCAGGACTACGCCGATAATGAAGGTGAAGACGAAATTGACCGCAGTCAGTTTTTTGCTGCGGAAACCGCAGATGCGTTCGATGTCGTTGCGTTCGAAGCTCAGTTTCATGAACAATGCTCCATTCAGGTCCGGTGGATGAAATAGAATAAACCGTAATTGGCGATCAGCAGGCCCCACAGGCACAGCGCCCCGAGCCAGGTCGCATGGCGTGGCGGAATATGCGCGTTGGCGATCAGGTCGAGGCGGATGCCGGTCAGCAGATTGGCGAAAAAGAACAGCCACCCGGCAAGAATGGCGGAGTCGGCCAATAATGCGATCCGGGAAGACGCCGGATCAGGCGCGGACCCGTGGAAAAACGCCAGCGCCAGCACTGCTGCATTGGCCCCGGCCAGATTAAGCATGCCGAGCGCCGCGGTCAGAAAGTCCAGTTCGGGGAACGCGTCGTGGTACTTCGCGCCGCCGATGATTCGGATTGCGACCAGCATCAGCCACAGCAGCACTCCGGCACCCAGAATGAAGCCGGGGGCCAGCAGCCACAGTCGCGCCGGCGGTACTTCGTAGCGCGACCCGAAGAGCGCCACGACGAGCGCGATCAGGCCCAGCGCGGTCAAGGCCGCGATCACTCCCGCGAGCAATGTCGCATTGCTGCCGCGCCGCCGGATTCGGAGCAGAAAGTCACTGCTGTTCCAGAGCATGGAAACGGCATCTCCGGCGATCCGGAAGAAGGTGTTTTCGCCGACGGCGCAAACCGGGATTGCCATCTCCGTTTCCGGCGCCGCCGCACTGACTGGCCGCAATGTGACGGGAGCCGGTTCCGGGGTCGGCGGCGGTTCCGCCGGCGGCAGGGGAATCGGCTCCGGGGCCGGCGGCGCGAAGAGTCCGGCGGCGCTCTGCCAGGAAATTTTGTCATGGGAGAGCATTGCGTCGGATGCCGCCGCATCCGACTTCAGAAGCATAAGAATCTGTTCCGTCGTAAACGGACCGGTGATCACGCCGTGCCGGCGCAGGAAGAACGGTTCCGATGAATCGTACATGAGGGTCTCCTTGATCTCTATGGACGTTGCTCATCCCGGCGGTTCGAGGGCCAGGAGGCCGGCCATTGCAACCGGACTTTGGCGGCGGCGGCCGACTTCAGGATGTCATCGGTCAGGGCTGAGGTCGCTTTGCCGTCGAACGGCGTGAAAAATACCATGCCCGCAAAAGCTTTGGCCGCCAGTTGCTGCGGCAGGCGGTTGTCGGAGCCCAGTTCTTGGCGGTCGATCACGACGACCGACTCGACTTTGGCATGGTCGGCGTCGGGATAAAAGAACCAGAGTTCGGAGTTGCCCTGCGCATGGTTGAACCAGTGGACGCCGTACCCTTTGCCATCGTCGGCGAGAAGGATGCCTCCGGGCGACAGTCCGCGGTCCAGCGCCAGCCGGCGCAACTGCCGATTTTGATCGACCGTGGCGCTCATCGCCGACGGATTCAATTCGGCGAAAAAATGTTCGATTGCGGCCGCTTCGTCGGCGAACTCCACCGCCTCGGTCGGCAAGCGCCAGTTGCCGGTCCGGGTTTTGACGATCCGGTCGATCTTCCGCGTTTCAGGTTCGATCGTCATGGCATAGAAGCCGGAACACTGCGGCAGCAACTCCAGCAGCCGCCGGGCGAGTTCGAGACGCGGATAGGGATTCATGGCATCAGCTTTTTTGAGCTCTTCAAGCAATGCCGTGAGCTCCCGTTCCAACGCCGCCGGAGTCGCGGGGGATTCCAGCCGCCGCAACGCCTTGTTCAGAAATTCGCCGTGCTCCGCCTTGGGAAAGGTGCGGGAAGCCGGATTCATATTGACCAAGGCGGTGAATTGCTCCGGCAGGGCTACGCCCGGCAATGTTCCGGGCTGAAACCGGGAGGCGCCGTCGGCGTCGGTCAGAACCCGGATGGCGAAAAAATCGCCTTCCGCGCCGGGCCGGATCAAAGTTCGGAAGGAAATCGATTTCGGCAAACTGGAATTGATCCGGTTTTCCCGCCGTGGCGGTTCGGCGCTGTAGAAGCGGTAAATCCGGTTGTCGGCGGTACGGAAAACCAGCTCGTAACAATCGTAATCGTTGCCGAGTTCGCGTTTCATGGCCTCCAACAGCCGACCGGTATTTTCCTGCCAGTAGGCGACCGGCAGCAGCGATTCGATATCCTCCAGCTGCGGCGTGGAACGGGCGAAACGGCGGATTTCATCGGCGGCCGATTGAAATTGCGCCCGGTCGTCCCAGCGGCCGCTGAGCATGGCGCTCCGGGCGATCGCCCGGAAGAGCGGCAGCGCGTTCAAAGCCCGGCGCCATTCACCGTCGGCCAGCTCCGGCACCTGGGATGGCAGCTGTTCCAGCGTCTCCGCATAATTTTGAAAACTGTCCGGCGCGGTCAGGATATTCAGCAGCCGGCGCTGTTTCGTCGCGGTGTCGAACTGGGCGGAGAGACCGCCGAGTTTGAGTGCCAGCAGCTCCGTCTGCGCCTTGACCAGTTCGGGTGAGATGCCCGCGGTGTCGGCTTTGAGTTCGGCCAGCCGGCGCTGAAAGCCCTGCCATTGGGTTTCGGCTGTCCGCCAGTCGCCGCCGGGCCGGCGCAGCGCATCCTGGAACCGGTCGAGTTCTTCCTGGAATGCGCGCACTTTCGCCAGATAGCCCTCATCATTTTGCCGCTGCTGCCGGGCGACCATGGCGCGGTAATATTCACGATGGATTCGGGCGGCTTCACTCAGCGCTGCGGAGCGGCGTTCCGGGTGAAGGCCATCGAGTTCGGCCAGCCGCGCCTGAATGGCGGCCGCTTCCGGGGCCTGGGTTTTGCGCATGGCGTCGAGTTCGGCGAGAATGGCGGCGAATTTTCGTTCCTCTTCCTGTTCGAGCGCCTGTCGCCGTTCGGCTTCGAGTTTCAATCCGGGCAGTTCTCCCGCCTGAATCAGCAGCGGACTCTCCGTCGCGGCCTGTTCGTAAAGTTTGAACACCCCGTCGTAATTGCCCGTCGCGAGCTGTTCGCTCATGCTTTTGTAATAGGCGCGGTAGGACTGGCGATGCTGGAACCAGACCACGGCCACCGCGCCGAGCGCGAACAACATCAGCGCCAGCAGGAGACCGTATAGGCATTTGCGGATGTGGCGGCGGCGTTCGGCGGCGCGATATTCCAGCCGCCGGTTTTCGACCCGTTCACTCAATCGCGCGTCGATCGGCAGGTCGGTCTGGCGCAGCGTTTCGTAAAGATTTTCGATGACGGTGAAATTGCCATGGCGGTCGAGTTCGGCGATCAGCTCCCGGGTCCGGTCCTCGAATTCCCGGCGGACCCGGCGGATTTCGGCGGTCTTCAGCACATAACCGCGCACTTCTTCGATCTGCCGGAGTTCTTCCGGCGACGCTTCAAAAAGCGGATGGGTGGCGGCCTTGTCCCACTCCTCAAGCAATTTTGCCGTGCGGTCGGATTCGAGTGCGCTGTAGGCCCGGGCCAATTCGTCGAGGCCGGCTTCCGTCTGACGGCGGCACCGGCGGCGCTGATACTCGAGCATCGCCGGTTTGAATCGGCTCAGAATTTCCATCGGCACCGGGGTCAGGAGTTCGGGATCGGTCAGCGCCTGATACCACTCTTCGAGTTGTTCGAATCTGCCTTCGGCCAATGCCGCGTGGGCGTTCTGCTCCACTTCCGCGATCCACTGTTGTTCGGCATGACGCAGATTGGCGCGCCAGAGGTCGTCGCCGTCGCCCGGCAGCGCGGCAAGAATCCGGCGCAGCAGGCGCACTTTTTCACCGGGCCGGTTCTCCCGGGCGATTTTACGCCAGCGCAAAACCAGCTTATTGAATTGCTCCCCCGATTCCGAGGAGGTTTGCAACGCCTCCGCCGTGGCCAGATCGGGACCGGGCGCTTCCGGATAGCCGTAAAGGCGGCAGAGTTCATCGAACCGCTCTTTCTCCGGCAGCACCAGCTGCCGGGCGCGTTCGGACAACGGCGGCTTGAATTCGCCGTTGAGTCTGGCGGCGTCGAGCCACAGGCCGCTTTCGATCAGGCGACGACACTCGGCCAGACGGCTGTTCAAATCCGTACAGGCGGCGGCGTAGGCTTCCGCCAGCTTGCGGAGCTGCGGAGTGTTGCTGTGGTCGCCGCCGGCGAGAAAGCGCCGGATGCCGTCCAGTATTTCCTGAATCCTGCTCATGATTGATTCCCCTCGTCGCCCGGATTCGCCTGTCGCTGGATCAGCCGGGCATTGATAAATTCCAGCAGAGACTGGAGTTTCGATTCATCCAGTTCCAATGCGTTTACGCCGGTTTTCTCGCTGACGGAGACCAGGCCGTCGAACCGGATTGACAGCTCCGGATCGATATCATTGAGCTGGCGGCGGATTTCTTCCCGCTGTTGCTCCAGCTCCCGCTGAATCTGCCGGAGTCGGTCCTGACGGGTTTTGAGCTCAACATTCATTGCGGCAACTTGATCCAGCTCCTCGCATTGGATCCGGATTGGCGGCATCCGGTTCTGCAGTTCCGTTTTGAATTCCTCGCGCATGGCCTTCTTCGCATCCCGGGAATAAATTTTCTGGAGTGCCTCGTGAAGCATCGCAAGTCGCTCGATGAGCTTTTCGGTCACCGGACCGGAACCGGCCGCCGGGTTGTAACGGGTGCTTCGGAACTGTTTCAGGAACGGGAAGACGACGCGGTCATATTCGGCCAGGCATTCCTCCCGGGTTTTATCTTTTTGCTGAAAGAAATTTTCCAGCTGGCGGCAGAGTCGGTCGAGATCGTCCAGTGTCGGCGGTTCGGTATCCGCCGGTGTCATCGCGGTCAGTGCGGTCTGCGATTTTTTGAGCTCATCCCAAGCCGTGGACAGCGCCCGCACGGTCTTGTTCCATTTGTCGACCGGGAAAGGGGCCTTGCCGAAATTGGCCCGCTTGAATTTGCCGACGTAGATGTCGATATCCTGTTCGAAGGCACGTTCGGCGTCGGAAAGCCGATAGGCCAGCTGTTGCTTTCCCGGGTCGAAATTCACCTGTCCGGCGGGGATCGAATCAAGGTACTCCGGACGAAAGACCGGCGACCAGGAGACAAAGCCGTCGGGGACGGCCAGCAGCAGAACCGTGATGCCGTCAATGGACGGTTTGATCAGATCGGCGGAATTGCCGCCCGCCGGCGTGAATTGAATCGTTTGAGTGTTTTCGTCGAGTTCGATCTGCAATCGGGGCGCTCCGGGATCGGTTTCCGGGCGCAGGGGCGAACCCGCGCCGCTGCGTCCGGAATAGATGAAAAGCTGCCGGTCATTGGCTCGGGCTACGAACTCGCGCAGATCGCCGCTGGTATTGCCCAGTCGCCCGAAGATGACATCGACGCCATGGCAGCGGGGCAGGACTCCCGGCAGAATGATCCGGTAATTCTGACTGCCGGCCATCCGCCGCCACGCTTTCAGCATCTCCAGCCCGGCGGCGGGGTAGCGCTGCGCCAGCGGCACCGCTGAATTCCGCACCATATTCCAGTCCGGCGTTCCGACCGGCGCTGGCGGCGTCGGCACACCGTTTGGGATCGGGGTCGACTTCGGGTGAATGGCGTCGGACGGATTGGCCGGGAGCGGTTCCGGCGATGGGTTTGCCGGCATGGTTCGAACCGGCAATGGCGCAGTCGCAATCCGGACTTCAGTCTGTTGCGGCGGATTTTCCGGCGCGGTATCGCGAAATATGCTGAAATAAATCACCCCGGGAATTGTCAGCAGAAAGAGTGCTGCCAGCAGCAGGAACAGCAGTTTTCGCTCCGCCGCGCGGTCCGTCACCGTTTCCCGGCTGAGAATCCGGGCGCGCGCAGGAACCGCCATGACTTTCTGCTCCACCGGCGATGGCGACAGCCTGACGCCTCGTGTTTCCGCCGGTCCGGCCGTCGCGGCTGACGGCGTCTGGCCGGGCGCGGCGGCGGTCGGCGCCGCTCCCGCCGCTGCCGGCGGAATGGCATCGAGTTCAATCGGTTCATAGCCGCGGCGGGCGAGCTCGACCAGGGGGTGGGAGGCATATTCCTCCGGGATTGACACCGCCTGGTCGGGCGAAAGCGTGATCAGAGCAGCGGCATGAAAGCGCCGCAGATTGCCGAGCAGCGGTGAAAAATCCGGAATCATGCGCAGAAAGCAGTGCGCTCCCGGCTGCTCCTTGCTGAAGAATGTACTGAAGGTGAAGTCATCCCGGTCTTCCGGCGGCAGCAGCGCGGAAATTTCAGCGGTGATTTCGAGCAGCGCCGCAACCGCGGTTCCGGCCGGATAGACGACATAAACAGGCCGCGCCGGATCGGCCTGGAGCCGGGCCGCCGCCACGCCCGCCCAGCCTGCGTCTCCGGTGTGATTTTGCCAAGCTCGGGCCGGGAGCGTCGCGGGCAGGCCTGAGTGGGTGATGCGGCGGATTGGCAGTTCGCGCGGCGCTTCCCGGTAGTCGGTCAGGAAATTGTCGCCGCCCCGGAAAAGATTGCAGGCGCCGCCGGGAATGGCGGCGAGTTCTTCCGGCGATTCGAAGATCAGATGATGGGCAATTTTGTTGTTGCGCCCGCTGTAGTCGAGCCCGTTCGGGGCAATGCGGCTGGCCACCCGAAGCGTAAGGTTGCCGTAATGCAGCTTGAGGTAGGAGCAGCAGACCGGATTGAGTTCGGCCCGGAATTGTCCGGCGCGGCAGGTGAAACTGTAGCCGCTGAGGTTTTCCACCGGCGTTACCAGATTGGGCGGCATGCCGGCGCTCAACGCCACTGTCGCGTAACCCGAGCGGCCCGGAAAGAGACCGCGCGGCGCCGAAGTATAAACCAGCTCGAACATGGTGTGTTTCAGCTCCAGAGATCGTCGCGTTGGCCTTCGCCGCCGCCGGCTGTCCCGGAAACGGCGGGCAGGGCGAAGGGTTTGCCGTCGATGGTCAGAACCGTATGGCCGTAATGCGCGGGCAATCGCACCTTATGCCGGTCGCGGGGGTGGCTGAAGACCATGAAATTTTCCAGAACCCGTACCGGAAAACGGCTTCCCGCCGGCGCTTCCGGCGGCGGCGCCTCCTCGATCAGTCCGGTCGATCCGAGCAGCATCAGCAAAGGCTGCTCGACCCAGGTCGGGTTGATTTCGGATGGAATCACTCCGGGCTGGCCGGATTCGCTGCGTTTCGACAGACAGCCGAAACTGCTGAACGGCACGAAAGTCACCTCCTCGAAAAAGGCTTCCGCGGTGTGGACCAGGCCCGGCGCATAGCGGAGCATCAGTTCCCGCAGCGCGAAGGAGACGTCCATCACCATATTGCGGTTCCAGCGGGCGCTCAGGTCGTCGAGCTTTTCTTCGATCGGATCAAGCGCGGCGATATTCTTCTCGAAGACGTTCTTCCAGGCGTCGTATTTGCCGACCGCGATCACCAGCGGAATCGGGCATTTCTCGCCGGAATTCAGATTGCGGTGTTTGCGGATGCGCCCGATCATTTCCGCCAGCAGGATCGACTGATCGTAAACATGTTCGTCGGTGGCCAGTTGCGGATCGCCGCTGTCGCAGTCGGCGCGCATGATCGCGTCGTTGAGCGGGTCGAAAAGAAAAACGATGCCGTCGGAACAGCCGAGGTGGCGGGTTCCCGGATTTTCCAGCTTGTCCGCGCCCGGCTGGAAATGTTCTCCGGCGTTGTCGTAAAAAACCAGATTAAGCCCGCGCCGGACGTCCTCTTTGCCGGGCAGCTGGCTGCGCAGTTCAAAAACGAACGGTTTGGGCAGCTGCACCGGAATTTCGTCGAGCAGCACGGTATCGAAAAAGGCGTCGCCCTGCAATTCGGTTTTGAGCAGAATCGCCACCCGGTCGCGCCGGGCCGCCCGGAAAATGCTGTTTTCATAGCTGTTGAGCACGGCGTTGAGCTGGGGGTCGACGTCGAGCAGCGAGCAGGCGAATTTGTCGGCCAGAACCTGACGGAGGCGGTAGAGCAATGCGGTCAGATAATAGGTTTTGCCGCTCGAGGGCGCGCCGACAATCGAAAAATAACGCGACGGTTCCTCGATCACGCTGGCGGGAATGCTCAGGTGACAGCGCGGACAGGCCAGTTCGGTACACGGCGTACCGGTCGCATCCAGCGCCTGACCGAGCGCATTGAAGCTTGACGGCGCAAACCGTTTTTTGGCGTTCGGTCCCAGCACCGGATCGCCGATCAGGGTCGGATGCTGGGCGACATAAAGCAGATATTCACTGTCGAATTTCTGCCAGCAATGCGGACAGATGATGTCACCTTCGGGAATTTCTCCGGTCGGTACCGGCGCCGACTCCACGCTTTTCGGCATGGTCGCGGGGGATGGCGCCGGTACGTCCTGGACCGTGTCGCCGGGCGCGGCCGCAGTGAAGTTCCGGCGGCAGCTGCGGCAGGCGATCTCGCGCCCGATCCAGGCGGCGTCGCCCTGATAAGGCTGGCCGCAGTAGGGGCAGAGAAACCGGATTTTGTTCGCCGCCGCCGGCGGTTTCGCGGCGGCGGCTTCCTCCAGCAGTTCCGGGTATTCCGCCAGCGGCCGCCACGGCGTGTCGCGTCCCAACGACAACGGAGTTGCTTCCTCGATATGGCCGGACGCGATCATATGCAATAATTTCTCGCGCGAAAAGGGACCGTGCACCAGTTCATCCTGATAGGTATAGAAGTTTTCCATAAGAGTGCCGCAATCGGTTGGAATTCCGGATTCTTCCCATATTTAAAGTTACTGTAGCATGCGATCCGCCTTTTACAATGCGCAACACCGTCCGGCAAGCGGCTTTCGAATATTTTTCCGCGACTCTGCGCCGCGAAGCGGAATCGGGTCACGGTTTCCGGCGTTTCTGTTCCTCTTTGATCGCCCGGTCGAACTCTTCTTCCAGCTCCTTGCTGCCGGGGCTGCTTTCGACCAGAAGCAGGGTGTCGAGCATGGCGCTGCCCCAATCCTGAAAATCTGTGATCTGCGACAGTTCGTCCAGGCGGGCGTAAGCGCGCAGGCTGCGGTCGAAAACCTGAAGCAGCTGCTCGTAGCTGGCCGGAGGCGCCTCGCACCACAAACCGCGGGCCTGGGGACAGAGTTGCCGGAACTGATCGCGGCGGACATTGGCCAGTTTGCCGCGTTCGCGGTAAAGTTCGAGGACATACCCCTGCTGCTTGCCCAGCGCCGCCATCCCGGCAGTGCGTCCCGACGGCGTGACGAAGAGGCGCGCCGCATGGCGGCGGACGGTGTCGAACCACGATTGCGCCAACGCGATGGCCAATACCAGATCATTGTTGATGGCGGCGCGTTTGACCGTATCGAAGGCGGTGCTTTCATCCAGCAGGGTCCGAATCTGGTCTTCGTATTCTTCCGGAGTGAGACTTTCGGCCGAGCGCTTGGCGATGGCGCTTTGGACCGCCTGGAGAAACTGGTTGCGGACGGCTTCGAATTCATTGATGACCGCCATCCGGCCGGTGTCGTCACCGGCGATTCGGGCGAGCCTGACCGAGTCGTCGTCAGGCCGGTCGAACGCATAATTGTACAAAGCGTACTGAGTGATGGCGAAAGCATTCGCGCCTTCAAAGAAAACCAGTTTGACGACTTCGCCGGGCTGGACCGTGACCGTGGCGGTGCCGCCATAGACCCGGCAACGGATTTCCTGCGGCGAATCGAGTCGCTCCACCACCAGAAAACTGCCGGCCGGAGTTCCGGCGACCGGACGGTTCAGGCAGAGCAATCGTCCGACATCATTGCTTGTAAACGGTTCCGCCGCTCCCAGAAGAAGATTCGCCAGCAGGAGGCACACGCCGATGAAAAACTTCATTTTCCGATTCCTCGCCATTGTATCGATCCGGCTATCAATGTAACCGAAATCACGCCGGATTGCAAGGATGAAGCATAAAATTCAGAGTTTTTTTCAAATTTGCCCTTGACTTTTTGGAATTTATTTGATATAATATAACATAAGATAAGTTAACATGCGGGTTTTCAAGTCATGCCGGTATTGCAGGAACAAATCGTAAACTATCTGATGGGCCTGATCGAACGCGGGCAGCACGATGACATGCTGCCGAGCCAGAATCAGCTGCGCGAACAGTTCAATGTCAGCACGGTTACCGTGCGCGGTGCGCTCGACAGGCTGGTGGCGCATGGTCTGGTCTATCGGCGGCAGGGCAAGGGCTGCTTCATCCGCAAGGTCGGCAATCCGTTGTCGGCGGAGCGGATTTTTCTGATTCTGCCGGCGCAGGCCGATGTCAACGGCGAGTTCGTAATGGGGTTGTTCAACGCCGCGCGCGAACGCAATTATCACATGATCTTTTATCATTACGACGGCAATGAGGAGGCGCTTCAGTACGAACTGCGTCAGGCCGCTCCGAGCGCGGCGATCTGGCTGGCGCCGAGTCTCTACCGCGATGCGGAGACGATCACGCGGCTGGCGGCGCTGAATTTGCATCTGCTGCTCTTCAACCGCGCCTTCGATTATCCGGCGGTCAGTTATGTCTCCGGCGACTTCCGCAGCGACGGGCGTACGCTTGGCGAAGCGTTGACCGAGCGCGGGGTGCGTCGGGTGCTCTATTTGAGTTACGATATGCGGATGATGTTTGCCGCGCTGCGCTGCGAAGGGTTGCGCGAAGCGCTCTCCGCCGGCGGCGGCGCCGTCGATGCGATCGGCGCCGGCAATATGGAAGGATCGGACGAAGTGGTGATCGAAGCCGCAGCGGCATTGTTGCGCAAAGAGCGTTACGACGCGGTGGTTTGCGCACAGGGAGCGATCTGGCCGGCGATGGGCCGGGCGTTGCATCGCGCCGGCTGCGATCCGGAACTGATGTGGTTCGGGAGCTTCAATGCTCCCGCTTCCGGGGATGAGGCCTATCCCCGGACGGTATGGTCGGTGCAACCGGTGGCGACGATGGCGGTCAGAGCGGTGGAGCTGATCGCCCGGCTGTTGGCCGGGGGCGTTCCGGAACGTTTGCTGGTTCCGGCAGAGCTGGAATATGCCTCTTTGCCGGCACCGGAAGCTATTTCGCTTTAGTATATTTGAAAAAAATCCACAGAGATCGAAAGGCAGGGAAAAATGGGTATGAAACGAAAGAGATTCACATTGATTGAGCTTCTGGTGGTTATTGCGATCATCGCCATCCTGGCGGCCATGCTGCTGCCCGCGCTTTCGGCGGCCCGGGACCGGGCCAAAACTTCCAATTGCGCCGCCAATATGAAATCGGTGGCTCTGACCACTGCGCTCTATGGGCAGGATAATCAGGACTGGATTCAAGCCGGCGGCGACGGCCAGAAATGGTGGACTACCTTTGTCGCCATGTACCTCGGGTATACGTACGAGGGGGAATATCTGGCCTATCGCGATACCGGCTCCATCAAGGGCAATGCCAACGATGCGCTGACCTATTTCCGCTGTTCCGCGTCGACCCGGGCATTGCCCGCGCCCACTTTCTATACTCGCGGCAAAGGCGGACTTCAGGGGGTGGATTATGCTCAGAATGTCTGGCTGGGCATGGCCAATAACGCCACCTATGTCCGGCGCATGCTCGGCAGCATCGATACTCCCAGCGCGATGGCGTCGCATGTCGATATTGGTTTCGATACCGTCACCAAGGGCGCCTGGATGGCCTGGGACAATACCGCGCCGGGAACGGAGGCTGTGCCGCTGCTCAGCCGAAGCCATTCCGACGGCAAACAGGTTCCCTGCGGTTATGTTGACGGCCATGTCGAATTGATCGCTCCGGAACAATGGGTCAAAGCCGCGCCGTCGGATTTCAAAATGGGAAAATCGGAATAAGATTCTGGATGACACGCACTCAGCAGGAGGAGAAATAAAACATGATGCAGACATGGCGGAAAATGATCGGACTCGGCTTGTTGGCCATACTGGCCGCAACGGCAATGGCGGCGGAAAACCCGGCTCCGGCGCCGTTTGAAGAAAAACCGGAGGCGGGATTCGCGTCCGAATGGCGGCAGGCGGAAATAAAAAATGCGACCGGTCTGGCGCTGGCGGCCGATGCGCCGGCGTTGACGGTGACCGGATTTACGGCCGAAAGTCCCACGGCTGGCGGCGCGACGGTTTATATGCTTGAGCGTCCCGTCGGTTCGGCCGCGGGCGATTTCACCGCGACGCTGGATATCGACTGGGATTTGCTTGACAACGCCTTCATGGGCGAAGTGATGCTTCAGGCGGTCACCGCCGACGGCAAGATCGCGGCCGAAATCGGCATCACCGATCAGTGGATCGCCTATCAGGGACGGGCCGGAGGCTGGATCGGACAGCCGCGCCAGGGCGAGGCGCTCGCGATTCCGCTGAAGGCGGGCGGCGCTTTCACGATCGTGCGGCAGGGCGACGAGTACACCCTGCGGCTGCGCGACTGGAAACTCGCCGGCGGCAAAGGGACGACGGAGCCGATTACCGCGTTGCGGCTGGTTTTCAAACATCTGCGTTACGCCGGCAGCGACAAGCTTCCGGCCAGCCATTTCGGGCGGTTCACGGTGAAACGGATTGCATTCGCTCCGGGTGTCCCGGCGGTTGCGGCGACGGCCGAAAAAGCGGAAGCAAAGCAGTGGACGCTGGGTGAACCGATCATCTGGTACTGGGCGGGCCCGGACATGAGCGATGAATTCGCCGCGGAGCTCGCGGCGGGCGGCTGGAACGTCGCCTTCGGCCAGACCATGTTCGATCTTGATATCATGCAGCGGCACGGCTTGCGCGGCATTCTCTGGCTGCCCTGCGAACCCGATACGCCGGAAAATCAGGAACGCCTCGCCAACTGGCTCGACAGCATCAAGGACCATCCGGCGCTCTACGGCGTGAGCTGCGGCGACGAACCCGGCGGCGAACGCATGCTCAAAGCCCAGAAGCGGGTCGAGTTCGTAAAGCAACACGCGCCGGGAATCCTGCACTTCAACAATATGTATCCATATGGTGCGAGCAATGAACAGCTCGGTCATCAAGGCACTCCGACCGAAGCCTACAACGCCCATATCAAAGAATACTTTACCCGGCTTCAGCCGCAGCTCTTGAGCTACGACCACTATACCTTCTTCAAAAAAGGCGACCGCGGCAGTTACTTCAACAATCAGGCGATGATCCGCAAGGCGGCGTTGGAACACGATATCCCTTCGATGAACATTGTGCAGGGCTGTGCCTGGACTACGGCGACACGGGTCCCGACTCCGGACGAGTACCGCTATCTGGCATACACCAGTTTGGCCTACGGTTCGCAGGGGCTCTCCTGCTATGTGTACGGTTACAAGGGGCATTGGGGATCGATGCTCGATCCCGAAACCGGCAAGACCGGTCCGCTGTACGAAGCGGCCAAGTCGATCAACCGGGAATTTCTGGCCATCGCGAAGGAACTCCAGCCGTTGAAATCATTGGGAGCCTATCACACCGGAGAAATACCTTACGGCGTCGAAACTCTGCCCGAAACCGGTGTCTTTCAGCTTGAGCCGAAGCTCGAAAACCGTTCTCAAGGCCTGACCGAACCGGTGACCGCGGTCGCCGAAGGCGACAATTTCCTGAATCTCCGGCCGCCGGTGACCGGCTTCATCCTCGGATACTTCGGAACCGCGGGCCAGCCGACCCATGTGCTGGTGGTCAACCTCGATTACGCGAACCATGCGCAGACCACGCTGGTTGCTCCGGGAGCGCTGGAACGCTTCGACCAGTTCAAACGCGAATGGCAGGATGCCGGCGGTTCCCGGGCGAAGCTCGACATTGCCCCGGGCAGCGGCGTCCTGCTGCGGCTGAAGAATGGAGCGGCGGCGCGATGAAAGTCTGGCTGTTCGCCGCGATGCTGCCGCTGGCTTGGGGGCTGGCGGCGGCACCGGGATTCGATGAGACCTTTCCCGGACCGGAACTCGGCGGTGACTGGAGTCTGGACTACAAGGTCAAGTGCTCCGGCATTGCCTGGGAACGGCCGCTCAAGAACGGGTTGACGATTACCGGACTCGAAAACGCCCGGCCGGGAGCCGAGGCCTATCTCGATTGCGATGTCAATTATGTCGTCGGCAATTTCCGGCTGACGGCGGCGCTGGATTTCAAATCCGCGGAAGCGGGGCAACCGGGCGCTTTCCGCTTTCAGCTGCTGACTGAAAACGGCGAGAAATTGATCGAAGGCGCGATCGAGCGGGAAGCCTTTGGCGGACCGCTCCGCATCGGCGGCAACCCGGGCCATTCGGGCAAAACGATGGCGCGGACACCGCAGGTTTTGAATGCCCCGGCGATCTCCGGTGTTCTGGTCATCGTGCGGAAAAGCGGACAGTATGAGGTGCGTTTCAACGACCGTGCGGTCTATATCGACCATGGTGATACCGCTCCCGCCGCGAGTTTCCGGCTGGCGGTTTCCGGCGGTGTCGGAACGCTGACGCTGAAGCGCCTGACTCTGACCGCCGAAAAGTGAAGTTGCCATGAGTGCTTTCCGTCCGATCCCGTTTTATTTCATCAATACCGCCGATCCGGCGGAACTGACTCCCGCCGCCTGCCGTGCCGCGATGCGGGAGCTTGCCGAAGCCGGATACGGCGGCTGTGTGCTTTTCAACAAGCCGCCCGCCGGGTTCGACGAACAGCGTTATCTGAGTGATTTCTGGTTCGAAACGCTCGAAAATTTCATCATCGCCGGGCGGGAATTCAAGCTGGAATTGTGGCTCAACGACGGCTTCGACTATCCGCCCGGCGACGCCGCCGGACGGATTCTGGCGCGCAATCCGGCGCTCGGCCAGCAGCGATTGCGGCGGAATGCGGCGGGCCACGCCGAAGTCGCCGCCGTGCCGTGGGGCTTTCCGGCATTCGAACTGCCGGAAAGCTCGGAACTCTTCATCGAACTGGTTTACGAGGCGCATAAAAAACATCTCGGCCAGTATTTCGGCAACGGCTTTCACGGCTTTTTTTCCGACTGCGACAATCGTCGGATCAATCACTTCGTGCTCGGAGCATTGCCAGGCGAACCTTATTTCCCGTGGTCGGAAAATTTTTCCGCCGCATTCCGCACCCGTTATGGATATGCGGTGGAACCACATCTCGACGCGATTCTGAACGGCCGCGCACCGCAGGCTCAGGAGGATTACTGGCAGCTGGCGGGCGAACTCTATCAGCAGTGGTTCGCCAACAATCACGCCTGGTGCCGGGCCAATGGATTGAGCTACACGTTTCACACTTCCGACACCGGCCCGCTGCCGCTGTCGGCATGTCGGCGCAGTTCGATTTTCAGCGAAGGCGATCCTTTTACGCTGCTGGCGCACAGCGACTGCCCGGGGACCGATCATGAAATCCTGCTGCTCGACGGCGGCACTCACTACGACCGCCGCTATCGGATTCCGGCGGCGCTCTGGGGGACGGGCGAAAAACCCCGTGATTCCGATTTTGCCAACACCGCATTTGACTTGCGAGCCAAGTATGCCGCCTCGGCGGCCTTCATGTTCCGGCGCAAGCGGGTGATGTGCGAGATGTTCGCCGCGACCAATTTTTCGGCCTCCTTTCAGGACTTGCGGCGGATCGCCGCGTGGCAGATCATGCAGGGCGTCAACTTCATCGTGCCTCATGCGGTGCATCATCGCTTTCATGGTTCCACCAAGTTTTTCGCGCCGCCGGAGTTTCTCCACGGCTCTTTGCGCACGGGCCTGCGGCAATTCAATGACGATCTGGCGCATTGGTGCGAAATCGCCTCCATGGGCAATCTGGCCGCCGCCGTCGCGGTGATCGCTCCGACTCGGGCGCTCTGGCGCGGTGAAAGTGACGGCCGCCGGATTTTCGCGCTTTGCGACCGGCTCAACCGGAGCGGCGCGGGCTATGTGATCGTAACGCCGGAATACGTTCGCCATCATCGCGCGGATTTCGCTTTGATCATCGATCCCGAACAATGGAACGGCGGTCCCCTGCCGGAAGGATTGCCGGGCGGCGACATTGCGTTCAGCGGCGGCGAACTTCACTATATGCGCCGGATTCTCGCCGACGGCGCCGAATTCCTGATTGCCGCCAATATCTGGAGCGATCGGGAGCTGAGCGGGATATTGCACTATGGCGGGCGCGATTGCGAAATTGCTCTGGAACCCGGTGAAATGGCGGTCCTGGGCGGTCCCTGCGAACAATACCGTCGGCCGGAGCGCCGGGCGCAAACTCTGCCCTTGCCGGAGACGCTGCCGGTCGAGTTCGAGGAAGCCAATGTGATTCCGCTGGAATATTGGGAGCGGCGCGATGAAACGCACCGGTTGTTCCGGTGGCGGAATCTGGCGGCGCTGCCGGAGCTGGCGCTGGATATTCCGGCCGGTTTCGTCGGGGAAGTGCGCTGCGACGGGGTGATTCTGGCGGAATTTGCGCCGCTGCGCCATTGGGCGGACGATTACTGCCGCTGCCCTTTGGCCGCGTCCGACGCGGGGTGGCACGAACTGGAATTTACCGGGGCGCTTTCGGAAACGGAAAGCTGCTTCCTGCGGGGCGAATTCGACGTGAAGGTCGCGACGCCGGGCAAAGCAGGCCGCCTGATCCGGGAAACCTACAACCTGGCTTTGTATGCACCGGAACGTGCCACCATCGAACTTGCGCCGCGCCGGAAGCAGTTGACGGCGGGGCCGTGGGCGGAGCGGGGGCAGATGTTTTATCCGGGGCGCGCGGTCTGCCGTTGGCAGTGCGTATGCCGGGAGACGGCTGACGTGATCCTGACGCTGCCGCGCGTCGGCGGCGTTTGCGAACTGCTGCTGGACGGCGAAAAAGCCGGAACCGCCATTTTCGCACCGTACTGTTTTCCGCTGTCGCTGGCGGCGGGACGGCATGAATTGACGTTGGTATTTACGGCTTCGGCCGGAGCGCTGCTGGAGGGCGGCGCGGCGTTGTCGGGGATGCTGGAGCAAGGTGGGTTGATCGGTGGCGATGGACGAATTGAGTGGGAAATTTGAAAATCCGATGAAATATCTTTTGCGGCGGGATGCGTGGCGCTACCAACAAGTGCCCGATATGCCCGGAGACGACGGCGCCGGCGATTTGCGTATCGGCGGGTTGATTTATACGCGGCGGGGCTTGCTGATTACGGCAATGGTGTTGCTCTGGGGGGTGTTCTTCTGGAGTTTGGAGCGCAACCTGATCGCCATTTTGCCGGTGATCTTCAAGCGTTACGGCGCTTCCGACCAGCTGATCGCCGCGATCATGACCAGCATGCCTTATGTATTGATCGTGCTGATGCAGCCGATCATCAGCATTAAAAGCGATCGCACCCGCGGTCCCTTCGGGCGGCGCAAACCCTATATCGTCGGTTCGGCCTTGGGCATGGCTTTGTGCTATATCGGGCTGGGCTGGTCGCCGGAGCTGGGCGAATGGGTTGCCAATATGACCGGCCGGCCGGCGGCGGAAACCATTTTGTTCCTGCTTTGCGTCTTCAGCGTGCTTGGCGGCATTGTGGGCGTCTTCATCGGCTGCACCATCTATTATATCAACGCCGATTTGATTCCGCGCCGCTATTTCGCCCGCTTCACGGTCTTTTTTCAGATTGCCTGTGCGGCGGCGGGCATGGTCGGCGCGCGCGTCCTGATGCCGCTGGCCGACCGTTGGCAGAACTGGACGTTTACGGGGATTTCGGTGGTTTATGTCATCTCGTTCACCATCTTCTGGTTTGGCATTCGCGAGGGGGAATATCCGCCGCTGACCACGGAGGAGAAAGAGTGCTCGGTATGGAAAAATACGGTCGCCTTTTGCCGCGAGTGCTACAAGGACAGCTATTACTGGTGGTTTTACCTGACCATCACCATCGCCGAAGTGTCGATGGTCTGCCGCGCCAACTTCAACTTGCTGTTTGCGCAAAACGAACTGGGCCTGTCGGTTGAAGTTTTTGGCGAAGCTTTGATGTACTACATGCTTCTTTCCATGCTGCTGAGTCCGCTGGTGGGGTGGTGGATCGACCGGAGCAACGCGTTCATCGTCTTCGGTTGCGGGCTGGCGCTGGTGACATTGGTCAATCTGCTGGGATTTTTCTGGTGCGATAATTACGGCACCTTTCTGACGATTACATTGCTGCTGGCGATTGTCTACACGATTCAGGGGGTGGCGACCCAGCCGCTGATGATTGCGGTTCTGCCGTATGAAAAATACGGACAATTCAGCTCTGCTTCGACGCTGTTCCGCTGTATTATCATGGTAATCGGCGGTTATCTGAGCGGGCTTTTCATTACGGTGACGGGAAGCTACCGCTATCTGTTCGCCTGGGATTTCGGCCTGACGTTATTGTCTTTGCCGCTGATGTTCGGGCTTTACCAGCGCTACCGGCAACGCCGGGAAGCGCCGGTTCCCTCCGAACCGCTCCCGATTGGCGAGCTTGATCCATCCCGGTCGTAGTGCAAAGACTCAATCGGCGCTGAATCATACCCGCCGGAGCCGCCCGGTCGGGAATCGTCGTTCCCGGCCGGATCGCCGGCGGCGGCACCTGCATCAGGGATGAACCACCGCGAACGCAAGCTCTCCTTCCCGTTCGATGATGGAATCCCCTTCGACCTGGAGAAACATCCGGGCGTCGGTGACCACGCCGCGGCCATCGGGGAGGGGGACGGCGTGGAAATTGCCGAGCAGTCCCGGCATGCCCTTGCGTTCGGCCAGCGGCAAGGCGACCGCCTCGGTCGCCCGCCGCAGACGCATGGTTGCCGGATCGATTTCGGCGATGAACAGCGGCGCGCGGAAACGCATCAGATGACGGTTGAACCCGGCGTCACGCGTGTACAGCAGATAAAGTTTGCCGCCGACCGCCAGAAAATGCTGCTGGGTCGAATCCGTCGCCAGCATCGTTCCGTCGTCGAATTGCCATGCTTTCGGCTCCGGCCAATGAATCCCGTCCGGCGATACGCTGTAATAACCGCATCCATCCTCGGCGCGGATGGTCAGATAATAACGATTCTCGAAGGCGACCACGGAAGGCTCGATCAGCCCCCGCTTGATCCGGGAGCTCAGGATATTGCCCCATTCCAAAACGCGGAATTCGTCGCCTTCAAGGCGCGCCTTCAGCGTCCGCACGGCGAAACAGGGCGAGCGGAACCCGGCATAATCGATCGGTTCGCCATGCTCGAAATAACAAGGCAGCAGCCAATCGCCCTCCGGCGTGAACGCCGCCTGAGCGCAGGCGATGCGCCAGTATTGCTCCGGCCGCATGGCCGGATCGCGCAACACCCGGGGCTGCGACCAGCCCCGGTCCGGCCGGTAGATCGCATACACGGCATGGCGGTGCCGCGGCACCGCCGGCAAGGAGCCGGACTGATCCCAGAAGGCGGCGCCGTGCACCGTATAGTGGGTGTTGCAGCCGATGACCGCCACGGCTTTGCCGTCCGGCGCGGCGAAAGGGCGGACATCGGCGATGCCTTCATAAAAACCTTCGGCCAGCTGCCGGGTTTCCATGCCGGGAATGTCGGCGGCGCCATACCAGTGATCGAGATCGCCGTCGCTGAAGGCGAAGCGCGGATTGCCGTAACAGTCGCTGTTGCGCAGTGACTGGAACGTCATCATCAGCCGGCCGTCGGCCAGCGGCGCCACCGACGGGTGAAATGCGTTCGGGTTGTCTTGATCGATATTGAACGGGGGGAGAATGTCGATTTTCACGTCAGCGCTCCTGGCGGTTGATGAATTCGATCAATTGTTCCCGCAACCGGGAAAGTTCCGCCGGATCCTGACAGAAGACGCTCATGCCGGTGCACAGCTTGTCCTTGATCGCCTGAAGCTCCTGCCGTGCGGCGGGTTGTTCCGAAGCGGGCAGCTTGGCCAGGCGCTCTTCGGCGATCTTGACGTAATTGTAGTCGTCGATTCCGTCGCGGATGGCGGCGGCGCGGAGGCTCGGGAAGGGCTGGTTGTCCGGTCCCGGATAGAAGATCGCGGCCATGCCGTTGTTGTCGCCGTGAGTGGTGTTCCAGAGCGACCAGTCGACCGGATTTTTGCCTTTCAAATGATCGTTGTTGCGCCACATGTGAATATCCCAGTAGAGGAAGCCTTTGATGTGATCGAAGGCGATCGGTTCCCAGAAGAAGGCGCGCGAATTGATCAGCGGCTGATCGACCCGCTCGATGGTGGCGAAGGGATAATAGCCGCCGCCGCCGACATAGGTCCAGAATTGCGTCCCGCATTCTTCATTCATCGCCTGGTTGAGTCGGGGCAGCGCATAGGCATTGGCCGGGCAATGATAATCGAGTTCGCGGTAAATTTCCGGCATCGCCATGGGATTGCCGACAGTGGAGACTACGGTTACGTCCGGGAAGGCGATTTTCGCATTTTTGAGCGCCGACAGCAACCGGCCGTTAAGATGGTTCAAGGTTTCGTCGAAGCCGTACAGATAAATCGTGAAGTCCTTGCCGGCGATTTCACGGATGGCCTGATGATTCTTGCGCATCGTGTCCAGAGCCACTTCCATGGCGCGGTTGACCAGCCGGATCGATTTGACTTCAGCGTTGCCTTTGTCGAAAATCACCGAACCGAGATTTTGATTGTCCCGGAGATTGTCGAATTTGAAGGTGCCGGGCTGCTTTTCGAAAGTCGAAACTCCGGTGGCGGGCGTTTTATCGGGCTGGATGAATTCGGGCTGTTTGACCGGCATTTTGCTGCCGTCGGCCAGAGTCAGCTCCAACGCATCGCCCAGCGCCGGGTAGAGGATCACGAAGCTGTAGGCCACCCGATCATACCAGCCGCGGGTTTCGCTGTCGTGAATCTTCAGGTAACGGTATTGAGTTACCGGCTGCTCCGGCGTCACCACCACATCCTGATCGCTCAGCGGGTTCTTGGCGTCGCGTTGGACCAGCTCGACTTTGGCCGGAACCGGGACAAACTGCTTGCCGTCGGTGCTGCCGTACAGTTTTACGAACTTGACCATGCCGGGTTCGGGATGAGCCAGCGCACTCAGACTGCCGCCGAGGTTGGCGGCGGTCAAGCCGTGTTCGATCGCCCACTTCAGGTCTTCGACCGCCGGCGTGGTGGCGTACAGATCGAGCGGATTGAGGTGATAGTCCAGCAGGCACTGCATCAGGTTCCGGCGCGCAACCTGATCGTTCTCCTTGCCGTACCAGGAGGGAACGCTGCTCGGGCGGTATCCGGCCATATTCTGGAGCCGGTTGCGTCCCAGCGCGAATTTCTGCACTTCGACGGTCAGCGGGAGGGTCATGACGACTTTGCCGTCGACCCGGACTTCAGTTTCATAACGGTAGCTGCCGGGGCGGGTTGCTTCGGCGGCGCGCACATCGAGCCAGACGGCCTGATTGTTGTAGCTGTTGAGGTCAAAGGATTGTTCGCCTTTCAGCGGCTCCAGAATGTCCGCGATTTCGGCGTCGCCGCCGCGGCTGAGCGGCATCTGGGGCGCGGAAGGCTCGGTCAGCGAGACATAATCGACCTTGAACAGCCGCACTTCCGGCGCGTCGGCGTCAACGGCTTTGACTGTCACCGCAATTTTGTCG
Source organism: Victivallaceae bacterium (assembly GCA_036677805.1). GTDB lineage: Bacteria > Verrucomicrobiota > Lentisphaeria > Victivallales > Victivallaceae > SIG78. Next base: position 75,908 of record JAVBVS010000020.1, on the reverse strand, counting down.
ACCGGCGCAAACTGCGTACTCAGGACCAGTTGCAGGCTTTCGGCTTCTCCTCGTGCGAGCTTGAGCGCTCCGGCTTTGGCGATGCGGTCGGGCAATCCGGCCGGCCGCGGCACCTGAGTCAGGCTGTCGACCCAGCCCGCGCTCAATTTGTCCTCCCAGGCGACGCCCTGCTTGAAGGACTGATGGGTCACGCGCAGCGCCTTGGCGACCAGCCGTTCGGCTTTGCGGGCGAATTCGGTCGCCAGCTGCGCTTCCGGCATGCCGCCGAGGGACTGGAAGAATTGTTTGCGGAATTCGCCGCCGAAATAGCCGCCGGCGGCGGCAAACTCATTGTTGGCCATCCAGATCAGCCAGCTGTAGCGGTCGCGCAGAACCGAATCGGCCACCAGCGCGGGCAGGAATCCGTCGGTGCGGTCGACCGCGGCCCGTTTGGCTTTGTCCAGCGCATCGGCGAGGAAGGTAAATTTTTCCTGCCAGGCGCGTTCATTGTTGGTCGGCTTCCAGGATTCGCGGATGATGTCGAGATTGGCGTCAAACATTTTCCGGGCGTCACCAAAGACCCGTTCGGCTTCATCGAGATAGCACCAGGCCAGCGCATCGTTGGCGATATAGAGGGATTTGACTTCCGGCGCGGCGACGCCGGCCGGCAGCAGCAAAGTCATGCCGGTCGCTTCCAGCCCGCCCGGAATCAGGCGCAATGCGCCGTCGGCGCTCTTGAACACCGCGCCGGAGCCATAGGCGGCCATGGTGATTTCGGCTCCGGGGACAGTCGCCGGAACGCTCCAGCGTTCGCCCCGGCCCGAGACGATTTCCCATTGATTGCCGGAGGCGGTTGCCTTGATCGTGCGTCCGTCGGGCCATTGCAGCGCGGCGGCCTTCATGGCCGGAGTCAGCTTGATGATGTTCACGCCGATGGCGGTGAAGTCCATCATATGAGCGAATTTCTGAAGCGGAATCGGTGCGGGCCAGTGGAAGGTTTTGAGCGCACCCGGCACTGCGGCGAACCCCGGCAACCCCGGTACCGCCGGCCCGGCGGGTGGCGTCCAGGTACTGGCGGAGGTCTCGGCATCCATGTCGTTGATCACGATGTTGCCCGTCTTCAGGCCGTTGACGGTCAAAGTCGGACAGATGGCGGCGATTTTATCGGCGCCGACGGCCTTGAGGTCGACTTCGAGCGTCATCTGCTGGCGGGTGCCGGGGACGACGGTCAGCGATGTGGCGATCGGGGGCGTGAAAATCCGATACCAGGCCCCGGCGGCGTCTTTGGCCGAAAGATGGAATCCGGCCGTCGCATCGCTGTTGACATCGGCGCTGCTGGTGAAGCTGACCGTGTAGCGTTTGCACTGGTCCGGGCTGGCGGCGTTGGTGCCGTAAGTCTGAATCGCGTACCGTCCGGTTTCCGGCAGAAATTTCAATGTGCCGTTGGGAAATTCCGCATTGGGCGCGATCCGTTCGAACTTGCCGGCGTCACCGGGCCGCTGCCAGGTGTTCCAACCGTGGATATTTTTCATCGCTTCGGCCGGGAGCAGGGCGCAGAGCGATACCAGCAGCAAAAAACTCAAGATCTGTTTCATGGAGTGAAAAACCTTCCGTTCTGTGGAAAAATTCGGTCGATCAATAAATAACCTGCAAAGAGACGTCGAAAGTGGCCGAGCTGTTCCACGCCGTCGGGAGCATTTCCCGGGTCACGCTGCCGACGTGGCCGTCGAGATAGAGCGTATTGGCGCCGCCCTGATGCCGGGTGACCGAAAAACCGTAGGGACAGTCGCTGGCGTAGTCGCAGGTGCCGCCGAGCTGGCTGCTGTTGCGCCCCAAAATGTATTTGGCGGTGGCATCGCCGCCGCCGGCGGTGTTCTTGCTCGAATTGGCGCCGTCGGCAGCCAGGGCGAGCTTGGCCGGATTGGCGGCGTTGTTGACCGGCGCCTTGAGTACGTTGGCGGCGATGTTATAGTTGATGGCATAGTCGGTTTCCTGATTGCGCTGTTCGATTTCCGGACAGCGGAACGTCTGGTTGTCGACCTGGCGGCCGAGATTGCTCTGGCGCATGCCCCAGTGTTGCGGCACATAGCCGAGATCGGAGAGCAAATAACTCCAGTAAATCCGGCCGACATTGGTACCGGTCTGGTCGATGTAGTTATCCAGATAGTAAGGCGGAATGTAGTCGGTGAAGTTGCCCTGATAGAGCGCCATGGTCAGACCGACCTGCTTGAGATTGGCCACGCAGTTGGAAGCGCGCGCCCGGGCCCGTGCCGCCGACAATGCGGGCAGCAGCATTGCCGCCAGAATCGCGATGATCGCGATCACAACGAGGAGCTCAATGAGGGTGAATGTTTTTCTAGGCATGAATGGTTCCCTTTCCGTAATGGTTCTGTTTTTTATGATTGTGCGAACGCCTGTTGCAACAATTCCAGCGACGCTTCCGGCCGGAAGGAGTGATCGGGGACATCGACGGAACTGTAATCTTCATAGAATTCCCGGAACTCCAGTCCATGAAGCGGGACCGGTGTCGGTTTTTTCGGCGTTTCGGCAAAACGCGGATAATAGCTGATTTTCAGCCGGTCGGCTACCCCGTTGAATTCATAGCTGCGGCGTACTTTATCGAGAAATTCCTCGGCGCCGCCCTCGTTGATCGCCAGATATTTGGGTGCCATTGCCGCCAGCAGGTCGGGAAAGGCGAATTCCCGCCAGAGGCCGGGGACCATGTGCCAGTTGCCGCCGTCATTGATTTCTTTGGCGGGCAGTTCGGTGATGCCGACATAACGGCGGCGTTCGTCGCAGAGGAAATCGTTGAACACCACCGCGGCGATATCGTCCGAAATCAGCCCGAGCGCCATCGCCGCTTCCGACCCGAGCGAGTGTCCCATGACCGCGATTTGACCCGGATGAACTTCCGGCAGGGTACGGAACCATTCGAGGAAACGCAGTTTCTGGAATACCGACATGCCGAGATAAGTCGTGCCGCCGTCAAGATAGCCCTGGACCAGTTTTTCCCGGCTTCCCCACTGCGTTTCCACCTGGTCCGAATCGAGTTCGGCAAGCTCGGCGGTGCCGGGATTGTCGAAAGCCGCCGCGATCATGCCGCGGCGTACGCAGTGAAGCGCTTGAGCATTGCGTTCGGCCAGTTTCCGGTTGGCGCAATTGGGATTGTCGAGCAGCGGTTCTCCGGCCAGCAGCTCTTTGCTGACGGCTGATCCCGGAACGCAGAGGACGCCGGGCGCCGGAGCGGTGAGCGGCTCGGGCCGGAGCAGCAGGAACGGCACCGCGCTGTAATCGTCGGGGTAGAATTCCCAGCGTTCGACCGTGTAGCCGTCGCGCGGCTGGGCCGACAATCGCCGCGGCGGCGGCTGAGGTTTGGCCTGCGGCATCTTCAACAGTTCGACCAGGCGCGCCCGGACCGTCTGCTGCCACTGCCGGAAGGTTTCCGGAGACCGGGTGCATTCCGGGGTAAACGCCAGACGGATGGAAAGATTCCTCATTTCTGCCATCCAGGCGGCCAGCGTCCCGGTATAACGGCCGTCGGCTCGGCGGGAGGAAAACTGTTTTTCCCAACTTAACATTGCAACGGTCCTTCATGGTTAATTTGAATTCTATAAATAGTATATAATAAAAAAATCATTCCGACAAGGGTTGAAATAGAGGAAAAATAGCATTATTGTAAGAAATATCGACAACTTTTTTGAATAATAGCACAACATGGTGGAGAAATGGCGGATTTTAAGGTGTCGCTGGAGGCATTGCTGCCGTTTTGCGAAGAGGGACTGGCGGTACATCCGCCGGCGGTGCTGCTGGCCTTCGAAGGGCCGGAGGCGAGTTGGATTCATTATGTGCCGCGACTGTTGTTGCTGCTGGAGGGCCGGAACCACATTCAGTTTCAGCGACAGGGCAAACTGGAGGAAATGACGGTGTCGGCCCCGGCCATCTTTTTCTGCGCGCGTTCGGGCTGGCTGGTCAATGTCCGGGAGGAGTGTCCGACCCGGTCGCTGTCGTTCAGTTTTTATCCTTCTTATATCCGCGCCATGCATGTCGATTACGATGGCATACACAAGCCGCCGACGGCGCGCGATGTATTTTACCACACCCGCAATCCGCTGTCGACGCCGGGGGCGGCGCTGCTCGACGCCATTGAGCGGCTTCATGAGGCCGGACATGACGACATCGCCGGAGAATTGCTCCGACCGCTGTTTGATTTCACCGTCCGTGAACTCCGGGCCAGCGCCGCCGCTCCGGTGCTCATGGTGCGGCGGCTCTGGGATCAGATCAACACCTTCATGCGCGATCATCGCGAAGAACCGGTGGCGCGGGCGGAGTTGGCGCGGCTTTTCCAGATTTCGCCGGGTTATGTTTCGGAATTATCCAAACAATACACCGGGGAAAGTTTTTCCATGCTGAAATTGCGCTATCAGCTGGAACATGCGGAGAGTCTTCTGCTCCATACCCGATTGAGCGTCGACGAGATCGCCGAGCGGTCCGGTTTTTCGACCGCCAACTACTTCATCCGCCGCTTCCGGAAAGTTCACGGCATGACGCCGCATGTCTACCGCAACCATCCGCCCGAACCGTTCATTCATCCCGCGGAATCCGTCCGGAATGCCCGCGGCGACCTGCCGACGACCCTGCGGAAGCAGAACGAAAAATAGTTGCTGTCGCGGAACTCTCCGGCTCATCAACGCCGGATGCGTCCGGGGGAGACGCCGGTGACCGCCTTGAACACCCGTCCGAAATAATATTCGTCCGCAAACCCCACCCGTCCGGCCGTCTCCTTGACCGAAACGGCTTCGGTCAGCAGCAGCTCGTAGGCGCGGTAGACCCGCTGCCGGTTGATGTAGTGCGACGGCGCAATGCCGGCAAAGGTGCGGAAGAGATAATTCACATGCTCCGGCGTCACCTTGAAGCGCGCCGCGAGCGTCCGGCGCGTCAGCTCGGCGGTCAGGTGGCTGTCGATGTAACCGGTCATGGCGTCGACCAGCGCCGGGCGGCGGACGGCTCCGGGACCGATCCGGCGCAGCCGCAACTGCAACTCGGCGACCAGCAGTTCGAGCAGTTCGGAGCGTTCTTCGGCGGTGCCTTCGAATTCCGCGGCGCAGTCGCGGAAAATCTGGTACAGCCGGGGTGTTTCATTTTTTTCCGGCAGATAGAGCCGCCACTGTCCCGCATCGCCATCGCAATGGATGCAACTGATCACGCTTGGAACTTCGCAGCTGAGCGTATGGCGCAAGGCGGGCGGAATCAGCAGAATCCGATGCGGCAGAATCCGTACCGGCGGTTCGCCTTCCGGCTGCCAGAGGCATTGTCCGGAAACGAAGTAAATCAGTTCGCAGTCGTTCAACTGGCGCGGTCCCCAGGAACTCCGGGCCGGACAGTGGATGTAGTTGCAGAAATTGACCGCCATGGCAGCGTTCCATTCAAAAAATAATTATATTATTATAGTACATCACAATTTTCGATTTTCCATTTTATTTTGATTTTTTTGGGTTATAATATCAGGTATAATCAACACGGGAGGACGACGATGAACGTACGGGAACGGATTAAGAATACCTTGACTTATCAGCCTTGCGATCATTTACCGTTGATCCATTTCGGTTATTGGAACGAATTGCTCGACGAATGGGCGGTCCAGGGGCATGTGAGCCGCGACGAGGCCCGGCTCTGGCAGGACGGCAACGACGTCTGCCGCGAACTCGGCCGCCGTCTCGGCTTCGACTGCAACTGGGCTACCGTGGTCAGCAGCGAAGACACCCTGCTGCCCCGGTTCCCGGATGAGGTGGTCGCCGTGTTGCCGAACGGCGACAGGCATGTCCGCAACTGGTGCGGCGTCACGGAGCTGGTGGCGGCTGGAGCCGGTTCGATCCCGGCGGAGATCGATCATCTGCTGGTCGACCGGGTCAGTTGGGAAGAGCATTTCAAATGGCGTCTGGTCTGGAGCCCGGAGCGGCTGGGACCCGATCCGGCGGCGCGGGTGGCGCAGTGGAATGCGGCGACCGACCATGCTGCCATCCTTTTCGCCGGGAGCGTGATCGGCATCATCCGCAACTGGCTCGGCGTGGTCAATCTGAGTTACCTTCAGATTGACGACCCCGAACTGCTTGAAGAGATCATCGCCACCTGCGCCGATCTGGCCTACCGCAATGTCGAAGCCTGGCTGCAGGCCGGACTGCGGCCTGATTTTCTGCACTGGTGGGAGGATATCTGCTTCAACCACGGGCCATTGGTGTCGCCGGAATTTTTCCGCACTCATTGTTTGCCCTACTATCGCCGGACGACTGCGCTGGCGCGGCAGTATGGCTGTGCGCTGGCTTCGGTCGATTGCGACGGTATGATCGAGGAGCTGCTCGAGCTCTGGCTTGATGGTGGAGTCAACATCATGTTTCCGATTGAAATCGGCACCTGGCATCCCGATTTCCTGGATTGGCGCCGCCGTTACGGACGCGAGTTGCGCGGCGTCGGCGGCATGAACAAGCATGTGCTCGGCAAAGACCGCGCCGCCGTCGACGCCGAGATCGAACGGCTGCGGCCGTGGATTGAAGCCGGCGGCTTCATTCCTTGTCCCGACCACCGGCTGCCGCCGGGAACCCGATGGGAACTGGTGCAGTATTATACCGACCGGATGCGCCAATTATTCTGACCGCCGGAGGCGCGGTCCGGGACCCTGTTCCGGGCCGTTTCTTCAGTGTTCTACATCTTCCAAGCATTTGAATTACAGTCGGTTCGGTTTTACTTTTGCACTGAATTTTTGACAAAAAGGAGCGTTTTTGCGGATTTGGCGATTGCTTTTCGATTTTGCCCGACTATATTGCATTGTTGTTTGTCCTAACCAATCGAAAGGGAAGCGCAATGACAGGAACCCGGGGATGGATTTCAGGAGTGTGCACGGCAGTCGCGCTGACTTGCGCGATATCGGCGGCGGCGGAAGCGTCGGCGCCGGCGTCGGCGTCGGGTGAAGTGGTTCGGCTCAACAATCTGGTGCGGCAGCTGCCGGTGACCCAGAAGAGCGTCGACGGCGCGGTGGCAGCCGCGTTCAAGGTGCCGGATGCGGGCTGGACTTTCGTCGAATTCACCGCCCCGGTGCAGGCGATGGAGCTGAAGTGCGGCGATCGCAGGGCCGCCGATACCGTGCAGCTGGTCGAGTCCCGGGAATTCATGATCGATCTGGCCGCGGGCGACTATACGCTGACCGCCAAGGCTCTGTTCGCCGATCCGGCCAATGAACTCAAGGTCAAACGCGTTCACCGGATTCCGGAAATCTATTATTATGCGCCGGCCATCGTCGGCGGTCTGGAAGTGCTCGACGGCAACCGGTTCTGGGAGTCGATCGGCGGCCAGCTGCTGCAATCGACCAATCTGCTGGCTCCCGGCGCATTGACCAAAGAAGAGCTGGCGCTCTACCGTCAGGCGGGGCGCAAGGTGTTCTTCAACGTGATGTCCAAGCCGGTCAGCGACGGCGAAATCGACCAGTTCGTGACTCAGGTTCAGCCGCGGCTGGATCTGCCGGAATGGGACGGCTTCACCGTCGACGAATTCAATTTCGGCGACCCGAAAGAGTACGCACGCTATGCCGAGGCGCTGGGTAAAATCAAAAATCCCGATGGCAAGCGCATGTATACCTGGAGCTACGGCGTCAAGTACAACGACAAGCCGGCGCAGCTCGATTTCGTCCGGCTCTGCATGAATCCGCCGAGCGGCAAGGGCCGGCTGATGACCGAAGTCTATCTTGAAACCAAGGAAACCGAAGCCGAGGCCGAAGCCTTCATCCGGAAACGCATCGTCGAGGACGCCGCGTCGATTCTGAGCCAGCTTCCCGGTCTGGCTCCGGGCTACGGCATTGTGCCGGGCAACTTCAACGCCATGCCGATCCTGACTCAGGAAACGGTGCCGGAGGCCGACTACAAGTATTACCTCGATCGTCAGCTGTATGTGATCGCCAACGATCCGGCCTGCCGCGATCTCGGGCTGGTCGGCTACTGGGGCGGCAACTATTGTCAGGAAGACATGCAGCGCTGGTGTCTGGCGCTGCTCCGCCACTACTTCGTTGAAGGCAAAAAGGAGATGCTGTCGGAGCGCTATGGCTACCGCTATATTCCGGGCATTCTGAAAAATGGCGATTTCCTCCGCGATCTCTCCTCCTGGGAGGCGCTGCCCGCCGAAGCCGGCTCGATCCGTCAGGATGCGGTCAAGGACCACGGCTATCTGATGCAGTGCCGCTGGGGCAAGACCGCGTCGGCGCAGGGCGGTGTTTACAACGGCGACGCCGCGATGGTCATGGTCAAGAGCGCCAAAGGGGCCAATGTCCTGCGCCAGAAGATGGTCAACCTCATCCCCGGCCAGCCCTACATGCTGCAATTCGTGGTCGGCAGCTATGACGATGCGGCGAACAAGGTGTTCAATCCGCGCCGCTACGGCATCGACGCCGTGATCGATCCGGCCGAGGCGGGCATCCGGTCGCAGGGCCTTTACATCGACCGGCGGGAAAATCACCGCTACAGCAAGGACGGCAAATTCAGCCGGGCCAATCTGCACCGGATCATTTTCGTGCCGAAGGCCAAGGAGGTCATGCTGACTCTGACCGACGCCGCCAGCACCGAAAAACCGGGCAGTGCGCTGATGGTCAATTTCGTTCAGGTCAAGCCCTATTTCGCTCCTGAAATGTTGCCCTAACAACCGCTTTCGGAGAAAGCCGCCGTCCTTTGCCGGACGGCGGCTTTTTTGATGGTTTTTCCGGAAAAAAGGGGATTTCAGGACCCGGACGAGAACTCCGGAAACCGCCCCGGAAAGGGTTCGGCGCGATCCGGTTCGGACGAGCTGGGGAAAAGCGCAAAATATTTGTATTTTTTTTAAGTTCGGAGCTTGGTTTCTGACACTCCGGGGTTATATTACTCTCAGGCCGGGGCTGCGGCCGGTTTTTCGACCGTGGATTGCCCGGATTATATAACGAGGGAAATTGGAAAGTCTTTCGCGGCGTCTGAGTACGCCTTTCCGGCGGTCGGTGCGGAAACGTTTTACCGGAGAATCCCAGGGCGGATGTTTTCGGGAAACGGATTCGAGACTGCCATGCCGGAGTGACGCGCGCATGGGTTTCGGAACGGGCTTTCGGATCGACCTCGGTTGGGAAAACAAACCGCATGGACTTCGGTCGGACTCGGGTGGGGCAGCGGGGTGTTTTCAGCACAGGAATGCTTGGAACCGCGGATGGTGTCGATGGCCGGAAGGCCGACGGCGCCGGCGATTCAACGGGAAAATAAGTTTGACTCTCCGGCCTGGCCGGGAGCGGACGGGCGGCGGCGCCGCGGCGGAAACAAATTCTTCCGCCCGGATGAAAGCAGATGCTCCGTCGCAGAAAAGGAATACCGCGGGTGATGGCGCCTGACGCTGAATGAAACTCCTGTCCATGGCTTGCCGATGTTTTCGGGATGCGCCGCAAGGTGCGGACGGAAAGCAGGATGACGATTGATCGGATTCGATGCGTAACCGGGTGGTTATGGAGCAATTCGATTTCGGTATGGGTACGGAGCAATCCGCCCGCAGGGAGCGCATCGCCGATGCGCCGCTGGCGGCGCGGATGCGTCCGCGGACCTTGGATGAATATTGCGGGCAGAAGCACATTCTGGCGCCCGGCAAGCTCCTTCGTCGTGCCGTCGACTCCGACAATTTCAGCGCGATCATCCTCTCCGGGCCGCCCGGCGTAGGCAAGACCAGTCTGGCCGAATTGATCGCTTCCACCACTGATGCCGCTTTCATACGCCTTTCCGGCGTGACTTCCACCGTGGCCGACATCCGCCGTGAAATCGCGATGGCCAAAGAGCGCCGGATGAATTCCGGCCGCCGGACGGTGCTTTTCATCGATGAAATCCATCGCTTCAACCGGGCGCAGCAGGATTCGCTGCTGCCCGACGTCGAGTCCGGGGTGGTGCGCCTGATCGGGGCGACTACGTTCAATCCCCAGTTTTATGTGGTCGGGGCGCTGATGAGCCGCGCGCTCAATTTTCAGCTCGAACCGCTCTCCGAAGAGGACATCATCGCTCTTCTGAGACGGGCATTGAGCGATCCGCGCGGCTTCGGCGACCGCAAGGTCGAAATCGCGCCCGATGCGCTGGGTTTTCTGGCGGAGATTTGCGAAGGCGACGCCCGGCGGGCGCTGAACGCGCTGGAAATGGCGGTGCTCTCGACACCGCCGGATGCCGAAGATGTGATCCGGGTGAGCCGCGAAGTGGCCGAGGAGTCGGTCCAGCGCAAGATGATCAATTACGACGACGATGCGCACTATGATACCGCGAGCGCTTTCATCAAGAGCATGCGCGGCAGCGACCCCGATGCGGCGGTCTATTATCTGGCCAAGATGCTGCACGCCGGGGAGGATATCCGGTTCATTGCGCGGCGGATGGTGATTTTTTCGAGCGAGGATGTCGGCAATGCCGACCCGCGGGCGCTGGAGATCGCGCTGAGTGTGATGCAGGCGGTCGACCTGATCGGTTTGCCCGAGGCTCGGATCATTCTGGCGCAGGGGGTTACCTATCTCGCCACCGCGCCCAAGAGCAACGCTTCGTACAAAGCGGTGGACACGGCGCTGGAGGATGTCAAGAACAATCGGGTTCAGCCGATTCCGTTCGCATTGCGCGACCCCAATTCCGCCGGCGGCAAGGCCAACAAACACGGCGAGGGCTACCTTTATCCGCACGATACCGGCGGTTTCGCCGTGCAGGACTATCTGATGGTGCCGCGGCGTTATTATCAGGTTGCTGGCGTTGGCTACGAGGCCAAAATCAAGGAACGGATGGAGTATTTCGAGCGGATTCGCCGGCAGGCGGCCGGGGCGAAGGAGGCGGTCCGGTGACCATGGCGGAAGAAGCGGGCCGGAACGAGAAGAAGGTGTTGCGGCAGGAGTATCTGGCGCGGCGGCGGGCGATTCCCGCGGACGAGCGGTTGTTGCTGGACCGGGCGATTGCGGCGCGGATTCTGGCGCTGCCGGAGTTTGAGCGGGCGCCCGGAGTGGTCGCTTACTGTTCGGACGGGTCCGAGCCCGGTCTGGCGGCGGTGCTGGAGTCGGCGCTGAAAAGCGGCAAAGTATTGGCGCTGCCGCGGTTTGTCGCGGCGCGCGGCGAATATGAGCCGGTCCGGGTGGCGAATCCCGACCGGGATCTGGCGGCGGGCCGTTACGGTCTGATGGAACCGGGGCCGGGATTGCCGGCGGTGAGGCCGGAGGCGGACTGGCTGTGGCTGATTCCCGGCGTGGCGTTTGATCGCCGGGGCAATCGGCTGGGGCGGGGCAAGGGATTTTATGACCGCCTGCTGGCCGAGTATCGGGGGATTGGAGTCGGAGTTTTCTACCGGCGGCAGTTTTACGACGGGGAGTTGCCCTGCGGAGGGCACGATCGGAAGCTGGCGTTGGCGGTTACAGAGATAGAAACGATTAAATTTTAACCGGGGACCGGGGAGAAATTTTCGCGGAACCCGGAGCGAACCAACCAAAGAAAGATGAAATAACAATGATTACGGAAATTCTGATCGGCGCCGGCGCCGGAGTATTCGGTGCCGTTGTCGCCGTGGTGGTGCAAAGCGCCATGAAGCAGTCGGCATGGTCCATCGCCGCCAAGCTTAAAGCGGATGCCGGCAAGGAGGCCGAACACATTCAGCGTGAGGCCAAGGTCACTGCCCGGGCTGAAATTCTGAAAATGCGCGAAGAGGTCGAGGTCGAACTCAAGGAGCGCCGCCGCGAACAGCTGGCCCAGGAAAAGCGCCTGACCCTGCGTGAAGAGGCGCTGGACAAGCGTTCCGAAACGCTGGATGACCGCATGCACGAAATCGAAAAGCAGCAGAAGGAAATCGGTTTGCTGCGGGAACGGGTGAGCAATCGCGAGCAGGAACTGGCCGCGAGCATCTCCCATCAGATCGACGAGCTCGAACGCATTGCCGGGATGAACCGCGAAGAAGCGCGCGAAATCCTGCTCGATAAGCTGAAAAATGAAGTCCGCAACGAATCCGGGCTGCTGGTGCGCAACATCCTCGACGAAGCCAAGGAACGGTCGGAGCGCGACGCCAACCGCATCCTGACCTATGCCATTCAGCGTTATGCGTCGGACTGCACCTATGAGCGGACCACCGCGACCATTCCGCTGCCCAACGACGAAATGAAGGGGCGCATCATCGGCCGCGAAGGCCGCAACATCCGGGCGCTGGAAGCTGCGACCGGGGTCAACATCCTGATCGACGACACGCCGGAAGCGGTGGTGATTTCCTGTTTCGACCCGATCCGCAAGGAAGTGGCGCGGCAGCTGATGGAACGGTTGATTTCCGACGGCCGCATCCATCCGACGCGGGTTGAAGAACTGACCGCCAAAATTACCCGCGAGGTCGAGGAAGAAGCCTACTCCGCCGGGGAACGCGCGGTGCTTGAAACCGGTTTGCCGGGGGTGGCGCCGCAGCTGGTGAAATTGCTGGGCCGGCTGAAGTATCGCTACAGCTTTTCGCAGAACGTGCTCCAGCATTCGCTCGAAACCGCTTATTTCATGGGCATCATCGCAGCCGAGCTGGGATTGGACGAAAACAAGGCCCGGCGGATCGGTTTGTTCCACGATATCGGCAAGGCCGTCGACCACGAAATCGAGGGTTCGCATGCCCAGATCGGGGCCGATATCCTGCGCAAGCACAATGAAGCCAAGGATGTGGTTCAGGCGGTGGCCGCTCACCATGCCGAAGTCGAGCCGGTTTCGCCTTATGACGTGCTGATCAATGCCTGCGATACGCTGAGCGCGTCGCGGCCCGGCGCCCGCAGCGAAACCACCGAACTTTATTTGAAGCGGCTGGAGCAGCTTGAAACCATTGCGCACGATTTTCCGGGCGTGGAATCCTGCTTTGCGTTGCAGGCCGGGCGTGAAGTCCGCGTGATCGTGTCGCCGGAAAAGATCAGCGAAGGCGAGGCCCAGATGCTGGCGCGCGACATCTGCCAGCGCATCGAACACGAAATGAATTATCCCGGCCAGATCAAGGTCACGATCATTCGCGAAACCCGTTCGGTCGAATATGCCAAGTAACCGTGTGCATGACGCAACACTATTGAAATGAAGCTGGATGGAATCATGACTCTGGAAGGTCTGAAGCCGTCACGCCGGGTTCGCCTCGAGGTGGATACGGCGCGTTTGCAACATAATTTCGCCGCAGTCCGGAAACGGGTCGGCGACTGTCTGATCCTTACGGTATTGAAATCCGACGCTTACGGCGTAGGCGCGGAATTCATGGCCGCGCTGGCCGCACGTTCGGGGGCCGGCCGCATCGGCGTGGCCGATCTGGCCGAGGCGCTGGAGCTGGAGCGATACGGACTCCCGGTTCAGGTGCTGGGCGTTTTGATGCCCGACGAGGTGCCGGTGGCGGTCGCGCACGATCTGGTCTGCCCGATCAACGGCCTGGCGATGGCCCGGACCCTGAGTGCGGAGGCGCTGCGGCAGGGCAAAACCGTCCGGGGGCATATCATCATCGATACCGGCATGGGGCGCTTCGGACTCCGAACCGCGGATGCGGCGCCGGAAATCCGGGCGATCGCAACGTTGCCGGGGCTGAATCTCGAAGGCATCTATTCGCATTTTCCGATGGCCGGAATTCCCGGCGATCCGGCGACGCGGCAGCAGATTGCGGAGTTACGCGATCTGGTGGCGCTGCTGGCCGGCGAGGGCATCCGTTTCCAATACTGCCACTTCGCCGCCAGCGACGGGATCACCTGTCAGGAAGAATGTCTGAAAGCGCCGTTCAACATGGTGCGGCTGGGATTGCTCTGGTACGGCCATTGCCGCAACGATTACGGCGCGGCGCTCAATCTGAAGCCGGCATTGCGCCTGAAAACCGCGATCGGCGCGGTGCGGGAGCTGCCCGCCGGAGCGACGGTCGGGTATTTTCGTACCTGCAAGCTGACCGCCAGAACCCGGGTGGCGACGATCTGCGCCGGGTATACCGACGGTCTGCCGCTGGCGCTGTCGAACCGGGGCCGGGTGCTGGTGAACGGAGTGTCGTGTCCGATTCTGGGACGGCTGTCGATGGACTACACCACCGTCGATGTGAGCGCGGTTCCGGGCGAGATCGGCTGGGGGACTCCGGTGACGCTGTGGGGCGAAGAGGGCGCGGAGTGCATCGAAATTGAAGAATGGGCCCGGTTGAAAAATACCCATGCGCACGACATCCTGTGTGCGCTGGGAACCCGGGTGGAACGAATCTATACGGAAACCAGGTGACCGGCGCGGCCGGAACCCAACGGCGACGGGTGGATGAAATGACGGAAAAATATCTGGAAGAACAGCTCTCGGCTCTGCGGGCAAATTGCGATTCGGGCGCGTTGCATCAGGTCGCGCACCGGGTGGCGCGGCTCCGGGAGCTGCTGGCCCGGATCCGGGCGTCGCAACGGGAAGTGCTGACGGCGCTGTACAACGATCTGGGCAAAGCCGAAGCGGAGGCGATGTTCAGCGAGTGGCTTCCGGTCATGGAGACGCTGAAGTATTTCATCCGCAGGACCCGGTCGCTGGCGCGGCCGCGCCGGGTATGCCCGTCGTGTTTCAACTGGCCGGCTTCGGGCCGGATCATCCCGGAACCGCGCGGCGTGGTGCTGATCGTATCGACCTGGAATTATCCTTTTTCGCTGGCGCTGGAGCCGGTGATCGGGGCCATCGCGGCGGGCAACGGAGTGGTATTGAAATTGTCGCCGACGGCGCAATCGACGGCGCTTGTGGTGACCCGGATACTGAAAGCGGTTTTTCCGGCGAACGAACTGGCGATCGCCAATGCCGAGTTGCCGGAGCTGTTGAATTTGCGGTTCGATGCGATCTTCTTTACCGGCGGCGGCGAAACCGGGAAATTGGTGGCTCAGGCGGCGGCGCGGACGCTGACGCCGGTGACGCTGGAGCTGGGCGGCAAGAGCCCCTGCATCGTCGATGAAACCGCTGATATCGGATGGAGTGCCAAACGGATCGTCTGGGGCAAATTTCTGAATGCCGGGCAGAGTTGCGTGGCGCCCGATTTTCTGCTGGTTCAGAAATCGGTCAAGGATAAACTGATGATCGCCATCCGCCAATCCATCCGCGAATTCTACGGCGACAATCCGCAGGAATCGCGCGATTACGGACGGATCATCAACAAATTTCATTTCGACCGCCTGGCCGCGATGCTGTCCGAGGGCCGCCTGATCGCCGGCGGCGAATCCAGTCCGGAAGATTTTTACATTGCACCGACAGTGATCGACAATGTGGAGCTCGAAAGCGCTCTGATGCGGGACGAAATCTTCGGCCCCATCCTGCCGGTAATCGAATTCGATACCCTCGGGGATGCGCTGGTGATCGTGAACCGGCGGCCCCGGCCGCTGGCGCTTTACTATTTCGGTCGTTCCCGCC
Source organism: Victivallaceae bacterium (assembly GCA_036677805.1). Lineage (GTDB taxonomy): Bacteria > Verrucomicrobiota > Lentisphaeria > Victivallales > Victivallaceae > SIG78. Next base: position 60,546 of record JAVBVS010000020.1, on the reverse strand, counting down.
GCAACCGCAACCGGATTCTGCGCCAGACTTCGAGCGGCGGGGTCAACATCAACGACACCGTGACCCACATGCTCAATCGCTCCATGCCCTTCGGCGGCGTCGGCGCCAGCGGCATGGGCGCCTATCACGGGCGTTGGTCGTTCGAGACTTTCAGTCACCTCAAGCCGGTGCAGCGGCGGTGGCGTTTTCCGGAAATACCGCTGCGCTTTCCGCCGTTCCGTCACTGGAAGCTGACGGTGGCCCGCTTTTTTACCAAATAAACGGGAGATTGAATTTTATGATAATGACCATGGAAGAATTGCGGGAATTCGCCGCCACCGCCGCCGACCGGGTGGCGCATCTGGGGGAATTCCTGAAAATCGAGGAGCGGCATGAGGAGATGGCCGCATTGCAGGAGAAGATGGCCGCACCGGATTTCTGGGAACGCAAGGAAGCGGCCCAGGCGACGGTGGCGGCGTTGAGCGTCTGCCGGAATGTGACCGAACCTTACGAGAAGGTCAAGCGCGAAATCGGTGAACTCGACGAACTGATCGAGCTGGCCGAGGGCGATGAAGAGATGCTCAAGGAAATTTCCGGCATGGTCAAAAAGCTCGGGCGCGAGCTTGATCAGCTTGAGCTGGTGAGTTTCCTTTCCGGCGAACTCGATCACAACAACGCTTATTTCAGCATTCACGCCGGGGCCGGCGGCACCGAATCTTGCGACTGGGCGGCGATGCTGATGCGCATGTACCGGCGCTATTTCGAGCGCTGCGGCTGGAAGGATGAAATCATCGATCTTCAGCCCGGCGACGAAGCCGGAATCAAGAGCGTGACGCTCAAAGTGACCGGTGAATTTGCCTACGGTTATATGAAAGCCGAGCGCGGCGTCCACCGGCTGGTCCGGATTTCGCCGTTCGACAGCAATGCCCGGCGGCACACGTCATTTTCCTCGGTCGACCTGATTCCCGAGCTCGGAGATGATATTGCGGTCGAACTTGAGGAAAAAGACCTGCGCATCGATACCTACCGCTCCAGCGGCGCGGGCGGCCAGCATGTGAATACCACCGACAGCGCGGTGCGCATCACTCACCTGCCGACCGGGACTGTGGTCTGCTGCCAGAATGAACGTTCGCAGCACAAAAACCGCGCCACCGCCATGAGCATCCTGAAGGCGCGGCTCTATGAACTCGAACTCGAAAAACGGCGCAGCGCCGAGGATGCGATCCGCGGCGTCAAAACCGACAACGGCTGGGGCAATCAGATCCGTTCTTATGTGCTTCAGCCCTATCAGATGGTCAAGGATTTGCGCACCGAGGTCGAAACCAGCAACACCGCGGCGGTGCTTGACGGCGATATCCAGATGTTCATCGAAGCCTACTTGAAACAGGTCCGGTAAGACCATGTCCGGCGAAGCGAAAAGCCTTCCCAAAAGCCATGTCTGCACGGTGACGCCGGAGCAGCTGGCCGCGGTCGAGAGTTTCTGCCGCGAGCGCGGCTGGGAATTCGGGCCGCTTGCCTACGGTTACTGGAAGGCTGCCGGCGACAAGGTCAATGTCGCGGCCTACAAGAGCGGAAAACTCACGGTGCAGGGCGCCGGGACGGCGGATTTCGTGCTCTATTTTCTGGAGCCGGAGGTTTTGCACACGGTTGGGTTCGGGTATGACGCCGAATCCGAAACGGCGGCGCCGATTGATCCTCACGGCGGCATCGACGAAAGCGGAAAGGGCGATTTCTTCGGGCCGCTGGTGATCGCCGGGGTTTGCGTGGACGCCGTCAGCGGGGCGGCGCTGGCCAAAGCCGGGGTTTGCGACTCCAAGCTGATCAAGAGCGACCGCCGCATTGCGGAACTTGCGCACCTGATCCGTAACACGGTGCCGGGCCGTTTCGCCGTGGTGGCGGTGGGGCCGGAAGCCTACAACCGGATGTATCATAACTTCGGCAATTTGAACCGGCTGCTGGCGTGGGGCCATGCCCGGACCATCGAAAATTTGCTTGAAAAAGTGCCCGACTGCCCCCGGATGCTTTCGGACAAGTTCGGCGACGAATCGCTGATCCAACGGGCCCTCCAGACCCGCGGCCGCACCATCCGGCTCGATCAGGAGACCAAGGCCGAGCGCGATGTGGCGGTGGCGGCGGCGTCGATTCTGGCGCGCGACGGCTTTGTGCGGGGCATGGCGAAGCTTGCGGAAATTGCAGGCGTGCCGCTGCCGCGCGGGGCGGGCAGCGGCGTACTGGAGCTGGCGCAGACGCTGGCGGCGCGCGATCCGGAACTGCTGGTCAAGGTGGCCAAGACCCATTTCCGGACTTACTACCAGGCGATGGGACTGCCGGTGCCGGAAAAAACGCCGTGGAACGGCGGAAGGAATGGTTCATGACACATTTTTTGACCGTGATTTCGGGCAGCGACGAGCCGGCGGTCAAGGCGCGGGCTCATGATCTGGCAGTGGAATGGCACGGCGAAAACTTCGCCGATTCGACCGATCTGGAGATTGTCCGCGGCGATGATGAAACTCTGTCGCCGGAAACGGTGTTCGGCGATTTTCTGGCGGCGGCCGCGACGCCGCCATTTTTCGGCGGGACCAAAACCGTCTGGCTGCGGCACTGGAATTTGTTCAAGGCGCTTTCCGAAGCGCGGGCGAGCAAAGCGACCGAGCATCTGGCGGAGCGTTTCGCCGCCGAAATCGTGGCCGCTCCTCCGGTTGAAGGCGTACGGCTGCTGGTTGACGGCGTGGGCCTCGATCTGCGCAAGAATTTGGCCAAAACCTTGAAAAATACCGAAGGCGTGGAGCTGGAGATCCTGAATCTGCCCGATACCCGCGCCCGGGATTTCGCGCGCCGTCAATCGCTGGCGGTGATCGAAGAGGTGAAACGCGCCAAACGCAAGATCGCGCCCGATGCCGCCGAATATCTGGCTGCGGCCACCGGCAGCGACTCGGCGCGCCGGGTCAACGAACTGGAAAAGCTTTATTGCTATGTACCCGCCGGGGAGACGATTTCGCTGGAGGACTGCCATCAGGTGGTGACGGCGGATATCGAAGCGGTGGTGTGGGAGCTGAGTTCGGCATTGACCGAACGCAACGCGGCGGCGGCGCTGGGCCTGGTCACGCCGCTGCTGAAGCAGCTCAAGCAGGAGCGGGCCGGCAACTGGGAGCTGGCGTTGATCCGCAGCGCGGTCAATGCCTTCACTGACATTGTGCAGGCGAGGCAGTATATGGCTGAGCTGGACGTTCCGGCGCGGTTCGGCCCGAATTACTTCGGCAATCTCGATCCGGCGTTGAAGGAAAAGTTTCCTGACAACAAACTGCTGACCTATCACCCTTACCGGGCATATAAAATCTGTGAAAGCGCCGCGCGCTGGCAACCGGTCGAATGCGCGCGGGCCTTCGACTTGATCGTGGAAGCGCAGCGTCAGATGGTTTCCGGCGGCGATTCGCGGCTGGTGCTGGAAAAACTCATTCTCGACTTGTGTGCTCCCGCATAGAACCGGATTGCGGCGGATGGCTGCCGGACGGTTGCGGGGGGCCGGGTGATGGTGAAGCAGTGAGGGCCAAGTCTTGTTGCCATGCCGTTGGGGAGGAAAATGCGGATGAATCGCGCCATATTGAAGGCTCACAGTTTCCAATTCATCACGTGGTGTCATGTGATTCATCCCGAGAGCCAGCCGCGATTGCGGCCGGTAATCAACACCGATGCGCATATTCTGCATATCGTCGCCGGGCGCGGCACTATTTTTCTGGCCGATACGCCCTACGAACTGGAACCCGGAGTCTGCATTGCGATTCCGCCCTTTCAGCGCTATTCCTTTATTTTGTCCGCCGGATTCGAAATGCGCAATATCCATTATCAGCTTTATCTCGAAGACGGACGCAACTTCACCGAGCTTGCCGCTCTGCCGGTACGGTTTGTGCCGCCCTATTTCAGAGAATGCCTGAAATTGTTCGAACGGATGCAAGTCAACGCGGTTCGCAGCGAGGCCGGCGGCGATGACTGGCTGGATACGGCGGCGGCGGTGCATGAACTGGTCTTGCTCCATTTGCGCAGCCAGCAATTGTGCGAGGCGATTCCGGACGATGAGCAGTTGAACCGGGTCTGTCAGGCGCTGCGGCGGTCGGACTGCCGGCGCTACGAAGCCGCGAAAATGGCGAAACTGTGCTGCCTGAGCGTCAGCCAGATGAATCGCCGGTTCATGACGGCCTACCGGATTTCACCGCGCCGGTTCTGGGCGCGGGCACGCTTTCAGTGGATTTGCCGCGAACTCAGGAACACCCGCAAAAAAATGTCGGAGATTGCCGTTGAATTCGGATTTTTCGACGAAGCCCATCTGGCGCGCTGGTTCCGCAATCAGGCCGGAATGACCCCGGTGCAATTTCGCCGGCGCGACGAAGATATCGCTTGCTGAAATCCGCTTTTGGCGCAGAATGCGCGGAATATCCATCACGATGCGCCGTCCATACCTTGTGGACGAACACGTTGTAAGGTATACTTACAGGCCATACAACCGATTCGTTTTTACGGAGGAGATTTTTATGGATCAGCCCGATTATGCCGCTTTGCGATCTTCGATTCCATTTTCGTATCATGTATCGGCGACCTATCTGGCGCTGCTCGATGCCACCCGGATTCCGATCAAGGCGATGTTTCTGGAGCCCGAAGCCGGGGTCGAACTCTACCGCCGCGGCCGGCCGCTGATCCGGGAATTGTACGGCGAGAAAATCGGATTGCCTGCTCCGATTACCGCGCCGGTCAGTTACGGGCATGTCAATACGCTGGGGGCGGAACTGATTTTTCCGGATGACGGCGAGGTCAATCTCGAGACCGGGGCATCCACGCTGGCCGAGGGCATCGCCATGCTGGAGCGACCGGTGAATTTCGCCCGCAGCGGCATGTTTCCGTTTTACCGCGATTATTTTCAGATTCTGCGGCGGGCTTTTCCGGATGAGGCGGTGGGCTTCGGCTTCAAATCGGAAGGTCCGATGACCACCGGGTATCTCCTGCGGCGCGACGGATTTTTCTTCGACCCTTACGACAATCCGGAGGAGACGAAGAAATTTCTGGCGCTGATCGTCCGCAGCGTTGTGGGCTATATTCAATGCGTGAACCGGGTGATTTACGACAAGCCGGCGACCGGCAAGCTGCCTTCCTTCGGCATTGCCGACGATGTCGGCGCGATGTTCAATCCCGATCTGTGGGATGAATTCGTCCTGCCGTATTACAATCTTGAATTCGACGCTTTCACCGACCGGCAGCGGACGATGCATATCGAGGATCTGCGCCCGGCGCACCTGCCGTTTCTGGAAAAGCTCCAGCTGGTGAATTACGATCCTTCGGTGTCGCCCCGCCTGACGCCGAAGATCATCAGTGAAAATACCCGGGTGCCGTTTCAATGGCGCCTGTGCAATTTTCAGTATCCGGCGATGAGCGCCAATGATGTGAAAAATTGGGTGTTCCGCGCTGCCGCCGACGGCGCCTCAAGCGTCGTTTCCTATGTCTGCCAGGGGATGTACAATGCCGAGTCGGCGGTTAAGGTCCACGCGTTCATCGAAGCGGCGGAGGCGACGCGGGAAGCGCTGGATCAAGGCGCCGACCGGGCGGATATCGCCCGGTTCATCGCCTGACCTTGACCGAAATCACCGCAGCCGGTTGACCATGGCCTCACTGCTCGATTTTTCAAGCGGTGCTTGCAACAGCTGGGTAAAATTTTCTTGGCCAAGGCCATTGAATGAGTGCTGGAATTTTCGGAACGGCCTGTTGTAATATACAGGAAGACCGAAGTGTTTTTTGTCCTAGTTTGGTGTGATTACTTCCCGGGATTCTCCGACTGCAGGGATTGACAAGCATATGATTTCGAGTTATACTTTATTCCAAGCCATCAGGCACAGGAGTAAAGTATGTCGTTTGAAGCACGTTATGATGTGATTGTTGCCGGCGGAGGAATCGCCGGTGTGGCCGCCGCGTTAGCGGCGGCCGAGAGTGGGGTGAAAACCGCATTGGTCGAGAAAACCGCCTTCTGGGGCGGGCTGGCCACTGGCGGAATGATCTATATTTATTTGCCGCTGTGCGATGGCATGGGCCATCAGGTTTCTTTCGGGCTGGCGGAACGCTTGTTTCATGCCGCCGTCGCGTATGGCCCGGGCGGAGTGAACAATGCCTGGCGCGAGCCCAATCCCGATGCGTCGCCGGGGCATTCGCGTTGCCGGACCTCGTTTGTTCCGGCGGCTTTCGTGTTGGCGCTGGATGAACTTCTGGAACGTTCCGGTGTCGAAATGTGGCTTGGGACGACGATAGTCGGGGTTGTACGCGATCATGACCGGGTGAGCGGGATTCGTGTCTTCAACAAAGGTGGATTCGGGACGCTTTCCGCTGCTGTGATAATCGATGCCACCGGCGATGCCGAAATCGTGCGCAACGCCGGCGGCCGATTTTCCGTCGGGGAAAATACACTGGCTTTCTGGGGCATGGAAATTGCTGAGGATGCTACTTCATCGCGGCTCGGGCACGGGCATGATTTGTCGGCACATTTGCGTGGAATCATCCGAGGGACGATCGAACCATCTTCCGAATGCCGGGCGCTGACTCCGCGCGGCGAAACCGAATTCCTGCTCAATTCCCGGCGCTGGCTGCGCGAATCCTGTCGGCAATCCGGCCGGGACAGGAATCATTCCTATCCGGTGGCATTGCCGGCATTGGCGCAGATCCGGCGCGCGGCGCGGATTGTGAGCCGATACGGGATTGCTGAAGACAACCATAATATGGCGATGCCGGGTTCCATCGGCATGGCTGCGGACTGGTGCAATGTCGGAATCGTACAGGAGATTCCCTATTCGGCGATGTTGCCGGAACAGGTGGGCGGGGTGATTGTCGCCGGACGTGCGCTTGATGCTTCTGGATATGGCTGGGAACTGGTGCGCAGCATTCCGGCGGTGGCAGTTTCCGGGGAGGCGGCCGGGACGGCGGCGGCGATGTGCGTGAAGCATGGATTCGAGCCAAACGAATTGGATGTGGCTGTATTGCGGGAGGTTTTGCGGCGGCGGGGAGGACGGATGACTTTGCACGAAATCGGATTGCCCTATCGGAATGAAGCTGGATACCGGGAACCGGAGTGGCGTCGCGAGGGGCACTGATGGAACCGACGACAGACCTGGTTTTGTTTTTACGTGAGAATCAATTCGGGAAGAGTCACGATGCAGCGGGCAAAAGCACCGGAAATTACACAGGAAATCGAACGGCGTATCAGCCTCCGGGTCTATGGGGACAAGCTGCCCTCCTGCCGGGCGCTGGCCGCGGAATTTCAAGTGGCGCGGCAGACTTTGACCGAGGCATTACGGCCGTTGGTGAAGACAGGACTGCTGTTGCCTGCCCGGCGCAATGGCATTGCAATCGACCGGACCCGGATTCGACATGGGAAAATCGTCGTGGTGACGACCGATGCCGCGCATCCGGCCGTACAGAGGGCGGCCGCCGGGCTGCTGAGCAAAATTTCCGACGATGGGTTCGAACCGTGTTTGCTGGGGAGGGACCGGATATTCTTCGGCCGCGGCGAACTGCCGCCGGATACGGTCGGCATGCTGTTCATCAACAGCGCGTTGACGGTGGAGACGGCGGAATATCTCGATCGGGTCGGCATGCCGTTCGTCTCCTGCAATCAATTGCCGAGTTATCCCCGGATTCATGTGATGGGGTTCGACAATCTCGCCAGCTGCCGGATTCTGGCGGAAGAGGTGGCGGCTGCCGGTTATCGCCGCTTCGGGGTATTTTTCTCGGGGCATCTGGAGGGATACAATGACCTGTTGCGCAGCAATATTCTCCGGCTTAAACGGCAACTCGGCATTCCGCACGAAATTTATGACGATGTGGTGTTGGATTGGCGTGAAGATACGACGGTGCTGTTCCGGCGAACTCTGGAGTTTATGGCGCGACATCATTCCCATCCTGAAGTGTTGCTCTGTTTCTGTGCGTTGAGCGAGGAGTGCGCCGCCATGCTGGAAGCAGCGGAGTTCGGCGTTCCCGATACCATGATGGTTCTGTCCATGGAGCCGGAATTTGGGGCGGTTCCATCCCGGATCCTGACATTTCGAGGTCTTATTTCTTATGAAGAGTTCTGGCTTCACGGCTATCGGCTGTTGCGAGAAGCGGTTTTCACACCGGAAATGAACCGGGTCAAGCGATTGCTGGTACAGAAGTTCGAATTCAATGTATCATTATTAAAAATCAAACAGGAGGTTCCTTTGTGAAAAAAATATGGCTTGTGATATTGTTGTTGACGGGGATTGCCGGAGTCGGCCGGGCCGCCGAGGTGCAAACGGAATTCCAGCCGCTGGAATTTCGCGGCAAACCATTTTTCCTGCTCGGCAACTGGGATGCTCGGATGGAAAAGAACATCCGCGCGGTTCATCCTTTCCTGAAAGCCGCGGGCATGAACAGCGTGATGCTCGGCATCGATTTCAATGATGAAAAACAATATGCCGAGGATCTGGCGGTGATCCGCTGGTTTCGGGACAATCAGCCTGAGGTGGCGGTCATCATCGATTTACAGCTTTCCTTTATCTTGAAAGAGATTGGATCAAAAAAACTGGTGCCGGTTCCGGCGGCGGAATTGCCGGCCCGCCGTGAGAAATTCGCCCGGACGCTTCAGGAATTGCGCGGTTACGGCAATGTGCTCGGCTATTCCATCGACGAACTGGAGAATCGGCTCCACTGTACCCTGGACGAATGGCGCAAAACCGCAAAACTCGATCAGGAGGCAATGGATACCGCGCTTGCCCGCTACATGGAGGTTGCGGTGCAATGGGTTACTGCTGAAATAAAAACTACCCATCCGGAAGCGCTGTTCATGCCGGTTCAGGCGTGGTGGACGACCTATGATCAATCCGACAAACTTTACGATGTGCTGATTGCCAACGAGTATCCGGTGGCGGGCGACCAGAATCAAAAACAGACCTATTACACGGTCGCCTACGATGCTCAGCTGGCCGCCGCCGCCACCCGCAAATACCACAAACGTTGTTTTGTCTATTGTCCGCCGGGCTTCAATGTGCTCGCGTCCGGCGCCTGGAAGGATGCGCGTGAATATACCCGCGAAGAGCTTCGTTATCTTTGGTTTATGCCGATTTCCTCCGGCGCGATGGGAATCATGGGCTGGCGGCAGCGGCGGGCGACGCCGGAATTTTCGGAAAATATCCTGTTTCCGGTGATGAATGAAATCAAGGCGCTGACGCCGTGGTTTCTCGGCAAGCAACTCGACCGCGCGGTCCGGTGCAGTCGAGATGGCGATGTCACGGAATACAAGGTGCGCAAACGTTCGCGTATGACCGACGATGAGGATGATGAATTTTACATTCGTCCGGTCAAAACCATCACTTGGATTGCCCGGCGCAATCCGGCTGACGGTTCCGTGCTGCTGTTGGTTTGCAATAATAGTTACCAACCGGAACAGGTTTTTTTTACCTTTTCTGAACCGATCGATGCGGCCTATGCGTTGGAACTTTTCAGCAATCAGACCATCGGTCTCGGCGGGCGTTTCAAAGTCGAACTCAAACCCTATGACGTCAAGGCATTCATGCTGCCCGATGCCGGACGGATGCGGAACTGATCGAAGGACGATTGTTATGAAAAAGTCATTTACATTGATTGAACTCCTGGTTGTGATCGCCATCATCGCCATTCTGGCCGCCATGCTGCTTCCGGCCCTGTCGGCGGCGCGGGAACGGGCGCGTAGTACGAGTTGTGTCAACAAAATGAAAGGCGTTGGCCTGGCGGTATTCCTGTACGCCGATATTTCGGATGACTGGCTGCCGTTTTCCGGCGACGGCGGTACGGCGGGGGAGAAATTCTACAGTACTACCAACGGCGTCGGGTCGCAGGATTGTTTTCCGGTCATGCTCTTCAATACCGGTTGCCTGACCACAGAGGGTGCGGTCAATGTCGGTACGGGACTGGCTTCTCAGACCGAACGGCTGGCGGTGCTGGAAAAACATTTTCACTGTCCGAGCGATGCCGTCAATTACAAACTCAACAGTTCCAGTCGCGGCGAAATCAGTTACCGCACCCAGTACTGGCAGAAGGCCGCCGCCGGCAATGTCGGCATGACCGCCTATCCGGAACGGGCCCGCATCGGGCGCGACGCGCCCAATCTGCACTACTACTTTGATATCGCTCCGACGACTTACGCAACGACAGAGGCCGGGGGGACATTGGCGTTCAACCATCCGGACTCGGTCAACGCGCTCAATCTCGGCGGCGCGGTCAAGAGTGTAAGCAAAAGCAATGTGGTTGCCCATAGCACCACTTGGAAACCCGATATGGATCTTTTCGATAATAATTAATGAGGCTCGAATCAAAATGGTGGGAGACATGCACAAAGCGGCGCGTGAAGTTCTCGGGACGTTGACCGAATCGGAATTCAACCGGTGCGATTCGGATGGTTGGACCAGGACTTCCCGGGATGTCGGCAGTCCCGGGAGGCGCGATGCTTTTATAGGCAACGGATTGATCGGCATGCGAATTCCGGTGGAGGGGCAACCGTCGGTTTACCCGACGTTTGCCGGAGTGAAGGTTGCACCGGGTGGAACCCAGATGTATGGCGTCTGGGATGTCGATTCGTTGCTGCCGGTCTTCAATTTCATGGGATTGGAACTTCGGCACGGACGTTCGGTATTCCGGCGCGACAGCGGGGCCCTGCTCAATTACCGTCAGACTCTTGACTGGCGAACTGCCACGGTGGAGACGGTTTGCGACTGGGTGCATTGGAATGGTGTGCTTCACATCGAATTCAGGATTTATCTGGCGCGTCATCGGAAAAATCTTGGCTGTGTTGAATTGGCGATCACGCCGACGACCAACGCGCACTATACCGTCATCGATCGGGTTGACGGAACTTTCATGCCGATGGTTGAGCCGATGGCGTATTTCCTGCGTCGGCCGGGTGATGGGGTCAAAGTCGCCTATGTCCGTGCGGGAGCCCGGGGGCGGCTGCTGGCGGCGGCGACCATGCTGAGCCTTGACGGGCAGCCGGTTTCCGGCGATGTGGTGTTAACTTCCGGCGGCTTCGAGCGGCGGGTGGATATCATTGGCGAATCAGGCAGAACTTATTTCTTCCGCAAATTCGGAGCGCTCTTTGCCGACGGTCAGGCCGAGGACCCGATCCATGCGGCGGCAACGCTGGTGGCGGGAAGTATGGCGCACCCCGACCAGGTACGATCCATGCATGAGGCTGCCTGGGCGAAATTGTGGGAGCACGATATCGAGGCCGGCCATGCCGGGGTTCAGATGTTGGTGCGGAATGCGCTGTATCAGCTCTATGCCAATCTGGGCGAAGGCGTCGGCAATCCTCCCGGTCCGACCGGATTGACCGGCAATGCCTGGGGCGGCCATCTCTTTTACGATGGCGAACTCTGGACTTACCCTGCCATTTTGCTTTTGCAGCCGGAATTGGCGCGCAATTATGTCGATTACCGCTTCCGTACTTTGCCGGGAGCGCGGCGCAATGCCGCCGCCCACGGCATGGCGGGCGCGCAATTCGCCTGGGAAGGTGCGGAATTCGGCGATGAAACCATTCCGGGGTTGGTCTACAGTGTGCAACATCACATCAATTCCGATGTGGCATTGACCCAGTGGCAATATTTTCTGGTCACCGGCGATCAGGATTTTCTGGAGAAACAGGGCGCACCGATTATCGTGGAAAATGCCGATTTCTGGGTGTCGCGTAGTGTTTACAATACTACGTTCGATCGTTATGAAATCCAGCAGGTCTGCTGCGCCGATGAATTCGCCGAAGTGCAGGACAATAATGCATTGACCAATTATGGCGCCAAAGCCACCCTTGAATTGGCGGTTCGGGTACAGACGTTGTTGAAGCGCCCGGTCGATCCGCGCTGGCAGGAGGTGGCGGCCAAGCTCTGGATTCCGTTTAATGTGGCTGAACAGCGTATAATCGAGTATGACGGTTACAATGGCGCTGTTATCAAGCAGGCTGACGCCACGCTGATAATCTACCCTTGGGAGATGCCGCTTGAGCCTGCGGTTAAACGCAATACCGTTGACTATTATCGCACTCGTTATGAAACGGAAAAAATCATGATGGGATCGGCGATCGACGGCGTGATCGATTGCGAGTTGAACGATGCGGAATCGAGCTGGCGCATGTTTCTCGATCTGCTCGGACATATCCGCGGCGATTTTCTGATGGTAAGCGAAAGTCCGTTCAATGAAACGATTTCATTGCTGACCGGACTGGGCGGAATGTTGCAGCTGGTGATGATGGGGTGGGGCGGGCTTCGCATTCATCAAGACGATCTGGCGGCGGCCAATCATCTGCCCTCTGCCGTTCCGTGGATGAAGTTTAAAGGCGTCTGGCATGATGGCCGCAGTTTCGACCTTCATTACGAAGCGGGAACCGTGCGCCGGATCAACCGGTAAAACCAAATTCTCTGCCGGAATAAAATTTCCGGCAGAGAATTTGGCGGGACGAGAAGAAAAACTCAGTGGGAAGTCAGCCGGAACAAAGCTGCGGTACCGGGCTGCGCCAGCATGACGGTGCCGTCGGCGGTCAGCTTCGCTTCGCCGGTGCCGTACAGCAATTCGGCGGCGGCGAATTCCGGCAGCGCAAGCTTTGCCTGCTCCGGCGCTTCCAGTTCGCGGAAAACCAGAAGGTACCCGCTGTCGGCATGAAATCCGGTGATGACCCGGCCGTCGGGACGGCTGCCGACCGGAGCGATCAGAGCGCCGCGCCATTGTTCGCGGTGACGGCGCATGACCGTAATGACTTCGGTCAGGCGCGCGGCGGTCTCGGCGCTCAGCCGGGAAGGCGCGAACCACAGCAGCGGACTGGCCATCAGCGCGACCATCGCCCAGTATTCGACCGGGTAAGCGGTCGGCAAAGGCAGATTGCGCTCCCGGTAACCCTCTTCGTGGCAGTCATCCGGGCTGGGAATTTCGACCTGAAGGCTCTGGATGCGGCAGAAGTGGGCCAGATTCCAGAGGTTGTCGAGGGTATTGCCGGGATGGTAGAGATGCTGCGGCCAGCGGTGGCAGACGTAGCGGTTTTCAAGAAAGATCGAACCATATTCGCCGAACTTGAACACCCCGCCGCGGAGACCGTTGGTCACGTCGAGATTGACCGTGACTTTGCCGCCCGACTCCTCGTGCAATGTCTCCAGCAGCCGCGCGAAATTTTTTTCGGCAAGATAGCTTGAGAGCACCACCGCGTCGAGTTTGAAACAGTCGATGCCGTAACGACGGTGGCAGTCGAGCAGGAAATCGGCCGATTCGCGCCAATCGCGGTATTCGCGGTTGGCCGAGGGGGCAAACCACAGCGACAATGCAATGGCGCATGATTGCGCCTGTTCCGCCAGCGGCGTCAGTCCGTCCGGCAGCTGTTGCGGATGCCACTGCCAGTAGGCGCTGTCGAGGACACGGTTGTGGACCGCCATTTCGGCCAAGCCGTTGCCGGTCTGATACCCGTCGTCAATCTGATAGCTGTCTGCGTGAAGCGCGGCCGCGGCGGCGATTTCCGATTGCAGAAAGGCGGTGTTGACCAGACGCGGGAAACATCCGCACCCCCATGGATTGACCGTGATCCTACCGCCGATGACGCCGGCAACCGGCTGGCGGGCGGCGAGGTAACGCCGGATCAATGCCTGCGCGCCGCCGTTTGCGGCGATGCCCATCACCGCCCGGTTGGTGTGCAGCAGGGCGTCCGGCACGATGTCTTCGGGATTGATGCCGCTGCCGAGTGACGCGATTTCGCCGTTGCCGCCGATCAGAAAATCGTATGCTTCGTGATCGCGCCGCTCTTCCGAAGGCGGCGCTTCCTGAAGACAGAAGAATTCCTGTCCGGCCCGGTCGCGCGCGAAGAGAATATTGCCGACCGCGCCGCCCCGGCCGTCGTATTCGTGACGCAACACCGGCTCGTCGTTGTAGTCGGTGCGCATCCGGAACTCCACGCTTTCAGTGATGCGAAAATCCGGCAAACGCAGACGGTCGGTCACGGTATGGAGGTCCGTGAAACCGCGTCTTCGATTGAACGCCTCATCGTGCCGCCGCGCCCAGAACAGCATGGGCGTCACTCCCGATTGCCATTCGGCTTCGCAGGCGATTACCGGCAGTCCGGGATAAAGAATGTAGGCGACGCGCAACCGGAGGCGGCGGATTGTTTCGATGCTTGCGACCGTCACCTTCACGCCGTCGCCGTCCCGCGGCGGCAGCTTTTCCACCCGGACCGCGCCGGTATGATAGTCGGTTTTGCTTTCCGGAACGCCCGGCGCCGGAAAACCGGCCAGGGCCAGGTCGAATACTTCATCCGCCCGGTGCAGATTGATTCCCGGCGGACCGAATTCGATGGTGCGCGGCATACCGCAACGCCAATCGATCCGGCGCCGGATGCTCGCGTTCTCCAGTGTCAGGATGCCGTCATGCCATTCGACATGGATGTCCCGGTCGTTGAATTTCATCACTTCGCTCCGTATTTTGCGAAAATAATTTTGAGTTCGGGGCGACACCGGCAAACCGGCCTGCCGCCAAGGATCACGGTTTCCGGTTCAAACGGTATTTCAGCCAGGCGTAAAATACGTCGGCAAACTGTCGGTAGCCGGGTTCCGCCGGATGGAACGCGTTGGACTGGCGGATGACCGTTTCCGGACAATTGGCGTTGGCCGCTTCGCTGACGGTCGGGAATCCGTTGACGGTATCAAGGTTGGGCGGAAGCGGAATGACGTCGATCCGGAGTTCCCGGCATTTGGCGGTGACGGCGCGGTTGAAACAGTCGAGGTTTTTCCGTACCTGATAACGGGTCTGCTGGCAGCCGTAATTGGCACCGAACGCATCCTGCGAAGCGGCCGGCGGCGGCAGCAGCGCGATTCCGATCACGCAGTCCGGGGCGGCGCGGCGGATGGCCGCAACCATCGGTTCCAGATAGGCGAACACCTTATTTTTCATGATTTCCGGCATCGTTTCGTCGGTGCCGAAGAAAACATCGTTGATCCCGAGCAGGATGGTCACGAAATCCGGCTTCTGGCCGTCGGCATATTTTTCGCAATAACGCGCGAAATCGAACTCAATTTTGCCGTCCGGGCCGGGGAAGAGAAACCGGCTGTTGGCTTCGCGCTGCCGCACCGGATGGAGACCGTCGTTCCGGGCGGATTCTTCGCGGCCGTAGCGGGTGAAAAACGTGCCCCAGCCCCAGCCGCCCCAACCTTCATGAGCGACTTCGCCCTTGGGATCGGGACGGTATCCCGGCCCGTTGGTGCCCAGCAGCCGGAAGTCGGCGACGCCGCTTTCCCGCATCAATTCCAAGACCCGGCGCGGATAGACCGAAGCCGCGGTCTGGCTTGCGCCGATCATCAGCACCCGAACCGCCCGGTCCCGCCCGGCGTCGGCCGGCGAAACCACGATTCTGGTCCGGCCTTCGGCCGCCACTCCATCCGGTCCGGATACGGACAATTCCAGCGGATATTCGCCGACATCCCCGGCTTCCGGGGTGAAGCGCCAGCGGGCTTCGTCCATCCGGCCTTTGGCGCACCGCACCCGGAAACTGTAGTTTTTCGAATTGATCACCGTGATCAAATTATCGTAATAGAGGTTCGTTTCAACCCCGGGAACGGCATAGATTACCTCGGGCAGCAACAGGCGTACCTCCTCCGCGGCAATGGTTGGCGCGGCCGTCAGGCCTGCTATGCCCAGCAGCCAGATCGGCAGACGGTATCTCCGAATTTTCATGATGCATTCTCCGGCTGTTGAACTTTCCGGCGGCGCTTTCCCGATTGCCCGAGCGCCGCTGTCAGGCTGGAAAAAAAGTCCGTCCGAAGAGCTCCGGACGGACTTTTGTATTCATCGCAATTACTGGAATCGCGATTATTTGCCGTAGCGCGCCACGTCGCCGAGCATCTCTTCGATGCGGAGCAGCTGGTTGTACTTGGCGATCCGGTCGGTCCGGGACAGCGAACCGGTCTTGATCTGACCGGCGTTGGTCGCGACTGCGATATCCGCGATCGTGGTGTCTTCGGTTTCGCCGGAACGATGGCTGACTACCGCGGTGTAACCCGCCTTGTGCGCCATTTCGATCGCGTCCAGAGTTTCGGTCAGGGTGCCGATCTGGTTGACCTTGATCAGAATCGAGTTGGCCGCGCCCATCGCGATCCCCTTGGAGAGGTATTCGACGTTGGTCACGAACAAATCGTCGCCGACGAGCTGGCAGCGGTTGCCGATCTTGTCGGTCAGGAGCTTCCAGCCGTCCCAGTCGCTTTCGGCCATGCCGTCTTCGATGGAGTCGATCGGGTACTTCGCAATCAATTCTTCGAGATAGGCCGCCTGAGCAGCCGCATCGCGCTGTCCTGCGCCGGGGCCTTCAAACTTGGTGTAGTCGTAGATGCCGTTGCTGTAAAATTCACTCGCGGCGCAGTCCAGTCCGATCATCACGTCCTTGCCCGGAGCGTAGCCCGCGGCTTTGATCGCTTCGATGATGCTCGACAGCGCTTCTTCGATGCCGCCGGCGAAATTCGGCGCGAAGCCGCCTTCATCGCCGACCGCGGTCGAAAGACCCTTGTTCTTGATGATCTTCTTGAGCGCGTGGAAAACTTCGGCGCCCATGCGCAGGCCTTCGCGGAAGCAGCAGGCTCCGACCGGCCGGATCATGAATTCCTGGAAGGAGATCGGCGCGTCGGAATGCGAACCGCCGTTGATGATATTCATCATCGGAACCGGCAGCACTTTGCCGTTGACGCCGCCGATGTAGCGGAAGAGCGGCAGATCAAGATAGTTGGCCGCCGCGTGGGCGCAGGCCAGCGACACGCCGAGAATCGCGTTGGCGCCGAGGTTGGATTTGGTCTTGGTGCCGTCGAGTTCGATCATCGCCTTGTCGATTTCGACCTGATCGAGGACGTCCATGCCTTCGAGTTCGGGGAAAATCTTTTCATTGACGTTGCGCACGGCGTTCAGCACGCCCTTGCCCAGGTAACGGGACTTGTCGCCGTCGCGCAGTTCGAGCGCTTCATTTTCGCCGGTGGAAGCGCCGGACGGAACCGCCGCGCTGCCTTTGACGCCGCTTTCGAGAATGACTTCGACTTCGAGGGTGGGATTGCCGCGGGAATCGAGAATTTCACGGGCGTGGATATCATAGATGGCAGACATCGTTCGTTACTCCTTTTTCGTTTTGGGTTGAACGTTGCTTGGCAAATTTATTCTTCTTCAATCTGGTCGGCGATGGCATCGTCGATTTCGAAATTGGCGGTGACCTGCTGGACGTCGTCGAGGTCTTCCAGCCGGTCGATCAGGCGCAGAACCTGTTCGGCGATCTTGACGTCCTTGACTTCAACCACATTGTCCGGCCGGCGGGTGACCGCCGCTTCCGACGGTGCGATGGCGGCGGCTTCGAGCGCCTTGGAAATGGCTTCGAAGGCATCGGGCGCGCCCCAGATTTCGGCCACTTCGTCGGCGACGTCGATATCTTCGGCGCCGGCTTCGAGCACGACATCCATGAGCTTTTCCTCATCGGCGTTGGCGCCTTCGATCAGGAAATGGCACTTGCGGTTGAACATCCAGGCCACCGAGCCGGAGCTGGCGAGGTTGCCGTTGTTGCGGTCGAGCGCGGTGCGGACTTCGCTGGCGGAACGGTTGCGGTTGTCGGTCAGGCAGTCGATCAGGAGCGCCACGCCGCCGGGACCGTAACCTTCATACTGAATTTCTTCAAACACCACATCGCCAAGTTCGCCGATGCCTTTTTTGATGGCGCGGTCGATGTTGGCGTTGGGCATGTTGACCGCTTTGGCCGCGGTGATGCCGGCCCGGAGCCGCGGATTGGAGTCGATGTCGCCGCCGCCCATCTTGGCGGCCACCATGATTTCCTTCGCCAGGCGCGAGAAAATACGGCCTTTCTTGCGGTCGACGGCCGCTTTTTTATGTTTGATATTGGCCCACTTGCTGTGTCCGGACATAGACTACCTCGGTTGATGATATTTCCCAGTTTCCTATAAAATAACGCCGAAAGCGCTTTTTTTCAAGCGCAATAGCCCTTGGTTATTTGCATTTTGCCGAAATTGCGGTTACATTTTGGCAGGTTGCCGCAGGTTCAGGCTGAAAAATTTCTATGGTTTATATCAGGAGGGTGGTAAAATGTCGGATGTCATCGATATGGTCATGATGGAACTCGAAGAAAATATGGAAAAATCCGAACATTCCATGCGCCATGATCTCGGCGCGATCCGCACCGGCAAAGCCTCTCCCGCGCTGGTCGAGGGCCTGATGGTCGATTATTACGGCGTTCAGACCCGGCTGCGTGACATGGCGCAGATCGCCACGCCGGAAGCGCGTCTGCTGACCATCCAGCCGTGGGACGTTTCGGCGGTGGCGGCGGTCGAAAAGGCGATCAAGGCCTCCAATATCGGCATCATGCCCAACAGCGACGGCCGCATCATCCGGCTGCCGATTCCCGAACTCAGCGAAGATCGCCGCAAAACGTTCGTCAAGCAGGTCAAGGCCCGTTGCGAAGAAGCCAAGATCGCGGTCCGCAATGCCCGTCGCGACGGCAATGAAGCCGCCAAAAAAGCGCAGAAGGCCGGTGAGATCACCGAAGACGAACTCAAGAAGGCATTGGACGACATTCAGAAAAAGACCGACAGGCACATTGAATTGCTGGACCGGATCACCGCCGAAAAGGAACAGGAACTGCTCACGGTCTGAGCCGTGGCGCAGCGCGGCACGGCGGCGATGAAAAAGCGCGACGGCAAGGCGACGGTTCCCGGCTCTGATTCCGGGCGGCGTTTTCGCTTCGGCTTGTGGATCGCGGCTTTGCTGGCGTTGCTTTGGCGGCTGGCCGTCTCCGGGGAAATTGCCTCCGGGCGTTTCGCCGGTTCGATTTTTCAGCCTTCTCCGGCCACCGATTTGCGCACCTACATGGATTTGTCCCGGTCCATCGTGGAGGGGACTTTTTCCGGTCCGTTTTATTACCAGCCGTTTTATTATGCGTTCTTTCTGCCGTGCTGCCGCATTCTCGGCGGCGGCTCGGTCTGGATGGTGATCGGAGTGCAGGCGCTGCTCGGCGCCTTGACCGCGGTGCTGGCCGGATTGACCGCCGCGCGGCTGGCGGGGCGTCGCGCCGGAATAACGGCGGCGCTGTTGACCGCTTTCCTGACGCCGCTGGTTTTTTATACCCCGTTTCACAAACTCGAAAATCTCCAGAGCTTCAATTTGATGCTGCTGGCTTTCCTGGCTGTGCTTGCGGTCCGCCGGCGGCGGGTCGGCTATGATCTGGCGCTTGGCGCCGTGGCTGGAGTTGCGGTTCTGACCCGGGGCAATATGCTGCTGTTGGCATTGCCGTTGTTTCTGTTTCTGGGCGCGACGGAGTGGCGCCGGAGTTCGTGGCGGCACGCGGTGATGTGCTTCGCGGTCATGGTGCTGACGATGCTTGCGGTCGAGGCTCCGTTCATGATTTACAACTCCATGCAGCTGGGGCGGTTGTCCGGTCCGTCAACGGCGGCTGATGCGGTGCTGGCGCTGGGCAATACGCCCGAAGCGCCCCCGGGCGGACGCAATCCCGGCCTGCCCGCCGGACCGATGGAGTATCCCGCCGCTTACCACGAATGGATGGCGACGGCGGCCGAACGGCCGGTAATCGGCCGCGTGTTCGAATGGCTGCGCGCGGAACCGGCGGCCTTTTTTGAATTGACTTTTCGCAAGCTCCTGCTCTTCTGGGATTACCGGGAGATTCCGAACAATGTGGCGCTGGCCGGGGAAGGGACGACCAGCCGACTGCTTCGGTTCACCGTACCCGGCGGCGTCGTGCTGGCGCTCGGGGTGGCGGGGATGCTGCTGCTGGCGGCTTCGTCATGGCGGCGGCGCAATGCGGCGTGGGGGGCGCTTTATCTGATCGTTTTCTGCTTCTGGGGCGGGACGGCGGCGTTTTACAATCTCGAACGTTTTCGGACGCCGCTGCTGCCGGTGCTGGCGGTTTTTGCGGGAGCCTTTGTCGCTGTCGTGTGGCGGCGGTATCGCCGGAAAGACTGGCGGTATCTGCGCACTGCGGGCGTTCTCGCACTCGGCGTCGGCATATTTCTGGTTTTCGGAGCGTATGAATTTTACCGGACCCGGCTGGAGGCTGCGGTGATGCGCCTGGCGCGGCCGGCGGGGACGCGGCTTCTGCTCAACGACGGCCGGACCGCCGTCTTCAATTACGGCCCCATGACCTTTGGCGGCTGGGAATTGCTCGACACCGATGTCGGCGCTTCGTTTCAAACCGCCTTCGAGCCGCCTGTCGGCAAGCCGGGCGCCGAGGAATGGCAGGTGGAACTTAATGTCCAATCCGAACGCGCCGGAATTCTCGATTTGACGGTGAACGGCCGTCCTTGCCGGATCGAATTCACCGGTCCCGAATATAAAAGCGCGACGTTCAAGGTGCCGCCGTCTCCGACCGGGATGGAATTGAATATGAAAGTAACCGTGAACACCGCAAAGGCCGCATTGATCGCCGATTTTCAGCGTGATTACGGCCGAACCCGGATGGACGGCCGTCCGCTGCCCGCCGAACTGGTGGTCCGGCTGACGCGTTGACTTCGGGTATCGCGATGAAACGGTCCGTACCGCAGATCATGCGGTGCGCTTGTCCGAGCCCCGGTCAAACAACCCAATGGAGCAACCCGGAAGATGAAAAAGCTGTTTCTCAATCTCGCATTGCTGGCGGCGCTGGGCGCTTCGGGCCGGACCGTCGACCTCGGCAATGGGTTTCTGGACCACGGCGTCGCCATTCCCGTCGCCTGTCATCGCGGGACGGTGGCCACTGCGGGCAAGGATGGCAAAAATACCGTATTGCTGTGGCTTTACGACCACAACGGCGGTTATGCCTTGCTTCAGATCGATCCCGCGACCGGCCGGAGCCGTCAGCAGGCGGTGCCGTTCCCGACCGGCGGAGATGGTCCTTTCGCCTCGATTCTCTCCTCCAAAAACCGCTTTTACAGCCATTACAACGGTTACTTCGTCGAATACGATCCGGTCGCGGAGGCGTTCACGTTTCATGGCAAGACCACCCGGCAGATGGCCATGTCGATGACCGAGGACGATGCGGGGCGAATCTGGTCGGCGACTTACCCCGGCTGCGGCGTGGCGGCGTTCGATCCGGCGACGCGCAAGCTGATTGACTATGGCCGGGTCAATCAGGAGAGCTGGGCGCAATATCCGCGCAGCATCGCCGTTGACGACCATGGCATCGTTTATATCGGCATCGGCAATACCCGAAGCCAGTTTCTGGCTTTCAATCCGGGCAACCGCAAGACTACCGCGCTTCTCGCCGAAACGGAACGGATTCCCGCCGCCGGAGCCACCGTCTGGCGCGGGGCCGACGGCAAGGTCTACGGCCGCAACGGCAAGCAGCATTACCGTTTTTACGACGGCAAAATGGAACTTCTGCCGGCGGCGCCGAAGGTCGCGCCGAAACCTTGCATTGCCGACAGTCAGTCGCTTTTTCACCGCGAGTTTCCCGACGGCGCCAGGCTGGTCGCATGCGATCTGGAGCAGCGGATGCTTTCGTGGCAGCCCGCCGGCGGCGGGGAAGTCCGGAAAGTGGCGTTCGATTATACCACGGAAGGCGCGCATGTGATGAGTCTGTGCGGGACGCCGGACGGCCGGATCATCGGCGGCACGGCGTTTCCGATGGATTGCTTCAGTTACGACATCAAGAATGACGCCATGAGCCGGGTCGGTACCGAGGTGAGGCAGTGGAATACGCTGTTCATCACCGGCGATTTGATTTACATCGCCGCTTATACCGGCGGGTACTGTCTGGAATACGACATCCGGCGGCCGTGGCGCGGCGTGGCCAGAAAAGCACGGGAAGAGGCCGACAATCCGGTCCTGCTCGGCGTGGTCGGCCCCGCGATCAACCGGCCCCACGCCGCGGCGTTGAGTTCCGACGGCCGGATCGTGGCGTTCAGCGGCACTCCCGGTTACGGGCGCACCGGGGGCGGGCTGGCGCTGTACCGGCGCGACACCCGGCGTTTTTCCGTGATTCCGCCGGAAAATCTGCTCCAGTCCCAGTCGGTTTATGCTCTCGCTCCGCTTCCCGGCAATCGGATGCTTCTGGGCGGCACCACTCTGCCCGGCTCCGGCGGTGAAACTCTGGCCAAAGAAGCGACCCTGGCCGAGTTCGACCTCGAATCGGGAAAGATTGTACGCAATGATACGCCGATCGCCGGGGTTAAGGCTTATTACGACTTTCATGTCCTGGCGGACGGCCGGATCATCGGCTGGGCCGACGGTTCGATCTTCTTCGTCTACGATCCGGCGCAGCATCGGATGCTGAAGCAGACGGCTGCCGAATTGCGCGTTCCTTCCGCACAGGGGCCCCGGCTGTTCGCCAAATACAATGGCCGGGTTTATGGCATTCTGACCGACGGCATTGCCGTTTACGATCCGGAAGCCATGGTCATGAAGCGGATCGCCGCGTCTCCGGTGCCGGTGGGCGGCGGCAGCGCCGTAGTGGACGGCAGATATTATTTTTTCAGCCGCGGCCGGATTTACAGCTATGCGCTCGATCAATCGCGATAATTGAACGGTAAAAAAAACCGCCGCCCGAAAACGGACGGCGGTTGCAAACGCGTTTCCGGTTACTTCAACCGGACGATGGTGTAGGCTTTCAGCAGATCCTTCGGCAAAGTCACGGTAGTGGTGCCATCGGCGTTGTCTTTCAGCACAAGCGGCTTGCGTCCGTCGAAATCCGGGCTGACCGCGACTGCCGAAGCGTAGTTGCCGGGCAGCGTGAAGGTGATGTCCTTCGCCAGCGGCGGGTAGGGCACTTTGGGCGCGGTCGGAACCATTTCCTCGCCCGCTTTGATATTGGCGCCGGTGGCGTTCAGAAAATGCACCAGGAGTTCGTCGTCGTCGTGCCAGATCGCAGTGAAAACCTGGTCGGGAGCGTCGGTCGTCCAGTAATGTCCCGGCGCCATGATCCGTGCCAGTTCTCCACGGAACAGGGTTTCGAGTTTTTCATCGATCCGGAATTCCCACTTCTTGGGCGGCGACACTTCCGGCGCGCAGAACGCTCCGCCCAACGATGCCGCCTGATAGAACAGTTTGCCCTTGCCGTAGGCCTTTTCCACCAGCAGCGGCAGCTTCTGCCCTTGCGCGGTGAAGCCGTAAAGCAATGCCGTCGCCGGGGCCGGGGTGAGCGTCCAGGCGGACAACGGCTTTTCCGGTGTCACCGCATCCTTGCCTCCGGCATCGGCGGCAAGGCGTGCCAGCTTGACTGTTTTCGCAGCATTGACCGTGAATCCGAAAACGTCGGCGAACCCCCATTGTTTTCGCAACCGGCCGTATTCGTCGCAAAGTCCGGCGACCGTGCTCAGGTAAACCGTTCCGCCGTTCCGGGCGAAGGTCTTGATGGCGGCGAGGTCGCGGTCGGAGAGGCAGCCGTCGGAGGCCAGCACCAGCACCTGATATTTGGCCAGCTGCTTTTCGTTCAGACTCATTTCGGCGATGAACTCATACGGAACGTGCATCGATTCCAAGGTCTGGGCGATGCCGAAAAGTTCGCCGGTGAAACTGGTCATCGAGTTCCAGTCGCGGCTGGCGGCCGAGAAGAGCAGGGCGACCGGGGCCACCGTTTTGGCCCGGGTGCGGTGCATGTTGTCGGGCGAGCCGTCGAAGGTCCGGAAATCGCCATAGTTCTTCGGCCGGTCGATGTCTTCCGGCAGCAGCGCCACCTGTCCGACCATGTTGCTCGCCGCCCAGGCGAAGTAACAGGTCGGCCAGTCGGAAGCGTAAATCCAGCCCCATACCGGGGTGCCGAACGCGGTGGTCAGCGCATTTTTCATTTTGCGGAACGGTACCAGCGGCCGCGAACTCTGCAGGACGTTGCGGGTCATCACCTCGGTGCCGAAGTAATTGATCGCGCGCGCCAGTTCGAAGAGATCGGTGCCTTCCTTGTAGCGCGGCCCCGAACGGGTGAAGCCCCAGTGGGTGGTGTACATGCACAAGGTGAGATTGGGATTGATCTCTTTGGCCCGGCGGCGGAGTTCCACAAACCAGTTGCCGATCTGTTTGCGCCGCCAGTCGAACCACAGCTTGCCGAGGTCGCTGTTGGTATTGCCGAGCCGCGGATCGAGCTCGTTGACCGGCAGCTGCCAGCCGGTATCTTTGAAAAACTGTTCGCGGCAATAGCCGCAGCCGCAGCCGTGTTCCCAGAAGGTCAGTTCGTCGATCTGGAATCCGTCCACTCCGGCTTTCACCAGTTCCAGCAGATATTTGTAGTAGGTCTCCTTGAACTGGGGATTCAGGGGACAGAATTGGAAGCTCGGCAGCTGGTCGGCGATGGCGCGGCTCATTTCCGGCAGTCGTTCCATCAGTACCCGGAAGCCGGCATCGCTGTTCCACAGCAGAGTCGAGTCGTGGTGGTCGATCAGCTTCAGGTTGCGCGCATGGGCGGCTTCGGCTACGCGATGGATCGCCGCGACGCCGCGGTCAAGGTGATTGAAGTAGGTATGGCGACTGTGCATGCCGGAGATCATCACCGCATTGTAACGTTTTCCGGCAAGTTCCTGGTCCAGCAATTTTTCCGGTGCGCCGGGGGCGTCAAGTTCGCCCAGGGTCGCCGAATTGCCGAGAATCTTGAACATGCGGGCATCCTTGACCCAGGCCATGGCCGGGCTGTCGGGATCGGGCAGCTCTGTCGGAGTGTCTATGATTTTGGGTGCGCCTTCGGCTTCCTTGCCCGGCTCCGGCAGGGGGAAACTCTCGAGGGCGAGCGGGAAGACCGGAGGTTTGCGGTAATCTGCGTTGCGGTAGATGCTGCCGGGCTCGTAGCCGTCGGCCACCCAGAAGCCGCGCCGGACGCTGAAGTCCTCGCCGTCGGCCATCAGGAACTGGAGGCCCATGGTCGACAGGACGAACTCGCCTTGAAAATCGAATTCCGCCGTCCCGCCGGTCAGCCGCATGGCGCGCGACGCCACGGTGACGGTGCGCGGCTTCACGGTGATTTTTTCCGCCAGCGTCCGGCCGCTGACCGTCACTCCGAAAGCGTTGGAGGCGCCGTTGTAATTGCCTGCGCCGACGGAGACGATATACCAGCCGTCGCGCAGACCGGTGACTTTGAATTTGGCATCACGACCGACGATATGGGCATAGTAAGCTCCTTCCGGCGCTCCGATTTCGGTTTTCAGCGCCGGATTGCCGAGCCATCCGGCGCCGCGCGCGGCGTCAAAGGCGGAGGCATCGATCGCGGTGTATTCCTTGCCGAATTTCTGCGCCCCGAAGCTGAACAGTTTTTCTGCTTTAAGATGGTCGCCATAGGCAAAACTGCGCAATGCGTGAAGCCGGTCGTAATCCTCGAACCCGCCTTCGCGGATCACCACCTTGGTGCCGGTGTAACCTCCGTTGCGCGGGACGGTGGAGCCGCAGCTCAGCTCCAGTATGCCGTCCTGTCGCGCCACCTGCCAGACGCCGCGGACCGCGCCGGTCGAATAACTGGTGCAGTAGTCGCCCGCGCCCAGCGGCAGAAAGTCGAACGTCAGCGGTTTGCCGTCGGCGGTGACGGCCAGGAAACGATAGGGCGACTGAGGCAGACTGCCATTCGGCAACGCCGCGTCGAATTTGCCATTAATCGGCCGATATTGCCGACCGTTGCCGGCCAGAGCTTCGAATTCGGTGCCGCTCACCGCGCTGTAAGGCATGGTCAGCCGGAGCAGACGGGTCAGGTTCTCGCTGAAGGCCGGGGCTTCGCCGGCCAGCGTGATTTCGACCGCGCCGTCGGGCCGCAATGCGATTTCCCGGCGGAAACGGGTATCGGGGTTTTCATTCCAGAGTTCGTAGACCTTGGCTCCGTCGGGCAGGGTGCTTGTCGAACTTTGCGTGCCCGGCGGCAGCACGTCGTCCGGCAGCACCCGGACCGCCACCGTATCGAGCAGCACTTTGCCGTCATACAGTAAAGAGTAATTTTCTCCGGTTTTTCTGACCTCGAATTCGCCGCCGAAGACGGGCGCCGCCGTCAACAGCAACGCCAGACTCCACTGTTTCCATCGTATCATAGATTCATTCTCCTCCTGTTAGAGTTGCTTCAGTCATTCGACAAACCTGATTTCCGGACGCCATATTCGATTGCCTTACCCCGCTCGCCAGGGCGTTCCGCCGGCAAACCTACAATTGCCGCGCCGGGCTCCTAGCCCCGAACGGCAACCGGCAGATCAATATTATTCTATGACGCATCCTTAAAATTTTACACTGAAAGTCATGCGTTTTCAAGATTGCATTTTCAAAAAAGCGACAAAACTCCGTTCAATTTCCATATAGCTTTCTTATAAGATTTTAACAATAAAAGCAATATGCGGCAAACAACTATTTGCACGCCATAATCCGGTACGAAATAACGCATGACATCGCCGTTGTCACCTCAGGGGCCTGGATGTTGCCTATCAGCTTTGAGAGTGTGATGCGGTCTCGATTCAACCCATTGCAGGAAGCTATCTTCACACCCAACCCATCTTTTGTGGCAGATCAGCGGTCATCCAGGCCGCCAAGATCACTGCGCAACGCGTTGACGATTGTCGTCTGTGCCATGCTTTGCGCAGTGGATCGGTTCATGGCGTGACCACCCAGCATCAGGGCATTGGCCTGATTGGGGTGATTGACATAGTCATCGATTTTGTTTTGCGCGTAAATCCCGGCATCACAGGAAATCACGCCACCGGGACTGCCGATGCCCGCCAACATGTCACGCGCGCAGTCCTTATTGCCGAAACGATAGCTGTAGAGACACCAACTCGGCGTATAATACAGCAGATAATAGCTATCCTGAGTGCTGCTGAACACCTTGGAATCCGACGGACAACGATACATTCTTTCCCGCAACGCGGTCAGTTCGTCCGTCGTCGTCGGAATGGTGTCGCTGCCGAAATAACCATTGACCAGCAATACTACGCGTCCCGCCCGGGCGGTGCTGTTGTTGACGTTGTTCACCAGCACATTGTCGGCTTGCATACTGGCATAGACATTGCTTGAAATTACATAATCGTGATTGTCGCCGGCATACATGTAGATAGCCGAACCCTGCTGTTTGAGTTTATTCAGACAGTTGGTACTGCGAGCGCGTTCCCGCGCCGCCGATAACGTCGGCAGCAGCATCGCCGCCAGAATCGCAATGATCGCAATTACTACAAGAAGCTCGATAAGTGTGAATTTTTTCATGGCAAGTCCTTTCTGTTTATATGGAATGACGATTGATGGTGATAAAATCGATGGTTTCCCGTACCGGTGTCCCATGACGTTCCGTCAGAATACGCACTGCCGCACGGCCTACGGCTTCGCCATCACAGTCGACCGCGGAGATGCCGATCGCATTGGTCTCCAGCATTGGATGATCGGCGAGGCTGACGATGGAAACGTCCTCCGGTACACATATGCCGCGCTCGGTCAACAGGCGGAACGCCGCCACCGCCTGTGCGGCATGAAAGGTTACAATTCCGTCAAACTCCAATTCGGCGATCAGCAACATTTCCAGGCGAGCCCGACAAAATGCCGCATCATTCGTCGAATAAAGTTCGAGTTCGGGATCAAATGCCAATCCGTTCGCCGCCAATGACTCCCGAAATGCTTCCCGGATCGGATTGCGCCAGGTCGCCCCTTCATGAAGCAACAAAATACGTTGACGCCCGGCCTGAACGAGCAACTCAACCGCACGAACCACCGCCGCGCGGCGGCTGAGGAAAATCTGGTGATAAGCGACAAAACGATCTTCCAGTTTGTCAACATATTCAAAACGGCTGTTGACCAGAGCTACCCGACAATGTTTACGATCCAGCAGATCAAGAACATATCGATAATCTGCGATGGAGCTGGCGATCACAGCAGCATAGTCGGGTAATTTCTCCAAAGTGGTCCAGTCGACATCGCCCAGCGTATTGGTACGGGTAACCGGCATGGTCAGCAACCGGATGCCGCTCTTCCGCGCCTGAGTCAAAGCTCCGTCAAAAATCGGCGATTGAATGTATTTGACTTCCGGCGGACAGGGGATGAGATAATATATCGTCCGCACATGACTGCTGGCGGTGAAACTTCCCCGGCCGCGAAACCGGACGATTTCATTGCGCAAAACCAGTTCGTCAAGCGCCCGGGTGACGGTCATGCCGGCTACGCCGAAGCGCCGCTTGAGTTCCGCCGTGCCCGGCACCGGAGATCCCGGGGGCAGCGCCGCGAATTCGGCGCTCAAGCCTTCCACCAGCTGGCGGTGCAGCGTCGCGCCGTCGCCATTCTTATTCAATTGAAATTCATAATCCATAGGGGTATTCTGTCCTCTCGGTAGACATTATACCTGGAACAATCACGAAAATCAAGGATGTCGATGAAAAAAAATGGCGCTAAAATGTAGATAATATCCACCGGATCAACCGGACTTGGTAGATATTTTCCGCTTTCAGCCGGTTGGCCGGCCATGGCCTTCCCGGCTTTATCGCGCGGCCGGTGCGGTTGCCGGTTTGTCGGCGGGAGTGGCGGCGCCGGCCGTTTCCGGCTTGCCGGAGGCCGGCGTTTCGACCGAAACCACCGGAGAATCGCTCTTGCCGTCCGGCAGCGCCATCTCGTCCGGGAGGAGTTTGTCCTCAGTGTAATCGACTCCGGGATTCGCTTCTTCGCCGCCGATGACTTTCACTTCACCGCTTTGGGTATCGCGAAACAGCATCGGGCTGCTGCTGGTGGTTTTGTAGATTTTATTCAGTTCGCGTTTGCCGTTCCAGTCGAAGACCTGATATTGGAAAATTTTCGGGATCAGCGGCAGCAGGATGTGGAACCGGTTCAGCATATCCAGTTCGCAGCAGGGCTGTTCCCGGCCCATGGCCATGCCGATGCGCTTCATGGCGTAGATATTGTCATCGTCCTCCACCAGAAGATAATAATACAGGGTGGCCCCATCCTGAAGTCCCCGCAGGGTGTAATCGCGCATCTGCGGGGCTCCGGCGGAATCGGTTTCGCCGATTTTCGGTACGCCGAAACGCCGTGTCCAGAAAATCTTGCCGGTCGAGACACTGAACTGCTGGACGTTGCTTTCGTATTCATCCTTGAGCATCGGATGGCCCAAGGCCAGCTTGACCCGGTAGATGCCCGGCTTGGCGAGGTTGACCCGGCTGCTCAGGTTGACCCGGATCCGCTGGTCGGCGCCGGGACGCAGCATCAGCCCTTTAAGCTCGAAGCGCGCGCCCGATCCCGGCAGCGGCCGTCCGGTCAGATCGGTCAGTTCGATCTCCATGTAGCCTTTGAATTCCGGCTCGGTGCCGAAAATCAGCACCTGACCCGCGGTATTGCGCATGGTCAACGTCACCAGAACCGGCTCGAACTGCATGAAATTCGTCCGCTCCATATCCATCTGCATGACCACATCCGCCGCCAGCGGCATGATCGCACAGGCCAAAAACGCCAGCAGCGCCGGCCAAAATTTCATTCCACGCATAATTTCTGTTCCTCCAGGATTTTGTTGCGTACCGCCCCCGCTACCAATGCCGGGTCGAGCTTGTGACATTCCGTCGCCGGCAGGATGCACTGCCGTTTCAGGCATCCGATGCACTCCAGATCGCCCCGCTGAAAAATGGTATGAATATCTCCGAACGGCCCGGTCAGTTTGGGATTGGTCGAACCATAAAAACACACCACCGGCACATGCGCGGCGGCGGCGATGTGCACCGGCCCGCTGTCATTGGAAATCAAGGTTCTGCAGCGCCGGATCAGTTCGATCAGTTCGCCCAGTCCGGTGGCTCCGGCCAGCGACATCACGCGGGCGTCACCGCACTGGGATTGAATTTCCGCCGCCAGCTTCTGGTCGGCGGGCGCGCCGATCAGGACGAAATAAGCCTCCGGCACCATTTGCGCCGCCAGACGGATCACCTGGCTGAAAAGCTCCGGCGGAAAAATCTTGCTTTCCCAGCGCGCGCCCGGGGATACTCCGATCAGCAATGCATCCGGCTTGGTTCCGAGCCGTTCCAGCTTGGCGTCGAGCGTGGCGGCATAACGCTCCACTCGCGGCAGCACATCGTTCACGGTCATGGTTCCGGTATGGAAAAAACGCTCCACCAGCAACTGGTTGCGGCGTACCGCGTGGAGTCGGAGATTCACTTTGGCCCAGCGGTGGTAAAACCAGCGCGCCGAACGTTCTCTCGGCCGGGCGAACCCGACCACCTTGCCGCGCGCCAGCCGGGCGCATATGGCGCTGCGCAGCAGCCCCTGAAAATCGAAGATATAATCGTAGCGTTCGCGGCGAAGTTCGCGCACCAGCTCCATGGCTTCAGGCAGGAAGGAGGTAATGTGCCCCAGTTCCCGCCGCCGGAATGGAATCCGGCGCGCCACCGGAACCGGCGCATAGTCCAGCGCTTCCGCGAAGGCCGGATGGATCAGCCAGTCGAAAACCGCGTTCGGAAAAAGTTTGCCCAGTCTGGCCACTGCCGGAAAAACGTGGAAAATGTCGCCCAGACTGCTGGGCTTTACGATCAGGATACGTTTCACCACGCCCGGATTTTCAGCCGGGTCTCCCGCTTCGGATCTGGTTGTGCGCAGTCGGTGCATGCCGCCGTCCTGTTCTCTCCCGTCCCCGGTCATCGCCGGAAACTATTCGCCGAGTCCGAGGCGTACCGCCAGCCGTTCCGGCAGTCCGGCGTCCAGCACTTTGTGCTGCGCCATGGCGATATCATAGGGTACGCAATAGCGCGTGACCGTCCGTTCGGTATCGTTATAGATGGCAAACGAGGCCCGCGGATCGCGGTTGCGCGGCTGCCCGATGCTGCCGATATTGAAAAGATACTTGCAGCCCGGCTCGACCTGAATCTGGAACGAACCGATTTCGTCGAAATTGGACGGACGGACTCCGTTGACCGCCACCCAGTCCGGCACCTCCTCGGTTCCGCGCAGCGGCCCGGCGGCGAACGGACGCTTGCAGAACGCCACCGGGACATGGGAATGACCGCAGAAACAGAGTTGCGTCAACTGATAGGAAAAATTGTCGACCGCGTGGTAGACATCAAAGACATAACCCCAGGTATCGGGCGAATCCAGCGTCGCATGAACCAGCGTAATCGGCATGCCGGGAATCGCCATGCGCAACGGCGGCTCCCCGACCCAGCGGCGCTCCTCCTCGGAAAGCTGGCTGCGGGTCCACAGGATCGCCCGCTTGGCATTGGTATTGAAGCCTTCCATATCCTCATCGCTTGAGGCGGTGTAGTCGTCGTGGTTGCCCCGCACCATGGCTATCGGTTTCAGGGCGCGCACCATGCGCAGACATTGCAGCGGCTCGGCGTTGTATCCGACGATATCCCCCAGCGAAGCATAACTGTCGACTTCCAGTTCATGACACAAGGCCAGTACGCTTTTCAAGGCGTCGGCATTGCCGTGAATATCGCTCAATATCGCTATCTTACTCATCTTTGACCTTAAAAAACACATCCCCCGCCAGGCGCGGAAGCATGGCGTATTTTACATTCCGAACAATAAAAAAAAACGACAACGGTGAAATAAGCCGGATTCTGTTTCTTCCCGCCATTCGGCGGAAAGACGGCAATCATCTGTCTGGTGCGACCAGAACCCGGAACTCATCGCGTTGCGAGCAACAACTCGTTCCCTATTTGGTCTTGCTGCGGGAGGGGTTTACCTAAAGCGACGCGGCTCTCGCCTTGCGCCCGGCGGGCTCTTACCCCGCCATTTCACCCTTACTCCGGCCGGACCGAGGCCCTGCCGGGGCGGTATACTTTCTGTTGCACTGGCCTTCCCGCGGCTTATCGTCCGCGGTATCCTTCTTTCACAAAAGGACTCCCTGCTCTCTGCAGTCCGGACTTTCCTCCCCCGGCCGAAACCGGAGGCGATCGCCTATCACCGCTGTCAGCCCTAAATATAACATACCCGTCGGCGTTATTCAAGGGGTGTCGGAAGCAATCTTGAATCTTTTTGAGAAAAAAACTTTTTCGAGACTGGCTTGTCCGATTATCAGTAGTATAGTACCTTCAGACTGAAAACATGGGTAGACGCACCAGATGAAGAGCTTCGATTTTGAACCAATCGCCCCGGCCGACCGGGATGTCTTTCTTGCTTATCAATGCCGTTTTCCGCTGCCGAGTTGCGAGCGGGGATGGGCCAATCTCCGTTTGTACCGCGACAGTTACGACTGGCATTTTCGGATTGTCGACGGTCGTTTGATCACAGTGAGTTTCCGTTCCGGGCATATCCAGTTTCCGTTGGGAGAAGAGTTGCCGCCGGCGGCTTTGGCGGCATTGCTCCGTCAGGTGGCGACGGTCGGAAACTGGAAACCGGGCTGTTACGACATGCCCGAAGCGTATCTGGAGCGCCACCCGGACTGGGAAGCGTTCTTCACGGTCGAATTCGATCCCGGCGAGGCCGATTATATTTATCAGCTTGATCACCTGATTGCGCTGGATGGCGCCCGGCTGCGCAAAAAGCACAATCTGATCCGCCAGTTCGAGCGCGATTATGCCGGGCGTTTCCAGGTGGGGCCGGTCATGCCGGACAATCTGCCGGAGATTCTCGATTTCGCCGACCGGCTCAATCGCATGCAGGAGCCCGCCACCGGCATCATCGAAGAAAATCTGGCGTTGCGGCGGCTGGCCGCGGAGTTCACCGATCCCGGTCTGGCGCTGGGCGGAATTGCCCTGACGGTGGATGGGCGTATCGCCGGATTTTCCATCTACAGTCCGCTGTCGCCGGAACTGGCGGATATTCACTTCGAAAAAGCCGACCGCGATTTTCACGGTTCCGGCGCCAAACTGACTCACGAACTGGCTCGGATTTTGCGGTCGCAGGGCTTTGTTCGGATGAATCGGGAACAGGATTTGAACGATTCCGGCCTGCGTCAGGCCAAACATTCGCTGGATCCGGAATGCATGTACCGGCGCGGGAATCTGGAGGTGAAATGAGGCTGTATTTTTCTGTTCTGACAACCATTCTGGCGCTCGGCGGCCTTCTGGGCGGCTGTATTGGATTGTCGCCGGATGCGAAAGATCCGATGATCCGGGCCGAAGTCGCCCCGCCGCTGCCGGCCCAATGGACCGCATTGAGCGATGCGGCCGTGGCCCGGCGTGCGCCGACCGAACTGTGGAAGCAGCGCGAGGCTTTGGCGCAGCGCGCGGCCGGAGAGATTCCCCAACCCAATGCCGCCGAGGTCGCGTTGACCGTCGCGGAACTGCTCGAGCCGCAGCCGGAAGTCTTGAAGCGCCGGGAAGAACAGAAAATCAGGACCGACCTTTTCTGCACCGCAATGGAGTGGCGGTTTCAGGCGCACCGGATCGCCGAACTGAATCTGATGCTGGAAAAGTGGCGGGGGGATGATAAATTTCTTCAGGCGCGGCTGGCGGCCGAACGCCGGCTGGCTGAAGAACGCTGCAATCAGGCCGCCATCCGGCTGCGCCGGTTGACCGGTTGCCCGCCGGGCACCGGCAATCTCGAGGAGATGGCGAATATGCTGCCGGAAATCGAATGGAAAGTCCCGGTTCCCGACTATTCCGTGGTATTGAACTGGTCATGGAGCCGCCGGTGCGAGCTGAATATTGCCGGACAGAACCTCCGGGCCGTTGCGGGGGAACTGGACCGCATTCCGACCGGGGCAAAGTTTTCCGGGCGCAATTTTCTGAATCTGCCGCGTCGTCTGCTGGTCAAACGGGCGGCGGAACCGGATTTCGACTGGCAGTATGCGACGCTTGCCGGCGCGGCGGTGGGATGTCTGGACGAAATCCGGACGGCTTACGATAATTATCTCGACCAGACTGCGAAAACCGTTCAGGCCGAGGCCGAGTTGCGGCGCAGTCCGAGTGAATTCGCCCGGCTGGAGTTCCAGGCGGCCGAGCACAAACGGCGGCTGCGGTTGGCGGAACTGTGGGCCGCTTCCGGGGCCGATCCGGCCTTGGGCCCGGCTTTCCCCGCCGCTCCGGCGGCGCTGGTCGCCCCCAATGATGCAAAACCCGCTACCCCGGGCCAGAAGCTGGCGGCGGCCTGGATCGCGGAAGCCATGATCGAGAAACCGTGATGATGAAACACAAATTTGTTTTTGCCACTCCTTGGGGCATGATGACTGTGGAAGAAGAGGATGGCGCCCTGACCCGGCTGGGCTGGGGCGGAGAGGCCGTCGGCGGCGACGATTCGGCGCTGCTGCGCCGGACCGAATGCGAGCTCAACGCCTATTTGCGGGGCGAACTGCGTCAATTCACTTTGCCGACGGCTCCCGCGGGAACTCCGTTTCAACGGTCGGTCTGGCGGGAACTGCTGACCATTCCTTACGGCGCGGTGGCAAGTTACGGCCGGATTGCGCAACTTCTCGACCGTCCCGGCGCGGCCCGGGCGGTCGGCATGGCCTGCCACTGCAATCCGATTGCCATTGTCATCCCCTGCCACCGGGTGGTCGGCGCCGATGGCGCCTTGACCGGTTATGCCGGTGGACTTGAGCTTAAACGTCGCTTGCTTGAGCTCGAAACCGCCATTGGGTGAACTGCGCCGATTGATGTATCGATACGTTGCCTAGGCCTTTTTTTGCCGATTTTTTGCTTCCAGACTTGTAAAACACGTGTTCAGGAAGTATATTTTGTTTATTGCTGAACACGATTTAGCAGATTCCAAAATTTCTTAATGCAGGAGAAGAAAAAATGGAAGTCAGAATTCTGAAAGACAAGACCGCGATGAGCAAGGCAGCGGCCGCCCTGGGCGCTGATGTCTTGCGCAAGGTACTGGCGGAGAAGGGCAAAGCGACCATGGTCGCGGCGACCGCTCCGAGCCAGTTCGAAATGATGAGCTTTCTGATCAAGGAACCGGGCATCGACTGGTCGAAGGTCACGCTGTTCCACCTCGATGAATACATCGGGCTGCCGAAAAACCACAAAGCGGGCTTCCGGTTGAACCTGAAGGAAAAATTCATCGACCGTCTGCCGTCCAAGCTGGCGAAAGTCTATTTCGTCGACGGCGACGCCGCCGACCTCAAGGCATTTTGCGCCGAAATGAAGCAGATCATGGCCGCCAATCCGGTCGATCTCGCCTTCATCGGCGTCGGTGAAAACGGCCATATCGCCTTCAACGATCCGCCGGCCGACTTCGACACCGACGAAGCGTTCCTGGTGGTGAAACTCGACGACGCCTGCCGCCAGCAGCAGTATGGCGAAGGCTGGTTCCCGACCTTCGACGCGGTGCCGACCCACGCCCTGACCATGAGCGTGCCGCGGATTTTCAAGAGCAAGGTCATTGTGAACGTCGTTCCGGACGAACGCAAGGCCAAGGCGGTCAAGGGGATGATCGAAGGTCCGGTGACCAACGCCTGTCCGGCTTCGATTCTCCAGAAGCATGCGCACTGCACCACTTTCCTCGACGAAGCCAGCGCTTCGCTGCTGAAGAAGTAATACCGACGGCCTGAACACGGCATGAAGAAACCGGACCGGGAACTCCCGATCCGGTTTTTTCGTACTTTCGCAGGATTCGGATAGCCGATGCCTGAGATAAAAAGGCGTGCGCCATCCGGGACAACGCACGCCTGACGGGGAGGGAATCTATGGCGTAAGCTCGACGAGCGCAAAACTGTGATAATGGAGTTTCAGTTTCAGCCGATTGTCTTTCATCGATTCGATTTCAGTTCCGAAATCGCCCAGTTTCAATTCCGCCCGGCAGATGTCGATACTGTTATCCTTGCGCAATTGGAACAGTTCCGCGTAGGCCGGATCGTTCTGCGTCATCAGCTCGGTCGCATGGTTGAACGGCTTCAGACCGAGTTTGGCGGCATCGAATTCAATTTCGACTTCCTGATTGTCGTGCGGTTTGCCGATATGGGAAATCACCGCCAGAATCTTGTTTTCCCTTTTGTGTTTGTAGACGCTGACGTAAATGTCATTGCCCTTCCGTACCTTGGCCGGATGCCTCCAATAACCCAGGAACTCGGCCCGCGGGACATCGAAGGCTTTGTAGGCACGCAGCACCTTGTCGAAGATTCCGTAATGCAGTCGCGATATCGACGGCATGGTGTTGTGAACCAGCGTTCCCGCCATGACCGCCCGGGTCAGCCGGAATTTATACAATTCGGGGTCTTCGCCGGTGCCGCCGAATTGCGGCAGCAAATTATCCTGGGCGTGATAGACGCTGTTGGTGAGACCGAACGGCAGACTGCTCAATTCGGAGGCGAACGGCGTGACGTCATAAGTGTCGAGCAGGTCTTTGCCGTTGTGGAGGGTCGAACTGCTGTGCTGGCGGAGATTTTCGCCGTTGAAAAGGTGGGTGGCGAAGGTCATCGCCGGCAGTTGAACGCTGTCGGTATTGTGCAGGATCGTCACCGGTTCCTTGATCCCGGCGTCGAGCTGGCACAAAGCGATGCGACGGTAAAATTCACGTTCCGCCAGGAGTGGGCTGCGTTCAAAACAGCCGTGAGCGCGGTTGTCGCAGACGGGAGTGATGCCGAAGTCGAAATAGATGCCGCCGATCTTGTAACGCTTGAGCATGGTCTTGAATTTGGACATGAAAAATTTACTCGCATCGGTGGTCGGACACATCCAGTAGATATTGTGTTTCTGATCGTTGCGCGTGTAATCAAGCATCACTTCGGGAACGATCGTCCAATCGTCCTTGAATGCGCGGACTTCAGGGTATTCGTCGGAGAGCATGCTGTTCATCTGATAGGGGATGACCACACCGTTGAATCTGGCGACTTTTTCGACGCTCTTGGGAATCCATTCGTCCCAGCAGGTGTCCCAGGCTCGGGAGATGTTGTTGGACTGGAAATTCAGCGTATAAAGCGGATCGTTGGGGCGGTTCATCCCGGCGACCAGCGCCGAATGGAAGGTATTCAGCGGGTAATTTTCCGGCAGCGGTTTCACGGGACTGGCGAGCAGGCCGAATTCAAAGTTCAATGCTTCGCCCGGTTTCATCGCATCAGCCAGCCGGATTTCCAGATAAGTCTGATCGTCGGATTGGACGACTGAGCAAACCTTTTCAACCTTGGTTTTCCAATCATGGCGGCTTTCGGCGAAAAAGGCGAGGCCTTTTTCCTCATTGCCCAGCCAGACGACCGGGTAGTAACGGAAATCGCGGGTGCCGTTCCTGAGTTTCTCGGTCAGCCGCGAGCCCCAGGTATAACTGTCGGACGTATGCAGAAAGCGCGCGATTTCAGACTTGATCGGAATTACGAGCGTCACGCTGGAAAGCGCTTTTCCCGCCTTGAAAGAGACTTTATTGAATTCCACCCCGTCATATTCGATCCACGATTCGCTGCGGACCGAACCGAAACCGGATTGCCCGGCGGTGATCAATTCGGCGCGATGATCGGTCGTAGCCCCGACCGTGAGCTCGGTGCCGGGCAGAGGCTGGCCGTCCGCGCGCAACGTGACCGGACCGTTCAGCAGGGCGCTGTTCTGCGACGAAATCGCCACCGGAAAGAGTTCGCCTTTCTGCCATTGATATTGACGGCCCCACATCGAGGCGGTGAAATTGCGACCGGCATCGGTCCGGAAGGTCATCGCCGTGAACGGCGGAATGATGCGGTTGTCAAATGTCATCGACTCCCATTCGCCGATTCCCGGATATTCGACTTCGCGGGCGAAAATTTCCTTGCCGCCGGCGGTATTCCTGAGCACCAGACGATACTTGCCCGCCGGATTGGCCCGCGGGAATGCGATGGTGACTTCATCCCGGCCGTTCAACACGGTCGAGGAAAGAATTTTGCCGGAGGTGTCGGCGAGCTCCAACGCGGCCCCGGCGCCGGCTCCGGGTTTGTCGCGCAGCAGATTGTTTTTGATCGTGATGTTCAATTTTTCCTGATAGAAGCGCGGCGTGACTTTGAAAAACTCCTCGTTGAGTTTGAAGGGCAGAATCTGGCGCATCACGACGTTTTCGCCGTCGGCAAGGGTGAAGAGCATGGCGTCATAACCGGCATAAGTGATCGGCGTGGATACCTTCTGAATGCTGTTCTTGCCGGCTTTCATCGGGAACGTGCTGCTCTGCACCGGCTGTGGTTTGGCTGTGCCGTCGAGATTGACCAGGTCGATGTTGTAACAGATGCTGCCGTCGCGGGCGGCGGAGAGTGAAATTTCCTGCTCCAGCATGCCGT
The DNA here is from genome assembly GCA_036677805.1 of Victivallaceae bacterium. Classification (GTDB taxonomy): domain Bacteria; phylum Verrucomicrobiota; class Lentisphaeria; order Victivallales; family Victivallaceae; genus SIG78. Next base: position 22,547 of record JAVBVS010000020.1, on the reverse strand, counting down.
CGGCGGGATTGTTCTGCTTGACGATCTGAAGCGCCGGCGCATCCTGTGCAAAGCGCATTTGCGCAAACCACGCCTCCCGGTCGTAGCGGCCGTTGGGCGAAAGCGAACTGGCGATGCCGACTTCCGGCAGCAGCCATGAACGGCAGAAATTGAATTCCAGGCCATCCGCGGGCGGACCGTTCAAGCCGAGCGTACGCCATGGAATGACCGCTTCGGCTTCAAAAAGCTGGGTGTCGTCGATGCGCATTTTCATGGATGTCCGATACTGCCAGTCGCCGTTCCAGTTGCAGTCGATGCCTTTGCCTTCGGTATAGCCGCCGGCGACGTTGCCCGCGAAGCGGTAGGTCTCGCCCTTGACCTTGAAATAAAATTCCAGCGATTCGGAACCCCAAACTTCCGGTTCCTTGTCCGGCGTGCGGCGGTCGCCGATTTTGACCGGCACGCGACCCGGGAATACCGTCCAGACTCCGAGATAGAGGTTGTCCCGGTCATAGAGCGCTTTGAACCCGTTGGCCGGCTGCCGCCATCCGGCGTCGGGAACGCTGCCGTCCGCCAGCCCGATCATGCCGGCGCCCCGGCTCCACACCGGATCGTCCAGCGTTCCGTTGATCGCCGGAGCCGCTCCGGTCAGCGCTGGAACGGTGAGCAGTGCCGGATGCCGGGCCATGGCGGCGGTCGGTTTGACGCCGCAGACGGAAAGCATTTCCGCCGGAGTGAGCGCCGTATTCCAGACTCGAAGCCGCGCAATGTGGCAGTCGTCGGGCATAGGATCGCTGTTGTTGTAGTAACCGTCCCGGTAAGGACCGACGTTGAGCGCGGTCGTCTTGTCGAGCGGCCACTCCTGCTTCAGAACACCCTGCAATATGCCATCAAGGTAGATTTTGATGCTGGTGCCGTCCCAGGTCGCGCCCATCTGATAGACCCGATTGGGTTCCAGCAGCTCCTTGGAGTTGTAATAGGCCAGCTTGACCTGATCGGTGGTATGCACACGGTAGATCGTCTTACCGGGCGTGAACAGAAAATTCATGCTCAACCGTCCATCGGTGCGCAACGTGACCATGTAACGGGACTTGATCATTTCTGCTTTGAAGGGATCGAACTTGAGGCTGAAAAGAATCGTTCCGGCGTTTCGGTTCAAGCCGAGTTCGGCGGCGGGAAACGCCACACCCGCGGTGCCGAGCGCCATGAATCCGTCCTTGAAGTTCCCGGCGATCTTGATTTTTTTATCGCCGAGGGTCACTTCCTTGGCCTTATCGAATGTTACGTCGAGCGTTTCCGCCGCGAAACCGATGGCTGCGGCGCACGACAACGCCGCCATCAACAGCAATCTGCTGAATCCTGACATCAATATGACTCCTGCGTTTCAAATAGAACGGTTAAAGGTTGACAATCCAATTTTGTTGAAATTCCAAGGCGTCTCCGATGCGCCTCGGGAAATGCCCGGCATGGGTTGCAGGTTACGAAATACTGCTTCAAACTCTGAATATTCCGGCACGATACGGGACAGAATTCATGGCCATACCTCGACCAGTTGGAAGTTTTCCGGCAGCAGCGATACGGTCACAGTCGCTCCGGCGAGCGGCATGGCCGCGCCGGTGAGCGCCGAATGCGCTTCACGCGGTGAAAACCCGAGTTTTTCGACCTTGAGCTTGATCGCCGCCGTGACTGGCTGCGGATTGTAATTGGCGACCAGCGGGGTAACGATTTTTTTCATGATATTCTTGATTTTTGCCGGAACGACTGTTCCATCGGTTATTTTACCCGGTTGTTCCGGTCATGCCTGATGACATCGCGGCGGCCGCGGAAGTTTGGCATGATCGGGAGGTTTCCTCAATTGAACTTCCAGAGGTCGCCCGAAGAACCGCCCGGAAATGCTTTGACATAAGGATTGTTGGTTGCGGTGAATTCCCGCGGGTTGGCGGGCGCTCCGGTCGGCCGGCTTTCAACATGACCGTCAGCAAAGCCGACATTGGTCGAACCGCCGTGGCGCGCGCTGAGACCGGTGGAGGCGTTAAACTCGTAGCCTGCGGTATAATAACCGCGAATGTTACTGGCGTCCGCCAGATAATAGACGTCGGCCAGATAGACGGTTTCCATCGGATTGCGCATCTTGGCGACGATCCCCTTCACGCCGAGCGTGGAATGATAGATCAGGCGGTTCATGCCGTAATGCGAATATCCCAGTCCGGCCAGGCCGCTGGCTTTGACGATGTCATCCTGAACCCGTTTTTGGGTGAAGACCGGGAGATTAAGGTCGTCGAGCGGCTGAGACGGACAGACGAAATCTTTGCCTTCGATGCTTTCCGTATTGGAGATCAGCAAGGCCGGCCAATAAAGCAATTGGCCGGCGGCATTGTAAACGGCATCGGATCCGGCGCCGGTGTTGCAGGGGGGCGGCGGCAGGTGATCATTGGCGATATTGGCATACATCGCCGCCGACAGTCCGATGGTCTTCAGGTTATTGACGCAGTTTGCCGTCCGGGCGCGTTCCCGCGCCGCCGACAAGGCCGGCAGCAGCATGGCCGCCAGAATGGCAATGATGGCAATCACAACGAGGAGCTCTATCAATGTGAATGTCCGGGTTCGATGTTTCATTTTTGTTCCTCCTGTTTCAGGGTGTTGACCCGTGTTTTGGCATTATAATGCGATGACTGCAATTCCCGCGAGAATACCCAGCAGTCCGACCCACCCGGCCCGCGAGGTTTTTTCTTTCATGATCCAGAGGCTGTACAGCGAAAAACAAACGATGCTCGAACCGATCAATACCGGGAAGCCAGCCGCTCCGAGACGTTGCGCCGCGCACAGATCGAGCGCACGAAACATCATCCACACCGTCACCAGATTCCATCCGGCCATGAACAGCGCCGGACGCCAGAGCGGACCGAGCGGCAGGAGCCGCCGCCGGAGCAGCAGCGCCGCCATGCCCGAACCCGCCGCCCCTCCCAGATAGGCCAGCGGACTGCGCAGGTCGCCCACATCGCGCCAATTTTCCCAGTAGCTCGGCACATTCTGCATGGCTTCCGAGCTGCCGGTGAGGAGAAACGCGCCCAGCGCGAAAGGCAGCCAGCGCCGCCATTGGCCCGCCGCGGCACTCCGGTCCCGCCAGACCGGATAAAAAATGCCGAATACGATCAATCCCGCTCCCGCCGCTTGAAAGATAGAACAGCGCTGCTCAAAAAATACCGCGCCGGTAAAGAACGGAATCAACATCGCCGCCTGCTGAATCGCCCAGACGAGATTGTTGTTGCCATGCTTCATCGCCGCCTGAATGCAGAGCGAGCCGCCGATGCTGGCCACGCCGCCGCCGGCGATCCACCACAGCAGTTCGGGAAAACGCTGCAACGGATGATGCAGCGCCGCACCAGGATCGCCCAACAGGAAAAAGGCCGGCGGTACGGTGAACAGCGCATTCCAGAACAGATAGGCGAAGGTATCGCGTCCCATCCGGTTCATTACGCTGATCGCCACGCCGAAGACCGCCAGGCAGAACCCTCCGACAAGCGCCGTCGCCAGGGCTGGAAGCATCGAACAATTCATTACGATTTCTCCTGTTTCAATCCTGTTGTGCGGCGTCAGAACGGAATGATTTCCTGAACTACCGGCTGGACCATGATTTCCGGAAACACCAGGTGGTCCGGCGACTTGATCAAGCCGACGATCAGATCGCCCATCTGGTCCGGGCTCATCTTTTTCGCCTCCAGTTCCGGATTCGGGGCGTCGACGGCGCCCGCGGCGGCGCTCCAGTTGGTCGCGCCCCAGCTCGGCGTCACCACCGTGACCCGGACGTTGAACGGACGCAGTTCGGTGTAAAGGCAGCGGCTCGCCATATCCAATCCGGCTTTGGCGGCGGTGTAGGCCACGAACCCCGGCCAGCCGTAATGGGCGCAGACGCTCGAAATATTGATGATCAACCCGGAGCGGCGCGCCGTCATGATTCTGGCCGCACGGCGGCAGCCGTAAAGCACGCCGGTGAGATTGACTGCGAGCGAACGGTCGATTTCGGCGTCGGTATAGTCGGCCAGCGGCGCGATCTTGATTCCGGCTCCCGCATTGTTGATCAGGACGTCGACTTCGCCGACCGCGGCCATGAGCTTGTCCCAGTCGGCGGGACTGGTTACATCGGAGGGCACGGCATTTACGCCAAGTTCCGCAGCGGCCTGCTTCAAGAGTTCCGGCCGGCGGCCGGTGATGGTGACGACGGCGCCTTCCGCCTTCAGTTTTTTGGCAATGCCGTAGCCGTAACCTTCGCTGCCGCCGGTGACGATGATTTTTTTGCCTTTGCAATCCATGCCGTACCTCCTGTCAATTCCTGTAATTTCACCATATCGACTGCGGCGACATCGCCGCGTTCACTCCATGCCAGCGCCGCGGCATAACCGGCGGCTTCTCCGAGGCGCATCATGGTTCGCGCCAGCCGGCAGCTTGAGGCGGCCAGACTGCTGAATCCCGCAATCCGTCCCGCCAGCAGCAGATTGTCGACGCGTTCCGGCAGCAATGACCGATAGGGAATGCCATAGGGCAGCGTCAGCCGGTCGCCGCCATGGCGGCCATGGGTGTCCATCGGATGATCGGCGTAAACGACCATATCGGCATGTCCCTGACGCTGCCATCCCGCCAGCAGATCGTTTTCATTGAGCATCCAGCGGCAGCGGACACGGAAACTTTCCCGGATGCCGAGCCGGGGCGCAAGTCCGGCGATGCGGAACGAGCGGAATTCCGGATACGCTTCCTGAAGCCAGCGGAAGTAAAGATAAACCCGCCTCCGGCACTCCGCCAGCGCGCTTGCTTCGTCCATGCGGGAAAACTCCGCGCCGATCATGGTCGGCAGCATGTTGCAATGAAAATCGCCGTTGGGATATTCCGTGGCCACCATATAAGCCGGCGTCGCGGCGTCATAGCGGCCATCCGCAACCATGCCCGCCGGCAGCGGATCGATGGCCGGATTCGATTTGCGGGCGATGCGGAAAATCAGGGTGACTCCGTTGATCTCTCCGGGCTCGGCGGTTTCCGGAGCGCCGGATTCATGGAATTCGCTCCGGGCTTCGCGTCCGTATAAAATTTCGCAGCCCGCCAGTTGCGCGATCACGCCCGAGTTGTCGATCCAGTAAGGCGCGCTCAACCCGGTGCCGTTATCGAGCATGGCCGCCGTGATCGACCGCTGCTTTTTTTCGATCCCCGTCACCCGCCGTCCGGCGTACAGTTCACATCCGGCCTGCAACAGCAGTTCCCGCGCCGCCAGGTCGAAAACCCGGGGCTCAAAAATAACGCCGTTCCATTTTCGGGGCTGCCAGAAGACCTGATAATCCCAACCGGCTTTCAGCGTGTCCGCATAGTTGAGTTCCGGATCGATGCGCTGTTCGGCGCCCGGAAAATGCGCCTTCGCTCCGGTCATGAAAAAATGATGGCGGCTGGTGGTATAAATGCCGCAACCCAATGGCGTTCGCCGCATCCGGTCATAGAGGAGCCGAGGAAAGCCGTCGGCGTCGGCGACGGGCTCCCAGCAGTTGACCCAGCCATTGGTCGAAGTGCCGCCGAACAGTTCTTCCGGCTCGACCAGCGCCACGCGGGCGCCGCTTTCGGCGGCGCGGAACGCCGCCGCGATGCCGCCGGAGCCGCCGCCGGTGACGACGATGTCAAATTCCCGATTCATAGCGTAAATGCGTTCTCCTGATTTGAAACTGCTCTCAGTATACTATAAAAACAGTGGCAATACAAGAGTCGGAACGGTGTTATGATTTACATATATGGTATTTGTATTTACCGATTTGCCATTATGGGTATAAAATCGGGTTCTATTGGTTTTATTGCAGGATAATGGGCTTGCAATGGCAAAAAACAGGGATATATTAGTCAACGGAAACACACCGAAAAGGTTTTTGAAATTGGCTGATAAGGTATGAGAAATCCAGCGGAAAAAAATCTGTCGGGAGAGGCGGTCGCGCTTGATTCACTGGAACGCGACTCTTTCTGCATTTTCATCAATGAACATTCGGAGGAAAAACTTTCCGGCGGTTTTTACGATCAGAGCTATATTCCGGCAGGCTTCGGCCGCAAATTCGACGAATATTTCGCCGTGACCTATCTTCTGGAAGGCCGCTGCCGCTACGTCGACTATCTGAAACGGGAATATATGCTTGCTCCGGGCGCATTGCTGATCCGCCACGCCGGGACGGTTTACTCCGCGACTGGTTATTATGACGAGCGGCGGCATTGGCTGGAATTTTCAGCCGCACTGCCGATGAGTTTTTTTCATGCGTTGCGGGCGGCGGGAATCATTCCGCCGGAACTTACCTTGCTCCTGCCGGGCGTCGATTCCCGGTTGATTGCGATCGCGCGCGATTACATTGATGCATTGCGGCGGGCGGAGGATGCGGCGGCGCGGGCTCGGGCGTATGGCCTTTTTTTGGATTTTTTCAGTACGGCGGAGGAGATCGCCCGGCGGACGGAGACGGCGGAGTATTCCGAAGAGGAACGGCGGATGGTCCGGGCGCGGGAGATGCTCGGCGCCAACTTTGAGCAGGAGTTATCGCCGCGCGAGGCGGCGCGGCGTCTGGGTATGGGGTATGAAAGTTTTCGCAAGAAATTTGCGCGGCATGTCGGCAGTTCGCCGCACGATTACCGGATTCGCAAACGACTGGAAAAGGCCGACGCGTTGCTGCTCCATACCCGGATGCCGGTCAAGGAGATTGCCATCCGCCTCGGATATTCCGCCGTGTCGGCATTCTGCCGCCAGTATACGTCCGTGCGCGGTTATCCGCCCGGAACCGTGCGCGGCAATGGCAATACGGCGGTGACGGAGACGCAAAAAACGACGGACCGGTTTGCTGTTGCCACGGGTTCAATGCAATAACACCGGCGGTTGGAATGGGTTGGTGAAACCGGTTCCGGTAGCGAGGAGGGCGTTTTTTCCGGGTTCGTTTCCAGCGGAAGCGTTGTGATTCCGGCCGCGAAGCATTCGTGACGGCAATTTCGGTACTGCGGCGGATGTTGCATTGATCAGGCGATCGCCAAGTCGAATTTCTCATGATGCGGCAACTCTTTGCGATGCGGCTTGCAAAAAGCGATATCGGCGATTATATTATTCGAGGGTGCAATTCATTCGGGAGCAGTTTGATGATGTCGGGTGACAAAGGCGGAATTTTCAGCATGGCCGGAATCCGGGCGGGGCGATGGGGCCTCCGGAACTGTTTCTGGCTGATTCTGCTGGCGCTTGCCGCCGTCGCCGCTTATGCGGCGCGGCCGGTCGAGTTGTCGCCGCATCCGCCGGCTGCGGTCAGCGGTCATGTCCTTCAGGGGAATGACGGCTGGTCCGATCGCGGCGTACTGCCGAGTATCGGCGTTCTGGACCTCTCTTTCCGGAACGTGCCCGGGGATCGGTTGCAGCGGCAATTGTCCTTGCGAAAAATTCCGGTGATTCCGGACTGTCGCCCGGTCATGCTTCCCGAAATGCGGAAAATTACGCTGTCGGAGGCATCGGAATTGCCGGGCACCCATCATTGTCGAACGATTCTGCATCATATCCTGCCATTGCGGGCCGGGCCGGTCTGCTGAGGTTCTTCTGTATTGTTTTCCGGAATGGCCGGTCTCGGCCTGTCGGAAAAACCGCGTGGAAATCGGTTGGCAAAATAGTACTGCCGAATCCGTCGGAGTCATCAGTCCCCGGTCGTAGACTTGTCGCTTGACCCATCGCATCGGTATGGCGCATCGGCGCGGGGAAGGAATCCTCAACCAGGATGAAAGAATGAATTCTTATTTGAAAATGCGGACCTTTCTGGTCCTTTTGGTGCTCGGAGTTTTTGCGGCGGCGATTTATCCGCTGACGCCACGGGACTTCTACCGGACTTTCCGGGAAAATGTGCGGGAAAATGCGAAACCCGAGGCTGAGATGTTGGTGGAAAAAGCGCAGCAGCTCCAGGCGCAGCGCCCCGACTGGTATCCGGCCTCGGCGTTGTTGGAGGCGGCCGATGCCGGCGGCGCCGAGTTGAGCCGGATCACGGTATTTCAGGATGCGCTCGACAACAGCGAAGTGATTTCCCATCTGCGCAAGAAGGCGGCCAGTTCGATCCGGCTTGGACTCGACCTCAATGGCGGGGTGGAGTTCGTGCTCAAGCTCAATCCCGACTTCGACACCCTCAATGCCGGCGGCGTCGGCCGGGAAGAGGCGGAAAAGAAGCTGAAGGATAACTTCCGCGAATATCGCGATCTGGCGATGGAGGCGTTGCGCAAGCGGCTGGAAGCGCGCAATATTTTCGAAACCGAAATCATGCCGTTCGCTTCCCGCGGACTGTCGCTCAAGGCGCCGCTGGTGTCGCAGGATGAAAAGGACAAGCTGCGGGAATTGATCCTGATGAGCAGCAAGCTCGAATTCCGGCTGGTCCATGCCGACAGCGCGGCCTTGCTGAAGAATTCCGGCTCGAAATTCGTGCCGGTGGGCTACGAAACTTTGCGTGAAGTCGCGGAGCGCGGCAAGCGTGCCGAAGCGCCCTCCTATGTGGTGGCCAAGCGGCCGGAAATGACCGGCAACGGCATCGACAAGGCCTTCGTCAGCCGCAATCAGTACGGCAATATTTCGATTGCTTTGCGGTTCAACCGCGAGGGGGCGAAGAAGTTCGCCGAAGTTACCGCGAAGAATATTCACCGCCAGCTGGCGATCGTGCTCGATGGCAAGCTCTATTGTGCGCCGGTGATTCAGTCGGCGATCGCCGGCGGTCAGGCGGAAATCACCGGAAAATTTTCGCTGGAAGAAGCGGAAAACATTGCCGACGCTTTGAACAGCGGCAGCTTCCCCTTCAAAATCGACGTCGAAGCGGTCTATGACACCGCGCCGACGCTGGGTGCGGACAATGTCCAGAACGGCATCCGTTCCGGGTTGATCGCGCTGGCGGTGCTGACGGTTTTCATGATCGTCTATTATCGCAAGGCCGGGGTGGTGGCGGTGGCGGCGCTGGCGGCCGACGTGGTGCTGATTCTGGGCGCGATGGCCACCTTCGGGGCGACGCTGACCATGCCGGGGATCGCGGGGATCATTCTGACCCTGGGGATGGCGGTCGATGCCAACGTGCTGGTATTCGAGCGGATGCGGGAAGAAACCGAGGCCGGGAAAACGGCCGGCGCGGTGGTTCAGCTCGGTTTTCAGCGGGCCTATTCGGCGGTAATGGACGGCAACCTGACCACGCTGCTGATCGCGCTGATCCTGATGTATTTCGGTACCGGGGCGATCAAAGGTTTTGCGGTCAGTCTGGCGATCGGGATTGTGGTGAGCCTGTTCACGGCGCTGTTCATGAGCCGGGTGATTTTCGACTGGATGCTGCGGTACAACCCGAATATGCATTTTACAATGCTCCGGTTCTTCAGCAAGCCGTCGATCGATTTTCTCCGGCAGTCCCGGATTGCGATGATCGCTTCGGCGTCGGGCATTCTGCTGACGATCGGCATCTGTCTGTATCAGGGACGCGACACGCTGAGCGTCGATTTCACCGGCGGCACGCTGCTGAGTTATCAGTATCGGGAAAATGTGCCGGTGGCGACGCTGGAAAAAACACTTCAGGAGCATCAGCTTCCGGCCAGGGTCACCTACAAGAGCAACGCCTCCAGCGCCGACAACCGCAAACTGGAATTGCTGTTCCGGGAAGGCATCGGTGAAAAATCCGGCGGCAATGCGGATTTCTCAACCCGGGTTCGTGAATTGCTGAATCAAACCTATCCCCAGTTGCAGCTGGCCGACGGCCAGAGCATCGTCATCGGCGGCATGGTCGGCGCGGAAATGACCCGGAACGCATGGATTGCGCTGGTTTTGGCGCTGGCGGGGATGATCGTTTATGTGGCGTTGCGTTATGAATTCAATTACGCGTTGGCGGGGATTCTGGCGCTGATTCACGATGCCATCATCGCGCTCGGCGTTTTTCTGCTGGCGGGCAGGGAGGTTTCGCTGCCGGTGGTGGCGGGGCTGTTGACCGTGATCGGCTATTCGATCAACGACACCATCGTGATTTTCGACCGTATCCGCGAAGAGCGTCATCTCCATCCCGAACGGTCGTTCCAGCAGGTGGTCAATGAAAGTCTGAACCGGACCCTCAGCCGGACGATTCTGACCAGTCTGACCACCTTCCTGGTGGTGGTGGTGATGTTCCTGATGGGCGGGATCGCGATCAACGATTTCATGCTGGTGATCGGCGTCGGCATCATCGTCGGGACGTACTCGTCGATCTATCTGGCTTCGCCGATGATTGTCTGCTGGCATGAGTGGTATTGTAAAAGAAAACAGCCGGCGGGGAAAAAGGCATGAAGCATTACACCGGATTGAGCATGGCGGAGGTTTCCGCCAGCCTGGCGGCGCATGGCGCCAACGTGCTTCTGCCGCCGCCGCGAAAATCGGCCTGGCGGCTGCTGGGCGGCAAGCTCGCCGAGCCGCTGATTCTGATCCTGATGCTGGCCGCGCTGCTGGCGGCGGCGACCGGCGGCGGGCTCGAAAGCGCCGGGATTCTGCTGGCGGTGGTGCTGGCCGCCGGCATCGGATTCCTCAGTGAATACAGAGCCGGCCGCGCGTTCGACATCCTCAACCAGACTGACGACGAAATTGCGGTGAAAGTCTGGCGCGACGGCAAATTGACCTCGCAACCCCGGAAAAATCTGGTGGTCGGCGATATCATCATCATGGAAACCGGAGAAGAAATTCCCGCCGACGCGGAGGTGCTGGAAGTCAACGAATTTGAGGTTGACCAGTCCAAGTTCACCGGAGAGCCGGAGCCGGTGGTGAAGCTGCCCGCCGATGATCCCGGCTGCGTCGCATTGTCGCAGGAGAGCACCTATCCGGCCTCAAGGGTGCTGCGCGGTTCGGCGGTGCTGTCCGGCCGCGCGGTTCTGCGCCTCAGTGCGGTCGGCATGGCGACGGAAATCGGCCATACCGCGCACGCCGCTGCCGAATTGACCGATGAAACAACGCCGCTCCAGCGCCAGCTGGCGCGGTTGAGCAAGGTCATCGCCATATTCGGATTGAGTGCTGCCGGATTCCTGTTTGCCGTACTGATATTTCAGCACGCTCAGGCGGGGACGTTGAGTTTGTCCGCGCTGCTGGGCATTTTCATGATTGCGGTGACGCTGATCGTGGTCACGGTGCCGGAGGGATTGCCGATGAGCGTGACCTTGAGCCTGGCCTGCGGGATGCGCCGGATGGCGCGCAGCAACTGCCTGATCCGCAAGCTTCATGCCACTGAAACCATCGGCTGTGCCACCGTGATCTGTACCGATAAGACCGGCACGCTGACTGAAAACCGGATGCGCGTGGTGCTGGCCGCGCTGCCCGAAGATGACGCCGCGCTGACGGCGGAGGCGCTGGCGGCCAACTCCACCGCCGAACTTGACGGCGATGCGGTGCTCGGCAATCCGACCGAGGGCGCTTTGCTGCGCTGGCTGCGTGACGGCCGCGGCGTCGATTATCGCCGGGTTCGCCGGGAACTGCCGCTGGAACGGCAGTGGAGCTTCAATACCGAAGACAAGTTCATGGCGACGCTGCTCGCCGACGGCATCCTTCATCTGAAGGGCGCGCCGGAGGTGGTATTGGGCAAATGTTCTTCCCGCTACGGTGCGGCCGGAACGCTGACTCCGGAGGTCAAACAGGAAATTCTGCGGGCGATCCGGGTGGAGCAGGACAAGGGCTGCCGGACTTTGGGGTTTGCCCGGGGCCGCGGCGCGACGGCTCCGCACGAGGCGGCCGATCTGTGCTGGCTCGGATTCGTCGCGATCGCCGACCCGGTGCGCGCCGAGGTGCCGGGAGCGATTGAAGCCTGCCGTCGGGCCGGAATCAAGGTCAAGATCGTGACCGGGGACACGCCCGGTACCGCCGCCGAGATCGCGCGGCAGATTGGCTTGACCGATCCGGTGGTGACAACCGGCGTCGAATTTGCGGCGCTGGACGAGCCGACGACGTTGGAAACGGTTGCGCCGCTCGATGTGATCGCCCGGGCGCGTCCTTCGGACAAGCTCAAACTGGTCAAGGCCCTGCAACAGCGCGGCGAGGTGGTCGCGGTGACCGGCGACGGCACCAACGATGCGCCCGCATTGCACCATGCCGATGTCGGCATTGCGATGGGCGAAACCGGAACCGCGATTGCGCGCGAAGCTTCCGATGTGATTCTGTTGGACGACTCTTTTCAGAGCATTGTCAATGCGGTATTGTGGGGGCGTTCGCTCTATTTGAACATTCAGCGTTTTCTGGTGTTTCAGCTGACGATCAATGTGGCGGCGGCGCTGATCGCGCTGGCCGGACCGTTCGTCGGCATCGAATTGCCGTTTACGGTGATTCAGATGCTGTGGATCAATCTGATCATGGATACGCTGGCGGCGCTGGCGCTGGCCACGGAACCGCCGACGCCGGAGGTGATGGAGCATCCGCCGCGCCGGAGCGGCGATTTCATCGTGACTCGAACCATGGCGCTGCGGATTTTCGGTACGGCGGCGGTCTTTGTGCTCGGATTCTTCGCGGTGGCGTACTTCTGGCGCGCCGACGGCCTGGACGGGCGCGAATTGACTCTGATTTTCAGCGGATTCGTGTTGCTTCAGGTCTGGAACCTGTTCAATATCCGGGCGATGGGAAGTCACCACTCAATGCTTCTGGAGGCGCCGCGAAACCCGGTTTTCGGCTGGATTGTCGCGGGCATCGTACTGGCGCAGGTGCTGATTACGCAATATGGCGGGCGGATGTTCCGCACCGAGCCGCTGGCATTGTCGGACTGGCTGATGCTGGGGGCGGTGACTTCGCTGATTTTCTGGCCCGGCGAACTCTTGCGGCTGCCCGGGCGAATGCCGCGCGGCGGAGCGATCGGACAGCCCCGGGGCTGAATTGCGCGGCGTCGTGACGGAGAATTTCCGCTGCGGAGAGAGAAATCGACAAACAAATCCTCCCGTTTTCCGGTCTTTTGCAGAAAGGGCATGGAAAACGGGAGTTTGCGTCTATGCTGAATGCACTGTTCACTCTGTTGTCGTTTCTGTTTTTCACCGGACTGGTCGTGGTTCTGACTTGGTACTTCACCCGGCGCGAGGACATTCGCAGCGAACAGGGGTATTTTCTGGCCGGGCGGAGCCTGACTTTTCCATTCATCGCCGGTTCGCTGCTGCTGACCAATCTGTCGACCGAACAGCTGGTCGGACTCAATGCCGATGCCTTTCTGGTCGGCTTGTCGGTGATGGTCTGGGAGGTAGTGGCGGTGGTGGCGCTGGTGGCGATGGCGCTCTTTTTTCTGCCGCGCTACCTCAAAAGCGGGATTGCGACGCTGCCCGAACTGCTCGAAATCCGCTTCGACCGGACGACTCAGGTGATCTGCAATATCATCTTTCTGGTGGCTTATGCCACCATTCTGCTGCCGATCATTCTCTACACCGGCGCCACCGGCATGGCCGGCATTCTCGATGTCAAGGGCCTGACCGGGATCGGGTCGGATCGGGTGCTGCTGTGGATGATGGTCTGGGGCATCGGATTGCTCGGCAGCGCCTATGCGCTTTTCGGCGGATTGCATTCGGTGGTTTTCTCCGACACGCTCAACGGCATCGGATTGCTCGTCGGCGGGTTCATGATCACGATTTTCGGTCTCAATCTGATCGGCGACGGCGGCGGCATGATCGCGGGCATGGAAACGATTGCGACGGCGATTCCGGAGCGGCTGAATTCCATCGGCGGACCCGAGGCCAAGGTGCCGTTCTGGACGATTTTCACCGGGGTATTGATCATCAACCTCTTTTACTGGTGCACCAATCAACAGATCATTCAGCGGACGCTGGCGGCGAGCAGTCTGGCCGAGGGACAGAAGGGGGTGTTGTTGTGCGCCTTGCTGAAATTGCTCGGGCCGCTTTACCTGGTGCTGCCCGGGATCATCGCCTATTACGTTTTCGTTGTCAATCGGCAGGACGTCGAACTGCCCGCGGTTCACGCTTACGGCAAACTGGTGCGTACGGTGCTGCCGTGGCCGCTGGTCGGATTCTTCGCGGCGGTGATTGTGGGGGCGATTCTGTCGAGCTTCAATTCGGCGCTCAACAGCACCTGTACGCTGTTCAGTCTGGGCATTTACAAGGGATTGTTCCGACCTCGCGCCTCCGATGCGGAGGTGGTGCGTTCGGGCAAATATTTCGGACTCGTGATCGCGCTGGCGTCCATGACCGTGGCGCCGCTGTTGGCGGGGCAGGAGAGTATTTTCAACTATCTTCAGACCATGAACGGCATCTATTTCATTCCGATTTTCGCGGTGGTGTTGATCGCGTTTCTGGGGCGGCGCGTTCCTGCCGCGGCGGCGCAATTTGCGCTGATTTTCGGCGTGCTGCTGATTGCCGGGGGGTATTTTCTGTTTCCGGTCATGGTGGCGGCCTGCGGCGGCAACTATCACTTTCTCGGACTGGTTTTGGTATTGTTGCTGGTGATCATGGGGCTGTGGGGGTTATTGGCGCCGCGCCGGGAAGCCTGGCGCCAGATCGATGTCGGCGCAGTGAGCTTGCGTCCGTGGCGTTATGCTTATGGCGCGGCGGCGCTGTTGCTGGCGGTGGTGGTTGCGATTTACGCCATGTTCGCCGATTTTTCGGTTTTGTGACGGTCAATTCTTCGAGGTCACGGGGGGAGCGTTCGCGGTTTTCTGAAACCGCGAACGTTTTTTCATGGCTTGAAGACGGAGATGTAAATTTTTTTTGAATTTTGGCAATAAATCGAAATAATGATGCATTACTATCAATAGAACACGGTTTCGATTGGTGTGTTTGCGTCACATGCCATTCCTGATCATTTTCACTGAAAATGCATATGGAGGTATGGGTATGAGCGTTGACTTTATCTACACCAATTTAACGGTTTACGGCAAAAGCACTCCCAATGATGTGGTGATTCTTGCCAACGCTTCCGGGGTGACTGACGCCGGACGCATCGCCAATATGTATCCGAACCGCTATGACACCTACGGCAGCGGTTCCACAGCGCAATCTTTTCAGGCGCTGAATATGACCGGAAATGACGTGATTCTGGTCATCGGCGGCGATTATTCGGACGACTCCGGCAACCCCTACAATCTGTTTTATCAGACGGTCAACGCCCGCTATGCTTCCGCCGGCGTGCGCTTGAGCGGCGATGCCACGATTTATTTCGCCGCGCAGACCGGGGCCGCACTGGCTTCGGCTAACAGTGACGCCGATTTGCGTTTCGGCGTCTCCGCGCGCACTTCTTATGCCCGTGGGGCCGTTTACAATTCCGATACCCCCGGAGTGATTGATGCTTCCGCCATTGTATTCGACGCCGGGAGCAATGCGCTTACGGTCGGCGGCGATGTTTCCGGCCGGTTCGAGGCTTCGGCCGCGGTTGGACTCTACGGGATATCCACCGTTTCCGGCACTACGGTGACGCCGATCAATCTGAGCGTCGACAATGTGGTGGTGGCGACCGCTTTTGCAGCCGGAACGCTGGTGATCGGCAACAATTTCGCCGGGGATATGCAGCTCGACGCTTCCGGTTCGGAAATCGCGGCCTATGCCGGTTTGACCGTCACCGGGAATACGCTGGGCGCGGTGGCGATTGCGGCGGAAGCGGCGGTCGAGTGCGAAAACGGCCAGTGGGAAGGCAGTATCGTCTGCGCAGCCAATGACAATTTGCTTTCGGCCGCGGTGAGCGATCTGGCCGAGAGCATTACCACGTTTACTCCCGGCACGGTGACCGGCAATACGATCAAGGCCGTCGGCGTTTCCGCCGGGGAGAGCATTGCCATTGCGGCCATGATCGGAGGCGCAATCGACACGGCGGCCTCCGGCAATATCATCATCGGGGAAGCCGACGGAGGAACTTCCTCCGGGGTGCTGACCTTTACCGGCAATACAATCCTTGCCGCCGCATTGTCCGCAAGCGACGTTCGGATTGACGAGACGGATGCCGAGGTGCTCTTGACCTCCACCGCTTCGGACAATGCCATGGAGCTGAGCGTCCGCGGCTCCGGCAACAGCCTGAGTTTCAGCGACAACACGATTGCCGCCGTCGGAATTTCCGCCGCCGCGGTGACGCTGGGCCGTTTTGCGGGAGCGATTACGGCGGAAAGTTCCGGGAATTCCCTGTCATTTTCCGGGTCTTGGAGTTCGACGTCGGGCAATTATGTGGTTTCCGCCGCCGGGATATCGGCCACCGGAAGCATTACCGTAGCCGATGAACTCTCCGGCGTGATCAGTGTGACGATGGACGGCAATCAATGTTCAGGCGGATATTTCACCAACTCCGGGGCGTTGCTGCTGGCAGGCTATGGCATGACGGCGGCGGGCATCGCCGTCAATGGCCAGTTCAACGGCGATTTTACCGTGACGCTGTCGGATAACAGCGGTTTTGCGATTGCCATTGCCTACGGCTTGAAGGCGGAAACCATCACCGCCGGGGCATTTGCCGGGACCATCGCGGTTTCATCCGGGTCCGGCCTTGCCATCGGCATTCAGGTGTCGGATCGGCTGATTTCGGTTTACGATGGCGACGCGTTTGATATCAATGGCGCTATCACCAGCGATCATTACGGCATCCTGAGCATGAATGCGCTCAATCTGCGAATTTCCGGCACCGTTACCGCCGCGTTGGCGGTGGCGACGGAGTGCTATTACGACGAGGCTTCAGCCACGCTTTTTTACTCCACCGACAACGATGCCGACCAACTGGAGCTGAGCGACACCGCACGGATCAACGGCGCGATCGACCTCGGCGCGGGGGTGAACAGCCTGACCATCGCTTCCGGCGCCATGGTCAACGGCAATCTGCTCGCCTCCGAAGGCGAACTCAATCTCACGTTCGCGCTGGACTCGGAAAATGCCGATGGCGGCTATGCGATCGTGAACACCGACCTGAACGATATCAGCCTGGTCAGCACCGCCAGCACATTGACCATCAATCTCAATGCTGCCGAAACCGACAGCGTTTACCGGCTTTTTCAGTATTCCGGCGACGCCTGCGGCTACTGGAGCAGCAAGAATATCACCTTCATCTGTCAGGGCGAAACCTTGTCGGTGACGTTGGTCGACGGTTCGGCCGGTGTGATCTTCAACGGCGTGACCGTCACCGTGACGTATGACCAGGATGACAACAGCGTGAATGTCGTCACCGGTTCCGGCAGCAATGCGACGATCGGTGATTTGCCTGCATTCGGCACGGTTGCGGGCGAATTGAGTGCCGGCGGCGATCTGGCTTTGAGTTGGGACAGTGTTACGCTTGGCGGCACGGCGGCCGAAGAATACGAGATCGAGTACCGGATTCTCGACGCTTCCGGTGAATATGCGGGGCAAAGCGTGGCGGTGACGGTTGCTGGCGGCACTTTGGAGTACACGCTTTCGGCGCTGGCGCTCAACTCCGGGGAGACGGTCGAGTATCGGGTGCGCGGTATTTCCGGCGACGGGGCTTATGTGTCGCAATGGAGCTCGCTTGACAGCAGCACCATGGCAACGGCGGACCCCGGTGTCAATGAAAATTTTTACATGATTCCCGAATCGGGTTCCATCGTTTCACCGGGCAACGCGTCGGGCGGGATCACGTCATCGACGGTCGCTTTTTCATGGGCCGACGCGGTCAGCGATCAGGCGCTCGATTATTATGTGGTTCTGTATGTCGAATCAGAAGATGAACTGGAAATCGTCAGCTGGCAGTATGACCCCGAGCGAGGCATCTTTCAGGCGACGGACGCATCCGGAAATACCTATGATGCCGATTACAAACTGGCCGCCGGGACCCAGGCGATCGCCTCCAAGCTCACCAACCAGCGCTATGTTTACTGGGCGGTCGAAGCGGTGGATGTTTCCGGCAATCAGAGCGGATTTATCGACGGACAGACCTTCCGGGTCTGGACCGGGGACAATACCGCCCCGGTCTTCCCGTCCGGCTCGGGCAATTACGTATCGCTGGCGGTCAACAGCGAAGATGCCTATAACATCACCTATGACGTCACGTTCCAATGGCCGCAGGCGACCGATCTCCAGAGCGGCGTCTATCAGTACATCGTCGAATACAGCACCGATCAGGAGGATTGGACCCGCATCGTCTGTGACAACGATACTTACTCGACCGCGGTTTCGGGGTTGGCCGGCGGCCTCTACTGCTATCGGATTTGTGCGGTGGATTACGTCGGCAACCAGAGCGCTTATCTGACCGAAAGCAGTTTCGGCAGCACCGACACCACGCCGCCGGACGGCCAGTTCCTGACGCTGGCGGCGGCGGTTTCGGCGGAATATACCGAAAGCACCGCAACCGACAGTTCCGGCAATGAAACTACGACCAAAACTTATACCAGCATTACGGTCGATTTCAGCTGGACCGATGATTTTACCGACGATTCGAGCCTGGTTTACACCATCGAAATCTGCGGCGACGGCTACTTTACCGGCGATGTTTACCGTTTTACCACCACCGATCAGGCATTTGTGCTGGCTTCCGGAGAAACCGGAGCGACGGTCGCCATCCTGGCCGGCATGGGTACGGTCTACTGGCGCCTTGCGGTGGCGGATGCGGCGGGCAATACCAATCCGGCCTACAGTCAGACCTACAGCTTCCAGATGCTCGACGACGAGGGCGATCGGATTCCGATTTCCGGCGCGGTCAGCCGTCCGGAAGACCTGACCGCCGAAGTTGACGGCAGCGCGGTGACGTTTTCGTGGACCGATGCCACGGCGCTTGGCACCTATCGTTTCCGGCTGACCTACACGGTCAACGGCATCACCTATGCGATCGATGATATCGCCGATGTCAGCTGTACCGTATCTGGCTTGGCCGACGGGATTTACAGCTGGAAAGTAACCGCCATTTCCGGGAGCGGATCCGCTGCTGCGGCGACCGGAACGGCTTTCCTGGTGGATGATATCGCACCGGAAAAGGTGACGATGAAACAGATCGTCAATCACAAAAACGATGTGATCTTCACCTGGGAGACCTCTGCCGACGCCGTCAGCGGAACCGCTTACTACGTGCTCAAATATAAAAGCGTCAACGCCACCACCTTCACCACGGTGACGGTGACCGATACCGCTTATATCGCGGCCTTTACCGCCAACGGCAATTATCAATATCTGATTTATGCCGTGGATGCGGCAGGCAACGCGTCGGAGTCGGTTTCCGGCGTCTTCATCGTGGATGCGTCCACCGATCTCGGCGACAATTTCGCTACCGCGACGGCCATCGCTTCCGGTGAAACGGTCGCCACCCAGACGCTCGGGATGGGCGACACGACGGACATGGCTTTCTTTACGGTTGCGGCAAATTCCGATGTGGTGCTGGCGCTGGACAACTTCACCGATCTGATCGGCAAAAGTTCCGGAATGACGGTGAAAATCTATGCCTCGGATCAAAAAACAGTGCTCAAGACTTTTTCGGTCAAGGCCAATGCCACGGCATCCGATCTGGCATTTTTCGTTACCGCCGGAAGCTACTATATCCAGCTTTCCGCGCGGAGCACGAAAGCGATTTCAAGTTACGACCTCACGCTGGAAACCACGGTCGTCCATCCCGACAACAGCGACGACACGCCGTCAACCGCCCGGGCGCTGACGTTCGTCGGCAATGTCGCGGTGACCGGGGACGACTGGGTGGGGTATGGCGATGCGGTGGATTACTACAGTTTTGCCGTGGATGCCGCCGGGGAGGGCGATTACATTTTCTCACTGAGCGATTATACTGCGGGCAATGTGGTTCTCACAGTCTGCCGCAGTGTCGATGGCGCGCTCAAAAAGGTGGGATCCTTTACCGCCACTGCCGGCAAGTCGGAATTGATGGTCAGCAATCTCCTGAGTGGCGAATATTATGTCGCGGTATCGTCTCCCAATACCAAAACAATGCAATCCACCAAAAATTCCAATTACGATCTGGCAGTGATTGCCGATCAATTTCAGCAGTTGACCGCCGGGGAAACGGCGATGCTGGACCGCAACGAATACGCCGTCTTCATCGCGCCGGAGGAATATCAGGGCGAACCGGTGGAAAATCTGGTGTTGGCGATTTCCGGCGGCAAGTATGCCGTCTATCGCGATGACGGTTCCGGCCAATTGAAGCAAATTTCGGTGTCGAAGGGCGCCTTCCTCGGCACTGCCGGAACCAGTTATTACATCAAGAGTTCGGCCGCTGACAATGCCTTGGCGGTGAATGTGGTTCAGGCCTATGGTGACGGCGAAGACGGGTCGACTCTGGCGTTTGCCGCTGTTCAGAACACCAATCAGCTGTCCGCCGCGGTTTCCGGCTGGTGCGGCGGCAGCGATGCGGAAGATGCGATTTATTTCACGCTCGGAGCGGATACGGCGAACGGCTGGGGCAGTTTCCTGATGACGCTCGACAGCACGCTTGGCAACACGGCCAAACTCAAGGTGACACTCTACGAATATGTCGGTAGTGCCTGGCAGGCGGTTGAAAATGTGAAGGTCACTTCCAAGGCAAGCTCCGTTCTCTTTGGTTCGTCGTTGGCGGAGGGGCAGTACAAACTGGTGATTTCCGGCGGCAGCGATAAAAACGCCGCGGCCTACACCCTGACCGGGACCGTCGATCTGTACACGTCCGATGACGGGAGTTGGGAAGGCGCGACGATTTTGACCGGAGACGGGACGACCACCGGAACTGTGGTCCGCAATGTCGATGCGACGGATATTTATGATGTAAGTGACTTGGCCGAGGGCAAACTGGGGTTGACGCAAAACTCCGGCTCGGCCAAGATCACTTTTTTTGACAGCGAGGGCAATGAAGTCAAGGTAACGTTGGAACTGACCGGTGCGAACGGTAAGGTTTCGACCAGGACCGGCAGTTCCTTTACGTTGAAGAGCACCGCTACCGCCTCGTTGCTGCTGGAGTTGACCGGAACCGATGCGGCTTACGTCAAAATCGAAGCCGCCGGCAGCGGCAACAATCAGTATACGCTTGCCGTAGAGGACTCGTTGGCCGTAACGGAGTCGGTGCCGACGAGTGCTTCCGCCATCGATCTGAGCTGGGATGTGGCTGCCGGCAGCGAATCGCTGACTGCGGTGAGCGACAGCATGGACTCCATGCTGGCGGATATCAGCGCCGGGACGTTGAGTTATGGCGTTTCTACCGCAGACAGTACGACGACGCTGGTCGATTCCACAGTGGCAGCCGCGGAAAATACTTTGCTGAAAACCGCGGGTCTGCTGGCGTGAGCCGGATGCTTCCGGCTACCAGGTGGACTGGCGCACGATCAGTTCGGGCGCCAGTCGACGGTGGATGGGCTGAAAGCCCGCTTCTTTGCGGGTGATGCAGTCGAGCGCTTCCCGGGCGAGCAAGGTGTAATCCAGCTTGACCGTGGTCAGGGCCGGGTAGAGCAGTTTACCGAGCGGCAGGTCGTCGCAGCCGACGACCGCAACCTGCCGGGGAATGGCGATGGTATGCCGCTGGAGCGAACGATAGACGCCCGCGGCCATTTCGTCATTGGTGAAAACGGCATCGAAGTCGATATGCCGTTCCAGCAGATCGTCGATCGCCGCCTCCGCTCCGGGAGCGGTGAAATCGGTGTGGCGGATCAGCTCCGGCCGCACCGGCAGCCGGCGCTGCTCCAGCGCCGCACAATACCCGGCGAGAATTTCCCGGGAAAAGAAATGCTCCGGCACCCCCGTGATCAGAATGATATTCCGGCGGTTCAGCCCCAGCAGATGCTCCATCGCCGATACCGCGGCGGCTTTATTGTCGAAGCCGATGCTGCTGAAGGTGCAGTCTTCCGCTGTCAGACCCGGATTGTCCAATACCACAGCACCGGGAAAATTCAGCAGCAGCGCCCGTAATTCCTGATCGGCGAAATCGCCTGCGATGATCGTGGCATGGGCCAGCGTACGCTTGGCGGTTTCGAGCACCCGGAGAAATCCCTGCGCGTCGCCGTCGCTGCAGAACAGTATGCATTCGCAGCCGGCAGCGGTAATTTCGCGTTCCAGCGCCGCAATCAAGCTGGCGTGAAACTGCACCATTTTACGCGGGCTGCCGCCGATGATCAACTGAATTTTGGGCAGGTTCCGCCCCGGTTCCGCCGCCGGCCGTCCCAAGCGCGAATTGCGCAGATAACCGAGTCTGGCGGCGATTTCCAGAATATGCTCAC
This sequence comes from Victivallaceae bacterium, assembly GCA_036677805.1. Lineage (GTDB taxonomy): Bacteria > Verrucomicrobiota > Lentisphaeria > Victivallales > Victivallaceae > SIG78. Next base: position 489 of record JAVBVS010000020.1, on the reverse strand, counting down.
GGGTGGCGGATTTGATCACCGCGTCGGGACGCAGTGCGCGGCTGACCGTCATGGCGCTGACGTTGCAGGCCCTGGCGATATCGCTGATGGATACACTTTTCCGGGATGGTTTCATAGACATTTCCTGATTCTCTACGATACTATATCACGAAAAATGTTAAAGTCAACATTTTTCTTTTTCAACCCTTGACTTTTTCTGTTTTTTTAGTTATATTTATGGCAGATGTTAACTTTAACAGGGTTATCTGATTCAGGGCTCGGACGGAAGCGGCGGAGACTTGCCGCCACCGGCAATCATAAGAAGGCGCGAAGGCAAGATGAACAGACTTGAAGTCGGATTCGGATCGGCGGTGATTACCCCGCCGAATTTCAAACAGGGCGTCGCCCTGGGCGGCTATTCTCATCCTGAACGCATCGCGCATGAAGTCAACGACGATCTCAATGCCACCGCGCTGATGCTGAAGCAGGGGGAAGAAACCGCCATGATCA
>JAVBVS010000019.1:0-161040 GCA_036677805.1 Victivallaceae bacterium | reverse complement strand
CGGGACTCGGGACTTCCGGGCCCCGCCCGGAAGCTTCGGGTACTTTCCGGGGGCCCCGCTCGGCGGCATTCCGTCCGGCGAAACGCCGTACTCATGCCTTCGAGTAAGATCATCTCCGCGGCGGAAAGGTTGCTTTGCCTCCCCCGCGAAATGCGCGATTCCGGAAAGCGCCGCCGGCGGCACCGGCTCATTCCGAATATAGCCCGCCGAACTCGTTCTGGCAAATATCCGGCAGTAAAAACCGCGATTTTTTCCGGGAAGTGCAGCAAAAAACAACCGGCGGAAGCAATGCCTCCGCCGGTTGTCCAGGAAAATGCCGACGCTACTTGAGTTCTTCCATCAGCGCCGCCGAAAAGGCCAGACAGCGGGGCAGATGGAAGAAGGTCTTCCACTTGCCGCCCTTGAGCATGTGGGTGGGTTCGCCGCGGCGGTTCAGATAGGCGAACCATTCGCCGTATTCCGGATCGGGGAAGTGGCCGAAACTCCATTCGTCGACCTTGCGGAACCAGTCGAGAAAGCGAGGATCGCGGGTCACCTTGTAGGCGTAGAGCGTCGCGATGGTTGCTTCGTTGTGCACCCACCAGAGCTTCATGTCGTGCTGAAGCTCCAGATGCGGCTTGCCCAGTACATCCATGAAGTAGAAAATCCCGCCATACTGTCTGTCCCAGCCGAATTCCAGCGTCTTTGCGATGATGTTGATCACCTCCGGCACACGGGCGGTGTCGCCGCTGCCGGTCAGATAGTCGAGAATAAACCACATCGCTTCGAGCACATGGCCCGGATTGAGCATCCGTCCCTGACAGCTTTCGAGGTCGAAACGGCCGTCGGGCATGATGTTTTCGAACATCACGTTGAATTCCGGATTCCAGAACTTGTCGAGCACGGTATCCAGCGCCTCCCGCCCGGCGCGGTCGTATTCGTCGATGCCGAGGCCGCGCTTCATCACCAGCGCGAGATTGGCGATCATCATGTAGTGCCCGAGCGCAAGATAGCTCTGCCGCGCCGGCAGGCTCTTGTTCCACGGTCCCGCCGGATTCCCGCTTGCCACCCGGCGCAGATAGCTGTCCATCGCCTCGCGCGCCGCATCGAAATAACGCTTTTCCCCGGTAGCGCGGTACATTTCCGCCGCGCCCATCGCCGCGAAACAGTCGGAAAAGACATTGTAGGGCGCGATAATCGGGTCACCCGCGCGGTTCAGCGCGAAATAGTAGGAGCCGTCGGCGCTGCGTCCGTGTCGGTAGAGAAATTCGAACCCCTGCGAAGCGATGTCGAGAAAGCGTTCCTGTTTGTATTTCGACGAGTAGAATTCGCCGAACATGTAGACGATGCGCCACTGCATCCACATGTATTTGGTGGTGTCGTAAACCGAGCCGTCGCGGTCGAGGCTGGTGAAATAGCCGCCGAACTCCCGGTCGATCGCATGTTTTTCCCAGAACGGGATCACATTTTCGACCAGCTCTTTTTCGTACCGCGCCTGAATTGCCTTGAACATGGACCGCCTGCCTCCGGATTTCTGCTTTAACGTTTCAACAGCCTTCTTTTTAATGTATCATCACTCCGCCGGGAAAGCAAGCCCGGCGGTCTTTATTCCGCACAATTTTGCCCGCCGGACTCAGCGGCCGTAGAGAAAACGGCTCACCGCCTCGAGCTGTTCGTGCATCAGTCCGTAGGTGACGATCACGTTGCGCACCGTCTCCGGAATCAGCAGTTCGAGATAAGGATTGGAGGCGATCTGGATCACCGGCTTGCCGAGACCGGCCAGCTCCGCCGCCAGCGTCCGGTCCGCGTCGGCGGCCTCGCTGCGGTCGAAATCGCTGGTCAGCACGATCAGATCGTAATCGTCGAAGAGCTGCCGCGCCGCCGCCAGCGCCCGGTCGATGCTCCGGCCGTCGTAATCGCAGAACCCCAGATTGTCGCTGAAACGGCGCATGAATTCGAAGAACATGCCCGGGTAATTCCAGTAATCGTTGCGCCGCAGCTGATGGCCGGTAATACGGTCGATGATCAGCACCTTCTGTTCCGGCTTGAGCGGCAGGATGCCGGGTTCGAGGCGCACCACATTGCGCACCTTTTCCGACATTTCGACGCCGATCTGGCGGAATTCGTCGCGCCGGATGAAGTCGTCGGCCGCGGCGCTGTCGACCGCGCCGCCCTGTTCGAACAGCCCGTGATCGTATTTGAGCGACCAGACCCGGCGCAGCGAGCGGTCGACGGTCGCCTCGGCGATGCGTCCCTGCCGCACCGCCTCGACCAAATCGCGGTGGAGCTCGAAGCGCAACGCGTTCTCGTCTTTGAGCAGCAGCAGATCGACGCCATAATTGATCGCACGGATGGCGGCTTCGCTGACGCTGTAGCGTGCCATCAAACCGCCCATGGTCAGCGAATCGGTGGTGATCACGCCCTCGAAGCCGAGTTCGCCGCGGAGCAGTTCCCTGATCAGGTATTCCGACACCGTGGCCACCTCGGCCGCCGGATCGAGCCGGGGGAAGACGGTGTGGGCCAGCATCACCGATTCGACCCCGCCCGCCGCAATCAGTTCGCGGTAGGGACGAAGGTGGATGCTCATCAGCGCCTCGCGCGAAGCGTTGATCACCGGCAGGCCGAAATGAGCGTCCTCGGCGCTGTCGCCGCGCCCCGGATAATGCTTCAGGCAATTGATTACATTGCCGGCTTTCATACCGCGCAGGTTGGCCGCGGCGCAGGCCGTGACTACAGCCGGATCGGCGCTGAAGCTGCGGGCGGAGATTTCCGGGTTGCGGGGGTTGGTATTGACGTCGACCACCGGCGAATGGAGCCAGTCGATGCCGACGGCCTTGAGCTGGCGCGCCATCGCCCGCCAGGAATGCTCCAGGAGATCAAGATCGCCGAGATCGCCGAAACCCATCGCCTGAGGCATCGAAATCATGTAGGGCGGGGCGAAATTGCCGCCGGCGGCTTCGCAGTCGGCCACCACATGCATCGGCAGTCCGAGGCCGCGCCGGTCAAAGGCAAGCCGGCGGAAATCGTTGAGCTGGCCGCTGTAGACCCCAGGCGTCAGGAAAGGCGCCGGAACCTTGCAGTCAATGAACTTTTCCTGCCATTGCGGCACACGGTTCACATGCTCGACCCCGCGCGCGCCCTCGGGCAGATAGCGCACCGCCTTGCGGTCGCCGTTGGGAGTGACGCGAAAACCGCCCAGGCCGTATTGCTTCACAAACCGGACCAGCAGCGGATCGATCATGGCGCCGCCGACGCCGAACACCAGCATCTGCGCAATTTTTTCCTCGACCGACAACTGCCCGAGCAGTGCATCGAACCGGCTTGATTTTTTCATCGTGACAACCTTTCCGGAATTGCAAAAATCATTTTTCTTTTGTATATTATTAGCATGATAAAATTGGATTGTAAATGTTCAAAAAAAGCTTTTTTGGTATTTTTCGCGCATTATGGCTTCTTTTCTCGACATTCATTTTCCGCGCTGGGGATTCCGGCCCGACTACTATCTGCCGGTGACCCGGCGATTCGAGTATTACGCAGTCAATTTCGAAGCGGAGGGCGAGCTTGACTACCGCTGGAGCGACGTGCCGGATCAACCGCCGGCGCACCGGATGCTCCGCGCCCCGGTGGTCTGGATCACCCGACCCGGCGGCTGGCGGCAATATCGCCGAGAGCCCGACAGCCGCCGGGTCTGGCGGCATTGGTTCGTCGCCTTCGAAGGCCGCGAGCCCGACCGCTGGGCGGAGCGCGGGCTGTTGACTCTGGCCGAGCCGCTGGCAGTGCGCGAACCGGCGCGGCTGGAGGAGTTGTTCGGCCGGATCATCCGGTCGCTGGACCGGGGACGGCACGATCAGGGCGCGCTCGGGTTGCTGGAACTCTTTCTTTACCTTCAGGAAGAAGCCGGACGCGGTCCCGGACGGGAGGCGCTGCGGCTGGAACGGCTGCTCGAAGAGTTGCGCACCGCGCCGGAAAAAGCGCGCGACTGGAAGGCGACCGCCCGCGCGTTGCATTGGTCCGAAGCCCATTTCCGGCGCTGTTTCGCAAAAGCTGCGGGCGAAGCGCCGGTGGCGTTTTTGAACCGCCTGCGGCTGAACCGGGCGGCGCAGCTGATCTGCGACCGCCCCGATCTGCCGCTCAAGCTGGCGGCACTGGAATGCGGATTCGACGATATCTTTTACTTCAGCAAGATGTTCCGCCGCCAGTTCGGCCGCCCCCCGGGCGCCTACCGGCGCGAGTACGGCATCTGAAGCGTTCCGGCGCGGAAAGCGCCGGCGCCCGGCTTCCGATGCGCCGGTTACATGGCGTCGGGGACGCCGATGGTCAGCGTTTTCAAGCCGTCAACCAGCACGTCCCGGGTCCGGGCGGCCAATGCGGCCCGCACCCGGGCAATCGCCGGATCGTCCGCGCCCAGAATCGGGCATTCGCGGTAGAAACGGTTGAAACTCTTGCCCAGATCGAGCAGATATTCAACCAGCCCGGAGGCGTCGCGCCGCTCGGCGGCCTGTTGCGCCGCCTGAGGATAGAACCAGAGGGTCAGCGCCAGCAATTTTTCTTCACTGCGGGCCAGCAGGCTCCAATCCGGAGCCGCCGCATCGAGCACGATGCCGCGCTCCGCCGCCTTGCGTTCGATCGAAGCGATGCGGGCGCAGGCATATTGGACGTAGGGCCCGGTGTCGCCCTCGAACCGGATCGAGGCGGAGGGGTCGAAAAGAATGGTGGTTTTGGCGTTGAACTTGAGCAGCATGAATTTGAGCGCGCCCATGCCGATGATCTCAGCCCGGCGGTCAAGCTCCGCCGCGGCGGTTTCGCCGTCGGCGCGTTCCTGGCAGGCTTCGCGCGCCAGCGCGACCATTTCGTCGAAAAGATCGTCGGCGTCGACCACAGTGCCCTCGCGGCTCTTCATCCGGCCCGAGGGCAGATTGACCATGCCGTAAGAGAGATGGCTCAGGCCGTCGGCCCACGCATACCCGAGCTGCTTCAGGATCGCGAAAAGCATCTGGAAGTGGAGGTTCTGCTCGTCGCCCACCACCCAGATCTGTTCGTCGGGGTGGTAGTCGTGATATTTTTTGACCGTGGTGCCGATGTCCTGCGTAATGTAGACGCTGGTGCCGTCGGACCGCAACACCACTTTCTGGCCGAGCTTGCCCAGATCGACGGTCACCGCGCCGTCGGCGCGCCTCCGGAAAACGCCGCGGGCGAGGCCGTCGGCGATCAGATCCTTGCCCAGCAGATAGGTTTCGCTCTCGTAGTAGGTGTGGGCGAAATGAATGCCCATGCGTTGGTAGGTCTGATCGAAGCCGGCCAGCACCCAGGAGTTCATCATCTGCCAGAGTTTCCGCACTTCGGGATCGCCGGCCTCCCAGCGCCGCAGCATTTCCTGCGCGGCGGCGCCGATTTCGGTTTCGAGGAAAAGCTCCTCGTCGGTCTTGGCGGCGAGTTCGGGACGGGCGGCGCGCAACGCCTTGATTTCTTCGGCGAGCGCCTGCGCGTATTTGACATAGAAACTGCCGACCAGATGATCGCCCTTGACTTTGGCCGACTCCGGCGTCACGTCGTTGCCGAAGCGCAGATAGGCGAGCATGGATTTGCAGATATGGATGCCGCGGTCGTTGACCAGATTGATCGGGATCACTTCATGGCCGACGCGGCCGAGCAACCCGGCGACGGCCATGCCGATGGTGTTGTTGCGCACATGCCCCAGGTGCTGGGGCTTGTTGGTGTTGGGGGCGGAGAATTCGATCAGAACTTTGCGCCGCTGCGCCTCCGGCAGCGTCACCGCCGCCAGCAACTTCCGGCCGTCGGCCACGGTGTCGCGGAAAAGCGCGGCGGGCCTGACGGTCACATTGACGAACGCCTTGATCGTCTCGACCGTTTCAATGTCCGGATGCCGGGCCAAAATTTCCGCCGCCGCCGCCGCGATTTTATCCGGCGCCTGACCGAAAACCCGCGCGAAGCGAAAGGTGTTGACGGTAAGCTCGCCGGGCATATTTTCCGGCGTGCGTTCGGGCAGAATTTGCCAATCTGCCGGCGCTTTGCCCGGAAACCGTTCGCGCAACTGCGCCTCGAGGTCGGAAACGAATTGGAACTGCAACATGATTCTCTGGTCCTGTCGGAATTATTTCAAATAAGTCTTGAGCACGGCCACATGCCCGTCGGGAATGATCCGGTAAGCGCCGAGCGCCGCGGGCAGCAGTGCGCTGCCGCCGGTCGGCAGCGTGACCCCGGCGTCCTCGCGTCCGGGTAATTCAATCCGGATGGAGCCCCTGGCCGCGGTCAGGAGATGAAAGCTCCCGGCGAGATTGCCGGTATGATCGGGAAAGGCTTCGACCAGCCGCAGACAGTCGACCCGGAAGCAATGGCGGTCGACCAGCGGAATCTTGCGGTTGAAATTGGTTTCGCCGACGACCGCCGGAATTCGCGGCACCACCCGGTTGGAGAATCCGATCGCGCGGATGCCCTGCTCGATATGGAGCTGGCGCGGCTTGCCGTCCTGCCCGACCCGGCCCCAGTCGCTGACCCGGAAGGTGGTGTCGCTGTTCTGCTGGATTTCGAAGATCAAATTGCCTGCGCCGATGGCGTGAACCGTCCCCGCCTGAATGAAATAGCTGTCGCCGATTTGCGACGGAAAACGCTGGAGCAGCTCCGCCACCCGGGGCGAATCGAGCTCCTTGACCAGCAGGTCGCGCGTGGCGCGCGGCGTCAGCCCGGCGAGAATTTCGCCGTAAGGTTCGCAGCCGACGATATACCACATTTCGGTCTTGGGTTCGGAGCCGTCGCGGTTGGCGCGGCAGTAGGCTTCGTCGGGATGGACCTGAAGCGACAGCCGTTCGCCGGCATCGATCAGTTTGACCAGCAGCGGGAAGCGCGCGCCATCCCAGTTGGCGCCGAGCAGCGCCTGCCCGTAATGCCGGACCAGTGCGCCGAGCTCGCAGCCGGCTAACGGACCGTTGGCCACCTTGCTCTGAGCGTCGCCGCGGTCGGCAAGCTCCCACGATTCGCCGATCGGGTCTTCGTCGGCGACGGTGGGCGGCAATTCGCGGCCGAGCACACGCGCCAGCAGCGATCCGCCCCATATGCGGCGCTGATAAATCGGCTGAAACATCAACGGGTAAAGCGAACCGGCTTCGGGTAAACGCATTTTTCACAATCTCCGGAATGGATGTTTTGAACGTTTGATCAATCGGTTTCGGCGGACAGTTTCTGAATCGCTTCGAAAATCACCGCGGGCAGCCGGGTGATGCGCCGCTCGCGGTTCACGCAGGCGAGGGTGACGCTGCCGCTGACCAGCAGTTCGTCGCCGCGCCGCACCTCGCTGACGATCACCAGCCGTGCGCCCCGCGCTTCCGCAATCTGCGACCGGAAGGTCAGCAGATCGTCATAGCGGGCGCCGGATTCGTACTGCAGATGGGCTTCGCGCACCGGCAGATAGTAACCCAGCCGCTCAAGTTCCGAATAGGGCAGCCCGGCGTCGCGGAGCATTTCGGTGCGGCTGCGCTCGAAGTATTCCAGATAGTTGGCATAATAAACCACGCCCATCTGATCGGTGTCGGCATAGGGCACCCGGTAGCTGCTTTCATGATACGGCATGTTTCACCTTGCGATAAATGTGGTTGAACAACTCCTCGGCGCTCATGTCGCTGTTGTCGATGGTTTCGGCGTCGGGCGCGGCCCGGAGCGGCGCGACGGCGCGGGTGCGGTCGGTTTCATCGCGCTGCGCAATGGCCGCGGCGACCTCTTCGAGCGAACTTCCGGCCCGCCCCCCCTCCTGAGCGAGGCGGCGCCGGGCGCGTTCCAGCGGCGAGGCGGTGATGAAAAATTTGAACGCCGCATCGGGAAAAATCACCGAGCCGATGTCGCGGCCCTCCATCACCAGCCATTGGCTGCCGGACATCTTGCGCTGCATGGCTTTGAGCGCTTCGCGCACGGCGGGCACGGTGGCGACCAGACTCGCTCCGGCGGCGATGTCGGCGGTGCGCAGCGCCTCGCCTGGAAATTCGCCGTCGAGCGCCAGCTCCCAGTCGCCGGCGGCGTTGCGCCGGTAGTCGATATCGAGTTCCCTGAGCATGGCTTCCAGCCCGGCGGCGTCCTGCCGGTCGACGCCGCGGCGCTGCGCGGCCAGCGCGACGGCGCGGAACATGCTGCCGGTGTTGATGTACGGGATCTGAAACCGCGCGGCCAGATTCCGGGCGAGCGTGCTTTTGCCCGAGGCGGAGGGGCCGTCGATGGCGATGACTTTCTGCATAAAACGATATTTCCGCTGGATTGAAATCAAATACCCGTCGTTTAATATAACCGTCAAACCCCGGTTGCACAAATCCCGCAGCCGGAAAAAAGCCGAAAACTCCGCCCCGCTTCTGGCAAAAAGCCTCCGGACGGTGTAAAGTATAAGCCTGAATGAATCGGAAGAATAACCAGGCGAAGGAATTGACGATATGAGTTTTTCGTGCGGATTGGTCGGTCTGCCCAACGTCGGCAAATCGACGCTGTTCAATGCGTTGAGCAAGGGCGGGGCGGAAGCCGCGAATTTTCCGTTCTGCACTATCGAGCCCAATACCGGGATCGTGGCGGTGCCGGACCCCCGGCTCGAGGTGCTGGCGAAGCTCGAAAAATCGGGTCGGATCGTGCCTTCGACGCTCAAATTCATCGATATCGCCGGCCTCGTCCGCGGCGCCAGCCAGGGTCAGGGCCTCGGCAACCAGTTTCTCGGCCATATCCGCAGCGTCGACGCCATCGCCCATGTGGTGCGGGTGTTCGACCATCCCGACGTCGTCCATGTCGCGGGCAAGGTCGACCCCGCCGACGATCTGGAGGTGATTCTGACCGAACTGATGCTCGCCGACCTCGAAATGCTCGAAAAGCGGCGCGACAAGGCGGCCAAGCTGGCGCGCTCCAACGATCCCGACGCCAAGCTCGAATTCGAGCTCATCAAAGACCTCGCGGCGCAATTGGCCGAAGGCCGCCGGGTCGAATTCGACCGCGACAACCCGAAGGCGGTCGAACTGGTCAAAAACATGGGGCTCTTTTCGACCATGCCGAGCTTCATCTGCGCCAATACCGACGAAACCGGCGTCGCCGATTTCCAGCATCTTGCGGCCGCGCGGCAACTGCTCGACAAGGCCGCCGAATACCATCTGGAAGTGATTCCGGTCTGCGCCAAGATCGAGGACGAACTCGGCCAGCTTTCGCCGGACGAAGCCCAGCTGTTCATGGCCGAACTCGGCATCACCGAAACCGGATTGAGCAAAGTGATCCAGACCGGCTACCGGCTGCTCGATTACCTGACCTTCTTCACCGCCGGTCCCATGGAGTCGCGCGCCTGGACCGTGACCCGCGGCACCCCCGCGCCGCAGGCGGCGGGCAAGATTCATACCGATTTATGCCGCGGCTTCATCCGCATGGAGACGGTTTCGTACGAGGATATGGTGAGCGCGGGCGGCTGGAATCAGGCTCAGGCGGCGGGCAAGCTCCGCATCGAAGGCAAGGATTACATCATGCAGGACGGCGACGTGATCCACGTCCGCTTCTCGGTTTGATGTTTGCGCCCGGAGGTTCGGTTTATTTCCGGGTATGCTTGAGAATCTCTTCCCGGAGCCGGGCAAAGCCCTCCGCCTCGTCATAGGTGCCGAGAATTTCGCCATGGCGGAAAAGCGCGACCCTGCCGTCGCCGCCGGCAATGCCGAGCTCGGCTTCGCGCGCTTCGCCGGGACCGTTGACCACGCAGCCCATCACCGCGATTTTCTTCAGGCCGATGGCCAGGCCATCCTGTTTCAGCTCCGCGATCAGCCGCTCCACCTTTTCGGCCAGCGCAATCAGGTCGATCCGGGTCCGCCCGCAGGTCGGACAGGAGATCAGATCCGGCTCCGCGTCGCGCAGTCCGACGCTTTCCAGAATCCGCCGCGCCGCGATGATTTCCTGCTCCGGGTCGGCCGTCAGGCTGACCCGGATGGTATCGCCGATGCCGTCGAGCAATAGCGCGCCGATGCCGACGGCCGATTTCACCACGCCGCGCGCCGGAGTTCCGGCCTCGGTCACGCCGACATGCAGCGGATAATCCGCGCGCTCGGCGAATTTGCGGTAAGCCAGTACCGTGGCCGGGACATTGGAGGCTTTGAGCGAAACCTTGATCTGCTCGACGCCATGGCGTTCGAAGGCCGCCGCCTGCGCCAGCACCGATTCCACCAGCGCGTCGCTGAGCACGGCGTTGAACCCCTCCGGCCCGGCATGATGAAGGCGCTCCTGCCAGGCTTTGGGCAGACTGCCGGAATTGGCCCCCACCCGCACCGGAATCCGGGCTCGGCACAAGGCGCGGGCAACCTTTTCGACCGCATCTCCGCCGCCGAGATTGCCGGGATTGACCCGGATGCCCGCAACCCCGCGCTCGATCGCCGCCAGCGCCAGCCGATGATCGAAATGAATATCCGCCACCACCGGCAGCGGTGATGCTTTCACAATCGCTTCCAGCGCTTCGGCGGCGGCCATATCCGGCACCGCCAGGCGGATGATTTCGCAGCCCGCGCCGGCCAGGCGGACGATCTGCGCCAAAGTCGCACCGACATCGGCCGTCGGCGTATTGCACATGGATTGAATGGATACCGGGCGGCCGCCGCCGACGGCGACCTTGCCCAGATAAACCGTGCGCCGCAGCTTATTCATGCGCCTTTTCCGACTGAGCGCCGACCGCCGGCAGCGGCTGCTTTCCCGGTTCGGCGGGCTTGTCTTTGGGTTTGTCCCGGCTGTCCCCGGAGGACTGCGCCGATGTTCCGGCCGGCGGCGCGGAGCCGCGCATCGAATGATCCATCACCCGCAACACGTCGATCCAGGTGACGTAAACCATCAGCACCACCAGGAAGGAGATGAAGGCATAGCTGATCCAGCGCACCGCGAGCACCGGCATCGGCCGCCGGAAGATCATCTCCAGCAGCGCCAGAAAAACATGCCCGCCGTCCAGCACCGGAATCGGCAGCAGATTGAAAATCGCCAGCGCGAAGGAGATCATGACCACGAAGTAAAGCCCCATCGCCGGCGACAGTTGAACCGAGCGGTAAAGCATCACCGCCATGCCCAGCGGACCGGACATGTTGCGCGCGGAAAGATTGCTCTGGGATTCGGTCAGTCCCATGGAATTGGCCAGCTTGACCCCCATGCTGCGCAGCGATTTGGCAGTCAGCTCGATCAAACTGTAGAACTGCTGCCACGGAGTCGGATGGTCGCGCAGCATGAAGGAGACGCCGATCGACCGGGGCCGGACCGCCTTGGCGGTCAGCTTGAAGGTCTCCTCGCGCCCGCCCCGCCGGACCGTCAGGGTGGATTCCTTGTCCGCACCCTCCTGAACCAGCTCGGTGAACGTATCGAACGAATGGACCGGCTTGCCGTTGTAGGCGACAATGGTGTCGCCGGGCATGATTCCGGCCTTCTCCGCCGGAAAATCGCGGAACAGGCCCTGCACCTGAAGGTTGGGCCCCAGCACTACGCCGGTGTAATAAACGGTCAGGAAATTGAGCTCGTCGGGCACCGCCTCCGGGGTCACGGTCACGGTATAGCGTTCACCGTCGGAACGCCGCATTTCGAATTCCAGCGGCTTGTCGCCGTAATAATTGATCAGCATCTGGACCGAGACGAAATCGTCGAAGTCGTGACCGTTGATCGACACCAGCTCATCGCCGCCGCGGATGCCGGCCCTGTCCGCCGGAGAGCCCTTGTCGGGATGGAACTCCAGCGGAATCCGGGGCAGGAAGAAGGGATAGGCGGTTTTTTCCACCTGAAGCATATGGGGATTGGTCGCCGGCAGATAAGAGATGCGGACCGTTTCACCCTGGCGCTCGACCTCAAGATCGACTTCATCGATGGTGGTCAGGATTTCGGCCACGAAATCCTTCCAGGCCATGAAAAAGGTCTTGCCGTTGATCTTGACGATCCGGTCGCCGATGCGCAGCCCGGCGCGGTATTCCGGGCTGTCGGGATTGATGCTGGCGACTTCGACCGTCCGCATCCTGGGGGTGTCCTGAGGAATGCCCCACCACCAGACCACGCAGCCCAGCGCCAGACCGAAAAGAATATTGCAGACCGGCCCGGCCAGTCCGGTCAGCATGCGGTCGAGGGGTTTCGCCCGGGGCAGTTCGGTGCCGTCGGCGGCATGGGGCGTGGCGTCGGAGGAATCGACCTGCGGCAGCTCGACATAACCGCCCAGCGGCAGACAGCCGATGCGGTATTCAACGCCATTGATTTTTTTGGCCCAGATCTTCTTGAACCCGATCGAGAAGGCGTCGACATGCAGCCCGCGCCAGCGCGCCACCAGAAAATGCCCCAGTTCGTGCACGAAAACGCACATGCCGAAAAAGAACACCACAAATAAAATCGACCCGATCATGCCGAGGCCGGACAAAAACCAGTTGATCAGATATTCATAGTCCATGCTTTACTTCATCCTTCCTGTTCTGCTTCCGCCGTCACCGGCTCAATCCATCCAATATTTCACCGGTTTTCCGGCGCGCCCACTCATCGGCCGCCAGCACCGTTTCAAGATTCTCCTGCGCCGACGCCCGGTGGCAGCTCATGGTGCGCTCGATGCCGCGCCAGATATCCGGCAGTCCGATCAGCCCCCGGCTGAAACGCTCGACGCCAATCTCGTTGGCCGCGTTGAGCACCGCGGGCATAGTGCCGCCGGCGCCGAGCGCCGCGTAAGCGAAATCCAGACTTGGAAAGCGCTTCCGGTCCGGCGGCCGGAATTCCAGCGTCCGGAGGGTTTCCCAATCGAGTTCCGGCAGTTTGCCGTCGGCCCGCGCCGGGTAGGTCAGGGCGTACTGAATCGCAAAGCGCATGTCCGGCACCGAAAGCTGCGCCAGCAGCGACCCGTCGATCATCTCCACCATCGAATGCACTACGGACTGGGGATGGATCACCACACCGATGCGTTCGGCCGGCAGCCGGAAAAGCGCCCCCGCCTCCAGAATTTCCAGCGCCTTGTTCATCAGCGTCGCCGAATCGACCGTGACTTTGGGTCCCATCGACCAGACCGGATGAGCCAGCGCATCGCGATAGGTCGCCCGGTTCAGCGTTTCGTCATCGCAGTCGCGGAAAGCGCCGCCGGAAGCGGTCAGGATCACCCGCCGGACTTCGGCCGGATTGCGCCCGTCCAGGCACTGGAAAATTGCGCTGTGCTCGCTGTCGACCGGGACAATCCGGCCATGGCCCGCGGCAAGTTCGCGGTTGACCAGCTCTCCGGCCATGACCATGACCTCCTTGCTGGCCAGCGCGATGCGCTTGCCCGCGCGCAACGCCGCCAGCACCGGCAGCAGTCCGCCGGTGCCGACGATCGCGCAGAGCACCGTATCGACTTCGCCGCGGGTCACCAGTTCGACGATCGCGCCGACCCCGCACTGGCAGCGGGCTCCGGAGGGAGCCAGCCGGCGGAGTTCGCCGAGACGGCTTTCGTCCGCAATCACCAGTTCGCGGCAATCCAGCCGCGCGGCCTGTTCGGCCAGACGCGCGGCATTGTTTCGGGCCACCATGCCGACGACCTCGAACTCGCCGCGCAGCGCTTCCAGCACCCGGACCGCATTCTGTCCGATCGAACCCGACGCGCCGAGGATCACCACTTTTTTCTTCATGAATTATTCCGGAACATCAGCTGCCAAATATCATGCAGGAAATTTAACCGTTCTCGGCCGGTTATGCAAGTTCGGCGTGCGGTTTTTCCCGATTATTTTTCCAGCATCAGCGTGACCGGACCGTCATTGATCAGCCGCACCTTCATTTCCGCGCCGAAGCGGCCGGTGGCGACCGGGACATTGCGCGTCCGGACGGCGGCGATGAACGCCTCGTAAAGCGGAATCGCAACGTCCGGCCGCGCCGCGGCGATGAAATCGGGGCGGCGGCCGCGTTCGGCGTTGCCGTACAGCGTGAACTGCGATACGATCAGCATGGCGCCGCCGGTATCGAGCAGTGAACGATTCATCTTGCCCGCGCCATCCTCGAAAATCCGGAGATTGGCACATTTTTCCGCGAGAAAATCGACCGTTTTCAAGTCGTCGTCATGGGTGAATCCGATCAGCGCCAGCAATCCCGCGCCGATCGCGCCAAGCTCTTCGCCCGCCGCCATGACGGCGGCGGCCTCCACCCGTTGCAACAAAATTCGCATTTTCGCGCTCTCCTTATATGAATGCCATGGCAAAACATAACGCGGGAAGCGGTTCTTGTCAAATGAAACTGCCTCTGGACAAGCTGAATGATCTGGTCCGGGTTTTCGCGCTTTCGGTCTATGCGGTCCTGATCGGAATCGCCGGCGGGCTTTTCGCAATTTTCTTCCGGCTGCTGATTTCGCTGTTTCACAACCTTTCCTTCGCCGGCACCTGGTCGTTTTACTACAATCCGATGGAACTTACGCCGGAAAGCCCGTGGGGCGCGGGGATCATCTTCATTCCGGTGCTCGGCGCACTGCTGGTGGCGGTGATCGCGGCCCGCTACACGCCGGAAATCCGCGGCTCCGGCGTCCCCCATGTGCTGCGGGCGATCTACTTCGAGGAGGGCAAGATTCACTGGCGCGTCGCCGGACTCAAAAGCCTCGCCTCCGCCATCACCATCGGCTCCGGAGCCTCGGTCGGACGCGAAGGCCCGATCGTCCAGATCAGCGCGGCGTTCGGCGCGCTGCTGGGCTTCCGCCAGGTGCCGAGCGAGCGCGCCATCCTGATTTCGGCGGGCGCGGCCAGCGGCATAGCCGGGTTCTTCAATGCGCCGCTGGGCGGGTTGTTCTTCGCCATTGAATTCATGCTCCCGGCGGTCAACGTCTTCTCGCTGCTGCCGGTGGCCATCGCGGTCATCGTCGCCAATTCGGTAACCGGCGGGCTGATCGGACACTATCATCTGGTGACGCAGGACGTGGCGGCGCGCTGGCTGTGCATGGTGAATTCGGCCTATCTGTGGCCGGCCTTCGTGGGATTGGGCGTATTGGCCGGACTCTACGGGATTGCGTTCCAAATCGGCATCCGGCGGGTCAAGAATTTTCTGGCGGTTTACTCGCACCGCTTCTGGGTGCGTTACGCCACCGGCATGGTGGGGGTGGGACTCACGCTTTATCTGTTTGAATACTTTTTCGGCGGATACTATGTCGACGGCGTAAGTTTCGCGGCTCCGGCGGCATTGCTGGAGGGCGCCGAATATTCGCTGGGCTTCATTTTCCTGCTGCTCCTGGGCAAATATGTGACCACCGTGCTCTCTCTGGCCTCCGGCGCTTCGGGCGGGATTTTTTCACCTTTGATCTTCGCCGGCGGAGTTCTGGGCGCATTCTACGCCGGGATTCTGGCCCGCCTCTTGCCAGGGACGGATATTCCGGTAACGCTGCTGATTCTGGCGGGAATGGCTTCGGGCATCGGCGGCGCCAGCGGCCGGGTGCTGGCCGGCACCCTGGTCGTGGCGGAGATGTCGGGCGTCGACCTCATAATCCCGCTGGTTTTGCTGAGTGCGATTGCGGCCGGCGTGGTGCACCGGGTTTTTCTGCGGCAGAATGTCTACGACGAATCTCTCTGGCTGCGCGGCATGGCGCCCCACGACAGCCTGATGGCGGCGCGGTCAAGCAATACCCCGGTACGGGACATCATCAACCGGCAGATCCGGGTGGTGACCGGCCCGCTCCCGCCGACGGCGGAAGTGCCCTTCGTCGACGGCGCAGTCAAGCTCCTGCGCCATGCGCCCGACGGCTTCTGGTACTGGCTGACCCGCTCCGGCCAGGCGCCGGAAAAAATTCATGCCCAGCGGCTGCTGCTGCTCCGCGGCGACGCCGCGGTATCCTTCTGCCAGGCGGAAATGCGCGCCCAGAAGCTGCCCGGCGCGGTGGTCACCAGCCGCAACGGTCACGTCCTCGGCGTGATCACCGAACACGAACTCTGCCGCTACGAAGCGGAAGTGGCGACCCTGCTCTGGAACTGAGCGTCCGCCCATTCGGCCGGCATGCGTCATCCGCCTGTTTCTCCGGCCCTTCCGGTTGTAATTTTTCTTGCCGGATGTATCTTAATTTGAAATCATCATTTCATATTAAGAAAGTGTTGTTATATCATGTTTTCCCGTGAAGTGGAGCGTCAGGCCGCCGAATTCATCGCTTGCGAGCAGCAGTTTCATCTCGGCTTTCTCCCGACCGAACAATCCAATCCGCTGTCGCGCACGCTGGAAGCCGATTTCCGGCACGCTTCGGCCGACGGCGTCCGGACGTTGCAGCGGGTTGACGCGGAGGTGGCGCCGATGGCCCGCCGGGTGTTTGCCGGACCGGAATTCGCACAGCTGGTCGAGCGCGGCGTCGCGGTGCTCAGGCAGGGCGGACGCATCGTTTTTTCGGGCTGCGGCGCGACCGGACGGCTGAGCATCCTGCTGGAAGCCATGTGGCGCAACTTCTTCCGGCGGCTGCGGGAACAGGGCGATCCCCGCGGCGCAGCCTATGAAAATTCGGTCCTGAGCATCATGACCGGCGGCGATTTCGCCCTGATCAAATCGGTCGAATCCTTCGAGGATTATGCGGTTTTCGGCCGGCGGCAGGTGGCGGAGCTCGGCATGACCGCCGCCGACATGCTGGTGGCGATCACCGAGGGTGGCGAAACCTCTTCCGTGCTGGGAACGCTCACCGAAGCGACCGAACGCGGCGCGCATGCGTTTCTGCTGTTCAACAATCCGGCCGAATTGCTGGCCGAGCGCCTCGAGCGTTCGCGCGAGGCGATCCGCAACCCCAACGTCACCGTGATCGATCTTTTCTGCGGCCCGATGGGCCTTGCCGGTTCGACCCGGATGCAGGCGACCACCTCGGAACAGCTGGTCGCGGGCGCGGCGCTGGAACGGATGGCGGGCGAACTGCTGCCCGATCATGCCCCCCGGATCGACGATTTCGCCGCCGCCTATGAAACAATGCTGGCCCAACTGGCGACGCCGGAAGCGGTCCGCGCTCTGGCCGCCGCGATCGAATTTGAATGCGACACCTATCGCCGGTCGGGCAAAATCACCTATTGGGCCGGAGATTGCCTGCTCGACCTCTTCACCGATACCACTGAGCGCTCCCCCACCTTCATGCTGCCGCCCTTCCGCATGAGCGACGACACGGTTTCGCCGCAATCATGGGCGTTCGTCAAAAATCCGCTGCTCGACACCGCCGCCGCCTGGGCCCGGGTGCTGGAGCGGCCGATGCGCTGTTTGAACTGGAGCGTCGACGATTACCGTGCCATGAACGCGCCGGAAAAATTGATCCGGAATCCGCCGCAATTGAACGCCGCCGCGCTGCTGCGCTTCGCCATCGGCAACGAAACCCCAACGCTGCGTACCGGCGGCCCTGCCGACGCCGGCGTGCTCTTTACCGTAAGCGACGGCGAAGAGCGTTATTCGAGCTTGAGCGCGGCCTTCGACCGTCTGGCGGCGACCGCGGCGGCGCGGCGCCGGCTCCATGTCGGCGATGACAATCCCGGCGCCGATTTCTTCATCCGTTTCGCGCTGCCCGAAACCCCGCTGAAGTTGATGACCCATCTCGCGGTAAAACTGGTCTGGAACAATATCTCGACCGGCACCATGGTCCGTTTCGGCCGGGTCAGCGGCAACTGGATGAGCTGGGTCAGCGTCTCCAATAAAAAACTGCTCGACCGCGGCATCCGACTGCTGGCCGAACTCGGCGGCATTGACTATCGTGAAGCCTGCTGCCGGATTTTCGCCGCGATCGAGGAGCTCGACGCCATGGATTGGGCGGGCAAAGAGCGTCCCTCCCCGGTCCAGCATGCGCTCGGCCGATTGCTCCGGCAAGATTGATTATTTGGGCCAGTTCCCGGGCCGCACCTGATTTTCGGGCAGCTCCGGAACCAGCCGGTCGACGGCACGGACCAACGCCGCGGGCAAAGCGCCCCGGGCGGACAGCGCCAGATTTTCCCGCAGCTGGGAAACCGAATCCACTCCGGTCAGAATGCTGTCCGCCGCCGTGAAGCCAAGCATATAACGAAAGTAGAGTTCGCCGGGAGCGATGCCGGCATCCCGGGCAAGTTTTTCCAGCGCCTTCCGCACGGTCAACAGCGGCCCGAGACCGGGATGAACCTCCGCCTCGGGCTTGAAGAGCATGCCCTGGAGATAGACGCTGCGCATGAAAACCGCGCCGCCCTGCCGCCGAAGTTTCTCCGCCAGCGGAAAGAAGCGGCGGTCGACGATATTGCCCGGCAGCTGGGCCATCGCCAGGTCGACCTGCGCCGCGGCGGCAAGGCTTTGCCGGCTGTCGAGCGATACCCCGACGGCCTCCGCATAGCCTTTGGCCCGGCAGGTTTCCAGCAAAGCGAAAAAAGGCAGGTCGTCCTCGTGATGCAGCAACAGGCCGTCCAGACTCTTCCGCTTCAGCAGCTTCAGCGAAGTCGTGACCGAATTTTCAACCCAGCCGGGCGCATCCGCGGCAGCGAGATCGGCGGGAAAGCGCTTGACCTTGGAAATGATCCGGAAGTGCGATGCCAGGCCGGTTTTTTCCAGCGCGAGCCCCAGTACCGCTTCGCTGTCGCCGTAGTTGCGCGCGGTGTCGAGCACATTGATACCGCCGTCGGCGGCAGCGCGGAGAATGGCCGCGACCTCGTCGAAGGAGGGCTGGCCGAGGCGGTTGTTGATGCCGTAAGGCAACCCGAATTGTACGGTGCCGAGCATCAGGCGCGAAAATTTCATGATCTGCAATCCTTGAAATGAGTCCTTTCGGACCGGTTATTTGGCAATGTAGCCGCCGTCGACCGGAATCACCGCGGCAGTCAGATATTTGGCGGCGCCCGACGCGAGAAAGACGATGATCCCCTTCAGGTCGGATTCGTCGGCCAGGCGGCCGAGCATGGTATTGGTCGAGTACTGGCGGATGAATTCCGGCGTCATGCCTTCGGTCTGGAATCCGCCGGGGCAGATGCAGTTGACCCGGATGCCGTCGGCGCCGAGCATGCTGGCGGCATAGCGCGTGAAGTTGACCATGCCGCCTTTTTCATAAAAATAAGCCGGGGAGAAATTCGCCCCGGCATTGCCGCCGGGATAGTTGGAGGGATTGGGACCGAGCAGCCCCATGTAGCTGGCGATGTTGACGATGCTGCCGCCATGGCCGCAGCATTTCATCGCCTCGGCGGCCTGCCGGGTAAGGCGAAAAAGACTCGACGCATTGACCCGGAAGCTCCGGTCGAAATCATCCATGTCCCGCTCCCAGCTCTGGACCGCGCAGCGGTTCACGGCATTGTTGATCAGAATGTCGAACCGCCCGGAACGGCGGACGATTTCGGCCACGCAGCCGTCGATCTCCGCCTGATCCGCCAAGTCGAGCTTCAGCGCCTGAACCTTCCAGCCGCGGCCGCGTAATTCCGCGGCATAGGTTTCGAGCGCATCAAGATTGCGCGACGCCATGAAGGTTTCGGCTCCGGCCTCCGCCAGCGCTTCGACGATCTGCCGCCCGTACAATCCGGCCCCGCCGGTGACCAGCGCGGTTTGTCCGCGCAGCGAAAAACTCTCCAGAACATTCATGAGATGACCTCCGTTTTTCTTTCTGTAGTATTACTAATTTTAAAGATAATCGATTTTTTTTCAAAATCAAGGGCTGTTTTATTAAAATTAGTAATATTTATGGCGCGGAATTGCTTTTGCGCAGAACCGGTGCTACTGTAAGCGCATGACGCAATCGGAGGGCTAACAAGAATGGATTCACCGCATGAACCGCTGAGCCGCCGGATGATCGGCCGGCTGCTGGATTATATCGAACGCGAACGCCTGCGGCCGGGCGCGATGCTGCCGCCGGAAAAAACATTGGTGGAGGCGCTGGGGGTTTCCCGGATGGTGTTGCGCGAGGGGCTGAGCCACCTCAAGGCGCTGGGCGTGATCACTTCCCGCCGGGGCAGCGGATTCCGGCTGGAAACGGTGGATTTCGTGACCGTGCTGGGCGAAGTGCTGCAACTGGCCGGACGCTGCGGGACGGCGCCGGAGCCGGAGCTTTACGAACTGCGCCGGGTGCTGGAAATCGGTCTCGTCGCCGACGCGGTGGCGGCCGCCCGCCTGGAAGACCTTGAGGAAATCCGCGCGGCGCTGACCGAGCTGGAGAGCTTCACCGCGGTCGCCGATGCGGCCGCGATGGCGCGCTTCAGTCAGGCGGAACTGCGGTTCCACCGGGCGCTGCTGCGGCCCGCGCAATGCCGGACCCTGGGCATCATCGACCGGGCGCTGGCCGAATTCTTCCAATACCGCTTTGCCCGGTCGGAGGCAGTGCCGCAACTGTCGGCCGACCAGGTGCGCCGGACCAATCTGGCCCATCGGGCGATTGCCGAATGCTTCGAACTCCGCGACGGCGAAGCGGCGCTGTCATTGCTTCGGCGCCACCTCGGTCCGCCGCGGCCGCAAAGCGAAGCGACGGCGCGGAATGATGCTTCGACGACAAAGTGACGGGTTCGCCCGTCACTTTGTCGTCGTTTTTTCGAGCTTGACTCAGCGACTTTTGACGGCAGGACCATCAATCCAGTTCGCCGTCGGCCAGTCCCAGCGGCAATGCCGCCGGACGGTCGCAACGGCTGCGGATGGCCACCGTTTCGCCGCGCCGGCTGGCTTCCTCGAACGCCAGCATCACCTCCAGCACATGAAACGCCAGCTCGCCTGAAGCCCGGTGCGGACGGCCTTCGGCGAGAGCGCAAATCATGTCCGCCGCGCCGATGCTGCGCGAATTTTCGGCATAGCCGTGCGAGAGCGGCACATCCTGCCAGTCGCGGTAACCGACGCGGAAGAGACGGACCGGTCCCCCGAAGGTATTGGGGTCCGGCACCTGCATCGAACCCTGGTCGCCGTAGAGCTCGATCGGATGATGGCCGTGACGGTAGACGTCGAAGCTGGCGATCATGGTGATCACCGCGCCGGAAGCGAAGCGCAGGATTCCGGTCTGATGGGTATCGACCTTGACCGGATATTCATGCGGCACGGTCTCGGGGCCGCCGATCCGGGTTTCCGAGCTTTTGCCGGTGACCGCGGTCACACTGACGACGGGGCCGAGCAGATGGACCAGCGCGGTGATGTAGTAGGGGCCGAGGTCGAGCATCGGACCCGCTCCACGATCGTAGAAAAAGGGCGCATGAGGCCATTTTTCGGGGCCGCGGCCCATGACCATGGCGGTTCCGGCCAGAACCTTGCCGATCCAGCCGTCATCCAGCAGTTTGCGCGCGGTCTGGAGACCGCCGCCGAGAAACGTGTCCGGCGCACATCCCACCGCCAGATGTTTGCGCGCGGCAAGGCGCATCACCTGTTCGGCATCGGCGAGATCAATCCCGAAGGGCTTTTCGCTGTAAGCGTGCTTGCCCGCTTCCAGCGTCATCATGGCGATTTTGCTGTGCGCCAGAGGCGGTGTGAGGTTGAACACCAGCGCAATCCCGGGGTCGGCCAGAAGCTCCTCGACGCCGAGGGCGCGGACGCCATACAGTTCCCCTTTTTCCCGCGCCAGTTCCGCCTTCAAATCGGCGCAGGCGGCGACTTCGATCATGGCAAAGCGCTGCGCGGCTTTGAAATAGGTGTCGCTGATCATGCCGCAGCCGATGATCCCGATTTTCGTTTGATTCATGATTCCGATTCCTTGCTGTGGTTGTGCACGATCACCGACTTCAGCGGCTGCCCGCCGCAAGCCGGTTTTCGGTCAGGTAGCGATAACTTTGCCGGAGCGCTTCGCGCATGTCGATCACGCAACTGTCGAGTTCGACGATCACGGTCGAAACCGTTTCCGGCGTCGCCGCGATGATCGCGGGGATATCCATTTCGCCGGTGCCGAGCGGCATCAGCCGGAGCTTGCGGTCGAGGAAGCCGTTGACCATGGTGAATTTGCTGTGATCGTGCTCGAATGCGCCGTCCTTGAGGTGGAGCGACACCATGCGCGGCGCAAAGCGCCGGACCATGGCGGCCGGATCGTTGGCCCCGAAATTGCTCGCCCAGAAGGCATCGATCTGGAACTTGACCGCGGGTGCGAGTGCAGCGTAAATATCGTATTTGAGCCGGCCGTCGAGCATGGCGAATTCAAAGTCGTGGTTGTGCTGAAAAAGAGTGATGCCGTGCCGCGCCAGTTCGGTCCCGGCGGCATTGACCCAGTCGGCGGTGCGCCGGATGGCGTCGAGGTCCTTGAAATCGTCGGGACCGAATCCGCAGACCGCGAGCTTCAGATCAAGCTCGCCGAGGATATCGATCACCTCGGGCAGGTTGTTGCCGCGTGCCCACGGCGAATGCGAAGAACAGAGCTTGAGGCCGAGGTCGTCGATGATCCGCTTGAATTCCCGGGGCTTAAGTCCCCAGAATCCGGCCGGCTCGACTGCCTTGTAGCCGACGCCGGAAACGAATTTCAGCACGTCGATGAAGTCTTTGGCTGCATCGTCCCGCAGCGAGTAGAGCTGAATGCCGATGTCCCGAGTCATTTTCCGATTGACCTTTCTTGCTTTTTGGTAAAACACTGATATCTTACCTGAGAACAATTTACCATAACAAAAAAACTTTGCAATTGACGAATACGATCATTAATTGATGGATCAGCAACCATTCACGCCATGGGTTCCGAAACTGGCCGCGGCGGGCAGCTACAGCGCGCCGGATGACGCCGTCGTCCATCCCTATGTAATTCCGCCGGGCTGGGAGGTCGTGGAAATCCTGACCGGGGGGCGGGTGTTTTTTGCCTGCGGAGGCAAACGGCGGGAATTCGGCCGCGGTACGATTTTCTGGCACCGGGCGGGAGGACACACCATTTTCGACACGACCCCGGAAGCGCCCTATCGCTGCCTGGCGTTGCGATTCGAAGTCGAAGACGGTTATCCGGCGCGGCCGCCGGAAGGCCGGATCGGAAGCTGGAAAAAACCGGAGCTCCTCGACGGCTTCTGCACCGAAGTGCTGGAACTCTTCGCCGCCGCGCGGGAAAATCATCCGGCGCTGGGCGTCTACGTTTACGGCATGCTGCTGCGGCAATATCTTTCCCCGACCGCCGCCGGAGCTTCCGACAAGGCGGCGTATCCTCTGCCGCTGGCTCGGGCGCTCCGATTTCTGAGCGACGAGGCGGAACGCGGCTGGGACGGCAACAGGCTCTGCCGCGCCGCGGGCATCAGCGCTCCGCAGTTGAACCGGCTGTTCCGCCGGCACCTCGGGCAATCGCCGTTCCGCTATCATCAGGCGCAACTCATGGCCCGCGCCCGGCGGCTGCTGCTGGCCGACGACCGGCCGATCAAGGAGATCGCCGCCGAGTGCGGATTCGACGCCATCGAAGTTTTCTACCGCAATTTCACCCGGATCTCGGGCATACCGCCCGGAGCCTATCGGCAGCGCTACCGGGCCTACCGCTTCAGTTGAAGCCGGTAAAATGCATGGAGCGCAGTCGAGCCCAGCGGCTCCAGAGCGCCTCCGAAGCGCCGCTCGAAATCGGCCGGATTTTCATCCCGCCTCAGGATCAGCAGCGCGCCGTGCGGCAGCGCGGCAACGCGGAACTGGGGCACATCGGCGCGGAAATCGCGCTGCAAACCGGCCTGCGCGGCATAGAAAAGCACCGGACAGGGATCGCTGTTGAAGCTCAAAAATACCGGCGTTGCCGGCGGCCGCCGGCGCAATTCCGGCAGCACGGACCGCACACTGTAGGTTTCCGCCATATACCAGGGCCGGAAATAGTCGTCCTCATAAACACTCAGACCGGCGGCGGACGCCGCCCGGGGCGCAGCCCATCCCAACCACAGCTGCACCGCCACCCAGGCCGCCGCCAGTATCGCGGCGGTTTTCAGCGAAGGCCGCCAATCGGCCACGCCGTCGGCCAGCAGCATGGCATAAACCGGAAACAAGGGTACGAACACCCGCGGAAACGGCGCCCGGTGAAGCAGCAGCACCGCCAGCGCCGGCAGCAGCCAGACGATCAGACGCGCCGGCAGCAGCCAGACGATCAGACGCGCCGTCACCCGCCAATCGCGCATCCATGCCCGCCGCCAGCAGAACAGCAGCAGCAGCCCGAAAACCGAAACGATGGCGCCGTAAATCACCGCCAGCGCCGACAGACGCCCGGCAAACCCCTCATTCAAGGTAAACGTGTGGGCGAAATCGCGCCAGATCGGGCCGTAAAAAAGCAGCAGCGCCAACGGCGGCACCATCGCCAGCAGCCAGAGCCGGCCGTCTTTCAGGAAATCCTTTCGGCTCCAGGGCAAGGCATAAATCACCACCGCGCCGAGCGCCAGCAGATTGGTCGGCACCGTTCCCACCGCCAACAGCGCCGCCGCAATGTAGAGCCCCCAGCCCCATGCGCCCCGCGGGCCGTGAAAGATCCGCCATGCGCCATAGAGCGCCAGCGCCACCCAAAACCAGCTGACCGCGTAACCCCGCAGCGCGGTCGCATAAATCGCAAACACCCCGGAGAGCGCGAAAGCGCTCAAAACCCAGAGCGCGGGCCACGGGTGATTCGCATCCAGACGCCGCCGCAGCCGGAACAGCAGCGCCAGCGCCGCCAGCGCCGCAGCCAGGGAAAGCAGCCGCCAGAAGCTGACCCAGTCGAGCAGGCCCGGATAACAACCGTCCCAGAGCTTGAGCAGCAAGGTGTAGACGATCTGATTGTTGGGTATCGTGTAATGAGTATAGATTTCGCCCGGAGTCAAGGGCAGCATGAAGTTGGTCAGGGTCAGCGCCTCGTCAAACCACAATTCCCGCGCCAGCGCCGGAGCCGCCGCAATGATGCCGCAGGCAAGCGGCAGCCAGCCCCCCCACCGCTCGATCAAACGCCGCCACCGGCTTCCGGGATGTTCGGCGATCTTCACATGGCTTGAGCACATGACATCCTCCTTGGCCTGAAATTCCGGCGGACCGGACTCCGGCATGCGTCAGTTGTGGACTACGGTGACTTCGGCGGTGGCCGGCTGAAAGCTCTTGACGGTGACATCGGGATGCATGGTTTCCAGCACCACCTTGACCGCAATCTGGAAAGAACCCGGTTTTTCCAGCTTGTCCAGATCAAGATAGGCCTTGAGTTCGTCACTGCGCATCATCGCCAACACCCCCTTGGGACCGCTCAAAATGACCGTCACGCTTTTGGGTTCGACATTTTTCGGCGACAGCTGCCGGACGCTTTCCGGCGACTGGACGGTCAGCAGCGGAACCGCGTAAAAAGTTCTCAGCGTGACCGATTTGACCACGTCAACCTGAGCATCGACCTTGTGCCGGTCGCTCTTGACGCCTTCCGGAATGCGCAGCCCGACCTGGTATTCAAAGCTCTCCGTAATCTGATTGTCGATCGGAATGGGATTGGTGTAGACCGCGCCGACCGACTCGACCATGCTGACCGGACCGGTCAAGACCACATCGGAAGGCGTGAACCGGGTTCCGGAAACGGTGTAATCCAGCGGCAGCATGCTCAACGAATCGAAGCGCGCCCGAATCGGCACTTTTTTGGTGATGACCGCCTCCAGATTGACCGCGAGGTCGCGCGGACTGATCTCCACCACCCGGATGCCGTGAGGCAGCCCGGAAACATCGGAGGAGCGCAACCGGAGCTTGTAGGGCTGACCGGCGACAAAACTCGCACTGTCGATGTCGGCGCGGACCCGGAGTGCGGCCGGATTGAGCTCGGCCAGCCGGATGCGATTGCCGCGCAGCGCCAATGAAACCTTCAGCGATTCGTTGTCGCGATTCACCAGCGTGGCGGGCAGATTGAGCGAAACCGGCACTTCGGAAAAACGCTCATCGCTGCGCAAGCGCGCCGCAATCGCCAGATAAAGCAACAGCGCCAGAAACAGCGCCACCAGCTTGCGCCAGAAATCATGCCGGACAAATTCCAACAGCCGCGAGAATCCTTCCCGGTGTTTCATCGCGATTCCTCCGTTGAGGCCGATTTTTCCTCCGGCGGCGGTTCGTCACCGTCAAAATCAGGTGCGCCTTCGCGGTCGTCGAGCACGTCGAGAATATCGGTCAGCGCTTCGCCGGAATGCTTGTTGCCCAGCAGCAATTTGTTCAATTCGCGCTGCAACATCTCCTCGGACAGCGCCCGCATGATCGTGCCGCGACAGGCAATGCTGATGTCGCCGGTTTCCTCGCTGACCACGACCACGGCGGCATCGGTCTCTTCGGTAATGCCGAGCGCGGCGCGGTGGCGGGTGCCCATGGTCCGGGAAATGTTGTTGTCGCGCGACAGCGGCAGAATCGCCCGCGCCGCCACAATGCGGTCGTTGCGCACAATGATCGCGCCGTCATGCAGCGGGGAATTCGGGAAGAAAATCGACTGGATGATCAGGCTGTTGAGCTTGATATCGAGTTTGATGGCATCTTCGACGATGGCGCGCATGCCGATGCTCCGCTCGATCACGATGATCGCGCCGATATGGCGCCGGGACATTTCAATCACGGCGGAAACCAGCTCGCTGATGGTTTCGCGCTTGCGGCTGCGCCGGAAAAAGGCGTAACTGCCGAGCTGGGCAAACGCGCGCCGCAGTTCCGGCTGAAAAATCACGATGATCGCCACCGCCAGCAGCGACCAGAAGCCGTCAAGCAGCCAACGCAGAATCTCAAACCCCGCGAGGTCGGCCAGCAGCGACAGCACCAGGAAACCGACAATCAGACCGGCCAGCACATTGGCGGCGCGGGTACCGCGCAGGTAGTAAAGAATTTTGTAAATCACAAACGCCAGCAGCAAATATTCGGCCACGGGACGGCACCAGAAGACGACCTCCTGACCCCACTCCGCAATGCCCTTCCAGCTGAATTCCATAGCCGCCGTACTTTCCCGTTGGTGACAAAATCAACCGCATGCCGTGCCCGCGCACCGCCCGGTTTCAGGGTTGCTCCAGTTCATATGCCGCGCGCAGCGCCGCCAGCGTCTGCGCCACATCATGCACCCGCAATGCCGCGACCTTGCGCTCCGCCAGTTTCACCGCCAGCGCCAGCGATCCGGCAATCCGCTTCTCCATATTGTCGGGCTCGCTTTTGAGCAGCGACTTGCGCGACACGCCCCAGAGAAACGGCAACTCAAAGCGGTGCGCGAACCACTCCGCCCGGCGCAGCAATTCGTAGTTGCCCTCCCGGGTTTTGCCGAAACCGATGCCGACATCGAGCATCACCGCTTCGCGCTTCACCCCGACGGTCAGCGCCAGCGCCAGCTGCCGGTCCAGAAAAGCGGCCACCGCCGCCGTCGGATCAGCGCCGGTCAAATATTCCTTTTGCTGCATCGCTTCCGGCGCCGCCGTGCTGTGCATCAGAATCAATCCCGCCTTCGCGTTGGCGGCGGCGGCCGCCATCTCCGGGTCGAACGCCAGCCCGCTGACGTCATTGACGATTGCCGCGCCGGCGGCCAGCGCCCGCCGCGCGGTTTCCGCGTGGCGGGTATCAATACTGAACACCGTTTCCGGCCGCCGCGCCAAAACGCCGCGCAATATCGGCTCGATCCGCCGCCACTCCTCCGCGGCCGCGACCTCCGCAGCGCCCGGCCGGGTCGACTCGCCACCCAGGTCGAGAAAGTCCGCCCCCTCCTCCAGCAACGCCAGGGCGTGTGCGATGCCGGCATCCGGCGTCAGAAAACGGCCGCCGTCACTGAAGCTGTCCGGCGTCGCATTCACGATGCCCGCCACCAGCGGACGCCATGCCGGAACCCGGCTCCGCAATTGCCGCCAGGAAAAACTCATACCGTGCTTATACTTCCGGGGTTTCGCCGCCGTCGGCATTTCCGTCGTCAGTGACGAATTCGTCCGCCGGCGCCGGCATTTCTTCGTTATCCGGAATCTCAGCCGGTTCCGAAGCCGGCGCCGCGGCATCCTTGTCCGGCTTGACTTCAATCAATTTGACCACGCCGGTGATGCGGTCGCCGTCATTGAGGTTCATGATCTTCACCCCCTTCGACGCACGGCCGACGGCCCGGATTTCATCCAGCGGAATCCGGGTAAGCTGTCCGCGCTCGGTCGTGACCAGCAATTCGTCGCCCGGCGTAACCTGAACCAGGTTGACCACCAGCTCGCCCTCGCGGAGCCGGATGCTGACCACCCCCTTGGCGCCGCGGCGGGTCTTGCGATAAGTCGAAACGAAGGAACGCTTGCCCATGCCGCCATCGGAAACCACCAGCACCTGCGGTCCGGAGCCGTTGACGGCGGAATCCGTCACTTCGGCGTCGCTTTCGCCGATCTCTTCCTCGGCTTCGGCATCCGTCACTTCGCCGGCATCTTCGAGACGTTCGCGGATCACTTCCATCGCCACCAGATAGTCGGCGTCGATTTTGAACCGCATGCCGGTCACGCCGCGCGCGGTCCGGCCCATCGGACGGATCTCCACGTCGCTCAGAGTGAAACGGCAGGCCATGCCATGGGCGGTGGAAAGCAGCACTTCATTACCGTTCTCGCAGAGCGCGGCGCCGATCAGGTCGTCATTTTCCTCGATCACCAGCGCGCGCAGCCCGACCCGGCGCAGATTCTTGAACAACGCCAGCGGCATCTTCTTGATATAACCCGCGCGCGAACACATCAGGATGAATTTGCCTTCGTCCTCGAATTCGTCGGGCTTGACCGTAAGCATGGTGCGGACCTTTTCCCCGGGCTCGATCTTGATCATGTTCACGATCGCCTTGCCGTTGGAATTGCGCGACGCTTCGGGAATTTCGTAGACATTGAGCCAGTACATGAAGCCGCGGTCGGTGAAGAAGAAGATCAAATCGTGACTGTCGGCATTGAAGAGGTGTTCGACATAATCCTCTTCTTTGGTCTTCATCGCGATGATGCCCTTGCCGCCGCGGTGCTGGGTCTGGTAGGTATCAGCCGGAACCCGCTTGATGTAGCCGGTGTTGGAAACCGTGATCACGCAGCTGTGGCGCTCAATCAGATCGGCGATATTGAGGTCGCCGTCGTCCATGGAAATCTCGGTCCGGCGGGGGTCGGTGTACTTGTCCCGCACTTCGATCAGATCGGCCCGGATTACGCCGAGGCGCATTTCGCGGCTGGCGAGCAGGGCGTTGTAGTATTCGATCTGGCGGCAGAGTTCGGCATATTCGGTTTCGAGTTCTTCGCGCGCCAGGCCGGTAAGCTGGTGCAGCCGCATTTCGAGAATCGCGTTGACCTGCGCGTCGGAAAATTCGAAGCGCGCCTGCAGCGCCGCGCCGGCCTCGATCTTGGTGCGGCTTTCGCGGATGATCCGGACCACTTCGTCGATATTGGCCAGCGCCTTGAGAAATCCTTCGAGCAGATGGGCGCGGGCCTGCGCCTTTTTGAGCTCGAACTTGGTCCGGCGCACCAGCACTTCCATGCGGTGGTCGAGATAAGCCTGAAGCGTCTGCGCCAGATTCATCACCCGCGGCCGGTTGTGATCGACCACCAGCAGCGTGCAGGGGAAGGTCGCTTCCAGCTGGGTGTGGGCAAAAAGCTGATTGAGCACCACGCTGGCCATCACGCCGCGCTTGACATCCACCACGATGCGGATGCCGACGCGCTGGCTGCTTTCATCGCGCAGCCCGGAGATGCCCACAATGCGCTTTTCCTGAACCAAATCGGCGATGTTTTTGATCGTGGCGGCCTTGTTGACCGCATAAGGAATTTCGGTGATCACGATCTGTTCGTGAGAGTCTTTTTCGATGATCTCGGCCCGGGCGCGCATCCGGATCGAACCGCGGCCGGTGTGATAGAACTGACGGATCGAGTTGCGGCCGCGGATGATCGCGCCGGTCGGGAAATCCGGGCCGGGCAGGTGACGCATCAGCTCCTCGATCGAAGCCTTGGGATTGTCGAGCAGCGCGACCGTGGCGTTGATCACTTCGGCCAGATTGTGCGGCGGAATGCTGGTGGCCATCCCGACCCCGATCCCGGTGGTGCCGTTGACCAGAAGCTGCGGAAAGCGCGCCGGCAGCACCGACGGCTCGACCGAGGATTCATCGAAGGTCGGCATCATGTCGACGGTCTCTTTTTCGAGGTCGGCCAGCATCTCTTCGGCCAGCCGCTCAAGGCGGCATTCGGTATAGCGGTAGGCGGCGGCCGGGTCGCCGTCGATGCTGCCGAAGTTGCCGTGCCCGTCGACCAGCGGCACGCGCATGGAGAAATCCTGAGCCAGACGGACCATGGCGTCATAGACCGAGCCGTCGCCGTGGGGATGGTAATTCCCGATCACTTCCCCGACCACCTTGGCGCTCTTGGTGTAGGAATGCGATTTGGTGAGGCCGAGCTTTTTCATGGCATAAAGAATGCGGCGGTTGACCGGCTTGAGCCCGTCGCGCACATCGGGAATGGCGCGTCCGACGTTGACGCTCAGCGAATACTGCAAGTACGCAGTATGCATGATATCTTCGATGTTGATCGGGAAATCGTGATGTTCTGTTTCGCTCATGGGTTTGCCGTTGGTTCCGTGAAAAGCATTGGTCTTTACGATTTTGTTACTCTGAGAATATACACCCGCATCCATTGTTTCTCAAGCTCCGCGCGCGCGTTTTGCCAAGTTTTTTTGATTTTATCGCCCCGCGGTGATATATTAAGAGTTACTCGAAACTTTTCATCGGAGAGCACTTTTTATGCGCAGAATTCTGGTCGCCGGCGGCGCCGGCTACATCGGCAGCGTTTGCACGGAGTATTTGCTGGACCGCGGCTTCGCGGTCACGGTTCTGGACGCGCTGATCACCGGGCACCGCAAGGCGGTCGACTCGCGGGTGGAGGCGTTCGTCGAAATGGACCTGGCCGAGCGTGACCCGCTGATCGACCTTTTTCAGCGCCAATCGTTCGACGCGGTGATGCATTTCGCGGCCTTTTCGCTGGTCGGCGAATCGATGAAGGATCCGAGCAAGTATTTTCGCAACAACCTGTCCAACGCGATCAACCTCGCCGACGCGGCAGTCGCGGGCAAGGTCAAACGTTTCGTATTTTCCAGCACCGCCGCGACCTTCGGCGAACCGGAGACGGTGCCGATCCCGGAAACCGCGCGCCAGCTGCCGATCAACCCCTACGGCGAATCGAAGCTGGCCTTTGAAAAGGTGCTCTACTGGTATCACCGGATTCACGGGCTGCAGTACACTGCGCTGCGCTACTTCAACGCCGCCGGCGCCAGCAAAAATTTCGGCGAGGATCACAATCCCGAAACCCACCTGATTCCGATCATCCTCCAGGTGGCGGCCGGAAAGCGCGACCAGCTCATGGTCTTCGGCGACGACTACGACACGCCGGACGGCAGCTGCATCCGCGACTACATCCATGTGCTCGACCTGGCCCAGGCCCATATGCTGGCGCTGGACGCGCCCGAAAGCGGCCATTACAACCTCGGCACCGGCAACGGCCTGAGCGTCTTCGAAATCGTCGAATCGGCGCGGCGGGTCACGGGACACCCGGTTCCGCTGGAAGTCGCGCCGCGCCGGGCGGGCGATCCGCCGCGGCTGATCGCGGACTCGACCCGGGCGCGCCGCGAACTGGGCTGGAAGCCGGAATTTGAAAACGCCGATGCGATCATCGAATCGGTCTGGCGCTGGCTGAAGAAGCATCCCGACGGCTATCGCGCCTGAGGCGGCAGCTTTTTTCAAGCCATAAAAAAGGCTCCGGCGCGGTTTGACGCCGGAGCCTTTTTCGTTGCCCCCTACCGGGTCAGTTCCACGATGGCGAAACTGTGGAAGGCGAGCTTCATCTTCAGCGTCCTGCCGTCGAAGGAGACGATCTTGCTGCCGAAGTCGCCGAGTTCCAGCGGCGCGCGTTCCAACGGCACGTTGAACTTCTTCTGCTGTTCGAAAAGCCACTGGTAATCCGGATCGGGCGCGGTCATCGTGTCGACGGCCTTGTCCGGCGGGTTTTTGATCCCGAGCTTCGCCCAGTCGAAAACGATTTCAACGTCCTGATCGACATGGGGCTTGCCCATGTGGGCGACCACCGCCAGAACCTTGTCTTTGGCTTTGTCCACATAAACGCTGACATAGATGTCGTCGCCCTTGACCACCTTGGCCGGATGCTTCCAGTAGCCGACGAAGGTCGCTTCCGGCACGCCGAACTTGTCGTAGACCCGCACCACCTTGTCGAAAATACCATAGTGGTTGCGCCACAGACAGAGCATGGTGTTGTGGATCAGCGTCCCGGCCATGGCGGCTTTGGTCATGCGGAATTTGTACGGGGCCTCGGCCTCGTCGCCGCCGTTCTGAGCCGAGAGCCGATCGAACGGCATGTAGACGCTGTTGGCAATGCCGAAGGGCAGCGTCCCCAGTTCGCAGGCGAACATATCGGCGCCGTAGGTGTCGAGGATGTCCTTCTTGTTGTGCAGGATCGGGCTCGAGGCCTGACGCACCTGCTCGCCGTTCAGGAGATGGGTTGCGAAGGTGTAGGCCGGCAGCAGCACGCAGTCGGTGTTGTGCAGCACGGTTACCGGATCCTTGATCCCGGCGTCAAGCTGCGCCAGCGCAATCCGGCGGTAGAATTCGCGCAGCCCCAGCAGCGGCACCCGGCGGTTGCAGCCGTGATTCGGGTTGGAGC
Organism: Victivallaceae bacterium; assembly: GCA_036677805.1. Classification (GTDB taxonomy): domain Bacteria; phylum Verrucomicrobiota; class Lentisphaeria; order Victivallales; family Victivallaceae; genus SIG78. The sequence goes on along the minus strand of JAVBVS010000019.1, from coordinate 128,680 downwards.
ATTCGCCGACGCTGCCGAAGTCGAAGTAAATGCCCTTGATGCCCGGGAATTTTTCCAGCATCTTCTTGTAGCGCCAGACGAAGTAGGCGCTGGCGCCGGTAGTCGGGCAGCAGTCGTAGACGAAGTGACCGGTGTTTTCATAATCCATCGCGATTTCCGGCTTCAGCACCCACTCTTCCTTGAATGCGGCCATTTCCGGATATTTGACCGAGAGATAGCGCGCACAGGTGTAGGGAATCGGACGGACGTCGTGTCCCGCGCACTGCTCAAGCACCTTGCGGTGCGCGGCGGCGGTCGCCCGGCCGTCGGGATCGTCGATATCGCCGAAGAAGCTGCCGAGGTCGCCGCCCTTCACGCCGGTCATATAGACCACATCCGAAACCGGCCGCTGGCCGGGCCGGTTGAGCGGAGCGTTGTAGCTCCACGACAGCGTGTTCAAAGGATAATTGGCCGGCAGCGGGCGCACCGGCGACGCCAGAAACCCGAATTCGAGGCGGAACGGCTTGCCCGCCTCGAGCTTGTCGGCGACATGCACCGTAACCACGGTTTTGTCCTTGCCCTTGTCAAAACTGAACGTGCGCGCGTCCGGGACATTCCAGTCGGCCCGGCTTTCGGCGAAGAAACAGAGCCCCTTCTCTTCGTTGCCGAGCCACATCACGGGGTAATAGCGCAGCGTGCTCGCGCCGTCGGCCAGTTCGCGGGTGACCTTGCTGCCCCAGCCGGCGCCGGTCGCACCGTGGAGGTACTTGGCGAATTCGGTCGGCAGCGTGTAGCGGATGGCGACGTTGTTCAGCGTGGTTTGAGGTTCGATGGTGATCGAATTCCACTGGACGCCGTCGTATTCGAGCCAGGATTGTTCGCTGACCTTCGCCGCGGCGTCGCCGCCGGCGGCGGCAAACTCGACCCGGTGGGGTTTGGCCGAAGCGACGGTGAAGCTCTTCGCCGCCACCGGCTGCCCGTTGATCAGGAGCTCGGCGGGAGCCAGGAGCAGCTCTTCGCCGAGGCTGGCGATGGCCGTCGGCAGCAGCGATTTGCGCCAGACATAGGTTCTTCCGGCGAGCGTGGTTTCAAGTGAATCGGCGGTCTGTTTGCTGACCATCGGCGTGAAGGGGGGGATGATCCGGTCGGCCGGGAATTCGAGCTTTTCCCACTCTCCGATTCCGGGATAGCTGAGTTCTTTGAGGCCGACCGCCGCATGGTCGGCGGCATTCACCAGTTCGAGTTTGTACTGTCCGGCGGTATTGCTCCGGGGAAAGGCGATTTCCGCCCGGTCGCCGACGGCGGGCAGCGATGCCGCGACCTTGCCGTCGGGTCCGGTCAGAACCAGTTCACCCTTGAAATTCGCCCCGAACTTGCCCTTCAGCATCGCCTGCTTCAACCCCACCAGCAATTTTTCTTTGAGGAAGAGCGGAGTCACGGTGAAAAATTCTTCGTTGAGCTTGAACGGCACGATTTCGCGCATCGCCACCCGGTTGCCGTCGGTAAAGGTATAAACCAGGCAATCATAGCCCGGGGCGTTAATCTGCACCGCCACTTTGTCCGCCGCCGGCTCGCCGGGCGCCAGCGTCCAGGCGCGGTTGAAAATCGACATCGGCGCGACGCTGCCGTCGAGCCTGGCCAGCGCCAGATCGTAATCGACCTTGCCGCCCTTGGCGGAGGCCATGGTGAACTCCTGGACATATTCGCCGTTGGCCGGATCGTTCTGTCTGGTCGTCTGGATCACCGCGGTCGGACCGAATACGGCATCGATCCGGGCATCGGCGACATTGTAGCTGCCGCCGGAGAGACTCAGCGAGGAGTGGGTGCCGACTTCAGGCAGCTTCCACGAGCGGCAGAAGTTGATCGGAAGCGGCTGCTTCGGCGGGCCGTCAAGGCCGACCGACGACCACGGTATGGCCACTTCGCCCTGCCACAGGATCGAATCGTCGATTTTCATCGACTGCGTGGTGGCGTAACTCCACGGCGCGCTCCATTGGGCATCGCTGTCGCGCCATTCGGTGGAGCCGCCGGCGACATTGCCCGCGAAACGGTAAACATGGCCGCCGTTGTGAATGTAAAACTCGAACGACTCCGAACCCCAGACCTCGGGTTCGCGGTCGGCGGTGCGAACTTCGCCCGCCTGAACCGGCGCACGGCCCGGAAACAAGGTGTCGAAGCCGAGGTAGAGATTTTTGGCGTCGCAGGTCAGCCGGAACCCGTGGGGCGGCAGCATCCCCGATTTCTGCGGAAAATTGCCGTAGATCAGCCGCGGCATCGAGGCCGCGAATTTCCAGGCGTCTTCATCCAGCTTGCCGTCGATTTGCGGGGCGGAGACTTTGGCCGCCAGCGGCGGCACCGTCAGGGTCATCGGGCTGGTGACGGCCAGCGGCTTGAATTCGACATGACTCAATTTGGCGATCTCTTCCGGCGTCAGCGCGGTATTGTAAACCCGGAGAAACCGCATCAAGGTGTCGTTGCTCCACGGTTTCGGCGCAATCCAGCCGTCCTTGTAGGGGCCGAGGTTGAGGTCGCGCACTTCGGCGGTCACCGCCACCGGCTGGACGTTTTCGCCGACCATGCGGCCGTCGAGATAGACCCGGACCACCGAGCCATCCCAGGTCACGCCAAGCTGGTAGTCGCGGCCGATTTCCAGCTTGTCCTTGAAATTGATCATGTAAGTCTTTTCACGATCGGAGAAACTGAACTGCAATGCACGCTCGGTGTAGTAGTTGAAGCCGACGGTCAGCCGGCTGGCGGTTCTCAGATGCATCAGCACGCGCTGGGTGTTCAGCGGCGGCTGGAGCGGCAGCAGCTTGAAGCCGAACAGAATCGTGCCCTGGTTTTCCCCGACCAGGGTTTTGGCCGGCAGCGACAACCCTTCGGCGCCGACGGCCAGGTATTGGCCGTCGACGAATGATCCCTTGATCGGATACTGTTTGCCGTCGATCATCGCTTCGGACGGCTGTTTGAACTCAAGGTTCAACGTTTCCTGCGCCTGAAGCTGGAATCCGACGCCCAGCGCCAGAAGCCATGAACTCAACCATCGAAATTTCATGAAACCAATCCTCCTCTTGTGAGTGCATCGTTTAACGGTCGAAATAAAAGGTGTAGGCATCGGTCAAGCCGAGCTTGGCCGGATTGTAAGTGTCGGTATAGGCAGTGCGGTCGCTGCCGGCCTTGCCGTTGGCGGTTTCCGCGTGTCCGTCCGGAAATCCGACATTGATCATGGTCCCGTGCACCGCATAGGGTGTGCCGAAATAACCGGTATGGCGTCCTTCGTAACTGATGTAATACCCCCGGTCCGGGACCGCGCCGCAATAGCATTCCACGAACAGAATCGCCTTGCTCGGCTGCGCGATTTTATCCATATAGCAGCTCACGCCGTATTTGCCGTCGCCGGGAACGTTGCTGAAGAAACGGTTGATGCCGTAACTCACATACTGGGTCACATCAAACGCGCTGGTCGACTGATTGAGCAGTTCGTGCGAAACTTTGGACAAGCCGGGCGCTACCGAATTGTTCTGGCTCGGACAAAGAAAATTCACCCCGCTGCTGGTGGCGTTGTCCAGCATCAGCGCCGCGGGATAATAGACATAGACGCCGGAAGCCGTCGGATGATTCTGGTAATATTTCGGTCCGCAGCCCTGGTTGTTCAAAGCATACATCGCCGTCGCCAGCCCGAGCTGTTTGAAGTTATTGACGCAATTCGCGGTCCGGGCGCGTTCGCGCGCCGCCGACAGCGCCGGCAGCAGCATCGCCGCCAGAATGGCGATGATGGCAATAACCACCAGAAGTTCGATGAGCGTGAACCGTGCTCCGGTTTTGCGGTTGGTTCCGGGTCCGTCCTGCTGGAGAAGCCGTTCTCTCTTTTTCATCATTCCATTCCTTTTCGCTGGCAGGTTTGACTCTTCCACGATGTTTGAAAATCGGTCTTCAACTCTTCCGTTCACCCTATGGCCATCCGCCCGGTCCGGACGGATCAGAGGCCGCCGGATAACGGCGTATACTGGACTTCTTCCACGGGATGCTGAAGCAATATCTGCCGGATCACCGCCTCCGGATTGCGGATGCGTTCCTGCAACAGGTCCAGGACCATGCGGGCCATCGCCTCCAACGGCGAGCGATTGACGAAAATCGGCATATCGGCCTCGGCGAGAATGTTGTGCCAGGCGTCGATTTCGGAGGCGGCGATATAGCTGCGGTCCGGCAGCGGCCAGCACAGCGAGTCGTCGCAGGCGGCAAACCGCAGATCGCGCGGCGCCGTGACCCCGCGCTCCCGCAGAAACCGGGCAATCGTAACCATGCTGACATCGCCCTGCGAGAGAATCACCTCCGGCAGCCGTGGCTGCGAGATGAAAAATTCGGCGGCATGGCGGCAGACCTCAAAATGGTTCGAGGTTGAAATCTGTTCCCGCCAGACCAGCGCCGGATCATACGGCATGCCGGCATAATCGAACAGTTGCTCGATGTCATAACTGCCGCGCTTGAGAAAAAAATGCGTGGCGCCGGAACGCGCCAGATCGTCAAAAAAGCCAATGCGCCGGAAGCCCCGGTCGCGCAGGAAACAGAGCATGCCGAAAAAATTGTCCGCCAGCTCCTGAACCACCGCGCTGTGGCGGCGGACGCCATCGCGCAAATTCAGATAAACGCAGGGCGTTCCCGGGGGACAATCAACCTCGGCCAGTGCAATCACCCCGATGGCCTGGCGCCGCGTCAGCTCGACGCCAAGATTGCTGCAAAGCGTCATCACCGAATCGATCTTGACCCGGTCGCATTCCGCCCGGAGGAAATTGATCAATGCGATGGCGTGGCTGCTCAAGGTCGGCGGCACCGCCAGCAGGATCGCCCCGGCCAGCGGGGCGGGCACATTCATATAGCCGGCATTGCCGAGCATCATCCGCAGCCGGTCGTGGCGCGGGGAATGGACTTTGCCGGTGCCGTTGATCACCCGGTAGACGGTCGCCAGGGAAACCGCGTTGGCGTCCGCAATCTCCTTCAGCGACAATCGATTTTCGGTGATTTTGTACGAAGTCATGATTCCGCTCCTGATGCCATGACAACTATTATAAGATCGTTTGCAATATTTTTCAAGGGCTGAAAATGATATTTTCATTGTTTTCTCAAATTTTTTCATTTTGCGGACAGTGTTTGAATTAACACTCGCATCATCCTGAAATCAATGCAGATCGGAAGTCATATTTTCCGAACACCGGCCGCACCCCGAGCCTCGCCAGCCATGGCCGCCGGCGCGGCTGCCGGATGACCTCATGCTTTTCCGGTTTTTTTCAATGGATCATACAATATTTTCAATCGTGACGCGTTGTCATGATAGGAAACAGTGTGTCACGGTTCTTCAACCCTCCGGGAGTTGTCATGCCGAAATATTCGGAAAAAATGCGGGAGATGATCGGGGAAACCGTCCGGAACGACATTCACCGGGCGGGCATCGAATTGATCCGCGAGCAAGGCTGGAAGGCCTTCACCACTGAAAAAATCGCGGAAAAACTCGGCATGTCGCGTGGCGTCCTGTACAACTATTTCGCCAACAAGGAGGCGATCGCGCGCTCGATCGTCGAAGCCTCGTTCGACGAACTCAGCGCCAGGCTCGAAGAAATCGCCTCGGGGCCGCAAAGCGCCTCGGACCGGCTCCGCGCCATGGCGGAGTGGAATGTGTCCAGCGCATTGAACCAGCGCGAATTTCTGCGCGCGTTCATGGAAAACCTGCCGCCGCCCAACAAGCCCCGCCCCCACATGGCCGAACACCACCGCCGCCGCGACGCCGTTTTTGCCGCCGTGATTGCCGACGGCGTCGCCTCGGGCGAGTTTGCCGGGATCGATATCCCGGCGGCGGTGCTGATGCTTTCCGGTATTCTGCATGAATCGTGCATCCGGTCGCTGTTCCGCGGCGAGACGCCGCAGATCGACCGGGTGATGACATTGTTTTTAAGAGGAATTGCCCCATGAAGAACGTTCTTTTATGCCGCCTGACCGTGCTGCCGGTTCTGGCCCTGACCGTCGGCGGCTGCCTCCAGTACACGCGTCCCCCCGCCGCGGTTTCTTCCGACTCCTATACCGCGCTTCAGGAAAAGGAAAAGAACCTGCTGCCGGAAAAGCTGGACACCCTGACGCTGGAACAGGCCCAGAGCATCGCGCTGGCCAACAATCCGGATTTCCGCAGCATCCAGTTCTCCATCGATTCGGCCCGGGCGCGCTACTATCAGAGCTTTTCGAGTTACGCTCCGACGCTCAATGCCGGAATGTCGGTCAGCCAGAGCTTCGGCAAGATGTTTTCTTCGAGCAATTCGCCAAAAACCTCGAGCCAGAGCGAATCCTATCAGCCGTCGCTCTCCGGCCAGCTGCTGATTTTCGACAGTCTGGCCCGTGAAATGAATATTCTGGCGACCAAATACACCCTGCTTCAGACCGAATCGACGGTCGCCGACGCGCAGCGGCTGCTGCTGCGGGCGGTGGCCTACGCCTACAACGACGTCCAGCTGGCCCACGCCCAGCGCGAGATCGTGCTGGCCCAGATCGAATACAGCAAGGAGATGCTCGAAGACGCCGAGCGCAAATACAACGCCGGCACGGTACTCCTGAGCGACGTGCTCAATTTCCGGGTCACGCTGCGCAACGGTCAGCTCAATCTGGTCAAAATCGACTACTCGATCCAGTCCGCGCTCTACGTGCTGGCCGGCTACCTCGGGCTGACCGACGGCACCATCCCGGCCGCGGTCAAATTTCCGGCCATCGCCATGCCCGCGACGCCGATACTGCCGGCGATCGAAGTCTACATGGATCAGGCGCTGGCCAACCGTCCCGACCTGCGCGCCTACCGCGATCAGCTGAAGGTCGCCCGCTATAATTATTACGGCGCATTTTCCGCCTTCGGCCCCACGGTTGCGGCCAACTATTCCCTCAATTACAGCCAGAATCACAACATCGTCCACGGCGGCGGCTCGTCGGGAGGCAGCTCCGGGTCCGGCAATCTGGGCTATGGCTTGAACGCCAGCTGGAATCTGTTCAACGGGTTCTCCGACTATTACAATCTCAAGGCCGCGGGCGCCAACGTCGCCGAAGTCGATTTCATGCTCGCCCAGATCTGGCTCGATGTGATCACCGATGTCCGCACGGCGTATGAAAACCTCCGGTCCAGCGTCAAGGAGGCAGTCATCTCCAAGGAGATCTGCGACCTCACCAAAGCCACCCGGGACCTGGTCGAAAACGAGTATAACGCCGGAACCGCGCTGGTCACCCGGCTCAACGAAGCCGAACGCGACCTGGTGCAGGCCCAGAACAACCTCGCCACCGCGATCGTCAATATCGCCAACGCGCAGGCGCAGCTCGACGCCGCGGTTTACGCCATCAAAACTCCCGTGGCCGAGCCGGTGCCGACCGGCCCCACGGTTTTTCAGAAAGAAGTAGGAATATGAAGAATTTTTTCCGGTGGTTTGTCATCATCATTCTGGCCGCGGCCGCGGCCGGCGGCATTTACCTCTGGTATGCCGCCGCCGGCGGCGAACAGACCCGGACCGTGTTCAAAACCGAACCCGTCACCCGCGCCGACATCCGCCGTTCGATTTCGGCCACCGGCACGGTGGAGCCGGAAGAGCTGGTCAACGTCGGCGCCCAGGTCAACGGCAAAATCATGAGCTTCGGCATTGACGCCGACGGGCACACCGTCGATTACGGGTCGAAGGTCAAAAAAGGCATGATCCTCGCCCAGATCGACGACATCACCTACAAGGCCGAACTCCAGGAAGCCGAGGCCAGCCGCGAGCAGGCCCAGGCCTCCATTCTGAGCGCCGAAGCCTCGATCAAGGACGCCGAAGCCAATGAGCTGCTGGCCCAAAACAACTGGGCTCGCGCCCAGACTTTGTATGCGGAAAAATCGATGACCAAAAGCGATTACGACTCCTATCAGGCCGCCTATTTCTCCGCGTTGGCGCAGTCCGCCAAGACCAAGGCCGCCCTGGCTCAAGCCAAAGCCTCGCTCTCCATCGCCGAAGCGTCGCTGGTCAAGGCCCGCCGCAATCTCGAATACTGCGTGATCTCCTCGCCGGTCGACGGCGTGGTCATCGACCGCCGCGTCAGCGTGGGCCAGACCGTGGTTTCGAACCAGACCGCGTCGAGCATCTTTCTGGTGGCCACCGATTTCAACCGGATGCAGGTCTGGGTGTCGCTGAATGAAGCCGACATCGGCAGCATTCAGCCGGGAATGCCGGTGCGTTTTTCGTGCGATGCCTTCCCCGGCGTCGAATTTCCGGGCACGGTCTACCGCATCCGGCTCAACGCCACGCTCTCCTCCAATGTCGTCACCTATATCGTTGAAGTCAATGCCGACAACAAGGACGGCAAACTGGTGCCCTACCTGACCGCCAACGTAAAGTTCATCCGGGCCGAACGCCTCAATGTGCCGTCGGTTCCGGCGGCGGCGCTGCGTTATCTGCCGCCGGCCGAAGCACAGGCGGCGCCGCCGCCGGAAACCGCCGCCGGCGAAGCGGTGCTGTGGAAAGAAGGACCCGACGGCAAGCTGCTGCCGGTCAAGGTGAAGCTGGGCTTGAGCAACGGCATGACCCAGGAGATCATAACCGAGGAACTGCGGGACGGCGATCCGATCGTGACCGGCATGGAAACCGTTTCCGTCCAGACCGCCGCCAACGCTTCCGGCGATACCAAAAACCCCTTCATGCCGAATCTGCCGCGGCGGCCGGGGCGCAGCAATTCCAGTCAGCCGCCCCGGGAACGGGCGCCGCAAAAGTAATGCCGGAGAGTCCGAACATGGCTTTGATCGAACTGAAAAATATCGAAAAGACCTACTTCCTGGGCGAAGTCACCGTCCCGGTGCTGAAGGGCATTTCGCTGGAAATCGGCCACGGCGAATATGTCGCGCTGATGGGCGCATCCGGCTCGGGCAAAAGCACCCTGATGAATATTCTCGGCTGTCTCGACCGGCCCACGAGCGGCGACTACCTGCTTGACGGCGAAGAGGTCGGGCGGGTTTCCGGCGACCGCCGGGCGCTGATCCGCAACCGTAAAATCGGTTTCGTATTCCAGAATTTCAATTTGCTGCCGCGCACCGGCGCGCTGGAAAATGTGATCATGCCGCTCAACTATACCGCGCAGAATCTCTCCGCCGCGGAGTGCCGCCGCCGCGGGCTTGACGCGCTGGCTCAGGTCGGCTTGTCCGATCGCGCCGACCACCAGCCGTCGCAGCTCTCCGGCGGCCAGCAGCAGCGGGTCGCCATCGCCCGCGCGCTGATCAACCGGCCGCCGCTGCTTTTCGCCGACGAACCGACCGGCAACCTCGATTCCCACACCAGCGTCGAGGTGATGGAAATGTTCAGCCGGTTGAACCGCGAAGGCATCACCGTGATTCTGGTCACCCACTCGGAGGAAATCGCCCATTTCGCCAGACGCGCCATCCATATCAGCGACGGGCGCATCGTCGACGGCGCCTATTCCGCCACCGGAGCTTAATTGCCATGCGTACGATCAATATCATCCAGACCGCCTTCAAATCGCTGTTCCGCAATCCGACCCGGACGCTGCTGACCACCCTCGGTATCGTGATCGGCATCGCCGCGGTCATCACCATGATGGAAATCGGCAACGGCTCCAAAACCTCGATCCGCGAATCCATCGAAAAAATGGGCGCCAATTCGGTCATGGTCATGCCCGGCAGCGCCCAGCCGCCCGGCGGCGCCCGCGCCGGCGCCGGCAGCGCGGTATCGCTGGTGCCGGCCGATGCCGACGCCATCGGTGCGCTGTGTCCGAGCGTCGGCATGTACTCGCCGGTGGTGCGCGGCTCCGGCATTCAGGTGGTATTCGGCAACGTCAACTGGGAGCCGGGCAACATGTACGGCGTCGCGCCGGCCTATTTCGACATCCGCGGTTGGAAGATCGCCGAAGGGCGGCGCTTCACCGACGCCGAAGTCGACACCAACGCCCGGGTCTGCGTAGTCGGCGCCACCATCGTCAAGGAGGTTTTCGGCGGTGTGTCGCCGCTGGGCTGCGAACTGCGCATCGGCGCGGTCACCTTCGACGTCGTCGGCGTGCTTCAGAGCAAGGGCGCCAACATGATGGGCATGGACGAGGACGATGTGGTGCTTACTCCGTGGACCACGTTGCGGATGCGGGTGACCGGCCTCCGGACCGGCAGCGCCGCCAACACCTCGAGCACGGTGTCGTCCAACCCTGGCGACCGTTTCGCCGTCAGCGGCGTCGCGCTCTACCCGGAACAGGATTCCCGGACCGCCAAGGACCATATTTTCTATCCCCGCCAGACCCAGATCAACCAGATTCTCTTCGCCGCCGTCTCCACCGACAAGGTCGCCGCCGCCACCCGCGAGGTCTCCCTTCTGCTGCGCGACCGGCACCGGCTCAAAAACGATCAGGACGACGACTTCCGGGTGTTCAACGCCGCCGATTTCATGAATATGCTCAACCAGACCTCAACGCTGATGACCAACCTGCTGATGGGGGTGGCGCTGATTTCGCTGGTGGTCGGCGGCGTCGGGATCATGAACATCATGCTGGTTTCGGTCACCGAACGCACCCGTGAAATCGGCTTGCGCATGGCGGTGGGCGCGCGGTCGCGCGACATCCTGAAACAGTTCCTGATCGAATCGGTGGTGCTCTGTGTGGCCGGGGGCATCCTCGGCATCCTGCTCGGGCACGGCGCCTCGCTGCTGATCAAGCACCTCGCCCACTGGCCGGTCGAATCCAGCCCCGGCGCGGTGGTGGCCGCGGTGGCGGTTTCGGCCACGGTCGGCATTCTTTTCGGCTTTTATCCGGCGTGGAAGGCCTCGCGCCTCGACCCGATCGAAGCGCTGCGGTACGAATAACCCCCCTGGAGGGCCGTCCCGCACCGGGCGGCGAACTACTCCGCCGCCCGGGCCAGAACCCGCGCCAGGACCGCTTCGCAGCGGCCGCAGTGGCGGCAGTCGGTCGCACAGCCGCGGGCCGCCGTCAACCAGTCGTCCGGAAACGCCCGGTTATCGATCGCATACGGGGCGAAAGCCGGCGAGAAGCAGGGCTCCATCAAATCGAGCAGGTTGCCGTCATAATGCCCGGCGGCGTATGCCCCGATCACCATCCGGGGATGAAGATGCTGGCGCGTCGCCAGCTTGACCGTCGCAAAAAACGGCTCGTAGACCTTCAGATCCTCCGGACGGAGCCAGCTGCCGCGGAGAAATTCCACGAAATGCGCAGGATCGCGATAGAGTTTCCAGCACAGGTGGGGCTCGAAGCCGGGCAGGTTTTTAATCTCGTCGACGGCGGCATCATGCGCCACCAGATTGTCGTGAAAGGTTTGCGCCGGACAATGCCGCAGGCAGCCGCTGTTGGCCAGCAGACAGAGCGTTTTGCCGTGTTCCCGGCACCAGCGGTGAAACCGCGCCACCGTATCAAGATCGCGCTGCAGGTCGCGCCGGATATGAAAACTGTCGAAGCTGTCGCTCATATACTCCATCGCCAGCGTCGAATCGATGCGCAAATTGACCGACGCTCGCAATTCGACCCCGGGAAAATGCTTGCGGATCACCGCTGCAATGAAGGGACTGGTCGTGGTCACGACCTCCGGCAACAGTTCCCGCCCGGCAAGATAATCGAGGATCGAGCCGACTTCGTTGGCCAGTTTGACGCTGACGGCATATTCGCCATAACAGTTGGCGTTGAACAGCAAATCAAGCCGGACGCCCAGCGCCCGGATGGCCCGGAGTTCGGCCTCCAGCCGTTCCTGGCTCGACCAGTCGGCGCCGCCCCGCCGCCGCCCCAGCGCCGCCCTCCCTCCGGCCATGCCCGGCCATGGGAAGTAGACCTCCGCCACCGCGTCGCAGTAGTCGCGGACGATGTCGCTGAAGGGTTCGCCGTTCTCCGTCTGCTGGTAACCGATGGCAAATTTCATCGTTGAACGCTCCTTTTCAGGCCGTCAGGCGGTCTCCCGCGCGAAATGGCGGCACTCGTCAGCCAACCGAGCCACAACCGCCGTCCAGTCGGGTTCCGGTAACCCGTCGAGACTCGCGCCGATGGCAAAATTGTCGGCCACGGCGAAGGCCGCCCGCAAATGCGCGGCCTCGATCAAGGCGCAGAATCCGTTGCGGGCGGTCTCCTGTTGGTGGCGCAGGAAATGCTCTCGCCCGCCCCAGCGCGGCGCACCGTATTCCAGATAAGACCAGTGCTCCTCGAAACTTTCCGCATTGCTTCCGGTCGCCTGCAAACAGAGCGCGGTCGCCGAAGTGTAGGCCGGACAGGACCGCCCCAGCGGCCGCTGCACCTCGCCGGGGCGGTCCGGCGACACCCGCAGCCGGACATTGACCGCTCCCGGAGTCAGTTCGGAAAACGTGAAGATTCCGCCGGGATGGCGCCGGCTCAGTTCCAGCAGCCAGCTTCCGGCCCGGCGGAAAATACCGCTCTGTTGCCGCCGCGCCGCCATCTCCTCCAGGCCCGGCCCCGGCAGAAACCGGTTCTCGGCATCTTTTTCAAGCATGCCCCGCGCAATCAGGGTCCGGATCAGGTTGAACGCGGTGGTTTTGTTCAAGCCGGCGGCGGCGGCGATTTCATTGAGCCGCATGCCGTGGCTCGACGCCGACACCAGCTTCAGGATATCCAGCGCCCGGACGACCGATTGTACCAGATCCGAATTCGCCATCGTTTTTCGATCTTTCGTGCGTAAAATACTTTTTATGACCTTCCGCGTTATAATATAACGCCGCCGGAGCAAATCGCAACCGGCGCGCCCGGAATATCAGTCGATCCCCTCGTCCCGATCCTTTTTAAAGGTCGTGCCGGACGCGTATTCGGCGGGCCGGCTCCAGTCGACCGACCAGACCGGACGGCGGCGGAATTGCTGCTTGAAGCTGTTCTGCAGCACGCCCCGCGCTTCAAGGCTGATCATGCACGCCCGGGTGCAGCCGCGTGAACCGCAGACCGCCTGCCCGGTGTTGTAAAGATTGCGTGGTTTGTGACGGAAAGGACTCCACTCGCCCGGCACCGAGTCGGGATGCCCCGCCTCGCCGGTATCCGGCGGCATGTAGGGCTTGGCCTGTTCCACGCCCGAATGAGCCGCCCCGCGAAAGGCGAATCCGCAACCTTCCATATCGATGTCGGCCCATTCCAGATCATGTCCGGCAAGGGTGACTTTGATCGTACGGTCGGCGGGGATGCAGTGGCCGGGGCAGGCCCGGACGCAGGCCATGCAGCGGTTGCAAAGCCGGGGGCCGTCGTAGATCGGATCGGGCTCAAGCTCCACATCCGTAAGCACAATTCCGACCCGGCAGCGCGGACCGAACTGCGGCGAGAGGAACATTTTGCTGTAACCGATTTCGCCGAGACCGCACAAGTAGGAGGCGATGCGCAGCTGGATCATCACGTCCGGCGCCGCCTGTCCCGGACGGGCCGGGCGGCTTCGCGGCTCGCCGTCCTTGTCGGTAATCATATAACCGACATTGTCGATCGCGCGCCAGTCGCTCTGATGACCCATGGGAATGGCTTCATAACCCTGATCTTCGATCGCCTTGGCCAGGTTGATTACGGTCATCGGCATGTACAAATAGGTGATGCCGCCGTAGCCCATGGCCGAATAATTGCTCAGATAAGTGCCCTCTTCGACGCCGCGCAAACTTCCGCGTTCGACCCGGAAGACCATGCCGATAATCGATTTGCATTCCGGCATGATCTGTCTGGGATCCATCTGGATCGGTGCGCCCGCCCAACGTTCGATGTTGCCGATGCCGACGGCATCGGCGCCGAATTCCAGCGCTTTTTTCTTGACGTATTCCGCCGCCCGCGCCGGATCGCGCAAATCCACACTGTTGAAATCCCGGGTTAAAATCGCCATAAACCGCCTCCGCATTCATCATTGATGAATATTTATTTCGTTTTATAAAGAAAGATACCGGATGGCGGCCTATTTTTCAAGTTTAAAATCGAAAAAAAGCCGAAAAAACATTTTCCGGTCCGCCCGCTGGAGACGGGCGTCCGATTGGCGGTGCCACCGGGCGAAGCCTGAACCATCCATCCGCCCGCGCTCCGACGGCAGCGCCGGCCGGGAAGGCGGCAACGGGCGTCCGGCGAGCCGGTACATCGGTCCGGTGAAATTTTCCGCTTTTTTTCCATTCGGCCATTGACATTGCCATGAAAATGTAGTATAATTAGCAACATAAACTGGTCGACCAGTTTGACCACGTCGAACAAAGCCAAGGATTGTTTATGGTAAACATTCGGGAAAAAATCCGGGATTACATCTATGCCGGCACGACCGCGCCGGGGGTATTCCTGACCGAGCGGGAGATCGCCGAGCGCTTTCAGCTCAAGCGCGGCAACACCCGTGAGATGCTGCTGGCGCTGGAGGGCGAAGGGTCCATCCGCCGGGTGCCGCTGAAGGGTTATTGCAGCGTCGATTACGACAATACCGATCTCCAGACCGTGCTGGCGCTGCGCTATGTGATCGAACGCGAAGCCATCCGGCAGGCGGTGGTCCGGGCCACCCGCGAGGATATGGTGCGCATCACGCTGATTTTCGAGGATCTCGAACGTCATCTGACGGAAAATGATCTGGAAGGATTCGGCCGGGCCGACCTGGAATTTCACACCGCGCTGATCGCGGCCGCGCACGACAATCTGTTGTTGAATTTTTTCACCTTCCTGACCGGAACGCTGTTCCGGAGATTCAACACCATTCATCATAAGTCCGAAGGCGCTCAGGCGGCCCATCGCGCCCTGTTCGACGCCTTCAAAAGCCATGATGTGAAAACGGCGCAGGCCGCGCTGAAGGAACACATCGCCCGAAATCAGGAAAAATAACCCCATGATCAAAAATCATTCTTTCAGGAACCATTTCTCAACCAAGGACGCCCCCGCCATGAAAAATCGCTTTACGCTCATCGAACTTCTAGTCGTTATCGCCATCATCGCGATCCTTGCCGCCATGCTGCTCCCGGCGCTGAGCGCCGCCCGCGAGCGCGGCCGGGCCGCCAAATGCACCAGCAACCTCAAGAGTTGCGCCCTCGGCATGACCATGTACGCCCATGACTTCGAGGATTTCATTCCGCTTTATATTTATGAAAAGCAGACCTACGGCGTGAGCACCTATCCCAGCTGGGGCAGCTGGCTGCTGAAGCTCGGCTATGCGGACCGCAGCGATGTGGTGGTCTGCCCCTCCGCACTGCCCGACGCCGACGACAAGAACAACAACAATCAGATGTATACCTACGGCTCCCCCGGCACCAGCACTGCCTCCGGCATCGGCAATCTGGCCGCGTACATTCGGATTCAGACCGCCGCCGGAGATGATTACCGCTTGCTGAACGGCTCCAAGCTGCCGGACCCGACCGACAGCGTAATTCTTCTGGACTCGCTTTACAAGGGGAAAAATGTCAGCGTGACCGATTATCAGTATTATTCCACCAACTTCCGGGGCTACTCCGCAACCAGCACCGCCGCCAATTTGCCCCACGCCCGGCACGGCAAGACCATCAACACCGCGTTTTTCGACGGCCATGTCGAAGGCGTGAATCCGGAAATGTTCGCTGCCAAGCTCAAAAGCATGTTTGCCGGAGCGACCGCGCTGGCCAATGTCCAGTACCTTGACAACGATCTGAGCATCCAGACGCTGGCCTGGCCGGCCAATTAACCCGGAAAGGCTTTCAGAATGAAATGCCGTTTCACGCTCTCGGAGCTGCTGTTCGTCGCGGGCATGTCGGCGGTGCTGCTGACCGTGACGCTGCCGCTGGTTTCCGGCGAACAGCAGCAGGCGCTCGCCGATCATTGCCGCAACAATCTCAAACAAAGCGCGCAGGCGATGACCGCTTACTCCGCCGACAACAACGGCTATTTCCTGATCTATCGCCACGATCCGGAAAGCTACCGGCAGAAGAAAAGCCATGTGACCTGGGGCTTCTGGATGACCGAGCTGAAGTACCTCGACAACGGCAACGCGCTGGTCTGTCCGGCCGGGACGCCGGACGGGGTTTCGTCCAAAAACAACCGCTTCCAGCTGTATACCTACGGCGTACTGGTCAATTCGGCGATGATGCCGTTTTACCGCGCCACGGAAGACCGCAATCTGCGCGTCTGGATCGGCGCCAAAACCACCCCGGAGCAGACTCTGCTCCTGGTCGACTCCCTCGATCCGGCCAACGGCAAGCAATCCTACAGCTATCATTTCGCCTTCGGCACCGGCCCGGTGGCCCAGCAGCGGCATGACGACGGCATCCACGCCGCCACCGTGTCCGGCGCGGTCTCGTCCCTGATGCCGGGCGGTTTCGCGCAGCACCTCGCCGCCGATTGCCGCCGCACCGCCAAAAAACCGCCGCAGGCAACTTATGCCGACGCCGGCGGTCAATTACAGCAAATCGCCATTCCTTATTGAGGCCCCATCATGAGAATTCTGCTCCCCCTTCTGGCTCTGGCCGTGACCGGGCTGCCGCTGGCCGCACTTGATGTCGTGTTCGACCCGGCGTCCGCCAACGGCATCGTCACTTATCAGGTGCCCGCCGATTTTCCCGACCGGATTCTGGTCAAGGCCGAATTCAAGCTCGACGGCGAAAACGCGTGGCGAGTCGCGGCGCTCCACCCCCGGCGCTCCGAAACCGCAGTTACCATCCTCGCCCAGAGCGACCCCGGGCAATTCGCGCAGGAACAGAGTGACGGCTTCGTCGAAACTCTCGCCGCGGGCAGGACCCGCACCGCCGGCTGGCTCACCGCACGCCAGCTGCCGATGGGACGCCAATGCCGCGGCGAACTCCGGCTTACGCTGCGCGACGCCGCTACCCCGGAAAAAATTCTGCGGCAGGAAACCTCTCCCTTCACGGGCGATTTTTCCAAAGTGGTGATGCTTGACCGCTTCGCCGGCAACCCCGACATTTATCCGCCGGCGGTGGCGCCGGAAAAGCGCGACAACCCCGGCTGGTATCAGACCGCGGACGGGCTGGAAGCCTTTGAAAAAGAAGACCTGATCGAACCTTTGGCCTGGCGTCCTCGCCTGAAGGGCTATTATGCGATCTACCTCGCGGTGCCGCAGACCGGCTACGGTGAAATCGAAGTCGAACTCACCGGCGACGGCTTCGCCCAGCGTTTCGCGGGCTTCGACGGATTTGAATACCGCTGGAAGGCGGCCCGGCTCGACGGCGCCCATCTGGTGATCCGCCAGCCCTACCGCACGCTGGTTCAAGTCGGCGACAGGCTGATCGCCCGGCTCGGTTATGTCAAGCTCGTGCCGATTTCCGAAGCCGAGTTCCGCGTCATGACTCAGGCCGACGCGCTGCCGCACGATAAAACTGTGATCGGCTATTTCGAACCCTACAGCTGGGCGTTCCGCGAACTGGTCAGCCGCGAAAGCGATTTCCTCGGCGCTCTGACCGCGTTCCGCGCCGCCGGCTTCGACTGGGTCGACGCCCAGGTCGGCCGCGCCGGCGCCCGGCCGCAATACCCCTCCGCGGTCGATGAGCCGCTGCTGGGCGAAACCCGGGGCGATGCCGCTCCGGGCAGTCATGTGGCCCCGACCTCACAGGGCACCGGACGCATGGTCCGGCTGATCGATCCGGTGCGCGCGGTCGACCGCGCGGCCAGGACCTGCGACCTCATGGCGTCGATCAACTTCGGCGCGGCCAACAACTACCTCGGCGGTCCGCTGGAATCGGAGTTCTCCAAGGCGCACCCCGAGTGTTTTACCGACCGTTTTTATCTTAAATACAGCGATCCGGCGGCGCGGGCTTATTTTCTCCAATTCTACCGCGACGTACTCGAGCGCGGCGCGCGGCGAATCTCGCTCGACTTCTGCCGTTATCCCCACGGCGTGAAAACGGCGGAGGATGCCAATGCCTTCCTGCGCGAACTCAGGAAACTCGCCGACGAATTTTCCACCCCGGAGCGGCGCATTGAGATTCTGGTCCGGTTCCCGGTTCCCGGCAACAAGGATGTGGCGCTGAACCGCGGCAAATTCGATCCGGGGTGCTGGGTCAGGGAGGGCCTGGTCGACGTGCTGGTGCCCTCCGACTTCGGCGGCATGCCGTTCTTTGACGCCGCACCCTATGTCGCGATGACCCGCGGCACGCGGGTCAGGGCCATCCCCTGCATTGATGCGCTGGGCAGCGGCCGCCCCTTCCCGGGCAACGTGCTCAACCGGGCCGCTGAACTGTACCGTCAGGGCGCCGACGGCGTCTATCTCTACCAGGCCGACGCCCATGTCGTCGGCTCGATGACCGCCCGGCGCGATGTCGATGCCGACACCATCCGGCTGCTCGGCAACTCGCAGGCCGTCGCCGCCGCGGTGGCGCGGGAAAAAGCGCTGCAGGACGATTACAGCTTCGGCATCTACGTCTCCTTCCCGTCGCCCTACAACAGCAGCCGGGTGCTTTTCTGGATCGACGGCTGCGAACCGGAAAGGGTCGATATGTACATCGACGGCAAACTGATTTCCAGCCGGACGCAACCGCCCTGGATGCTCGGAGAAATGGGTTATGCCAATCATTATGAGTTCCTGGGCAAGGACAAGCCGGGCTATCTGATCATTAAACTCAAGAATCGGGAATGGCGCTACGACTTTGTTTTGAAACAGGTCCTGCGCGCAAGTTCCTTCTGAAAATGCCAAGGAAATACCTTTCGCCATGCAAATTTCGCTTCAGCTCTCCGACTATGCGGTGATGGCCGCCTACCTGATCGGACTGGCGGTGATCGGCACCGTCTGTTCCGGCACCAAGAAAAACACCCGCGATTACCTGCTCGGCGGCGGACGGATGCCATGGTTCGCCCTCGGCATCTCCTGCCTGATGGCGGCCTTGAGCGCCTTCTCGCTGGTCATGGTGCCCGGTGAAATCTTCAGCAACGGGCTGAATTTCTGGGTGTTGGGATTGATCGCGCCGCTGTTTACCCTGGTCACCTGCCGGATTTTCATGAAATTCTATTTCAAGCTCGGCAGCTTCACGCCGTTCGAATACCTTGAATACCGCTACGACGCCGGCGTGCGCAGTCTGATCGCGGGATTGACGCTTTATCTGCGCCTGATCTACCTCGGCATGGTGCTCTTTTCCACCAGCAAGGTGTTCGAAGGCGCGGCGGGCTGGCCGCCATGGCTGAGCATTCCGCTGGTCGGTGTGGTGGCGATCCTGTTCACCACCACCGGAGGGTTGAAAGCGGTGGTCTGGACCGACGTGATGCAGTTCGTGGTACTGGTGGGCGGCTTGTTCTGCATTCTCGGCTTCCTGTTTTACAAAATCGACGGCGGCATGTTCGGCGCGGTGAGCTATGCGTTCACCCACGGCCGCGGACTGGACCGTTTCGCCGAAGCCGACTTCTACGGGCTCGATCCCTACGTCCGGCTCTCCTTCTGGCTGCTGCTCCTGGGACAATTCATGTCGCCGGTGACGGTGATGGCGAGCGACCAGATGACAGTGCAGCGGCTGCTCGCCTCCGGCAGTTACGAACGCGCCCAGAAGACGCAGCTGGTCAATACCCTGCTGACCATTCCGACCATCCTGATCCTGTGGCTGATCGGACTGTCGGTCTTCACTTTTTTCGCGCAGAATCCTGAATTCCGGCCCGCCGGGGGCGATACGGCGCTGTTCAACTTCATCTCCACCCAGTTGCCCAGTCCGATCCCGGGCCTGGTGCTGGCCGGGATGATGGCGGCGGTGATCTCGACGTTGAACGCGGTATTCAACAGCCTGGCTACCATTTACATCAAGGAGTTTCATCTGCGCTACTTCAACCCGGCCCTCTCTGAGATCGGGCAGGTGAAGCTTTCGCGCATTGCCACGGTGACGGTCGGTCTTCTCGCGCTGGTGCTGGGGCTGACGGTTTCGTTGTCGGCCTCCTGGCTGCGCCAGAGCGTGGTCGAAGCATCGACCATCTTCAATGCGTTCGACGCCATCGTAATCCCGGCGTTCCTTTTCGCCGTGCTGTCCAAGCGGGCCAGCACCAAACTGGTCTGGGTGACCGCCGGGCTGGTCTGGGGCATCAAGACGGCCGTGATCTGCTGGTTTTTTGCCAGTACCGCGGCCATGCGCGACCTTGCCCCCGGCGGCGATCCCGGCTGGGCCGGTGCGCTCGACTGGCGGCTGACCCTGTATCCTCTGGCGCTGGCGCTGTTTTTTTGCGTCTGGTATCTGCTCCGCCGCCGCAACCCGGCGTCGTGGCGCCATACGGTCGATCTGGTATTGGCTGCGGCCGGAATCGGCTTCATGCTGGGCATCCTGCTCTGGACGGTCATGAGCAACTGGCTGCTGGCGCCGGGCGAAGGCCGGGCGCTGAGTTTCCAGTGGGTGGCGCTGCCTTCCATCGTCAGCTATGTCGTGCTGGGCGCGGTCTGGCTGATCTGGGGCCCGGTCCAGCCCCGCCGGAAATATCAGGGCTTGACGCTCTTCGACCCGGGCGAAGTTTTGAAGTAATCCGCACCGCGGAGCCGGGCCACCTCTCCTCCTTTTGGCCCGGCTCCGCTTTTTTATGATTCCGGCGTGAACGATCCCCCCTGATATTTTTTTCGCGTGAATTTTTCGACCGGCCCTTGACAAAGCGATTTTTCTTTGGTATAATATTAACAAAGCCATCACAACCGCTTGTGGTGTGCTTTTTCAAAAGGGTCTCGTCACAAGCGATTGTGAAAATTGGAATGAAGACGGTCAATATGGTAACGCTCAAGGACATTGCGCAAAAAACCGGGTTCTCGCTTTCGGTCGTTTCGCGGGCCATGAACCCGCGTCCCGATCAGAAGGTGGCGGAGAAAACCCGCATCGTAATCGAAGCGGCCTGCCGCGAGCTCGGCTATCAGCCCAATCAGGCGGCCAGCCTGCTGGCCCGGGGCAGCAATGCGTCGATCGGGCTCTTTCTGCCCCGGGCCTACGGCGAAATGGTCGGGCAGCTGATGACCGGCCTCGCCGATATCGCCAATCACCATGGCTTCGCCTACAATGCCTATTTCGGCAACAACGATGAGGATTATCTCGAATTCATCCGGTACAGCCACCGCATCCAGAGCGCCGGCATCATCACCTATCTGCCCAATTACCTCAACAGCAACCTGCCGGAGCTGCTGACCCAACTCAGCAGCCAGGGTTGCCAGATTGTACTGCTGAACTGCGCCGGACTGAAGCTGCCCGGAGTCCAGACGGTCTGCATCGACAATTATTTCGGCGGCCGCGAAGCCGCGCGCCGTCTGCAGAAAACCGGGTGCCAACGCTTTCTCTCCACGCGGACCGATCCGCAGACCAGCTGGCAGCTGCAGGAACGGCTGCGCGGGTTTGTCGACCAGCTGGCCCTGAGCGGCATCACCGCAGAAGTCTCGATCATCCATCGTCAGGATGATTACCGGATTGCGGATGCCGATTTTCTCCGCGAAATTGTGGCATTGGCACGCAGCCGTGTCCCGACGGGAATTTTCATGCCGACCGACTATGAGGCGATCTCCCTTTACGATGCGCTGGCGCGGGAAAATTTGCTCGACCGCATCGGCGACAGCCTGCGGATCATCGGCTTCGACGATCTGATTGTCAGCAATCTGATCTATCCGGCGCTGACCACGCTCCGGCAGCCGTTTCAGGCTTTGGGTGAAATCAGCATGGCGCTTTTGCTCAACGCCATGGTCAAAGCCGATCTGCCCGTCGATCTGAAACGCCTCAAACCTCAGCTGGTGATCCGCGCCAGCGCGTAAATTGCAATCCGCCAAGAGGAAAATCATGCGCTTTGAATGCGATATTTCGAATGTTTCCCGCTGCGATGTCGCCATCATCGGCGGCGGCCCCGCCGGTTGCGCCGCCGCGATCGCGGCGGCGCGGACCGGCGCGGACGTCCGCCTTTTCGAGGCGGAAAGCGCCTTCGGCGGACTGGGAACCATGGGTGGGGTGCCGCTGTTCATGAATTTCGGCGACCGGGAACACTTTTACGCCGACGGCATTGGTCGGGAAATCCGCGACCGCCACGCCGCCGAAGGCGTGATCCATGGCAACCCCGACTGTATCAATGCCGAACGGCTCAAGCGCATTTACGACGAATTGCTCGCAGCAGCCGGAGTGAAAATGCAACTGCTGACGATGCTGATCGGCGTGCGGCGGCAAGGCCTTCGGATTACGGCGGCGATTTTTTGCACCAGAGGCGGACTTTGCGCGATTGAAGCCGGTGTTTTCATCGACGCCACCGGCGATGCGGCACTGGCGGCAATGGCCGGCGGCGCAACCGTAACCGGCGACGGCGACGGCCATTTCATGCCGGGAACGCTTTGTTCGGGCTGGAGCCATATCGACTGGGATGCTTACGAAGCGCGGCCGGGCAATCGACTGGAACAACTGGCCGCGGCCGACCGCGCGGGCGTCTTCCGCCAGACCGACTGGCATCACACCGGCATCACGCCGACCGGGCGCACGCTCGGCGGCGGCAATATGGGTCATTTTTTCGGCTACAACCCGCTGGATGCGCAATCGCTGACCGCAAATCTGATCGAGGGCCGCCGCCAGATGGTCGAATTCGAGCGTTTCTATCGTGATTATGTACCGGGGTTCGCCGACGTGGAATTGAGTTTCACCGCCGCGCTGCCGGGAGTGCGCGCTTCGCGGCGAACGGTCGGAGACTATGTTTTGAATCTCGACGATTATCGGGCGCGACGTCATTTCGCCGACGAAATCGGTTGTTTCAACTATACGGTCGACATTCATCCGCCTGCCGCGACCCGGGCGGCATTGGAGGAATTCCGGCGCGAACGCCAGTCGCTGCGCTACGCGCCCGGCGAAAGCTATGGCATTCCCTACCGGACGCTCACAGTGGGAGGCGTCGACAATCTGCTGGCGGCGGGCCGCTGCATCAGCACCGACCGTTATGCGCAGTCAAGCATCCGGGTAATGCCCTGCTGCTATATCACCGGCCAGGCGGCCGGCCTCGCGGCGGCGCTGGCGGCGGAACACGATGGCAGCGCGCGCGCCATCGCGGTACCGCAGCTTCAGGCGCGATTGCGGCAAATCGGCGCCTATTTGCCGGAAGCCGACGCCGACGGCGGTTGCCATGCGTAAACCATTCATACCCGGCTTGTCACAGCCATCAAAAAGGAGGAGTAAAATGTTCGGGAAAATGGGGAAACGATTCACATTGATTGAGCTTCTGGTGGTAATTGCAATCATTGCCATCCTCGCCGCCATGCTGCTGCCGGCCCTGTCGGCATCGCGGGAGCGGGCGCGGGCCACGGTTTGTACCGGCAAGCTCAAAAGCCTGGCGCTTCAAGCCAATTTTTACGCCGACGACAACAAGGATTTTTACTTTCCGGCCACGCGCGGCTCCTCCTATTGGTGCATCGCCGCCGATCATCCGTTTGCGCCCTACCTCGACAACCTCTGGATTAAAAGCGGCGTCACCAGTGCGGTTCAGCCCGGCGGGCCGATGGATTGCCCCAGCAATGACGCCGGGCGCGCCAACGCCAAATGGTCCGACTACGGCTTCAACGTCATGCCCAACGATCACGCCACTCCGGGCGCTTACGGCTCCCGTCCCCGCACCGCGGCCGATTTGCCCGATCAACTGCTGATTTTCGCCGATGCCAACCTCTCGGGGTCCGATCTCGGGCCCACCAATTACAAGTGGTGTACCAAATGGGACGGCAGCGGTACGGTCGGCGAAGGCATCTGGTTCGGTCACGGCAAGCTCGCCAATATCGCTTTTTCCGACGGTCACGTCGAGGCGTTCGGCAAAGACGGCGTCAAAGACGATTTTTTCTATGTCACCAAAAATTAATCAAAGGATAAGATCATGTTGAAATCACTGCTGGCCGTTGCCGCGGCCGCCGGAACCATGTTGCTGCCCGCCGAACCGGCGCTGCCCGCCGCCTGGACCGCATCGGGCAATGCCGTCATCACCCAAAATCAAGGCGTTATCACCGTCAAATCCCCCGGCAAGCTGGGCGGATTTACTGGCACCGTCAAGGGCGTCGAGGGCAGACGCTACACCATCAGCGCCCTGGTCAGAGGCGAAGGCAAGGTCTCGTGCGGCATCAGCGGCAGTTCCGGCTGGGCTTACGGCGCCGCACTGATTCTGACCGGCGAATTTCAGGAAATTGCGGTCAGTTACTTCGAGCTGAAGCCGGCATTTTCCTGCTCCATTTTTTCCCTGACTGAAAATGCCACGGTTTTTGAGGTTAAAGAGATCAAAATTACGGCGCAGGACATTCCCGAATTGACCGCCGCCGACATTCCCGCCAAGCGTTTTCTGCCCGCCGAATTTCCCGGCACCAACGGCAAACTTCAGGACAAACCCGGCGCCCTCGACGGCAAGGCCGCGTGGGGCAAACGCTGGTACAATGTGATGAAGCTGCCGGTCCCGGCCAATGCCAAAGAACTTTATTATTATGTCCATGCCGTGAAGGACAGCGACCGCCCGGTCGACATCAATCTGTTGTGCGAAAGCCAACGCGCCGCCAGCGGCAAACTGGAAGGCGCGCCCAACGCCTGGCAATGGGTTAAAATCGGCCCGGTCGGGGCGGCCGCAATTTATCCGGATTTCTTCCTCAACTTCGGCGGTGATGCCGACACCCAGATCTGGGTCGACCAGGTCGTTTTGTCCACGGACGGCAATTTGCCGGAAGCGGCTTTAACCAATGCGGAATAACCGATCATGAAAAAGTATCTGTTTCCGGCTGCCATGCTGCTGGCCGCCGTTATCCTCTCCGCCGCCGACAACGGCATGGTCGCCGTCGGGCGCGCTTCGACGCCGATTGCGATCGACGGCAACCTCGACGAAGCCGCCTGGCAAAATAGCGTGGCGCTGACGCCGTTCCTGCTGCAACGGCAAGGCCGCTTCGCCATCGAGCAGACCGAAACGCGGATGCTCTGGGACGACGCTTGTCTTTATGTCGCGTTCCGCTGTTTCGAACGCGCGCTCGATCCGCTGGAAAATCGCCGCCATGAGTTCAAAACCGCGGTTACCGCAAACGATGATCCGAAAACCTTCGATGACGATTGCGTGATTGTAATTCTGCAACGCGGCGCGAAAAGCTATGATTTCGCCATCAATGCCAACGGCGCGGTGCTGGACTGCGCGGGCGACGCCGCCAACCTCTGGGCCAGCCGCCGGCCGGAGTGGAACAGCGGCGTCAAAGTCGCCGTCGGCCAGCTCGACCGCGGCAAAGAGGCGCATTGGACGGTAGAAATGGCGATTCCGTGGAGCGTGCTGGGCGGCGCGCCGATTTCCGGCGACGACTGGCGGTTCCTGGTCGGCCGCATCGAAAAAAGCGCCGGGGAGTCCAGCGCGTTTCAAATCGTAACCGACGGCTTTCATCATGCCGACAGCCTCGGCAAGGTCAAGTTCGTGAAATCCGTGCCGGGGATTGTCCCCGGCGCATTTCCGGCGTTGACCCCGGGCGCCAATCCATGGCCGTTCACCGTCAACGCCGGAGATGTCCGGGAGGCGGTCGGACTGAATGCGACGGTGCAATTCGACTCCGCCAAGCCGGAAAAATTCCGGGTGGTCGGAGACAAAGCCGCCGCCACGCTCACGCTCCCGACGGAACTTCGGGCCAATGGGGAATTCACCTTCCGCTGGAGCGCCGAAAACCCGGCGAGCCTGACTGAATTCATCCGCTCGCCGCGCTACCGCTTCCGGGTCAGCGCCAACGCGCTCCATCATAATTTCAAGCAGGCGAAAGTCACGGTCAACGGACAGCCCTGCGCCGGCGCCGCGCTGCTGGCGAGCGGTCTTAATACGATCGCGGCGGCCGGGCCGGTCGCCGCGGGCGAAGGCGTCACCGTCGGTTCGGATTTCATACCGCTGGCATCCGGCGAAACGCTCCGGCTGCTCCTCGGCGACTCGGTGATCTGGCCGAACTGGCACCATGACGGCGTGGCGGTCAATGCCGGAAACGTGCAGCAGATTCTGTTTGCGCCGCGCGGCG
The DNA here is from genome assembly GCA_036677805.1 of Victivallaceae bacterium. GTDB lineage: Bacteria > Verrucomicrobiota > Lentisphaeria > Victivallales > Victivallaceae > SIG78. Next base: position 102,843 of record JAVBVS010000019.1, on the reverse strand, counting down.
TAAAAGGCTTCGAACTGGACGATTACACGATGAATTTCGACGTGCCCGCCGGGTTTGAAATCGTCGGCGCCTCGGGCTATTACAAACTCTGGCCGCTGCGCTGCGAAAAAATCGGCGAAGTGCGTCACGGCGGCGAATCCTACACCCGTTACGCCGTCCGCATCGATAAGAAGGTGCCCTTCAATGACAAACTCGCCCAGCATCAGTGGATTGCAGTTCTGCTCAAGGCGCCGGAACAACCGGCGGCGAAAACGACGCAATTCTATTACGGCATGGAAAGTCCCGCCAACCACCTGCGGGAGCTGCCCAATCCGGTCGCGGTCAAGCTTTATCCGCCGCTCCGGGGCAAACCGCCGAAAAAACTGCTGATCGAGCTGTGGACCGGCTGGCTTTCGAGCCTCGACGACAAAACGTTGTACGCCTGCTACGGCGACCTTTTCAAAGCCGCCGGGATCAATGAATGCGGCGGCTTGAGCCACCGCGTTCCGGGCATCCGCCACTTTGCGCTGATCAGCTTCCAGAACTGGAATTTCCCATGCGCCGAATACCTGAAACAACATCCGGACCAGAAGCGGGTCAACCCGTTCCTCGCGTATTCCGACGACTACGCCTGCAGCACCGCGATGGTCGCCGATCCGGCTTTCGCCGAATTCTTCCGCGCCGGGCTCAAAGCCTGGCATGAAAAATGGCACAGGCCGGACAACATCCACTGGGATTACGAATCGCGCGTACTCGAAAGCTATCTGGCCTGCTTCTGTCCGCGCTGTCTGGAGGACTTCCGGAAATTCGCCGGCCTTGCCGAAGCCCCGACGCCGGAAATCATCAAAAATAAGTATTACAAGGAATGGACCGCCTACATGAACGCACGGATGGCCGCGATGTCGAAACTCTTCCGCGACGCGATCCATGCCGAACTGCCCGGCGTCGATTATTCGATCTATTCGGCTTATCAGAGCGAAGAGAGCAAGCATTACTACGGCGTCGATTGGGCGCTCTTGGCCGACAAGGTCGACATTGCCGCCTGCGGTTACGGACGCACGCCGGCCGAACTGGACGCAACCCGCCAGGCGCTCGGCGCGACGCCGCTGATGCTCGGCGAACTGGTTTATCCCTATCGGGTCGAGGAGCGCATGGCGCCGAAATACGCCTCAAAAGCCGTTTTGATGCGCCGGGCCTGCGATGCGACCAAAGGCATCCTGATTTATGAATATCCGACCCTTGACGGCCGGACCTTCGACGCCGTGGCCGCGGTCAGCGCGATCATGGCCGATTACGAGGAGTTCTTCCTTCGGGGCGACCGGCCGGCGGAATTGCTGGAGCTGCGCGGGTTCGACCGCGCCGATTATGAAGTGCTGCGCGATGCGACGGGCGATCTGCTGATCGCGCTCTTCAATCCGACCGGTTCGCCGCGCGCCTTCAACTTCAGCCTGAAACAACCGGCGGCCCGCGGCCTGCTGGATGTCGGGACCGGGAAACGCACAACGGAAAAAACCGTTTCCGGAATGATCGAACCCGACGGCATCGCCGTCTTCACCACCAAATAAAGGATCCGATTTTCACCATGAACAAACCCTTTCTGCCGATTTCCGGCACGTTCCTCGACGGCATCGCCTGCGACATCCCGTCGAACAACTGGATGGCCGACACCTGGGAACGCGAATTCGCCCGTTATCAGCACGACGGCGTCGACGAGGCTTACATCATCCGGGTCGGCTGGAACGACAGCGCCATGTACCGCAGCGCGGTGATGAAAACCACGCTCTATAACGACATCGATCAGGTCCGGATGTTTCTCGACCTCGGGCAGAAGTACGGCGTCCGCATCTACATGGGACTGTTCGACACCTACCGCCACTGGGTTCGCAACGACTGGCGAAGCGAAGTCGCGGTCAATCTTGAGCTGATCCACGAACTGATCGAACGCTATGGCGGCCATCCGGCGTTTCACGGCTGGTACATGAGCCATGAAGGGTCGATGGAGCACCACCAGACCCGGATCTGGAAACCGCTGTGCCGTGAAATCCGCAAGATCGACCAGGTGCGCCCGATCATGGCTTCGCCGCGCTACGCCGGAGACAAATGGGCGCGCGAATTTCCGCTCACCCCGGAAATCCACCGGCAGCATTTCGAAATCATTCTTGAAGAGATGGAAGGACTGATCGACGCGTATGCGCCGATGGACGGTCATGTGTCGTTCCGCAATCTCGAACCGTTTTTCGCCGCGACCGCCGAGGTCATGGCGCAATACGGCGCGCAATTCTGGAGCAATCTGGAAACCTTCGACCGGGACATGCCGTGGAAGTTTCCGCCGATCGAGTGGGCCAAATTGCGCTTCAAGCTGGAACTGGCGCAGCAATACGTGAGCAAGATCATCAGTTTCGAGCTGCCCCACTTCATGAGTCCGGACAGCATGTATCCCTCGGCCGGAATGCTCTATCGCCGTTACCGCGAATACCTCAAAACCCGGGATTGAGGACTCCGGCGCGCGCCGGAGCCTTCGCGGTCACAGCTTCAGCAGCCGGGCCGCGTTGCCGGAGAACACCGCCTCCTGCTCCAGCGCGCCGAGCTTCAGCCGCCGGATGTTTTCAACCGCGCGGCGCTGATCGCACCACGGACTGTCGGAGCCGAACAGACAGCGTTCGACGCCGTGGCCGCGGATCAGCCGCGTCACCCGTTCCGGAGGCAGGATTTCGGTCACGAAGGCCAGATCGAAATAAACCGGCAGGCCGAGCAGCTGCGCCTCCACCTGATCCCACATGTTCCACGAACCGCCGTGGGCCAGCACCAGCGTCAGCCCAGGATGACGCTCATGAAGCCGCCGCAGGCTCGCCGGATCGCTGTGCCACGGCGGGGGAAAGCCGCTGTCCGCACCGGCATGGGTCAGGAGAAAGAGCCCCATTGCGGCAATTTTGCGCCAGACCGGATCGAGTTCCGGTTCGTCGAAACTGAAGTTCTGGTATTCGGGATGGACTTTGATCCCGGCGAATCCGGCGCGCCCCGCCGCGTCCAGCGTCGCCATGAATTCCGGATCGCGCGGATGAACCGAGCCAAGCATGATCACCGGCGGCCGGTGGTTGAGTTCGGCCCAGCGGATCAGCCCCGGGCCGTTGCCCGGAATGTTGACCAGCGGCAGCGCCACCGCGAGATCAATGCCCGCGTCTTGCATCGACGCGATCAAACCGGCGCGCGTTCCCGAGGCAAACGGCGCGATATGCGCCTTTTCCCTGGCTGCGGCCAGGGCCTTGCCCACGATCTTCTCGGGGTAAAAGTGAGTATGGAAATCGATGATCACGGCTTGGCGGGCGTTTCCTTGCGGAAGAAATCCGCATACAGTTTGCGCACAAAGCGGGTGGAGCTGTTGATCGCGCCGCTGTCGCCGACATCCTGATTGAAGCTCACCTGAGTGTGGTATTCGTCGAAATCGCTGCCCGCCTCGGCGATGTCGCCGGAGGCGTCGTTGACTTCACGTCCCGACGGCACCAGCACCATGCCCATGACCACCATCGCCTCAGCGCCATGCTTTTCGGCCAGCTTGACCATGCGCTCTTCAAGTTCGCGCCGGGTCGTGCCGGAGGCGTCCCCGGAAACCCAGCCGCGGCCTATCAGCACATAACCTTCCGGCGGTTTTTCCGCGCGTGGCAGCACCGCAACCTCGGCGGTGGCCGGAAAGCTCTCGCCGCGATATCCGGTCGCCAGACATCCGGCCATACAGCACAAAACCAATCCCGGAGCCAGCATTTTCAAAATCCGGTTTTTCATGGCACTTCCCCTCCGCCGTGTTGATCGCGTGTTCGGAGTCGCCCGGCGGGCGCTCCGCAGTGTGAATAATCGTTTCGTTCTTCGCATCGCGCCGCCGCATCCGTTGCCCCGGCGCGGCGGCGCGAAAGCGAGACCGTCCATCAATAGACGCGCTGCTTGCTCTTGGCGCGGACGCGCAGCCGCAGGGCGTTGAGCTTGATAAACCCGGCCGCATCTTTCTGATTGTAGGCTTCGGAGTCTTCAAAGCTCGCGATATGATCGTCGTAAAGGCTGTATTCCGAGCGGCGGCCGTCGACATGACAGGCACCCTTGAAGAGCTTCACGCGCACATCGCCGGTTACGAACTTCTGGCTTTCGGTGATCGCCGCCTGGAGCATTTCGCGCTCCGGCGCATACCAGAAGCCATTGTAGACCATATCGGCATATTTCGGCACCAGGCTGTCGCGCAAATGCATGACTTCGCGGTCCATGGTCAGGGTTTCGAGCGCCCGGTGAGCGAGATGGAGGATGGTCCCGGCGGGAGTTTCATAGACGCCGCGCGACTTCATCCCGACGAAGCGGTTTTCCACGATGTCGACCCGACCAACGGCGTGACGCTTGCCGATTTCGTTGAGCTTGCGCATGATGTCGGCCGGAGAATAGGCCACGCCGTCGACCTTGACCGGAATGCCCTTCTCAAAGGAGACGATCAGCGTCTCGGGCTGGTCCGCGGCTTCGGACAGCGGCCGGGTCATGACCGCGATGTCTTCCGGGAAGCTGCTCCACGGATCTTCGAGAATGCCGCCCTCGAAGCTGATGTGCAGCAAATTGCGGTCCATGCTGTAGGGCTTCTTGGCCGTCGTCGAGACCGGAATATTGTTTTTCCGGGCATATTCGATCAGGTCCATACGACCCTTGAACGACCATTCGCGCCACGGGGAAATAATTTTGATATCGGGCTCGAACGCATAGGCGGTGAGTTCGAAACGCACCTGATCGTTGCCCTTGCCGGTGGCGCCGTGGCAGATGGCGTCGGCTTTTTCGGCGCGCGCGATTTCGATCAGACGCTTGCCGATCAGCGGCCGGGCGATCGAGGTGCCGAGCAGATAGTTGCCTTCATAGATGGCGTTGGCCTGCATCATCGGGAAGATGAAGTCGCGGGCGAATTCTTCGGTGAGGTCTTCGACGTAACACTTGGACGCGCCGGTGTTGATCGCCTTCTGCTCCACGCCGGAAAGCTCTTCGGCCTGGCCGACGTCGGCGCAGAAGCAGACCACTTCGGCATGGTATGTTTCCTTGACCCATTTCACGATCACCGAGGTATCCAGACCGCCGGAATACGCGACTACGACTTTCATAACAGTAAACTCCTTGTTGGATGAGAGGTGTGTTTTATGGTTCCGAATCTTTGCTCCTGAGTGCGACCCTGCCCTTGATTTCGACCGGCGCGGCGCCGGCGGTGGTCAGAAAATGAGTCGCCGTCGGGTAGGCAAAGGTCAATCCGGCGTTGTTGAACCGGCGCAGAATTTCCAGGTTGATTTGGGTTTTCCACTGCTGGGCCTGCGCGAAATCGATCGTGTCGAACCAGACGACCACGGCGATGTTGAGCGACCAGTCGCGGAATTCCGTGAAGTTGATCAGCGGCGGATGCTTTCGGGCGTCGAACGCCGGATGACGGTCCAGAAGTTCGCGCAAAATGGCCAGCGCCTGCTCCATCTGTTCCGGTGTGGTCTGATAAACCAGCCCGAGATCGAACGCATATTTGATGTCGGGACGGCGGCTGATATTTTCCAGTACGCCGTCGACGAGCTGCCGGTTGGGCACCTGAAAGATGTTGCCGTCAAGCGCCCGGATCCGGGTGCTGCGGAACCCGACGCTCTCGACGGTGCCGTCGATCGCACCGAAACGGACGCGGTCGCCGACGTTGAACGGTTTGTCGGCCAGAATCATGATCGAGCCGAAGAAATTGGCCAGCGTGTCCTGCGCCGCCAGCGCGATGGCCAGCCCGACCACGCCGGCCCCGGCCAGCAGCGCGGAGATGTTGAGCCCGAAAATATTCTGTCCGATGAAAAACAGCGCCAGCAGCAGGATCACCGCCTTGACGATCTTGCGCAGCAAATTGACCAGCAGCAGATTCATCGCATGGTCGGAAACCGGCCGCTCCAGCAGATACCGGTAGAAAACCTCCAGCAGCCGGAAGGCCATCCAGACCACCAGCAGCGTCGCCGCCGCCGCCGCACACTTGACCGCGACAAACGCCGCCCCCGGCGAAACCGAATGGGTCAGCCGCCACACCGACAGCAGCGCGCCGACGGTGAAAAAAATCCAGGTCAGCGGCCGGCGGATGGCGCGCATGGCCTGTTCGTAATAAGGCGAGGCGACGCGATTGTGCCAGAGGCCGATGAAAACCCCGGTAAAAAGCCAGCGCAGCAGCAGGGCCGCAAAGTAGGAAACGACCAGCCCGAAAATCGAAAACAGCAGCAGCTCGGCATGGTCGGCGAACCATTCCAGCAGCGCCTCGTAATGCGCGGCGGCGGTGGTTTTGAACGTCGCCAGCGATACCGCCGGCGTCACCGCGGACATGCCGGATTCGATGGCGCTCTCCGCGCCGGAGACCACGCCTGCGGCCGCCGCCATGACCGCCGCTATGACCCGAAACTTCATCCGGATGCCTTTCTGGGTTGATTCTGAAAAAAGCCGCACTTCACGTTGTATAAGATACAGCCATTTCGGCCAATGCGCAAGTATTTTTCCCCGCAAAACCGGCGCCTCGGCGGGCGCGGCGTCACTTCCGGCAGCGATAGACCACCGCCGGCGGCAGATTATTCCACACCACCGGAGAATAGGAAACCGTGCTGAACCGCGCCTTCAGCAGCTTGCGGAAGCGGCGGCCCGCCGGCAGCGGCAGTCCCTGAATATAGGCGAAGGTCACAAAATGGCCGCCCGGACGCAAGGCCCGCAAAACGGCGGAAAGAATGTTTTCCTGAAGTTCCGGCGGAAACGCCGCCCACGGCAGCCCGGAAATCACGGCGTCGAGCAGATCGGCGCCGCTTTCGCGGCATAATTCGTCCAGGCGCGCGGCGTTGTCGTTGAAAATCGCGATCTCCGGCAGCGCCCGTCGGAATTCGGCATAAATCACCGGATCGAGCTCGACGGCGAAAAATCGGGTTTCCCGGCCGCAGGCGCCGACGATTTCGCGGGTGATCACCCCGGTGCCCGGCCCCAGCTCCGCGACCGCGGCGGCATGATCGAGTTCCAGCCCGGCGACCATCATGCGGCACAGGGACGGGCTTGACGGCATGATGGCCCCGATCCGGGCCGGATTGCTCAAAAAACGTTTGAATAAAACCAGTTTGTTCATGAAATGTTCAGTCCGTCAGTCTCTTCCGCCGCCGGCGATGGCGCCGCGCGCCCGCCATGTTTCCCGAACCCGGATGAAAATAAAACCCGAAAAAACCGCCGCCGCGCGCGATTCGTATTCCAGCCATCTTCGTTCTCTTGTTCTTAAAATAGGCTCAAAATACCGATTTTCCAAATGAAAATCGGCTATTTCACGGCATTTTTAAAGCTTTCCGCGCTCGCGGCGATGATTTTTTCATCCACGCAGAAAGCCAGCCGGAAGTATCCGGCCAATCCGAAACCGCGCCCGGGAACCGCCAATATCCGTTGGTGCAACAGCTTGTCGACGAAAATCCGCTCGTCCGCCAACGGCGACTTCGGGAAGAAGTAGAACGCGCCCTTCGGCAGCATGAACTCAATGCCCGCCGCAGTCAGAATTTCGGCCATGAGATTGCGCCGGCGGCGATAAATATCGAGGTCGATCGAGGCTTCGATGCTCCGCATCAAAATCTGCTGCGCCACCGCCGGCGCATTCACGAATCCGAGAATGCGGGTGGTCATGATCAATCCGTTCATCAGCTCGTCGCCGTCCGTCAGATTCGGGTTGACCGCGAGATACCCGGCGCGCTCTCCCGCCAGCGACAGCGTTTTGGAAAATGATCCCACCACCACGGACGCATCGTAGACCGAAAACACCGACGGAATCTCGACCCCGTCATAATTCAGATAGCGGTAGGGCTCGTCGGCCACCAGATAGATCACGCGTCCGAACTTCCGAGATGCCCGCTCCAGCACCGCACCCAGCGCACCCAGCTCTTCCCGGGTATAAATCTGTCCGGTCGGATTGTTGGGCGAATTGATCAGCATGACCCGGGTTTTCGGCGTGATCGCCGCCTCGATCGCCGCACAGTCGAGCGCAAAGGTTCCGGGGCGGGTCGGCACCGGTTTCAGTACGCCCTGAAAATTGGCGGCGTAAAAACCGTATTCGACAAAATAAGGCGACGGACACATCACTTCGTCGCCCGGCTCAAGCACCGCCCGGAACAACGCGTTCAGCCCCCCGGCCGCGCCGCAGCTGGCGATCACCCGATTCTCCGGAACCGGAACGCCCTGTTCGCGGGTCATATATTCGGCCAGTTTCCGGCGGCATTCCGGATAGCCGCCGTTGGGCATGTACCCGAGGGCAAACGCCCGGTCGGACTGTTCGGCAATTTCGCGCAACGCTTTTTTCACCGCTTCCGGCGCCGGAACGTCGGGATTGCCCAGGCTGAAATCGTAGACATTCGCCGCACCATACTGCTTGCGCAGTTCGGCGCCGGCTTCAAACATTTTGCGGATCATCGACGAATTGGCAAGACTCCGGCCGATTTCTCCGGAAAGCAGCGTACTCATGACAAATATTTCTCCCTGATTCTTCTTCCAGTCCCGTTTCCGGGAGCACATGTTGGCATTGCTTTATTCGGGCGCGATCAATGCGGCGATTTCCGGCGCGGCCCGACGCAGCATTTCCAGCGAAACGGTCAATGCTTTTTCCGCGGTTTCGCACTCCAGAACGGTTTGCGCGGCCTGCTCCGCTTCCGACATTTTCAATTTGCGGATGACCCGTCGGACCGGACCGAGCATCGATGGCGGCATGCTCAATTCATGGACGCCAAGACCAACCAGCAGCGGTGTGAACGCGGGATCGCCCGCAATCTGTCCGCAGACACTGACCCAGATATTGTGCCGGCGCGCCACCGCAATGCAGTTGGCAATCAGCGTCAGCACCGAAGGATGCGTCGGCCAGTAGAGATAACTCAGCCTTTCGTTGGTCCGGTCCACCGCCAGAGTATACTGCACCAGATCGTTGGTCCCGATACTGAAAAAGTCGACCGTTTTGGCCAGCGCCGACGCCACCAGCGCAGCCGCCGGCGTTTCGATCATGGCGCCGATCTGAAGCGTCTGCACATGTTCGATGCCCTCTTTTTTCAACTCATTCGCCAGCTCCGCGACCAGGGCTCGGACTTCAAGGATCTCTTCCACGCAAGTCACCATCGGCAACATCACTTTCAAATTGCCGTGTTTTCCGGCCCGCAGCAGGGCCCGCAGCTGGACTCGGAGAATATCCTGCCGTTCACGCAGACAGAAGCGGATCCCGCGCAACCCCAGAAACGGGTTGGGCTCGGTATAACGCTGCAATGCCTGGTCGAGCTTGTCCCCGCCGATGTCCAACGTCCGCACCACCACCGGTTCATGCCCCATCCCTTCGAGCGTTGCCCGATAAATTTCATACTGCTCCTGTTCCGTCGGCAAGCCGCCGGAATTCATGAAGAGATATTCGGTCCGGAACAGTCCGACGCCGCAGCCGCCATATTGACGAATGGTCGCCACATCCTCGGCTTTTTCGATATTTCCGGAAAGCTGGAGCACGAACCCGTCCAGCGTTTCCGCACTCAACCTTTTTTCGCTGGCAAGCTTATGAAAGAAAATCAACGCCTCTTCCATCTTGCGCCGGTATTCCGCTTCGGTTTCATGGGATGGATCAATAATGAGCTTCCCGGAATATCCGTCAAGCACCAGCATGTCGCCGTCATGAACCGCTTCGAAAAACTCCGGGCTGATGCCGACCACCGCCGGCAACTGGAGCGAACGCGCCAGAATCGCCGTATGGGAGGTCGAACTGCCGGTTTCAACCGCAAAACCCAGCACTTTCTTGGGGTCGAGCGCCGCGGTATCCGAAGGCGTCAGCTCATGGGCCAGAATGATGCGTTGTTCGTCATACTGCACACCGTTGCCGCGCCGGTTTTGAAGGTGGGTCAGAACCCGGGTGGCGACATCGCGGATATCGGCGGTGCGTTCTTTGATATAGCTGTCCGGCATGACCGAAATCGCGGCGACGAATTTTTCCACCACTTTGAAAAATGCATAATCGGCCGGCTTGAGCTGATCGGAAATCAAGGATCCGACTTCCCGCATCAGCATCTGGTCGTCGGTAATCAGAAGCTGGGCATCGAAAATACCGACGTCGCGGGCGTCGGCCTTGCTGCGCAGTTCACTTTGCAGCGTCCGGATTTCGTCACGCGCCACGTCCAGCGCATGATGAAACCGTTGAATCTCCGCGGTCACATCTTCGGGATCGATGGTGCCGTCCACCGGCTCGACATAATAACTTTCCTGCTGTCGTACAAAACAAACCCGGCCGATGGCGTAACCGGAACTGGCAGGAATTCCCTGATAGATTTTTTCTTCCGGCAACGCTTCCGTCATAGGAATTCCTCCGTTTCAATCTTCGTCGAATTTGCCGTCGAAAAGCCCTTGTATCGCCTCCAGTGCAGCCGAGGCGTCGATCCCTTCGGCCAATATCCTGAGCTTCGATCCGCATGATGCTCCCAACATCAAAATAGACAGAATACTTTTGGCATCGGCCACAATATTTTCTTCGCTGACGATCGAGATGTCTGCCTGAAATCTGCCGGCCAATTGCGCCACCAGCGCCGCCGGGCGTGCATGCAGCCCCAATCGATTCCCGATTGTTAACCTTTTTTCCACAGTCTTAACCAAGGTTGTTTCAATACAAAGCAACCGATTTGTAATATACTGTTTTTTTACGAATTTTCAATCGCCATCCTCTCTTTTTGCGACAGAAAAAGAAATTCCTCAACCCTGAACGGATTCTTTCGCAAAATTTCCGGGTTCCGGAATGAACGCCTCGGCTGCGATTGAAATCATCCCGAATATGGAAACCGCGCGTACGCCGGTCGCGCAAATCGAAACCTCGTTCCTGATTTCAGAACAATAAAAAAAGAATTTTAAATAACCTTATCTTAAATCGATTATTATTATACCCTGTTAATTCTGTGAGAAACTGTGTTTCAAGCTCAAAATCGGGAGTTTTGTTTGTGAATGGCGCTGTTTTCAGATTGAGGATATCCGGGAAGATCAGAATTACTCCACAGAGTCCTGACAAAATTCTGACGCTTTCCTAACAAGGTTGTTCACAAGGAAGAGATCGGGAAAAATCAGCGTTTAAGATCATCTTGGATGGTGATTTTCGGATTGGGATCGTTACTGTATACGGCTTTGACTCGGAACCCGGCACGAACGAAAATGGCGGCATCGTCGGTCAATTCCGGCGGTTCTTCCGACCCGTTCCGTACGGCTTCGGGCAAAAGAGAAAGGGCCTTCCGATACGATTCTCCATGGAAAACCTGCGGAGTGCCGGTCAGAAACAATGCAGACCGCGCCAGATTGGCGGCGACGAATCCTTCTTGGTCGATGATCTTGACCGTATCGACCGGCGTTTTTCCGGGAATGGCGCCGCCGCACTCGCTTGCGGCGTCAAGCAATCGCTGCAGCAGTGCGGCATCCGCCAACGGACGGGCCGCGTCATGGACGGCGATCCATTCCGGTTGCTGCCGGAATGCGCAAAAACCGTTGTATACGGAAGCAATCCGGGTGGCTCCGCCGCGACACCAGATGATGCGGTTGGCTGGAAACGCTTCGTCACAGAGCGCTCGCATCAACTCCAGCATATTTTCCGGCGCGACCACGACCAGCATGCCTGGGGTCAAATTCGGCAGGAAATGTCTCAAGGCGTGAAGCAATACCGGTTGTCCGTGAAATTCCGCCAGCAGTTTATTCTGATTGACACTGAAACGTTTTCCGGCTCCGCCGGCGGCGACAATCATGCCGAGATTGGAAATTTTCATCGTGCCATCTCCGGAATATTATTGAAAATGAATGATGTCCCAATGTTTTTCCCGGGCGACGGCGGACAACTGTTCTCCGGGATTGACGGCATGGGGTTCGCCGACGAGCTCAAGGATGAAACGGTCGTGGATGCTGTCGCCGTAGTAAGCAAATTGGTCTGGCGACAAATGATGTTCTTTACAGTAATTTTGCAAAATGACGGCTTTGCCGGGGCCAACCGGATAAATGCCGGTTAATGTTCCGGTATAGCGATTGTCTTTGATTTCCGGCTGAGCTCCGAACAATTCCGCAAATCCGAGGAAATCCGCGACCGGACGGGCGATCACCGTATTGGTTGATGTGACGATGGCCAGCGGCAACCGGTTTGCCGCAAGTTTATGACAGAGCGCCGCGGCATCGCGGTAAAGTTTCGGCTTGACCATGGTTTCAAAATGTTCCATGGCCAAAGCCGCCATGGTTTCCGGCGTATTGCCGCGAAATTCCCGGAGTTGAAAATCCATGAACTCCGTCGGATCGAGCGTACCGGCAAGATATTGGCGGTAATAATGATCGGCCAGCCGTTCGGTTTCTCCGGCATCGGCCATTTTTTTCAATACGACAAAATGTTTCCAGGATACATCGCAGTCGTTGTCGATCAGCGTATGATCCATGTCGAACCAATAATATGAAATCATCAAAAGACCTATTTTCCAAAAAACGTGATGATGGAAGAATGCGCGATTTCTTAAAATAATCCGAAAAATCAAGATTCGCAAGCCAAAGCCGCTTTTTTTGTTTGCAAAAAACCCCCCGTCATGTAACTTAAGAAGGATGTATGATGCAATCATTTGGAGCATGAAGCGATGAAACGAATCCTGGTGCTGGACAGCGTCGGCGGCGCATCCGGCGATATGATTTTGGGTTTGCTGGCCGGACTGGGCGTCGCGCCGGAAGTATTGCAGACGGAGCTGGAAGCCGTCATTCCGGATCGCTTTCGACTGACGCTGGAACCAGCGCAAAGTCATGGCATATCAGGACTTAGGATGAATGTTGAGAGTCTGGAAGCGCCTGCCGGAGAAGGACATCATCATCACCACGGACGCGACTGGCGCGGGATTCGGGCGTTGATCGAACGCGCACCGCTCGAACCGCCGGTCAGGGAAATGGCGCTTGCCGTCTTTGCCATGCTGGCCGAAGCGGAGGGCGCCATTCATGGCGTTCCCGCCGAAAAGGTTCACTTTCATGAAATCGGTGCGGTGGATTCTCTGGTCGATATCATCGGCTGCGCGCTGGCATTTCGGAAACTCCGCCTCGACGGCGTCGTGACCGGCGTGCTGCCGACCGGATACGGCACGTTTCATTGCGCCCACGGCGTTTATCCGCTGCCCGCTCCGGCGACGCTGGCGATGCTGGAAAAAGGTCACCTCCGCCATGAATCCGGCGGCGAACCCGCCGAGATGCTGACCCCGACCGGGGCGGCGCTGCTGGCGGCCTGGTCTATTGCTGAAATGCCCGGCGGCGAGGCGAAGCTGCTTCAGACGGCAAACAGCATCGGCCACCGGGAGTACCGGAGCCGGCCCAATCTCCTGAGAGGCCGGCTGTACGAGGTTCCGGATGCGCCATCGAATGAAGCGGAATTTTTGTGGCAGCTGGAGTGCAACATCGACGACGCCACGCCGGAAATATTGGCCGAAGCCGTCGGATTTCTGCTGAATTGCGGCGCGGCCGATGTCTGGCAGGAAGCCATTGTGATGAAGAAAAATCGGCTGGCGGCCAAGCTTTGTGTGCTTTGCCCGGACGGAGAACAGGAAAGATTCAGTGAACTGCTGCTGCGTCGCACCACCAGCTTCGGCGTGAGAATGCATCGTCTGGAACGGCGGAAGCTGACGCCGGAATTTCACACCGTAAACACGGAATATGGCGCAATCCGGATCAAAATCGGCCGCCGGAACGGCGAAATCTACACCATGTCGCCGGAGTTTGAGGATTGTCGCCAGGCGGCGGAAAAGGCCGGTGTGGCCGTGCGCACGGTCTATCGCCGGGCGGAAGCCGCGAACGAGGAACTCTTTTCGGAATAAAATCGGCCGAAAATTTGAAAAGTCGACGTTTCCGGACTATTTTAAACAACATTCAACGCGTCCAGCGTTCCTCAAAACCTTTTTCGAAGGAGTGTTCGTCATGGTCAACTACAAGGATCTCGGTCTGGTCAACACCAGGGAGCTCTTCGCCAAAGCCGTCAAGGGCGGTTATGCGATCCCCGCGTACAACTTCAATAACATGGAACAACTCCAGGCGATCATTCAGGCCTGCGTCGAAACCGAATCGCCGTTGATTCTCCAGGTTTCCAAAGGCGCGCGCGAATATGCCAACCAGACGCTGCTGCGCTACATGGCTCAGGGCGCGGTGGAATATGCCAAGGAAATCAATCACGGCAAGCTGATTCCGATCGTGCTGCATCTCGACCACGGCCCGGACTTCGAAACCTGCAAGAGCTGCATCGACTACGGCTTCAGTTCGGTGATGATCGACGGCTCCCACCTGTCGTTCGAAGACAACATCGCGGTGACCAAAAAGGTCGTCGCTTATGCCCATGCTCATGACGTGACCGTCGAAGGCGAACTCGGCGTGCTTGCCGGGATCGAAGATGAGGTGAAGGCGGAAACTCACACCTACACCCAGCCCGACGAAGTCGAAGCCTTTGTGAAAGCCACCGGCGTCGACTCCCTCGCCATCGCCATCGGCACCTCCCATGGCGCGTTCAAATTCAAACCGGGCGAAAATCCGAAAATCCGCCTGGACATTCTCGCCGAAATCGAAAAGCGCATTCCGGGCTTCCCGATCGTGCTCCACGGCTCCAGCTCGGTGCCGCAGGATCTGGTCAAGATCATCAATGAAAACGGCGGCAAGCTCAAAGACGCCATCGGCATCGGCGAAGATCAGCTGCGCCTGGCCGCCAAGAGCGCGGTCTGCAAGATCAACATCGACTCCGACGGCCGCCTGGCGATGACCGCGGCAATCCGCAAGGTTTTCAATGAAAAACCGTCCGAATTCGACCCGCGCAAGTACCTCGGCCCCGCGCGTGAGGCACTGAAGCAGCTTTACATTCGCAAGAACAAGGAAGTGCTCGGCTCCGCCGGACACGCGTTCGACAAATAATTCTGACTGAACTTGTTTCTGCGACGAACCGTCGTTTTTCGAAGATTTTCGGAAACGACGGTTTTTTGTGCTCAAATGACGGGATGACGGATTGCTCCGTCATTTTCGAAAAATGACGGAACAAAGAAAACAAAGGGCCGGTTTTGCCGTGATTTTGCGGCAAAACCGGCCGGAGCAAAAGCCGGAATCCGGAAATTATTTTCGAATCATCCGGAGCGTTCCGGCGCTGTGTTTCGGCAGGGTGATTTCGAGACACTTGCCCAAACTCGCGGCGCACGGTACCGCGATGTCGTTGTAAATGGCGGCATACGGGCCGTCATCTTCGGCGACATAAAGCAACGTGGCCAGGTCGTCGGCATTGCCGGCGATTTCAAGTTCAGCGGTAAATTCGTTTCCGGACTGCTTCTGCCCGGCAATCCAGGTGTCGAAGCCTCCGGTCAGGCGTCCCGGAATGTAATAGGCGCCATACCAGTTCAGCACCGGCGAGGAAAGTCCGCCGAAGTGACAGCAGCCCGCGCCGCGCCGGGAGGTGATGGAAAAGTGTTCAAGACAGTAGAAAGACTGGTCGACCTCATTTTTCCAGAGTTTCAGCGCGGTGTCGGCGATGCGCCGGGCGAAGTCCGCCCGATTGGCATCCAGCGCCGCCTTCCAGAAGAACCATTGATGCGGCATCCAGACGCAGCCGTTCCAGTAGCCGTCGGTACGATAGTAGGGCGCCTGCTGATCGACCGTCGAAATGCCGATCGGCGTCCACATCGCCTGCGGCGAGGAAAGGCGGTCGAAAAGCAAATCGCGCTGCCGATTGGTGCAAACGCCCGCTACCAGCGGCGTGACGCCGTCCATGCCGAGATTGAAATTGCGTCCGCTGGCCGGATCCCGGAAGATACCCCGGAAATGGCCGTCGGCATCGTGTTCGATATAACTGAAAACCTGTTCGTTTTCATCCCAGCTGTAGCGCTGCAATGCCTCGCCCATGGCTTTGATGTCGGCTTCATAAATTTCCAGATCGCCGTTTTTCCCCAAGGTGCGCGCCGCCTGGGCCAGAATCCGGGCAAAGCGAATGGCGTGAGCGGTGGTGGCCACCGGAGCGACGTCATAACGCTTTTCCTTATAAATATACCATTGCGGCGGATAGTCGTCCCAGCCGGCGGAGTTGTAAAAATAATCCCAGGAGCGGAGCAAATCGGTTTTGGCCGTCCGATAGGTCGAACTTGGAATATGTCCGGCGATGAAATCGTAAAAATGACGAAGCCGGGGATAGAAAAACTCCAGCATATCACGATCCTGATGACGGTTCCAGATTTCAGCGTAAAGATAAGCCTGGACCGGAAGCGGCGTCCCGTAGAGGACAAAGGCGTTCTCGTCGTCGTCCGGTTCGGTGACATAGACGTTGAGGTTTTCGATCGCGCGCCGGCGATCAAGCTCCAGGAAGCCGAGGCCGATAAAGCCGGAATCCCAACTGTAAAGACTGTTGAAATATTTGTCCGGCACATGATGGCGGATATTCTTGCCGCGGGCCTGAATCGGGAAGTTCACATTGGTCAGCGAGGTCGCGGCCATCAGCTGGCGGCTGAAGCGGAACGGCGCGCCTTCGGCCGTTTCCGGGCAGGAGACGGCGCGGGTGCGGGCGGTTTCATAGAGCCGCTCCAGCGCTTCGGACGAGCGGTCGAGCGCGCCCAGCATCGCATTGACGGCAGCGGCATCGGAACCGGCGGCATAAAGCGCATAAACCACCTGGCGGCCCTCGGCCGGGACTTCAATTGGAATGATGTAACTGTCATGGCAGAATTCATCGCCCTGGTTGTCGTCCCAGTGGTTGTAGTAAGGCTGGCGCAACCCGTAGGAATAGTTGATCAGCCGGGGCAGATCGCGGACCCAATACTCCCGCTCCGTCGACGCCGGCCGGCTCCACCAGGAAAGATAGGCTTTTTTCAAGTCGGCGCCGGTGAAAACCGTACTGTTTTCCATTGCCCCCGGCGCGCTGACCGGATTGACCGCCCGGCCGATCGGCGCGAACCCGACGGCGCAGTTCGGCGTCAGCTCCGGCAACACGACCAATCCGTCGATCCGGATGCCGCAGCCGTCTTCCATCGCCGCCAGTTCGAGTGTGGTCGGCCCGGACAATTTGCCGGTATGAATTTCAAACAGTTCAAAAGCGCCGGTCCCGGTGAAGGAAAACTCCCGGCTCAGGCCGTTGACCGCCACACACATTTTTACCGTCTGCCCGCTGTCGACCCGGGCGCGAAGCAGAATTTTGCCATCGGTCGGTCCGGCCGCGAATTCGTATTCCACCCGATCTCCGGTCCGGGCGCCGAAACAGGGCAGCGTACGGTCGTAGAACGGCTGACCAAGACAGCGGCTGCCGACTGTCCCGGGATAGCTCTGCTCGCCCCGGCGACCCGCACCCCAGGTCAGATTGTGGTCGGCGCGGGGGTAGGAAAATGCCATCTCCTTATAATCGAGTGCATCAATCCAGCGGGCGTCGGGCGGCAACACCGGCGCCACCTGGTCGCGCGGTGCAAGCCGGGTATAAAGCAGCAGCGAGGCACCGCGCAGTTCGGCGGTGTGATTGACGAATTCAATCCGCCCCAGATAGAGGTCTTCGGCGATCCGGCAATAGGCGGTGTCGGTATAAAACAGATTGCGCCCCTCCATCTGTTGGCGGACGCTGAAATAACTCAGATCCGGCGCCGCCTCCCAGGGGGAGCAGTCGCATTCCCGCAACGTTTCCGGCATGAAAAATGCCCGGCGCAACAGACCCGGGACCATGAAAAAATCAAATTTGATCCCGCGCTCATGGTCGGCAATATGCGACAACCCGTAAACGTCGCGGGCATAAGGCCCCCAGTCCGACAGGCTGAGGTCATGAGAGTTGCGCAAATAATCGTAGCGATTCATCCGTCGGTTCCTTCCGGTTGATTTGTTACTCGCAGATTAATTTATCCGGCGACCTCGCGCAATGCAAATGCGGCCTCGGGTATTTTATGGGAAAAGCATCCTGAACCTGGGCCAGATCGAGCTGAAAATATGGCAGAATAAGTTGTTCTAGGAGGACATGACATCGCCGCGCGCGTCATGTGCCCGGCGGCCGGAGCCCTCAATGCAGTTTGATCCGCGGATCGGCCCAGGTGTAGCACAGATCGGCCAACAGAATGCCCAGCAGCGTCAACATGCCGGCGAAAGCGAAGAGCACCATCTGAAGTGGATAATCCCGGCTCGACAGCGCCAGCAGCGAGAGGGTTCCCATCCCCGGAATATTGAAGATATGTTCAACAATGATGCTTCCCGCCACCAACCCCGGCAGCAACCCGGAAAAAAGCGTGATCAGGGTGATCAGGCTGTTGCGGAACGCATGGCCCCAGATGACCGCGCCGGGGCCGAGCCCTTTGGCGCGGGCGGTTCGGATGTAATCCTGCTGCAACACTTCGATCATGCTCGCGCGGGTATAACGCGCGAGACCGGCAAGCCCGGCATAAGCCAGGCAGACGACCGGCAAACTGTAGTAGAAAAGACTCTGGCCAAGCGCGCCGAAGGTGGACAATCTGCCGTCATACGGCGCCAGTCCCTTGAGCGGGAAAAGCGGCCATTTGCCTCCGGCGCAGAACAAAGCCTGAAGCATCAATCCGGCCCACATGACCGGCAGGCTGTAGAGCAGAAACATCATCAAGGTGGAAATGCGGTCGAGCCCGCGGTCCGGCCGGACCGCGCTGAAAACACCGATCGGAATCGCCAGCAGATAGGTCAGGAAAATCGCCAGCAGATTGAGCTTTACCGTTACCGGCAGCCGCTCGAGGATCATGGCCGCGACCGGCCGTCCCGGCTCCACGGTTGCCGAAGAGCCGAAGTCGCCGTGGCGGATCACGCCATCCAGCCATTCGCCGAAGCCTTTGAGGATCGGCTCGTCCAGCTTGAGCTTGGCCCGCAACGCCTCGTTGCGCGCCAATTCGGCTTTATCCGCATTGCTCATGCCGCCGTTTTCGGCGGAAAGAAAGGAGCTGCGGGTCGGGTCGCCCGGCGCCAGCCGCAGCAGAAGATAACTCAGAAAAAGAATGATCAGCAGCGTGAACAGCGCCAGCAGCAGTCGTTTGAGCAGATAAAATGCCATGATTCAGCTCCCGGCGGGCTTGAGCATTACTCCCAATAGCGAGAAATCGGCGTAATTCCGGATGCCCGGCCGGTTTGAGGATCATAGGCCACGACGCATGCATCGAGTCGGATGCGCCCTTCGGCCACGGGCAGCCGCCGGGGCATGCCGGAGCGGAATTTGTTCACCACCGCATCGACTTCACGGCCCAGCACCGAACGGACGGCGCCGACCATGCCAACGTCTGAAAGATAGGCGGTGCCGCCGGGCAGGATTTGGGCATCGGCGGTCTGCACATGAGTGTGCGTGCCCAACAGCGCCGTGATCCTGCCCTCAAGAAAATATCCCATCGCAATTTTTTCACTGGTTGCTTCGGCATGAAAATCAACCAGAATGGTTTTGACCGTCGGCGGCAGTTCCGCCAGAATGCGCTCCGCCGTTTCAAACGGACAGCGGGCGCTTTCCTTCATGAAAATCTTGCCTTGCAGTGCGATTACCGCCAGCTCGCCGCAGACCGGGTTGCGGACGACGCGAACCCCGACGCCAGGCTGAAGGCTGCTCAGGTTGGCCGGACGCACGATGTTGTTGAACGAGAGGATTTCATGCTCGAAATCCTTTTGGTCCCAGATGTGGTCGCCGGCGGTAAAAAAATCAACCACACCGGCCAGATCGCGCAGACAGCCGCCGGTCAAGCCGTTGCCCGCGGCAACGTTTTCCGCGTTGGCGATTACCATCGACACATTGAATTCCCGGCGCAGTTCCGGCGCCAGCTCCCGCACGGCCTGGCGCCCGCGATGGCCGACAATGTCCCCGATAAACAAAATATTCATAATTCCGGCAATCCTCTTTCCTCTTGCAGAGTCTTAATATAGGTTCTATATTATGAAAAACAACCGTTCAACCGAGGAAAACCATGAATTTGCCGGCGCGGGATCAATATCTGAAGATGACGGACGACGAACTCAGCGCCTGTTGCACGCTGGATTTTTACAAGGGGTCCGGGCCCGGCGGGCAGCATCGCAACAAGACCTCGACCGGCGTCCGGCTGATCTTTCAGCCGCTGGCGTGTCAGGTGTGCGACGATGCTGAACGCAGTCAGCATCGCAACCGCCATGTCGCGTTGCTCAAATTACGGTTGCTGATCGCGCGCACCTGTCGTGCGCCGGCGCCGGAATCGCCGGCGCCCTACCGCCATTTGCAGCGCGACAATCCGGAATATCCGCTGGAATTGGCCCGCTTGCTGGACGCAATCGCCGCCGCCGCGCTCGATCACAAGGCCGCCGCGCAGACGCTGGGCTTAAGTCATGGCGCCCTGCTCAAAGAGTTGGGCCGGGAAAATGACGTCTGGCTGGATTTCGCCGCGGCCCGTCATGCCGCGGGGTTGCCTGCGCTTTCCCGTCCGCGGTGAATCATTCATCTTGCGTCTTGTATCTTTGGGAAATCAAGCCATAAAAAAACGCACCGCCGTTTCCGGCGATGCGTTTGCAATTCAAGTTCTGAATCGAATCAGATCATTGAACTTAGTAGGTGATTTCGTCGTAGAACTTCGAACCCGCGAGCGCGGCCCAAGTCGCACCGGT
Organism: Victivallaceae bacterium; assembly: GCA_036677805.1. Taxonomy (GTDB): domain Bacteria; phylum Verrucomicrobiota; class Lentisphaeria; order Victivallales; family Victivallaceae; genus SIG78. Next base: position 82,278 of record JAVBVS010000019.1, on the reverse strand, counting down.
GGTGTCTTTGATCGGCTTGCTGCCGACGTGACCGCCGAGGTAGCAAACGTTCAAGTTGGTCGGATGGTTATTGTAGGCGGTGGTGGCATTGCCCAGAATACCCTTATGGGAATCCATCCAAGTCGCGCAACCCGGATTGTCACGGCCGACGATCAGACGCTTTTTGCCGACAGTGGCTTCCGCAGTGCCATCCGTCAGAATCAAATTGGCATAGGACGCCTGAGTCGCGGTGGCATTAAACGTTGCGGTGTCGCTCGGGCACTTGAACGATTTTTCCTTGGCGTCGAAAGTTTCCTTCGCCAGGTTCATGCCCAGGAATCCGCCCATCAGGAGCTTGTCGGTCGAATTGCCCGGATAAACGCTGGCCAAGGTGTCATTGGCGGCCATTTCGCTGGAAACGGCAAACGTATCGGTGTCGGCGTGATTATCGATCCACGCCACATAATCCTTATTGACGCCGGAATACATGAATTCGGCCAGGCCGATCTGCTTCAGCTTGCTGATGCAGTTCGCGCTGCGGGCACGTTCGCGGGCAGCCGACAGAGCCGGCAACAACATGGCAGCCAGGATCGCGATGATGGCAATAACCACCAAGAGTTCAATGAGGGTGAACTGTTTCTTCATGAGAAACTCCTTTGGGTTTGTTGGTTTTTTAAAACCGTTTTGACTGAACCTTTCCGAAACTGACGGACGCTTTTAAAATACGGCGGTCCGTTCCGGATTTGTTTCGTTGGCTATAAGTATACGATATCTTCCGGCAAATGTCAAGGGCCCTTACATAAAATTCTCGAAAAAAAAGGTTTTTTTGAGTAAGAAAAGCACCGTACAGCCTAATACCAGTTTGATAAATTCACTTTTCGGGACAGGCGCGACACCATCCCCGGCGCGAAAAAACACCGATTTATTCACCGGAACTCATTCTGCTATTGAATATCGCGCGCGTAACGCGCGCGCGACTTCGGACCGACGACGGACCCCGGGCACGCATGACGGAGAAGTGACGGTGTGACGGGACATTGCCGGATCAAAATTCAACCGGCAACCCGGCACCGGCGGTAAGCGGAGGATTCCGGTTGCCGCCGGCGAATGGAGCCGGGGTTAGCGCCACAGCAGATCCAATCCGGTCTTCACCAGTCGGGGCGCGGTGTCGCGGGCCGGACCGCCGCCGACCACCGGCAGGATTTCATACCCGCCGCGAACGAAGCAGCCGGGCATGCAGACATAACCGCATTCCCCCATCGCCAGGGTTGCAATCAGTGTCTGCTTCGCAGGACTGCCGGCCTTGAGCGCCAGCCCGATTTCCGTGAAGCATTCGCCCGGAAAAGTCGCAATGGCCAGCGCATCGTCGAACTGGATGCAGAACAATTCAAAATCCCGCGCCTTGCCCGAACACTGTTTGGCATATTCCAGCGTCTGCCAGGCGAAAAAACGGGCCACGGCGCCATCGCCGGCGGCGAGTTCCTCGCTGGTCAGGTCCTTGTCGGAACTGATGCCCTCGGTGCGTTTCATCGTTGCTTCCGCTTCCGCCCGCGTGACGTCGTCGATCACACAATAGGAAACGGTTTCGATGGCGCGCTTGATCCGCATTTCCGCAAAGTCGATTTTTTTCAAATTCGGCATCATCGCCGCCAGAATTGCGGCATAGCTCGCGCCGATGCGGCGGGCCTCGTCCGGCGAGGTCTGGTCGAAGCCGTCGGAAACATCGAAATGATTGATGTTGCCCGAGCATCCGATCAGGGTCAGAACGGCAAAATTTTCGCCGCAACCGGCCCGGAGCGCCTGTTCCATGAATCCCGGCCAGTCCGCCGAAACCAGATCGCCGCCCATGGTATCGGTATGATTGACGATGTTGGCCACCACGGCGGCGATTTTGCCCGCCTTGCGGATGGCCAGCAGCCCGATCTCTGCGTCGACGGGGCCTTCCGGCCGCACGATGTTCGGGTTGAGCTTGCCCGGATTGGTGACGACCCGTCCGTCCTTCATCCAGTAACGGCGGTTGAAGGCCAGGGGATTGCTGAAACTTTGCGTCGCCAGCAATTCGGCGTCGGCGAGATCGGCGACGGCCAGTTTCACCGCGTCCGCAATCTGACGGGCCAGAAAATCAAGATATTTTTCATCGGCCGGTTCTCCGAAAAATTCGGCGGTATAGGGGCCGGTGTGGGTGTGGGTCGCAGTCAGCAGCAGGTGCTCCGCCCATTCGCCCAGATGCTCCCGCAACAGCCGCCCGCGAACATCGGCGACGATTTCCGGAGTTACGAAACAGAGGTCGCACGAAACCAGCGCCAGACGGCTTTCGCCCTTTTGCAGCAGCAGGGCCTTGGCGAAAAGGTCGTCACGCTTGCCGGTGTTATAGCGCGGATTGAAGTAGCCCGCCAGCGCGATGCCTTTTTCCGGCGTGATGACCGCCCGCCCGACGCCGGCTTGGAACATCTTTTTCATGATCGTTCACACTTTCCTGTTAAATCTTGCTTTTTCACGCAACAAGCCGGATCGCCAATCTGGCGATCCGGCTTGACGGCCGCGGAACGAGTCCGCTTCCCGGCACTACTTCATGTAGACGTCGGCCACCTTCTTGAAGGCGGCGATGTACGCGTTCATGTGTTCTTCGGTGTAAACCGGGTGGGTGAAGAAGCTGATGGTGCGGTGGGTCATCCACTGCGCCTGCTTGCAGTTGAACTTGGTGTAGTCGATGTTGCGCGACTTCGGATCGTAGAACGGATAGTCGGCGGTGCCGAAGCCCTTGCGTTCGACGTAAACCTTTTCCTTGTACATTTCGGGCCACAGCACACTGTAGACCGGCACGCCTTCGGCGGCCACGGCCTTGATGAACTTGTCCATCGACACGGTCAGTTTGTCGGTGTCGAGCACGAACGGAGCCCACCAGTAGGAGTTCTGCCGTTCCGGCGTGTCGACCGGCGCATACTTGACCAGCGGATGGTTCTTGAGCGCGGCGACCAGCATTTTGCCGTTGCGGATGCGGTTCTTGAGGTTCCAGTTGTCGAAACGTTCCAGTTCGACCAGCCCGATCTGGCTCTGCATTTCGGTCATGCGGAAGTTGAATCCGACGCGGCGGTGGATGTACATGAGCTTGCCTTCCATTTCCAGGAGGTTCAGGCGCTCTTTGACATCGTAACCGTGATCGCGGAAGCTGCGGCATTCCCAAGCCAGGTCATCGTCGTTGGTCACGACCATCCCGCCTTCGCCGCCGGTGGTGAAATGCTTGCTCTGACAGAAGCTGAAACAGCCGACATTGCCGATGGTCCCGGCCTTGCGGCCCTTGTAGATGCCGCCGAAGCACTGGGCGCAGTCTTCGACTACGAAAAGGTTGCGCCGTCGGGCGATTTCCATGATCGGATCCATGTCGGCGACCATCCCGTAGAGATGGACGACCACGATCGCCTTGGTGCGTTCGGTGATCGCCGCTTCGATCCTGGAGGGATCGATCAGGTGGTCGGCGCCGACGTCGACGAAGACCGGCAGCGCGCCGGCCTGGAGCACGCAGAAGCTCGAAGCGATGAAACTGTAGCTGGTGACGATGACCTCGTCGCCGGGGCCGACGCCCAGACTTGCCAGCGCGGTGTGCAGCGCGGCGGTGCCGTTGGCCACGCTGATGGCGTCGGAAACGCCGAGCCACTTGGCCCAGGCCTTTTCAAACTGCTTGCCGACGTCGCCGGTCCAGTAATTGACCTTGCCGGTCTTCAACAACGCCACAACCTTGTCGTAGACCTTGTCGTCGAAGCTCGGCCACATCGGGAACGATCCCTGATACAGCTTTTCGCCGCCGTCGATTGCCAACTTGCTCATAATTCATCCTTTCCTCAAAATTTTCCGGCCGTTCCGGAACGCGATGGTAATTGCCTGTTATAATAACAATAATCCGGCTTGCACCGCAACGCAAGCCGGATGCTTTGTTAAAATCGCCGTTTAAATTGTAAATTATTCCGGGACGTGCGGCCGCCGGAAGCGGGAAGAATTATTTCGCGTTGTCGATGGCGCCGGCTTTAAGGCGCAACATTTCAAGGACCTCCGGCGAATATTGATATTTGTTGTGGAGGGCGTCGACGAGGTCGCGGCAATTGGAAATTTTACGCTTGGTAGTCGGCGGCGGCAACGCTTCGACCCGGCCGTCGACGAAAAGCACGTTCACATGGCGCCCGCCGGGCTTGTCGGCCATCAATGGAATGTTCGGGGAGGTTTTCAGCGCGGCTTCGAGATTCAGCCCGCCAAAATAAAGAAACGGGCAATTGTCCTCGCTCAGCGCGCTGTTGTCGCGCGCCTTCTTGAATTTGTTTGCCCGGCAGACGAAATGATTGAAATTGGCGCCGAAAGGACCGAGTTTCCGCAGCCCGTCGAAGTTGTTGCCTTCCGGGAGCCTGCCATTGTTGGCCTGGGCATAGGCGCGCAGAAAGCCGTTCAGCGCCATCAGGTTGTTCCGGCAGGCGGTCATTTCCACCTCGTACAGGCCATAGGCCAGCCGCGCCGTGGAGTCCCCGGCGAAAACGCCGGGGATCGTTGCCGACAACAGCATGGCAGTCAGAAACAGCATTGTTTTCATGGTCGAAACCCTTTCCGTTGTCGGTTGCCGCGCCCCGTGGCCGGGGACGGAAAAATCAATCTTCCCGGAGGATGCTCTGGCGCAATTCTTCGGCGCTTACCGTCGCCGTGCCCAGCTGGCGCACCACGATTCCGGCCGCATGATTGGCCAGTTCGGCCGCGCTTCTGGCGTCGCCGCCGGCCGCCAGCGCCAGCGTCGCCGCCGCCACCACGGTATCTCCGGCGCCGGAAACGTCATACACTTCGCGCGCCCGGGTCGGAATTACCGTGAAGCCGCCGCGGTCGTCGAACAGCGCCATGCCCTGCGCCGCCAGCGAAATCAGCAGGTATTTCACATCCCATTTCCGGCGCAGTATGGCCGCCACCTTCTTCAACGCCCGGTCGTCTTCCGGATTGCCCGCCGGAGGGGTCCACTCCACGCCCGCCATGGCGAAGGCTTCGCTGCGGTTGGGCTTCATCGCGGTAAGGCCGGAAAGCCGCATCGGATTGCGGGGGTTGGGATCCATGGTCACCAGCGCGCCGGCGGCGTTGGCCAGATCGACCAGCTTCTGCGCCATGGTTTCGGAAAACAGCCCCTTGGCGTAATCTTCGATGACCAGGGCATTGATCGCGCCGGTCCGGAGCAGCTCTTCGACTGCGGCAACCAGACGGCTGCGGAGTGCGAAATCGATCGGCGTGGGGTCTTCGTAATCAATGCGCAGCAGCTGCTGGCTGCCGGCCATCACCCGTTCCTTCTGGATCGAAGGGCGCTGGCCGTCGCAGAAAACGCCTTCCCGGGAGATGCCGTACTCGGCGAGCATGGTGCGGATATGGCGGCCGTTGGCGTCATCGCCGACCACGCCAAAGGCGTCGACCCGGCCGCCGAGGGTGACGATATTACGCATCACATTGGCAGCGCCGCCGAGGCAGGAGGTGGATTTTTTGACCTGAACGATGGGCACGGGAGCCTCCGGCGAGATGCGTTCGACCTGGCCCCAGACGTAACAGTCCAGCATCAGATCGCCGATCACGGCGACCCGGCAGCGGTTGAAGCGATTCAGTATTTCCAGAAGTCCGGCAGTTTCGGCGGTCATATTTCATCCTTGAACGTCACGTTCCGCAAATCACCCTGTTTGAATATACTTCAATGTCGGCTATTGTCAAGTTCGGGAGGTCAAAAACCATCGGAAAACCGGAATCGCCCATCCCGGAGCCGATTTTTCCCGAACAAAATACGAATGGAAATGCTTCGGTTGGTGTCGTCAACAGATGTTTGCTGTAGTATGCAGAGATCCCAAAGAAGACGACAAAAGATGACGAAAGCATACGCGCGGCGCGACATGTCGGATGAATTCCGGGCTGAAATGGAACTTTTGTCGCCGGGGCGGCTGCGCCCGCGATAATCGGCAATTCACCAACGCCGTATTCCGGATTTTGCGAACCGGGACGCCGTGGCGGGATTTGCCCCTCGGTTATGGGAACTGGAAAAACCCATCGGCGCTTTTGTCGCCGGCGCGACAAGGGCGCCATGACCGAAACGCGGCCGATCCGTTTTCTCCGCAACGGGCTGCCCCGGCTCAATGTGTCGACCGATCCGCCGCTGATCGTAATCGGACGGATCATCAACTTCGCCGTCGCCGCCGACCAGATCGCCGTCAGGCGCGCCTGAGGCCGGGCTCAGCGCCGACCATCGTCAGCCGGCGGCCGCCGGCCCAGAAAGCTGTGGAACATTTCCCACGGTTCGTGGGCGCGCAAAATCATGGTCACGGCCAGATAAATCACCCCGAAGCCCACCAGCCCCGCCAGCACCGGAATCAGGTCTTGCGGCATCCAGCGCGGCAGGCCCCATTCCTGCGTCCATGTCCTGAGCGATTCGTAACGGAGGAAGAGCAGTGCACCGAGTCCGCTCGCCGCCAGGGCCTTCGCCGCCGTCATCACCACGGGACGCAACGGCAGACGCAATTCCTGCCGCCGCAGCACCAGCAGCAGCAGCGAGTTGTTGATCATCGCCGAAATCACGGTCGCCAGCGCGATTCCGCCCTGGCCGAGGACCAGCATCAGGAGAACGCTCAAAATTACATTGACGCCGACGGCGATCAAGGAAATTTTCAACGGCGTCATCATCATTTTCCGGGCGTAGTAGGTCGGCAGGATCACCTTGGTCGCACAGAAGGCCGGGATTCCCAGCGCATAGAACAACAGGGCCCAGGCCGTCTGCTGGACGTTGAGTTCAGTGAATTTGCCGTACATGAACAGCACCCGGATCAACGGTTCGCGCCACACCACCAGAAAGACGCCCAGCGGTGCGCAGAAGTACCAGACATAACGCAGCCCGAGCGCACAGTCGTCCAGCATTTCGGTGTAGTTGCGCTGCGCCGCCGCCCGCGACATGTCAGCCATCAGCACACTGCTCAGCGCCATGGCGAAGACCCCGACCGGGAGATAGATCAGCCGTTCGGAATAGGTCAGCGACGCCACCGCGTAATCGCCGACCCAGCAGGCCAATGTGCGGTCGACCAGAAAGCTGACCTGACTGGCCGCACCGCCGATCATTCCCGGCATTGCCAGGACAAAAAGGTCACGGAAAATCCGGTTGTGCCGCCACTGCGCATCGCGGAAAATCGGGAAGATGCCGCATCGCCGCATCAGCACGACCATCATCGCCAGTTCCAGCACTCCGGCGACCAGCACGCTCCACGAGAGCGGAGTCAGAAAATCGGCGGTATGCCCGACATACCATCTGCGTCCGAAAAACAGCATCAGAATCAGCACAACGCTGAGCACCAGCGCGTTCAGCGAGGCCAGAAAAAAGACCCGGCGGGTGTTGACCACCGCCGTGATCACCCCGACCAGGCAGACGAAAATAGTATAGGGCATCAAAATCGGGGTCAGCTTCAGGGCCGTCCGCACATAATCGGCGGTTACGAACTCCAGCAGCAACAGCGAAATGCCGGAGACTACTACGGTCACGCCCGCCAGCAGAACGCTCAGCAGCACGAACACCACGGCCAGCTGTTTGCGGACTTCGGTCAACCCGCGCTCCGCCTCCAGATGCGAAAGCAGCGGAATCAGCGCCGTGCTCAGCGCCCCCTCTCCGAAAAGCCGCCGGAATAGATTGGGCATCATGACCGCCAGCTGCCAGGCGCTGGCCAGCGCTCCGCCGCCCAGTACGCGCGCTTCGAGCATCACCCGGATCAGGCCCAGAATCCGCGCCATGATCGTCGCCACCGATATCCCGAAACTGCTGCGCAGAATGTTGCGCCGGTTTGCCTGAACGTGCATATGGAACCCTGTCTTCCCGGATTGAACTGTCGAAAGGTCTTGCAAAGTCAAGCCATAATATAGCGCCATCGGGCCCAACCTTCAAACCGGCGATTGCGCAAATTCGCCACAAGTGTTATATTATTTCCCATGGACAAAATCAAGATTACCGATTTGAACCCGATTCCGCTGACGCTGCCGGAGCGCGCCATCCTGTCGCGCCTCGGCGGCAACCGCCATCTGACGGTCATTGCCCCGGCGGAGATCGCGCGTTACCGGGCGTGGATGCTGGAGGCGCTTCAGGCCATGCGCCCTCGCGGCCGCTACGCCGTCTGCCCGATCGTCCGCAATGACGGCGAATATCTGGAATTGGCGGCGGGGCCGGTCTGGCGCAGCGCACCTTTGTGCGCGCTGGTCGGCGATGCGTCGCTGTTGTGGCTGGGGGCGGTGACGCTGGGCGGCGGCGTGGCGGAGCTGGTGGCGGCGGCGCGGGAGGATATGGCGCGGGCCGTGGTCTGCGACGCCGCCGGAAGCGAATGCGCGGATCAGGGCATGGAAATTCTGCAACAGCAGGCGGCGCGGACGCTGAGCCGCCGGGGGTATGTGCTCGGATTGCGGCGTTTTTCGCCGGGATACGGCAATCTGACGCTGACGGTGCAGCGCGAAATGTTCGCACTGCTGGATTTGCCGGCGCTGGGGATGGCGCTTACGGAGTCCTGCATCATGCTGCCGGAAAAATCGGTGACCGCCGTCGCGCCGGTGTTTCGCCGCGAGGGGGGATCGGCAGAGTCGAAGTGAAATAAAACGGACGCACCTTAACGCTGCGCCCGTTCGGGATTCCGTTGATTTGCCGGAATTACTTCCAGTGCGGCTTTTCGGGCAGCGAAGCGTCGAATTCGGCCAGCAGTCTGGCCTGATAGTCGCCGGCGAAAGTTTTGCCGAAGAAGCGCTTCAGCCCTTCGCCGGCGAGCTCCGCCCAGGATTCTTCTTCCCGGCCCGGAATGACCGGGAAAAAGAGCACGTTGTTGCTCTTGGCCGCCTTGTAGTCGCCGGGGGCGTCGCCGACCATCAGGATCTGATCCAGGGGATACTTGCCTTCGGTGGTGAACTTCAGGTGTTCAGTCTTGGTGCCGTGTTCCTGGCCGCAGATCATGCCGATGTACTTATCGATCTTGTTTTCGGCCCATTCGCGTTCCAGCGCTTCCAGCGGGGTTTGCGAAACCACGATCATGTCGGCTTTGTCGATGGCCTGCTTGAGCACCGAAACCACGCCCGGCAGCGGCGGCACGCCGTAAACCATGTCGGTAATGCGCTGATTGACTTCGACGCTCCACGCCATCACCTGCCGCAGCGACGGACTGTCGACTTTTTCGAGATAGGCCTTGAGCGCGGGATTGCCGAGCTTGGATTCGAGCTTGATCCAGGCTTTGAGGTCGGCGGTGTCGAGCGGCGCCACGCCGCGCTTGAGAATTTCCGGCCGTTCCGAAATCAGCTTCATCGCATAGTCGATGGCGAGAAAGCGGTTACAGCCGCGGGTCTTGCTGTAGAGGTTCACGAATTCCCAGACTTCACGGGCGTATTTGCTGGCCGGCTGCATGCCGAAATGCTTGATGAAAGCCGGGCAGAAACACTCCTTCTGCTTGACTTCCATGCTGTCGAAGACACAACCGTCGCTGTCGAAGCCGATGAAAAAGTCGTGCTTTTTGGGCAGCGAGCGCATTTCCTGCAGATAATCTCTCATTTCGAACGATACCTTCCGTTGGGGAGACGAACTCCATTGCGAAAAATTGCTTTCATGCAGACTCACAGGAACCTAATATAGCAGATTTCCGGCAAATTGCCAACGCTTCGCTCCGGGCCGAATCCGATTTTCGCCGGAAAACCCGCGGCGGCGCCATCCCGCTCGCCGCCCGGGCGCCGGAAACTGCGGATTCGTCGCTCGCCGCCATCGGGGCGATTTTTTTACGTGCTGGTCGCGGTCGAACCGCGGCGATCAGAATTCGGAGCGGCCGGTGCGTTCCATGAGGTTGTGCAACGCGGTTCCGACACTGCGATTCTCGTAAAGCATGGCGTGAATTTCATCGATGATCGGGGTCTTGACCCCGGCGCGCCGGGCGAGGGTCCAGGCCCCGAGCGTGGTGCGGACGCCTTCGGCCACCACCATGCCCATTTCGGCCAGAATCGTCGCCAGCTCCTTGCCTCGTCCCAGCTCTTCCCCGACATGCCGGTTGCGGCTGTGGCCGCTGGTGCAGGTCACGATCAGGTCGCCGATACCGCTCAGACCCGAAAAGGTCTGCGCCTCGCCGCCCAGCGCTTCGCCCAGCCGTCCCATTTCGGCGATGCCGCGGGTCATCAGCGCGGCCTTGGGGTTGTCGCCGAGCTTCATGCCGTCGATGATGCCGGCGGCGATGGCGATCACATTTTTCAGGGCGCCGCCAAGCTCCAGCCCGACCACATCGCTGCCGGTGTAAACCCGGAATTTGGGGTTCATGAAGGCTTGTTGGACCAGTTCGGCCTCATCCGGGACCCGGCTGGCCGTCACCACCGCGGTCGGCACCTGCCGCGCCACCTCTTCGGCATGGCTCGGCCCGGAAAGCACCGCATAACGCACGTCGCCGAGCACCGCGGCAACCATTTCGCTGATCCGGAGCCAGCTGTTTTCCTCGATGCCCTTGGCGACGTTGACCAGCAGCGGCCGCCCGGCGGCGTCATAGCAGGAGGCCAGTTGCTTCAGCACGCCGCGCAGGAATTGCGTCGGCGTCGCCAGCACCGCAAGGTCGCAGCCGGCGACGGCGCGCGCCATGTCGGGTTCAAAACGCAGCTGATCGGGAAACACCACGCCTTTCAGGAAGCGCTCGTTGCGCCGGGTGGCGGCCATCTCCGCCAGGTAATCCGGGAACGGGCCCCACATGGTGACTTCGTGGCCGTTGGCGGCCAGTACGCAGGCCAGCGCGCTGCCCCAGCCGCCGTCGCTGAGAATGACGGTTTTCATAACATCAACCTTCCGATTTCGAATGGAGTTTTTCCATAAAGTTTGCCTTGCCGACGGCGCCTGCCGCCATCACGGTCAGAAACGAAAGCGCCGGCAGCGCATAGCGCGGACTGATCACCGGTCCCGGCGCCCAGAGGTAGTAAAATACCAGTACGCCGAAGACCAGCAGCATCCGCCACTGCCACAGCCGCAGCCAGCGCCACAGCGTAATCACTGCGCCGCCATAAGTTGCCGCCGTCACCAGCAGCAGCGGCAGCGGCAGAATCAGCCAATACCAGCGACCGTCGAGATAATAGTCGGCCGCCGCGAACAAACCGCGCTGCCGGAGCACGGCCATGGTGCCGCGGCCCGAAACCGACACATGATTGTTTTCCAGCAACGTCGGCACGTCGGGCAGGAGGTTGGCCCAATGAGGCAGATGCGTCCGGAGCGCCGGCAGCGGATATTGACGGAACAAGGCGGCGAATTGACGCTGCTTCCAGGCATTCTGTTCGCGGATGGTCGGGTAACGTTCGGGATGGGCCCGGAATTCGGCCTCCGCCCCGGCGATCAGCCGGTCGCGCCAGAGTTCGGAGCTCTCGCCGGTCACCGCGGCCATGACGGCGGAGCCGTTGTGGAAGTAGATGTTGGCGGTATTGGCCTCGAAGCCCCCGGTCAGGCGATAATTGTGCATCCACCACGGCAGCAGCAGCACGGCGAAGACCGCGCCCGCGGCCAGAACGAACCGGACCCATTGCCGGCTGGAAGCAGCCGCGGCCAGCGCCAGCACCGGCAGCCCGATGATGACCACCGGCAGATTCACCGGTTTGACCCAGGTTGCCGCCACCGCGAGCAATGCCAGCAATGCGAAATCAGCGGTTTTTTTGCGTTGCAGCATCCGGATGGCGGCGTAACACTGCCAGGCGGCCAGCACGCCGAAGAGATTGTCGGAGAGAAACAGCGGCGACTGGGCGATCGCCGTCGGATTCAGCGCCCACAGCAATCCGGCCAGCAGACCCGCCCGGCCGCCGGCGACCCGGCGGCCGGCCAGCGCCAGGGGGATCGCGCCGGTTGCGCCCAGCAGACATCCGGCCAGCGCCGCCGGCAGCAGGGCATCGCCGAAAAGACGGAAAATCAACGCCAGCAGCAGCGGATACCCCGGCGGCCGCAGCAATGCGGATTCCGTGCTTCCCGGTGCGGTCGCCAGACCGTCGCCGGCGGCCAGCGCCCGCGCCGGGTCGAGATAACTTGCGCTGTCGGGACGCAGCAGGGTCGAGGGCTCGGCCAGCGCCGGCAGCGCGAACAGCAGCCGCAGCAGCAGCGCCAGCAACACCAGCCCCGCGGTTGCGCTCCAGAAAGTCCGGGGCGCCAGCGGGCGTGCCAGAAAGTCGGAAACGCGCCCGCGGCAACGTTCAAAACTCATCATCGAGAATGCTCATTTCGTCCTGGATGAATTCCAGCGCCTTGGCCAGCGCCCGGGCGCGGTGACTGATTTTATTTTTTTCTTCGGAACTCATTTCGGCGAAGGTGCGGCTTTCGCCGTCGGGCACGAAAATCGGATCGTAGCCGAAGCCGTTGGCGCCGCGCGGCGCATCAATGATGGTGCCGGGCATCACGCCTTCAAAGGTTTCGATCACCTCGCCGTTGATGGCGATGGCGATCACGCAGACGAAACGGGCGCTCCGGTCGCTCTTGCCGTCGAGTTCGCGCAGCACCCGGCCGATGCGGTCGGCGTCATCCTTGCCGTAGCGCGACGAATAAATCCCGGGCGCGCCGCCGAGCGCGGTGACCTCCAGCCCCGAATCGTCGGCGAATGCGGGCAAATCGCAGTAGACGCACGCCTCCAATGCCTTCTTGGCGGCATTTTCCCGGAAGGTGGTGCCGTCCTCGGCCGAAGGCGTGAAGTCCGGATAATCGGCCAGCGAACAGATGTCGACCTTCTGGCCGGCCAGCATTTCCCGATATTCGGACAATTTGTGCGCATTGACGGTTGCGGCGACGATCAGAGTCATTTATATTATCTCCCGTAGTGTGTCAGTTCCCGCCGTTTCCGGTCGAGCAGTTCAATTCATACGCCACATAACATAGAACCGATTGCAGGTTTTCGCAAATCCCGATGAACAATCCCGACAAAATTCCGGATTTTTTGCAGCCGTTCCGCGGCCGCAGGCTGCTGGCGGGCTTCTCCGGCGGCAGCGACAGCACGGCGCTGCTGCTGCTTTTGCACCGCTGGGGCTGGCGGGGCGAGCTGCTGGAGGCGGTCCATTTCGAGCATGGCCTGCGCGGGGAAGCCTCCCGGCGCGATGCGGCCTGGTGCGAGGCCTTCTGCCGCGCCCGCGGCATCGCATTCCGGCAGGTCGATCTGCGACTGGAGTGCGGGCCGAATCTTGAAGCGCGGGCCCGGGCGGCGCGCCTCGACTATTGGCAAAGCCGCGCTCCGGCATGGGTCGTGCTGGGGCATCATGCCGGAGACGCCGATGAAACATTGCTGCTCCGGCTCGGGCGCGGCGGCAATGTCGGCGGTCTGACCGGGCTGCGGCCGCTGCGACGGCTGGGCGGAGTGACGCTGCTGCGGCCGTTGCTGGATTGGCGCAAGGCCGAACTGATCGATTTTCTGGCGCAACAGGGTGTCGCCGACTGGCGCACCGATGCCAGCAACACCAGCGACGATTTCGACCGCAATTACCTGCGCAACCAACTGTTGCCGCAATGGTTCGCAGCCCGGCCAAGGGTGTGCGCCGGATTGGCCCGGGCCCGGCAGGCGTTGGCGCTGGACGCCGATTTCATCGAGCAATGCGCCCGGCGGCGGCTGGCCGGACTGCCCTCTTCGGCGGTGACTCCCGTCCGATTCTGGCGGCAATGCCACCCGGCGTTATTGCCGCGCATTCTGCGCGGCTACCTCGAACGCCAGACCGGGCAAAGCATCGTGTTCGGTCACGCCGCGCCGACGCGCTTTCGTGCCGAGCTGTTGCGGGACCACCCTCAAAATTGCGAGTTTGAACTCGGGCATGGCATTCGTTTCCGGCTGCGCCGGGGCTTGCTGGAGCTGCTGGGGCCGGAGGATGCGGCGTCGCTTCCCGACGCCAGTTGGGATTGGCGCAGTCAGCCGACATTGGAATATGGCGGCTGGCAATTCACCGCGCGGCTTCTGACGCGGATGCCGTCCGGCGGCGCTTCCGACACGTGCTTCTGGTTTGACGGCGACCGGCTGCCGTCGCCTTTGACGCTCGGCTTTCGTCGCCGGGGCGAACGCATGACGGTGCTCGGCGAAAGCCGGCCGCGCCGGCTCAAGCATCTGATCGCCAACGCCAAAATGTTCCGGCCGCCGGTGGTATTGCGGAGTGCGGACGGGGAGGCGCTGGCGGTAACCGGGGTGCGGCGGGGCGCGGCCTTTCCGGTGGCGCCGGCAAGCGCGACGGTGGTTTGCATCGAGTGTAAAAACGATCGGCCGGGCATTTAAGTCCGGCCGATCGGCGGGGTGACGATTTACGCCAGAATCAGATTCAGCATTTTTTCCGTCGCCTGGATCGCCGCGGCGAGCTGGTCGCTGTCGACGCCCACGGTCACCAGCGGCCGGTCGCCTTCGGTTTCCCAGGTAATCCGGGTTTCCACCAGCGCGTCGGTTTTGCCGCCCGGCGGAATCCGCACTTCGTAATCGCGGAGGCGCGGGAAGCTTCGGCCGGTTTCTTTCAGCGCCTTGCGCAGCGCCTTCACGAAGGCGTCGTAGCCGCCGTCGCCGCCGGATGCGGCCCGGACGCGTTGGCCCTCGAATTCGATTTCCAGTTCGGCCTTCGGCGTTTCGCCGAAACGGGTTTCGATCTGGTAATCGGTGATTTTGAGTTTGGCGGAGATCGGCCGGTTGAGTACGCTGCCGATGATAAAGGGCAGATCGGCCGGAGTCACCTGTTTCTTCTTGTCGCCGAGCCGGACGATTTCATTCAGCACCAGCTTGCGTTGTTCGGCGTCCAGTTCGATGTCGAGTCCTTCGAGATTCTTGTCGAGCGAAGCCTTGCCGCTGAGCTTGCCCAGCGCATAGGCGCGGTTGCGGTTGAACCGTTCCGGCAGCAGCTTGTTGGCGTAGAGATCGCCCTTTTTGTCGCCGTCGGCGTGGACGCCGCAGGTCTGGGTGAAGACATCCGCGCCGATCACCGGCGTGTTCCAGGCGCAGCGCTTGCCCGACAGCGTCTGCACCAGGCAGCTGGCGTACCAGAGCTGTTTTTCCGCGATGTGGGTTTTGCGCCGGGTCATGTCGTGAAGCGTCGCCACCAGCGCGGCCAGCGGCTGATTGCCGGTGCGCTCGCCGAGGCCGTTGACCGTGGTGTGAATGCCGCTGACTCCGGCCCTGACCGCGGCCAGCGAATTGGCGGTCACCATGCCATAATCGTTGTGGCCGTGGAAGTCGATCCGCGCCTCCGGAAAGGCCGCAAAGACCCACTTCAGGTAGAGCGCCACTTCATCCGGCGAGAGCACGCCGAGGGTATCCGGCAGCATCACGCGGGCCACCGGCAGCGTCTCGAGCACGCGCAGAAAATTGTAGACATAGGCGAAGTTGTCGCGCATGCCGTTGGACCAGTCTTCGAGATAGACGTTGACCGCGAGGCCGAGCCCGGCGGCGTAGCGTACCTCTTCGGCCACCTTGGCGTAATGCTCTTCCGGGGTGCTGCGCAGCTGAACCCGGCAATGCTTTTCGGAGCCCTTGGCCAGCAGATTGAGCACGCGCCCGCCGGCGGCGCGGATCCAGTCGGCCGATTTGCCGCCGTCGACGAAGCCGAGGATTTCCATGCGCTCAAGCACGTTGTGGCGCTCCGCCCAGGCCAGAATGCCCGCCACCCCGGCGCGCTCACCCTCGGAGACCCGGGCCGAGCCGATTTCGATGCGGTCGACCTTGACCTTCAGAATCAGCGCCTTGGCGATCTGAAGCTTGTCCTGCGGGGTGAATGCGACGCCCGGCGTCTGCTCACCGTCGCGCAGTGTGGTATCGAGTATTTCCACCGGATTGCCGGCGGATTTCCAACGTTTTTCCGAAACCATATTATCCATTCCAGAATTCTGAATTCCCCGCCGCCCGAAAGCGGCCTAAGTCGGATTCGCGATCGCGAACATCAGCGAACAGGTGAACACCACCCGCCCGTCGACGCTGATCGTGCCGTTGCCCTTGCCGAAAACTTTTTTCGCCGGGGGCAGTTCAAGCTCAATGATCAATTGGTCGCCGGGATAGACCGGCGCCAGCGATTCGGTCCCGTTGAGCGCCGCGAACAAGCCGATCTTGCCCGCGTTTTCGGGCCGCGCCAGCACACAGGCGCAACCGGCCTGAGCCATGATTTCGCACAGGATCGACTCGGGAATCACCGCGTAATCCTCCTGGCAATGGGTGAACATCGCCTCGCCGCCGGTGAGGTTTTTGACCGCGACCGCCCGGTCTTCGCCCATCTTCACGAGGCCGTCGATCAGGATGAACGGGAAGCGGTGCGGGATGACATTGAGCACCGCGCTGATTTCCTTGTCGTAACCTGCCGCGCGGTCGAATTCATTGAACAGCTTCGGCATCGCGGTCGGCGCGCTTTTGGGGCGTACTCCGAGCACGAAACGCGCTTCGCAGGTGACGCCGATGCTGTTGATCACCGTGCCGGAAATCACGGCTTCGGAGGCATTCATCGACTCCACCGTGATCTCGATTTTGGCCCGGTCGCCGGGAATCTGGGGATTGCGGAACTTGGCCTTTTCCAGCTTCCACAGGTAAACGTCGTTGTCGCCGGTGGGGTCGAGTTCGGAACGCACCGCCAGTTCGCCGAGCTGCTTCATCGCTTCGACCTGAAGCACGCCGGGCATGATCGGCTGTCCGGGAAAGTGTCCTTGAAAAAAGGGCTCGTTCATGCAGAGATTCTTGACGGCAACGAATTTGTCCTGAGCAATCACCTCAACCCGATCGAGCATCAGCAGCGGGCAGCGTTGCGGGAGAATGGACTTAATCGCGCTCAAATCCAGAACTTTACCGATTTCAAACATGATCAAATTTCTTTCCTGCTGTAAAATTTTTTAAAAAAAAGTTCAGAATTTTTCCCGGCCGACGGCCCGGTCCGCGGCCGTCAGCCGCGCCGAATTCGAGCCAGCATCATGCCGGCGAGTTCGACGTTGCGGTGATGGCCCGGCTTGATCGCGATCACATGGCCGCGCACCCGGCGGCCGCAGAGAAAGAGGTCGCCGACGATATCCAGAATTTTGTGCCGCACGATTTCGTTGGGATAGCGCAACCCCTCTTTGCAGACCATCGCGCCATTGTGGATGATCACTGCGTTGTCGAGGCTGCCGCCCTTGGCGAGGCCCATGGACAGGAGCTGTCCGAGATCGCGGAAATCGACGAAGGTCCGTGCGCCCGCCAGTTCCCGGGCGAAGTTCTCGGGCGTGATGTCAATGGCCAGAAACTGCGGGTCCACCGGACAGCCCTTGAACGAGGTCGTGCAGGTGACGGTAAATTTGCCGTCGGCGGCGGGCAGCAGCACCAGCTGGGTCGCCCCGGCGTCCACGAAAAACGGCGCATCCGGTTCGAAATAGCGCGCTTCGGCGTCCTGCGCCGTCGCGCCCGCGCCGGCGACCGCCTGCCAGAAGGGCAATGCGCTGCCGTCGGCGATGGGCGGCTCGGGCCCGTCCATTTCGACTACCGCGTTGTCGATGCGGAACGCATGCAGCGTGGCCATGATGTGCTCGACCGTATGCACCACGCAGGCGCCCTCGCCGATGGTGGTGCCGCGCCGGATGTCGACGACTTTGTCGGCGGCGGCGCGGACCTCGGGCCGTCCGGGCAAATCGACCCGGCGGAAAACGATGCCGCTGTCCGGGGCGGCGGGCAGAAAGTGCAGCGTCGACCGGGCTCCGGTGTGAAGCGCGATGCCCGAATAAACCGCGTTCTGCCGCAAAGTTTGCTGTTGATCCATAAAAAAGCCTGAATCTTTTCCAAAAAATCTTGATAATCCACGAAATAGTAATATAGTTCATGAATTGTAAATGTAAAGGAATCGAATGCGCGATTTTCCGAAAACCTTGGTGGTGACCGGGCCGACCGCCACCGGCAAAACCGCCCTTGCGGTGTGGTTGGCGCGGGAATTTTCCGGGGAAATCGTCAGCGTCGATTCGCGGCAGGTTTTTCGCGGCATGGACCTCGGCACGGGCAAGGACCTGGCCGAATACGGCGAAGTGTCGCACCATCTGATCGACGTGGCCGATCCCGGCGAGGAGTTCGATCTTCACCGCTTCACGACCTTGGCCGGGGCCGCATGGCAGGACGTCGCCCGGCGCGGCCGGCTGCCGATTCTGGCGGGGGGCAGTACGCTTTACCTCGATGCGCTGCTCCGCGGCTACGCGCTGCCGGGCAGTGCGCCCGATCCCGCGCTCCGGGCCGAACTTGATACCCTTACGCTGGCAGAGCTCAATGACCGGCTCGACCGGCTCAATCCGGCCGGGCTGGCGGGGTTCAGGGACCGCGACAACCGCCTGCGTGTCCGCCGCGCCATCGAAATCGCCCGGGAAACCGGAGCGCTGCCGGCGGAGACCCAGGCCTCTGCTCCGGGTGCGGCATCGCTGCTGGTGCTTGGCGTTTACTATCCGCGCGCCGAGGTGCGGCGACGGATTGAGGAACGGCTCGACGCCCGGCTGGCGGCGGGGCTGATCGACGAGGTGGCGGCGCTGCACCGCGGCGGCGTTTCCTGGGCGCGGCTGGAGCGGTTCGGCCTTGAATACCGCCATGTCGCGGAATACCTTCAGGCGAAAGTCGATTATCCGGCCATGCGCAGTGCGCTGCTCGACCGCATCCGGCAATTCGCCAAGCGGCAGGACATCTGGTTCCGCAAGATGGAACGCGAGGGGCTTGAGATTCACTGGCTGCCCGGCGGCGACCGCGAAGCGGCGCGGCGATTGACCGCGGCGTTCCTGAAGGGGGAAGCATTGCCGCCGTGTGGCTTGCGGATGAGCGAGGTCTATTATGGTCCGCAATCGTCCCGGCCGGAGAGCGGCGGCTGAAAGCGCAGAGCAAATCGATTTCATTCCTGACTGATTATAAAAACAGAGAGGTGCCGCGATGTTCCGTTTTCCGACTCCGGACAATGCCACATTTGTAATGATCGACATGCAGCAGAAACTGCTTCCGGCCATGCACAACTCCGACGCCGTGCTGGCGCGGATGGGATTGCTGGTCGACGGGCTGAATGCGCTTGACGTGCCCATGGTCGTGACCGAACAATATCCCGCCGGGCTGGGAGCGACGGCGCCGGAGCTGGCCGACCGGCTGCCGGAGTACACGCCGGTGCTGTCTAAAACCGAATTTTCCTGTTTTGGCGCGGAGGGCTTCGAAGCGGCGCTTGATCTGGCGGCGCGTCCGGTGCTGATTCTGGCCGGGATCGAAGCCCATGTCTGTGTGCAGCAGACTGCGCTCGACGCGCTGGCCCGTGGCTTTCAGGTGTTGCTGCCGTTCGACGGGGTAAGCTCGCGCCGCGCGCCGGAAGCGGAACATGCGTTGGCCAATCTGCGCGGCCTCGGCTGCGGCGTTTACAGCGTGGAGGCGCTGCTCTTCATGCTGCTGCGCCGCGCCGGCCATCCCGCCTTCAAGACCATCTCCAGACTGGTGCGGTAAGCGTCGGCTTCTGACGGGAGTCTTGCGATCCGGAAGGGGTCAGCGGAGGGCGTAGGCGCCGTCGGGGGACTTGGCCACGAGATTGCGGATTTCCAGCGCCAGCAGCGTGCCGGTCAGGAGGCCGGTTTCCGCGCCGGTGGCCGCGGCCAGCGCTTCCAGCGATCCGGGCCCGCTTTGCTCCAGCGTTTCATAAATCCGTCGTTCCAGATCGTTGAAAAAGCACGGGCGTTCGGCGGCCGGAAATTCCGGCGTCATGGCATCGGCTGAATTTGCGGGCTCGGACCGGAAGCCGGGCAGGAAGGCGAAATCGTCAAGCACGTCCTGAAACGATTCGATCAGTTTGGCCGCGGCGTCGCGGATCAGCCGGTTGCAGCCGGCGGCCTGGGGTTCGTCGGCCCGGCCGGGCAATGCGAACACCGATTTGCCCTGCTCCAGCGCCAGTCTGGCGGTAATCAGCGCGCCGGAATCGAGTCCGGCTTCGATCACCACGGTCGCCTGCGCCAGCCCGGCCACAATCCGGTTGCGGCGCGGAAAGGATTGGCGGCTGACCGGAAATCCCATGGGGTATTCACTCAGCACCGCGCCGCCGGAGGCGATGATGCGCGCCGCCAGCGGGACATGCTCCTGGGGATGGATGCGCAGCAATCCGCCGCCCAGCACCGCCACGGTCGTGCCGCGCTGGTCCAGCGTCACGGTGTGGGCCACCGCGTCCACGCCGAAGGCCAGCCCCGAAACCACCGTCCAGCCGGCGAGGACCGCCTCGCCGGTAATTTTTTCGGTCATCCGGCGGCCGTAGGCGGACATCCGGCGCGACCCCACCACCGCGACCGTGTTGCGCCCGAAATCGGGCAGATGGCCGCGGCAGTAGAGCGCCAGCGGGGGATCGGGCAATTCGCGCAATTCCTTCGGATAATCCGGGTCGGCCAGAGTATAAATCACCGCTCCCGAGCGGTGCGCGAGTTCAAGTTCGGCCGCCGGATCAACCGTCTGCCGCCAGTCGGCGACCGCAAGGGCAAGGGTTTCGCCGATGCCTTTGACCTGTGTCAGCTCGCCGGGGGCTGCCGCGAGCGCGGCGGCGGCCGAGCCGAAGGCCCGGACCAGCGCCGAATAGCGCGCATAGCCGATGCCTGAAATCAGGTTCAGAATCAGACATGCGTCGCGTTCGGTCATCGGCGCAACTCCCGGAGGACCGCGGCGAGCATCGTTTCGTCGACGCCGCGCACGATTTCCACCGCTCCCGCGCGGCGCGGCAGAATCATGGTGATGGCGCCGTTGCGGTTCTTCTTGTCCGAGCGCATCGCCGCGATGACGGCCTCCGGCGCCATCGCGGCGGGCACGGCAATCGGCAGTCCGAGCGCCGTCAGCAATGCATTCTGCCGGGTTTCGACCTCGGCCGGACAAAAATTCAAGGCGACCGCGAGGCGCGCCGCCGCCGCCATGCCGATGGCCACCGCTTCGCCGTGCGGAATCCGGAATGCGGAAAGTTTTTCCACCGCGTGGCCTACGGTATGGCCGTAATTCAGAATCGCCCGCCGGCCGGTTTCGCGTTCATCGCCGGCGACCACGGCGGCTTTGCATTCGCAGCTGCGGCGGATGATCCGGCCGGTCAGCTCCGGTTGGTCGGGGTGCAGCCGCGCGGCGTTGCGCTCCAGTTCGGCGAGGAAGCCGGCGTCAAGGATCATGCCGTATTTGACCACTTCGGCCAGCCCGTTGCGCCATTCCGCCGGGGGCAATGTCGTCAGCAGCGCGGGATCGATCAGCACCATCCGCGGCTGGTGAAAGGCGCCGATCAGGTTTTTGCCTTCCGGCAAATCGGCGCCGGTTTTGCCGCCGACGCTGGAGTCGACCGCCGCCAGCAGCGTGGTCGGAATCTGGACGAAATCGATGCCGCGCATATAAATCGCCGCCGCAAAGCCGGTCAGATCGCCGGGCACGCCCCCGGAAAAAGCGATCAGAACGCTGTGCCGGTCGAGTCCCTGCCGCGCGCATTCGCGGCAGATTTGTTCCACGGCGGCGAAATTCTTGTGTTCCTCGCCGGGCGGCAGCGCCAGCATTGCACTTTCCGGCATGCCGGCCGCGGCCAGCTGCGTGCGGAGCGCTCCGCCATGCAGCCGCGCCACATGGTCGTCGGTTACGATCAAGGCGGAGCGCCCGGCGAGCATCGCTCCGAGTTTCGGCGCCCATTCGGCGATGGCGCCGAAGACCACCGGATAGGCCCGTTCGCCGAGGGCCACGGTCAATTCATCCACGATCATCCCCTGAGAGTTCGGATTGTTGCGATTGATTGCGGGAAAAAAGGCTCCGTCACATCCGCCCGCAAGCGGAATGCATTCCCCCGCCGTGTCATAACTTATTGCCGAAAGACCTTGCGCGCAAGCCGGATTGCCGGGAAAAAACGCTTTTTGTCGGTCCGGATGATTTTTTCGGAACGGAAACGAAAAAGAATCGGTCTGATTGGAACGATGCATAAAACGGGAAAGAACGCCGTTAATAGAACGATTTGGTATTATATATAGATTAAAAATTGCATTTAAATGAAGGTTTTCGGATTTTTAAGTTGTATTTTTGAAACAAAAGAGGTATCTTTTCCATGGCGGCAGGAACAAAGTGTGTTTCTGTCCCGCCGGAGAGGAAAGAGGTTTGTCATGAAAAGTCACCGGATGCAGGATATGACCGTCCGCGAGCTCGAAGCCTATCTGGCCCGGGCCCAACACAAAACCATCATCATTCCCTATGCGCTGTGCGAACAGCACGGCTACCACCTGCCGCTCGACGTCGACATCCGCAATGCCGATTTCTGTGCGGCGAAGCTGGCCGAGCGGCTCGACTGCCTGACCGCGCCGACGCTGAACTACACCTTCTCCGGCGGCATGCTCACCGGCACCATCAACGTGAAGCCCAACACCTTCAGCAATCTGGTCGGCGAGATCATCGAATCGCTGGCGCTTCAGGGCTTCGACAACTTCATCGTGCTGCCCGGCCACGGCGGCAGCGAGAGCATGCTCCATCTCAAGGAGTCGCTCCGCATCCTGAAGTGGCTCAATCCGGCGCTGAAGGACAAGATGATCATCATGCTGCCGATCTGGGACTTCTCGCCGACCTGGAACGAACTGTTCAAAACCCGTGATTATCATGCCGCGATGGCCGAAACCTCGCTGCTGATGCACTGGTGCCCCGAAGTCATCCGGCGGGATATGGTCCGGACCGACGAACCCGAAATCGCCGAGCGCCTTCGCAGCGATCCGGATAGCTATCAGCATCGCGAAAGCTTCACCGCGCTCAAGCAGGAGGTGGTCCAGACTTCGCAGCGCGCCGATGTGAAAGTCGGCGTGATGGGCTATCCGGAAAAGGCCACCGCCGAACTGGGGGCGAAAATCGAAGGCGAATTTCTCGCCAACGCCGCGACGGCGCTCAAACAGGCCATTGCCAATGCCGACGCCGCGCGCAAGAGCGGCGAACGCGTGCTGCACGACAACGGCGGCCAGCTGAAGATTCTGTCCCTGTAATTCACCGTTTTCAACCTTATATCACAAGGAGATTCGATTATGGCAGTCAACAACAAAAAGTACACCGGTTCCGACTCCGAAGGCGGAATCACCAGCAGTTACCACAACAGCGACGGCGTCAAGCTGAAGGTGGCCTACAGTTTCATGGGCTCGATCTACGATGAAGCCGAACGCAACGCGGCGCTGGCCGCGATGGGCCAGGATTCGCTGACCATGGGGCCCAAAACCCAGGAATTCCAGAAGAAGTTCGCCGCCAAGCATGGCGTCAAGTATGCCTATGCCTGCAGCAACTGCACCACCGGGATGCACGTGATCACCCAGCTGTTCGACATCAAGCCGGGCGATGAAGTGATCGTGACTCCGAACACCTTCGTGGCGACCAGCCTGGCGATTCTCAAGGAAGGCGGCGTTCCGGTTTTCGCCGACATCGATCCGCGGACCTTCAACCTCGATCCGGAAGACGTGGCGCGCAAGGTCACCAGGAAGACCAAGGCGATCTATGTCGTGCACTATGCCGGCTTGATGGTCGACATGGACCCGATCATGGAAATCGCGAAGAAGCACGGCTTGAAGGTGCTCGAAGATTGCGCCCACGCCACCGGCGCGAGCTACAAGGGCCGCATGGCCGGTTCGGTCGGCGACGCCGGCGCCTTCAGCTTCCATTCGCTCAAAAACATCACCACCTGCGGCGAAGGCGGCATGATCACCACCAACAACGATGAATACGCCAAGGGCATTCAGAATCTGCGCTGCATGAACAACCAGCCCCAGAGCTGGAACGACGTGCTCGAAGATCCGAAGAAGAAGGAATGGCGTTTCGGCGACAAGATCGTCTGCCGCATGAGTCCGGACAACCTCGAATACTGGCTGCCCGCCCACTTCGACGTGGTGCCGTGGAACGGCCATTGGGGCAGCAACTACCGCATGAACGAAATTCAGGCCGCCGTCGGCTGCTGCCAGCTGGACAAGCTCGATATGCTGACCGCCAAACGCCAGCAGATCGGCCGGGCGATCACCGCCGGCATTCAGGATGTCAAGGGGATTGAAGCCGTGTACGAGCCCGAAGGCTACAATCATGTCTACCACCTCTACACCGTCTGCGTCGACGAAAAGGTGCTTGGCGGGAGCCGTGACGAATTCATGCGCGTGCTCTACGAAGAAGAAGGCGTCCAGGGCATTCTGCACTACCAGCCGACGTTCCACTTCACCGGCTTGAAGCGCATGGGCTATGATCCCAACCAGTGCCCGAAAGCGAGCGACTTCTTCTACAAGCGCGAACTGAATCTGCCGATGCATCCGCGCCTGACCGAGCAGAACATCCATGACATGGTCGAAGGCATCAAGAATGCCGCGGCCAAGGTGCGCAAGCGTCACAACAAGGCGTAAGCGGCGCCATTGAAATTCCGTCCCATGCGGAAAATGAACCCGGGAAGCAATTCCCGGGTTTTTTTGACATTTTTCCGGTTGGAACACGTGCCATGCGATATTTCATGGCCGGAGAACGTTACCATAATCATATCCGGGTTGCCGCATGGAGGCGCGGACGGGTGGTCCGGGCAGCATTATCCGCTATTTTTAAAACAGTTTGCGCATGATATCCTGTTTCTGCGCAAACTGTTTTGCGTACTATGCCAATCGCCGGTGGCGCGAACCCGCCGGAGTGATTATAGTATCCTTATATCATGTTTTTAAACTAAGGAGAAACGTTGCATGAGTTCGCATTGCCGATTCTGGGGCGTGGTGTTGGCGTTGGGATTCGGGGGAATGGCCCTCGCCGTGGATGAGCCGGTCAAAGTCAGGATCGGCCTCAATCACGAAAATGGTGTTTTTGAACGCGGCGAGGAGGTGATCTTCACCATCGACGTTCCCGTGCGGCCGGGCTGCCGGCTGCGTTATTCCGTCGACGGCGACCGCAAGCTGACGCCCCTGACCGCGGTTCCCGCCGACGGCCGGCCGCTGACGCTCCAATTTCAACCCGATGTGCCGGCCTGGTTCTGCGTGGCCGCCGAACTGACGGATGACAACGGCCGGGTATTGCCCGGTTCCCGGAATATGCTCGGCGCAATCGTCGCTCCGTCGGATATCCGGCAGGCCGGCGCGGAGCCCGCCGATTTCGACGCCTTCTGGGCCGAACAGCGCCGGTTGCTCGACCAGGTGCCGGTCAAAGTGCCGGAATTCCGGGAGGTCGAGCCGCCGGAGCAATATCGGGGGCGGTACCGTTGCTATGATGTCAAGGTCGACTGCTTCGGCGACAAGCCGGTTTCCGGATACCTCACGATTCCGGTCGGCGCCCGGCCGAAGTCGCTGCCCGCGATGGTCTATTATCACGGCGCCGGGTGGTGTTCGGCGAATTGGCATTTTGAGCCCGATGCCATCAGTTTCGATGTCAATGCGCACGGCATCGAAAATGGCAAACCGGCCGAATTTTATGCCGATTTGCAGAAAAATGCACTGGCCGATTACATGTATCGCGGGATGGCGGATCGTGAAAAAAGCTATTTCCGTAATATGTTCCTGCGGGTTTTGCGCTCCTTGGATTATGTGAAAACCCTGCCCGAATGGGATGGCAGACGCATTCTGGTCTATGGCTCCAGTCAGGGCGGCGCACAGGCGCTGGTGGCGGCGGCGCTGGATCATGATGTGACCGCCGTTGCTGCCGGGGTGCCCGCGATGTGCGACCATCTGGGCGCGCTGGACCGCCGCCGCCCCGGCTGGCCCGGATTTCTCGCCCGGGCGGCCGCGACCGGTCAGGTGCCGGAGGCGACCCGGACCGCGGGATACTATGATGCGGCCAGCTTTGCCCGACGGATTCGCTGCGAGGTATTCATGTCGGCCGGGTTGATCGATCTCACCTGTTCGCCGACGTCGGTCTATGCCGCTTTCAACAACCTTCCGGCGGCCACGGTCAAAACGCTGGATGTCGCGCCGGACAAGGGGCACGACGCATCCATCATCCAGAGTTACCGGAAGCGGTTTCAGGAGATTCGTCAAGCTTCACCGGAAAAAACCGGCCGGCAATGACGGTTCAACCCCGGAAACCCGTTTCGATTGCCGGGGGGCCAATGGCGCGATGGCAAGAACATCAATCCCCGGCTAGTGCCGGAACCAGCGGGCGGCGAATGCGGGCAGTTGAAAGGCGGCAGGATGGATTTCCGGCGTGTAGTAACGCAGCTGGCGCGCCAGCGCTTCCGGCAGCGGCCGGAACGGGCGGTCGACGGGATGGCTTTTGCTTCCCATGCAGAAGCCGATCGTTCCGGTCGGATAGGTCGGGACTGCGATCATGCCGTAGCCGTTGTGGCGGAAAAGGGATCCGGTCAAACGGTGGAGGCGCTGCACGATTTCCGGAAAAAGGTAAATCGATTCGGCCTGCGAACAAATCACGCCGTCGGGTTTCAGCGCCCGCATGGCGTCGCGGTAGAAGTCGGCGCCGAACAGCGCTTCGCCCGGCCCCACCGGATCGGTCGAGTCGACGATGATCACGTCGAATTCCCCGGGGTGGTCATGCACGAAACGGACGCCGTCGGCGATATGCAGCCGCACCCGGCGGTCGTCGAAACCGCAGGCGAGCGAAGGCAGGAAGCGCCGGGCGGCTTCCACCACGGCGCCGTCGATTTCGCAGAGGTCGATCTGTTCGACCGCGTCATGCCGCGCCGCTTCGCGTGCCACGCCGCCGTCGCCGCCGCCGACGATCAGAATCCGGCGGGGCTCGGGGTGGACGAGAAGCGCCGGATGAGCCATCATCTCCTGATAGGCGAACTCATCGAATTCCGTCAGCTGAATGATGCCGTCGAGCATCAGCATGCGGCCGAGTTTGCGGGTCTCGAAAATTTCGATCTTCTGGAATTCGCTGCGGTATTCATAGAGCTTGGCGGTGACTTCAACGGTGTTGCCGTAGCCGCCGCCGGTTTCGCTGACCCAGAAGGATTGTCCGTCCGCCGTCATCATGACTCCTATCACGTGTACGGTTATTGCCGCAGTGCAACCTGAAGCCGGTAGTAGCTGCCGCGCAATGTTTCCATCAGATATTCCGCCATTTCACGGGGATCGAAAAAACAGCTGGTGGCAATGTCGCAGTAAAAGTTGCGCCGGTTGATGATGGCGCAGCCGGTGATGGTGCCGTCCCGGAGCATCCGGCCCATCCGCAACCCATCGCCTTTGACCGGATCATGGAAGGCGATGCAGCGGCATATTCCCTCCGGCCCCGAATTGAGGCGTTCGGCCAACCCTTCGGTCAGGGTGTTCATGGTGTCGCAGGAGAACAGTTCCGGCGGGCAGTCGTGGATGCAAATGGTCGCCTGCATGCCCCAGGCGTCGGCGCATTGGTAACGCTGGTGCCAGCTCGTCACGCCTTCCGGAATTGCCCTTGAACCTGTTTCATGCACCAGGGTGCCATCGGCGCCGACCCGGCCGCGGCTCATGGCGTGAGAAACGACCGCGGGCGCGGATTTCAGCTCCCGGCGCAGGAAATCCATCGCCAGTTGAAAATCAATGCGGTCGCCGCAGGTGAAAATGTCGACCGCCGCATAGTCGTGTTCCGGCCAGGCGTGAACCGCGAAATGCGATTCCGAGATCACCACAATGCCGCTCACGCCCTGGGGATAAAACGCGTGAAAACTGGATTCCAGCACTGAAGCGCCGCTGACCAGCGCGGCTTCGGTGAAGATATCCCGCATGCGATTCGTATTGGCCAGAATGGCGGCATCGCAGTCGTAATATTCCGCCGTCAGATGCCGGCCCAGAGCCAGATCCGGAAACAAATTCACCGGCGTCGGTTTTTTCATTGCATCGGCCATGACCACAACCTGAAGAGGGACTTATTCCTCCCCTTCCGCTTCCGAGGGATTGCGATAAAGAGTACAGTTGGCATTCAAATAGGCTTGAAACTCGGCCTGGGCCAATGCCAGCTTGTAGTTGCGGAACATCACTTCCAGCATCGGCTCCGCCGTCGCGGACCGGGCCGGCACCGAGCGCTTGATCATCTGGACGACGATTGCGCCGTCCGGCGTCGGCATCGGTTGCGAAATCGCACCCGGCAGCAGGTTCATCACCTGGTCGAGCATATACGGCGGCAGGCCGTCCGCCGTATTTTTCATCCGGGTGAATTTGGGCAGCATCTGGAATTTGGGGTTGGCCGAACTCTTCACCCGTGCCAGGCGGCCTTCCGGCGGCAGGGCCTGAAGCGCGGTGGAAACTTCGGCCGCGCGGGTCCGCGCCGCTTCCAGCGCCTTGCTTTGAACGTAGTCGCGGGTGACATCGGCCTGGACTTCGGCCAGTTCGGCTTCACGGCTCGGATCCATTTCCGTCACATAGCCGACATAGACGCCTTTTTCGCCGGCCACGGCATTGGTGACCGGAATATCGGCGAAGACGCCGGCCAGTTCGCCGACCAGCAGCGGTTCGGCCACGGCGCCGGCGGTTTTATCGGTGCTTTTGAACGGTCCGGTGGGGCGGAGCGTGAATTTGTGTTCTCCGGCCAGCCGGGCGAAGAGCGCCGCCCGGGCTTCCGGCTTGGCGTTGCTGATGGCTTCATAGGCGGCGCCGACGAACTGGTTGGCCTGGGTCAGGGCGAGGTCGCGGGCGATGGCGGCGGTGGCCTGAAGCGCGGCTTCCTTTTTGACCTGGTCAAACGGCTTGACTTCCGTTTTGCCGTCGGCGATTTTGCTGAACAGGGCCGGATTGTTGTCGTAGAAGAGCTTTACGGCTTCCGGCGTGGCGCGCTTTGCCGCCTCGGCGCGGAAATTTTCATAGGGCATGCTGGCCACGGTGGCCTGAATCGTGGCCGGAATGATGTAACGGGCGCGGTTGTTCTGGAAAAATTCTTCCAGCGCGGCGGGTTCGACTTTGACTGCGGCCGCGAAGTCGGCGGCGGTGAACTTGCCGGCCATGACCTCAAATTCCTCCGCAATCATCCGGCGGAAGGTTTCAAGTTCGCCGGGCGTGGTGATGATGGCGGCGCGCTGCATCTCCTGAAGCTTGGTCAGCAGAAGGTACTGGCGCGCGGCGGTATTGAGCGCTTCCTCGGAAAATCCCTGAGCCGTGAGAAAACCCTCGACGAAATTGCGGTAAAGCTCTTCGCTGAACTGACCGGCTTCATTGCGGAAAAAGAGCCGGAGGAACTGCCCGACCTCGGCGTTGGAAACCTGAAGCCCGGCCCGCTCGGCCGCGGCGAGGCCGGCCAGGGTGTAGAAGGACTGGTTCATCATCCGGTCGCGCATGCTGTCGTTGATCGGAATGCCCATGAAAACCTGCGCCGCGAGCATGTCGTACATGACCTGTTCGTTCAGCGCGGCATAAGTGATCTTGCGCCCGAAGATTTCTCCGGCGGTGCTGCCGCGCGAACGTCCCGAAAAGGCGTCCACAATCCCCGTCCCCGGCGTCAGAAAATCGGTAAAGGCGATGATGATGATCACCGTGATCACACCGAAGATAATCCGGTGGTGACGGGAAAAAAACGTATTCATTTGTGCGATGGCCATTATGCGTCCTCTCCTGAAAAAAATCATACCTTCTATTGACAGTATTAAAATAGCCCGGTTCGGGGGAATATGCAATTTCACGAACGGCAAAATCAACTATTTTTTCTCCGGCGTCAGGCATTTGCCGCCGGAATCCGGTCGCAGCCAACGGCGAAAATCGGATTTTTTCTGAAACGACACTTGAAATCGCGGGAAAATAGGGTATTTTAAATATCACGACGAGCGAGTGTAACTCAGTTGGTAGAGTATCACGTTGCCAACGTGATTGTCGACGGTTCGAATCCGTTCACTCGCTCCATTTTTTATGATCCCCTACGAGCGAGTGTAACTCAGTTGGTAGAGTATCACGTTGCCAACGTGATTGTCGACGGTTCGAATCCGTTCACTCGCTCCATTTTTTTACCCGTCTGCTTTTTTCACCGCAAATTCCATCGACCGCCCCCATTGGTTTTTGGGGCGATCCCGTTGCTTCAACGCATCCGGCCGCTTTCCGCGCCGCCGCCGGGATGGCAGACAATGGTTTCGGGCGTCACGCCATACTGTCGCCGGAAGGCCTCCGCAATCGCCGCGCGATAATCGTCCAGCGCCGTTTCGCGCACCAGATGGATCGAAATGCCGCCGAAGCCGCCGCCCGAAAGCCGTGCGCCCAGCGCGCCCGGCAGCCGGTGCGAACAGTCGATCAGAAAATCGAGCTCCGGGGTGCTGTTTTCGAAATAGACCCGCGAACTTTCGTGCGACTCCCACCACAGGGCGCCGAATGGTTCCGCCTTGCCGGCCTTGAGGCACTCCACTGCGTCGCGGACGCGTTCGCATTCGCCGACCACATGACGCGCCCGGCGGTATTCTTCGCCGGTCAGCAGCGCGCGGTCAGCCTCCAGCATGGCGCTTGAGACATCGCGCAGGGTATGCACTTCGGGGTGGCGCGCCGCCAGTTTGGCCGCGGCGTTTTCGCAGGCGGCGCGGCGGGTATTGTATTCGGAATCGACCAGATTGTGTTTCTGCATTGAGTTGACCACCAGGATTGCACAGCCCGGTGCAAGCGGCACCGTCTCCGTTACGGCGACGGTACGGAAGTCGGAGACGATCATGCGGCCGGCCACCCCGAAAATCGAACTGAACTGATCGAGCAGTCCGGTCTTGAGCCCGAGATAGTGGTTTTCCACGCCCTGGCCGATCCGCGCCAGCTCCGCCCTGGGGAACTCCAGCTTGAATTCCGCGCACAGCGCGAAGAGGACCGCGGTTTCCAGCGCGGCCGAGCTCGACATGCCCGCCGAGAGCGGCACCGTGCTGGCAATCACCGCATCGAATCCGCCGGCTTCCGCGCCGCGCCGGCGCAGTTCGGACACCACGCCGGCAAGGTAGCCGAGCCATTTCGGTGTCGGCTTCCGGTCCAGCTCGTCGAGGTTGAAGCTGCCGCCGCTCCGGGCCCGCAGGTCGTAAACGTTGGCCTGGCGCGTACCGTTGGCGGCCAGGACGACCGCGGTGCGCTGATCCACGGCGCAGCTGAGTACGACGCCTTCATTGTAATCGGTATGGTTGCCCAGGATTTCCAGCCGTCCCGGCGCCGCCGCGAAGACTGCCGGCGTCCGGCCGAACCGTTCCTGAAATGCCGCGGCAAGAGAATCCTTCATGATCTTGTTCCGATCTTGGTTGTCATGATATTGTCCAATATTACGGTTATGATTGAATTTCAAATCCGTGCTGCCGCAGAATCGCCGCGGCGCGTTCGACCAATATTTCCGGCGCGGAGGCTCCGGCGGTCAGCCCGATCCGGCGGAGCCGCGACCAGTCCATGCCCGCCAGTTCGTCGGGGTCGTCGACCAGCCGGGCCGGTATGCCGCAATCATTCGCCACTTCACGCAGGCGATTGGAATTGGAACTGCCGGGCGAACCGATGACCAGAATCAGTTCCACGCCCCGCGCCGCCAGTTGCCGCACCGCCTCCTGGCGTTCGGCGGTGGCGTAGCAGATGCCGGAGACCGCCTGAAGCGCGGGATAACGCCGCCGAAGCGCGGCGAGAATGTTCTCGACCTCGGTCGAACTCAATGTGGTTTGGCTCAGCACTGTCGCCGCCTGTCCGGGGCGCAGTTCCGGCAGCCGGGCGCAGTCGGCAGGCGACGAAACCCGGAACGGTGCGCCGTGGCCCAGCACGCCGACGGTTTCGGGGTGTCCGGCGTGGCCGATGAAAATGACCAGATCGCCATGGCGGCTGTGTTCGTCGGCCAGACGGTGGAGTTTTTTGACCAGCGGACAGGTGGCGTCGACCACCCGGAGGCCGCGCCGGGCGGCCTCGGCCTCGAGCGCCGGCCCCACGCCGTGGGCGCTCCAGACCAGACAGGCGCGGGCGGGGACTTCATCAAGGGCATGGACGAAGCGGACGCCGCGCCGCTCCAGGTCCCTGACCACGAAATTGTTGTGCACGATCTCATGGTAGACGCACACCGCTCCTGATGGTTCCGTTGCAAGCAGACGCTCGACGGTTTCCAGCGCCCGGCGCACCCCGCCGCAAAAACCGCGTACGGGGCAAAGCACCAGCTGGCGGCGGTTATCGGATGACGGCGCGGAGTTCATGTTTCATCTGCCTGTATTCCTGGAGAATGCATTTGTCGCGCTGGGGATGGAAAACATTGACGGCCGCCATCACCATAAAATTGGCCGCAAAGCCGGGAACGATTTCATACAAATACCAGTGGAATTCAAACAACCGCCAGCACAGCAGCGCACCGCCGCCCGCCGCCATGCCGGCCAATGCCGCCACCCAGGTCGTGCGCCGCGAAAACAATCCCATCAATATCACCGGACCGAAGGTGGCGCCGAAGCCGCCCCAGGCCAGCGTGACCAGATCGAAAATGGAATTGCCCGGCATCATCGCCAGCGCCCCCGCCGCCAGTGCGATCAGGACCACGCTGCAGCGGTTGGCCAGCAGCCGCTCCCGGGAGTCCGCCTTGAGGCGGAAAAAATGTCCGTAACAATCCTCGGTCAAGGTGGAGCTGGATACCAGCAGCTGCGAATCGATGGTCGACATGATCGCCGCCATGATCGCCGCGAGCAGAACGCCGCCGAGATAGGGCGAAAAAAATCGCTGGGTCAGGAAAATGAACACCTTCTCGTGATCTCCCGGCGGCAGCTGATCAAAAATCGGAATTGCCGTCAGTCCGATCATGACCGCGCCGATGAGTGCGCAACTCGCCCAGATGATTGCGATCAGCATGGTTTTGGGCAGCAGCCTGGCCGAACGGATTCCCATGAAGCGCACCAGAATATGGGGTTGTCCGAAATAGCCCAGCCCCCAGGCCAGACTGGTCGTCAACGCCAGCAGCGACAGCATGCCGGGCGAATCGTACCAGCGGTCGCCGGGCGCAATGCGGGAAAGCGTCGGCAGCAGATTCATCGAGACGCCTCTGTCGGCGGCGGCCTGGGCGATCGCTCCGGGTTCGATATGCGTGACCACGACCAGCGGCAGCAGCACCAGTGCAAAAAGCATCAGGAAACCCTGAAACAGATCGGTCCAGCAGACCGCCAGAAACCCGCCCGAAACCGTGTAGAGCAGAATCACCAGCATGCCGATGCCGACGGCCAGCGTGTAATTGATATCAAACACCGATTCGAAAAGCTTGCCCGCGCCGACCAGTCCGCTGGCCATGTAAATGGTGAAGAAGAAAATGGTGACCGCGGCCGAAAAGAACCGCAGCAGATGCAGCGGATCGCGGAAGCGCAGGCTGATAAAACTTGAGATCGTAAGCGCGCCCAGCTGCGCCGAGTAGACCCGCAGCCGCGGCGCGACCAGAAGCCAATTCAGGACGGTGCCGGCCAGTACGCCGACGGCGATCCACATCCGGCCGATGCCGTAAAGATAAATGGCGCCGGGCAGCCCGAGCAGCAGCCAGCCGCTCATGTCGCTGGCCTGCGCCGAAAACGCGGTGACCCAGCTGCCCATGGCGCGGCCGCCGAGCAGATAATCCTCAAGTTTGGCTTTGCGGTCGTAGAAATAAACGCCGATGCCCAGTGTCGCCAGCAGATACAGAATGAACATCACATAAGTCACACGTATGCTCATCGCGATCGAATTCCGTTCGTTTTTGCGGTTTTGGAACCGCCGTCGAGGCGGTGAAAACAGTGTACGATTGAAAATATAATATGGAGCCGGATTGTTTTTTTGCAATAATCCGGTTGCGGTTTTTTGAAAAAAAGCCGGAATATATTGCCGGGCGCACTGGATAAGCGCTGTTTTTATGCTATCGTATTAACGTGACGTTTAAACTTAAGGAAGCATAATGGGTTCGAAAAAATGGAAACTGACTCGGGCAAACATAGACAGTGAAGTGGAAGATCTGATCCGGCAGCACCGGCTGCCGCGGCCGATCGCTCTCTATTTTGCCGCTCGCGAGATTCGGTCCGGGCAAGTGGGGGATTTTCTGAATCCCCGGCTCAACTGCTTGAGCGACCCCTATCGGTTCCCCGGAATCGAAGCGGCCGCCAAGCGGATCTGGGATGCCGTCGCCAACCGCGAACCGATCCTGATCCACGGCGATTACGACACCGACGGCATCACCGGCAGTGCGCTGCTGTCGCTGGTGCTGCGCCGCAACGGCGCGATCGTCAACTCGTTCATTCCGCACCGCTTTGACGACGGTTACGGCTTCACTCCCGAAAGCCTGCGCAAGGCGCTGGCCCATTTTGGCGACTGCCGGCTGCTGATTACCGTCGATTGCGGCATCACCAGCGTCGACGCGGTGGCCGAAGCGGTCAAAATGGGGATCGACACCATCATCACCGACCATCATGAGGCGGCGGCCGAACTGCCCGCCGCGCTGGCGGTGATCAATCCCAAGATTTATCCCGAACTCGACGACCTTCAGATTCTCTCCGGGGCCGGGGCGGCGTTCAAGCTGTCCCACGCCTTCATCAAATACGGCCGCGAACACAACCTCGGCGGGTTCACCACCCATCTTGAAGACGTGCTCGACTATGTGGCGCTCGGCACGGTGGCCGACATCGTCCCGCTGCTGGGCGAAAACCGGATCATGGTCAAGTACGGCATCGACATTCTGAAGAAACAGTTCCGCCCCGGCATCCGGGCGCTGATCGAGAGCTCCAAGCTCAAAAGCGACCTTTCGCCTTCGGACATCACCTTCAAACTCGCGCCGCGGATCAATGCCGCCGGGCGGGTCGGCGACGCCAATGTGGCGCTGTCGCTGCTGGAATCGGACAACATCGTCGAGGCTTACCGTTACGCCGGAGAGCTTGAGAATTTCAACCGCGACCGGCAGGACAAGGAACAGGAAATCTATCAGGAAGCCCGCGCCCAGCTCGAAGCCAACGGCCAGCTGGAGGCGAATTTCGCGCTGCTGGTGGCCGGTCACGGCTGGCACCAGGGGGTGATCGGAATCGTGGCATCGCGCCTGGCGCGCGATTTCAACCGTCCGACGATCGTGCTCAGCATTCAGGACGACGGCGTGGCCTACGGTTCGGGACGCAGCATCGGGACGCTCAATCTGGTGGCGGCGTTGAGTCAGACCGCGCCGTTGCTGGAGCGGTACGGCGGCCACCCGATGGCGGTGGGAATCGGCGTGAGGGCGGAATTGATCAAGCAATTCTATCAGGAGTTCGAAAGCCATGTCCGCGAACAGATGTCGGCGTCCGACCTCGAGGAATTCAACGCCTACGACGGCGAATGCGAGGTCGAGGAGCTCGACCCGGAATTTTTCGATTATCTGGTGCGGCTGGCGCCCTTCGGTCATGGCAATCCGAAACCGGTTTACCGTTTCAACGAGCTGGAAGTGGTGCGCGCCTTTCCGGTCGGCCAGCGGCATACCCGGGGCATTCTGCGCAATCGCAACCACACCCAGATCGAATTCATCGCGTTCAAGTTTGCGCCGGAAGAGTTTGCCCGGGGCACGATCGACGTGCTGGCGACGCCGCAGCTCAACAACTACCTGAACACCGACCGGGTGCAACTCAACATCACCGATATCCGCCCCTCATACTGATTATTCGGCCCGGCCGGCCGGCGCGGTCAGTTTGTCCGGCGATTGTCCACGACCACCAGCTTGGGTTCGCGGGCCTTGCGCAGCCGGAGCAGAACTTCGTCGGGCACATTCAAGTCGCCGCGCCCTGAACCGAGCGCGACATGGGGATGATTGGCGCCGTGAAAATCGGAGCCGCCGGAAGGCGCCAGCCGGAACTCTTCGGCCAGCTTCAGTACACATGCGGTCTGCCACGGCGTGAAGTCGGTGTAGTAGGCCTCCACTCCGTCCAGACCCAGCGGCACGAGCCGGGCGAGTATCCGCCGGGCAAAGCCGATTTCACCGGTATGGTTGCGGATGGGATGCGCCCAGACGGCCGTTCCGCCCGCGGCTTTGATCGCCTGAAGCGCCTCTTCGGGGGCGGGCAGGATGCGCGGCACATAGGCCGGGGCGCCGCGCTTCAGCAGCCGTTCGAACACTTCGAGATTGCCGGAAAAATGGTAACGGTTGACCAGCGCCCGCGCGAAATGGGGCCGGCCCGGCGTTTCCGAGGCCCCGGCTTCCAGCAGGTCGGCGTCGCTCAGCGGATAACCCAGTGCTTCCAACCGCTCGCGCAGCAACTCGGCCCGGCGCCGCCGCTCCTTCCGCATCGTCGCCAGAAAATCCGCCAGCCCGGAATTGGCGCAGTCCAGAAAAAGTCCGATCATATGGATTTCCCGCGCCGCATAGCGGCTGGAGAGCTCCACTCCGGCGATCAGTTCCAGCTCCGGAAATTCAGGCTGTTGCGCCAGAAAATCCGCGACCCCGGCGACGGTGTCGTGATCGGTCAGGGCCAGCGCGTGCAGCCCTGCCTGCCGCCCCAGCGCGGGCAGCTTTTCCGGCGGCACGGTGCCGTCGGACGCCGTGCTGTGAATATGTAAATCGATTGCCATTTGTACCATCCTGAAAAAAAGGTGCAACAATTTATCCCCGGTCGGGAGCGATTGCAAAAATAAATCTTGAAAAAATCAGCTTTTAGTGCTATTGTATATAACTCGGGATAACGGTTCTGCAAAATCAGGGGTCCGTTTCCGGAAATGCCGGACAATTCTTTCAGCAACAGGAGTTTGAAATATGGCCAAGTTAAAGAGTGTTGCCGCCAAACTGACCCCGGAGCAAAAGCGTCACTTCGATAATCTGATGGCGGCGCGCGACGCCGTCCTCGGACGTATCAAGCACCATGCCGAAGACGCGCTCGATTGCAGCAATGCCGACAAGCGCGGGGTCACCACGCACATGGCCGATATGGGGTCCGACAATTCCCGGCATGAGATGGAACTCCAGCTGATGAGCGAAGAAGGCGATGTGCTCGAGCTCATCGAAGACGCCATCAAGCGTCTGCTGGAAGGCAGCGGCTACGGGTTGTGCCAGGATTGCGGGCAGCCGATTCCGGAGGCCCGTCTGGAAGTCCGTCCGTATGCGGTCTATTGCACCAAATGCAAGTCCGCCCGTGAAAAGAACGGTTCGTTGCGCGGGCGGTGATACCGTTGGCGTTTTTTCATTATTCCGTCGCGGCAGTGCTGCGGCGGAAGGCTCACTCGATTGAAAAAGAGGAAGCGGCAGACCGGGTAATTCGGCAATGTTGTTTCCTCTTTCCGTTTATCCTGAAGAAAGGTGCGGAGTTTTGAACAAGGTGGCTTTCGGAAGCGCGCCGGAACGGCGGCTGCTGGTTTTCAGCGTCGGAGTGGCGGTGCTGCTGCTGGTGCTGGACCAGTGGACGAAGATTCTGGTGGAGCAGCGGATGCTGCTCGGCGAGTCCATTCCGGTGATTCCGGGTGTTTTTTCGCTGACCTACGTCACCAACCGGGGGGCGGCATGGGGGATGTTCCACGGCTACGGGCTGGCGCTGTTCGCCGTCGGCGCGGTGGTGCTGGTCCTGGCCATACGGTTCCTGCGCTACCTGACCGAGGGCTACCGCGAACGCTATCTGGCGATCATGATCGTGCTTTCCGGCGTCCTCGGCAATTCCGGCGACCGGCTCTGGCGCGGCGCGGTGGTCGACTTCCTCGATTTTTACTGGAACGGCCGGCACTGGCCGGCCTTCAATATCGCCGACTGCGCCATCTGCTGCGGGATCGCGCTTTATTTCTTCTCGGTGCTGCTCCGGGGAAAGGAAAAAGCCCTCCATGCGTGACGGCGGCCTGATCGTCGTCATGGGCCCTACCGCCTCCGGCAAAAGCGCCATGGCGCTCGAACTTGCCGCGGCGCACGGCGGCGAAATCGTCTCCGCCGATTCAATGCAGCTTTACCGCGATCTGCCGATCGGCACCGCCCAACCGACCGCGGAAGAACGGCGGCGCATTCCCCATCATCTGGTCGCCATTTATGATCTTGCAGTGCGCGCCGATGTCTATGCCTATGTCGCGCTGGCCGACCGGGCGATCGCCGACATTCGCCGGCGCGGCCGGGTGCCGGTGGTGGCCGGCGGCACCGGACTCTATCTCCACGCCTTGCTTTACGGCCTCGATCCGCTGCCCGGCGATGAAACGCTGAAAACCCGGCTCGATGGCGAATACGATGATCCCGCCCGGCTGGCGGAGTTGCAGGCGCGCCTCGCGGCCGCCGGAGATGCGGCGGTCGTCGTGCGTTTCGGCAACAATCGGCGGCGGCTGATCCGGGCGCTCGAGGTGCGGTTGCTCACCGGCCGCTCGATTCTGGAACTCCAGGCGGCGCAGCGTCCGCACCTGCGTTATCCGCTGGCGTTGGCGCGCAAGCTCGAATGGTCGCGGGAGGAACTCAAGCGGCGGATTGCGGTACGGGTGGAAGCCATGCTCGAGGCGGGTTGGATCGACGAAGCCGAGCGGGCGATTGCACATGGGCTGCTGGTTTCGCCGACCGCGCATCAGGCGCTGGGCTACAAAATCATCGCGCGATATCTCGCCGGAGAAATTTCCCGTGCCGCATTGCCGGAAGCGATCGCGACGGCGACCTGGCAGTTCGCGCGCCGTCAGCAGACCTGGTTCCGCCATCAGCATCCCGAGGCGGAACCTTATGCCATGGCTTCGGCGTAATCCGCCGGTTGCGTCAACTTACTTCGCCGTCGCGCAACCCGAGCGGCATGGGTTCCGGCCGTTCGCAACGCGATTCGAGTTCCACCCGTTTTCCCGCCGCGCCGGAGCGGACAAATGCCAGCAGGATTTCCAATACATGGAAGGCCAGCTCCCCCGAGGCCCGGTGGGGCCGGTCGTGTTCGATGGCGTCGACCATATCGGCCACGCCGAGACTGCGCGCATCGCTGTTGTAGATGTGCGCCGGCGGCACATCCTGCCAATCCTCATAGCCCGGCAGGAAGAGTTTGACCGGTCCGCCGAAATAGTTGGGATGGTGCATCGAAATCGATCCGCCGTCGCCGTAGAGTTCGAGGAAGGGATGCGAACCCCGATAGACTTCATAACTGCCGAGCACGGTGATTACCGCACCGGAGACGAATTCGATGATTCCGGTCTGGTGGGTGTCGACCCGAACCGGATAGACCCGGGGCACGGTGTCCGGCCCTCCGACGCGCTCGGCCGCGCCGCGGCAGGTGACCGCGGTCACCGCCTTGGCCGGGCCGAGCAGATTGACCAGCTGGGTTACGAAATACGGCCCCAGGTCGAGCATGGGGCCGGCGCCTTCATCGTAGAACGCCGGGGCGTGGGCCCAGGTTTCGGGACCGCGCCCGGTGAAGATCGCGGTGCCGGCGAGCACCTTGCCGATCCACCGGTCATCGATCAGCTTGCGCACGCTCTGCTGGCCTCCGCCGAGGAAAGTGTCGGGCGCGCAGCCGATGCGCCGATTCTGACGGCGGGCGAGCTTCAGCAGTTCGCGCGCCTCGTCGAGACGGACGGCGAAGGGTTTCTCCGAATAGGCGTGCTTGCCGCTTTCAAGGGTGCTCCGCGCGATGGCGTAATGGATTTTGGGCGGGGTCAGATTGAGCACCAGCTCGATCTCCGGGTCGGCGAAAATCGCGTCGACCGGCACCGCCGGAATGCCGTATTTGGCGCCCTGGCTTTGCGCCGACTCGGCGCGCGCGTCGGCGCAGGCGGTGATTTCGAGCATGGGGAAACGCTGGGCGGCTTTGAAGTACCAGTCGCTGATCATGCCGCAGCCGATCACTCCGATTTTCATGAATCGATCCTCCGGGATTTGCCGTCCGGGAATTGGCCTCCGGACGGACTGATTGGGGTTTACGGGGTCAGCGCCAGCAGTCTGGCGACCAGGAAATCGACGATTTCCGGCTTGAACTTGGGCCGGTGCAAGCCGGGCCCGAACCAGACTTCATAGAACCCGAAGGCGCCGAAGTCGTCACAGTCGAAAATGGTCGGATACTGCTCGAACATTGCCCGGGTCGGATAATATCCGGCGTCGCCGTTGGCGACCGAAACCGCCAGCGGAAACCGGGCCGGGGAGCCGGCGCGCAACGCTTCCCCCACCGCCAGAAAGGGTTCGCCCGGAACCGCGTAAACGGCGAGATCGCCCATGCGCAGCGCCTGAAGGTCGCGGATCACCCGGAATTCGTGGCCCGCATCGGCCAGCGTCGCCATTTCGATCATCCGGTCGTGGATGTAGCGCAGCAGCTTTTCATGCGGATTGGGCAATTTCCGGAGCAGCCGGGTTGCGATGTCGCGATAAGCATTGCCTTCGACCGGTTCGGTCGGGAATTCCGTCGCCGCGAGATTGGCCCCCACCGGCGCGAGCGCAATCGCTTCCCCCGCGCCCAGACTCGCCTCCAGGTCATCGACGTAGCTCTGGCTGATCCATTCAAGGTTCCGCTCCGCGGCTTTCCGAGTCTGAGGACCAAGTTGTTCGATCGGCACGGCCTCGCCTTTTTCATCGGTCCAGATCACGTTGATGTCGCCGGCGGTGCCGTAGAGGAAAAAGGGGATTTCGGCCAACTTGCGCCGCTTGATCTCGGCGTTGGCCGCACCCATCCAGTCGGCCGAGACGAAGCGCTGGGCGCCGATGGTCACGCCGTGCATGGCATGGTTGTGCAGCAGCACCTTGCACGAACCGTCGGCGCGCAGCAGCCTGACCCAGCGGATGGCCGGATCGGTGCGGCGGTCGTCGCCGGTCGTGCGCCGCGATCCGAGCGGTTTGCGGACCGGCGCGCATCCGGCCTCGGCCCGTATCGGTTCTTCGTTGGACAGGGCCGCTCGAAACGTCTGTTTGATCGTGCGCCGCCATTCGGCGGCGAATTCCGGGCTGGCTTCGCCGTAGCCGATATCGCAACTGGCCACGCCCGGCGCCGAGTGGGTATGGGTCGCGACGAACATGATCGATTCGGGAAAAAGCCCGAATGCGGTCGCCAGCTCCATGCGCAGCAACCGGCATTGGAGTTCGTCGCTGGCGATGGTGTCGGTCACGATGATCGCATTGCGCCGCGTACCGTCATTGACGGTCAGCACCCGGCAGCAGAGCGGGTCGCGCACTTCGAGGCAGCGCCGTCCCAGAAAAGGACCGTAGCCGCCGAGTTCGGCGAACAGCGGTACCGGAATGACTTGCTCGGCGCATCCGGCTTGGACATTCATCGCGCATATTCCTTCATGACTTTGGCCAGCGCTTCGACCAGCCGGTTCAGTGCGGATTCTCCGGCCATCAGCCACATCAGCGAGAAGAGCATGATCCGGTGGTTGATGATCGCTTCGATGGTTGCGCCGCTGTGGATGCGGTAATCGCGAGCCGGAATATTCCACAGCTTCTGGCCGTAAACCGGCGCGCCCCATCCGGCGAAGACCTCCGGCACGCCTTCGGCCTGGAGCGCGGCGATCACGTCGTCGCGGGTCTTGCCCGGCTTGAGCCGGGCGGGATCGACGGTCACGGCATAAACGTAATAGCTTTGCAGCGTGGCATGGCGGCCCGGCGCCTGTACCGCGATGCCGGGAATGGCGGAAAATTCACGGCGCAGGTATTCGGCGGCGGCGGCCCGCTTTGCGGTGTCGGCCTGAAGCGTCGCCAGCTGGCGGTTCAGGATCAGGGCCTGGAATTCGGTGGCGCGATAATTGTGGCAGAGCAACCCTTCCGGCGGCGGCCCGGAAGCCTGTCCCTGCCGCGCCCCGGCCATGTAGCCGATATGCTTCAGCCGGAACAGCTTTTCCTGAAGTTCCGAATCCGAAGTCAGGCACAGGCCGCCCTCGCCCGCGGTCATCAG
This sequence comes from Victivallaceae bacterium, assembly GCA_036677805.1. Lineage (GTDB taxonomy): Bacteria > Verrucomicrobiota > Lentisphaeria > Victivallales > Victivallaceae > SIG78. Next base: position 40,776 of record JAVBVS010000019.1, on the reverse strand, counting down.
CTTGGTCTGCTGGAAGCTGAAACTGCCGATCGCGCCGAAACTGCCGACGCCCTGGTCGCGCCACATGCCGCCGTGGGCGTGGGCGCAGTCCTCGATCACTGCGATGTTATGTTTGCGGGCGATGGCGGTGATGCGGTCGAGGTCGGCCATCGAGCCGAAAAGATGCACCGGAATCACCGCCCGGGTGCGCGGCGTGATCGCCGCTTCGAAGGCCGCCGGGTCGAGGCAGAAAGTGTCCGGTTCGCCGTCGACGAAGACCGGTGTGGCTCCGACATAGCGCGGCGCGACGCCGGTGGCCAGCCAGGTCCAGCTCGGCACGATCACTTCATCGCCCGGCCCTACGCCGAGCGCCTGAAGCGCGCATTCCAACGTGGTGGTGCCGTTGACCATGAAAACGCCATAGGCGGCATGGTGGTGTCCGGCGAAGGCGGCGGCGAACTCCTGTTCGTAACGGCCGTGAAACGACCACTGGCGGCTCAGGTACAACTCCCGCAGCAGATCGCCGGTTTCGGAATCGGCCGGGGGCCAGGGCGGCAGGGCGGGCGGTTGGGCGAATACCGGCTGGCCGCCGGCGATGGCTAATTTTTCCATGATGGACAGTCTCCCAATCTGATTGAGGGTTTGCTTTTACTATAGTGCGGCCGGGGCGCAATGGCAATATCTCAATCGTGCGGAAAATATATCAATCGTGACTTTTCGGCATTTGCATTCGAAGCCGTTCAGGGGTATGGTAAAGGCGGAGGATGAATGCATGGCGAAGGAAGCGACATTGACATGGTTCGCCGCCGCGCGGTTTTCGCGCCTGATCGACGCCGACATGCCGGGCGAGATTGCGGCGGAACCCGCCGGTTGCGCCCGGGAGCGTCATGCGGAGCGTGAAATCATGCTTGCATTGGCGGGGGAACCCGGTTTCGTTCTGGCCGGAAAATGCTTTGCGGCGTTGCCCGGAACGGTTTTTTTCATCGACCGCTGGCAGGCGCACCAGCTCGACTATCCGGTTGGAACCGAACCCTGCTGCCATCTCTGGATCCATCTCCACGACCGGGAGTTGCTGGCCGGAGAAATCGCGGTGCTGGCGGATGGCGGGCGTCAAAGCCACGGGATTGCGCGGCTGCCCGCGGAGTTGTTGACCGTATTGAACCGGCGCTGGGAACAGGCCGCCGGAATTGCCCCGGAAAAGCGGCGGGAAGTCTATGCCGGAATGGTCCGGCTGTTGTGCGACGAGCTCGATCTCCTGCGGCTGGCCCCCGGCGCGGTGGATGCTCCGGGCGAGTTGTCCACCGCGGTCGCGCACTACATCGCAGTCCATTACGGCCGCCGCGCAAGCCTGGCGGAGCTGGAAAAATTCACCGGCTACAACCGTTATCATCTGATGCGCGTATTCAAGCGCGACAAGGGTGTGACCATCGGCGAATATATCAATCAGGTGCGGCGCGGCGCAACGGCGAAGGCGGTGGCGCAGGGACTGCGCCAGAAGGAAATCGCCATGCAGCTGGGATTCGGCTCGGTGGCCGCCTTCTGGCTCTGGCAGGAGCGCGACCGCCGCCGGCGGCAAGCCCGAACCGTGCCGGAATGCCGCCGGGAGCGTTCCGGTTATTTGGAGGCGTAGCGACCGGCGAGCTTGCGCAGCGCGGCCAGCTGTTTGTCGCTGAGGCGGCGGCCCGAGGCCGCCTGCTGCTTCAGCGATTCGTAGAACTCTTTGTCGTCGTAGGTCCGGCGGCCCTTCTTTTCGGGTGTGGCCCAGGCGGTGACTCCGGCCAGTTGATCAAGCAGCTTCTGCGCTTCATCATTCTGAGCTCCGGCGGCGGCATCGGCCGCCGCCAGTTCGGTTTCGCCGGGGAGCGCCAATGCGGCGGCGACGGCCTCGTAATCCTTGAGCGCCTCCCGGTAACGGAGCGCGATTTTGCCGAGCGCGGCCAACTGGCGTTCGCTCAGCAGCTTGCCCGACTCGGCCTGTTGCTTCAGCGATTCGAAAAATACCTTGTCGTCATAGGTGCGCCCTTTGCGGGTGACCGCCGGAGCCCATTCCACGGCCTCGAAGGCGGCGAAAACCTTGCGCAGGTTGTCGGTATCGACGCCATTGGCTTTGGCCGCTTCGAGCTGTTCCTTGCGGGCCGCGGCGCGATTGAATGCGGCGTCAAGCTCGGCTGCGATCCCCGACTCGGCGGCGATCCGGCGCAGTTCGGGAATCTGATCGGCATAGGTTACGGCCAGATCGAGCAGGGCGCTGAACTGCCGCGCCGAAACTTTGGCGTTCTGATCCAGCTTGGCCACGATCGAAAGGAAGAATTTTTTGTCGTCGCGCTTGTATTTGCCCGATTTCTCCGGCGGCGCGAAGCGCAGGTCGCGCATGGCGTCGGTGAGCCGGGTCAATTGGGATTCTCCGACCGTGCCGTGATTCTTGGCCGCTGCCAGCCAGCGCTCGAAACGGTCATAGAACTCCCGCATCATCGCCGTCCATTTCAGCGATCCGGCCTCCACCGCGTCGAGCTCGTTCTCCATCTGGGAGGTGAATCCGACGTCGAACAGCTCCGGCAGCATCTGGACCAGAAAATCGGTGACTTTGCAGCCGAGTTCGGTCGGCACGAGCTTGTTCTGCTCCTTCAACGTGTATTTGCGGTTCTGGATGGTCTGGAGGATGGTGGCATAGGTCGACGGCCGCCCGATGCCGTTTTCTTCCAGTTCCTTGATCAGCGTGGCTTCGGTGAAGCGCGGCGGCGGTTCGGTGAATTTCTGCTCCTTCAGCGCATCGGCGATGGCGCAATCCTCTCCGGCGTTCAGGCGCTCGAGCCGCGCGGTTCCGCTTTCGGCTTCTTCGTCCTCCTCGCGCCCGGCGCCCAGAATCTGCATATAGCCCGGGAAGATCACCGCGGTGGCGGCGGCGCGGAACTCATAATGTTTGCCGTCCGCGCCCGCCACGCCGACCGCGACCGAAAGCTGTTCCAGCTCGGCCTTGGTCATCTGGCTGGCGACGAAGCGTTTCCAGATCAAGGTGTAGAGCTTGAGCTGCTGCGCGTCGAGGAAATCGCGGAGCTCTTCCGGCGTCCGGGTGACGTCGGTCGGGCGAATCGCTTCGTGCGCTTCCTGCGCCCCGGATTTGCTTTTGTAGAAATTGGGCTTTTCCGGCAGATATTCCTTGCCGCAGCGTTCGGCGATGAATGCCGCGCAGGCGGTGCGCGCTTCGGCGGCGATGTTGACCGAGTCGGTACGCATGTAGGTGATCAGGCCGACCGCGCCGCGGCTGCCGAGCTCCACGCCTTCATAAAGCGACTGCGCCACGCGCATGGTGGCGGTGGCCGAAAACCGCAACTGCTGGTTGGCGGCCTGCTGCAGCGTACTGGTGGTGAAGGGCGGCGGCGCCGAACGGAAGCGCCGGGTGCGGTCGATGTCGTCGATGCGGCAGCCGTGGTGATGAAGAATCGCCGTCAGCGTCCGGGCGGCGTCGTCGGCGTTGGCGACGGTGAAATTCCTGCCGTCGATTTTAGCCAGCTTAACTTCGAATTCAACCCCGGACGCGGAAATCAATTTGAGCTTGAACACCCAGTACTCTTCGGGCTGGAACGCGGTGATTTCACGTTCGCGTTCGACGATCAGGCGCAATGCCACCGACTGGACCCGTCCGGCGCTGGAGCCTTTGGCCACCTGCGACCAGAGCAGCGGACTGATGCGGTAGCCGACCAGCCGGTCGAGCACCCGCCGCGCCTGCTGGGCGTCGACCAGCTCCATGTTGATGGCGCCGCCGTGTTCGAGCGCCTTGAGAATCGCGCTGCGGGTGATTTCGTGAAAACTCACCCGCTTGAAATCGCCCTTGAATTCCTTGCCCAGCACCTCCTTGAGGTGCCAGGCGATGGCCTCCCCTTCGCGGTCAGGGTCGGGCGCGAGGTAGATTTCGACGGCCTGTTTGGCGGCGGCCTTCAAGTCGGCGACGGTCCGGGTGCTGCGCGCACTGGCGACGTACTGGGGGGTGAAGTCATGTTCGACATCGACGCCGAGTTCGCGCTCGGGCAAATCGCGGATATGGCCCATCGAGGCCATGATTTTGAAATCGTCTCCGACCATCCGGGTGATGGTGCGCGCCTTGGTCGGCGACTCGACGATCAGAAGTTTGCTGTTTTTGGCACCCATGGTATCCGTCCTGAAAAAAAATTGCTATACGTACGCGTTTACGTTAGCGCACCGGACGGCGGTTTGTCAAGCGGCTTTAATTAAAAAAGCGGCTTTTTCGTTTTTTTTCGCTTTTTCGGGACGAGCCATGTTGAATTCGGGGGGTTTCAGTCTTATAGTAATGAGTGTGGTTTGCCGATTTTTCAACTCCCAATGCAGGAAGGATGTTATGAGTAAAAAAGCGGATATCGGTCTGGTCGGACTCGCCGTGATGGGCGAAAATCTTGTGCTGAACATGGAAAGCAAGGGGTTCACCGTGGCGGTCTTCAACCGCACCGTCGACAAGGTCGATCAATTTATGGCCGGCCGCGGCAAGGGCAAGAAATTCATCGGCTGCCGGAGCGTCGAAGAGCTGGTCGCCAATCTCGCTTCGCCGCGCAAGGTGATGCTGATGGTCAAGGCCGGCAAGCCGGTCGACGATTTCATCGACCTGATCGCGCCCAAGCTCGACAAGGGCGACATCATCATCGACGGCGGCAACAGCCATTTCCCCGATACCATCCGCCGGACGCAGAAACTGGAGGAAATGGGCCTGCGCTACATCGGCACCGGGGTTTCCGGCGGGGAAGAAGGCGCGCTGCTCGGTCCCTCGATGATGCCCGGCGGATCGCCCTCGGCGTGGGCCGCGGTGAAGCCGATTTTCCAGGCCATCTGCGCCAAGGTCGAGGACGGCAGCCCCTGCTGCGAATGGGTCGGCGCCAACGGCGCGGGCCATTATGTAAAAATGGTGCACAACGGCATCGAATACGGCGACATGCAGATGATCTGCGAAGCCTACAGTCTGATGAAGAACGTGCTCGGCATGAGCGCGGCGGAAATGCATGAGGTGTTCAAGGGCTGGAATCAGGGCGAGCTCGACAGCTATCTGATCGAAATCACCCAGGCCATTCTCAAGACCGTCGATCCTGAGACCGGCAAGCCGGTGGTCGATATCATCCTCGACACCGCGGGCCAGAAGGGCACCGGCAAGTGGACCAGCGAAAGCGCGCTCGACCTTGGCGCGCCCGCGCCGACCATCGCCGAAGCGGTCTTTGCCCGCTGTCTCTCGGCGGTCAAGGAAGAACGGGTGGCGGCGAGCAAGGTGCTGACCGGCCCCGCGATCAAATTTTCCGGCGACAAAAAGGCCTTCATCGAAGATATCCGCAAGGCGCTCTACGCTTCCAAGATCTGCAGTTATGCGCAGGGCTACCAGCTGATGAAGCTGGCCGCCGCCGAATACGGCTGGGATCTGAATTACGGCGAAATCGCGCTGATGTGGCGCGGCGGGTGCATCATCCGGGCACGCTTCCTCGGCGACATCAAGAAGGCGTTCGACAAGAATCCGAAGCTCGCCAATCTGCTGATGGACGACTTCTTCAAGAAGGTGATCGACCGCTGCCAGGATTCGTGGCGGCGCGTGGTGGCGCAGGCGGCGCTTTCGGGCGTGCCGGTGCCGGCTTTCTCGAGCGCGCTCAACTATTACGACGGTTATCGTTCGGCGGTGCTGCCGGCCAATCTGCTTCAGGCGCAGCGCGACTATTTCGGCGCGCATACCTACGAACGGGTGGACCATCCGCGCGGCGAGTTCTTCCACACGGCGTGGACGGAACATTCCGGCAGCACGACGAGTTCTACTTACATTGCTTGATCCGTATCATAATCAAATCAGGGCTTCCGGCCGCGGGGCGCGCCCCCGGCCGGGAAAGCCCCAAGAGATCGAAAACAGGTGAAAGAAAATGCGCAAGGGTATCCGCCATTGGTTGAGATGGACGGCTCCGGCCATGCTGCTTGTCGGTTGGCTGCTGCCGGTCGGATGCGCCACTCCGGAAGAGCCGAGCGATGTGACGCTTGATGAACTGGAGGCCCGGATGGTCCAGGCCATGGACCCCGGCAAAAATTATCGCAACGCCTACAGCTACTTCCAGCGGCAGAACATTGAGGAAAAACGTTTCTTCAGCGCGAACCACTATCTGGTGGAAGTGCGTTTCCAGCGCCCGGACAAGTTCAAATTCACCGTTTTCGAGGAAAACACGCCCCAGAGCGCGATCATCAGCAAAGGCGGTCAGGCGTGGACCATCGATTACGTCAACGGCGTCATCTCGGAGCTGACCGGACGGGAACTGGCCAAGGTCAAAACCATGCTGGCGCTGGGCCATCCCGACAACGATTACGATCAGTTGTTCGAGAAGGTCGATCTGTCGATCGTGAAACTGCCCGATGACGATGCGGAATATTACAAGCTGGTCTGCGACACCGGAATTACCGACCAGAAGCCGATCATCATCTATGTCGATCGGGCGCGGGCGCTGCCGAAACGGATGGAGCTGGATTTCAAGGCCGGCGACATCGAGGTTCATTATGTGAACGACATTGTCGAGTACCAGACCTTCGATGAGGTTAAAATTCCGAGCTTGAGCCGGATTACCGAAAACGATCGCGAATATACGTCGCGGGTCGTCGGCTATGTCCTCAATCCCAAATTCAAAAACGATGAATTCGATGTGCCGGAGTTCGATCCGGTATTGATGGAGGTCAAGCGCCAGCGCCTGAAGAATCGCTGACCGTTTTCCCGAACCGGGGGCGGGCCGGAATATGGAGCCGATCGAAATGACGAACCTGGCCGCATTGTGGGTTTTCGAAACCCTGTTGCCGGCGGCCGCCGGCGGCCGTCTGGATTGCGATCTGCTGTTGCGCATGGCGATTCTGCTGCTGCCGGCGCTGATTTTCCTGGTGCTGTTCCTGGTGATCCAGCTCCGTTACTGGAGTTTGCGCCGTCGTTACGACGATCTGGTGCGGGATTCGCGAGGCGAGCGGGAGCGCTGGCATGGGGCGGAAACCCTGTTGCAGTGCATGGCGCGTCTCGGCCGGATGCGCTATTTCATGGTGGCGCCGGAGGATGCGGCGGTGCTTATGGAGGGTGGCGCGGAGGGCATTTGGTCGGGCGGGTTCAGGCCGCCGGAAGAGTATGCGCGTAATATGGCTCCGGCCGACCGGGAGCATTTTCTGGCCAACTGGCGCAAACTTCTGAGCGGCGAGCAGGATTCTTTTTACGAAAGCTACCATCTCTACAACAATGGCGCTTCCCGCCGGTTTATGGAGCATGTGGAGTCCTATCGCAACCTGGAGACCGGGCGGCGTCTGGTGTTGATGGCGAGCGTCGACGTTTCGGCGCTGGAAAAACAGAATTTCGAGCTGGCCGACGCCGATATGATGCTCAAGGCGATTTTCGAAAATCTGCCGGGGTACATTTTCACCAAGGATGTGAGCAGCGATTTCGTTTACAGCCGCTGCAACGCCGCTTTCAGCGGGCTGCTCGGCAAGGCGCCGGATGAAATTTACGGCAAATCCGATTTCGAGCTTTTCGGCGCGACCGAACACGCGTTGCGCATTCGTTCCAGCGATCTGGAGATCGTGCGCGACGATACCAGAATCGATTACAAGTGGTTTCTTACCGACCAGTCCGGCCGTCCCCGGGTGATCCGGCTGCTGAAACGGTTGATGACCCGGGCCGACGGGTCGCGTTATATTCTGGGCTTCGGCGTCGATATTTCACGTCAGGAGAGCGCCGAACGCAGTCTGCGCCGCCGCAACAAAGAGTATCGGATGTTGTTCGACCATGTTGCGATGGGCTTGCTGCTGCTGGATGGCGAGTATAAAATCGTCTGCGCCAACGGCCGGGCGCTGGAGCTGCTTCACATCAGCGCCGAGGATGTCCGGACGCATTGCTGTTTCGAACTCGGATGTCGCAGCTCCGGGGCTCCCGAGGATTGCGCGGCAAAAGCGGCATTCGCCGACGGCGAGCGCCATTATCGCGCGTCGAACGGCGTATTGGACGGCCGGGAGCTGATCGTGACGGCCAGTCCGGTGTTCGATGAAAACAGGAAAATCACCCATGTCGCGGTTGCTTATTACGATGTGACCGGGTATCCGGGCGGTGCGGCGGCGTTGCTGGCCGAATTCAGGCTTCCGTCCGGTGCTCCTCTTGCTTGAGACCGCGCAATGCGGGCGGCGCCGCGGAAAAACGATGAAAAATTCCGGCCCCGATCCGGGCTGGATGCAATGACCAGGCAAAGGATGGATTCCAATCAATGGCGATGATGATGGGACGATGGCGGCGGGCGTGGACGGCAGTTGGTTTGATTCCGGCATTGTGGATGGGATGCGCGCCGCTTCCGGCGGGGGAGGCGGCTTGGAGCGGCGGTCGTTATGCCGGGCGCTTCGACAGCTCCCCGGTCCGGCTGCCGTCGGCTTACCGCGAAGCCGGCAAGGAGATGCGCGGAATCTGGGTGGCGACGGTCAATAACACCGATTTTCCGACTTGCGCCACCTGGGAAGAGTTCCGGCGGCATTGGCGGCAGTTGACCGCGCAGCTGGCTCAAGATAAATTCAATGCGGTTTTCTTTCAGGTCCGTCCGACCAACGACGCATTTTATCCGTCGAAGCTCAATCCGTGGTCGCGTTTTCTCGCCGGGGCCGAAGGCCGGGCGCCGGAGGGCGATTTCGACCCGCTGGCATTCATGATTCAGGAGGCGCACCGCAATGGGCTGGAGTTCCATGCCTGGCTCAATCCCTATCGGGTGATCGGGACGACCAACCTCTCCTGCAATGCTTATCTCAATACGCTTGCGCCCGACAATTTTGCCCGGAAAAATCCGAATCTGGTGCTGGATGCCGTCATTGACGGCAAACGCCGTCTGGTGTTGAATCCCGGCGAACCGCAGGTCCGCGGCTTCGTGGCCGCGACGGTGATGGAGCTGGTGCGCAATTATCCGCTTGACGGCATTCATTTCGATGACTACTTCTATCCCGACAACACCCCGGAGGAGGCTGACCGCGCCACGTTCCGGAAATACAATGCCCAGGGTATGAGTCTGGGGGACTGGCGGCGAAACAACGTGAACTTGCTGGTCCAGGACGTCCATCGCCAGATCGCCGTCTGGAATCGGCAGAACGGCCGGAGCGTGCGCTTCGGCATCAGCCCCTTCGGCATCTGGCGTAACCGCAAAAGCTCCCCGGCGGGGTCGTTGACGGGGGGCAGCGAAAGCTATGAGGCGCATTGCGCCGACAGTCTGCGCTGGATTCAGGCGGGCTGGATCGACTATATCGTGCCGCAGATCTATTGGGATTTCAACCAGGATGTGGCGGCTTACGCCGCCTTGTGCGACTGGTGGAGCAAGGCGGTTCGAGGAACCGGGGTCGATCTCTACATCGGATTGGCGCCCTACCGGCTGGGACAGCGCGGCTGGGACGCCGAGGAACTCTGCCGCCAGCTGCTTTACAATCAGAAAAATCCTGAAATCAAGGGGTCAATTTTCTTTTCCCGGCGCAGCTTGTATAATCCCGAAAACCCGATCATGCGCCGGGGCGGCATCGACTGTCTGCGCCGGCTCTGGACCCGCCGCGTCCCGGTCCGGTAAGGCCGCTGCCGGCTCCGGCAGCCGGTCGAGCACCTGCTGGCGGACGATTGCCCGCTGACGCGCCGCAATCTGATCGCTGAGGATCAAGCGGTCGGACGCCGCATAATGCTGCTGTTCCCAGCGCGCCAGCGTTCCCAGCACGATTCCGGCCGCCAGGGTGAAAACCGTCAGCGCGGGCAGCAGATTGGCGATGGCGGTGGCGGCGGAGAGGCTGTCCCACCCGAGCTCTCGCGCCCGGCGGGTGAGTTTGCGCCGCATCAGGATGATAAACCAGACCGCGCCCAGCGCCAGAACCGCCAGCGAGGCCAGCGAACGCGGCAAATTCGCTTCCGGACCCCAAGCGCGCCCCGAAATTGCTTCGATTCGGGTGCAGCCGTAATAGACTGCCAGTGGCGTCAGAATGCCCCACAATGCAATTTGGCCGTAATCGCGCCACCGGAGAGTCAGGCGGATGCCGCGTTGTCCGTTGCACCGGAGGAGCCACTGCGCCGCGAGCAGGAGCGCCAGAATCAGGAGCATGACGCCGGTGAACGCCGCCGCCGCGAGGCCGTCGAAGACGGCATAACTCAACCGGCGTTCCGGCCGCAGGTCGTCATTGGAAACCGTGTAACCGCCGAATTCCGGCAGCCAGATCAATTGGGAAAACCACCCCCTTTGCGCTTGGTATTGGGCATGATCGGCGGCCGAACGGCCCGACATGTTCAGCGATTCGAGGATCCCGGCAATGGCCTGAGCCCGGGCCCGATCGCCACGCTGCTCGGCTGCGGCTTGTCCCGATACCACCCAGGATTTCCAGAAATAAAGTTCCGTAGGCGCCCAGTCCGGCCGCGTTACCGACTGCCGGAGGATCGGCTGCCAGAGGTCGGCATAAACCGTGGCCAGCTCGGGCTTGCCCTCCTGTTCCAGCAGTTCGGCGTAAAGCGGCAGGATCATGACCAGTTGATAAAAGCGCCATACCCCCAGCGAAGTATCCATCCGTTCGATCCACATGCGGCGCAGCCGGTCCGGAACGGAACCGCCGAGATTCAACGCGGCGCTTTGCGCCTGTTGAAAGGCTCCGGCATGGTCATTCCAGCCGGGCTTGGCCGCGCCCTCCCGGACCATCGCCATCGCCCGGTCGAGCCGGTCCCGGTCTTCGATCTTGAGCTGTCGGCGGTTTTTCCGGTCCGGTCCGGATTCGGAAGATTCCACCCTGGCCGCCTGCGCCAGTTCCAGCGCGGCGGGCAGATAATCATAAAGCGCATTGTCGGGATCGAGACGCCGCGCCGTATCAAACTCCGCCAGAATGCGCGATTGAAAAGCCGGATTGGCATAATGGTGATTGCCGACGGCGCTGAGTTCGACCAGATAATGCGCCAGAAAAACCGGATTGCCGGGATCGCTTTCCCAGATGGCGCGCTGCGCGGCGATGCGCGGCGGCAGCCAGGGTTCGGCGATTCGGCTCTGTCCGCCGTCGGTCAGCAGCTTGGCTCGGGCCGAATACGACGGCGCGGTTTGACGCCATACCCAACCGGCCAGCGGTTCGGGCAGCAGTACGGCGCGCCAGCTGTCGGGCAGGAACCAGCCGCCGTGACGCAGCAGCGGCAGATTGAGCGACCAGAAGAGCAGCATCAATAACAGCGGCCCGGCCAGCAGCCGGAACGCCCACTTGACCCGGGCCCGGCGTTTCAGCCGGCTCCAGTTGGCCGCCAGCAACTCCCGATCGATTTCCTCCGGCGGTCCGAATTCATGGATGGCGTCGCGGATGGCGGCTGCCGGAGCCAGTCCATTTTGTTCAAGCTCGGCGGCCTTGTCTTCAAGGTGTCCGGCCAGCTCTTCCGTGACATCGCGGCGTAGTTCCGGGTCGCCGTTCAGGCTCCGGGTGCAGCGTTCGGCAAGCTCCATGAAATCCCGATTCATGATTCATCCCCCGATTCTGGCCTTCAGGCCAGCAACATGGTCAAGGCGGCGGCGAAGGCCTGTCCCTCGGTTGTCCGGAGTTTTACCTGAGTCACGCCTTCAGTGGTCAGCCGGTAGTATTTGCGCGGCCGCACCCCGGCCTCCAGATTCCAGTAGCTCTCGATCAGCCCGGCCTCGGCCATGCGGTGCAGCGCCGGATAGAGCGTGCCTTCCTTCCAGCGGAAGGCACCGTTGCTCTGGACGTTGACCCGCTTGATGATTTCATAGCCGTACATCGGGCGCTCCGCCAGAAATTTCAACACCACCATTTCCATCACGCCGCGCATCAGTTCGCTGTTTTCCATGATCGGCTCCTTTCGCTGTCCGGACCGCAATCGGGATCACATGCCTTTTGATATATTATACATCGAGTGGCGATGTATTGCAAGAGGTGATGCGATATTTTTGAGAAAATTTCAAAACGGCTTGATTCTGAGTCTGAAACGATGATCCTGCCGGAGAAATGACGGCGTTATTCGTCATTTTTGGAGAATTGACGGAAAGATGACGGCCGGGAATGTCACCGCGGAACGCCGGATCGCGGCAGCGCCGGCATGGACGTTTTCCGGAGGGGATGAGTTTTTCATGTTTTTCCGAATCGACGCTTGAATTATGACGGATTGCGGGTAAACTAATAGGACGGGATTGGCGGGGGACGCAACCCGAAGGCGGGCAGGTCCTCCATGGAACGGAATCGGGGACGATTTTTCACACTGGTGGAACTGCTGGTCGTGATTGCGATCATCGCAATTCTGGCCGGCATGCTTCTGCCCGCATTGTCGGCGTCGCGCGCTTCGGCGCGGACCGCCGGATGTCTCGGCAACCTCCGGCAGTTGACTCTTGGCGCGCTGGTCTACGGCGCCGACCATCAGGGGTGGGCGGTGTCAAGTACGGCCGGCGGCAGTACCTGGCTGGCGGCGCTCCAGCCCTATGTCTGCGGCGGCGCGGTTGCCGCCGTCAGCTACACCGCCCGCGGCAGCGAACGCGAATACGGTGTTTTCGCCTGCCCCGCGGAAGCCGTCGGCTTCGGCAACTTCAGCGACGGACTCTATTACTATTCGCATTACGCTCACAACGCGCTGGGTTTCGGGTACAACAGCGCGGCGCGCGGCAAACAGCGTTCCAGTCCTTACTATCCGCGTCACGAGAGCGCACTGCTCGAACCGTCGAAGGCGGTCCTGTTCATGGATCAGGGCAAGCTTTCCACGCCATCCATCGATTGGGTGGCCAGTTCCTATATCGCCTACCGTCACGGCGGCGGCAGCGGCGGCGTGACCAGCGGGAGCGCCATCGTCTATGACGGCAATCGGACCGATGCCGGATTTTATGACGGGCATGCCGTCACCGTCGCCAAAGACGATGTCGGCGGCGACCGTTTCAAGTGGCTGTGCAACGGCATCACCTGGCTGGATGGCGAAGCGGTGATAATCGAGCCGTAGGCGGGAGACCCGCCGGTTCAGCGCCGCGCGGTCAGCAGTTTCAGGAAAAGCGGTCCTCCGATCAATGCGGTAATTACGCCGATCGGAATTTCGCGGGCCGGGGTGATCGAGCGCGAAACGATGTCGCACAGCATCAGGAAGCCGCCGCCGTACCAGGCCGCCAGCGCAATGATCCGGCGGTGGTCGCAGCCGTAAAGCCGTCGCACCATATGTGGGATGACCAGTCCGACGAATGCGATCAGTCCGGCCATGGCCACCGTCGTCGCCGCCAGCAGCGCCGCGATTACGATGAAAACCACGGAAAAAATCCGATAGTCGACTCCCAGCACCCAGGCATTTTCATCGCCCAGCGCCAGTGCGTTCAAATGGCCGGCCCAACCGCGCAACAGCAGCAGCGCCGCCGCCAGCACCGCCACTCCCGGCAGCAGAAAATCGAGATCGACCGCCTGAAGATCGCCAAGCATCCACCAGGTCACCCCGGCGAGCTGGTCGTTGTCGGCGACGCTCAGGATATAGACCAGAATGCTTGACGCCACCGTGCCGGAAATAACTCCGCTGAGGAGCAGGCTTTCGTGCCCCCAGTCGGCGCGGCGCGCCACCAGCAGCACGACCGTCAGAATCGCCAGCGCGCCCGCCAGCGCCATCAGCGGCACCGCGTAAATCGACCAGGCGCGCAGCCCAAGCACGAAAGCCAGCGCCGCGCCCACCCCGGCGCCGCCTGAAAGGCCCAGTGTGAACGGTTCGGCCAACGGGTTGCGCAGCACCGCCTGAAACACCGTGCCGGAAACCGCCAGTCCCGCGCCCACAGTCAGCGCTCCCAGCATCCGCACCAGCCGCAGCCGGAAGATCGGATCGCCCCACCACGCGGCGTGAAAGCAATTCCAGTCCAGCAGATGGCTGCCGAGAAAAATGCCGGCGACAAAGATCGCCGCCACCGCCAGCGGCGGCAACAGGCTGGAACGCAGCAGAATTTCACGGAACCGGCACGGTCTGATCATTTTTGAACTTCCTGTTTTTCGGATTTTGCGGCGTCCCGTTCATAAATTTCCACAATCTTGCGGCGCAACTCCGCAATGCCCTGGGTAAGCCGCGGCCCCGGACGCTGGATGAGATCGGAATCCAGCCCGGTCACCACCCGGTTGCACCTGACCGCTTCGAGCTGGCCCCAGAAGCGATGGCCGGGGTCCGGCTGGCCGGAGGCGCTCCAGATGATCACGTCGGGCGGATTTTTCAGCACCCAGTCGTAAGAGCATTTAAAATACTCCTGGCCGACACCGGCCGCGATATTGTCCATTCCCGCCTGATCGAGCACCATTTCCGGGAAACTGCCGCTGCCAGCCACCATCAGCGGCGAATCCCAGATCACCCACAGCGCCTTGCCCGGCAAGCGCGACTGCTGCGCGATTTGAGTCCGGAACTCCTGAATCCGGCGGACTTCCGCAGCGGCCTCGGACTTGTGGTCAAGCAATTCGCCCAGCGTCCCGACCCACCACAGATAATCGTCGAAATTGCGGCATTGGCGGAGTTCCACCCGGATGCCGTTCTGGCGCAGAATCCGGGCGACGCCGGGATTGATCAGGTCATTGGCCACCACCAGGTCGGGTTTCATCGCCAGCACCGTTTCCAGTTCCGGCCTGGCGAATTTTCCCGCCGTCGGCAGCGCCGTCGCCGCCGCCGGATAATCGCAGGCATTGCTGCGCGCAATCTGGAGTCCGCCCGCGCGCAGCACCCAGATCAACTCGGTCAGCGCCGGCGAAAAGGAAATGACTTTCATGCCTTCCGCCGGCGCCGGCATCGCCGCTGCGATCAGCAGCAGGACCGTCAGTATTTGAGTCAAACGCTTCATCACCACCCTCACTCCAGATCAAAATAACGGTTGCCGTCGGCTTCGCTGCCGAACCAGCCGACCTTCCACGCCGCGCACTGCGCCTGGCTGACGCCGGTGTAATGGGTGCGGGTGAAGCTGAACAGTTCCCGGGTCGCATGGCCGTCGGTCCAGCAGATTGCGGCATATCCGCCGTGGCGGAAATGGATGTCCGGCGAGGTTGGACCGTATTTGCCGTCGGCCGGTTCGGTAATGCTGTACATCTCCGTGAAAATACCGCTCGCCTGAACCATGATCGAGTCGCCGAAGGCCGCGGTCTCGCCGGGATTGGCGACGGCCGCGAGATTGGCGCTCGGATAAATCACGTTCGGCCAATGCGAGTAGTCGGCCTTGTCGGCGCCGCCGAGAAAGTTCACGTTGTAGCCATAACCGCCGTTGCCTCTGTTGTAGGGATCGGCCGGATCAAGCTGGTCGCGGAGTTCGGAACACTCCTTGACTCCGCCGGAATCGGCGAGATAATCCATCAGGCCGCCCACCGGCTCGAAGCGGTCGCCCTTGCGGGTGCCGCACCATGAATGACTGTCGTCATTGAGGTAGGCGGGAATCAGGTAGTCGCGGTTGGCCGAACTGTACATGGCCAGCGCCAGCCCCAGCTGGCGGATGTTGGCCGTGCAGCTGGCGGCGCGGGCGGAAACCCGGGCCGAACTCAGCGCGGGCAGCAGCATGGCCGCCAGAATGGCGATGATCGCGATCACCACGAGGAGTTCAATGAGAGTAAAGCCCCGAAACTCCGGCGCGATCGGCGGTCGGGCTGCGGTCCGGCATGGTGTCATGGCACAATCTCCCTATCACTATTTGGTTGGATCAAAGTACCGGTTACGGTCTTCGTCGTTATTTTCGCACGGATATCCGAGGTTCCATTTTTCGGTGAATCCCGCTTTTTTCCCGACCAGTCCCATCGCCTCGACATGACCGTCGCAAAAGCCGGTGTTGGCTTTGCCGTTGTGACGGAAGTCCATGGTCGGGTACAGATATTCGCCATAAGCTCCGCCGGGGGTGGTCAAACTGGAGCTGAATCCCCGGATCGCATTGTCCCCGGGATTGAAATTGCCGCTTTGGTCCACCGTAATCGCCGAATCTGCGAACATGATGGTTTCGGCGGCGCAATCGATCAAATCCAGCTGATACCCGGCAGCGTAATCTTCACTGCTCCAGTCGCCTCTGGCCTGGGTTCCGATCAGTTCATTGATGCCGTAGCCGCCGCAGCCGCGTTCAAAGCTCTGAATGCCGTCCGCCACATCGAGGCCCTGACAGTGATTGACCAGCCCGGTTCCGCCGAGGTATTGGGCCAGGGGGCCGGCGGAAGGGTCGTAGCTGGCGTCGCCGCCGCCGCTGGTGGTTGCCGAAGTGCCGTGCCAGCGGTGTTTGTTGGCGCTCATCATGTCGAAGGCATAAGGCACCAGATAACCGCGATTGGAATCGGCATAAAGCATATTGGACAGAACCAGCTGTTTGAGGTTGCTGGCGCAGTTGGCGCTCCAGGCCGAACCCCGGGCCGAACTCAGCGCGGGCAGCAGCATGGCCGCCAGAATGGCGATGATCGCTATCACCACGAGGAGTTCGATGAGAGTAAAAGCCATGGAATGCGGATGACGGCGCCGGAAAACGGCGCCCCGACGAGCATCGGAGAACGTCGACATGAGGGATCCCTTTTGTGTTACGCGCACTTTTTTACCCGGCAGGGATCCGGCTGCATCTTCCGGTGTTCGGCACGGAAGACTCACGGTTGCGCGACAGCTCCCGATTTTCACGGGAATTCACCTGGGCTCCGGGTCATTTCGCAGTCGCAGCTCCGGGCAATCCCGGCGCAAGCTCCGACCGCTTGAAGAATTTAATATAGCATCATTCGGGCTCCGGGTCAAATCCCGGACCGAAAAAACGTCGCCGGACTATCGCCCCGACAGTTTCTGGATGGCCAGCCGCAGCAGGTTTTCACTGCCGCACTCGGCTTCCGGCAACTCGGCGGCGAGCTCGGTCACGATCTTCTGGGCCTGATCGGACTTAAAGCCGAGCTGGCTTAGCGCCATCAGCGCGTCGGTCACCGCCGCATGGCGCGGGTCATCGGCTTTGGGCAGGGCGCTGGCGGCGGCAAGGTGCAGCCCCAGTTTGCCGATGCGGTCGCGGAGATCGACCACCAGCCGCTCGGCGGTGCGTTTGCCGACGCCGTTGATCTGGGAGAGCAGCTTGATGTCGCCGTTGGCGATGGCGCTGCACAGCGATTCCAGCGGCAGTCCGCTGAGGATGGACAATGCGAGCTTGCCGCCGATGCCGGAGACGCCGAGCAGCGTCTCGAAAAGCCGTTTTTCCTCCGCCGAAGCGAAACCGAAGAGCACGATCGCATCCTCGCGCACCTGAGTCGAGATGAAAAGCGTAACCGTCTCGCCCGCGCGCGGCAGCCTGTCGAAAGTGCTCAGCGGAATCTGGACATCGTAGCCCACGCCGCCGACGTCGACGACGCAGCGGGAGAACTCCGGCTCCAGCAGGATGCCGTGCAGCCGGGCGATCATGGCTTCACCTCATCGGCCAGCGGGGTGATTTCCAGCGAAATGTCGCTGGCTTTGACCGAATGGGTCAGGGCGCCGGAGCTGGCGAAGTCGACTCCGATGGCGGCGATTTCCGGCAAGCGCTCCAGCGTGATGTTGCCCGAGGCCTCAAGCCTGGCGCGGCCGCGGGTCATCTTGACCGCCTCGGCCATCATCGGCGTCGACATATTGTCGAGCAGAATGTATTCGCAGCCCGATTCGAGCGCCTCGGTCAATTCGTCAAGCGTGTCGACTTCGACCTCGATTTCGAGCGCGGGGCAGGCCTGACGGGCCCGCGCCACGCTGCGCAGAATCCCGCCGGGACCTTCCATGCCCGCCATTTCGCGATGGTTGTCCTTGATCATGATCCGGTCGTAAAGCCCGATGCGGTGGTTGGCGGCGCCGCCTGTGGCGACGGCGTACTTTTCGAGGTTGCGCCAACCCGGAGTGGTTTTGCGGGTGTCGAGCACTTTCATCGGCGTTCCGGCGACGCTGGCGGCATAGGCGCGGGCCATGGTCGCCACGCCGCAGAGGCGCTGGAGGAAATTCAGGGCGGTGCGTTCCGCCGTAAGCAATGCCGTCGCCTTGCCGGTCACCTCGGCCAGCACCGTGCCCCGGGGGCAAAAATCGCCTTCCTTCACCCGGCGGACGAACTCACAGGCGGGGTCGAGCCGGCGGAAGACCGCCTCGGCCACCGGCAGTCCGGCGGCCACACAGTCGCTTTTGGCATGGAGCACGCCCCGGGCGCGGGCGGCGGAAGGCACCACCGCCTGGCTGGTGGCGTCGCCGATGCCGTCAAGGTCTTCTTCCAGCGCGAGCTCGATCAGTTGCGCCGCCCGCGCCATATCCAGTTTTATCGCTTCGATCATGGTTGCATTGCTTTCGCTTGAAGTACGGCCCCGCCGGACCGGAATTACTGTTTTTTGCCGCCGAGGTGGGCGCGGACCAGCCGCGCGCACAGCCGTTCGAACGAAATGCCCATGCAGGCCGCCGCCTTCGGCACCAGGCTGGTCGCGGTAAAACCGGGCAGCGAATTGCCTTCGAGCACATAGGGCACATCGTCCTTGCCGACGATGAAGTCGACCCGGACCAGGTCGCGGCAGCCGAATTCACGGTAGAAGCGGAGGGCCAGCGCCTGAAGCCGCTGCTGCTCCTCGGCCGAAATCGACACCGGCGGGCAGAAGTATTGGGTGTGGCCGTGGGCGTAGACGTATTTGGCATCGTAATCGTACCAGCCGGCGGGGGGGCGGATTTCGACCACCGCCAGCGCTTCATCGAGGACCACCGGGACGGTGCATTCGCGGCCGGAGATGAAGCGCTCGGCCAGCAGCATTTCGCTGCGCGCCAGCAGTTCCGGCAATTTTTCGCGCCACTCTTCCGGCGAATCGATTTTTTCCACGCCGACGGTCGAACCTTCGCACGGCACCTTGACCACCACCGGAAAATCCATGCCTGCGGGCGGCGTGTCGAGGTCTTTGGCGGTCACGGTCCAGTCGGGCGCGGTCGGCAGATCGAGCTCGTGAAGCCGCGCCTTGGTTTTGAGTTTGTCCATCACCAGATCGCTGGTGACGCTGTCGCAGCCGATGAATTCCAGCCGCTGCGCTTCCATCGCGCGCTGGATGCCGCCGCCCTCGCCCCAGCCGCCGTGGAGCACCGGAAAGATCAGGTCGCAGGACGCCGCTTCCGGCGGCACCGCACAGTGTTTGAGATCGAAAACCCGGACCCGGTAGCCGCCGTTGCGCAGGGCGTTGGCCACCGCCGCGCCGCTGCGCAGCGAAACTTCGCGCTCGCTGCTCTCGCCGCCCATGAAGACCGCGATTTCCGGCGCGGGCGTGGTTTCGGCCAGTACCTTGGCATGTTCCGGAAAGATGAACTTGACTTCCGGTTCGAGATAAAGCCCGAAGCGTTCGGCGACGGCGCCGCGGATGCGGACCAGCGCCTTCAGGAAATCGGCTTCGCTGGCGCCGCCACGGTTGACCAGATAGTTGCCATGCTCGGGACTGATCAGCACCGGGCCGAAATTCAAGCCCTTGAGCCCGGCCAGGTCGATCAGCTTGCCTGCCGAATCGCAGCTGCCGGGGTTGCGGAAAACGCATCCGGCGGTCCGGCCCGCGGGCTCCCGCAGGCGGCGTGAAATCAATTCGGTCTGAAGCGCCGCCAGTTCCAGCTCGGGGTCGGAGTTTGGCAGGTGAAATTCGACGGCGGTTACGATCACATGCGCCGGTACGCTCGAATCGCGATACCGCCACTCGATGCGCCCGGCTTCCGACTGCCACGGCCGGCCCGCGGTGTCAAAGCCGCGCAGCCGCACCAGCTTGTCGCTGATGTTGGCGCCATGGGCTCCCGCGTTCATCCGGACGGCGCCGCCGATGGTGCCGGGAATCCCGGCCAGCGCGGTCAAGCCGCCGCGGCCGTTTTCGGCGGCCAGCCGGACCGTGTCGGGGAGCTTGGCGCCGCCGCCGGCGACCAGCCGGCCCTCGCGGTCGAGCGCCAGGCGGGTGAATTCGCCCTTGAGCCGGAGAATCACGCCCGGAAAAGGTTCGTCGGCTCCGACCAGATTGCTGCCGCCGCCGATGACGAAAACCGGAATCCGGCGTTCATGGGTGTAGCTCAGCAGCCGGACCAGTTCGGCGTCATCCTCGACGTCGGCCACCAGCGGGGCGGTCTTGCCCACGCCGAGCGTGGTCAGTTGAAAATAGTGTACGTCGGTGCGCAGTTTGAGCGGGGCAAGGTCGCGGACGATGGTTTCGGGATGAAATTTGGAGTTCATGATTCACGCCTGTTTCGAATAAACGCCTTCGGGATCGAAAGCGATGGTTTCGGTTTCTTCCAGTCCGGCGGCGGTGACCCGGCGGAAAAAGCAGCTGCGGTGGCCGGTGTGACACGCCCCCGGGCCCAGCTGTTCGACCTTGTAAATCACCGCGTCAAGGTCGCAATCGACCAGGATTTCATGGATTTTCTGGATATGGCCGGAGCTTTCGCCCTTTTTCCAGAGACTCCGGCGCGAACGCGAATAATAAGTCGCACAACCGCTGTGCAGCGTCTCTTCCCAGGCTTCGCGGTTGATGAAAGCCAGCATCAGAATTTCCCCGGTGCGGTAATCCTGCGCCACCGCCGGAATCAATCCCCCGGCGCGGTCGAAATCCAATTCGATCATAGGTTGAGCAATCCCGTTTCAAGGGCCGCCAGAAAAAGCGGCGCGTTGTAAATAAAACTGTCGAGCACATCCAGCGCGCCGCCCATGCCCGGAATCCATTTCCCGGAATCCTTGATCCCCGCCGCGCGCTTGAGCTGCGATTCGGTCAGGTCGCCGGCAAAGCTGCCGAAAAAAGCCAGCGCGCCGAAAAACAATACGCCCCACAGCGGCAGCACGAGCACCCCGCAGGCGTTGAAAATCCAGGCCGCGCCCAGCGAAAAAAGCAGCCCGCCAATGGTGCCTTCCCATGATTTTTTGGGGCTGATCGAGGGGACGATCTTGTGGTTGCCGTTTTTCTGGAGCTTGTTGGCCAGCATGCCGACGATGTAGCCGCCGGTGTCGGCCGCCTTGGTGACCAGCACCAGCACGAGAAAAATCATCGCGCCGCAATCAAAGTAAATCCGGCTCAGCGCCAGCACCGGGGCCAGCGCGAAGGCCGCCGTCCCCGCCGTTCCCAGGCAGGCGGCGGCCGCCGCCTTGCGTTTTTTCGTCAGCAACAGCAGCAGCGAACACAACGGCGGGAAGAGCCAGAAAATGATTTCCACCGCCGGGACCTCATAATCCCAGCCGAAGAATCCGGTCATGCCGCCGGCCGTCGCCAGCAGCAGCCAGCCGCCGATTACCGCCGGGGCGCGGAAACAGCCGATGCCCAGCCGGCCGGCGATGGCCGCCGCCTCCAGCACCGCCATCGCCGCCACCGGAAAGGCCAGCGCCGTGAAGAGCCACGGCCCGCCTGGTTCCCAGAATACCACCAGTCCCGCCAGCAGCAGCAGCAGCGGAAAACTGATTGCCCGAAATTTCAACATAACGCCACTCTTTCCGTTTTCAATCGCTCAAATCCATGCCTGATCCGTCTTATGCCGATGCGGATTGCGGACGGCCGCCGAAGCGGCGCCGGCGCCCGCCGAACGCGTCGAGCGCCCGCCGCATTTCGGCGCGGTCGAAATCCGGCCACAGCACGTCGGTCACATAAATCTCCGCGTATGCCAGCTCCCATAACAGAAAATTGCTCAGCCGGAGTTCGCCCGAGGTCCGGATCAGCAGATCGGGATCGGGCAATTCGGGATCGTACAGAAACCGCCCGAAGCAACTTTCGTCCACCGCTTCCGGCGCCAGGGTTCCGGCCTTGGCCGCTTCGGCGATGCGTCGCGCGGCGTCGGCGATTTCGGCCCGCCCGCCGTAATTCAGCGCCAGCGTCAGGGTGCCGCCGCGATTCGCGGCGGTGGCGGCGATCGCCCGCCGGAGTTTGCGGCAAACCCCGCCGGGCAGGCCCTCCAGCCGTCCGATGGCCTTGAGCCGCACTCCCTCCTTCAGCATTTCCGGCAGCTTCTGCTCCAGAAATTCCTCCAGCAGGCGCATCAGCGCATTGACCTCCAGCGGCGACCGCTTCCAGTTTTCGGTGCTGAACGCATAAAGCGTCAGATATTCGATGCCGAATTCTTTTGCTCCCTTGACCGCCTCAAGCACCGCGTCGGCGCCCGCGCGGTGGCCGGCGACCCGCTCCAGTTGCCGGCGTTCGGCCCAGCGGCCGTTGCCGTCCATGATGATCGCCAGATGGCGTACGCCCGATTCACTCACGGAACAGCGCCTCCTCGACGATCAGGCAGAGCGTATGATAGATCGGCAGATGATATTCCTGAATTTTATAGGTCTCGGTCTCCGGCGCGCGGAGATTTACATCGGCGTACCGTTCACAGACCCCGTGTTTCGCTCCGGTCAGGAGAATGGTGCCCACGCCGCGCACCCGCGCCGCCATCAGCGCAAGGCGGATATTTTCGGCATTGCCGCCGGTGGAAATCGCAATCAGAACGTCACCGGGGCGGCCCACCGCCCAGAGGTGCTGGGCATAGGACAATTCCGGGGCCACGTCGTTGCCGAACGCCGTCATCAGCGCCGGCGCCAGCGCCAGATTCACCGCCGGAATCCCCATCTGAAGTTGCGAGGCGAGCTTCCCGCTCTCTTCCTCGCCCCAGATTTCCCGGAATTTGCCGCGCCACTCCTCGGATAGCGGCCGCTTTTTGCAGAACCCCTTCAAAAGCTCGCCGGTGATGTGCTCGGCGTCGGCGAAACTGCCGCCATTGCCCGCGGTCATGATCCGGCGGTCGCCGCCGGCGGCCGCGACCAGCATCTCCGCCGCGCGGCGCAGATCGGTCCGGAGCCCGGCCAGCGCCGGCACCCGCCCGATCAGAAGATCCAGCTGTTTTTCCATAAATGCTGCTCCCGAAAATGTTTCAAGCCTAATGTATCACGCTTCCCGAAGGCTTGCAAGGCAAGGCGGTGACAAAATCACCGCTTTTCGGCATTCCCTCAGGGGCGTCGCCGGTCGAAATCGGCCGAAAGACTTGTAAAACGGCGAAATGGTGTTACATTAAGTAGTTTCAAGCCATTTTGATTCGGAGAGGAGCAATATCATGGCCAATTTGCTTGCGGAAGAAAGTTTTGCCAAATTTCATCAATATGTATTGCAGACCTATGCGCCGAAACAGCTTTTCGTCAAGGGTGAAGGCGCCTGGCTGATCGACGCCGACGGGGAGCGATTCCTCGATTTCGCCGCCGGCATCAGCGTCTGCAACCTCGGTCATTGCCATCCCGACATTACCCGTGCGATCGCGCGCCAGGCGGCGACGCTGGTCCATATCTCCAATCTTTACTTGAACGACGTTACACCGCGACTGGCGGAAAAACTGATCTCCAAATGCTTTGACGGCGCGGTCTTTTTCGCCAACTCCGGGGCCGAAGCCAACGAAGGGCTGATCAAGCTCGCGCGCAAGTTCGGCTCCGCCACCGGCCGCAGTGAAATCATCACCATGGACAATTCGTTCCACGGCCGGACGCTGGCCACGCTGGCCGCCACCGGGCGGGCCAAGTACCGCAAGGGCTTCGCTCCCGACATGCCCGGCTTCCGTCAGGTGCCCTACAACGACCTCGAGGCGCTCCGGGGCGCGATCACCGACCGGACCTGCGCCGTGCTGATCGAACCGGTTCAGGGCGAGGGCGGCATTCTGCCGGCCGATCCCGGCTACCTCAAGGCGGTGCGGGCGCTGTGCGATGAAAAGAAGCTGCTGCTGCTTTTCGACGAAGTGCAGTGCGGCATGGGCCGGACCGGTTATCTCTACGCGTGGCAGGGCTTCGGCGTGGTGCCCGACGCTTTTTCGCTGGCCAAGGCGATCGCCAACGGTCTGCCGATGGGGGCGTTCATCGTCCGGCGCGAATATGCGGATATCCTCACCGTCGGCGAACACGCCAGCACCTTCGGCGGCACGCCGCTGGTCAGCGCCGCCGCGCTTGCGGTGCAGGAGGTGATCGAGCGCGACCATCTGCTCGAAAACTGCCGCCATCAGGGCGAATACCTGATGCGTGAACTCGCCCGGATCGCCAAGCCCCACGGGTTCGTGAAGGCGGTGCGGGGCCGGGGGCTGATGATCGGCGTCGTCCTCGACCGGGCCGCCGGGCCGCTGTCGGCGGCCATCCTGAAGCACAAACTCATTACTCTCACCGCCGGCGAAACGGTGCTGCGGCTGCTGCCGCCGCTGACCATTACCCGGGCGGAGGCCGATCTGGCCGTCGAGCGCATCGCCGCCGGGCTGGCGGATTTCGCCGCCACGCTGGACGAGTGAAGTGGAACGATTCAACCAGAGAGGTTTTTCATGCATAAGGATTTACTGACGCTGCGGGATTTGAACTACGGCGAGCTCGAAGACTTGTTCGAACTGACCGTCAGACTCAAACGGGAACGCGGGCGGAGCGATTTCCAACCCCTCGCGGGCAAGAGCATCGGACTGATTTTCGCCAAGTCCTCGACCCGGACCCGGGTTTCTTTCGAGGTCGGCATCCATGAGCTCGGCGGCGCGCCGCTTTATCTCGATCAGGGACGGATGCAGATCGGCCGCGGCGAAACCATCGCCGACACCGCACAGGTGCTGAGCCGGTATTTGCACGGCATCGTGATCCGGACCTTTGGTCACGCCGACGTTCAGGAACTGGCGCGCATTGCCACCATTCCGGTGATCAATGCGCTGACCGACGAATATCATCCCTGCCAGATTCTGGCCGATTTGTTCACCATCTTGGAATATTCGGGGACGCTGAAGGTCAAGACGGTCTTTGTCGGCGACGGTTCGAGCAACATCGCCAACTCACTGATGCTGGCATCGAAACTTACCGGCATGCAGCTGGTGATCGCCGCGCCGCGCGACTTCGCGCCGAATCCGGCGATTCTCAAGGAATGCGGCGCTACCGCTACCTGGTGTGAAGATCCTGATCAGGCGGTAAAAAATGCCGATTACATTTACACCGATGTCTGGGTCAGCATGGGTTTTGAGGCGGAAAAAGCGGAACGGCTGGCCAAGCTGGCGCCGTATCAGGTCAACGCCCGGATGCTGAAGCTCGCCGCGCCCGGGGCCAAACTGCTGCATTGCCTGCCGGCGCACCGCGGCGAGGAGCTGACCGCCGAAGTGATGGACTCCGAGGCCTCGATCGTCTTTGACGAGGCGGAAAATCGGCTTCATGTGCAGAAGGCGGTTTTGGCGACAATATTCCGCAATCTGGCGCGGTAACGGCTTGACTTTTGAGTAAAACGGGCGTATTATTTCTGGAATACTTTATTTTGCAACCATTCAGCGGAAGAACGAGACGATCATGAGTGCGATTCCCGACAAAATGCTGGCCTGGCCGCTCTTCGGCACAGGCATGGAAACCCTGGGTAAAAACGATCAGCCCTGCACCGTTCCGGTGCCCGCGATCAAGGACGACGAACTGCTGGTACGCATCGACGCGATCGGTCTCTGTTTCTCCGACGTCAAACTGATCCGCGCCGGCGAAAGCCATCCGCGGGTGATTTCCAAGAATCTGGCGACCGATCCGGTGGTTCCGGGTCATGAAGCGGTGATGACCGTGGTCAAGGTCGGAAGCAAACTCGCCGCCGCATACAAGATCGGGCAGCGTTTCATCATCCAGGCCGACATCTACGTCAACGGCAAAGGCTTCGCCTACGGCTACGCCATCGACGGCGGCATGGAGCAATACAGCGTGATCGACCAGCGCGTGCTCAACGGGGACGAAGGCTGCTATCTGCTGCCGGTGGCCGAACACATGCCCTCGGCGGTGGCCGCGCTGCTGGAGCCCTGGACCTGCGTTCAGGCCTCCTATATGATCGAAAACCGTATCGCGCCGAAAAAGGGCGGCAAATTCCTGCTGGTCGGCGGCGCCGGACAGCGCTATGCGGCGGGCGCGCTGCTGAAACAGAATCTCCCGGCTTCGGCAACCGCGGTCGGCGTGGATCAGGCGGCGCTCAAGGCGCTGGAAACCGAACTCGGAATCAAGTTCCGGACCTTGGCGGAGCCGCCGACGGATGAAAAATTCGACGATATCTTCATCGCTGACTGCGCCGCCGCGACCGCGGCGGCGGCGGCCAAGCTGGGTGCGCGCGGGGCGGTGGTCAGCTTCGGCGGTGCGCTGCCGGCCGAAAAATTGAGCTTCGACGTCGGCAGCATCCATTATGAAAACTGGTTTTATCAGGGTACGGCTTCGCGTGATATTTCGAGCGCCTATGGTCGCAATGTGCGCAGTTCGTGGAAGGTCGGCGGCACCTGTTGGCTGCCTGGCGGCGCGGGCGCGATGGGTCAGATGCACACCCAGATGGCGGTGGAGTCGCCCAATGGACCGAAGCGCATCGTGATCAGCGATATGGACCAGAGCCGGATCGACAACGTGAAGCGCCTTCTGGCCGACAAGATTGCCGAACGCGGGATTGAATTTCTGGCGTTGAATCCGACTCAGATGACGCCGGAGGCGTTTGATGCGGCGTTGCGCAAGTTCGCGCCGGAAGGCTTCGACGACATCGTGATGCTGGTGCCGGTGGTGCCGGTGCTGACCGGGGCGTCCCGCTATCTGGGCAAGGACGGCCTGATGAATATCTTCGCCGGGATTCCGGCGGGCAAGGAAGGCGAACTCGCACTGGCGCCGATCGCCTCCGGCGGAGTGCGCTATATCGGCTCCTCGGGCAGCAAGACCGCGCACTTGCGCCATACGCTGGCGCTGGCCGAAAGCGGCAAGCTCCAGCCGGTGACCGCGCTGGCGGCGATCGGCGGCATGAAGGATCTGAAAAAGGGCCTGGATGCGGTGGCGAATGCCAAATTCCCCGGCAAGACGGTGATTTTCCCGAATTGTCC
This sequence comes from Victivallaceae bacterium, assembly GCA_036677805.1. Classification (GTDB taxonomy): domain Bacteria; phylum Verrucomicrobiota; class Lentisphaeria; order Victivallales; family Victivallaceae; genus SIG78. The sequence continues at coordinate 14,066 of JAVBVS010000019.1, read as the reverse complement.
GGACCTGCCGCTGGTGCCGGTGAGCCGACTGGAGGAAATCCTGCCCGGCGCGGCGGCGACGCTCGACGAAAAAGGTTTCTATACGCAGGCGACTGAAGAAGCCCTGCTTGACAAGTACGAATCGCGGTAATGACTGCCGCCGCGCCGGGAACGGTTGAGTCCGGCGCGGCGGTTTTTTGATGGATGTATCGATCTTTACACGGCGGATGATAATTGACGGGTAGCTCATTTTCAGGCGAAATTCGGGCCGAGGACACGGGATGGCGTTGAGCGGGTTTTACAAGAACATGGTTCCGGCGGTGATGCTTGTGCTGGCATCGGCGGCCGGTTTTCTTTGCCCGGAAGCCGGGGCCGCAGCGGACGGCGATTCTCTGGCCAAAATGTTCGATCCCGGGATCAAGGTTCCGACGTCGAAAACCAATGAACTCCAGCATGCGCGCGCCGACCAGTGGCGCATGGTCGGGCGGACGATTTTCGTCAAGGGCAACGTTTATATTCCATACGGCAACCTGACGGTGCGCGCCGATCAGGCTATGATCGACCTGGAAAGCCGTGATCTTGAGGCCAAGGGCAACATCCGCTTGTCCGTGGTGCGCAAGAGTGTCGCGACAGTGACGCTGGACGAGCTCGAGCGGCTTCAGGCGCTGCCCGATACCGTCACCGAGATTACCGGAATCGTGATTGATCCGCTGGGCAACCGGAAACTCAATGTCATCATTTACAGTGAAGGCAGCCGGATCGAAGCCGAACGCCTTTCCGGTAATTTCGCGACCGGGCTGGTGAATTTCACCAAGCTCAAACTTCAGGTCAAAAATTTCGTCTGCAAAGCCGATCACGGCACCCGCCAGCCGGGCGGAGAACTCAAGTTGGACGGCATCGAGCTCTCGAGCTGCGAATATCTGAACGAGGACCAGAGTCATTTCAGCATCGGGCTGGACAGCGCCAATCTTTATCCGCACGAAACCGAAGGCTACGGTTTTTCCTACGGTGAAAGCGATCAGGGCGAGTACAGCATCTGGGGATATAACGGCACGTTCCGCATTTACGGAGTCCCGGTGTTGTGGCTGCCGATGTTTTACAAACCCAAGGACGAAAGCCCAGGGTTGTTCCAGATGCAGGTTGGGGAAACCAGCGACTGGGGTTATTACATGCTGCTGTCGCGTAAATTTCAGATCAGCGACGATCCGTTCACCACCGTGTCGCTGGACCTCGACTGGTACGGGCTGCGCGGGCTGGGGTATGGCGCGCGGACTTCGATCAACACCGCGACCTCCAAGACCTACATCGGCGCTTACAGCATCTACGATATCAGGCCTTATGAGAGCTCCGGGACCAAACCCGGGGGCAAAGGCGGCGGACGACTGGATATTCCGCACGAACGGTTCGACTTCCAGGTGACCAACATGACCCATATTTCGCCGCGGCTGGACTTCCGCGGCCAGATCGAGTGGCTCAGTGATGCTTATATGCTCGAGGATTATTTCCAGTCCCGCGCCAATACCATCAGCGAACCGGCCAGTTATGCGGCGTTTGAATACCAGGCCAACCATTTTTCGTCCGCGATTTATGCGCGATTTCAGGTCAACAAGTTCTTCACTACGGTTCAACGACTGCCGGAATTGCGCATGGATATGCCGCGCCAGGAAATCCTGCCGGGCACCAATCTTTACTATCAGGGCTCCCACACCGCGGATTACCTGACCATGAACTGGGCGGAATTCGACCGGCCGCTCAAGAATCCCGACAGCAAAGTCGAAGATTATCACTCGGGGCGGTTTGATTCGGTGAACTTTCTGTATTATCCGATTCGGGCGAGCATGATCAATATCGTGCCCCGGGCCGGATTGCGCATGACCGGTTATACCAACAGCTCCAAGGCGCCGATCGATACCGAAGACGTCTACCGCATGCAACTGGCGGCCAACACCGAAAATGATTACGGCCTCCCGGTCAAGAATTACGACGACGACGGCGGATCGCGCTTCCGGTTCGCCTTTGAAACCGGGATTGAGATCAATACCAAGATTTACCGCTCCTGGCAGGATGTGCGCAACGCCTTCTGGGAACTCGACGGGTTGCGGCATGTGGCCGAACCGTACATCAACTACACCTTTCTGCCGGAACCGACGGTGAATCGCGACTATCTCTTCTTCTTCGACGATATCGATCGCATCGACGAACAGAATTTTCTCCGCCTCGGCTTGCGCAACCGGTTGCAGACCCGGACCGGCGGTTTCGCCAGCGGCAGACTGAGGGAATGGTTCAACATGGAAAACTACTGGGATATTTATTTCGACGAAATGGAAGATTTCAACCATATCGGCGACTTCTGCACCAAGCTGACCTTCAGTCCGACCAGTCAGGTCACCCTGACCGGATTCCTGCAGATCGACGCCGGCCAGAATCAGGATCATGACACCGAGGCGCAGCGCGCCGGCCGCGATGCCGGCCGGCCCGGTCTCAGTACCAGCCTTCTCAACCGGGCCTATCTGGCTTTGACCTATTCGCCGATCGAGGACCTGATCTTCAATCTGTCATACAACTACCAGGACGCCTATGTCGGCCGTGCGGCTTATTCGATGGGCAGTACCCTGACCGAAATCGAGTCGGGCAGCGTCTTCGATCAGTATTACGGCGACAGCCGGACCCAGACGATCAACTTCGGGGTGCTCTTTCCGATTACTCCGGACCGGAAAACCTTCGGCGCCTACAATATTTCCTACGACTTCGAAGAAGGCGGCATCACCCAGCAGACGCTCGGCGTATCGCGTATTTTCCACTGTGTGAAAGTCAGCGCGCTGTTGTCGCGTGAACGGGAGCGCGATGACGACAATTCGCTTACCTACAACCATTCGTTTTCGGTCAACGCGACGCTGGTGGGGCTGGAAGAACCGGTCGACGCCGTCCGGCGCACCGCGGTATCCAAATTAACCGGACTATATTGACGAGGTCTTACTATGTTTATCGTAACCGGCGGAGCGGGGCTGATCGGCAGTGCGGCGGTATGGCAGTGGAATTGCCGGGGTGAGAGCGACATCCTGATCGTGGACCATCTCGGCGAGTCCGACAAGTGGAAAAATCTGCGCGCGTTGCGCTACGCCGATTACCTGGAGAAGGACGACTTTCTGGCGCGGCTTGACGCCGGCGTCTTCGACCGGACGCGGATTGAGGGCATCATTCACATGGGGGCCTGCTCCTCGACCACCGAGCGCGATGCCAGCTATCTGGCGCGCAACAATTTTCAATTTTCCGTCCGGCTGGCGGAGTTCGCCGTCCGCCGCCGGATCCGGATGGTTTACGCCTCCAGCTGCGCCACCTACGGCGACGGCGCGCTCGGCTACCGCGACGACGAGGAGGCGATCGAAAAACTGCGGCCGTTGAATATGTACGGCTATTCCAAGCAGATGTTCGACCTTTACGCCAAACGCCGGGGATGGCTCGATCGGCTGATCGGCTGCAAATTTTCCAACGTTTACGGTCCCAACGAGTACCATAAGGGCGAAATGCGCAGCGTGGTGCTGCGGGCATATGAACAGATCACCGCCACCGGCGTGATGAAGCTGTTCCGGTCCTACCGCAAGGAATATGCCGACGGCGAGCAGATGCGCGATTTTCTCTATGTCAAGGATGCCGCGGCGATGCTCTGGTTTCTTTTCGGCCATGCCGAAGCGCACGGGCTTTACAACATCGGCAGCGGCCGCGCCGAAACCTGGAACGCGCTGGTCCATGCCGCTTTCGTCGCGCTCGGCCGGGAGGAACGCATCGAGTACATCGCCATGCCCGATCATCTGCGCGACCGCTACCAGTACTACACCTGCGCCGAAATGGATAAACTCCGGGCGCTCGGCTACACCCGGGAGGCGATGCCGCTGGCCGACGCCGTGCGCGATTATCTGGTCAACTACCGTTCGCGCGAGCTTCATCTTGGCGACTGACCGGATGGGCACCATACCGGCTGCTTACGGATTTGAGGTTTTCAGGTGACACATTCCGGGATTTCCGAACAGATTCTGGCCCAGGGCGTTCAGGCGCTGGAGGCCATTGCCGCCCGGCGCATGGGGCTGGATGACTGGCTCGACCGCCGGGCGGACAGCCGTCTGCGCCGGGCGCTGTCGAGTTTGCTTTTCACTTTTTTCCGTAAAAAACGAGCCATTGACACGGCGTTGGCGCAGTGCTGGCGGCAATTGCCGCGTCCCGAGGTGGTTTATCTGCTCGAACTGGGGTTGACGCTGGGGTGTTTTCAGGACGCGGTGCGCCCCGAGTCCGCGGTCAATATCGCGGTCGATACGGCGAAGCGGCGTTTCGGCCCGGGCGCGGGCAAATTCGTCAATGCGGTGCTGCGCCGGGCATTGACGGAAGTGAAAACCGATGCGCTTCCCGGGGCCCTGTTGCCGGAAGCGCTGGCGACTCGCTGGCGCAATCAGTTCGGTGCGGCGGAGTGCGGCCGGATGGCGGCATTGTTTCAGGAGCGGTTTCCGGCCGTGGTGCGGTGGCGGCGGGGCTTTGTGGCGGAGGCGCTGCCGGAAGTGGAGCCGCTGGCGCTGCCATGGGCTTCGGATTGGCCGTTCGGCAGCTGTGCGCATCCGGAAAAGATTTTGGCGACGGAACTTTTTGCCCGCGGGGCGTTCTATTTTCAGGATCCCGCGCCTTCGGCGGTGGTGATGATGCTGGCGCAGGCGGCTTGGCCGGAAACGGTGCGGGCGATCGATCTTTGCGCCGCGCCGGGTGGCAAATTGCTGCTGGCATCGGAATTTCTGGCGGCGCGGGGGATTGCGGTCGAGGAGTTCGTCGCGGTCGACCGTTCCGCCGTCCGGCAGCGGCTGACGGAGGAGAATCTGGCGCGTTGCCGGGTTTCGGCGACGGTAATTGCCGCCGATGCCGTCGAGTATCGTCCGGCGGATGATCGCGGATTCGATCTGGTGCTGGCGGATGTGCCTTGTTCCAACACCGGGGTTTTCCGGCGGCGGCCGGATGCGCTGTGGCGTTGGGACGAGACGATGCTGGCGGCGTTGACCGGAGTGCAGCGGGCCATTCTGAACAACGCGGCGCGGCTCTGCAATCCGGGCGGGGTGCTGCTTTACAGCACCTGCTCGCTGGAGCCGGAGGAAAATCAGGAACAGACGGCGGCATTTCTGGCCGCGCATTCCGAATTCCGGCTGCTCAATCAGCATCTGTGGCCGCCGGACGCGTCCCACGACGGAACTTTCGGCGCGCTGTTTTGCCGACAGGGGAGGGGACAATTATCATGAGCGAGGATTCCATTCTCCGGAAGGTGCTGCCTGCGCTGCGGCGGGACGATGCCATGGTTGTGGGGCCGGGCGACGATTGCGCGGTGCTTGAGTTCGGCGGCAAATGGCTGCTGGCGGCGGTCGATCAGGTGGCTTCGGAGGTGCATTATCATGGCGGCGCGACGCCGCCCGAAGCGATTGCGGCCAAATTGCTCAAGCGCAACCTGAGCGACATCGCCGCAATGGGCGGCATTCCGCGCTGGGCGTTGCTGGCGCTGGCGGCAACGCCGCGCGAGGATGGCTGGTTTGAACGTTTTTTCGCCGGGCTGGAAGCAGCGGCGCGGGAGTTCGGCGTGACCATCGCCGGGGGGGATCTCGGCGGGTTGCCGGGGGCGATTCCGGCGGAATACGGCGCCTTGACGATCCTCGGGGAGGTCGAACCGGAAAAACTTTGCCGCCGCGACCGAGCGCGGGTCGGAGAGGTGCTGATGGTGACCGGCGAACTCGGCAATACGCTGGCGACCGGTCACCACCTCGATTTCACGCCGCGGCTGGCGGAAGGCCGCTTCCTGGCCGGAGCATGGACGCATTGCATGATGGACCTTTCCGATGGCCTCGGGCAGGACTTGCGGCGGCTGGGGCTGGCTTCGGAGCTCGGATTTGAGGTCGACCTCGACCGCCTGCCCTGCCGGGCGGGGGCCGATGCGCACGGTGCGCTGGCCGACGGCGAGGATTACGAACTGGTCTTCACCGTCGCGTCGGAAAAAGCGGCGGGGCTGGCGGCAAACTGGCCTTTCGCCGCTAAGTTGAGTGCCATCGGCCGGGCGGTCGCCGCGCCGCCGGGCAAGTTGATCTGGATGAATGCCGGTGCGGTGGCGCCGGAAGAGGAGATTCACGGATATGAGCACTTTCGAACTTAAGGATCAGGTCGTCGTCTGTTCCGATTGCGCGGCGACCGAAGCGCTGGGGGCCGCCCTGGCCCGGGCGCTGCCCAGAGGCAGCGTTATCGGCCTTTACGGCAATCTCGGCGCCGGAAAGACCGTGCTGGCCCGGGGCTTCGCGCGCGGGCTGGGCATCGTCGAACCGGTTTCGAGTCCGACCTATACCATTGTTCAGGAGTATCCGCTGCCGGACCGGTCGGGATATTTCTACCATCTCGATCTGTACCGCATCAATGGCGCGGCCGCCGGACTTGGATTCGGCGTCGACGAGTTTCTCGACGATCCTGATGCTTATACCCTGCTCGAATGGCCGACTCAGATCGACGGCATTCTGCCCCCGGACATGATCCGGGTGACGATTTGCCGACGGCCCGACGAAAGCCGGGAAGTCGAACTTAAATTTCCGGAATTGACGGATAAGTGACGGATCAATGACGGAAACCTCTTCCAGCCCTTCGCCCCGTCCTCGCGCCGGTCGCAACCGCACCCTGACCCTGAGTGAGGCGGACCGGATGCGGCTGGCCGCGCAATTAACCGCGCCGACGGCGCCGCTGACGCCGGATGACTGGCGCAACCGCCTGTTCCATGGCGATTTTTTCGCCCTTGCGCCTCTTCTGCCTTCAGGTTCGGTCGATCTGCTGATCGTCGATCCGCCCTACAATTTGAGCAAGGACTTCGGGGTGGTCAAATTCAACCGCGCCGATGATGCCGCCTACGAGGACTATCTGGACGGCGTTTTCCGGGCGCTGCTGCCGCTGCTCAAGCCGGAGGCCTCGGTCTATTGCTGCGGCGACTGGGGGTGCTCGGCGGCGCAATACCGGGTGCTGGCGCGTTATTTCATCATCCGCAACCGCATTACCTGGCAGCGCGAAAAGGGACGCGGCGCGAGTCGTAACTGGAAAAATGCCACCGAGGATATCTGGTTCGCCACCGTCGGCAGCCATTATTACTTCAAGGTCGATGCGGTGAAGCAGAAGCGCCGGGTGCTGGCGCCCTACCGTGAGAACGGCCGCCCCAAGGATTGGGCGGAGGAGCCCGGCGGCCGCTTCCGGCTGACTTGTCCCGGCAATTTCTGGGACGACATCACCGTGCCCTACTGGTCGATGCCGGAAAATACCGATCATCCGACCCAGAAGCCGGAGAAACTGCTGGCCAAGCTGATCCTCGCTTCGCTGCCGGACGACGGGCTGGTGTTCGATCCCTTTGCCGGCAGCGGTTCGACTCTGGTGACGGCGCGCAAGCTGGGGCGGGCTTTCGCGGGGGTCGAGATCAACCCCGAATATTGCCTGTGGGCGCTGAAGCGGCTGGAGCTGGCTGCCGTCGACCGCCGGATTCAGGGTTATGACGGGGTTTTCATGGAGCGCAACAGCATGCGCTGAAGCCGGGGCGGGACTGCCGAAGCAATAAAAAAGGCCGGAGCGCACTGCGCTTCCGGCCTTTTGCCTTGATTGAAAGGTTATTCTGTCCTCAGAACCTTGGTTTCATGAGCTTTGAGGTTGAATTCCACCGCGCTGACTTTGGTTCCCAGCACTTCGCCGGTGAAAAGGTCGGTGACGGTGACCGGTTCGGGGAACCGGACGATTTTCCTGCCGGCGCGGGCGGCGTGAATCGCGCTGATGCCGTATCCGGCGAAGAAATTGTCGTCGCTGTCATTCTGAATGAAGACGCCTGCCCGGCGGGCCAGCGCCCGCAGCAGGTCCGGCGTCAGCTGGGTGCCGCCGGAGAAGATCAAATTCATGGCGTCCACCTTCTTTTCCGCCAGCGCCGCACCGGAATCGTCGGCGTAGCGGCCCAGCACCGTGGCCGCCGGATCGGATACCGCAAAGCGCGGATTGGTGGCATAATCGCCGCCGAACTGGAGCTGCCTGAGTCCGGCGCTCCACGGCGAGGTCACATCAGTGACCCGCAGCTTCAGGGGGCCGGGCGCGATTTCATCGATCTTCATGCCCAGCAGGTTCGACATGGCGGCCGCATCGACCGCCTTGCTCCCGCCGGCGAAACCGGCGCCGTAGGCCACCAGCACGGTCACATCGCGCGGCCTGAGCGTATCCAGCGCCGCCTTGAGGGCCGGCGAGGCGGCGAAATCCCCGAGGAAGACCCAGAACTTGTAGCGGTCGGCCAGTTTCGGCACGTCATCAAGATAGATCCAGTCCGCGCCCGCGCCGATCCGGCTCAGCGCGATGCGCTGATAGTAGGTCAGCGGTCCGGTCAGGTTCTGCTCGGCCCGCGGGGCTTGAAGGAGTTTGCCGTTGTGACCGTACCAGAACCGGGTCTGGTTGGTTGCGGTTTCCATCTTGTCTTCGGGCCGGAGGTATTTGAGTGAGTGTTCGTCGACCACGACCGCGATTTCCACTCCCGCAGGACGGTCGCTTTCGAACAGCTTCTGTCCCGCGGCGCGGACTTTTTCGAGATCGGCGCGGATTTCCGGCGAACTCAGATCGCGCCCTTCCTCCAGCGGCAGCATGCAGATCGGCGTGCGGCGGCTCAGCGCCATCCCCCAGTTGCGCCGGAGGATGTTGCGGGTCTGTTCCGGATTCATCGCCTGATAATAATCGCGCGGACTGGTCAGATGGGTCCGGGTGTCGTCTTCCAGAATCGAGAATTTGCCGCTTGCCGCGATGGAACCGAAGACTTTCATTTCCGCACCCGGCTCGCCCGGCGCCCGGACGCCATAGGAGGGCGGCGAGAGCAGGAAATCGATCTCCGGCGTCGCCAGCAGTCGATTCATCGCGTTGTGACCCGAGGAATTGACGCAGAAACCCATATTGCCGTATTCGAAGAAATATCCGTAGTAGGCGCCGACGAGTTTGTTGCCATGCGTCGCTTCCTTGACCGCCCGGGCCAGCAGCGCGATGCAGTCGGCGACCGACTCGCTGTAATATTCGTCGAAGGCGATCGGACCGGCTTCCGAAACCGGGTCGCGGAATACGGTTTCGCCCGGCGCGGTACGTTCGGCATAGCTCGGCACGCCAGCGGCCTTGAGCGCCGGATAACGCTCCGCGACAAAGGCTTTGAAATCGCGCTGCGCGGCGGGGCTGTAGTCATTGAGCACCTTGCGCTGGGCCTGGCTGTGACAGCCCCAGCCCTGCCATTCGAGGGAAATTCCGCCGGAGAGGTTGTACGCCAGCATTTTGTTGCCGAAATATTTTTCGCAGTGTTCCACGAATGCCCGGATTGCCCGGGCCGCGTCCTTGCGGTATTCCGGATCGGAAAAGGTCACTGTCGAAACATAATAGGGGAACACGCCGCCGTCGCTCTGTTTGGAGATGCGGTCGGGGTAGGCTTCATCATACCAGTGCGGCGGCTGGCACCAGACCCAGGCGGCGATGTAGGCGTTGGGATATTCCCGGATGATCTTCGAGATGCGCGCGTCGACGGCGCTGAAGTCGTAGCGGTCGGGCCCGATCCACCACTCGTTGCTCATGCCTCCGGCGAGAAATTCCCGCACCGTGATCGGCGAATCCGAACCCTCCAGTCCGGTGGGGACGCGCTCGTAAAAGACGCTGAGGAAGGTCGGGAAAAAGGGCTTGCCGTCGACGGTTACGGTCGCGCCGTCGGGCTTTGCCTCGCGGGCGACCTGAATCGGCCGGTCCGCGCCCGGGACGGGGCGTGGCGCGATGGCGAAGGGCACCGGCTGGTTCTGGGCGGCGGTACGGCCGTAAATGCCGTACTCGATGCGGCCGGAGAATTCGCCGCCGTATTCCGGCAGTTTGAAGCCGCCGAGCCGCAGCGTGACCGTGCCGTCGTCGCGCCGTTCCGGCGACCATTTGCTCAACGGGCCGCTGACGAATGCGCTCGGCGGATTGTCTTTGCCGGCGCGGGTCGGGTAAATTCTCGCGTAGACGATTTCATCGTCGCGGAGCGCGGGTTCGCCCTTCAGCGAAAGCATCAGCTCAAGCTGTTCCGGTGTCGCGATATGCTCCGGCACTGTGGCGCTGACGGCGGCCATCGTCCCGTGCGCCGGGCTTTTGTCGATGTAGGGCAGGATATAGGTGTCGTAAGGTTCGTAAGGCGGGCCTTCGCGCCGCTCGGCCGCGGACCAGCGGCTGTCGTCGAAGCCGACCGCGTTCCAATGGTCCGGGGTGGCGCCGACCAGGCATTTTTCGCTGCCGTCGCCGGCGATGATTATGCTTTTGCCGTCGGCGAAGTTAACGGTGAGGTCGTACATCAGTCCGCCGATGCTGCCGCTGTTGGTGTATTTGACGCAGAGCAGATTGTCGCCCGCTTCGAGTTCGCGGGTCACCTCGACCAGCGAAGGATATTTCCAGTCGCTGGTCCACAGCCCCTTGAGTTTCCGGCCATTAAGAGAGATTTCGTCGACCCGGTCGTCGGCGGTCAGCTGGAGGAACGCCTTTTCCGGCTTTTCCGGTAGCTTGAAGCGGCGGCGGACCAAGGTATAATTGACCTCGAAACCGCGACCGTTGGCGGCGATGAGCTTGCTCTTCCAGTAAGGCATCGCCGGATCCAGCGGCAGATATTTGGCCGGCTGACGGCCGAAGACGACTTCGCTCGGCACGGTTTCCGGCACGCCCGAAGGCATTACTTTCGGCGTTGTGGTTTCCGGGGTGAAGAGAATGCCGGCCGTTCCCGCCGGAAGCTTGGCCGCCAGCGTGGCCGTTCCAGTGTTTTCGACCATGCCGACATGAGTCCAGGCGCCGGCCGATTCCGGTTTCTTGAGCGCCCGGAAGCCCGGCAGCGCGGCCAGACCGGAAAGCGCCGCTGCGGCGTCATCCGCGCCGTGGAGCCAGACCTGAAATTTACCGGCCGGCGCGGTGAGTTGGAAGCTCCCGCCGGCGGCCGGCGCCAGATACCAGCCCTGGGTGATGTTGGTTTCGTTCAGGCTGTTCACCGGGGCTGGCGCACCGGGCAGGAATTCCAGCGATTTCAGCAGAATTTTGCCTGGAAACTGATTGACCAGATCAAGGCGCAGCCGGGTGACGAGTTTTTCCTCGGACCACTGGCCGCTGCCGGCATTGATATTGTGATTGACATCCAGCGTCAGGGTGTGAATCTTGCCGTCGGCGGTCAGGGATGGAATCTGGAAGCTCCGGCTGTCGGCGAATTCCGGATTGCTTTTGCCGGCGAAGAAGAGTTCGCCGTTGGTCGGGGCCGAAAAGCCTTCGGCGGAGTAGACAATGCGAACTCGGGAATACTGTGCCGGATCGATCTGAACCCGATCGTTGCCGAGGTTGGAATCATAATCGGTCACGTCAAGCAGCAGGCCTTCTTTGCTGCTTGAGGCGGTCAGATTGCGCTGCGAATTCCAATCCGGCTGGGGCCGGGTGAAATCCCAGGCCGGCGGCGCGGCGGAGGCCAGAACCGAGGCCAGCATCGCCGGCAGCATCCTGAGGAAGAATTTGATCATGAGAAGCTCCTTTCCTGATAGTGAGAGATGGTGATATCGCCGTTTGTTCCATATCCGTTGTCATTGATTTTCAGATCGCCGCGGCTCCTGACGGCATAACGGCCGTCACGCCGGATAACCGTGATTTCGCCCGCCGGCAAGCCCAGCACGCAATGGAAATCGGGACAATCCGGCGCGTCCAGCGGCCGGACCGTGAAGGTACGACCCCCGAACGCCGCCGGGCGGATCCCGGCCAGCCCGGTCGCCAGATGGTAGAGCGGATGGCTTCCCCAGCCGTGGCAGTCCGAGCGCGACGGCTCGGGCCGCTCCGGCGTGGTCAGGAAGCCCTGACCGGAGAGGTTGCGCCAGAATTCGAGCAGCTTGAGACAGCGGGGACCGTCGCCGAATAATTTGGCCGCCTCGAAAAGATAGTGCGAGAAATAGATGGTGCAACCGGTCAGACCGGGCTCGAACAGCTTGTCGTAAAGTTCGCGGCCGCCGAGACCGCCGAGCAGCGCCAGCGCCTGCGTGTGCTGCGAGAAGCAGCGATGCTCCGCGTCGTCGCTCAGGAGTCCGCGTGCGGGGACGAAGAACCGTTCCCGTACGGCGGCGCGCAACTGCTGCGCCTCGCTTTGCCACGCTTCGCTTTGCTCGCCGCAGCCCATATATGCTTCGAGTTGCGCCAGCAGTTCCAGCGTATACACATAATGGCAGTTGAGCAGCGCGCCCGGCTGATTGCCGCCGCCGGGCGGTTCGCCCTGCTTCCAGCCGTCGGCCCAATCGTAAAAGTTCCAGCCCGCGGGATTCAGGATCAGGCCGCTCGTTTTTTCCCGGCAGCGGGCGAAGGCTTCCATCACCCGGCGCACCCGGGGCAGCAGCCAGGCGATCAACTCGGGCTCGTCGGTCCATTGCGCATAATCGCAGACCATGGTTGCGAACCACAGCGCGAAGGGCGGAATGAGTTGAGCTTCGCGCGACGGATAGCGCGCCAGCGTGAACCCCTCCGGCGTCTGCGAGGCGGCGAATTCCAGCAGCGCCTTGCGCGGCAGCCGCCGGTCGCGGCTCAGAATATAGGTGCCGAGCATCTCCAGGCGGCCATCCCCGGCATACATCATCTGCTCGTAGTGAGGGCAGTCCATGTAGGTGGCGTGCATGCAGCGCAGCAGCGAATTGCGGCAGAGCCCGACCATGGTCTGATAAGCCGGGTCGGCGGATTGCCATTCCCCGTCGAGGGCGAGCGGATATCCGGTTTCGCGGAGGCGGAATCCACTCAGTGTGAGCGGGGTATCTCCGGTTTCAACGCGGAGGAGAAGATAGCGTCCGGCATCCCAGTCGAGCGTCCGGCATTGCCGCGCTGCGCCGTCGGCGGTGAAGCGGTCGCCGGTGCCGGCGACGAATTTGCCATCGACCTGACTGCGGTTGCCCTTGACCGGATGTTTGTAGCAGTAATCCCAGTCGTCGGTTTCTTCAAACAAACTTTCGGTCAGCAAGACTTCGACCATGCTGCTTTTGCCGCCCGCGAGCTCGAATTCCGCGAATGCGCAAAGATAATCGCCGAGATCCCAGAGCAGCCGGAAACAGCGGTGCGGCGGCAGCTCCACGGATTCTCCTGCGGCCAGACCATCCGCCAGATGGCGGAGTTCCGGCTGCGCTCCTTCCCGGAAGCATCCGGTGCGGTTCTCGTCGGCGGCGCGCAAGGTAAAACCGGTCCAGGTTTTTTCCCGCATCGGAGGCAGGGCCCGGGCGTGAATTGCGAACATGCCGGTCATGCTTTCGGCAATCGTCTCCGCCGGAAGCCACGGCTCCGGCGCCACGTTCCAGTCCATTGCCAGCCGCGGCGCGGCCATGCAGCTCATGTGGTAGCCGACGGCGGTGCAGCCCGGCAGCCGACAGGCCCGATAGGGCGCCGTTCCGGTCGCCAGCAAAGATTTTGCCGCCGTGTCGCGCGCATCATCCGGCCATAGTGCGAACCCCGCGAAGGGGCTCATTTCCCGCAAGCCGGAATCCGGTCCGAAGTGCCAGAGCAGAATTTCCAGCGTGTGCCGGCCCGCCTTCAGATCGAGAGTCAGCGCGTCGGCGAACAGCGTGTGGCGGTCGCTCCACTCCGGCCCGCGATGGACCGGTTGCCCGTCAAGACTCAGTTGGTAACCGGCCATGCCGGCGACGCGAACCGGAACTTTCCGGGAGGCGTCCGACTCGAACTCAAGCCGGAGCAAACCGGCGCCCGGACGGAAGCAGCCGCCGGGGAAGGTGATGAAACGGGGGGCGGCTGCGGCCAGACGGCCGCAGCGCGGCCCCCAGGGAGAATAATTTTTCATGAATCGATCTCAGGTTGCGGAAATCATGACGGGATGAAGCGGCCGCGGCAGTCCTGCCGCCGGGAGCCGGACGGATTCCGGCCTTCCCGGTTCGCGATGATTTCTTCAACGCCTTCCCGTGCTCCGGGAGTCATGGTCAATAGGTGATGTCGTCGATGGCTTCCATGAACTTCCAGTTCAACGCATTCATGGCGGCGTTGAGCGGGAGGCCCTTGACATGCCCGCCGAAATAGAG
>JAVBVS010000018.1:0-194715 GCA_036677805.1 Victivallaceae bacterium | reverse complement strand
TGGTGATTCCAATGGATTCAAAGACCGCGTCGAACTGTTTGTTGAACAGGCTGTCGCGGTCGTGAATCAGATATTTTTTGCCGAGCAGGAATCCGTCCCACATGTCACACATGTTTCGGGCAACCTGCGCGGTCCAGTTGCTGTCCGGGGCATGCACGATGCCGCCGCACTGAACCTCCCGTCCGCCGATGTCCATGAAGAACAGCAGACTCTCCCGGACAAGTCCATACGGAGTCATCAGCTCCACCTGGGCAAAATCCGTCGCCGCCGTCACATGCTGCTGCGTTTCAATGAACTGGTTCCAGTCGCCGCGTTTCCGGCGTTCGGGATCGGGAACGATGCCGTGGTCGTCCAGAATGTGCCGGACGGTTGAAGCGCAGATATCATAGCCGAGATACCGCATCGTCCCGGCAATCCGGTCGTAGCCCCAGTCGGGATTATGTTCGGTAAGCAGCAGAACCTCATCGACTATCTCTTGTGAGATGGGCTTCCGGCCGCGTTTCTTCTGTCCGGTTCCCGTGCTGTCGTATTTCTTTCCGACCAGCTTCCGGTGCCAGCCATAAATCGTTCCCGGTGCGAACGTCTGCTCGACCGTCGCCAGCAGAAACTCGTTCAGCTTTTTGCCCCGGTAGGCCAGCCGCTTTTTCTGCGCCTCGGAATAGACCGGAACTTTCCCGCCATTCTCTTCCGTTGCGATCTCCTCCAGGATGGCTACCTTTTCAAGAAGGTATTCGACCTGATCCTGCAATGTCCGCAAAATCTGCCGGTTGTCGCCGTTGACATCTTTCATCACGGCACGCAGCCGCTTGAACGTATCCGTCTGTGTTGTCTTGCCCATATCTGTAAACGCCCCTTCCGGTCGCCCGGATGCTGGTAATTCATGTAAAGCCGCAATTACGGTCGAATAATATACCCCCGGAAGGACGCATTTTACAGCGAGAAAAACGAAAATTCCCGGATGACGGGACGCAATCAGTTGCGGGAAGGCGGCAAAATGAATTTATACACCCTCCGGGATTTCGAGCAGGCCATCGCGTATACGCCGCTGGGCGGCGTTGGCATTGAGCTTCGTTTTTCCCACTGCGCGATGCCCATCGCAATCATGACCGCTAACGGGATGCGTGTTTTGAAAGCAAGGCGAATCACTCCTCGCAACCCCATTTTACTAATTTTTTTATAGGCCAATCATTAGCCCAATTAATGGCAGTCTGTTCGCCATTCAAGTACGAGGATAGAATATCCCAACGCTCATATGTTAATTCCTGGGCTGTTGTCGGCAGAAAATACATAAATCTGCTCCAGTTGGGTTTGACAAATTTAGCAACCCATTGAGACGGGACAAAAAACACCTTTGGCCTCCATTCATTATCGTTCTCTTGTAAATTAACAAATGCATACCAGAAAGACTCATGCCATTTTTCTATAACGCCTTTATTAACGTCCCATTCGTATCCTTCGCGGCCATAGCGCTTTGAACGATAGGCGTTTCGTGATGTTTTTACTTGAATGGAAACTGTTCTTTTACCATTGGCGGATGAGGCCATCAAATCAACACTCGGAGCGTTCCCCAGTGTAATTGCGGCATTGATTTCTCTTACTGATAGGCCATATGCCACATAAAACTGCCCAGCGGTTCCAACAAATTGTGATTTCCCAGTTGCCATTATTTTCTGCCGTCATCGGTTTGTTACAGTTATCCAATGAGATATTACGGCGCATGGCCTTTGTACTCGCGTACAAAAGACATACCGACTACATCGTTGTCTTCTTCGCCATCGGAAATAAGACACTAATCATCATCAATCTCTGCATGGACATGGTTGCAATAATTATTCGCGACCATCCCTATTATGTTTTTACGATTCTAAGTCTTTTAGTTTTAACAGATTTATACGCTCGCTCTTCTTCTCGAATACGATGATCTTTACTTTTGCGGGATACGTAAATTTTATACGACTTACTTTAAATGTCCAGATGATGAGTTCAAGTAATTCTTGGTCAGAAATGTTTTCATATCCTTTAAATCGAGTTATTCCAGACCCCAGAATAGGCAATGCAACGGTTCTTCCGGAATAAATTCGGTCAACTTCATTCCAAAAATTCAATAAGCAACCAATATAGTCATTTATTTCAAGGTAAGCTTTATTTGCCTTGTCAAAATGACTGAACGCTACGAGCAAATAATCATTTATAGGAATAATTGTGCCAAGCTTGTATATGATTTTTTTACCTAAAACTCTATTCACATCTTCACCGATTTGGTTTCCCGCAAGATGTGAATCAACAGACATAAGGCTGTCCAGATCTTCAACCCTATTTTTGTGAAATTTTTCAATGTATTGACCGTGAAGAGAGGTTGCCGAAATTACAATATTATCAACCTGTGTATCAAAATACTCATTGAATGCAACAACCTTCAAATCCGCTGTTTCTTTAAAAATATCGCCAAACTTAACCTCAATTTCGGAATTGTTTATTTTAAGACGAACATACTGTCTTTTATTCTGGTAAATCCAAATTGCGATGTAGATACTCATAAGGACAATGAGCGTAATTCCTCCAATCCATACTTTATAATCCTTATCAATATCGACGAAGAGAAAAATTATGGAGGTAAAGACACTTATTGCGCCTAAAAAAGCGTAATATTGGCGCAATAACCTTTTGTCAAAAAAACAAATCTTCATGACATCTTACAGCCCTATGCTCTTATAAACCTTTTCGGGGTAATAGTATGCCCCTGATTTTCCATCAGCATCTAACGTTTCGTGTGATGGCGACCAGTTTTCAAATGCATATTGTATAACACTTGCCTTAAATGGAATATGTATAGCCAAGGCATCGCGCAAAGACGTCGGACATTTCGTATCGTCCTTCTGCCGCGATTCGTTAAGATACACGACAATAATCGGTAGCTTCCGCTTTAATGCTTGATCTATTTCCCATGGTATAAATTTACGGTTACATTTAGTATTATCTCCTACGAGA
Source organism: Victivallaceae bacterium (assembly GCA_036677805.1). Classification (GTDB taxonomy): domain Bacteria; phylum Verrucomicrobiota; class Lentisphaeria; order Victivallales; family Victivallaceae; genus SIG78. The sequence continues at coordinate 191,727 of JAVBVS010000018.1, read as the reverse complement.
ATCATAAACAGCTTTGAGTTGTCGAAACGGATACGAAGTTGATTTTTGATCGACTCAGTTAGACTCGTATCTCTTGCCGTGTTTAAATCGTGAGCATCGTAAAAGTCAAAATCAATTTTAGCGTTACTTTTCCACATTTGCAGAGTACGGTAATAATTCATGTCCGTATCACCGTCAAAAGCGATGTAGGTTTTGTTCTTGTATGCCATAACGTCCTCCTGTGGTTAACTATTGCTTCCAACTCCAATCCCGCATCGAAACGGAACTTTCCAGTTGTTCCTGCTTAGGCTGAGGCACAAGCGAAAAGAAGTTCAATCCAGTGGCATCTTCCACGGCATCAACGGTAATCGCAAAGTCCTGCAGGTGTTTACTGCTACCCTCGTTCGGCAGAATGAATCCTATCATTTTCTCTGGCGGTGTCCGGTCGTAGATGACCTTATAATAATGCGTCGGCACTGTGACCTTGTTGCTTCCAATTGTCACGGCCTTTGTTTTTGGCAGAATCGGTCCGGTCACCACATAAATGTCTTTTTCCGTAATGGCGAACTGCCGAACTTGCGCTTCAAGGTCTTTCCAGATGCCGCGATTGAACGCTGGCTTCTGCGGAGACATATTGCTCATGTAAAAACTATCATCCATTGTGCGGATAGAGAACGCCATGTCTGCCGCCGGAGCAAGATGTCCTCGGTCGTAGCCAGAACGGCGGTAGTCGGACAATGAAGCGCTTCCTGTCGGTACTTGCGGGTCTTCTTGAAAGTTGTCACCACGTTTTGCCACCTTTGCAATGGCCTCTTCGTAAGTCATGTGGTAAACCACCCATGCCGGCTGTTCGTGGTACTCGATATAGCCAAGGCTGTATCCTGGTCGGTCAATAATGAAATCAGCTTTGCCCGGAACGCCGAGGGCAAGATTGTCGTATTTTAACGGGACGGAGATGCCCTCCTGTTGCGCCTGCTTTGGCGTGACCGTGATGCTTGGTTCTGGAATAGTTTTTTGAGTTGCTTGAGATGCGGTGTTTTTGTCTTGCACGAAGGCAATTGGTTCGCATTTTTTCCGCCCGGCATCGGATAGTTGGGGATAAGCATAGTATCCCGCTCCCACGAGCAGAAAGAGCAGTAAAAGAAACAATTTTATTTTGAAGCCGTGCTTCAATTTCTCAGTCTTGTGACAAGCCAATCAATCGGCGCAGCCTTTCTATGTTATCGCTTACAAAGGATGATAGCAATAATTTATCTCTGAACGATAAGTCTTGCCAAATCACTAAAATTTTCCTCCGCGTCGCGAAGATTATAGTTAAAGCCAAAATGCGAATTAAGGCAACGTTTATAGTAACAATTCCAAGCCGCTTCGAAGCGTTCCGGGGACATATTGTTTTGTTTCAAAAAGTTCTGTATTTGCTGGGCATCATTCATCAACATTTGCTTTGTTAAAACTATAGCTGTATATCCGGTAAACAAAAAAGCTGGCGGTACACTCCATGGAGAACAGTCTTCATCCTTCTCTGGGATCTTTGGCGAATTAATCAGATCACAAAAAACGAGTAAAATATTATACACTGAAAGCGTAGCTTGGTATTCATCATTTGACTCAAAAATTTCGGCAAGCCATTTCCATTTTGGAAACAATGACTGCAAAAATTTGACTCCATCAATGAAATTGCTGCCAAGACTTGGTTCATAGCCGTTTATTGAATGATTTTGCAAAAGTTTTTCCGCGTAGTTTGAATTAACTATCATAAAATTTGCTAATTCAAACACCAAATCGAACTGCCTGGTTTTTACGGCAGCAGCGCCAATGAGAGAGTGATAGACATAGGCTATGGTGCTCGGCAACTCTGCAAAAACAGTTATGCCGCTCCTATTCCAGTTTGCGGGAGCAAGAATGTCGGCCACGAGAGCCGCTTGATGTCTGAAATACTCAACATTTGACTCGACTCCTGCAATGGCAGCAGCAAACAGTGGAGCGTAAGTTTCTGCCGCAAGCGCAGCCATTTCGCCGGCTTCTGAAATCGTGTGAATTGTATTGTGTTCACAGGCTTGCCGGTAAGAACTTATTCTTTCTATCGAATTTTGCTTTGCCTTGCGGATGAATTTCTGCCATTCGGAACAGTCATTGGCCCGAATGATAGCACGTGCATGATTGTAACTATCTATTGCCGTGGCCGTCTCTACAGAGATTTCAGCTGCCTTTTTAAGAACATTGATTTCTGACTGTTCCAGCATAAGTATTTTCGGAGAAATACCAAGTTCCGGCTTCTGAGAAGCGTTGTATTCGCGAATCGTCTTGACTAGTTCCAAAAATCTTTCATCAAAAATTTCTGTCGAACTCATATCCAGATACATCCGCGTCTTGACGCAAGAAGGAATTTTTTTATCATGATTCCCTGGAGGGATTATAGGGATGAACTTATTCGTTCCAAATTTGTCGATGATTTCACCTCTGACGATGCCGCCCTCATATCCAGCACCGCCTTTTCCTTCATTGACCTTTTGTGTATAGGCCTCAGAGCAAATCATCAATACGCGATCAGAAGTTGCAACAGATCGTTCCATGAAAAGCCCAAGGTCATCTCCGGGGCCGACTTCCCACTGATCTATTGATGCCTTTATTCCAGCCTCCCTGCGCAAACGCGATGCCAATTCAGCAACCCACTGTTTATGTTCCGGGCTGTCGTGCGAGTATGAAATAAAAACCGCCGGAGTCGCAAATTTTTGTTCATCCTTTTCCATATCGTTAGGTAGCGACCTCCCTGAATAATTCGCGAAATAGGCACTCAAGCGTATCGGAAAAAGTAACTTATGGTGTAATTTACTGCGTGGGCGGTAAATTTCAAGTCGGAAGTTTTATCTTTATATCCTGAAAGTCGGATAAAGCGTACACTATTTGTTTGGCATCCTTTCCTGGTGCCAAGCTTGTTTTCCCACTCGAAGATTTTACTGCTGGTATCGGCTTTTTTGATTTTTCCCGTTCTTTTGAGACCCATTATGCCATTTGGGAAAAGAGTTTTTCAAATTATTTGTTTAGCTCTTGCGTGTCTCTTACATTTTAACGTGTACGTATTATTAAAATGCGTACATGTAAAAAATCGAGGATGCCAAGCACGATTTTAGTAAAAAAATGTGCCTTTGAAACTGTTTTCTGCGTAACGTGCACGTATTATCCGACTTTCAGGTTTATATGCCATTACACCGTATCTTTATGAGCAAAGTCCTCATGTCCGGTAATAATAACCCAGCAGGCCGGGAATCGCGCTGACGTGGGTCACGTCTCCTTCCCTTTGCCAATGCGTTGCGTCCTCGATGATGCACCCGCCGTTGAATTTCGTATTCGGACGCTGGGTATGATAATATGCGAGATAGGCGTCCAGCGTATCCCGCAGGGCTTTCTCGCTCAGGAACATGCAGTGGTTCAGGCATTCATGCTTGATTTTCCGGACAAACTGCTCCGCATGGTAATTCATCACCGGCGCGCCGGCGGCGATCTTTTTCGGCAAGATTCCGATCTGGGTGAAATACCAGTCCACCTCCGCCGTGTAGCGGCGGTCCCGGTCCCGGATGAGGAAACGCGCGTCCGGGCCGAACGGGCTTCCTGCGTCGGTCCAGGCTTTGATCATGTTGACCAGCCACTCCGCTGTCGCGCGGGGAGAGACTCCTCCGATGAACACGCGCTGGGTCGCCAGGTGTATGAAGAAAAGGACGTAATAGGTGACGAGGCCGTATTCCGTCCAGACCTGAACCGAAAAAAAGTCTCCGGACCAGGTCACTCTTTCGAACCGGGCCAGAAACTCCTTCCATGGAAGTCCCCGGACGTTTTTCTGTCCGTCCCAGAAGTTGATGTCGTAAAGAATGTCGTACACCCGGAACGCCGGGACTTCCGGGAAGTATTTCTTTACTTCGTGGAATATCTGCTGTTTTTTCCATGCGGGATGCTCGGCGGCGACGCCGCGTATCACCGCTTCCAGGTGGATGAATGGCAACCGCAGCCGCCTCGGCTTCCGGGGAAACAGGCTTGTATATTTCCTGCCCGCGGCTGTCCGGGAGTATTTGATGATCTGCGACGGAGAAAGCAGCGATACATGGACTTTCGTGCGTCCCTTCATCCGCGACGCCGGAACTGCAAGGCGCTCTTTTTCATGTTCAAAAAGCTTCAGCCGTTCGTTCTTCTCGTAATACATTCCCCAGAGAAGCATGTTTTCCAGCCGGAGGAACTCATTCCGCGCGGCAAGGACGGGGTCGAGTTCCACGTTGCCGGCGAATTCCCGCAGCTTCCGGTGCCATTTTTCATAAGGGCTTTTCAGCCTGCGCTTTCTCGGATCGTAACTCATTTGACGATCACGCCCTCGTTGGAAGAGCGTTTCAGCACTTCGGCGAAATTCCGCCATGAGATGCCTTTTTTGATCCGTGTCCGCGCAATCGGAATATGGTTGCGGTCCAGAGCTTTCCGGACATGGTGCTCTTTCAGTTCAAGGTATCCGATATTGCGCATCGCGTGCAGAATATGCGGCGCGCCCCACGTCAGATGCTTCAGCGCCATGTCGACAATCAGCTGTTCCGCCTCGAGGGGGATCTGATTGGATTTCTGAACGGGAGGATTGTTCTTGAAATATTCATATCCGCGCATCAGGTCTTCGTATTTCATGACCGTCACGTCTTCATGGAAGGCGTCGGTAAGCTGCTTCGCCAGTTCACCCAGAATCCGGTAATTGTCCGGAGTGACGTCCAGAAGCTCGGTGTCGTTTGAAGTCAGACGCTCATACAGGAGGCGGTTCTCCTGTATGAGGTAATCGGATTCGGCGTCCATCTGGGCGTTGGCGTCGAGCGCGGTCAGGTCTTCCACGAAATCACGGTATGTTTTCCGGTTCTGCTTCTCCCTGAGCTTTTCCCGCTGTGTCAGAGGAAGATGCATATAGAAGGACTGCTCTTCGTTCATTTCTCAACCTCGCTTTGCAGGCGGACGGCCTTTGCCCGCTCCGGCGTGCGCAGCGCCAGAATCACCTTTGAGAATCCGGCCGGCGTTTTCGCCGTTCCGTATTCCCAGTTCTTATAGCGCGATTCCTTTATCCCGAGCACCTCGGCTACTTGTCTCTGGCTCATTCCGAGTTCCGCGCGGATTCTGCGGATTTCTTCTGCGGACAGGACGGCGTCCGCTTCCGCCGCAACTCCGGCCGAAGTGCTGCCGGACTTTCCATCGTGGAGTTCCGCATCTTTCCGCAAGTTCTCCGACAGCAGGGCAAGCATCCGGCGGACATAATCCGGCGACGCTTTTCCGTATCCGCATTCCCAATTGGTGTAGCGGGTTTCTTTGATGTCCAGCCGGGCGGCGACCTGCCGCTGGGTGAGTTTCAGGAACGCCCGGATTTCCTTCAGCCGGGCGGGCGGCAATTCGGACGGAACCTTGTCCGGGTTCAGAATATCCGAAAAATCAAATCGCGGCGTCTCCGTCTTCCGGCCAGCGCCCGATTGCGTTTTTTCCCGGACTGGCGATAGGGCGTCTTTTTTCTTTGCTTCCAGCATCTGGCGCATTTTCCGGACAAATTGCGGCGCGGCATGGGCGATGCCGTATTCCCAGTTGCAATACCGGTTCTTTTTGATGTTGAGCTCATTGGCCATCTCGCGCCGGGTGAACCCGAGTTTTTCGCGGAGCGCCTGCAGTTCTTTGGGCTGGATGGCGGCGGGTTTCGCCGTCGCCCGGGCCGCCGCCGCATTCGAAGCCGGAATTTCAGCCGTCTTGTGCGGCTCCGTGGCTGGGAGCAGCGCCCTGATTTTTTTGATGAATGCGGCCGGAGTCTTCACTCTGCCCTGTTCCCAATTTTTATACCGGGTTTCCTTTATCTTCAGTTTTGCCGCGATTTCATATTGGGTCATGCCGAGCGCGGAGCGGATGGATTTCACCTCTTCGGAAGATATCGCCGTCTTTGAGCCAACCTCTTTCGTCCGTGATGTCCGCGAAGCCGTCTCCGAAGGTTTCGCCGCCATTTTTTCCGGCACGCCGTTTTTTCCGGCCTCGTCCCGAACCGGAGTTTTCGGCATAGTTTCGTTACCCGTCTTTGCCGCAGATGGCGCCGTTTTTCCGTTCGGCTGAAATATTCCGGCATTTTGCATGCGGGTGCGGAGATCTGACGCCTTCATCTCCCGGATTTCCCGGATCAGCCGTTCCGTATCCGGCGGAACGGCGGTTTTGCCAAGTTCCCATTTGTTGTAGCGAAAATACGAGACTCCCAGCAGCTGCGCAAACTGAGTCTGGCTGAGTCCCCGGTCCGTCCTGATTTTCCTCATCTGCGCCTTGGTGAGCCGCGGCGGTGTCTTCATTTCCCCCTCGGAAGACGACTGCGCCTCTCCCGTTGCGGCACGCTTTCTCGCCCCGGCGACAGGCGTAGGCCCGTAATCGTTCAGTTTCTTCACCCGGATTTCAAGTTCTTCGACACGGCGCTTCAGCGTCCGGTTTTCGTCCTGCAGCGTCTTGATCCATGTTCCCATCGTTCCGAAGAACTTGCAGTCCTTCAAAACTTTCCGGGCGATCCGTTCCGATATCTTCTCCACGGAAGATATCAACTCGCTTTTCGGCATCTCTTCAATTCCTTTCTGCGATTGGGGGTTGTTGCTCAACCTGCAAATTTGCATGTCTATAAAATGGAAACGGCACGAAATCCCGTGCGGAATCCGTGCCGTTGATGTAAATTTTAAAATTATGAGGAGCGGCCATATCGGTAATCAATCACAATATTCTGCGCTACTCCTTTATGAAAGTTATGAAAATCAGCCATCCGTAACACGAACGTACGCGGTGACGCGTAAAATACGCAAGCCATGCCTTGGTGATAGCCAGGACCGGAAGTAAAATTTTGTTCGTCTCGCACCTCTGTTACCAAATGTCAAATATACTACAAAATATCGTTTTTTCAATATTTCTTATGACGAGACATTGGTTCTGGCTCACGCCTGATAATTTCTTCACGTTTTTTCTCTCAGTTCAACATTGCTTCGGCTACTAAAAGTATTGCGCTTGACATTGACCACAAAAATCAAAAGTATGAAATTTTTTTTAGTTTATAAGCGATAATTATTGTACCAGCGATTAATTAACTTGCATATCTGACCGTCTCTGAATGGAAAAGACGAACGACGCGTTCTGAATCCCTGGTTACACTTTCCATATGATTCTTGGCATGCTCTTCGATCTTCCCCCTTGCCCTGCCCAAAGGCTTATTGTTCAACCGTAAATATAACATGATAAGCATATCAATGCAACTCAATATCGTTGCAGTGCATTCTATTCGGTATTGTCGCAAAGAAAACATAAGGTCATTCATTATCTTTTTTGTTCCATACTGCAAGAGTAGATATCACCCCGGTTCGCCTGTAGAACAACAATGAAAATAGCAAATCGCTTGAATTTATTACTCTCAGTGATATAATATGCAATTATTAAATAAAGGGAAATCAATGAACTATTCCATTCGTGCTTACTGTCGGATACCTGCAGGCTTGAAAGGGCGATGCCCAGAAGGAAGTTGCCCGGAGCTATTAGATGACTTAAAAAAAGAGTTATCTGGTGCGAAAGAAATCCATATAGCTGCGTATCTTTTTAATAACCCTATTTATGCTGACTTCATAATCGAATTGGCAAAGGGGGGATGTAAGGTGGCTATTACTTCGCTCCCCTTGAGAGGGTATTCCACTAAGCCATTAAAAGTAAATGGCTATGAAGATAAAATTTCTGGCCAAGAAATGGCAAAACAAGTTTATGCCCGCATAACAGCCACTCCTAATATCCAACTGAGAGTTTTTCCGCACATGTATATTTGGTATGGCGCACTGTACGCAGACGGAGGGGCTTCATATAGCTTCCACGTAAAAGCCATAACGGCGTTGTTTGTCGATACAAAAAAATGTATCTTATCCTCTGGGAATTTTATGTTTACCGATCCCCTGCATAGTGACAATTTTATTGTTGCCGAAGGCGAAAGTGAGTATTGGGATGTATTTAGCCGTTTCATGGCTGATACTGAAAAAAATGCCATTCCCTTAAAAAAATATGATTCAACATACAGCAAGCCTGAGGATGATTTTAAATATTCTTTTATGGGCAGGGAAATTAACAAGAAGTCCCTAAAATCAAAACTCTGCTTTTTTACTGCGCCTTTTTACTTCATCAATGGCGATGGCAGTAATCATATAGCTGGAAAAAGGATAATCGAAATAATAAAGTCAGCAAAAAGGCGGATATGGATTTGCGCTCAACACTTTCATGATGTCCTGTCATATGATCCCGAGGCAGACTCTATTATGGGGGCGATCTACCAAAAGGCGCAACAGCAAAATTTAGAACTGAGGTTCTTAAAGCAAGTTCCGCATTCGAGTCTCTCGGACAAACGGCGAGCGGCAATTACTGAGACAATAGCACAATTTGTCCTCAATGCAGAGCAACGGTATAACCGGTATACCCATGATAAGTTTATCATCATCGATGACACTTTAATTGTGACAACGGCAAATTATACTCCGACGCAATTTGCTTTTGGCAAACGGAGAATGGAGATGTCGTTCGGCGGTAGCAGCAAAGAGAAGAAAGACGATTATTTTTCAGAGGTCAACGGATTTGTTATTTTCCCCCATGCTCCGGCTGATGTGCTGTCGCAATATGAAAATCATTTCAATGCCCTATGGGATACTGGAGAAGACATAAGCATATCGTTATAAATTCCCTGCGACATTCCTCTCCGTATAATACGGGGAGCTATCAATATACGACAAAATTTCCCCATTTCTATAAATGGCATGCCCGGAATAAATGTTTTTATGTTGGTGTTGGATAATTTGCGGAATAATATATTTTTGATGTCCTGGCATATTGGATAGATCCAGCTGTTTTACATCCAGCCAAATGGGCTTACCTTCCGGACCGTCGGCAAAAAAAGCCCCGGAATGGTCCATTGCTTTTATTATATACATGACCCCGCTTTGATCTTCATTATCAATCCAGGAAAAAGTCCCCCATAAAAATGGATTGACTAAATGCCCTCCAGTTTCTTCTCGAAACTCCCGCTCGGCAGATTCCAATATGCCTTCTCCTGGTTCTATTTTCCCTCCAGGGGGAACCTGCCGACCACTGTTAATTTTCTTGCCATCAGGTTTTTGCAAATACAAAACTTTGTCTTGGCAAAAAAGATAAATTAAAGAGAATGGGAGGAACCTCGTTGCGAGAAAATATTCAGAAGGAAAGTCGTTTCCCGTTTTCGTCATTGATTTTACCTACAATTATGTTTATGACTTTCTGCAAGTCTTTTTTTATATCTACATCCCAAAAACGCAATACCGTCCAGCCTAATTCTTCGAGAAGTACATTGGTTTTAACATCACGGGCTATATTGCGCTCAATCTTAGGAATCCAATAGTCGCGGTTTGCCTTGATTTTTAATTTTTTCTCTTCCCAATTCCTTCCATGCCAAAATTCGGAATCGCAAAAAACTGCAATTCTTTTCCCGACAAAAGCAATATCTGGGCGCCCCGGAATCTTTCCATAATCTACACGATACCTCAATCCTAGGCGATATAGCTCTTTGCGGAGGAGAATCTCGCAGGAAGTATCTTTCCGCTTTATTGCCTGCATTATCTTCCGCCGCAACGGTGGCGTATCTTTAAAATTATATTGCTCTTTCTGCATTTATGCCTCGTTAAAATCCGCTGGGACAACACTATAACTTACTGCGCCTTTTGCGTTTTTCTATTACAAAAACGCAAAAGGCGCTATGATTTTCAAAAAGCAAGGTATATATTACCAAAATGAACAGATTTCGGATTACAGTGATATGGCTGTCATCCTAGAAATTGCATTGGCTATCGGTATCGCATTTTTTGCATATCATGCAGGAGGAGCAGAGGCAATGGCGGAAAATATTTCGGATAAAAACGGGCGGGCGTTTGAGTATATTATTGCCGTAGAATTGGCGGCGTTGCCTGGAAATACCCTTACCCCGCGAGCTGTCGCTGACCAGGGACGTGACGGTGAAAAGTTTTTCGAGCTCCCAGAGAATATGCAAACGCGTTTCCTTGCTGGGGCAAAGGCACTGGTTGCCCAACTGAAAGAACTAGAAATTCCGGTGGAGGGCATTTCTATCGACCGATTGCCTGATTCAGCCGCTCAACAAGGAGATGTTACCGATATTTGTCTTATTGGCAGAGATGGCAAGAGCGTGAATCTTTCCATTAAAAATAACCATAGTGCGCTTAAGCATCAGCGCCCCCCGTCATTAATGCAGCAACTCAATTTTTCCAAGGGACTTCCGGAGGATGTTATTTACAGGCAAGAGTTGCAGCGCGTATTTAACGGTTTTTATGCTCAGGCGCAGACCGTTGCTCCGAACGCGGTGAATTTTCGCGACGTAGAAAGTGCTTCGCTAGGAAGCATAAATAGATATTTATATGAACCGGTATGCGCGCTTGTTGCCCGCAATCTGGCTAGATATCTCCACGATAGAAATAGATGCCAATTTTTCTTTATGTTTTTGGTGGGGAATACGCAGTATCTGAAGTGTATTTTGAAAGGTGATTCTATAGAAGTTACCGATTTCTCCGCTATTGGCATTCCAACCGCGTGCACGGTGTCTCACTCTGCGGAACAGCCAAGTTATATCTTTTTAGGTTTCAATAATGGCTGGCAAATCTCCATGCGGCTCCATACTGCGGCTTCCGCAATGGGTAACATGGGGGGGACTCCCAGCACAAAATTCGATACCCAACCTATCGCACTGCCAAGCTTCCCGCAATATATAAGGAAAATATAGAATGTTTAACTTTGGCGATGCCGAAAGGCATTTATTGTCCCTTTTTTTGCCAGGCGCGGTATTTATCTGCAATGGCGTTTCCTATGCTGTTGTTTGTACCGGAAAGCCTACATGTCCAGCTGGCGAACCTAAAACTGACATTTACGTTTTGGCTAGAAACAATTCAGGGGCAGCCCGTGAATTCAAAATTTCTTATAAACAAGATAATGCCGATTTTTTGGAAAACAAGATTAGTGCTATAAGGGCTGAACAGATTTTAGGAGTTGATTGGCAACATATTATTTGTGGAGCAACGACTTCTTTAGCTAATGAGTTTTACAGCCGCCCGTTGATTTATAGAAATCAATATAGGCATACAAATGCCGGGTCAATAACTTTAGGGTGGAAATTTGAATTTGTCAATACACCGGCAGGAGAGTTGTCTGGGAGAATACCGTTGACACCTTCTCAGTCCATTGATATTTATGCGGGGAGAAATCTGCCAGAAAGTAAACGAAATGCATTTGTCAACGGCAATGTTATTGCAAATTCTGGCATTGCAGATTATGTCATAACAGGTCATTATGACTCGTTGCAAAGAGCTGTTGACTCATTAATTCCAGTAGAAGAATTTGCGGCTTCTACACCTATTTATTTTGCATGCAAAGCGTTAAACTGCCGAACACTCTATCAGCCATCCCCCAAATGGGACGGAGATCGCCCACTCGCAGTATCTGTACACTGGGAGACAAGACAAGGGCAGCTATGTGCCGGATATTGCTTTGACAATCCGTTATTAATCGGCGGCAACCAAATGGGCAATCAGCTTTTGAATGCTCTTTCGCAAATAGGAGTGCGCGATACGAATGGGCTTACTAGGGGAAACTGTGCCATTCCAGCGACCCATATTTTATAGGAAAAATTTTTGTATTGATCGAGCAAGATGATATGCAAATTTTACAGGCACAGCATTTCCTATCATCTTATAGCCATAAGCTACATTTTTATAAATAAATTCGAAATCATCTGGGAATGTTTGAATCCGAGCACACTCCCTAATCGATAGCCGCCGATATTGTTCAAATGGAGCAGAAAATTCCCATTTGTCTTCTGCGATTTTCTTCATAGGAGGGCAGTCCGGATGCAGGGGCGCTTGCCTTCCCCCTGCTTGGATTGTAAAGGATGGTTCATCCCAATTGCGGCGGCGATTCCGAGACATGAAAATCGGTGAAAATCCGCCAGTCATATATTCATGGTTTAATATTGCTAAATCTTTATTGTGATGATTTTTCCCTGTTGCAGGGACCGCAGAACCTGCCAAGTCTTTTATTGTATCTTCCATGGTCAAAATCGGTTTTGTTGCAGATTGAAAAAGGCAAGCGTCCTCATCTTCATATGCCGTTACAATATCAGGGAAAAAGAATGGCTTTTCTGCGAATTCTTTTGCAATCCCAATGATAATAACCCTAAGGCGGTCCTGAGGGACTTCGTAATTTACGACATTGAAAAGTTGCGCATGTATTTCATAGCCCAATTCTGCAAATTTTGATTTTATCCCCTCAAAAGTAGCGACATGTTTTTGCGAAATTATGCCACCGACATTTTCAGCCAAGAAGAATTTAGGCTTCAAGGCAGCAACCAAGCGGATATAATCATAAAAGAGTTTCCCTCGCGGATCCTCCAACCCTCGCATTGCCCCTCCAAGACTCCAACTTTGGCAAGGAGGACCGCCAATCATCCCATCGATGCCGGCCCCTATATCTTCCGGCTTTATATCCGTAATGGAACGCTTATCCAAATAGGTATGCGGATGGTTCTTCTCGTAAGTATCCCATATGCCTTTATCGTATTCATTTGACCAGGCAACATTGAAACCAGCCCGTTCGAAGCCGAGGTCCAATCCTCCAGCTCCTGAAAAAAAGGCAGCGATTCGCATTTTATCTTTATTTTTTTGCATTATTTAGTTGCTTTTTGAGTTCTGTCGCAAGAGCCTCTGCAAAATTCACTGCGACGGCATTGCCGATCATTTTATAACCAGCAAGCAGAGAGTCATATACAAAGTGGAAATCGTCTGGGAACGTTTGGATCCGAGCGCATTCGCGGACACTTAGCCGCCGATATAATTTCTCTTTCCCTGGTTCGAAAATATGCTTATCAGTATCCACCTTAGGCATGGCTGGAGCTTGGGGGTGGATGGGAGCATGCCTACCGCCTGCTTGAATTGTAAAAGATTGTTCGTCCCAGCCTCTCACTCTATTCCTGGACATGAAAATAGTCGAAAACTCACCCGTCAAATATTCATGGTTTGCAAACTTGCATTTCGCTCCGTTGCTCTTGTTTTTCGGAGCTGCAGCTATCGCAGAATCGGCTAAATCACCAATGGCTTCTTTTAAGGTAATGCGTTTCTTTGTGGGTTTAGGAAATTTAAAGGTAATTCCGAGATCGGATCTAATACCCACATAAATAACTCGTTTCCGGTCTTCTGGCACATTATAGTCCGCCGCATTCAAGAGATCCACTGAAAGAGTATAACCAGCATCGACAAACATCTTTTTTATGTTTTGCACTGCATCCGAATGCCGTTTCGATAACATCCCAGAAACGTTTTCTGCGAGGAAAAACATGGGTTGCTTGTCTTTTAGCAAACGGATAAACTCGAAAAACAATTGCCCTCGCGGGTCATCTATGCCACGAAGAGAACCAGCTTCGCTCCAGCTTTGGCATGGAGGTCCTCCAATAATGCCATCGCAATCAGGAACCTCGGAAGATGGAATCTCTCTAATGTCCCGGCGGTCTAAATATGTACCGCTATGGTTTTTTTCATATGTTGCCCAGATCTCTCGATCATATTCATTTGCCCAAGGGATTGAAAAACCTGCTTTAGAAAAACCTAAATCCAAGCCGCCACACCCGGAGAACAGAGAAACTAATTTCATTCACAATCCTATTGGTTATAAAAGAAGTTGCCTTATGACAAAATAATACTTCGTACCAGCCCTAATGTACCATGGAAAACTTTTTTTTCAAGAAAAAAATGCCTTTATCTCCTCGGAGCTGTATAAATTAGCAGGCGCGGTTCTCCGTTGTTGCAACTGATTGAATCCAGTGATGCATCATAAGGGTTACGCATCATTTCCGGACCTTGATTTCCACGTTTGGCGGTCGGCATCGTCGCCATCGCCTTGGCGATGTCCGCCATGATCTCCGGCATGCTTCGCAGATTCCCGTTCGCGTCGACGGTGGCGATGCCGATGGCTTTGAGTTTATCCTGAACGTCGGTTTTGGCGAATTGCGAATAGGATTTCCGCAGGGCCGTTCCCGCGAGGGAACCCTTGATCCCCATGTTTGCCAGCACGCCCAGCGCGCCGGAGACGTTGACAATGTTGTCTTTCGCGGCGGCGGCCTGCGGACCCGCCATTTTCAATCCTTCGGCAAGATCGGTCAGCGTCTGCGCCGATCCATTCGCGGTCGCCGTCAGGATGTCAGCCACATCCGCCATTTTGGAACTCTCGATGCCGAAGACGCGCATGTTGTTGGCGGCGGTCTCGGCGGCTTCGCCAAGCTCCGTTCCGGTGGCGCGGGAGAGGTTCAGAACCGCCGGAATCGCCGCTTCGATCTCTTTGGCGTTGAATCCCATGCGTCCCATGGCGGTCATGCCGTCCGCAACCTGTTTCGCGGTGAAACTGGTTTCGCGTCCCAGCTTCTCCGCGACCTCGGTGAGAGACTTGAATTCCTTTTCGGTCGCGCCGGTGACCGCCTTGACCATCCGCATCTGGTCGTCGAAATCCGCGAACGTCTTGGTGGCGAACACGAACGGAGCCGCCGCGATGGCCGCGACTGTCACCATGCCTTTCCCCGCCGTGGTGAGCGACGTGCCGAAATTCTTCAGTTTCGCCTGGGCCGACTTGAGGCCGCGCTCCAGCCCGGTCTGGTCGAGCATGATTTCGACAAACGCCCGCCCGGCCTTCACATTACCGCTTGCACCCGCCAATCGGAATCACCTCCTTATCAATGATTCTGCCCATAAATTTTCCCTTTCTGCCTATTGCCGTCCGGATAATGGGCAGATCCGTTCGCCGGGAACTATCTGATGTGCATTCCCGCCAAGCATTGTTTTCAGCTGTGCGATATTTACCCGTTGTACCGGCTTCGCCTTTTGTGAATACGGGTTGAAATCGCCGGGTTTCACCGGCTTGCTCTTCTTCGGATCGCGGAGGATGTTGGCGACCAGCGCCATGAGACAGGAGGTCCGGCCCCATTCCATTTTTCCGCGTCCCTCGGCCATTTTCACAAGTTCGCGCAGGGTGAACGGGTCGGGATTCACTCCGCAGATTCCGGCGCACTCGCAGACAAGCCGGTCAACCGTTCCAGCTCGGACACCAGACAGTCTTCGAACTTGCCGTCCGACAGAAGGTCGTTCATCTTCTTCCGGGCGATCTCCTCGAAACGGCGGGTCGCCGACAGAATCTTTTTGAACGCCAGCCGTTTCGCCTCGGGGAAAAAATCAATGATCTCGTCGAGAAGCGCCGAGGTCGCGCGGTCGATGGCGTCCCCGGCCATCGCCGCCCCGAACTCCCCGTCCGTCACATTCCTGGAATCGCACTCCGGCTTGCAGACGGCGTAGAGCACGTCCACCAGCAAAACCGGATCGGTCGAAAGTCGTTCCAGCAGTTTCGCGCTCGGCTGGTTCTTCGCGTCCAGTTCGATGATGGAATTCAAATCCACGTCGCAGAGCGCCCGGACGCGCTTGATCGCGGCGACGTTCACCGCGAGCGTCCACACGCGCCCGGCGTTGTCGGTAAAACTTTTCATGCGGCATATATCCTTATATTGAGAGAGTTGGGAAACGACCATTCAACCCGCGACAAATCGTCACGGATTGAAACAAAACGAACCATTACGTCCATGCGGGAGCGCGGGTCGAAGCGGTCGGCTTCGCGGTGACGGACACCGTGACCGCCTCCTCGAGATTCTGCTCCATGCTGAATCCCGTGATCGACCAGTCGGCGTCGAGTCCGCTGCCGTTGCCGTCCGTCACGAACAACGCAATCGGGGTGTTGCCGAAATACGCCGCCCGGAAGGCGGTGAAGTCCGCGTCCTCGGTGTCGTAAAGGATGCCGAACTCCAACGATGCCTCTTTCAGCGTCGCCACGGACGCCTTCCAGCCTTGCGTCGCACGGGTGGTGACATCCGCTTCGCCGGATTCGAGGTTGAGGGTAAGGTCTTTGACGTTTTTGACTTCGGTCGCGCCGGTCGCGCCGGCGGTCCCCCGAAGCAGTTTCGCGTCAAGGCCGAGAACGATAGCCATAAGAGAAAACTCCTTGTGTTTACGGTTTTACAGAGTCCGCCCACAGTTTGGGAAGCGCGGGGGCGGTTTTCACCAGCGCCGGCCCCATCAGCGGACGCTTCGGATACTTGCGCCGGCGGTACATGCCGCCGAATTCATGGGCGGTCATGGAGATTCCGATGAAGGTTTTCGCCGGGCCGACGACCACCGCCATGCGGTTCTTTTCCACGCCGAAAAGAATCGAGCGTTTCAGCAAGCCTCGGCGTGTGTGCGGCGGCGTTCCGGGACTGGAAGCCTTCGAAGAGCGGGAAACCGCGTTTCTTGCCGACTTGCGGACATACGCCCCGGCGCGGCGGAGGGCTTTCAGACTGCCCTTCTTCACCTTGGAAATCACCCCGGCGTCGTCGAATTCGATCCGGACTTTCGTTCCGGTCATGCCTTGACGAGCTTGAACGTGAGTTCAATCACGCTGGTGAACTGGCCGCGCTCCCGGAGATGCTCCGGCGAGTAGATGGGGTTGTAGGCGACGCACACACATGTCGCTCCGGCCAGTTTTCGGTTCAGGAAGCCGAGTCCCAATCCCTCGACGAATTGAAGCATCGCGTCGAGTCCGTCCTCGCCGCACCGTTTCAGGACGCCGACCTGAACTTTCGGCAGCTCCTCGTGGGCGGTCCTGGAAACGGCCTTGTATTCCGTCGAGAGCGGCACGACGACCACGCGCATTTCATCCAGTTCCCGCAATTCAAATTCCGGGAAATAGAGGACTTCGGCGTGATAATCCGACAGCTCCGCGGCGACCGCGTTTGCAATATTCAATACTTCCGACATGGTCACCTCCGGATGAATTCCATGACGATGTTTCCAATGGCGGCGATCAGCGCGAGCACCGCCGCGCCCATGGCCGACAGCATCGTCTTCTGCAGGTCGGCGGCCGGCTTGCACGGCGGATAGTGGTGCTTGGAATCCTCGAAATGCATTTTGAGCATTCCCTTCATTTCCGCCAGCTCCAGCCGGGCCTGATTCACGGCCTCCCACAAATCCCTGTGGTCGGGAATTTCTCCATTCGGCATCATTCGCCTCCGATTTCTTTGGTATGAATCCGCCGCGTCCAGTGATACGCTCCCGACCACCGCCACACCGGTTCGCCGTTCGGCGCAAGCACCTCGTAACGGCGGCCGTCGTAGAGAATATCGTCTCCCCGTTCGGGTTCGTCCGGGAGTTCCGAGGCCGCGACCAGAAAATCGCGGCTTTCGGTGCGGACGGTCACGCCGTATTGGTCTTCGGCCCGGAACAGCGTCCGGCCCGGCGTCGCGTTGACCGGAATTTGCGTTCCGTCCTTCCGCACATAGAGTACGGGGACGGAAAGCTCCTTCAGCCGTTGGGCTTCCAGCCATGCCGAAGCCTGTTCGAGCATTCCCACGGGATTATTCCGCGGCGGCGGTTGCGACGAACGGCGCGTTGAGAAGGACGCGCGCCAGTTCGTCGGCGGACTCGGCGGCGAGTACCGCCTTGCCGAGATAGGGATTCCCGGCGGCAACCGTGGTGGCGGCGTGATTGGCCGCGTCCCAGTAGACGGCGGCTCCGGCGGCGATTGCCCCGGCGGCTTTCGCCACATCGAACACGCCGACAACGGCGAGACTGCCGAGCGTGTCGGCGGCAATGTCCAACCGGGCGATGCCGATCAGGTTTCCGAGGGCAACCACGTCTCCCGCCGCGACGGCGGCGGACGGACGGTAGTCGATGGATTCACCTTTTTGCACATAACGGGCGATCATGAATAAAACTCCTTGAATTTAAGGTTGAAATCAGTTGGCGGAACCGTTGGCCTTGACCATGCCGCGGAAGTCCTGCTCGCGGACGCCGAGGTCGAAATACACCCGGAACCACATGCCCAGCGTGTTGAAATCGGTCTCGCCGCGCTCCACGGTCGGAGTGCGTTTCCCGTTCAAAAAGCCGATTTCGAACGTGTCCACCTGTCCCGGCGCGCCGAAAAGATACCATGCGGCGCTGGAGTTGCCCTCGTAGGCGCTGTTGGCAAGATACGGGCTGGACACGACCTGCAGGTTCTCGTCCGCGATGACGTTCAGCGACGGACGGACGACATTGTCCGAACCGCCCGCCATGATGAGCGTCGCGCCCTGCGTCAGCTCGATGGCGAGGTGCTTGAGTGCGGTCGGAACCAGCAGGAATCTCGGCTCCACGCTGATCGGCTGGCCGTCCGCGTCCACCTGGTCGAGGAAAAGCTGGATCGCCTTTTTGATGGAGTCGGCGGAAAGCGCGCTGGTCGCTCCGACCAGCAGATTCTTGTGTCCGCTGTGGAACAGGGCTTTCCCGTCAACCTGCGTCGGATTCTTCAGCAGGCGGCTGAAGAACAGCTGGTCGATCAGACGCGCCGCGCGGTTCCCCATCGCGGTCGGCACCTTCATGAACGCCCCCAGATCGTCGTTGATGATCATCTTGCGGGTCAGACAGAACTTCTTGCCGTAGGTGTCGAGCTGGTTCTTCGCGGATTCTTCCACAAGACCGCCGTCCTTGATTTCGCCGTCGGCGGCGACCGGCAGAAGGTCGCCCACGTCCGTCAGGCGGAAGCGGTCGGCCTCCTTGAAGTCGTTCAGGTCGCCTGTCGAACACAGTTTCGTCGCAATCACGGGCTGCGCCTGATAGCTCTGAAGCAGTTTCTTGTTCGCCACGTTCGAGAGAATGCCCGGCAGGGAGACGGAGCTGAACGCCGCACGGATGGTCTCGTTGTCGAAGCCGCGGCTGTACGGGATGCCGTCCATCTTCATGCATTCGACAAGGAGCTGTTTGAGCGGCATGTCCATGTCGGTCATGCCGGCTTCGACGGTCTGCGCGCCGTAGGATTTCTCCAGCATGTCGGCGGAGACGCCGCAGCGGAGGCACATCGCCGCCTCAATGGTTTTCCGCATTTCACCGCCCTCGGGACGCGCTTTCACGCTCACATGGACGCTGGCGGAGGGACGCCCGGCCCGGATGGCCTCCAGCACTTTTCGGGTGGTGGCTTCGGGAGTCCATCCGGCGCTCACCGCCTCTTTTTCAATTTCCGGGAATTCCCCGTTGCAGATGCCCTGGATCGCGCCGACGCGTTCGCGCTCGGCTTTCACCGCGTTCACGGCCGCGTCATTGGCGGTCGCCGCAACATCGACTTCAGCCTTTGCCTGAACTTCCGGCGCGCCCTGCGGTTCATCATGTTTTTCCAGTCCGGCATCGGCGGCTCCGGCGGTCAGATTCTTGTTTTCCCCGGTCATAACTTCTCCTTGAATGGGTTTGAGATTGGTCAAATTGAATTGGGCGGTGACTTTCATTTTCGTTGCGGCGTCCGCCCCGACGGCCACAACGGAGACTTCCCTCAGCACGGACTTTTTGACGTGGTAGAACGGTCCGTCGATCTGCCGGCCGTTCACCTCGCGCGACCCTTTCACGAGTTCGCATTCGCGGACATCCGCTCCGATGGAGAGCTGCCAGTCAGCTCCGGCCTTGGACTGCGCCACGATATCCTGCGCGTCCGGGCTGTCCGAAACGATTTCCCCGGCGATTTCGAGCGCACTGTCCTTGACGCTGGCGTTCACCATGCCGACACGGGCGTCGGTCTTGTTTTCGTGGTTCGTCAGCAGCGGCACGGTGTCGGGGATCTCCATCCCGGCGAGGTCGACCACCACCGGGAATTTCCATCCCGGCAGGTTCATCTTCCCGCCGCCGTAGGCGAGTCCCGCGACCTTCGGCCTGCCGCCGTCCGCCGCCTCGATGAGCGTGAAATCACTCATTGTTTTTATCTTCCTTGGGTTCTGAACCGTCATCCGGTTCGGGTTGCTTTTCAGTCGCCGGCCGGTCGTTCGCAATCGGAATTTCCAGTTCGCGCATCAGTTTGATCTCCTTCGCCCGCTGGCGCAGGACCGACATGTAGTCGCGTCCGTCCTTGGCGCATTCGGCGGCGAGCGTCGTGGTGTTGTTCTCCAGCCGGATCTGCTGGGCGGTCGCCTCCTTCGTCGGATCGACGTGGACGAAGCCGTCCCAGAACCAGGTGTGGCGCGGCGTCCGGCGTTCCAGCGGATCGCCTTCGGCAAAGGCGTATTCCACATACCACAGGTCGAAAATGTGGTTCAGAACCTCCGTCTCCCAGAACGAGCGGTCGACCAGGATGCTCTTGTGGTAGAGCTGGTTGTCCAGCCGCCCCGACGCATAGTTGTGGCCGCTGAAGTCCCCGGCGACCGTGCCGTAGGTGGACACGGCGCACCGCGCGATTTCCGAGAGGATGATCTTCACGAACTCCCCGTGGTTCGCCGTCGGCTGCTTCGCGTCCAGCTGCGCCATCTTCCATCCGGCGGGGACGGTCAGCATCATGTTCCGCTCCAGTTCGAGGGCGTCCATCGGCGGCACGTTCGCCGCTTCGCCGTCCGGCGGAGCGTCCGTGTAGAGGATCGCGGCGAAATCCGCCGCGGCCTCCGCCGCGCTCAGCACCGCGAGATTGTATCTGCGGAGCTGGGCGAACAAGGGAAGCGCCGCCGAGAGTTCCGGCACGCCCCGGTGCAGTTCCGGCCTGTCCGGGCGGAAAATATGGAGCATGTATTCCGCCGGAACGTGGATCGCCTCTTCCCCCGTGGCGAACTTCACGTCGCCGGGGTGGTATTTCAGAATCCGGTAGTCCGCCGGGTTGCCCCATTCGTCGTAGGTGATGCCGTCGACACTCGTATCGTCCTCAAACCAGCGCAGTTCGCCGGAGACGCGGTCGGCCTCGATCAGCATCACGTCCATCTTGACCGGATGCCGCACCTTCGGATTCGTCGCCATCACCGCGAACGCCTCGCCGTCCTGACAGCGGGAAATCCGCATCATCCGCAGTTTCTGCGGCAGTTTCACCGCGTCCGCCCACCGGGCGAATTCCTGCTCCACCTCGTCGTTGAACCGCTCGTCGTCCGCAAGGACCTGCAGGCGCGGCCCCGTGCCGATGGTGTCGTTCGCCAGCATCTGCACCAGCCCCTTGGCATAGGAGTTGTTCGCCACCTCGTACCGCGACCGCTGGCGCAGAACTTTGCGGACTTCGGGCCGCGCCTCCTGGTCGGCGGAGAGATAATCCGCCATCGCCCAGTGGCGCACATTGTCCTTCGTGGTCTGCGCCGCGTCGAACCGGGCCGTCAGCGTCCGATGGAAATGAGAATCCGGCGGCGTCCGGGGCCGGAACATGGATTTGAGTTTCTCAAGCATGTCACGCCCCCGAATGATGCATCGGCGTGATTTTCAGCCCGGTTCCGCGCCCCCGCATCACTTTCTTTTTAGCGAGGTATTCGTCCGCCGCGATCTGGTCGGGAAGCGGATGCCGCTCGACCTTCTGTCCGTCGACTTCCGCCGACTTCGGACCGGTGGCGTTCTCCCGGATGCTGTCCTCAAGATTTTCAGTTGCTTCCGGCATAAGTCTCCTTTGCGATGTTGAATTCGTCTTCGATTGTCTGAATGCGCCGTCCGACCCACGCCATCACGTTGACGCACATGCTGTTGCCGCAGGCTTTATATCTTGGCGCGTCCGGGCATTCCTCCTCCGGCTTGCCCTTCCACGGAATGCGAGTATGGTTGTCGGGAAATCCCATCAGTCTTTCGCATTCGACCGGAAGCAGGCGGCGGACGGTCGCGTTCTGGCAGACGCCCATGACGCCGGTACAGTTTTGGGTGTAGGCGACTTCCTCTTTCGCGCCGACTCCGTTCCCGCCGTTTTCGACCCGCCGTCCGATAACATTTTCCGCGATGGCGACCGCCGGGACGACCTGGCTTCGGATGGTCGGAAACGCGCCCGTCCAGTATCCCTGCTGTTCGCCGCCCGCGTCGTTCTTGATGAAGCCGACCGGTTCGCCGCCGTCCATGACCAGCGGGAGGTTGTTGCCGCCGGTTCCGGCCTTCGCGGAAACCGTCGGCGCGACCGGGATTTCGCGGACGCGGGAATCCTGTCCGTGGTTCTCGAAGCAGACCGCGTTCTGATGGCCCGGACACGTTCCGTTGACGAGCGTGTTGGAACACTCCTCCAGCGGAACCATGCTCTCGGCTTTTCTTTGCGGATAGAACGAAACGGCCTTGCCGCCCTTGTAGTCGGTCGCGATCAGCGTCGGGGAGAGTTCCGTCTCCCGGACTTCAATCTGCCGGATGTCTATGCATTCGCGGTCTGCCGCGACTGCCGGATCAGCGCCGCTTTCAGCACCGGAGGCAAGTCCTTGCCTCTTCGTGCGGCGCGGCGGAGTATCCCCTCCGCGCATTTCGCCGTCAAATAATACTTTGGCGGGATAGAGCCAGCTTCCAAGATGTCCGACAAGGAGGAGACGTCGCCGTCGCTGCGGGACTGCCCGCGGAAATTCGGGAACTCGGGTGTATTGAGCGTCAAGTATCCGCCACGCCACTCCGAAGCATCCGGGGGCGGGAGTGACGATTCCGCATTTCCGCCAGCCGTCTCCGGGAGGTTTGACTTCCCATCCGCACAGGAGCGATAGGAATCCGGCAAAATCGCTTCCGCCGTCACCTGAACTGAGGATGCCCGGCACGTTTTCAAAAACGACGATTCGGGCTTTTGTCCGATAAGCCAGTCTGACAAATTCGAGGGTGAGGTTGCCCCGCGGATCGGCGAGTCCCTTGCGCAGTCCGGCGAGGCTGTATGACTGGCAGGGACAGCCGCCGACGAGCAGATCAATGTGTCCGTCATAGTCCGTTTCCTTTATCTTGGGAAAATCGCCGAGATTGGGTATTCTGCCGGCCGGAGGCAGTCCGGCGATCTGCCTCTTCCAGCTCTCGCGGAGCTTCCGGTCTTTTTCGTCGTGTGCTTCGGCGGGGTCGAGCGGACGCAGCGGACGCGTCGCCCCGAACCGTTCGCACAGCACCGCCGAGGGAAACGGCTCGACTTCGGCGTAGAATTTCGCCGTCCAGCCCAGCGGCTTCCAGGCGAGACTTGCCGCCTCGACCCCGCTGCATACGCTTCCATAGTTCATTTGATATTCTCCGATGTGGTGATGAAATTTTTGTCACATCGGGTATATCTCCAAAAAAAAGAAAAACAGGACCGCTTTTTTGAACT
Organism: Victivallaceae bacterium; assembly: GCA_036677805.1. GTDB lineage: Bacteria > Verrucomicrobiota > Lentisphaeria > Victivallales > Victivallaceae > SIG78. The sequence goes on along the minus strand of JAVBVS010000018.1, from coordinate 168,612 downwards.
TTTTTTCAAAAAAAATGTTTATCGGCCATTCGGCACGACAACGCATAGCATCGCAGTGTTTTCATTTTCCCAGGAATTGTTCTTCTTGTGCCTTCCACGAATCCGGGATGGCGTTGCGCAGCGTGGCAAGATTCAGTTTTCGTGGAATGTCGCCCATGATGATATGGTGGATGATGTTCGGGGAGAGCATCGTCAGCCGCGTTGTCCGCGCCACCATCGACGGTTCAAGGCCGAGAGCGTGCGCCAGCTCGACGGTGTTGCCGAACCGCCCCTCGTCGATGTATTTCCGCCAGCGGAACGCACGGGCGACATGCAGCACCAAAGGTTCCGTATCCTTCATCGGCGCGTCCGGCGCAATGATGCGTTTGCGTCCCGATATGCCCCGGATGACGTATTTTATCGTCACCTCAAGGTTCCCGTTCTCCAAAAGTTTACTCTCCACGATGCTCCTCCAGTATTGATTTGATTCCGGCCGTCCGGATTTCTATTTTGATGTCGCCTTCGTTGATGGTCACCCGTTCCACCAGCAGTTGCATCAGCCGCTGCCGTTCGGCCGGAGTGATCTCCTCCCACAAGCGTTCCGAGAACATCTCGATGATGTCGTTCGGACGCTCTCTGGTTTTTTTCGCCACCGCAAGGACGATTTCCGGCGCTGCCAGTATTTTCTTCAATTCCACAAGCACGATCCGCTCGATCTCTCCGGCCGCCACCGATTTTACCGGACAGACCGGCACCGCGCGTTTCGCATCGGTGATGCAGCGGTAATAGTGGTGCTCCCGTCCCCAGCGCTTCGATCTCACCGGCGTCATCGCGCCGTTGCAATATCCGCAGCGCAGAACGCCTCGAAGCGGAGCGGCTAACTCCGGCCGGCTGGTGTTGTCGCGCACCGGCGCGTTTTCTTTCATGAACCGGTGGCACAAGTCCCACGTTTCACGGTCTATGACGGCCTCCTGTTCCCCGGGGTATACTTCGCCTTTATAGAGAACCTCGCCGATGTAGTGATGGTTGTTCAGAATGTAGTACAGCTGCAGGGTCGTCCACGTTTTTCCCTGCTTGTTCCAAATTCCTTCCCGGTTCAATTCGTAGGCAATATGCTTCGGCGACTGAATTTCCGTGAAGCGGCGGAATATGCGCCTTACCACATCCGCTTCTTCCCTGTCTATCACAAGCTTCTTGTTTTCAACGCGATATCCGAACGGGCAACATCCGCCGACCCACTTGCCTTTTTTCCGGCTGGCCGCCATCTTGTCCCTCACGCGCTCGGTGATGACCTCCCGCTCGAATTGCGCGAAGGTGATGAGGATGTTCAGCATCATGCGGCCCGCGGACGTGTGCGTGTTGATTTCCTGCGTCACGCTGACGAAGGCCACATCCCACTTGTCAAACTTTTTGGAGAGTTCGGCGAAGTCGCAGATGGAGCGGGAAAGACGGTCGATTTTGTACACCAGGATAATGTCGATCAGTCCGGCCTCCGCGTCTTTCAGCAGTTTCTGCAATGCCGGACGGTCGGTGTTGCCGCCGCTGAATCCGCCGTCGTCATACCGTTCCGGCAGGCACACCCACCCGTTCGCCTTCTGGCTGGCGATGTAATTCTCTCCGGCCTCCCGCTGCGCATCCAGCGAGTTGAACTCCTGCTCCAGGCCGTCCTCCACCGATTTTCTCGTGTAGACGGCGCAGCGCTTTTTCTTGACTTCATCCATTCTTTTTCACTCCGAAAAACAGTTTGCCGTTCCACCGCGTCCCCGTGATTTCACGGGCGACGGCGGACAGCGATTTGTATTTTTTCCCGTTGAATTCGAACGTTCCGTCGCCAACGGCAATCACCTCATGCTCCACGCCCTTCCATACCCGTTTGAGGCGCGTTCCCTCGCGGTTTATCACTTTGCGCGTTCCCCTTTGGTCGAGATTCGCCAGCGGGTCTTTGTCGGCGACGGCTTCGAGCGTTTCAATATCCCTGTCGCTCAGCCCGCCAAGGTAGATTTCCTGCAGGCGGTATGCAATTCTTTTGCGAATGCCGCGCGGGGTGGTGTTTCCCGGCTTGAACCCGTACAGCTCCTCGAACTTCTGTGTCAGTTCCGGCATATTCTGACGCCCGATGACATCCATCTGCCGGGCGAGTACCGCTTCATGGCAACTCATCTTTTCCATGTCTCCTTTCTCCGGTGTTTATTCCGGCGTAACATAATCATGTCGTTTCTGTTGCAAGCCGCTTGCCGGCCGCCGTTGCCCGCGGTTCCGCGCGCTTCTCCGGCGCGTTCCTATTTAAGCGTTGGTTCGAGTCTTTATCCACTCGGCCATCCCTTATTCTGCGGACAATCGCGGATAAAAGAAACACCGCCTGACAAATGGCGTCGCCGCCGTTATTTTTCTCCATGTCTGCTCCTCTGAATATCTGAAAGTTTCATGCCGGGTTCATATCCGGCGCCCGGGTTCGTCGCCGTGCGCCGCCCGCGCTGCATATCGGAAAGCCGGCCCGTCATCGGCGCTTTCCGCTTCACCGCCGCCCCGAATTCCGGCATGGTGCATCCGAGCATCGAGGCGCAGACGGCACAGCCGGAGAGGCAGTCCAGCCAGTGGTTGTCGTTCCGTTCCGGGCGCAGTTTCCACTCGTCCACCGTCCGTCCGCGCCCGACCGTCTTCACGCGGTATTCCGCCGTCAGGTGTTCCGCGATCAGCTGGTGGAGCGCCGGATGCCGTCCGTAGAACGAGAGGCAGCCCTTGTCGCCCATCGGCACGGCCAGCCGGGCGTGGATGAACGATTTCCAGAAGTTGGAATCGAAGATCACGTGCCGGATGGCGCGTTTCCCCGCCACGTTCGGCATCATCCAGTTGAAGCCGAGGCGGTCGCCCGGCTGCTTCCGGTACTCCGTCATCGGTTTGGAACTCGCGCCCACATACCGTCCGTGCGCCGGATAGATCACGCCGGAATATACGCTCTGGCGGCAGAACTGATAGACGATGTCGGTCGAACTGCCCCAGTTCGCGTCGATCATCGCCCGTTCGATTTTCAGCATCGCCCCGTCCTCGCGCTCCCATTCGCGGGAGAGCATGTCGTCGGTCAACGCGGTGAGAGCCGCATAGAGGCCGCCCTCCAGTCCGGCGTTCGGAAACTTCGACTGGATGGTCGGATTCGCGGACGCGAGGGAAAACATCCGGTTGTGCTGTTCCGGCCACGCGCCGTAGTCCAGCACGGCTCCGGTGAAGTCGTCCGACCACGCCGCGACCGCATAGAACAGGAGGGCTTTCTGGATGTCCACGAACATGGTGACGCGGTCGCAGGCGAGCGGCACTTTCCCCCGGGCAACCCCGTTGACCTTGCCGGCGATCTCGTCCACCGACAGAAGGGCGTCGTCCGCCATGTCCTCCGGCAAAGGCTCGTTCTGGTATTCGCTCATGAACGCGACCTCGTCCCGGAACTTCAGATTCATGGCATGCTGGATTGCTGACGCCTCGTCCGGATTGAATCGCGCGTCCCATTCCACTTCCGATCCTTCGTCCATCTCCTTCCGGTGGGCGATGTAGAAATCCGTCGCCGCCTGGAAGTTTCCGTCCGTCCGCAGCGATTCCGCACGGAGGTCGGCATACTGTTCCCACAGCTTCATGTTCGCCGGGAACTTGTACACCATCTTCGTTTTCTCGCCGTTCCAGTCGGGATGCGTCTGACGGTTGAGGATGGTGTCGGCCATGTCGCCCGGACGGATGATCGTGCAGGGCATGATGCCCGAAATCTTTTCGCCCGGCCCCGCAAGGCCGAGGATGTCGCCCGCCAGCACGCGGACGCGCTTTCGCGTCTGCTCCAGCGAACCGGCGGATTCCGAGGTTTGCGGATCGTCGATAATGACCAGCGACGGACGAACGTTTTTTCCATCGGCGCGTTTGTATTTCATGCCGCGGATACGCCCGGTGATGCCCGCCACCCGGACGATCACGCCGGAGGCCGGACTGCCCTTTATCGTCGGCAGGACGATTTCATTGCTCGTCCAGGTGATGCGCGTCCGCTCTCCCTTGTAGAGCTGGCCGGCGCACCGGTTGGAAATGCCGTCCAGCGACGCAATGGGGAAACTGACTTCCGGAAAGTCCGCCAGCAGATGCCCGTTCGTCTCCAGTTCCGTCTTGATGCTGTCCAGCATTTCCAGGGCGGCGGCTTCGGTCGCGCCGACGAGGAACACAAACTCCCGGTGGCCGTAAAGCATCGACCACAAAGCGGCGCATTCGGTCAGCGTCGACTTGCCGCTGCCGCGCGGCATCGCCATGGCGAACAGACCGCCGTGCAGAACCGCCGTCTCGATTTTGGCGATCACCTTCAAATGGTCTTCCGACCATTCCAGCGTGAAGTTCTCCGGGAAATACGATTCGCAGAACAGCCTGAAATCCGTCCGGCACCGCTCCTTCAGTCCGGGATTCTCCACTTCCGGCAGATCCCCGATGTCGCGTCCGGCGAGCGCCAGGGCGATGTTCCGGTTGCGGACGGAATTCTTTTTTTCGTCGTAGGTCTGATTCACCGCCGACTGCCGGATATGCAGCAGCTCCCGAAGCCATGCGGCGTATTTGAAAAGATTGACGGTCTGCCCGTCGTCGTCCGTGATGCGGAATCCCGCCCGTTCGCGGTGCCGCCTCAGCTGGCGGTCGCTCAGCACGTCCCGGAGCGGCGAGCTGTTCACCAGACGCACAACGTCAATCGGCTTGAGCTTGCCCGGATTCATTGTCGCCATTGCCGTTCGCCTCCTTTATCATCCACGCCATATAGTTGATCAGGTTGATTGTGCCGTCGGCGTTGACCGGCATCCCCGCGTCGATGTCTCTTTGAAGCAGCTCCATCGTCATGATCCGGCATCCCGACCGGACAAGAATCTTCACCAGATTCTCCGGCGAGAGCGCCAGCGGTTTCAGATGTTCTTCCATGTGAAGTCCTTATGTTGAAAATTGTCGGTATAATATCGAAACTGCCCTGGCTTTATGCGGATGGAACGCTTTAATAAGAACCAGCGCAACGAGATACGCTCAAAACCAAAACCCGGAAGGAATCGAAAAATGAGCAATGAAATGAATGTCACGGTCGGAAGCAAAGTCCTCGTCAAGGTCGGATGCCGCGAAATCGAAGCATCGGTTCTCGAAGTCGCCGAAACCGGATGCCTCGTCAAGAGCCTCGCCAGCGGCAAGGAATTCGCCACGATGAGAATTCTGCGCGTCATCACGCCCGCCGAAGAGGAGTCTCCGAATCCGGTTCCCGAATGCGCCGCGCCGCGGAAGACCGCCAAAAAAATGTCGCTGATGGACGCGGCGGTCGAAGTTCTCAAGACCGGCGGCAAACCGATGAACACCCGCGAACTGGTCAAAGCCGCCGTCGAACAGGGGTTATGGATTCCAACCGCATGCAAAACGCCGGAGCAGACATTGTACGGAAGCATCTTCCGCGAGATCGCCACGAAGGAATTCCCCCGCGTCCGCAAAAGCGCAGAGAAAGGGAAGTTCGAGTTCGCCGAATGACAAAATGCCCAGCCCTGCGGCAAGGACTGAACTTTCCCTTACGCTCTTGCCGTCTCCAAAAGTTTCGGGTAGTTGACGCTGATGATATTTATGGTGTCTGCCAGCCACGTTGCCGGCAGATAATCATGAAACAAATCCAGTTGTAAAAATCCGCAGATTTCAGGATTCATGCGTTTAGGCTTACCCCCATGCGTGGAAACATAACAACCGCTTCGCTGTTGCCACTTTGGTTTACCGTTAAATTTTGACAACGCACCATATTCGCCCTTGGGACAGAACTGTTCGAGATATTCATTTTTTTCCCGCAATTGGCAATTGTTCTCAATAAGATTTTCGGTTTGGGCGATGAGTCTTTTTACCAGTGCGCCAATCTGTTCCAATGAAATATCCGGTGTAACATATGCACCCGTCTTTCGGATGGACGGCAGGACTTCATGTGTCACCCAGCGTTTGAACGCTTTGGCTTCAGGCTTGCGGCTCCGGAGAATGAGTGAATAAAGTCCCGGTTCACTGACCACCGTCATTTCTTGATCACCGGAGGGGGTGTCATTAGTAATGACATCCTTTTCATCATCGTCCAAATAGCTGGTTGCCTGTCTACTATTTCTGATATCCAGCACAGCGCACACATCCTTTGCAACAAACCACGGATCGCCATTTCGCTCAAGAATTCGAACAGGATGGTCTTGATACAGTTTCACTATTTCATTCATTGGTATTTTCTCCTTCTGTTTGGTTTTCGACGGCTGGCGTAAGTTTTTTCCAGTCGCAGCCTTCGCCATGGACGAATTCCGCCCATCTGCGGCGGATGACGTCGCAGTACTTTTCGTCCAGTTCGATCATGCGGCACTTCCTTCCGGTCTGCTCGCAGGCGATCAGCGTCGAACCGCTGCCGCCGAAGTTGTCCAACACCGTTTCCCCCCGCTTCGAAGAATTCTTCACGAGGTAGACCAGCATCCCCACTGGCTTCATCGACGGATGCACGTCGTTGTGCTTCGGCTTGTCGAAGCTGAGGATGTTCGTCTGGCAGCGGTCGGAATACCAGCTGTGCGGCGCTCCCGGTGTCCAGCCGTAGAGGACGGATTCCGACTGGTAGTGATAGTCGAAGCGTCCGAGGACAAAACTGTTCTTGACCCAGTAGAGAGTCTCGTGGACTTCCAGTCCGGCGTCCCGCGCCGCCAGCCGGAAATTGCTTGATTCGGAATCGGAATGGAACACATAGAACGACGCTCCCGGCTCGATGGAATCCGAGGCGCAGCGGAACGCCGCCGTCAGGAAGTCACGGAACTTGCCGTCGGCCATATTGTCGTTTTGAATGGTGAGGCCGTTGCTTCCGGTCAGCGCCACGTTGTACGGCGGATCGACGAGATACAGGTTCGCCTTGTCGTCGCCCGTCAGTCTGGCGATGTCCTCCGGCTTCGTGGCGTCGCCGCACAGGAGCAGGTGGTCGCCCAACCGGTAGACTTCGCCGCGCCTGCTGGCGGCTTCCTCCGGCACGTCCGGTACGGCGTCCGGTTCGGTCTCGCCGGAGGCGACCGTGTCGGCGTCCGTCCCGTTCAGCAGACGGTCGAGTTCGTCCGTGTCGAATCCGAGTAGCGACAGGTCGAAGTCGGCGTCCTGCAATTCCCTGATCTCCAGCGGCAGAAGGTCGTAGTTCCATTCCGCGATCTCCGCCGTTTTGTTGTCGGCGATGCGGTACGCCTGAATCTGCTCCGGCGTGAGATCGGCGGCGATATGGACCGGAACCTCCGCCAGCCCCAGCTTTTGCGCCGCCTTGAAGCGGGTGTGGCCGCACACGATGACGTGTTCCTTGTCGACCACAATCGGAGAACGCCAGCCGAATTCCCGGATGGATTTCGCCACGGCGTCGACCGCCTCGTCATTGAATCGGGGATTCTTTTCGTAAGGGTGAATCTCCGACAGTTTCATGTTGGTGATTTGCATAAAAATCCTTCCATTGTGAGATATTGTCCGTAAAAAACAGGGGCTCCGGCGTCCCTCGGTCTGCCGCGGAAACTTTGGTTATCCTCCCGACTCCTTCCGCCGCCCTCAGGAGGCGATCCCCTGCGGGGGAACCGCTCGATTTTCGCCCCCTATGGGGCTGCGGCCGACCTCGTCCCCCTGCGCCCCCAGGGGGCGTTTCTCCGCGTCCTGTCGCGTCATAACGCGAAAGGCAAGACTCTCACTCACTGCGCGTCATTGTGCGTCAGCGGTGGTTTCTTTGCGTTTCTGCCGAGAACGCGGTATGAGCGCAGCAGGTTCTGACTGCGTGTCACCCATTCCAGATATCGTGCGCCAGGTCACAGCCGCCATTTATGTTTGGAGGAATTCTCCTCAAATCTCTCCAGCGGACGATCTTCGGCGGGCGAGCGCCAGTTATTTCCACGAATGAGCTGTCTGCGGTCGTGTCCGCAGTTCACATTGTTCCAGTCGCATTTCCAATGGGTATCTGCGATTTCCGCATCGTCAAATTCCTCCCACGTTCCGAGAGCTTCAATGGCTCGTTTGCAGGTATCTTCCCAACCCTCGCATCGGTCAAATTCATTGATTTGCCGGGCAACAAGTTGCCAATACGGGATAAATGAGGTTGCCAACAGGTGATTGATAGCTTCAAGAGTAAAGAAATCGCCGCAGGCCAGTGCGTGACTTGGCGTGCAGATAAATTCGTAATCATCGTCACGTCTGCCAATTTCAAGGTCGATTGCGCAGATGATTCGTCGCTGGAGTCCGGCTTCCCGGCAAAGGCCGGTAAACAGTTCTTCAATTAACGAATTGCATTGGCGCAGGTCGGATTCCATTTCAAAACTCCATGCGCCGAAGCGTTCAAAGATTTTGACATGGATGCCGAGGCTGTTTTCGCCATCGTGAAACAGCGGAACGAATACAGTGATGGGAGCGAATTCCGACCCAGTGAGATTTTTTGGTGACATCATGGTCTCCTAAAGTTTTTCCGGTTGCTTGTGGGAAACGGCCCGACCGCCAAAGGTGGTTCGGACTCGCGCATGCGATATATACATACACATGGGCAAAAAACACACACAGACATACCCTCTCTCCTAACCTATATATATTTATGTGTTGTTATTGATTATAAGTAGTTTAGAGGTTCGGAAAAAGGTTCGGAAAAAGTTCCGAACCCTCCGAACTTCAAGGCCCCTGGGTTCGGAAAATCAGCTTTTTTTCCGAACTTTTCCTAACGTCTTTTCCGAACCCTTTCCAAATCCGGCGGCGGATTCAAAACGGTGTAACGTCCGTCATCGTTTCTTGCGACCCACTGTCTGGCTTCCAGCTCCAGCAGCAAGTCCTGACGTTGCTTGGCCGTTGTCCCGCTTCCGCTTGCCGAACGGGATATATCCCTCGTAAGCACTCCATCGCCATGATTGGAATCCCGGATGATGGTGAAAAGACGTTTCAGTTGCTTCTCGACAATTTTGCTGTTTCCGACGCTTTCCACGATGCCGGACAATACGCGCTCCGCGTTTGCAAAGAACCACAGAACCAGTGTCCTTGCCCGAAGCAGTGTATCATCGGTAACGATTACGTCTTCGCCCTGCGTCCGAATGTCTCCGTTAATTGAAAGCATCACGACAAATCGCGGATAGTATTCATTGCACAGGCGACGCCATGACGGAACGAAACGCTGGTCGCATTTACCGATGAACACTTGTTGCAGAGCATCGGAATATCCGTCCTCGAATTCGACGATCCCGCGTTTTCGCAGGAACGGCTGAATTACCAGCTCCATGCGCTTCAAGACGGCAATGCTGTCGAAATTCTTCGGGTTGCCGTAGAATTCCGGCATCTTGGAAATAAGGAATCGTCCGACGAATCCGGTCTCGACATCAATGATATCCACCTTTTCGTTGAATACGTTCGGTTGAATGTTCGCGATGATATTGGGTGCGCAGTAAACCGCTGACCGGGATGCCGCGCATCGACCTCGATCCGAAAAATTCTCATCGAAGTAGCCCATGCCAAAGACTTGTGTCAGGAATTCCGCCGCACGGCTTTGCCAGCAATCCTTATCAAGCCAGCTGGACATTTCCGAGATGCTTAGAAGCGCATTGGGTTTATGACTCAACACGGTAGCGATACCGGCAGCCGAACCGGAAGTTCCCAGATTCCAGTCCGGTAGAGCATTGCCTTTGTCTGCATGGTAAATGTCCGGATTCCGCATGTGGGAAAACTTTCCGATCAACCCGCCGATATCCTTTCCGCACGCCGAGGGTGCTACAAGCATCGCATATGCGTTGCAAAGCTGTCCTCCGCTGGTGTTGATTTTCATACGCGCCCGATCATGCCCGATGAATGCCACGCCACCAAGATTGCCGCCATAACGCCCCTGCAGCTCCTCCTCCGAGGCTTCGCCGCTCAAACAGCAAGCCGCTGTGACAATTGCTTTCAGCAGTGCGCCCTCCAGAGGCAGTGGCGGACGCGATACCGATGCGTAAATATCTGTCAGTTCACCCAGGAATGTTCCGTCAAGGCAAGCCATAATGTCTCCATTGGTTACACAACGCCAAGGCGTTATTATCTCCGGTTTTTCGGGAATCACGATTGAAGAGTCAGCTGGAACATTTGAGCCTTTGCCTTGCTGGTTCAGAATGCCCGTCACGTCCACCTCCGGAAGATTATCCGCCTGCGGACGGTCGTAACAGCCCGGTTCACGCAGAACGCGGAACTTCTTCCAGTCGTTGCCTCGACAACCATCGTGATGACAGTGAAATCCGATTTTGCCGTTGGCGTATTGAAAGATTCCGGCGGAACTGTTGTCATGCGCCGGATCGAACGGGCAGACCTTGAATATCCACTTGCGTCCATCTTTGTAGGAAACAGGCGCCCCGGCGTCGGGAGCGAACTTCGCTATCCATTCGTCCGGGTCAAAGCCGTCCGATTCCGTATAGCCGGCTTCCGTTTCTGGCAACGCGATTGGAGCGGTCGCAACTCCAGCGACCGAACGCAGTTGGGCTTCGGTCACGGGAACGATTTTGTCCGGGACTTCAAGAATCCGCGCCATGCGATGCGGCCGCACGGGAATGTTGTCTCCCTTGCGGTTAATGGTGCCGGGAATGCGCCAGATACGGGCCGGATTGTACACGGTCAAATCCACCTTGACCGTGTCCGAGGATGCCTTTGCGATCTCGCCCAGCACACGCTGGACGAGTCCGCCGTCGTCGGCCGGAAGGTCGATGCGGTAGGTCATCTGAGCACCGTTGCCGGAATCCAGCATCACGGGAAGCGGCCAGCCGAGGGATGACAGTCCGTCGCGGATTTCACATGCCTTGTCCAATGCCGCCTCATGTTCAGCGTCAGTGCTGGAAATCTTTGCTTTCCGCACGGCATCACAATCGATGAGAAGCCAGCGCCGGCAAACAATGTCGGAATCGGCGGTGGTCGATTCCGATTCCGCCGGACAGAGCCGGTTGCAGGCTCTCGCCAGCAGATCGGGCGACACGGGATTGACGGTGACATACGCTCCGGCATAGGCGCGAAGCTTTCCAAGCGCTTCCGCCGCCGCCGGGATGTTGTCATAATCGAAATATCCCGATTCCGTATGCGGTTTCAGATATCCCGGCGTGACGGCTTTCAGGACGCGGACTTCGAAGACATCCCCCGGCTGAAACCACAGCTTCAAGGCGCGGACGATTTCTTCCTTGTCGATCATCTCGCCTCCACCTCGCGGAACGGAATCAGCACCGTCACGCCGACCAGACTGAAAGCCGGGAATGTGACTGCGGGAATGACTTTCGTCTCAAACCATTCCCGCAGGCGGCGGACGGCCTTGTGACGGCTGCGCGACAGAATGGCGCGGATGTCCTCCGTTCCGATCATCCGGACGTTCTGCGGACCGCCGGCGGTGTCCATGCGGACGTATTCCGGCGACGAGTTGCAGAAGCGCCCCAGCGTCTTGTTCGGGTTGACGTAGCCGAGGATGTTGCAGATGTCGGTCGCGGAGAACTTCGGGACGCCGTTCATCACGACCATGCGGACGGTGCGCTTGCCATAGGCGAGATTTGCCGGTGTGTTACTCATGATTGATTTCCTCTTCATTGTTTCTGTATTCACGGGTCGCCGCCTTCGCCACCTGTTCCATCTGAACGAGATGCCGTTCGGCCTCGGCTTTGATTTTTCCGGCCAGTTCGACGAACCTGTCGCAGTCCGCGATGAAGGTCTGAAAACACTGGAAATAGTCCGAACCGGAGCCGTGCGGGGTCAGGAGCAAATCGTAGTTGCTCATGAAGAATTCCGGTTCTTTCCGGCCCGTCTGTTTCTTGCTGATATGCCAGCGGCGGTCTTTGCTGGTCAGTTCCTGCGTGAGGTTCTGTTCCGAAACCTCCCATTCGATGACGGATTCAGGCATGGGCGTATCCTTTCACGTTGAAATGTTTCTCATGGGCGTTGCCGACGACGCGGATGTTCTGCCAGACGGTGACGCGGCTGATATGCGCGCCACGGGTCACGCCGTCGAGGATGTACCGTCCTTCGCGGCTGTTGTACCGGACGATGAAAAGCCCGACCGGCCGGCCGAAGCTGTTGCGGACTTCCACGATGTCGTTGGTGAACACCTTCCGTTCCTCCTGGTCGAGCAGGCCGATCCACTGGTCGATTTCGCAATCGGCCCGGTCGAGCGCCTCGACCACGCCGTCCAGGACGGCGTAGACGTTTTCGTCGTCGAAGCCCGTGGCGGGGAAAATCTCCCCGCTCACTTTGTCGAACGTCCGGAACTCCATCGCGTATTCCGGATGACGGATGTACTTGAAATCCATATTTTTCTCCTCTGTCAGAATGTCACGGTCGCGGTCAGCGTCGCCGCAGCGAACCAGTAGATGGCGTTTTTTGTGTCTCCGCAGCAGAGGTAAACCGCCGCCGCTCCAACGTCGAGTCCGATCAAGATGACCGGGAATAATTTTGTCGCATTCATTTTGTCCTTTCTTGCTGATGTGGCCCGTTTTAACTTCCTTAAGCTCTTTAAAAGTGTGTTCCCCTTCGATTTTGTCACTTTCTTAAAAAAATGGTTTGACAAGCTTTAAATACATGTTATAGTTATTTACATGAAAGATATAAATAACGGGTTTTACAATCATGAAAAACAATGTTCAAAATCAATTTCGTGAGCTTTGCAAAAACATTGGCTGGAAGTGTACGCCCCAGCGTTTGGCTGTGTATGCTTTTTTACAGCAAAATCATACGCATCCGAATGTAGATACTGTTTGGAATGCGGTGCGTCGCCGCCAGCCGACGATTTCACGCGAAAGCGTATACCGTATCCTCAATGAACTTTCGCAGCATGGTATGATTGGGCGTATAGAGCATATCGACCATGCGCGTTACGATTGTCGTGTCGGTGCGCACGGACATTTCATTTGCAAAAACTGCTGTGAGATTTCTGATTTTGATTGGCCGGACGGGGCTCAGATACCGCCCGAATTGCTGGCACGACAAGTACAGCACATGGAAATCAGACTTGTCGGTTTGTGCCCAAAGTGCGCCTCGGCGCACAAGCAGGATTCATCCGAAAAACCGGCGGGTGAAAACACCGAGTCATAAAATAGGGGCAAGGTGCTTCTATGGTGATAACCAACAGGAGGAATAACCATGAAAAGCTACACAACATTCGATCTGCAGTATGCGCACAGATTCTACGGATTCAAGGGCGAAGCCCAGTATTTGCACGGGCATACCGGCATTTTGACGATTGAGGTGGAGGATTCCATCAACCCCGGCGTTAACATGGTTTTCCCGTGCAACGAAATCCAGAAGACGGCTTGGGCTGTTCTGAAAAATTTCGACCACGCCCTCATCTTGAGAGAAGATGACCCGCTGCTTCCCGCCGTCCTTGCCGTATATGAAGCTCAGGGAATCAAAAATGGCGCGCCGACCAACACCATGAAGGGCGAGGCTTTCAAGACGGAACTGGCGACGGCCTACCCGGACTGTCGTCTGGTTGTCACCAAGGAAACCATGACAGTCGAAGGCATGATCAAGATGGTCTACGATCTGCTCAAAGATAAGCTGAATATTGCCAAGATCACCTTCACCAGCGGTGTCAATGCGGCTACCCAGGAATACACCCCGGTCGGAACGATGGATCGTTGTCCGCGGTGCGGGATTGCGCTGGTTGATGGCGTCTGCCCGAAGTGCGGCTACAAAAAGCACTGATTTCTTTAACGGCATCGCATCATTATTGAGATGCCTGCAACATGCCGTCGGTTTCAAATATTTTGAAATCGACGGTTTTTTTTAGGGCAGCCGGATACCGCTCCCATGCCGACCCCGATCAGGATGACCGGAAATATCTGTTTTGCATTCATCCGAGGTCTCCCGCCGGAATACCAATTTTCTGCATCCCATCAAGTTTTCGGTGGCATACACGGCAGAGCCAATACACTCGCAGTGGCTGCGAATAATCGGGATGATGCATTTCAAGATTTTCTGCGCCACCGCATAAATAGCATTGTGTACCGTGAGGAAGTCTTCCGTCACGCAAAGCATTTCCAGCAGCAGTACGTGCGTGGTATTTTTCTGGTTCCATTTCTTTTTGTCTTCTCCATATTGTCTTGCGCTGAAATATCCTATGCGTCAGCCAAGAACGTTTTCGGTCATAGTCCCGATAATAATCGACTCTTCGCCTTCTGTTTTGCAAAGAATCTGAACGACAACATTCTTTGCATTTATTCAAATGCCCATCTGCCATTGCAGGGTGCTTATAAAACTCAGATAGCGGAAGCAGTCGTTTACATTTATTGCATGTTTTTTCCATGTCTGCACCTCAAAACGGAACCGAGTCTTCGTCAAAATCGTCGCTTACTCCCAACTCCTCCGGGCTGTTGGAATGCCGGTCATCGGCTTCGCTGGGATCGTCGCCCGGTTCGCGCATCGCCGGACGTTCGCCAAGGACGCATTTCGTGATGCGGTCGAACTTCTCTCCCGCGACGGACTTTACCGTGATGGCGAGCGGTTGCGCCAGCAGTCCTTCGTCCGCCAAGGCGACGGCCTCCCGCGCCGTCGCCGGAACTGGACAGCCAAGCGCCGCGCGGTTCTTCCACCACTTCTCGAATTTTCCTCTGGCGTATCCGGTATGCTCCGGGCAAACCCATTCGGAACGGAAGTCGTTGAGGCCGACCTCGTAGTCGATCCGCATCGTCTTCGGCGTGCCGGGATCGGCGTACCGCTTCTCGTGAACGCAGTAGTAAACATTCTTCACCGCGTATTCGTCATAGAAGATTTCGCCGGAGATGACGCCGTCCTTTGCCGCGTGTTCCGTGATTTTGCTCTTTTCCGGCGGCGGAAATTCGTATCCGCATTCCGGGCATTCCTGATACGCCGCGTGGATCAGCGCGAGGCATTGCGGACACTTTTTCGCCGGAGCGTCTCCGTTTCCGGGCGCCCTGTCCGTCACCGTGATCATGTCCACGGGACCGTGACGCATGATGTTGCCGCCGTAGTCGAGGACGAGACAATTCTGTTTCCCCGTCTCCGGCGACAGCCTCGTTCCGCGCCCGACCATCTGGATCAGAAGTCCCGGCGAATTGGTTGGCCGCAGGAGAACCACGCAGTCGATGTTCACCGCGTCGAATCCGGTAGTCAACACATTCACGTTGCAGAGATATTTCAACGGCGGCTTCGGCGTCCCGAACAAATCCGCCACGACCTCCTTGCCTTTGAACCGGTCGATGATTTCGGCGCGTTCGCCGGGAGACGTGTTCCCGGTCACCACGGCGCATTCCATGCCGGAATAGGCGGAAATCTTCTCCGCCACGTGGCGGCAATGGTCAACGCCGGAGGTGAAAATCAGCACCGACTTCCGTTCCCGCGTCAGCTCGACGATTTCACGGCACGCAGACGATACCAGTTCGTCGGTGTCCATCGCCGATGCGATCTCGTCCCCGACGAATTCGCCGCCGCGGATATGGAGGCCGTCCAGTTTCGCCTCGGCGCGTCCGGCCCGCGAAACCAGCGGCGACAGATACCCGTCCCGGATCATCTCCTTGAGTCCGGCTTCGTAGCAGACTTCGTTCAGCAGATTTTCCGGCTGACAGATCAGACCGCCTTTGAGTCTGAACGGCGTCGCCGTCAAACCGATGAGGCGGACGTTCGGATTGATGACCTTCATGTCCTTGAGGAAAGAGCGATACATCCCGTCCCCGTCCGGCGCGATCAAATGCGCCTCGTCCACGACGACGAGGTCGAACGCTCCGAGGTCGCAAGCCTTGTCGTAGACCGACTGGATTCCGGCGACGATCACGGATTCCCGCGTGTCCCGCGATTTCAGCCCCGCCGAATAAACGCCGATGGGAATGTCCGGGCAGAACGTCTCGATCTTCCCGGCGTTCTGTTCGAGCAGTTCCTTCACATGCGCCAGGATCAGGACGCGCCCGTTCCATTGCGACACCGCGTCGCGGACGATTTTCGCAATCACCACCGATTTGCCGGTGCCGGTCGGCAAGACCACGCACGGGTTGTCGTCCCGCGTCCGGAGGTGGTTGTATACGGCGTCCACCGCCGCCTGCTGGTACGGTCGAAGTTCCATCGGATCACGCTCCCGGTTGAATCCCGGCCTTCTTCATGTCGAACGCCAGCTTCAACTTCATCAGCTCCAGCTTCGGCTTGCCGATATGGAGCGTCCGGCGGACCGCGCCGTCCTTGTATCCGTTGAGGTAAAGGAAGCAGACCAGCCTCTCTGTGTCATCCGCGACGCCTTTCACGAACTCTTGGACGATTTGGCATCTGCGCCCGTTGTTTTGTCTTCTGTCCATTCTCTTATCCTTATATATGCCATGCCGTCCGGCGGCATCGGTTCGCGTTTGGTCACGACGAGTCTGCGGATCAGCGAATCGTCTTCGTACAGCCCTCCGTGCGTGAATGCGTCCAGCAGACATTTCAGGCTGTTGTCGGCGTCGCGCCTCCGGTTGTCCGGCGGATACAGCTCGATGGAAAGCTCCACCGGACCCCGGAAGGTTTCCACGCCCTCCGAACGGAACCGGGAGACGATCATTTCCCGGTATTTCCGCCCGTCCCGGCTGATGAGGACTTTCGCCCCCACATGCCGGTAGTAGTGGTTCACGCTCGGAGGCCAGGGAAGCTCAAATCCCAGCGTCACTTTCTTGCCCACGGCGGAGCGGTATTCGCTGTTGCCTGCGGAGGCGGTGTCGCCGCGACCGCCGTTGCTTTCGGTGCATAACCTTTGATCTCGTTGGTCATTTCATCGTCCTGGTTCTTTTTGCAGCGGACGGTGACGACCAGCGGAAGATTGTGCAGTTCGAGCGAATCCTTCGGCGTCAGCACGTTGACCGCGCGGCAGATGGCCGAGAGATCGGCCCGGGCCATGCGGACGGCGTCGGGATTCGGGTTCTCCAGATTGAGACGAGCCCAGAGCTTGCGGTTCTTGTATTCGCCGTCGATGATCTCGAACTCCAGCTGAAGGTAGCGTCCCGTGCCGGAACGGGTCTCCTTCATTTCGGAGTCCGCGATGACGGCGTTGTACTTGCCCGCCGGAATCACTTCGAATCCGGC
Source organism: Victivallaceae bacterium (assembly GCA_036677805.1). Taxonomy (GTDB): domain Bacteria; phylum Verrucomicrobiota; class Lentisphaeria; order Victivallales; family Victivallaceae; genus SIG78. Next base: position 151,611 of record JAVBVS010000018.1, on the reverse strand, counting down.
GCTCGGCTCGACTTCGCTTGCATTGAAATTCAGGGTGGACATCTTCGATTCCTTTCTATTACGCCAGCACGAGAGCGTGCCGACTGTTGATTATGGGACGTTGGGGATTCGTATTCGTCACGACCGCCGTGCAGGACGGGCAGCGGAGATGTTCATGTCGCCAGAGTCCGCCGCCGTAATCCGGCTGCGTGATCCTGTGCATCTCTCCGAGCTGAATCATCTGTCCGCAGAGATCGCACAGGCGGGGATGGTTATTTGGCACGATCCGCTCCTTCATGAGGGTCTCCTTTCTTCGTGATTTCGTAGTTTTTGCGCTCTTTGAACTCTTCCTGTTTTCCTTTATTCCAGTTCGAAACCGGACGAAAGTACCCGCAGACGCGGCTGAACACTTCGCAGACGGCTTTGCATTTACTCATGATGGTTTTCCTCGACTTTCTGATAGGCGTCGATGAATGCCTGCCATGAGAGCGGAATTTCGCTCGGCAGGCCGTAACGGTTCTTGGCGATGCAGGCCGGAGAGCCGACCGTGCGAATGATACGTTCGCCGCCGTCAGCGCCGACAGGGGCCGCGATAGCCCGTTCGCCGCTGAACCCGGCGTTCTCCTTTTGCACTCGGAACTTCTTGTTGGCGAAGAGAACGGCGTCCACCCATTCGGCGATCAGGCTGGCGGCATGCTTGTGCAGACGCGGTGTGTAGCGGTCGTAGGCGGCGTTTTCGGGATCTTCAAACCGCTCCACTTTGGCGTGGGCGACGAGAATCACCATCATGCCGCGGTTCTCGCGCAGTTCGTTGAGGAGCGCGATGACCTTGCGCCAGTGAGTGAGGGCGTGGGTGTATCCGCGGCCGTAGCCGCCATCGGCCTTTTCGATGTTGCGGACGCCGAATTCACGGCAGACCTCGTCAAAGATAAGACGCTCCAGCCAGTCCGCCGAATCGATCACGGCGGTCTGAAATTCGTGCGGCTCGTCGCGGAGCGCAATCAGTTCCGCCATGACTTCCGACAGCGAATGCGCCAGCGGAAATTTCCTGCAGTTGATCTCGCCGAGGCCGTCCTCGGTCTGAACGAAGACGGCATTCGGTGCGGACGCTCCGAACGTAGACTTTCCTACGCCTTCGCTTCCGTAGATCATGATCCTCGGCGGCTTGTTTTCCCGCCCCGTCTGAATGTTTTCAAGCATTCCCATGGATAAAATCTCCTTAAAAGTTTTGGGTTGTTCTGTTGTGCGAACGGCGCGTCACCGCGCACCTCTGCGAATGCGGGCAAGAATGCTGTCGCGGCCGGCGCTGAGTTCCTTGTCGGTGGCGACGAGGACGTTCATCTGGACGGGCTTCCCGGACAACGCGCAGGCGACAATCCGTTTTGCCCCGTCGAGACATACGCCGAACGGATCGAAAACTATCGGGAAATAACTGCGGTCAGGATTCCACAGCCCTTCCTCCATCGCATAGGCGAGTTCTCTCACCGTTTCATCGTTCCAGTATGAGGATTCAAACTCGCATTCCGACGCCAGCTCACCGGCGAATTCCGGCGTAAAAATGAACCGCCGGTATTTGAACCGCTCGAAGGCCACGTCATCCAGAAATGCGGTTGCGGAATTGCAGATTCTGATTTCAGACATGATGTGCCTCACAGTGTATCGATGATTCTGGTTTCTTCGTAGCCGGTCGGCCAAATTCCGCTGGCGCAGCATCGACTGTAGCGTTCGAGCGCGGCCTTGTTCGTCAGCTCCGCAAGGTCGAGAACCTCGTCCGTAAGCTTCCAAACGCCAGTCGCAAACGGTTCGTTCTTTTCAACGGCGATGACATGGACGGGAACATTCCAGCCTGTCGCTTTTCGGATAATTGCCCGGTAGAACGCCATCTGAAAGAGGTAGCCGTAGCGGCGGCAGTCGGATTCAAACCATCTCAGGCTGTCGCAGGTTTTGAGATCGACCAGACCGAGTGCGGGGTTATACCAGTCCATGCGGATCTGGCACGGCACGCCGCAGAGTTCTTCCCGGATCACGCCTTCGGCAATGCCGTCGGAAAGCAGTTCCGAAGCGACCGGATGAAGCCATACGGAGGTCTGCAATTTTATGATGAAGTTGTAGTCCCGGCCGGAAACGATCTCCCGGCTCTGCTCCGCACGCCATTCCATATAGGCCTTCGTCGCCTTGCCGAACGGTTCGCCCGTTTTCGGATTCACGGGGCCATCCGCGACGAGGTACTGGTTGTCGAATTCGGCCTTGCCTTCAAGAATCAGGCAGTGCGCGGCGCGTCCGAGAACGAACGCCGGAGATTCGGCATTCTCGATCCCGCCGAGGATTTCCTTCCTGTAGAGCGCGGGGCTTTCCCGGAAGTCGGCCAGCATGTGGCTGGACATAAATTCGCCCTTGCAGCTGCGGGCGTGGTATTCGCCCGCCGGTTCAGTGATGATGAAGTCTGTGTTGCTCATATTGTCTTTCCTTGTGTTGGGTGATTTTTGTCACACCGGGTATATCTCCAATTTTTTTGAAATCAGGACCGCTTTTTCTGAGAAATTTTAAAATTTCTTTGCCTGCATGATTTTCCTGATTCGCGGCAATGCGTGTTTGAAAAGGTAGCGTTTTGAGCAAATATGGGATTCATGAATTTGTGTCAGGGGCATCCCGTCGAGAAGCGATTCGCAAATCTTCCGGTCTTGTTGGCATAGCGAATTCAAGACATCCTGCAAGTCCTCGTCCAACGCTTCTTTTTCAAAAGGAGATTCCGCATAGAATTCCGTTTTGCGGCGGATGCCGGACGAAACGCCGCAGTCGTCCTCCTGCTCGGCGGCGACAAGCTTGTCCAGTGGGATAGCACAGGAGATGGCTTTTTGACTCTCCGCCCGATATTGGCGGCGAGCGCGAATCAGCCCGGTTTCCAGTTTCATCCTGCAGAAAGTCTTGATGTCGGATTTTGAGAAATCATAACATTCCAGCGAGGATGCCAGGAAAATAAGCATTTCCTGCCGCAGGTCATCCTCGTAGGACGCGAGATAGGGGAACAGCATGCTGTTTGTCATGAGCAGGAAACGGATGGATTCCCGCACATAGGGCATCGCATAGACTTCATCGAAGGTCGGGATGTGATTGCTGTTTTCGGCGGCTTCCGCATTGCGGACGGACTGATTGTTTTTCTGCGTCATTTCGACTGCTCCTTGAGTTTTTGCCTCGGCGGAGCGGTCGGGAAGCCGTCAAAAAAAATGGAGGTGGTCGGGTTGCGCCATTATTCTGGCGGCATTCCCGACCACCTCCGTTCTTCGGCTGGTTGGTCAGCTAAATACCTGTTTCTTTCTATATAAGGATATATGGGGTATCAGCCCGGTCAGATGGATACGACGGTCTCCTCAATTTCCGCAGATACGGGAAGCCCGGCGCGGATAGTGATTGAGTTGATGCGGCCATTCCCCACCTTGCGGAGGTGCCGCAGAAAACGGACATGCCTGTCGGTCAAGATGAAATCCCCATCCGGCCGCGAGGCTGTATGCGGTGATTCCTCGCGTTCAAAGTTTGCGGTGCTGATTTTCCTGCTGGCCGCAGTAATCTTTGCATGACCGTCCTCAATGACAAGGTTTTCCAGGCGGCCAAAATTGATTTTCCTCATGACCGCGACAAGCCGCTGTTCCATTCCATTCAGTTCGCGATAATACATGTGAAGTGATGCCTCCTGGGTTCTGGCATCGGCCTTGCTCTTTGTTTCAAGTGCAATAAAAAACCGAATGCCGTGCTTCAAAAGTGAAAGCACGACATTCGGTGTCGGGTTGTGCGACATTTCTTGTCGCACGAAAAAAATCAATTTTTTATTTTGTCGCCCAAGTAACAGTCTGCGGTGATTTATAGGTTACAGTTTTCTCTCCAATAGATATTTGCTTATGCAGATGCTCGGACAGTTCAGAATCAAACACCGCAATTTTAGTACAAACGGTTTTGATATTCCGCCTTATCTGATCCGTTTTCTTTTTATTGGCAGTATTTAAATTGCGAGCTTTCCCGCCAACTTTCAAAACCTTCGACAAGTGTGCTTTGATTTGATCCATTTCCTCTTCGCAGGCTAGTTCATAGACTGAATTATTTTCTGCTCTTGCCAGTTCCAAACCTGCCCTTAGTTCCTTTAGTTTAGTATTATATTCTTCCAGCGCTTTTTTATCTGTGGCGGGTTCGTAGCTGTTCCCTGAATTAAAACCTTGCGCCAACTCATCGGCATCGACACATATTTCCGCCGAAGGGATATTGCTCGGATCAATTTCTTCCAATGTTAAAGGCGTGTTGGGCTGTGCCAACAGGCGCACGATATAACTGCAACCGGCATAATTCTGCAATATATTAATTTCCCCGCCCTTGTATCGCAGTTCCCAACTTTCACCCTTGAGCCGAAATATGTATTCTGGCATTTCCACTGGGAGAACTTTTTGCTCCTGCTCCATGATCGGTCTAACGCCGCGCGATAGGATTCCATACAATGAATCCGGGGACAGCGGGTTTTCCAAGTCGCATGCTCTGGCTATATATTCAGGCGATAAGAGAGTATATTTCTCGACTTTTAAAATATCTTGCGCCAGTCGTTTGTAAAGTTTGAATATATTGCCAGCGGCAACATCCGGATCCTTCCCCATATACATAACCGCGTCGCTGAGCATAGGGAAATCCATTTCGAAATCATCGTAGCCATAGTTGGGATTACCTATTTGCCTGCCACGTAAAAAGAATGAGGTCAGCAAGTTTTTGTTGGGCGAATCGAAATCATCCACCTTTTTGTCCACCGCCTCAGTAAAAAAGTCAACAGCATAATCTTCAATCTGATCATATTGGGGCTTACCCGCCGCAATGATTGCGACCCGGCGGTCGATGCATTGCGAGCAAATTCCGCAATGTGTATGCAGGTTAGTCTCCTGTTGCCATGAATGGGCGCAACTCATGGAGTAAGGGATCAGATCGCCACAACCGTTGTCAGTAATCATTCTCACAATATCGGATTTGGTCAGATTTATGAAAGGATTGCTGATTGAGAAATTCGGCTTTCCCGTAATCAACCGTATCAGTTCTTGAAAATAGAAAAGCGTTCTCGGATGAGTGGTTCTGGTGGCCCGTCCACCGACGACCTGTGGACTCATGGGTAAATTTAAGCTGATGGGACCGTTTTCGTAAAACCTGAGGCTGTCGAGTCCCAGCAGATGCGCGATGGTTGCCCCCAGCGCAAAATATAAAAAGGAACGGCAGCGTTGCGTATATTCTTCCGTTAATTTTCCATCCTTGCCGGTGTTTATTGTAAAAAAGGTTCCTTTATTGTCACTTCTCTTTTGTAGTTCCTGTTCCAAATGCAAGTAACGAGCCTTATGCTTTGTTGATGATTTATGTCGAACCAGTACGGTTCTCCTTCCGTCGCAAATCATTTCCTGAATCGCACCTCCTAAGGAATCAAGTCCTCCCGAGAATAAAATAACCTGTTCTGGAGGTTCAGTCGTTCCCATTTTATCCTTAAAATCGAAATACCCTTGATCCGGATGGGTTTCACGTAGCGGAGAAAACTGAATACGGAATCGGTCATCTGACAAAAAGCGAAGCAGCCGTTCCAATAGTCCGGCAACTTGCGGAGCATTCCAGAAATCGAAATCCTGCACTGCGATAATCATATTCATGTCGCGGCGCCATAGGGTTCCATGCGGATCGACTCGCCCTTGACAACGAACGACCATCTGATCCGCGACATAGAGGAAAGTCGCAATTTCAATAAAATCCACCAGCCGGGGATTGAACTCTCCGAAAAATCGGTTAAACAGCTTTACCCGGGGATAAACTTTCATCTTTTCATCGCCCCACAGATGCAATCTGTGAGTACACTCGCCTTTATATTCGGCGTGATTGCAAACTATTGTCGCCCGGTTGATTTTGTTAATCTCGTCCATACTTCAACGCCCTCATCATTTTCATGACCAGAAAATTCGCATGTTTCTTTATTTCCTTTGGTCCCATGTCCTTTAACTGATAGCTATGCTTGCCAAGCCATTCGTTGGCGTAGTCTTTATGCACAAGGCCGGTTTCGTAACAATGATCTTGCAATGCTTTATAGGACGCATTCAGTTCCTGAACCGACATAACCCTTTCCGTGCGGCCGACGATATTAGGCAGTATTTTTGCGAGATAATTGTTCAAGCTGTGGGCCATCGTTCTGGAAATGAAAACTCGATTCAGCTCGGCAAAATTTGCTCTGGTTCCAAAAGAATTGAAGATATCGGCATCATAGCGCTGCGGCATTCCGGGAAGCTCACCCGCCCGCTCCGCCTTCATGCAGGCGGTAATTGCATTTGCCAACGCCTGTTTTGCATGGTCACCCAAGTCGGTTTTTATGGCATCGCCGGCCCATGCAGCGTCATCCACAGCATCTCCGAGCTTGGCAATTAGTTCCTGTGCCGATGGTCTGTCAGAAAGTTGAATACCACAGTCTCGCATATGCTCGACAAAATTTCCAGTTTGAGCGCCGACACCCATTTGCACCAGAAGCTCCACTGCTTTCTGATAAGCGGAATCTTTGGATAACCGCTCCACATTTAGGCCTTGCCCTGCGGCGTCAAGAACCTGTTTGGAAATCTGATCGAAATCTGCACCGGCGCAGAATGCTCCAACAACATCACGCCATTGGCGGGATCTGTTCAGTCTTCCGATTCTCGTATGTCCCATCGTTCAGCGCCCTCTTAAGCTTGAATTGGGAAATGGGATCGAGGGCAATAACAACTTTTTCTCGCACGTAACATATTGCATGAGAGAAAGAAAAGCGCCTGTGCCTGTTTTTGTACGCCCCAAGATGAAGACCGCTTCCCCATAAGATAATGAGATATCTTTCACTGTAACATACATTAGAAATGGGACAAAGCAAACAATAAATGGACATAATCGGTTAAAGCAGGTGTAAAAAATTTGATTTTTTGAGACTTTCATCCATATTTATACTATTGTGAAAACGAATGGGGATTGAACTTGACCATAAAAGGCATATTGGTCACGATATTTCCTTACGGGGAAAATTGAGTTTTAATCCGCTTCCTATAACGCCTCGGTTCCTGGGGCAGTTCCGTTCCCCGACGACTCGTTTCACAAGTTTTCATCAAGACCTGAAGCGTCATGAATTGCACACATTCAATCCGGGTTGATTCGCAATTGCATGAACATTTTCAGCCAGGCATTTCTCCCCACTTGAAAAAAAATCAGTCGTTCGCAAGCAAGGCCCAGGCACATTGTCCAAGCAATAGAGCTGACAGAATATTGATGAGACGGAAATGTCGAATGTAAAATCCCCGAAATTGACCTCCGAAAAAAATCCAGGTCAGAGTAGCGCATGTTCCGACTGATGCAATCAGCATCTCAAACAATATCAGCGATGCCAGAGACTGGAAATGGGGAACGATATAGCAAGTCAAGGCCGTAATTCCGAAAAGATAAATTTTGACATTGACAAACTGCAAAATAAACCCACGCAACCATGACGCGGTTTTATCCGAGCCCTCTTCCGGTGGTTTGCTCCTGACAATTTCCGCCATCAAGTAAAATATGTATGCGGCGCCGGCGTATTTCATGACCGCAAGGACTGGATTAAGAAAACGCTCAAGGCCGTAAACGGACAGGGCGCACAACGCCTGAACGATAAAGTACCCGGCAAAGATTCCAAAGAACAATGGTTTTCCCCGCTTCCATCCATAATTCGTCATGGTATTCAGCGCAAGGATGTTTCCCGGTCCCGGCGTGAACGCATTGACCAGGACATAGGATGAAAACGCGAAAGCAATTGGTCCTGACAGGTTCATTTCAGCCTCGCAAAAGCCTGTTGCAAGTCCAGAAGGATATCATCCACGTTCTCCAGCCCTATTGAAAGACGAATCATTCCGGGGGAAATCCCGCAAGCGGCCAACTGCGCGTTCGACAATTGACGATGTGATTCACTTGCCGGATGCAGAACGCAAGTTCGAATATCCGCGACATGAACTTCATTGGAAACCAGACGCAGAGCATCGATAAATTTTTCCGCCTGCCGTCTCCCTCCTTTGATGACAAAAGAGACGACACCGCTTCCTCCTGAAAGATACTTTCGGGCAAGTTCGTAATATCGGTTACTTTCAAGCCATGGGTAGATTACATTTCCCACATGGGGTGACTGTTCCAAATATTCTGCAACCGCCAGAGCGTTCAGACAATATTGCCGCATCCTTACTGGCAACGTTTCCAATCCCAGATTCAAAAGAAATGCGGAATGCGCCGCCGGGTATACTCCAAAATCGCGCATCAGCTGCAACCGGGCCTTGACAATGTATGCTTGGGATCCATAAGTTCCGGTATATGAAATTCCATGATAGGATTCATCCGGTTCCGTCATTTCCGGGAAATTGCCGTTACTCCAGTCAAACTTACCGCCGTCAACTATCACGCCTCCGATTTGAACGGCATGACCGTCCATATATTTACTGGTGGAGTGGACTACGATATCGGCTCCGAAGCGAATCGGTTTGCAGAGTATTGGTGTTGCAAAAGTATTGTCGATAATCAATGGAACGTTGCGACGGTGCGCGATTTTTGCAATCTTTTCGATATCCAGTACTGTCAGCGCCGGATTGGCTAGTGTCTCACCGAAAACGGCTCGCGTGTTCGGTCGGAAGTTACTTTCAAATTCCGCCTCGGTCGCATTTGCGTCGACAAAAACGCATTCAATACCGAGCCGTTTCAAGGTGTATGAAAACAAATTGATCGTCCCGCCGTAGATTTGCGATGAACAAATAATGCCATCGCCGGATTTGCAGATGTTCAGAATGCTCAACAGAATCGCCGCCTGACCGGATGACGTGCAGAGAGCTCCGATTCCATCTTCCAGTTCTGCGATTTTCTTCTCCACTGCCATGACGGTCGGATTGGCAAAACGCGAATAAATCAACCCTTTCGTCGGATCGTCAAAAACCGCCGCCACTTCGCGGGCTGAATCGTATACATAGGTGGTGCTTTGGACTATCGGCAGAACGCGCGGCTGACCATTTCGCGGATGATATCCGGCATGCAGGCAAATCGTTTCATCTTTCATCGTAAATCTCCTGTATTGTTTGTGCTGGAACTAATATACAGGGATATGACTATTATAGCAAATACAAATATACTATATATATCTATAGTTATTAGCTATTGATATTTGCCGCAATCTTCCTGAGTGCCTCCATGTAAATCGTGCCCAGCGGAGAGGGAATGGTATCCCGGTGACGGATGATTCCGACTGTGATACGCTCATTCGCGTCCAGCGGCAACGAGATGATCTCTTGATCGTGCAGATATTTCGGGTAGACTCCGCTGGAGATGGTATACCCGTTCAACCCGATCAAGAAATTGACGACGGCAGCCCGGTCGCTAACCTTGATGCTTTGTCTTACATTCCGGACACTGAGAATTTCCTCAGAAAAATAAAACGAGTTGTTTTCGCCTTGTTCAAAGGAAATGCAGGGAAACGCTTCCAGATCATTAAGCGAAATATGCTTCTTGTCTGCCAGCGGGTGATTCCGGGAGAGAAAGATGTGGGGTGACGCGGAAAACAGTTCGAAGAACATCAGGGAACTGTCATGAAGCATTTTGCGAATTACAGACTCGTTGTAGTTGCAGAGGTAAATCAGGCCGAGTTCGCTTTTGAGATTTTTTACGTCCTGTATGACTTCAAACGTTCGGGTTTCCCGTAGCGTGAACTCATAGTCGTCGCTGCCGAAATTTCTGACCAGATCGACAAACGCATTGGCGGCAAATGGATAATGCTGGGCGGAAACGCTAAAACGCTGTTTTTGTTTATTATGTTTGAGATAACGGTCTTCCAACAAATTCGACTGCGTTATGATCTGCCGGACATACCCCAGAAACTCCGAACCTTCGTTTGTGACCTGAACACCAAGGTTGCTGCGTAAGAAAATTACGAACCCTATTTCCTCTTCCAAATCCTTGACCGCGTTGGAAAGACTCGGCTGCGACACGAACAAGGCTTTAGCCGCAACGCTGAAAGACCCTTTTTCGGCAACCGCAAGAACATATTTCATTTGTTGCAATGTCATAATGGCTTACCTTATAGTTTTTTCCTATGGGGTTAACCATACTCTTTCGTCGGCCCTATTGCAAGCCACAAGAATTCAAAATTGGATGAAAACATCAAAAGCGAGGTTGAAGATATTATCATCGCGGTCGAGAACGATAAGATTATGGGATTCATCCACATCGCAGAGGAAAAGACACTTTCGTATGCCTGTTTCATTCCTCTCAAATATGCGGTGATCGTGGACTTATATGTTCAAGAAGCTCATCGGCGAAGGGGAATCGGGACGCAACTGCTGGAGGCGGCAAAGCAGTGGGCGCAGGCAAGAGGACTGGATTATCTTGAGTTAAAAGTCCTCGCGGAAAATGAAAATGGAATACAGTTCTATCGCCATCAGAAGTTCAACATGGTGTCACAAATCATGCGGCTGCCGCTCAACGGCAGTCTCCATAGGGCGTCGTGCGCGGTTCGGGAATGAGACTTTTTATGATCGCACAAATCAAATGACAGTGGCCTATAGTCGGTTAAAACAGATGAAGCAAACTTGAATATTTCAGTTTTCGGGATATATTCATCACCACTTGAATCAAAGTTTCAAATACTTGCAAAAAGGCACCCCGGTAAAACATGGAAAAGAAATGGCTATCTGTCGATGAGGCGGCGATGTATCTCGGGGTCAAACGGGATTCCATATATCGCTGGATCGAAAAACGCGGTCTTCCGGCATATCGTATCGGTCGCCTGTGGAAGTTCACCGCTGAAGATTTGGATACGTGGGTAAAAGCGGGAAAAGCCGCCAATGACAAACCAGGGAATAAACCGGACTCGGAATAGTGACGGACAGATGATTTTCACAGCGCATATTTCAGTATTAATGGAGCAATGTGATGCAGACAATCAACATCGAAGATTATGTGAATGAACTGATAAAACGGTTGCGGCTCAAATTCGCGGACCGCCTGATCTATGTGGGCTTGCAGGGAAGTTTCCGCCGCGGCGAGGCCAATGAGAACAGCGACATCGACATCATGGTGACGCTCGACTGCCTGTCCGTGGCGGATCTGGACAGTTACCGGGATGTCATTGCCGGAATGCCCTGCTTCGACCGTTCCTGCGGTTTTATTTCCGGGCGGGAAGAGCTGAAGAACTGGCAACCGTATGAAATCTGCCAGTTGCTTCACGAAACCAAGGATTATTACGGCGAATTGCGTCCATTGCTTCCCTCGTTCGGAAAAGACGACGTCAGGAGCTGCATCGGCATTTCCATCGGCAACCTGTACCACATGCTCTGCCATGGTCGGATTCATGCGGGACCGGAACAACGCGCGGAGGCCCTGCGGGGCCTCTACAAAGCGGTATCCTACATCCTGCAGAATTCCTATTATCTGCGCTCCGGCGAATGGATCATGACCAAGGCAGAACTGCTGCCCCTGCTGCATGGGCTCGACCGCGAGGTGTTGCAAATGGCGATGACCATGAAGTCAGGCGCGGAATACGATGCGGAAAAAGCATACGCCATCCTGTTCGACTGGTGCCGGCAGTTTTTTCATGACAAAGCGACGGAGTAATGATGGACAACGCCAAGTATCGTTATAATCACATCGGCATCCCGACCGCGGCTCCGCATCCGGACGAACGCTACCTGCCCGAATTCAAGATGTACGTCTACGGTTACGAAACCAACGATTTCAACATCGAATGGATGCGGTTCGATGCCGATTGCCCCCTGCCGGAGCTGGTGAAGAACGTCCCGCACGTTGCGTTTGAAGTTGACGACCTGGATGCGGCCCTGATCGGTCGGGAGGTCATTATTGCGCCGAATTGTCCTTGCCACGAAGTAAGGGTGGCGTTTATCCGGGAAAATGACGCCCCTGTCGAACTGATGCAGTTTATTTCATCCTCTGACCGAAGCAAACAGTAAGAAGATTGTTCCGTTTTTCCCGATATCAGGGTGTAAGTCGGAATACCGGACGCCTCAATACCGAAAAACAGTATGACCGCGCCGGAAGATGATGGACGCGTTTTCAGATGGCGAGCTGAATAGTTGAAAACTTCACTGTCCGAAACAGCTGACTCAGAGCAGAAACCAACGCGCCGAATGATAGATGATGTCTCTTTGATTATCCGGCGCAGAATCGACCCTTTACTCCGCCTCAGGTTTTGGGGGACGGAGAATTTTCATATACGCGCTCATTCGCAAAACTCGCCGCCATTTCTCATGAAAAAGCGCGGATTGGGGTATTTCTGTTGGAATATATTGCATAACAATAACTTGAGAAAATCATAACCGAGAGGTCTGCGGTCTTTCCAAACGGAGAATTCGCCCTCGAAAGCGTCCGGCGATGTGCCGGAAGCTGGATTCCCGTGGTTCTCCGTTTGTCAAAGGGGAATCCCCTGTTCGTCGCAAAGCCCCTGACCGTAGGCTACTTGGGCGGAACAATAAAAAAGCACCAACGTAAACCGTTGATGCTGAATAACTTAAAATGGTCGGGATAGCGAGATTCGAACTCGCGACCTTTTGACCCCCAGTCAAACGGTTTTTGACCTTAATATGTGAGATATTTTGAAAAATGTTCTAAAAATGTTCTAATTCATGTTTGCAATGTCGCATTCCAGGGCGTATTTTAGCAGCATAACGCAGGAGGCGGCAATGTCGGTTTTCAAACGTAAAAGCCAGGGCGGAGAGACCCGGGAATATCACTACAAATTTATGCAGTCCGGCAAATGGTATTATGGGGTCTGCGAAGGATGCACTACGGAACGCGAGGCTTTGGCTTACGAGAAAAATATCCAGGAAACTGCCAAGAAGCTGGCCGGGCAACAAAGTGTCGGCGCTCTTGTTGAAAACTTCAAAAGAGAACTGACCGGCGGTGGCAAAGTTTCATTGAAAGAGGCTTTTGTTTGTTATATGGCCAAGCCCCGACGAAAGCAGCCCAGTCCCCGACAGCAGGCGATCAATCGCAGTCAATGGGATGATTTCACGGCATTCATGACGACGAATTATCCCGCAATTGAGGCACTCGATAAAGTCACTCGGCAACATGCGGAAGCCTATATTTGCCAACTGCGCGAAAGTGGCCGTTTTGTCCGGACGATTTCTTATCGTCGTAATTATCAGGAAAAAACAGTGGAGCACAGTTATTCGGCACAGACCAAGCTCTCCGGGCGTACCGTCAATGCATTTCATAAAACCTTGAAATCCGTTTTCGCCAAATTGCAGGAAGATGCCGGTATTCTTTACAACCCCTTCGATTTCGATATGATGGATAATGACAGCGAAAGTCGCGATGCATTCACTCCGGCGGAACTCCAGATAATCGGCAACCGCCTGACGCCATTTGTCCGACCGATTTTCATCATAGGAATCTGCACTGGATTATCGGAAGGCGATATTTGCCTGTTGCGCTGGCGCGATGTTCGCGACGGCAAATGGATTGTACGCAAGCGGCGCAAAACGGGCGCTCCCCTTGAGATCCCGATTCTGCCGCCGTTGGCCCGATTTCTGGAAGAGCAGTCTTTGATTTCCGGACGGGATGTATATGTACTTCCTGAGCATGCCGCAATGTATGAGACCAATCCTTCCGGTATCTCCTATCGAGTGAAAAGCTTTCTGGAAGGTTTGGGGCTTGAAACCACTCGTACTGTGGATGGACGCGGACGGGCTTCCAGTGTAAAAGACGTCCACAGTCTGCGGCACACCTTTGCCTACATGGCCGGTTGCTATCAGATTCCGCTTCCGGTGGTCCAGTCGATCCTGGGGCACATGAGTCCGGAAATGACCAAGCATTACCAGGCTCATGCCGACCGTACTGCCAAGGAAAAGTATCTTGCCCAGATGCCGGACTTTTTGAGTCTTCCCGAATCATCAGTCAGGATCGAAGAACATGATGCGGACCGCGAGGAGCTGAATCGTCTTTTACAGTCACTGAACTCGGCGCAGATACAGGAAGTCTCGGCATTCGTTCGCTCATTGCTTTGAAAGCCGGGGATATTGCTGTATCAGATAGAGCGGAATATTCAGCAGCCCATCGTCTGATTTCAAGTTCTGCATGGAAAAACGCAAAGCATATTCCGGCGCATACCGTTCGCGGTAGACCTTCAGACTTTGCGCCCGCACATTGACACCCGATTTGACCTCGATTGGAATGACCCGGGTTTCATCCTGAATGACAAAATCCACTTCGGCTTTATTGCCGCTGGTCCAGTAATAGAGAGGGGCAAATTTCATGGCCGTCAGTTGCTGCTGAACGTAGTTTTCCGCCAGTCGGCCTTTGTATTCCAGAAAAATATCCTGATTGACCAGGATGGATTCCGCCGGGATCTGCGCCAGCTTGCGCAGCAGCCCGGTATCGGCGAGATAGAGCTTGAAACTCTTGCGGTCTTCATAGGCGGCGAGCGGAATGCCGGGTTTTTCAATCCGGCCAACCCGGCGGATCAATCCGGCTTCTTCCAGCCACCGCAACGCATCTTCGAGGTCTTTGGCCCTTGCTCCACCCTTGACTTCGCCATAAATGAAACGGGCGTTTTCCCGCGCTAGCTGCATCGGGATGGATTTCCACAGCAGAAAGAGCTTGGGGATGTCCCGCACCGGGGCATGTTTGGAGAAATCCAGCTCGTAGGTTTTCAGGATTTCCTCTTGGACGGCTTCCGCCACCTGAAGGTTGCGCTCTTCGAGGAAGGTATTCAGGACTGCCGGCATGCCTCCCATCACCAGATATTCGTTCAAAAGCTTGGTCAGGCGTTCGGACAGAATCGCGGGCAGGGGGGCAATCGTGCTGATTCCGGTGGTGTATTGATACAATTCCGGATCGGCGGTACGCAGATATTCGGCAAAGCTGCACGGATTCAGGTCGAGAAAACTCACTTTCCCGACCGGAAAGCCTTCCGGAGAAGAAAGCGCAATTCCCAACAGGGAACCGGCGGCAGTCACGGCATATTCGGGGCGCTCTTCGCAAAAGTACTTTAATGCGGTCAAGGCGCGCGGACAGGCTTGCACTTCATCGAAAACGATCAGCGTTTTTTGCGGAGCGATCTGCTTTCTGGCGACGACACCAAGCTCCAGAAGGATCTGATCCGGGTTTAACTCGCCGCGGAAGATATCAGACAATCGGTTCTGCTGCTCAAAGTTGAAGTAAGCGGTATCGTCGAAATGACGGGTTCCAAACTCCTTCAGCAGCCAGGTCTTGCCGCATTGACGCACCCCACGCAGAATCAAAGGTTTGCGCCTGGAAGAGTTCTTCCACGTTACCAGATCGTCCATCAGAAATCGTTCAATCATGATCGCCTCCCTGCTGTCATTTCACTATCAATATAGCCATAATTCGTGATTTTACAACCTTTACGGTGTCTAAAATGCGAGAAATATTGCAATTGTGATACCATTGCAGTGGAATGTGCTATCGCTCAATATCAACCACACTAGTGATTTTTATTTGCATTGTAGATTTTGTGGTTACCGGAGTTGCATTCCCTTTTTAATGGAATATTTTATCGGTGATGCTTAAAGCGTTGTGGTTTCATACCCAAGCGTAACGTAGATGATAAAAGTGTTTAGAAAACAAAAAATAGGAGGGGGAATGGCAACTTATTACGTAGGTTGGGATGTTGGCGGATGGCATAATCCTAAAAAAGACGGCGTTGTGATTCTGAAAAGAAAGGGCAAGGACTTGGAATTGTCCTGCCCGCCTTTTTTGGGCAATATTGCAGAGGTATTGACTTCAGAACAAAATAATCTATGTACATGGATACGCGAAAAATCAACATCATCAGATCCATCAGATCGTTTTATTTTCGCTATTGATGCTATTTTAGGATGTCCACAGGAGGCCTGCAATCTTTGGAATATGAGCCCAACAAAGGCAGAAGCAAATCCTCTTTTTATTCCCAATATAAAAAGCGGGGCAAAGAAAAATCTTTATCTTCACCGATATACAGAAACTATCTTTGCCCGTCGGCCTTTATCTGTGGTCCAAGATTTAATGGGTAGTCAATCAACGAAAGCCCTATTTGCCTTGAGGCAATGCAATGCTCGTTGGTGCAATGATTTTAATAATAATGATTTTGGTATTTGGCTTCAAGGAAATGACCGGTTTTTTGAAACATATCCTGCGAATGCCAAGGGTTCTATTGGGGAAGCAATCAACTCAATTTTGAGTAAAATATCAGATGAATCTCTACGGGAAAACTCTGATATTGTCGATGCAGTTATTTGCGCAATCATTGCAAGCATGTATGAGACGCAACAGCTTTGTGGTCCACGTAATTACACTTCCAACAAATGTGATTGGAAAAAGATTGGTTATGAAGGTTGGATATGGCTTCCCCAAACTTACTGGGAATCAATTTCGCATTGTAAAAATTAAACTAATTACCGATTATAAATCTGCCCTAAAAATTAAAAAGGCATAAACGGTCGGGACAAGCTTTGTTCGTAACAGTAAGATTACAGCTGCCCATAAACCGAAGAAGACTCCATAATGAAGATTACATCATGAAGTTTTTATTTCGTCAAGTTCGAATCTGATTCTGAAGCGAGAATTTGAAGAAATCGTCATGAAACCTGCGGGCGACAAGCATATGCAGTCATTCGGTTGCTGGAGCATTTCGATATCGATGATCTTTTATCAATTTGCTGTTATCAGCTTCTGGGACGGCTCTGTTTACGCTTGTATTGGGAATAGAAGACTTTCTTGATATTCGACGGAGTGGTATCTTCTGGAGTGCGCTTGGCCAGATAGGAAAACTGCTGGTGAACCGCATCGTATTGTTGAGCAAAGTCCGACTCTCCACGGCGTATCATAATTCCGTTTTCATGATGCATGGCTGTTTGATCGTTGACCCGAGGCCAGACCATATCTTCCGCTTCTTCCTTTGAAATACCAATGGCATTTCCCCAATGTTCCGCCATACAGGTAACCACAGTTCGATAATCTTTCTTCATCGATCCGTTAAGCAGTAACCCGATATGAAAATGAGGATGTTCCGACTCTTTCTGTTCTCGTCTGGCGACATATTGCGGATCAAGCCCTTGACGACTCAACTCCCGGGTACAGGTCCTGAGCGCATGGGAAAGATGATCATTACCGGATGCCTGATGGTAATCGGCAGGATATTTCAAGTCAATACGTACGGCAAGTACCTTGTTGTGTCTGGCTGTGGTGTGCTCCAGAAGATCCTGATTCCGGTCCAGGTACTGGGTGTCATAATCAAAGTTTTTCTGAGCACCGATGACCGGGTGGCCTTTATACGTGGTGGTAGTTACGACTTTAGGGTTCATATGTCCTCCTGATTTAAAGTTCTCTCACTATAATATGACTGATATGTTTAATTATAAATGCAATGCAGATAATAGTTTACGAGTAAGAGTCATGATGTGATAAGTGTACTAACAAAGATTACCCAGCAAGAGGATGATCGAATTTCCAACATTCCATCGACGGACATGATGAAAAGTCGACCATTCCTCCTGACCGAGATAGCAGCTTCAGCGCTCTGGAATCGCCATGAGTTCGGCATCCGATATTGCGAACTGGACGGACCGTCCGGAGGTGATATCGACGCCAAAGTGCTCCTTATGCGCGTTTCCGGGGAGGCGTTCAATGACAAAACGGTTTGGCTGATTGGCCAAGGGCATGAAGGCGAAGTGCCGATCCGCTTCATGCGTAAGCCAAGGCGCGGGCGCGTCGCTATGGAATTTCCGATTGAAGATGATGACGACACCAGCATCGGAACTGCGGCACCGGATGAATACCGCTTCGACCGTTTTGCGGTTGCGGGGATCGAAGAGCCAGTCGGTATCGAAGATCACGAGATCTGGATTCGTCTGGTGCAACAGACCGGAGAATTCCTGCACCGCTTCTTCCGACTGAAGTTTCAGAAAATCCGCATTCGCGACATTGCCGTCTTGGGCGCAAAACTTGCGCTCCTTGCCCGGCGTTATACAGAGCAGGGGCGATAACGATCTTGCAGCTGGATAGCGTCCGCCGAAAGCGCCGCTCCCCGAGGCAAGGTCGGAGAGCAATATTCTGGTGGTTTGGAACGGTGCGATACCCGAAAACTCCTCAAGCAGCACAATGTCGCCGGAGGCGATAAACCCCCGAAGCAGGTCGACGCGATCTGCCTGCGCCGACCAGTCGACCAGGCCATAACGATCGTAGCGAAGATTTTCCGGAATAATGCACCCCAGTTTCCCGGCCATGCGGACAAGTTCTGCTGTGGTCGATGTCGTCACCGTCTGGCAGCCCCCGGCACGATTCATGGCAGCCAGGTTTGAAGTATCCCATTGAACACCATGGAAATGCAGTACATCGAGCGGGATGTTCGCCTGCTTAAATCGGCTCAGAACGAGCAATGCCTTTTGGAAGTGCAGTTTGCGTTCCAAGCTGTTCTCATCCAGTAGAATCCAGAATAGATTCTTGCCACGAAACATCTCGACATCAAGCGATTCGATTCGACTGTCATCTTCGAAAAAACCGAAAATATCGTAGTCGGCACAATTGGGATTGGCCAGGCAGACGCCTACTTCATCGGTTAAAAAAATAAATGAAACGGATGGAAGGGGGTAAGGCGGAAAAAGCGAAATCCATACTGGTTTCTGCGGTTCCCGAAAAACATAGTTAACATGACCGTTGCATTGGGCGGAATCCAGATGCACCAGTGCCGGCAGGTGTGATTGGGTGTAAAAACTGATCCGGTGGTGAAAAATGCCATCAGGCGTGAAGCAGTTATATTGCCCATAAGCTGCGTCGGCAGGACCGACAGGGAAAAAACTGAATCGTCCGGGTCGCAGCATATCAATGCCACGGTCGTGGAGATAGCGATAAACATATTGCCCAACCGCGATGTCAGCGGAATTATTAATATCCAGGCCGGCACGCAGGCCGGCTGCAACCCCGGCCAGACGCAGTGCTGGGAATACAGAGTCAAAAGTGAGGCTGTTGTCGATTCTTACCGGTACCAATCCGACAGAGGTCGCGACCTGTCGTGCCAGAGAATATGAACTGCCGGAAACCGGAGAATTCAGCAAGGATATCAGGGTATCGTCGCGATACATCAGCGACCGTCCGGGGCCAGCTGGACAGGCGGCCATGAACGTTTCAACCGCTGGCGTCCCAAGAACGTTTAGGCCGTAGAAGTTGGCGGCTGAACACTGATAGAGCGACATCTCTAAAGAACGGTCTCGCATAACTTGGGCTAGCGCCGGGATGGGAATGTTGCCGCTCATCGAAGCATCTCCTCGGTGACGCATAGCGTAGCTTGGGCGATGTTGTCGATGGGGGCAAGGCCCAGGACCGTTATGAGGTCATCCCAAGACGCGGCCGCAACCCGTGCATCGAATCGAATCAGCCGATGAATCAACGCAAAGCACAGCGCCGCGAACTGCATGGTGCAACGCATATAAAAGAGGTTCATCCGAAAGGTCACGATGGGGCGCAATAATTCTTCCGGCGTCGCCATTTCAGATAAGGGCTCTGGAACCAGGAATCCACACTCATCTTGAAGTAACGACGGATAACCGAACCCGAACTTGCTTGGGCTGACGATATCGATTTTGCGGTTGATGTCGGCCAAGGAATGCGCCGATAGCTGGAACGGAATCTGCCCCCCGTTCATCCTCAGAAAATTCGAAAAATTCTCTATCCAATTTGGCAGATTGGCGGATGTAGCGTCAGAGGCAGACAGCGAAGCGTTGTCACATAACGCGATCAGGCTATAGGTGCAAGTCGAAATGGCCATATTGGTTAGTCGGACGGGAAAAAGTTCGAGATTGTTCATAGTTTTATAGCTCCGTTAGGTTTGTTTTGTGTGTGGAAATGGATCTCATCGTTTCGAATCCGCGCCATCGGGTTGCCCGTCATTTAGCCAGCGGTCGAAACTGTCTCGGAAGATACGGACGGCGCCGGAACGACCGGGATGGATCTTTTTGGTGCGCAGGCAGCCATCCTTGATCCGCCGGTTGATGGTATCCACCGAGACTCCGGCGATCCTGCTGGCTTCGCGTTTCGTAAGGGTTTTACGCTGGGTGGCTGAAGCCTCGTCGGATTCGACGATCAGAGTTTCCGCCCGCAGGCCGATTGTCGCCAGCAGGGCCGTCATGGTATTCCGGATGTGTGCCGGCAGTGTTTGCCATGTGCTTTGGGTCATGAGGTTTTTTCCTTTCCATTATTCAATGGGTTAAGTGGTTAATGCGTTTGGGAACGCGTTTATAATAAAAGTGTACTTCATACTTGGGGATAAAACAAGGGGGGCATATGAAAGGAACTGATTCATCGTTCGAGGAGAGGAATTCATTTCACTTTAACCGTTGATATGATCAGGATGAGGGCGTGAATCACACCTATCCTAACAATTTTCAAAACAGCGTAATCTGATGGTTCCGCCCGTTCAACTGATTCAATTTTACCCGATTTTTCAAAAGTACCCCCCGGTTAAAAACCTGCTGTCCTAAAAAGCAAATTCCGGTTGAAAACACTCCGGCTCCGGCGGCTGGGTGAACGGTTGATCAAGCCATTGTCGCAAGTCACGATAGACAAATAGATTCCACTTCAAAAACGTTACCAGAGTGGAGAAGTGCCACTCCGCCCTCGATAGAAACTTCAGATACTTCGTCAGCAGAATGGCAATGAGCGCTGTCCAAACTTGAATCTTGACCGCGTTTTCACTGGTTCCGATGAAGGTTTTGATTTTGAAGTTTTGCTTGAGCATCTTAAAAAAGCATTCGATTTGCCAACGGGATTTATAGAGGTCGCCGATGGTCTGGGCATCAAGATCAAAGTTATTTGTCAGCAGAACCAGTGTCTGGTGATTCCCCACATCGCAGACAACCACCTTTCGCAGTCGCTCGGGATATTTCTCCCGGGAACCGCGAAGATAGATGACCTCATCGCTCAGGACGTTGCCGGGATATTGCTTCAGGTCGAACCCCGGCGATTCGTAAGTCGCATTGCTTTTGAGCCGGGTAACGAAATCAATGCCGTTCAAATTCCATTTGTAAAGCATTTCATAATCGACGTATCCGCGATCACAGACAACCATACTGTCGCGTGGCAAATCCATGTGCCGTGCGCTGGAGACTTCATGAACATCGCCATGGGTAAAATCCATGAATACAGGAAGATATCCATCATGATCCAACAGCATATTGAGCTTGATTGCACCCTTGGTCTGGCGATAGGTCGCCCACGGAAAGGCACGGATGCAAAGTTCGATCAGCGTGGCATCCAGACTGTACAGCTTCCGCTTGAACGAAAATTCATGGTTTGGCGCAAACGCCTTGCAATGCTTCAGCAACATGAAAAAGAGAGCTTTGAAGATTTCCGGATCACGATGTTGATTGGCATACGAAAGATTCGACTTGCTCGGTGCCGTCTCAACTCCCAGATGGTTGAGTTTCCCTCCGCAGGTTTTCAGTCCGCCGCATATCTCCCGTAAGCTGTTGGCTTGCGCCAGTTGGCAGAAGATCATCGACACAAAATGTGCCCAACTGTCGAAGGACTGTTTTCGCTTGTTTCCAGTGTGATCCATGATGATTTCTTCAAATTCTCGCTTCGGAATCAAATTCAGGACTTGACGGAACAGACTTACTGATGTATTCTTCATTATGGAGCCTCCTTGGTTTTTGGGCAACCGTAATATACTGTTACGGACAAGTTGGCTCCACTTTTTTTCACACTTTCAAAAGTTTGTTAGGACAGGTGTGGGCGTGAATCGTTAATAGGTGAGTCGGAAGGCAAGTTGTTTCGATTGGGTGAAGCTTGGTCGTCTTGAGGCGAAGAATGCTTCGTTACGAAATGAGCCTTGGCGTGGACCTGAAGCCCCGAAAGAGCCGATAGGCCATGATCATTCGGGTAGTATCCGGAATTTTGCGCACATTGGATTCTGATTGATTACAGACTTAAACGTTGCACAGGAGGAAGGCAGAGCAAATTCGACCTCGCCCAATAGTAGCCAAACTCGGGGACAAGAGCACTTCCGCAATTAGTACGGCCATAGAAGGCATTCTTAAAATTTATTTTGAAGGCTACTTTTTGCAATAAGGATTGGAATTGGTGGAAGGACACTCGTATTCATCAGGAGACAATATAGTACTCTTTTGGTTATCATTCAGGTTTCTTTGAAATTCCTTCCAAGCGCGGCAAAACGTACTTTTATTGGTTTTGAGGTAAACACACTTTTGAATTAGAAAACTTCGTGGACTTCCTTGCCCTCTACCTTTATAGCCTTGCTGAATACTCTTCGCCTTGTCCTTTATATCGATTTCAGCAAGTCCTTTTCTGGAGTTAATGATTGGAAATATTTACGATAGCAGAAGAGGCGGTTGCGTTTGTTACCGGTGGTTTCTTCGACGATGGCGAATGCTTTCAGGCGTGACAAGGCCGTACCGACTGTGGCGGCGGTCAGTCCGGTCAGTTCGCAGAGCTTGTTGACATCGACAATCGGATGGCGCAGCATCGCCTGATGGATTTGCATGGCGGATTTGCTGCCACGCCCCAGAGTTGCAATCTTTGCCCGGTCCTCCCGGACTTGCTTATCCAGCGCCAGAATGATTTCATTGCTCTGTTTTGCCGTTTCAATCACCGCATCCAGAAAGAAATCCAGCCAGCGCTTCCAGTCGCCGGTATCGCGAATGTCGTTCAAGAGCTCATAATAATAACGACGCTGCAATTTGAAATAGTAGCTCAGATACAGCAACGGCAGCTTGAGAACCCCGGCTTCGCACAGGAGCAATGTTATCAGCAGACGCCCGACACGACCATTGCCATCCAGGAAGGGATGGATGGTTTCAAACTGGACATGGGCCAGAGCCGCTTTGATCAATACCGGAATCTCTTCACGATGCAAAAAGAGTTCCAGCTCATTCAAACACTGGATTGCGGCTTCCGGAGGCGGAGGTACAAAGAAAGCATTGCCGGGACGGGTCCCCCCGATCCAATTCTGGCTATGGCGAAATTCGCCGGGATTCTTTTGACTGCCGCGCCCCCTGGAAAGCAATTCCGCATGAATCTCACGGAGCAGGCGCAACGAAAGCGGAAACCCTTCCCGCAATCGCGCCAGACCGTAATCCATCGCGGATACATAATTGCTCACTTCCTGAACGTCATCTATCGGAACGCCCGGTTTTTCTTTCAGCTCAAACAGCAGCAAATCGGAAAGCGAAGATTGCGTCCCCTCGATCATGGAAGACAGAACCGCTTCCTTGCGAATGAACATATAGGTACCAAATGATGATTTTATCCGGGCTGCAAGAAGTTGCAGCCCGGATTTTTTGTGCTCAAAATATCGAATTTGACGGCGTTTTGACCTTGTCGTAAAAAGTGGCAAAAACGGCAAAGATTTTCCGGTGATTGGAAATGCGGGAGAGACCATAAGTTCATTTTGCCGCCTTGCTCCTGTTGATGGCGATTCCGTCAACTGGGGATTTTTGCGTTTTTCTTGCCGCAAAATACGTCATCCCAAACCTTTAAAACACAACAGCCCCACCGGTCAATACGACCAGTGAGGCTGTTCCCACAGGGACTTTCCCCTGCTATTTCAGGTTCAAAATTTGAATTTTATAACCTCAAAAAAACACCAATCTGGATGAAGATGCAAAATTTCAAGTTGTATTGATGTTTTCAAGGTTACGCCAGCAGATCCACGACACCCATGACTTTTTTTATTCCTTCCGCCATCTGCGTAGCAGTTTCACGATCAAGATTTTCGTAAGCATACATGCTCAAGAGACTTGTGGCAACATCTTCCGAAACAGGCAGGCTTTCCGGTTGAACCGGAATGAATTTTTGTCTGGGATCGTAGTATCCGCCACCGATTGTGCGACAGTCAAAGGTCGTGAACAGGGGCGCTGTATGCAACAACCCATAGGTATAATTGAAGCTGCTGTAACGATCCGCACTCAACGGTACCCCTTCGGCCTGGATGGCTTCCGCGATGCGGTCACGTGTGGCGAATTTCAGCACATCACGGGTGAGTTTGAATTTGAATTCCAAATAACCACCGCGTTGAGCTTCACGCAAGGGTTTGATTAATTCAATTCCCGGACAGTCCTGTAACAATTCGTTCAGCAACTCGTACGAGTGGGAACGACCGGCGTTAAGTTGCGGCAGGCGTTTCAGTTCCTCATTGGCCATTGCGATGGCCCAGGGATGCGGGCGATATTTCGCGCCAAGACTGATGTCGCCAAGCTGCCTGATGGTTTCATTGGAGCCTATTCTGGGACGGCCACACCAACCGACAAGAGTCATGATGTCGAATAAATTCGGATCGTCGGTCGTGGCGACCCCTGCTTCACCCCCGCTGACCGCCTTCGCACCCTGCATGCTGAAGCAGCCGATATCGCCAAAACTGCCCACTTTACGGCCTCGCCAGGTGGCGCCATGCGCATGACTGCAATCCTCAATGAGTTTCAGTCCGTGTTTTTTCACAATAGCCATAATGGCGTCCATATGGCAAACATTGCCCCATATATGCACAATGCAGACTGCTTTGGTCCGTTTGGTAATGCGTCGTTCCAGATCCCGGGGATCAATGGTCAGAGTATCCGGATCAATATCACAGAAAACCGGAGTCGCGCCACAGTGAATAATCGGCGTAATGGAAGCATGCCAGGTGTAAGCCGGTACCAGCACTTCATCGCCCGGACCAACACCAAGCGCTACAAAGGCAGCGTGCAGGGTGGAGGTGCCGCTGTTCATGGCTAATGCATACTTACAGCCCACCATGGCGGCAAAGTTTTGTTCAAACTCCGCGATGACGCCGCTGCCGTCGCTGATGCTGACAATGTTCGCGTCCATAAGCCGATTGACCGCCGCTTTCACCTCGGGGGTAACTTTACGCCAAGGCTTCGGAGGCACATGGGGCATGGCCTGAGCACCTCCAAAAATCGCTAAATTTTCTTTTTTCATTGAGATCCTTCCCCGATTTATGGAACTTCCATGAATCGTTTTTTAATCAATTAATCAATTGAAAACAAAAATCATTACGCCAGAAAAACCGCTTCCGACAATACCGGTTTTTTTCCCGGAGCCACCACGCCGGACGATGGCACCGGGCCTTGCCGCAAAAAACGTTCACAATAACGCTGGTAAAGGTGCCCGGCGCTGGGGTACATGCTGTTGGGACTCATGAAATGGGAAAACTCGAAGGTGATCGCTTTTTCCATATCGGCCGCGGCCGCGGCTTCGAGTTTGAGCAGCATTTTTTCCCATTTGATGGGTGGAAAACGCCACGGCATGTCGCGGTCGAAACTCTCGCAGTTGGTCCAACTGCGCATATGACAACGGGACGCCATGGCCCGGTTGACGGCGAGATAGTCGGCCAGTTCATCATAATCGCAATGGCCATCCTGAAACGCCACGATATCCACCGCCCCGGAAATAGTCGTCAGAATTTCCGTCCAGTCCCGTTCGTGTTCTGCCAGAGTCGTCGAATGCGCCGGATCGTCTTTGACCCCCGCGATATAGGGGGAAATCATGGTCGGCAGATTCCCTGAAAGCGTCTTTACGAAGCATCCGAGATCCCGGTACAATTCCGCCATGCCCTTGACCGCCCGGCTGATTTCGCAATTCAGATACCAGCCTTTGAAACTGCGGTGGCACCCATAGCGCTGCCAGACCTCTTCCGCCACCGCCCGGCTCAAATCAAACTCTTTCCGGCATTCGCCGCGATGCCAGTACTGCCCCGAATCGTAAAGTCCGAAGTAAAACGCCATGCCGTAGCGGTCACTCAGCGTCAGAAACAGCTCGACCAGATCCAGCGGCGGCCGGTAGCAGTTTTCTTCCCGCATCAGAAACGCGGACGGATAGGTCAGAAAACGCCGGTGTCCGCAACGGATCAGGATTACGGTATCGATTCCGATCGCCTTCATCGCCTGAAAATCTTTTTCCCACTCCGCCACGCCCCAGTTCTGATGGGGAATATCGTGGCTGATTTCATCCAGAAACGTTCCGGTAATACGCATAAATACTCCATATTTTATGATTTTCGGGTTACCCACCCATCGTCCCCGGGATCCTCAACCCGGCCAGCCAGGTCCCGGAAAAGCTTGCGTAAGTCCATGATCCCTCCCACCATGAACCACACGGTCGAAATCACCCCGGCAACGATTCCCACCAAAACCACATTGATGAAGAAATACCAGCTCCACCAATTCACCGGCCACGGCGATATCCAATTCCACACCGCGACCGCGACAAAGGCGATTCCGAACTGGTAGACGATTGAGTAGCCGAACACGCTCCAGGCGATGATTTTGTCGGTAAAGGTGTATTCCGGGGTGATCCCGATGAGTTTTTCGTAGGCGTTGCGCCACGACCAGCACGAAGCAGAAAGCCGTCCATCCGGAGCCCGATGCAGCATGCGGTTCAAATCGAAAGGACGCCGGAAACTCACCCATGAGCCAATGACATAAGCGGCGATCCCGAACACCATGGCCAGAAAATAGATTTCATAGCTGTTGATCGGAAACTTGGTCGCATTCATCTCCCATATGACATAGGGTTCGCAAAGTCCGGTCACCTTACGGAAAATCGTATCTACCCAGGGCAGCAATCCGGCCTGTTCCAGCCACGGATAGACCGTCGCACTCCAATTGCGCTGGAGCAACAGCCCTGTCAGAGAAGTTCCGGAACCGAAAATCAACGCGCAATACGCTCCGAATGTCGTCCCCCACCGGCTGTAGAGCCCGCCCACCATGATCGGACCTGCGGCCCCCAGCCACAGCGCGCACATGATGTTGAGAAACATCGTGAGGTAGTCCATCTGCGCCAGCAGCAGCGAAGCGGTCAGGAAAAATCCGCCGACAGCCAGAGACATCATCCGCAGCCACCCCAGATGTTCAGCCTTGGCAAATGGCCGTTGACGCAACGGCATCACCACGTCCTGAACCAGAGTCGCCGAGGCATTGAATATGCGGCTGTCATCGGTTGAGAGCATCAGCATCACCATCAGCAGGGCAAAAATCCCCATCATGCCGATCGGCAGTTTGTGACGCAGGAGCGTCGGCATCATCATCTGATAATAGAGCGTGCGGAATTTCTGAAACCAGGTTCGCTGGATTGGCGTGTTGTTCAGATGGGTCTGAACTTTTTCCAGACAGCCGGTATCCGGATTCCGGTTCCGGGAGTAGGGCGGATCGATCCCGATGCGGTGCGGTTCCTGCGGCAAAGCGGCAATCTCCGTGTGAATATGCCGCCGCAACTCCGCGTCGGGCAGCGTTTCCTCCGCCACCCGGCTCACCAGATCCTGCCGTACGGCGGATGCTTCCGGACGAAAACGTTCCGCGGTCATGACGGTAATCACAAACAACGCGAGCAAAACCGTCATCAGATAGGAAAATCCGTTGCGCCAGGCCCCCAGAATGCCCGCCATTTTCTGTTCGTGGGCGGTTTTGCCCGCGCTTGAAGTGTCATTGCCGATCCATGCCGCCCGATTGAGCACCATGCCGACAATGGTCACGAACAGGGCAAACAGATTGAAATCCCGCAGGGATTCGATATCCGTCGGATTGAGAAAACTTTCCCCGCGAATGCGGTCCATCATGACCGGCATGATGTCCTGATCCCAGGACAGCTCGCTCAGGATGAACACCGTGAAAATCACGAAGATCGGATAACTCATCAAACCCTGGAGCGCATCCGTAACCAACAGCGAAATCCGGCCGCCCGGCCAGATTACAGCCATGGCCATCCCGAGAATGGCGACCAGCACCAAAGCAAAAGTCGGAATGTGTACCCCAAACAGTTCAACCGTCAACGGCAATCCCAGAAAGTAGATGAAAAAGCGCGCTGTCACTGCCGGGCCGATGGCGTTGGTCATCATTTCCGCCACCGTACGGATGGCGGAAGCAATAACCCGGAACCGATGGCTGTAGCGCAATTCCAGAAATTGTCCGATCGACAGGCAACGGGTTTCCCGATAGCGGTAGACGCAGTAGCCGGTCAAAGACAGAAAGATGCCCACCGGAATGATCGTGGCGTTCCAGAAACTCATGGCCATGCCGCATTGATACTGACTCTCGCATGTGGCGACCAGATAGACCACGGCCAGACTGGTTTGAAGGTCGCCCACGCTGATGACGTAGCGACCGGCCACTCTGCCCGCAGCCAGAAAATCCGCAATCCCGCGGACATACCGGCGGCAATAAAACGCCAGCCAGAGGATTGCCGCCAGCGGCAGCAACAGAATCAGCCAATCAATCCAGTGCATCGTTCAATTTCCGCTTTCAAGCCGTTGCCGGTATACCGCCGTGCCGTCACCGCGCAGACCGGAGAAGGTCAAGGCTTCGCCATTTGGCGCAAACGCCGGAAACTGATGGTTGCGGTGATCGGTCGTCATTGCAGTAACGGTCTTGGTATCAAGATTAAACATCAGGATATCGGCCAGCGGCAGAATGCCTTCGGCGACGTAGGCGAGACGACGCCCGTCCGGAGAAAAAACCGGGGAGTGGAGGCCTCCGCATTCCGAGCTCTGTTGTTTCCCCGGCGCTGCCAGGCGGGCCACCATCCGATGATCCGGCAAAGCGAGAATCGCCAACGCGGGGGCCGGACCGGAATCATCGCTTGTCACGGCGAGTTTACCGTCCGGCGACAGGGCCAGGGTGCAGGGGGGCAATGCCGGGAATGCCACCTGTTTCTGTTCGGACACCGCATAGGCCAGCGTCCGGCCGCCCTGCTGCCATACCAGAAGATTGCCGTTTTGCCACATCACTCCGGCATCCGGCAGGATTTCCGGCCGGGGGGCCAGAACGCTCCGATCGGCCAGCCGCATGAATTTCACTGATGGAGTATACCCTCCGGTGACGAACGCCACCCAGCGGCCGTCCGGCGACAGACGCGGTTCCGCACCCGGAACGAGTTTTTTGCCCTCCAGCGTCAGCCATCGTTCACCGGCATCGTCCTCGACGACATAAAGCAGCCGGTTTTCGGGCAGCGGGCACCCCTGCATGCCGCCCTCCGGCGTCAGCAGGTCCGCGCCCCTGGCCGCCAATGCGGCACCCACGCATAATCCGATCGTCAGTAATTTCCGTTTCATGAATTCTCCGTCAATTTTCCTGCGGCAGTACGATCTGGAGATCGGTCAGCGGAGTTCCCTGTAAATCCAGGAACCGGACCATCGCCCCCCAACCGCCGATGTGCTGCAATACTTTCACCATTAATTTGTTTTTGCCTTTTTCCAGAGTCACCTCATAACATTCCTGATCCGCCTGAGCGGCGCGGTATTCCATGAGTTCCCCGAGTTTGCGGCCGTTGAACCAGAGTTGATATCCATCGTCGCTGCCTACGGCCAATTTCGCCTGCCGTCGTTCCGGAGAAATGACTTCCGCGTAGAGACAGGCGGCCACATAAGCCGGCTCCGCGGCGGAAATCCCGATCTCCGGCAGCTTCTGCCCGGTCAAGTCCACATAATCCGCCTCGGTGTGGAGCGGTGCCCACTTCAACACCTGCTTGCCCGGCTTCCAGTAACAGCCGTCGGGAAACACCACTTCAACTGCGCGGCCCGGCTTCGGCTCAAGCGCATTCGGATCAAAATCCATGCCGGTGAAGTGATTGTTCACTTTGACATTCGGCAACGGTCCCAGCACCAGCCAATGGCGGAGAAAACCGTTGTCCGCCACAGCGAAGGGCCCCGGTTGAACCGGCGGCGGGGGCGCGGCGACGGCATCCTCCAGCTTTTTCACCGAAACCCGGTCGAAGGTACAACTGCCGCGATCGCCCATGTAGTCATTGCTGCAATAGAAATAAATCTCGCTGCCGTCGGCGACATAGTCGGCCGAAACCGTTTCCCAGACTCCGGGTTCGTCGCTGCCGTTGAGTTGGAGTTTGATCTTCCAGTCCCGCGAGCGCAAGGTAAGGCAGCCATGGCGGCCGCCGGAGTCTTTGCGGATCATGCCGCTGACCCGGTAACGCGTCCCCTTCTGGAGCCGGATGTTCTGCGTCGCCGAGGGGCGAGCCCCGGTCAACCGGATGGCTTGACCGCCTTCCGCGCCGGGAACATTTTCCAGACCCGGCGCATTCCAGTTTTCACAACGGTCGGCGGTGATCCAGTCCTCGAAATCGCCGTTGGCCAGGATTTCACCGGCCCGAAGCACATCGAGATCCACAAAACGTACCGGCTTCGCTAGTTCATCCTTTACTGCCGCCGTTAGACCGGGCGCGAATTCGACATAAGTGAGGTAATCGTATCCGGGACGATCCGCAAAACGCGGCCGGGCGTCAATCCGGAAATCCCTTTTGAAATCCTGCCCCTTCCAGTGATATTCGGCGGTGTAGCTCCCGGCATTGTCCAGGCGGAACCAGGCCCGTCCCGCCGGATCGCTGGCGACTGAGCGGGTTTCGCCGTCGCCTTGACTTCGTACTCGAACCACCGCTCCGGCGGCCTCCTGCGGCAGCAGCACGAGCACTTCCGGGCGCCGTTCTCCCAGTTCCGGTACGGGACCGTCCGGAATCGCGGCAAAGGCGTTCCGAACCCGGTCCGCCACCGTGTTGCTACGGAAAAATGGAGCTGTGGGATCGAACCAGTTCATATTGAACCCGCATGCGCCGCCATCATAATTGTAGCCGAGAATGTATTCGGGCCGCACTCCGGCGCCTGACAGCGACGGCCATGGAACCGCGACCTTGAAGCGGCGCTGCCCGGTCAGTTTGCCGTGGTCGTCGTCGAGCAGCGCATGGTTGCTCCAGGGACCGAGCTCCAACTGGTGTTCCCGATTGTAACCGACGAAGCCGGTATCGTCGAGCGAGCACAGCAGAATGCTGCCGACGCCACGGGCCCGGGACGCTTCCTCAATCTGAGTGGCGAAGGAATCGCCGACTCGCCATTGTTCGGCCGCCGTGCCGCCGGATTGGTTGACGAAGTCCCGGCGGCTCGGAAACGCGAAGACTTCACCCACGACCACCGGCACCTCGAACTGGAATCCGGTCGCCCTGGTTTCGCCGTTGATGCGACGCGTGAGGGAACCGTAGGGATGAATGTTGAAGGTCTGAAAATTTTCCTTCCGGAAAACGCCCCGGGCGATGAACGGATAGACCGCATAATTGTGGTTGAGTTCGACAATGCGCGTGGGATCGAATTCACGCACGAAGGTGCTCAACGCATCGTAATGCCGGAGCAGATCGGGCTTGACTTTGCCGGGCTGGAAAGTTTCATTATCGATGGACCAGAAAACGATCGACGGATGGTTGTAGTTTTCAAGCACATAACTCCGCCACATTTCCTTGACCCGGTCCGAATCGGGCGCATGATCGCCTTCCGCGTCGCGGTATTCCCGCGCCTGCGCTTCGACCAGAAAACCCATCTCATCCGCCATTTCATACCAGCAATGCGAATCGAAGCGGAACCCGTGCAGCCGCAGGAAATTCATCCCGTTGGCCGCCAGCCGCCGGAAAAAAACGGCGATATTGGCCGGATTTTCATAGAATACCGTATAACGGTGCACCAGATCGCCCTTCAGGAAAATCCGCTTCCCGTTCAGATAAAAGTCGGTTCCTTGCGTGGTGAATTCCCGAAAACCGAAGCGGTCGAAACGCTCGTCCCGGCCGAAATCGGTCTTGAGTTTGTACAAATACGGTTGGCCATAAGGTCCGAATCCCCAGAGCACGGCATCGGTCCACGGGGCTTTCACTTCGACTTCCCGGCTCTCGCCCGGCGCCAGGGTGACGGTACGCTCCGGCAAGGTCAACGCCGTTTTGCCCTGTTCATCCAGAACCACGGCTTTCAGCGGGAGCGTGACCGCCTGTTTTTCCCGATTGGTCAAGCCGTATTTTATGCACAGTTCGTGATTTTTCACGCTGGGCCGGACCAACGCGTATGCCACCGCCGCCGGCGGTTCCGCGGTCAGAAAGATATCCCGGGTAATGCCCAGATCGCGGATATAACGGTTGAAATCGATTTTGTGGGTGGGCAGAATCGTCTGAATTTTCAGTTCATTGTTTTCGCCGGAATGGAGGGCGTCAGTAATATCCACCGCCGTGCAGTAACGTCCGCCCGGCGCACTCCACACCTGACGGCCGTTGACCCAGATGGAATGCGCTTCATGAATCGCCATGAACTTGAGGAAAATTCTGCGGCCGTCGCACCACGCCGCCGGAACCGGCAGCGATCGCGCATACCAGACGGCCAGGGTCGATGCCCCGAAGCCGGAGGGCATGGGAAAATTACGCGCTTCGTATTCCCCCCAGCTTGACGGAACCCGAACCGGACTCCACTCCCCCTGCGGGATGACGGCATCGCGGGTCGGAACCGCCATCCCCTGCCAGACGCCGTTGAGACAGATGCTTTCCCGCTGTGATTCCGTTTCCGCCCGCAACAGCGAACCGCCAAGGAGTGCGCAACCCAGCAGAATACAACCCGAAAGAGATAATTTCATCGACATGACGCCTTTCTGTACGGAGCCGCTCAACTATTGGCGGACAAAATTGTTCGCCAGCGAATTCATGTAAGCCACCATGGAATAACCGCGGCCGCTGCGCACATCGGCACTTTTCAGGAACGCCGGCTGCAGAATGAATTCGGCATGGCCGTCCTGGAATCCGGCATTGAACCCGCCCGTGTGCTGGAAGCGGCCGTTGAGGTACTCCGTGGTGTTGAAGTCGCGGCAGGAGGGGCCGCAGAATGCATCAACCAGCAGCAGCCAGTCCGGATCGGTCATCTGGTAGGTCACCTTGGAATAAGGCACCGAAAAAACGAGGTCGCCGGTGCGGTCGTTGCCGACTCGGTAGAAATAAGACGCCTGGAGAAACGTGGAGCTCTGGACATAAGAATTGATATAGCCCATGTCATAAAAAGAACCCCATTTGCCGGGATAACCGGTTTCGTTGGAAGCGGGGCATTCAAAACATTTGGCGTCGGGCAGATAGCCCGCGCCATATAGCGCAACACCAAGTCCGTAGTTCGTATTGCCGCCGCGGATTCTGTTGCAGGTTTGCATGCACCTGTCCCAGGTGTCGTGCGCGTGGGTCCAGCTGGCGACCACATAATCGTCATTGTCCCCGGCATACATGGCGAAGGCCAGCGCCTGTTGTTTGACATTGCTCAGGCAGTTAGCGGATTTTGCACGCTCCCGCGCCGCGGAGAGCGCGGGCAGCAGCATGGCGGCCAGAATGGCAATGATTGCAATTACAACAAGAAGTTCTATTAATGTAAAACATTTCAGATTTTTCGGCATGGGATCGCCCTTTCTTTTGCGATGCATTTGCGGCATCTCTTGGTTGCAATGAAGTTCACCATATGATTTCCCTTTGATACGGATCACCCCGGAACCATTTCAGCGGTCCGGCTGAACCTGGCGGCCGCATCTGCATGCATTGACGCGGCCACTGAGCTCAGTACATATGTTCCGACAGCATGATTCCCGACGATTTTCGAATGATCAGTGATGGCTGGATGACATGGACCGCCGCATTGGAGCGGCCCCGCGCCTCCAGCTTGCGCGCCGCCATTCTCACCGCCAGTGAAATCTGTTCTGAGAACGGCTGGCTCACCACGGTCAGCGACAGTTTCAACACCCGGGATACCCAGGAAAACTCGTCATACATGATCAATGCAATATCATCCGGAATTCGCATTCCGCTGCGTCTCAATTCATTGACCGCTCCGATCGTCGCCCAGTCGCCATAAACCAGCATACAATCGAATCGATAGTCGGAATTGGCCAGCAGTTCATGCGTAATTTCTCCAGCTTCATTCTCATCACCGGAACAGGCCCGCAACATCCATTCCGGCCGGTATTCGATCCGGAATTCTTCAAGCGCCTTGACGAATCCGCCGACCTTGGCTTCGTTGAAATGATTTTCCAATGGCCCGTTGAGGAATACCGGACGCCGATATCCGAGTTCAAAAAAATGTTTCATGGCGATATAACAGCCATGATAGTTGTTGATGTCCACATAGGAAATTGTACGGTCGCCGACTGCGGCCATCAAAGCAACAAAACAACACTGGTTGGCATCCAGACAATCCAGCTCGGCATCGCTCAGCGCATAACAGAACAGAAAAACATCGTAATGCTGAAACACCATATTCATTCGCGCCATGCCGGCGGGAAAATCCTCGTCATTCTTCAGCTGGATCAGATTGGCGGAAAAACCATATTCGGCACAGCTGCTCAGGAAGCCTCCGATCAGCAAATTGGAGTAATGGCTGTTGGCCGGATCGACGGTAAAGTCATGGAGCACCAGCGCAATCTGCCGGAATCCGTAAGCCGGTTTGAATCCGGAGACATAAGTTCCGGACCCTCGAACACGTGCCACGAGCTTCTGCTCGGTCATCCGCGACAGCGCGGCCCGGACGGAAACGCGCGAGCAGTCGAAGGTCTCGGCCAATTCCCGTTCGGATGGCAAACGTTGCCCGTTGCGCCATTTGCCGCTGCGCATCGTCTCGAAAAGCGCGGCATAGACCCGGCCGCTTTTGCTGTATTCACCGGTGGTAAACTGTTCGTGATTCATGATTGGATCATCCTTTTTCCAGAAACTATTATAAGTCAAGTGACAATACGATGCAAGGGCTTCCAGAAGTTTTTTTATGAAAAAAACGATTATAATACCGGCAATCATACCAATACCATACCACTTAATCCAAAAACGTTCCTCAACGCAACAGGCATTCGCCAAACAAGCAGGCCGCGCTCCAGCATCAGAGTACAGAGTGGTTCATGCGTGATAGCATGGATCATCGTTGCTCTGAAAAGATCTTCGCGACTTTTCTCTGCCGCAAAGGAAAAAGCGCGGCAACCTCATCGGGGATGGCGGGCAGCATAATGGCAACCATTGAGGAACTCAGGAAGGAACCCCACTGGAGCTACAGTGCGCTCAATACCTATTTGAACATCTGCCAGCTCCAGTATTACTTCCGCTACCTTGAACCGTCCGAGGTCGAATGCACTTCGGTCTGTTTTCCGTTCGGAAGGGCGTTTCATGCGGCCTTGACGGCCCAGGCGTGGGAATGCGTGATGGGAAGTTCGCTGACCCGCGAGGAGATCGTCGAACAGTTCGCGGAAACCTTCAAGATCGAAACGGCAGCCGTGCCCAATCTGCGCTACAAGGCGGGCGAAACCTTCGATTCGATGGTAACGCTGGCGGAGAAGATGCTGGATGCGGCCCTGGCTAATTGGTCCGACTTCTACACCGTCAAGGGCGTGGCCCGGGCGTTCAAAATCGACGTTCCGGGATTGAATAAGCCCCTGATCGGCGAACTCGATATGGTGACGCAGGAAGGGGGCAAAGCCTGCATCGTTGACTGGAAGACTTCGGCTGCGCGTTGGCCCGCGGGCAAGGCGGACCGGGATTTGCAGGCGACGGTGTTTTCGTATGCTTTCCGGCAACTGGAGGGCGTAACGCCGCTCTTCCGTTTCGACGTGGTGACCAAAACCAAAAATCCCTCCTGCGAAAGCCACTACACCTCGCGCAACGCCTCCGCGTTCCGGCGCTTCGAGGTATTGGCCAACAAGGCGCAGGAGGCGATCGACAAGGGGGTGTTTCTGCCCGGCGAAACCAGTTTCGCGTGTGCGGAGTGTTCCTACAAAAACCGCTGCCGCAAATGGCACTGGAACGTGAAAGCGAGGTAAATCATGGGACTTTTGATGGAGAACGGGAATTTTGTCGGGCGGGAGGAACTGGCCTTGGTGCCGACACCGCCCGCGACGGCGAGTTGGCGGCCTGTGCCGCATGTCGAGGTGATCGACGCCGTCACCGAGGCGGTGCAAGCGCGTGACTGGACGATTCTGGATCAACAATACGGCCTGGCTCGCGATGGACAGAAGATGTTCGGGGTCCTGCGGATCAATCGGAGCTCAAATCCGGAATGGAGCCGCTGCATCGGGATTCGCAACAGTCACGACCGCAGTCTTGCGGTAGGACTGACGGCCGGAATTTCGGTGATGATATGCAGCAACCTCGCCTTTGGCGGGACGATGGTTCTGAAGCGCAGGCATACTTCGCGAATCGAACTGAACGGCATGGTTCTGACCGCCGTCGCAGAGCTGGAGCAGGAATTTCTGACCCTCGAAACGGTGGCCGAAGACCTGAAGATTCAGTATCTCCGGGACGATCAGGCGCGGGCCGCTATGGTCAAAGCCGCCGAGGCGCAGGCGATCAATTCGTGCGATATTCTGGCGGTATGGAAAGAATTCAAGCATCCGTCGCATGAAGCGTTTGCCGAGCCGACCCGCTGGGCGTTCCTGAATGCCTTCACTGAAACGGCCAAGAAGTACAGTCCCGCCCGGGCGGATCTGTGTTATCGTCGCCTGACCCGGCTTTTCGGCCTGGACGGTCAGGCCCCGACGCTCTGGAGGTAAATACTTCCCAGAGGTACGCCGCCGATCCGGAACTTGGTGCATCCGGATCGGGCATTCACGCACCCCGGCGGGATAACCCGCCGGTTATTTCACAGGAAAATCATCATGGGAAATGATTCTTGTCTTCCGCCTCAGAAGCCTCAGGAAGAGTCGATACTGGCCGCCATCGTCTCCGGCTTCATCGCCGGAGTCACCGCCACCATCGCCATCCTCGGTCTCTTCAAACGGAAATAAACTCAAGCCCACCGGAGAAACACAAAGTTTCTCCGGTGGGCTGTCAGATATAGATCTCATTTTTTATTGTTATGTCAACGGCTTAAATTTGCCACAGCTACTTGACCAAGCGGATTTCGTAATGCTTCCACATTTTCCTGGCGTTGTCGGGCTTGCCGTATTTACCTCTGAAATTTTTGATCCTGACAT
The DNA here is from genome assembly GCA_036677805.1 of Victivallaceae bacterium. GTDB lineage: Bacteria > Verrucomicrobiota > Lentisphaeria > Victivallales > Victivallaceae > SIG78. The sequence continues at coordinate 114,865 of JAVBVS010000018.1, read as the reverse complement.
TTTAACATTGCGCACCCCGTTCCAAGCGGCACAGTTGGCACAGACTTTTTTCCCTTTGTAATTAGGCATCTTGACATCCTCTCTTGTCAACGTCGATTTTTTAATTCATTGACGGTTTTTTCTATTTTTGAGATTTTGTCTATTGTCGCGATAAAAGCGGCACCCTTGATAATTGAAAATACGCCGGAAGAATTTTCCTTTTCAAGGTGTTCAATTCTTTCGAGTATTTTCCTAATATCTGCTTTAATTTCAGAAATATCGCGTTCGACACTCATTTTATTCACCTTGTGGGCTATGTATACATACATTACGGTTCATTTGAATAGCTTAGCACTGAAATGCAAGATTACAAATCAAAGATCATTTTTTATACTACGCCGTCCAATGGGAACGCCATTCGCTCTATCTTCTCGTCCCGCTCGTCCGGCCTTGCGAGTCGCGGTAGGTGGTGGTGTTTTCTGTCTGTCTCGCCGTCCCAGCGGTTCTGCCCTGTGCGTCACGGTAGGTCGTGGTGTCGCCGGATTGCCGCGCAGTCGCTTGCGTTCGACCTTGTGCATCCCGGTAGGTTGTGGTGTTGCCATTGACAGTAGCCGTGCCGACCGTGCGTCCTTGTGCGTCCCGATAGACGGTTGTGTTGCCGTTTACGGTGGCTGTTCCGGCAGTCCGGCCTTGCGCATCGCGGTACGTTGTGCGGTTTCCGCTCGTCGTTGCCGTGCCAGTCATTCGTCCCTGCGCGTCACGATAGGTCTGCTGGTCGGCTGCAAACAATGATACGCTCAGTATAAGCAAAACAACAACAAAATTTTCCTTCATGGTTTTCATAAAATAATATCCTCCTCCTCCTTATTAGACAACGCTTTTTGCTCGTCTTTATATTCATCCCAAATCTGCTCTGCTTCCGTTATCGGCTTGGGTTCTGGGATAAAAGGATCGCAAAAATCTTCTTCCCGACCCAAATGCCAGCCAAGTTCAAGCAATTTTGTGTATTCCAGCATTTCATGAAGCATTGTTTCAATATTATCTCCATCACGGAATGAGGACACAAGATTATCGCTTTCTCGTAGCCACGGCTCGTGTTCCGCATTAAACTGGAACTGTTGCTGAATAGCATCAGGATATTGAGCATATTGTGATTCTGGCATATTGCCTTCTAATGGGTTATCCAAAATATAAATAAGTTTCCGATCTTCTGGAGTAACTACATATTCCGCATCGGCAAGAAGCGGTTCAACTAAAAACGCGAAAAATTGTTCATGTTTGAAAACATCACGGTCGAGGTAAACTTCCGCCCCCGTCAATTTCTCAATTTGACAGCGTAAGGATTTTTCTTTTTCAGAAAGCTCAGAATTTTGTATTGGAATACCCACCTTTTTACCGTCCCTTAAAATAATACCAAAGAATATGGTCGAAACCGTTTCTACTAATATTGTTTCCCGAGGCTTTTATGACTGCATCGACGGCCTTCCGGTATATATTATAAACTTTATATGCTTCCCCTTTTGGAAATTTATTGGTCGTTATTTTTGCAAAAGTTTCATCTGTGATCTTGTAATGTGCTAAATATTTTGGAAGAGCTTTTACTACAATGCCATCGTATATGGAATAATTGTCCTGTTCCATCTCCCCATCAAACAAATAGAAACAGGCGTAATGACAAAATTTACTTGCAAATGAAACATTTTCTCTTGGACGCCTTGGGGAAGGCGTAGGGCTTGATATGATTTTAATGAGTTCAAAATCAGATTTTTCAGGTACCCTAAGATAGTCAAGAAGCTTCTCCTTTGCAGCAATAATTCGTTTGCTTAATTCGGTACGCCCCCCAGCGTATTCATCAGCCTTGTCCGCATTCAAGTGAGTACTGTTTTCTTTATCAACCGCATTCACCGCGTGTTGAATAATTTCTTCAAATGAAACCTCTATTACTTGTTTACTAAGCGATATTTTTGCCTCTTTTTTTTCAACAAGATTTTCTTTTAGCTTTTTCATCCAAAAAGCTGTAGATCCTCCAGCAATTTGATTGTTTTTGTTATGTACGGGGCCTTTTTTTTCATCCGATGACGTTAAATATGCGGAATCATTTTGAATCATCGCTTCCACTAGAGCAACATTGTGTTGCGACAGCTCCGGTAATTTTCCTCCATCTTTTATCCAGTCCAAAAAGTATTCCTCTGCTTTTTTCAATTCGACTTGAATTTTGTTTGAGGCAGACGGGAGGCCACTGCTACAGTCAATCATTTTAGACATAATTCACTCTTCGCAAATGTTTATATTACTTGACTTGCCAGAATAATGGCGCGATAATGCATGTCGGTGTCGGAATCTGAAAAAGGGTAAAAAAATCCTATGTCCGATTTTGATAATGGTACATATTTTTCATCATCTCACCTGCGCTTCAATCTGTTGTTCTATTTTCTTCATCTCCCGGTCGGCTTCGCAACTTACAAAAGAAGAAATTAGCCAATAAAGCAGTAGAAAGACAATCACCATTCCAACCGCATTGCGAATGCGGTTTGTGGAAACAAACGTGCCGTGACAATAAGGACAGGTAACGGCTGCTTTCTCGACGTCTTTTTGGCAATACGGACATTTGCGGGTTCCGTTGGCACTGAAAGAGATTTCAATCGGTTTCACCGAATTCTTTTCGACGTTCATAATAACCGCCAGAAAGTTTTTAATTTAATGGCATCTGGCGGTTATTATACATTTGTCAGAGCGACAAAAAGTGTCGCAGTCTGGCTCTGTCGGAAGAAAAAAGGGAAATTTTCATGTATCCTCCTGCGCGGAGATGGCCTGTTTCGCCCGCTTGATCACTTCCTCCGCGATTTCCGGGTGGTTCAGCAATTTGGCATCACCGCCTTCGACAAGGACATAATTCACAATTCTATATTCAGGAGCCTCACTGATTTTGACAAGATGGAATTTACCTTCCCGTCCCTCCTCGACTACATCAAATTGTTCTCCAATGAATTTGAATGCTTCCGGACCAAGCTTTAATCGAATATCTCTGATCTGGGGAAAATCGAAAATTTCACGACGGTTGACCGCATCTATTATTTTTCGATCCGGTTCAAATGTTCCTGCGACATTTTCCGCCGAATGAATGCGATGTAAAGCCAAGGTCGAGGCGCGACGCTCCTCACGTGGAATTGAGGTGTTGTTTTTGAAACGTGCAACTGCTTTCAAATACCAGTTCCCCTCATAGAAAACCAAGGCATGCGGCTCCACGACTCGTTCAGAAATATCGCCCATCAAGCGCTCATAAATTAATTTTACACAGTGATGTGATTGCCATGCTTCAAATATGGGGCGAAAAACCTCCGGTTTTACCGATACTCTCGATCCCATGGCAACCAGCGACAACAAGGTCGTATTTTCATCCATCCCTTTGTCATTGACCGCAAGCAACGAATCGACCGCATGACGAACATCCTGTTTTACGGGAGACGGCATGATGCTTTCCGCCAACCGTGCGCCGAGGATTGCCGCTTTCATCTCGTTGTCATCCAGCAACGGGATATCCACACTCCAATCAGGAACAGTCAGATAATATCCTTTTCGCTCATAATCATAGCAGATGGGAGCTTTGTACTCCGTTTTGAGAAATGCAATATCGCGCTGAAGCGTTCTGGCCGAAAGATTGTATGCTCCGGCGATATCAAGTTTTTTCATTTCCTCAAGAAACCGTGGATAGTTCGGGTAACGGTTTTCTTTCAGCATAGCCAAAAGCCGCTTTATACGAATGATATTGTATTTGCTGGTTGCCATAGAATATACTTAGAGAATCGTTATAATGTATTCATAATGTTCAGCAAATTCTGATAGCTGTCAACATCATGATATTTCACTTTGCTGGTCGAGAGTTCATTGAACAGCTTTTTTGCGCAGGAAATTTTGGCCTGCTCAATTGGCCGCAGTTCCAATGTTTCCATCGTTCCTTTGGTTTCAGCTACAAAGAAGATGTGCTTGACCGTTCCGGCATTAAAGGCAATCGCCCAGTCTGGAGAGTAATTGCCGACTGGGGTCGGAATCGCAAATCCTTTCGGCAATTTTGCATATACACATACTTCTTTTGCCGTGTCCAGGTCTTGAACGAATTTGCGCTCTATGCTCTGTTCCGCAGAACCATCGGTAAACACAAAGTCCTGAATGCTTTTCTTTGCTCGAAACGCAGCATCAAAATTTTGCTTGCCGCTGTTTGCGGTAAATATTGAGCTTTCATAAGAACCTTCTATCTGATTGTAGGAAATGCAATCGACAATCATCGTTGCCTTCTGTTCCTTAATCAGCTTGATCACCTTGGTGATGAATTCTTCCGGATTCATTTGGAACATGGCATAGCTACGGTCGGAAACGCCTTTCAGGATTGTTGCTACCGTTCGACGGGTGAGAATCGTGCCTTCCGCAATTTTGCCGACAAGATCATACTTGATCTGGCTGATCTGGGCATGCTTGAGCGTTTCGGTTTTGGTTTTTGCCGCATCAAAGGAATCGCCGCGCGACAGTGCATTGGCATCCATGTCACGCTTCTGTCCGCCGACTGCAACTGTATACTGCAACTGGGAAACAAAAAGCTTTTTATCAATGTGGGCGACCGCTTTATCTATCAGTTCTTGAGAATTGAAGTTGACGGCATAAGCGTATTTGTGGTTGATATAGTTCCAAAGCGTCTGAAACTCCTGCTTGTAGAAGTTATCGTTCAGGCCATTATCTTCGATTTTGGTATCTTTGCCGTTTTCAATCATGGAAGCCAGAACGCTTTCATCAAAGACACTCTGAATCAACGTATGGTGGAGCGTCCGGAGAAGCCGACACAACCGCATGAAGTCCGCGCGGGGCTTTATCGCATCCTCCCTGCGTTTTCACATAGTCCAGCAAATCCAGACGGAATTCGTTCAGGCCGAGATCCATAATACTGATTCCGGTATTCATTTCTTCGATATCGACGACTTCATTTTGCAACCGCTCCAGTTGTTTTTTGCGATACTCAAGATCGCCGCGTTCGCCTTCATTGATCGGGTCATCATCACCGGTTGCGGTCATAATGGTGATTTTCATCCGGGTTTCAACCCTATCCTTCAATTGGATATAGTCGTCTAGCGTCAGATCCGGCCAATAATTGACCAGCTGAATGCAATCGTTTTTACTGCCGATACGGTCAATACGTCCGAAGCGCTGGATGATGCGAACCGGGTTCCAGTGGATATCATAGTTGATCAAATAGTCGCAGTCCTGAAGGTTCTGGCCTTCGGAAATACAGTCGGTGGCAATAAGAATATCAATTTCCGTCGGGTTATCCGGCAAAAGCAAAAGCTTTTCCTTGGAAATCGGAGAAAATAGCGTCAGAACCGTGTTCATGTCCATCTTCAGCTTGGGAACGGTCGAAATGCCATCGACATCGCCGGTAATCATCGCGCAGTGCAATCCATGATGGCTTCGTACATACTCGCTGACATGTTGGTAAAGATATTCCGCAGTATCGGAAAACGCGGTGAAAACAATTACTTTTTTATTGCCGGGATTGAGCGGAGCGGTTATCTTATCTCCAATCTGCCGTAGCAGGGTCTGAAGCTTGTTGTCATATTCCGGGGTGATATCTTTGATCATTGCAATCAGGAGTTGCAACGTTTCCACATCTTTGACCAAGTTCTGCCGCCACGAAACGTAGTCCATATCCGCCAAGCTGATTTTTACTTTTCTACCGACATTGAAGAAGTCGGAGTCTTCATCATCCGAATCCCGAGCGGCCTCTTTCGCCATATCGGTAAATTCAAATAGATCCATGCTGGATGAGGCCTCATAGCGGTCAATAATCTGAATGGTTTTCTCATTCAACGCTTTAATGCGTTCAAGAGTCAGCCGGAATGAATGAACCGAGCTTTCCAATCGCTTTAGCAGTCCGACGCTCATCAGGTGATGAATGCCTTTTTCCCGTCCAAGCTGGGAAAGATTGCTGGTTTCGCTATCGGAATCTTTGCTTCTTTTTAGATCGTATTTGTCCTTGGCGCTGTCAAAAATAAATATTGACGGCAGATAGATCATCAGCGTCAACTGCTGGAGCTGTTCATAAATTTCTTTATAATTGATTGCACCCTCCAGCGTCGTCAAGGCCGGGCGGGGACTCAGCGGCGGCTTGCGCTCCGGAAATTTCCCAATGGCTTCGGTATTATAATATTTTTCAATGTGCTTTCGGGAACGAGCGATGGTAACTGAATCCAGCAGTTCAAAGAAATCAAAGTCAAGCCGGTCAAGCAATGCATCGGCAGTCCTATCTTCCGGTGGCAGATTGCTCCATGTGTTGAATTCTCTCTGCGCCTGACGGAAAATCTCATCAATGGAATGCTTTGTATTCAACTTCTCTTCAATTTTTGTTGAATCTCCTTCATAGGCCAGTGCAATCTGATTGCGTAAATCGGTGAAACGGTTATTGACCGGGGTAGCCGAAAGCATCAGCACCTTGGTTTTGACGCCCGGACGGATTACTTTGTTCAGCAGACGCAGATAACGATTTTCCCGCTTTTCCTCATCTCCGTAAACATCGCCACCGTTACGAAAATTATGCGATTCGTCAATTACGATCAAATCATAAGTATCCCATCGCAACCTGGAAAGATCAATGCCGTTGGACTCCCCGCGCGAGCGCGACAAGTCCGTATGGAAAAGCACATCATAGCGCAGACGGTCTCCGGCAATGGGATTGTTCACATAGTTGCCTTTGAACGTATTCCAGTTATTGCAGAGTTTTTTGGGACAAAGCACCAATACGTTCTTGTTACGATCTTCATAGTATTTGACCACCGACAGCGCGGTAAAAGTCTTACCAAGCCCGACGCTGTCCGCGAGAATGCAGCCGTTAAATTTTTCCAGTTTATTGATAATCGCAAGGGTCGCATCCTTCTGGAAATCATAGAGCTTGTTCCAGATCAGGCTTCGCTTGAAGCCCACACCTTCGTTGGGCAGTACATCCTCGGAAATATCTTCCAGAAACTCGCTGAAAATATTGTACAACGTAATGAAATAAATGAATTCCGGGGCATTTTCTTTGTACGCTGCGGTAATATTGTCAATGACGACATCAGTAACGTCCTGCATTTTGTCCGCATCATTCCACAAGCTGTTGAACGTGCGTAGATACATCTCGCTTTGCGTCGCAGAAAGTTTAGTCACAAAGTTGAAGGAGTTGTTTCCGCGTTCACATCCCAGATCGACCGTCGTGAATCCATTGAACGGCTGATAAGTGCAGGTGTCGGCATTCTGAATATTTAAGAACCCGGGAATAGAATTCCCGGAAACATTAGATTTGAATTTGGCCTTCTTTCTGATCCATTCTGCACATTCCTTGGCAATTGCCTTCTGCGTCAGTTCATTGCGCAACTTGATTTCAAATTCAGAACCATAGAGGCACTGTTCACGCGAGATACGAGGAATGTAAAATTCCCGTTTTCCTTTTGGCGCATTTTCTGTTGTAAATGTTGGCGAGGTAAAAATGAAACGGAGTTCGGCTATATCTTCCAGTTGCTTTTTCAGCTCCTGATACGCATAGATAGAAAAACAGGCCGCCGCAATGGAAATCTTGCTGCCAGCTTTCATTTCTTTTTGGAGATCGTCTTTAACGAACTCAGTTATGTTATCGAACACCTGCATTTTTTAGCGCCTCAGTGCCTGTCATGAATCATGGGAAAAGTAACTGGGACTATATCTTACTGTTATTCCTTCCCATTCTTTTGTTCTTCATTCGGCAGGATATCCATAATGTCGCCAATATTGCAGTTCAGCGCATGGCATATTTTGGCCAGAATGTCCGTGCCGATATTTTCTCCGCGGTTGAGCTTGGCGATGGATGCCCAGCTGACGCCTGCTGCTTTTTGCAGGGACGACTTATTCATATCCTTGTCTATTAGCAACTTCCATAGCTTCTTATAGCTGATAGCCATTCGTGCCCCGTTTGCATTGTAATGTTTCAAAACCAAATTCTACCATACAGTATCATCCGAAAATGCGGTTTGCAAATAAAAAAACTTCGCAAATCGAAAGGAAAATCTATCCATCAACAAGAAAACTAATACGATTTTGTGAATTGAAATAAAAAAGGCCGACTATTTATTGATCCCGGTCGGCCGGCGGCATAGGTCACGCTCTTCAGTCGGCCTCGGGAGGCGATGTCGGCGGTTTGGCTGTAATAGCGTTTCACGGTACGCAGATTGCCACTGGCGCCATAACCGCGGGAACCGGTGGCGGCCTGTTCTTCGATCTCCAGCATTTCTCCGGTCGTACTCTCTTGTGTCCAGGCGTGATAACGCTTTTCAACGGTGGTGCCCGCAATGCGCTTCTCCACCACGCGGGGGCGCAGGTCTTCCGGCAACGGCGTATCGCCGGAATCTACCGCGGTATAAGTATTCAAAAGTTCGACATTGGCGCTGTCGGCGGTGGTCGCGGCGTTGTTGCCGGATGGCGTCAAGACATGGATTCATCGGATCATGAAAAGGGGCTTGGGCTATCGTTATCTTTTGCCGGGTGCATTCGGGATCGGCGTACTGGTAACGCTGCTGGAAAGCGTCTGTATCGGACAGGTTTATGTGCCGACGCTGACGATGCTGGCCGGGCGTAATGGCGCCGGGCGGGAATTGGGTCTACTGCTGCTCTACAACGGGAGGTTCATCCTGCCGCTGCTGGCGGTGTTCGTGATCGCCTGGCGCGGTTTGAACACGCGCCAATTCATCGAACTGAGCAAGAAAAATGTGGTCTATGCAAAATTCGTGATGGCAGGATTCTTTCTGCTGCTGGCGGGATTAATGTCAGTGTTGCCTTTGAATTAAGTTTTCATTATGTGTAATCATGGGTACTGCTCAGAAAATTTTGGGTTGTCATGAACGTAATTGGGCGGACTTCCAGGCCATGCTCGTCGGAATAGTCAATAAATTCCTGTAACCCGAATTGGTACTGCAGCCGCTCATCATGGCATATTTGCGATAGGATTTCCGGCGTGGCATTCTAAGTGATCGGAAACAAGGTTCGTACCTGTCGCGGGATTTCAACGCTGAGAAGTATCCATCCCAAAAGTTTTACGTCCCTTTCAATCAAATATCGATAGTTTCATAAAAACGAGAAATAGGTCTTGAAAAGACTCGAAATCATCGTTGATTTTCTCTTGAAAATGACCTTGAAATCGTAGGGGCTGGGTAATAGTTCAGCCCCCTGTTTTATGGCAATATTTAAGCTGCCATACACGACTCTTAATCGGAGTTATGCAGTCGTACTCTCATCCTCTTCATGGCTCATAATGTAGTGTAAAATGTCGGTATTACGATAACGGATGGAACTGCCGATCATCTTGCGTTGAAATGGAAAAGCGTGTTCACTCTCCAACTTCTTGAAGTTGCTCAGACCCAGTCCCAGCATCGCAGCTGCTTCAGTACGATCAATCAGTTTCGGCATCATGTTTGCTGGTTTCTTCTGGATCAGGCATCATCATTGGTGGTCCCTGAGCAGTAGCACTGCTATCAGGGTTTTGCCCGAAATTTTTAGCCGAAGATAACTTAACCCCTCGGAGAAACAAAAAATTCTCCGAAGGGTTCATTTCCGGTATTTCCATTGTTTCGACATCAAGATAAAAGTCAGGAGCTGTCAGGACGCATATCGGAATTTTCGCTTTCGGATATGAAAATTCATATTTCCCGGACGCTCCCGGACGCTTCGGACGCATGTTCGGGATTCTTAAATCGGAAGAGTCAGGAGATGAAAATTTTTATACCCGCGAACCATTCGTCCTTGTGGCCCTTTGAGATCATGGCGCTTGGCCGCATGGTGGATGCGGCGCATGGCGTCGGGTAACAGTTGCATGATCTGTCTTTCCGGCAACTGAGGCCATTTCATCAAGTCGCAGTATTGCTGAAAATGAAAGGTTGCCTCTGCGGTCGAAAGATTGTGATAAGGGTTGGGTTCAATGAATCGCCGGACGAAGGAGTCAACTGGACTGGAACTGTCGATCAGGCTTTCAATACGTTTCTGCTGCTCTGCGTTGCGGGCGAGCTTGCCTTCCGCTTCCAATAATTTCGTCGCTCCCTCCAGAGCCCAATTCAAAATTCCGCTGCCTTCGGTTTCCAGAAGAAGGCGATCGAATTCAGCAATTTTATCCGCCTCCGCCACAGGCGGACGTTCATACGGAATCCATAATAAACGCCGTCGCCAGGCATCTTCATCGCCTTCGAAACGCAGGCGCAGCACATCGTTGCTGGTGATGATGACATTGAAGTTGCCGGGAATATCAAGTGCGTCATTGCGATTTTTATATTCCAGCGTCATCATGTCATTCCCCACCAACGCCTTCAGTCGCTGGGCGCCTCTGGTGCTCAAAAAGTCGCCGGGCACGTCTTTGGCGGTCAATAATGTTTTACCCAGGGTGCGACTGATTTCAAAGCGGTTATTGAGGAATTCGGTACGCAGCTCCGTACAATTCCAACGTCCGATAAGTCCTTCGATCACATTGGCCAAAGTGCTTTTGCCGCCTCCGGGCGTTCCCGTCAATATCAGAAACGTCTGGGTGATGTTCTTGCCCAGCAGGCATTGGCCGACATATTGCTGGAGCAGCTCGATATCGCTGTGGCTGATGGCCGGTACCAGCAGCTTATCGAGGAACGTTTGGTATTTCGCCTTCGGGTCATACTTAATCGGAATTTGATTGCGACTGAGGTGGTCCGGCGAAAACTCCCGTTGTTTCCAGTGAATTTCTCCGGTGGCGTATTCCAGAACCGTATTCAGAAGATGAATGCGGAAAGGAGTATCGGGCGGTGGGGTAAAATCGGTTTCGCAGAAGCAGACCAGCATCTTGCGAACCTCATCCAGAAAATGCAAATTGATTTTAGCTTCCAGCAAAGCCTGTCGATCCGGGAAGTTCGTCACAAAACGACTCAGCGTCTCGGCAAGCACTCGGGTAATGCCCTGATCGCTCTTTTTTTCATAAATTCCCCGGTCGGGATTGTACACGAAAAAGCTTTTCTGTTGCGAATTCCAGATGATCTGATGCTGTTGCTTGATCAGGTTCGCAAAATACCGAGAGTTCAACGTCAGTCCGCCTTTGTTGCCGTAAAACGGTTCGCCACATTCCATAGTCCATCCTCCTTGTAAATATTTGCCGATTCCCGGCTTCGGCGGATAATATAGAAGAGGTTTTGTAAAAATCAAATTATGTATCATTCTTGTTTTTAACGACTTATCTTGTTTTGTGCGATACGTTGCGTCACAATGCATCAAGCGAAGAATGGGCATAATGTGGCAAGGAAACCGAACGTGACAGATAAAATTTTTTCAGATTTTTTTGAGGACTTTCCGGTCAGAGAGAATATTTCGTTCGAGTGGCTGGATACCGGAATACTGGCGGTCTTGAAAAATGTTCTAAAAATGTTCTAATTCATGCGTCAAAAGCAGCAAAAAGCAGGCTATTGCAGGGTAGGGCAGAAATTTGGCAGAGAATGTGTTCAGAGTAGAATTTGAACTTAAAAATATTAAAAAACGGGCAAAAAAATGGTCGGGATAGAGAGATTCGAACTCTCGACCTTTTGACCCCCAGTCAAACGCGCTAGACCAGACTGCGCTATATCCCGACGCTGCGGTCCATTCCGGGCCGCATTCATAAATATATCATCGCTTCAGGGATTTTGCAAGCTCAATCTCCGGTTTTTTCCGGATTCGGCGGCAAATTCATTGGCCGTCCGCCGCGGAAACAGATTCCGTTCCACTGTGCGTCTCCGCGACTCCGGCCGCTCCGACTTCCAATCCCATCCGGGTCGCTTCGATCGCCCGCGCGATGCCGTCCCAATTCTGTTGTCCCGGCAGTGCGCTGACCCATCCCCGGTCGGCTTTGCCGGCGAACAGCTTGAGGTGCGGCGTCGGATCCTCGGTCGTCGCCGTGCTGCCCGAGACATAGGCCGCCCAACCGCTTTCCCAGACGATTACGGTTTTGTTGCCGGTCGACCGAGTCAGCGAGTCGACCACGCTCTGTTCGCTTACGGTACAGCGTTCGATGCTGCCGTCGGTCCGGTACTCCGTCACCGTGCTCCGGTTGCTGCCCAGACAGCCGCTTGAAAGCAACATTGCGAGCGGCGCCGTACCTGCAATCAGACTTCTCAATTTCATGACCATCCTCCGTGTTTGGGGAACCTTTCCGGTTCGTTATCCATAACGGCGGTTTGTCAATCCATAAAGAATCCCCCGACCGGAATTCCGCTCGGGGGATGGGTGCGTTGCCGCCGGTCGAATCCGGCGGCGGGGGAAGCGTTTTTCACTCGATCTTGAAATCGTAGAAACGATTGACCCCTTCGCAGGCGACAATGCCTGCGTAGTAGTTTTTAGGCAACTCAGGGTCGAGCACGCCGAAACTGTGGTCGCCCGCGGAAACGGTCATCACCGGGCCGCGCGGCGTATACTGGATCGAGACCGTGAGCGTATAGGTTTTTTTCGGCTCGAAGGTTGTTTTCAGGAAGCCGACCTTCTTCCAGACCTGCTTGCCGTCGACGAACCAGTGCCGCCAGATATTCAGGCCTTGGTCATAGAGCACGATTTCGTAGTGCGTCCGGAATTCCGGATGGCCTTTGGCATTCAATTCCGGCTTTTCCGCGATTACGATTGAAGGCGCCATGCGGTAATCGAAGCTCATCGCGGCGCTGACGGTGTGATTGCCGGTAAGCTCCTGGTGGTAAATCATGGCCGCATAGGTTTCCGGCGCGCGCTTGTTGAGCATCGATTCCGCGTCGGCGTCGGCGGGGCAGGCGTTGACGATATGCTCTTTTTCCTGCTTGAAACTCCCGATGCATTCCCAACGCGAGCTTTTGACCTGCAGGAAATCCGCCCGATTCCACTTGCCCTCGGCGAATTGACAGTTGAAAAGCTCTCCCGCGCTCAAGGCCGCAATCTGGAGCAGGGCGGCAATGCCCCACAACACCCACTTCTTCCTCATCACAATTTCTCCCATTGTTGCACGATGTTTGGTTTAACGGATGCGGTCATCCGTTTTATTTTCTTCCGGATTCAAAACCGCCGCGTCGGCGGCCGAAACATGACCGATCACACGGCCGTCATCCAGTACGTTGTCTTCCTTGGTCGCAAGGCGCTTGAAGAGCTTCATCAGATCGACCGTGCCGCCGATGCTGAACCAGACGGTCGACACCAGCCCGATGATGCCCGCCACCACAATGCGTGTGACGTAGAAATAATCGGCCCACCATTGATCCGACAGCGGCGAGAAATAATTCCAGATCACCACCGCCAGGAAAATGACGATGAAGCTGTAGCCGAAACTGTACAGGAAGACCGACCAGGCCAGAATTTTGTCGCCGGTGGTGTAATTGGCGTCGATGCCCAGCAGTTTGCGGCCGATTTCCCGCACGGTCAGCGGCATCCGTTCGACCGGCCTGCCCGAAGGACTGTAAACGCCGCGATGCAGCATGCGGTCCATGTTGAACGGATTTCGGCAGGTCAACAGCGATACCGCAATATAAAGCGCGATCGATACCAGCATTGCCATGAAGAAGATTTCTTGCGAATTGATCGGGAAGCTGGTCGGATTGACCCGCCAGACGATCCATGGTTCGAACGGCGCCGATATGGTGCCCAGAAAACGATCCAGCGCTTCGGTCAGTTCCAGCTTCGCCAGCATCGGATAGAGATATCCGGCCCAGGTCTGCTGCATGATGATCCCGCCGACCGCCAGCGACGAACCCGCGATCAGGGCGGAAAATGCCCCCGCGGTGGTGCCGCGCCGCCAGTACAGTCCGAAGACGATGCAGGGACCCGCGCCGCCGAGCCAGATTGCTCCGGTAATGGCAAAGAACATCAGAATGAAATCCAGCTGGGCGAAGAAAAAGCTGAACAGAAAGGCGAATACCGCCACGCCGGCGATCACCAGCCGCAGCAGCAGCAGTTGTTGCCTGGGAGTGAACGGCCGGTTGCGGATCGGCAGGATCAGATCCTGCACGATGATGCTGCCCCAACTGTGCATATAGGTGGTGTCGGTCGATATCAGCAGGAAAAGCATGATGGCGCAGAAAACGCCGGTAATCCCGATCGGCAGCATTTCACGCAGCGCCAGCGGCGCCAGCATCTGTCCGTAAATGGTATTGAAATTCTGGACCTTGCTCTGGTCGAGCCGTTCCAGCGCCTTGCCGGCATTCCGATGGTAATCGATATCGGCCTGATCCGCGGCGCGGAGGATTTCGGCCTGAATCTTGCCGGAGTGCTCCGGCGCCACATCTTCAATCGCCTTCTGGGTCAGACGGCAGCTGACCCGGGCCGCGTCCTCGCGGTAATGCGGCGCGTTCATGTAAGTATAGGCGGCAATCGCCAGCACGACATACATCATTACCGAGAAACCGCCGCGCCAGGTGCCGAGCAGTCCGCCCATTTTCTGTTCGTGCGCGGTGGCCGCCGCCGCGCTGTAACCCTGGGTGCCCGACCATGACATGCGGTTGATGACCGAGGAAATCATTCCGACGATCACATAGAAGATGTTGAAGTTGCGCAATTTTTCGACATCGTAGGGATTCAGGAAGCTTTCGCCGTCGGGACGGTTGAGCAGCACCGGGGCCATTTCCTCGCTCCAGGAAAATTTCCAGAGGATGAAGAACACCAGTGCGCAGTACATCGGATAACTCAGCAGGCCCTGAACGCAGTCGGTCACCATGATCGTGACTTGGCCTCCCAGCGTGATGATGACCACCGCAATGGACAGAAACGCCGCCATTACCAGTCCGAAGGTCGGAAAGGCGAATCCGAAGAGATCGATTTTGAACGGAAGGTCGAGATAATAAATCAGAAACCGCGCGCCCACCGCCGGGAAAATCGCATAGTTGATGACGCCGGAGAAGGATTGCAGCGTGGCCGCGAAAATCCGGAAACCGCGGCTGTAGCGCATTTCCAGAAATTGGCCCATGGTCATTGCCCGGGTTTCACGGTAGCGGTAGCTGCAGTAGCCGGTCAGGGCGAAAATCAGTCCCAGCGGGGCGGTCAGACTGCTCCAGAAGCTGACTCCGAAGCCGCAGTTGTAATACATCTCAATCATGGCGACTACGCTGATGAGTCCCATTGCCGCTTCCCCGGACGCCACTGCCACTACATATCTGCCCGCGACACGCCCCGCCGCGAGAAAGTCCGACACTCCGGTGACATATTTCTGGGATTTGCACGCAATCCACATGACAATCACCAACGGCACCACTACAATCAGCCAGTCAATCCAATGCACTTGTCGAGTTCCTCCCTCTGAATCTCATAATTCTGCCCGCAATCCGGGTAAACTTTTCCAATATACACGGCATCAAGGCGGAATGCAAGATGATTTCGGGCAAGGAACGGAGATTTATCGGATGTTTTTGGGTCTTCCGGAAGCGCGGACCTCGGGCGGGCAAGAGGGAGACAACGTCGGGTCAGTACCGCATCCACTCGTAGAAATCGATGATTTTGCCGTCTTCGGCTTCGATTCCCGGATTGCTGAAAATAGCGTCGAGCCGGACGGATCCACCGGGGGCGTCGGGCGCGGCGTTTTCGATCGTCACCCGGTAATATCCGGTGTCGGCGGTGGTGAAAAGCTGCCGGAGCGTCTGCCACAGCAGGGCATCGAAGCTGTCGCTCAGCAATTCGCGGCCGGTGCGGAAATTCTTGAGCACGGCGAGCGCATCCCGGGCGTCATCCGAACTCAGGCCGGCGTAATTGGTCAGGAGCGCGTAGTTGGCGGTATAAAGGCTGGGCAGGCTGCGGCCGCGGGGATTGAGGCTGAGCGTCAGCGGATTCAACAGCGTCAGACGGCCATCGCGGTCCGGGGGGAAAAATCTGGCGCCGTCGGGCAGCCACCATAATTCTTCGCGGTATTGCAGCGCGCCGTTGCGCGGCAGCGGGGCCATATCGGCGCTTTCGTAATCTTCGGCCTCCATGCCGTCAGTCCCGACCAGATCGTCGGCGTCGATGTAATCCTGATAACGGGTGAGTAGCCGCGTTTGCGCGTCGTAAATATCATCGTCATTGGCCGCCCGGACCGAAGTCAGTTGATTCAAAGCGTTGTTGAGATTACCGTTGTTCAGCGCGAGGCCGCCGGCGCCGGGCAGGATACGGTACTTGACCGGGATGCCGTAGTAGTCGAGTTCGCGGTCGATGCCGTCGGGCAGGAAGCGTTCGTCCTGACTGTAGTCGAAGTCGACCGGATCGATAGTGCCGTTCAGCGACAGGTCCGCCGCCATCAGCCAGATGATGCGGTTCAGCGCTCCTTCGGCGACATAGCCCGACCGCATCCGGTCGGCATCGCCGCGGGTGCCGAGATTGGCCAGCTGGGACATGGCGGCCATGCCCATGACCAGCAAACTGACCGTGACCAGCAAAGCCAGGACCGCGATCAGCGCCGCGCCGGATTCGTCGGTGACGGTTCTGGCCAATTTCGTATCATGCATCATACTGTCGGCATCCTTTCCTGCCGCCGGTTATTCGACCAAGCCGGAAAAGGCCGAGATGGCGGCCGTCCGGCGCAGATAGTTCACGGTTTCGCCGTCGGTGAATTCCACGCTGAACTGAATGGCTGGCGGCAGGCGATCCTCATAATCCTCGTCATCCTGATCCCAGACTTCGAGCCAGTCGATTTCATCGTCATCGTTCCAATCGGCATAAAGGAAATGGACGCGGTCGACGTTCTGAGCGATGATCTCAGTGCGATAATTCTGACTTTTCAGCTCAAGCCAGGGCAGGAACGGCAGGTCCCGATAATCGCATTTCAGGTTGTGATCGTCATCGACATAAAGCCGGAGAAAAAGCAATGCGCCTTTGCCGTCCGCGCCGGCGCGCTGGCGGGTGGCGAACCACAGTTCTTCCTCGGCGCCTTGAAAGACCAGATGCTCGACATTGTCGTCGGTTTCATCCGGCCAATAGAACGGAATGGCGTTGCGCAGATGTTCGGCAATCCGGTCGAGCGCGCGATTGCGCGTGAGTTTTTGCGACAGCCGCGCTACTTTGTCATAACTACGCTGAAATGCGGAAAGCGAGCTGGCGATGATGACGCTGACCATGGCCAGCAAGGTGATCGCAACCAGAATTTCAACCAGAGTGAAGCTGCGGCGTTTCATCTTCAGTTGCTCCCCGAACTATTGTAATCGATCCGGTCGATTTTCAGCGAATCCACCGCCTGGCGGTCGGCAAGCCGCACCAGATCGAGAGTCAGGGTGCGCAATGGAGCCTGGCCTTCAAGGTTGTTGTAGGCGTCGGCTAAGCCTTCGGCATCGCTGTAGGAGGCTTCGATCTGGTAGTCGGGATCGTTGAAAATATCCGTCGGCATGGGCGGCGGCTCTTCATCCGGGAACAGCAGGTAGTATTCCGCCGCCTGACTTAGAAGATGCATCTGGCGCCAGTTCTGGTAGGCCTTGTCGGCCCGTCGGGTTGCGCTCTGGGCGATGGCGAAAAATCCTGCCAGCGCCATGCCCAGAATGGCCAGCGCCACCACCACTTCCATCAGGGTGAACCCGCGTTGGCGGAGACGGCGTCCGTACCGTTTCGGGCGCTTTTCAAGGATGTTGTCGGTACCGCTCATGAAATTGTTCACATCTTTGCTCAAAGCGCATTGTCAAGGGTAATATCGCGGTCTTCGACCCGGACCAGCCCGGAAAATTCCGATACCGTGATCGAACGGGCCGAATCCCCCAGATAAACCACCAGCGGCTGATTGAGCTGCGCGGTGCCGTCGCGGCGGTAACGCCACAATTCCAGGTCCTCGCCTTCGAAGAGCGCGTTCAGTCCGTCCATCCGGTAGTCGATCTGAAGCGTTTCCGGAAATTTCCATGCCCGATTTTCCGGGCCTTCGTCATGACCGGACAGGGCAAGTTCATCCTCTTCTTCGAGGACTTCCGTGATCACCGGCGCTTCGGAATCGTCCAGATCGTCCGCCCGGCAGACCGGCCCGCCGACATCGCTGATCAGCGCCCGGGCCTGAAATTCCCGGGTTTCCGGATTGAAGACCAGTTTGCGCTCCACGCCGTCCTGAAGCACCCGGGCGCGAATCTTGGCGCAGAAGAGTTCAAACTCGCGCAGCGCGCCGTCGAGATTCGCCTGGGTGCGGTTGCTGCGCAGGTAGGTCGCCGCCAAGCCCAATACCAGCATCATGATGGTGATCACCACCACCATTTCAATCAGCGTAAAGCAGTGGCGGCGCCGCAGCCGGAACATGACGGTTATTCCCAGTTGTTGATGTCGGCTTTTTCGCCTTCGCCGCCCTCGGCTCCGTCGGCGCCGTAACTCGACAGATCGAATTCACCGTGCTCGCCGGGCGCGACATAAATGTAATCGTTGCCCCAGGGATCCTTGGGCACGGCCGGCTTGATATAGGGGCCGTCCCACTTTTCGACCTGATTGACGTTTTCCACCAATACCTGAAGGCCGTCCGAGGTGTCGGGATAGCCGCCGACGTCGAGTTTGTAGTCCATCAGCGCCTGTTCCAGCAGCTTGATCTGCGCCTTGGCCGTGCCGATGCGGGCCGAACGGATGTACTTGAATACCTGCGGCGCCGCCAGCGACGCCAGCAGCATGATGATGACGATCACCACGACCATTTCAATCAGGGTGAAACGCCTTCTCCGGAACGAATTGAACTGTTTTTTCATACTTGTCTTCCTCCCTCTCTATAATGATTCGCTTGATGATGACTTGGTTCCGCCATTTTCCGTCACGATCCGGGAATGGAATTCATTTCCATTACCGCCAGGAAAATGGATACCACGACGACGGCAATGCCCAGCGCCAGCACGATGATGATCATCGGTTCGAACAATCCGAGCAGCCGCTTGATGCTGCGCCGGGCGCCTTCCTCCAGATAGACCGCCGCTCGTACCAGCATGAGCCCGGAGTTGCCCGACTCTTCGCCGACCCGGAGCCGCGAGGGCAGGCTGGGGGGGACGAACGGGTTGCCGGTCAGCGCCGCCGACAGTTTTTCGCCGCCGCGCAGCCGCGGTTCGACGTCGTCGAAACTTTTCCGGATCAGCGGATTCTGGATCACCCGGGTGGCGATCCGCACGGTTTTGATGATGTCGACGTGATTGCTGACCAGAATGGACAGCGTACGGATGAATTTGCCGATTTCCAGCTCGACAATCAGTTTGCCCAGCACCGGGAATTTCAGCATCGCGGCCGCGCGCAGTTCCCGGAGCCGGTCGATGCCGAGATAACTGCGCAGCCCGAACCAGAGCGAGATCAGCCCCAGCGGGACCAGCCAGACGGCATAACTCATGATGGTGCTCAGCGTCATCAGAAACACCATGGAACCGGGGAGTTCACGGCCCATGTTGGCGAACGTCCGGGCGAATTGGGGGACGAAAACCGTGAACATCAGAATCATGACCACGACGGTGATGGTCAGCACCACCATCGGGTAAATCGAACTGGTCACGATGAAATCTTTGAGCTCCCGGCTTTCTTCCATGAAACGCTGAAGTTCGCCGGTCACTTCCGGCAGGCACCCGGTTTCCTCGCCGGTTTCGATCAGATTGGCGTAATATCCCGGAAACAACGTGCCATAGCCGCGGGTCAGTTCGGAAAATTTCTTGCCCTCGTGCAGTCCCTGGCGCAAGGCCACCACGAACTGCTTCTGTTCCGGCTCGGCGGTACCCTCGGCGATGATTGCGATCGCCCGTTCCAGCGGAATGGACGAACTCAAAAGCGGCGCCAGCTGACTGGTGAATCCGAGCACGTCGATTTTGCTCGCCCGGAAAATAGCGCCGTTGGAATGCGCCGCGTCGACCTCGCCGTGAAAGCGGACCGGCAGCAGCTTCAGGCTGCGCAACTTCTGTTCCGCCTCGCGTTGATTGTCGGCCTCAATGGTGACCCGTTTGGAGGGTTCGCCCGGTGCGACCGCGGTGTAAGCATACAGCGCCATAAATCATCCTTCGCCAACTCGGTTCCCGCCGCCGCGCGGATTCGCGGACGGGGGACGGTTTCACACTTTTTTGCCGCTTCAACCTTCGGCGGTCGAACGCAGCAATTCGTCTTCGGTCGTGACGCCGGCGGCGACCTTGGCCCGGCCGTCTTCCAGCAAGGTGGTCATGCCGTTCGCCACCGCGATCTTTTCCAGTTCCGAGCTCGGCCGGTTGTGGGTGATCGCCTCGCGGAGCTCGTCGTTGACCCGGAGCAGTTCATAGATGCCGGAACGCCCCCGGAAGCCCGAGGCGTTGCAGTTGCGGCAACGGTTGCCGGTCATATTGACATCGATGCCGGTGCCGTGGCAGACCGGACAAAGCTTGCGCACCAGCCGCTGGGACATCACGCCGAAGAGCGCCGACGCCACCAGAAAGCCTTCCATGCCCATATCGATCAGCCGGGTTACGGCGCCCACGGCGTCATTGGTGTGCAGCGTGCTCAGCACCAGGTGGCCGGTCAGCGCCGCGTTGATCGCAATATCGGCGGTTTCGCGGTCGCGGATTTCCCCGACCAGAATGATGTCGGGGTCCTGACGCACGATGGAGCGCAATCCGGAGGCGAAGGTGACGCCGATCTTGGCGTTGACCTGCATCTGACACAAGCCGGCCATCTGGTATTCGACCGGGTCTTCGACGGTAATGATCTTTTTGCGCTGGTCGTTGAGCTGATTGATCACGCTGTACAAAGTTGTGGTCTTGCCGCTTCCGGTGGGGCCCACCACCAGAATCATGCCGTGGGGAATCTTGATCAATTCATTGAATTGCGCCAGAATTTCTTCGGACATGCCGAGTTCGCGCAGATCGAATGCGACCGACGCTTTGTTGAGCAGCCGCAGCACGATGCTTTCACCGGTCAGGATCGGAATCGTGCTGACGCGCATGTCGAGGTCGGTCCGGCCCAACTGGAAGGTGGTGCGTCCGTCCTGCGGCAGCCGGCTTTCGGCGATGTTGAGACCGGCGATCAGCTTGATGCGCGAGGAGATCGCCGGAAAATCCCGGATGGGCGCGCTCAAAATTTCGGTCAATACGCCGTCGACCCGGCAGCGCACCGCGACGGCGGCTTCGCCCGGTTCGACATGAATATCGCTGGCGCCGAGCTCAACCGCCCGGCTGAAAATATCGTTGACCAGGCGTACGATACGGGCTTCGCCGGCCATTGAACGCAACGTGTTCTCATCCTCGGTTCCGAGCAGCGCGGCATCTTCCGCCTCGCTCGACTGGCAGACTTTGATGATGGTGCGTTCGAGCCATGCCCGGCGCACCGGCAGAAAAGCGCAATCCCGCTTGAGCTGTTTGCGGATATAGTAGATGTGGCGCGGCAGCTCGTAGGGATTGCTGACATAGAGCTTGAGTACGTCGTCATCCCACTCCGCCGGCAGGCAGCCGTACCGGGTCAGGTAGTCGGTCGAAAGTTCCGGGAACCGCTCGGGAATCGGCAGCATATCCTCATCCGCCGGCTCCAGGCCGAAGGCCAGCGCATAGTAGTTCAGCAGTTCGGCCTCGTTGAGCACGCCGTCGCTGATCAGCGAGCCGTCGGCCGCGGCCGCGTCATTGCCGTGCGCGGCCAGCCGCTCCGGATAATCCGGGCAGTTCCGGGTGAGCAATTCCCCGAGATGGCGCAGCCGCGCTTCCAGCGTACGCCAGTCATCGAAGAAAATCAGCTCGTCCTTGTTGGTATCCATTGCGTTCGCCGCCTCCGCGGTTATTGCTGCTTTTGCGCCGGCGGCAGGATGACGGCGCCGCCCGGGAGCGACGTGGCGGCGGGATTGACCGCGATGGCCGCCGAAGCCTGCCGTTCGCGCCGGAGGCGTTCTTCACGGTCCATGTCGGCGGCATGAGTTTCTGCAATCTGGCCTTCGAATTTGCTCAGGGTCTTGACGGCCTCGTTGTAACGCTTGATCATATCTTCGACCTTGCCGCGTTCGTCGACGATGTAACCGGTCACCAGCACCAGCATTTCGGTGCGCTTGGTCGACTGGTTGGTGTTGCCGAACAGCCGGCTCAGGAACGGAATGTCGGCGATGATCGGCAGCGAACTCAGATTGTCGGTGAGTTTTTCCTGGATCATGCCGCCCATGACCATGGTGCGCCCGTTGGCGATGGTCATCGAGGTGTCGATTACGCGCTGCTGGATGACCGGCGTATCGGTCGCGGTCGAAACCGTGTTCTTGATCGGTTCGGAAACTTCCTGTTTGATCTTGAGCACAATCAGATTGGTGCTGGTGACCTGCGGCGTCAAAGTCATGATGATCCCGGTTTCACGGTACTGGTAGGTGTTGGTCACCTGGCCCGCAACCGATTCGGAACTGGTCACCGACCCGGTGATCAGCGGGACGTCGTCGCCGATCTGAATCTGCGCCTCGGTATTGCTCGAAACCAGAATTTGCGGACTCGATATCACCTTGATCTTGTTACGTTCGGCCAGCGCCCGGACATAGGCGTATTTTTCCGAAGGATCGTCGGGGTTGTTGATATAGAAGTTGCCGCCGGTATCCGTGCCTTCTCCGGGATGGAGCTCGTCGTAATGGGTGCCGAAGCTGGTGAAGGAATTGTTGCCGGAGCCGGTGAAGTTGAATTCCACGCCGAGTTCATTGATGTCGTCGAGGTTGATTTCGACGATCAGCACCTGGAGCAGCACCTGGGCGGGCACCGAGTCGAGCCGGTCGAGCAGCGCCTTGATCATGGAGTAGACCCGCGGCGTGGTGCGGATGATCATCCGGTTGTAGATGCCGTCGGCGAAAATCCGGACCGGCGTGTTGAAGATGCTGGAAGTCACATCGGTCGTGGTGTTGAGATCGTTGTTGGTGGCGAGACGCGAAAATGCCGCGCTCCCGGTATTGCCGGTGTTGGTGATCTTGCTGGTCTGGGTGGTCAGCTGCTGAGTGCGGTTGTTGCCGCTTGAGGTGTCGACCGTCAGCGAACTGCCCTGAGTAGTGAAGATTACCGACAGCGCCTGCGCCAGCTGTTCGGCCTTGCTGTTGGCGACCTTGTAGACGTAAACCCGTTCCTGTTCGGCGTTGTCGGTGGTGTCAAGCAGCGCCACCCATTCTTTGACCAGATCGATGGCTTCCTGGTTCGCCGCCGCGGCCACGATCAGTTGCATCCGGTCGATTCCGGTCAGGTAAATGGAACCGGGGAGTTCGGTTTTGCTGCTGGCCAGCGATACCGGGAACCCGATGACGGGCAGGATTTCATTAAGTTCGGCGGCGATTTTGGACGGCAGCACGTTGGTGCACTGCACGACCGTGCGCGGCCAGAGTTTACGTCCCGGATGGTCGAGAATTTCGATGATGGAGCGCAGTTTGGGCACGTTGTCGCTGCTGTCGCAGAGCAGCAGAATGTTGGGTTTGGTGCCTTCGATGATGGTGGCGGACGCGCTCAGGAACGGCTTGAGCTGAGCGACCGCGTCTTTGGCGGTAATATTGTCGAGTTCGTAAAAAATGATTTCGCTGTTGCCGTTGCCGTTGCCGTTGATCCGCAGATCGCTCTGGCGGGGCAGTTTCGCAGCGCTCATGATTCGGAGCAGCTGATTGTCGTTGAGCGCGGTGGCATTGGCCATCTGGAGCATCTGGTCGAACGCATACCAGAGTTCGCGTTTGGTCATGGTCGAGTTGAGGTTCAACGTCACCAGACTCTTGCTGAGGTCGCTGTCGGCGACGAAGTTGAACTCCAGCACGTCGGCGAAAGCCGACAGCACGTCGAGAATCGGCGCGCTGGAGAAGTTCATGGAAACCTCGATTTTGCGGTCGGGATCGAGCAGAATGAAATCCTCGTAATAACGCGACTCCTTGGCGCCGGGCAGCTTCTGTTCGCCTTTGAGCGGAGTCCCCGCCTTGCGTTCATCCACTTTGGCGTCGGCCCGGGTCGTGGAAAGTTTTTCCGACTGTTCCTGAACTCTGGATTCGACGGCCTTGGCATCGGCGCCGATCAGTTCCGGCGGAGGAGTTTCCTTCTCCTTGAAAGACATGGAGTTATTGCGCTCGATAAAATCGAATTTTTTGTCGGGATCGGCGGACTCCTCCTTTTGCAGATCGGGGATCATGCTGCAGGCGCCCAGAAGCGGCGCCAGAGTTATCGCCAGCAACAAGGTGTTCCACTGCCCGCGTCTCCGCTGAAAGCGGCGATAAAAAAGACTTTCCGGCATTTTCTATTCCTCACAAAGTGTTGAACTTGATCTTTCCATGAATCGCATCATTCTACCGGGATTGCGTCGATCGTCCGCGGGTGTTGGTACTGCGGGTGGGGGTGCTTCCGGCATTATTCTGCGGCTGAGTGCGCATCATGCGCATCATATTCATCTGTTGCATCTGCTGCATGTCGACCGAGCGTTGCATCAGCTGGAGCATCTGCTGGAGCGGATTGGGCCGGGTCTGGGCCGGTGTGCCGCTGGAGGCATTTTCCGATGCCAGCGCCAGCGGCAGGACCATTTTGCTCGATCCCCGGGTAAGCGTGACCTGGGTGGGGTCGATTTGGCTCAGGGTGTAGCCGTTGGGCAGAATTTCACCGAGGCGGAAATAACACTGGTTGGGGATATTGCTCTGGGCGACGCTCTGCACTCCGGTACGGGTGGGGCCCGACGTCGTTCTCACGGCGGTGCGTCCGGGGTTGGCGGCCGCGGCGGTGCGGGATCCGTTTTTGGTCAGGATAATGGCGCCCTGGATGTCGCCGACCCGATAGATGCCGACCAGGCTCAGGGTGCCGCCGCTGCGCGCGCCCCGGCCGCCGACGGCGTTGGGACAACGCTGCGGATCAAAAATATTTTTTGCAATCACGATCCGACCGGCTTCGCCGGGGTCCCGCAGAACGAGAAGCGGCGCGGCGGTATCTTTTTTCTCAACCGGGAGACGCTCTTTCGTCATTTTTGCTTTTCGGTCTTTTCCGGTTTTGAGCTCAAATCCGGAGGCACCATTGGTTCGCAGCAGAGCCATGCCGGAGTAAAGCACCAGCCCGGATAAAATCAAATTGATGGCGATCAGCAGGATTTTCATGGCGTCTCCTCCGGCGGTTCCGGCGGCAGACCCGGCGCTTCACCCGGAGCGACAGGCGCCTCGCCCGCGCCGGCGCCCGGCAGACCGGGAGCTTCTCCCGCGCCGCTGCCCGGCGCACCGGGTGCGCCACCGGGTGCCGGCGGCGGCGCGGCGGCCGATCGTTCCGGGGATTCTTTGGCCGCCGGCACCGCTGTCTCCGTCGATTCCGGAGTGCGTTCATCGCTCAGGCAGCGCAAGGTTCCGCTGAAAACCAGCATGCCGGTCCCTGAAAAATTATCCGGGCGGAAGTCCAATCGCCGCCAGTAGAGCTTGGGCTCGACGGTGTTGATCGCGACGATGAATTTCACCAGTTGCTCCAGATCGGTGCTGGCACTGACATCAAGTTCGAGGAATGAAAGGTCATTGCTGAACTTGCTGGTGCGCACCGTGCTGATATTGCCCAACTTCAGATCCTGATTCTTGGCGGCGGCCTCGACCTTGGACCGGAGTTCGACTTCCGCTTCGCCGTATTTTTCCGTTTTCCAGGCTTCGGCGATGCGTTCTTCGGCGGCGCGCCGGATGGCTTCCCGTGCTTCGACCTGAAGATTGAGCTCGGCTTCGGCGGCGCGGGCTTTTTTGAGCTCGCGATTCAATTCGTCAAGCCGGGCTTCTCCGGGCAGCAGGGTGCCGATTTCGCCGGAAAACTGAATCCAGATCAGGAAGACGGAAAGCAGCGCGCCGAGAATGCAGAAAATAATCTTTCCACGCCTGGTCGACAAAAATTTGATGGTCGGCTTCCGGCCGCCGGATTTCACGCCGCTCATTTTTTTCCTCCGCTTTCGCCGACGGTCAGTTTGACAGTGGCGAAGGTCAGGCCGTTGTTGCCGGTCCGCTGCATGGCTGAAGCGACCTTAAACCCGGTCAGCCGATTGAAAAACGAGACCAGATCGATTTCCGTCGACTCGGTCTGCAATACCAGATCGATCGATCCTTCGCTCCAGCGCAGACTCGAAACCAGGACGTCGTCCGGCAATTTTTCCGAAATCAAACCGAGATATTGCATGCAATCGCGGTCGCCGATCTTCAATTCGGCCAGCCGGGTGAGTTCCTTCCACTCTTTTTCGCCGCTTTTGAGCTTCTTCTGGGCACGGATTGTCCTTTCTTTGATCACCGCCAGTTCCGACTGGGCCGCGCTGTATTCGCGGTAATTCCGGATCCAGGAACCGCTGAAGCGCAATCCGCCGAGCATGATCAGGGCGATCAGCAGAATTGCCATGATCCGCAGCTGGGTCCGGTAACGCGCCGGGCGCAGATAGTCGGGCAGAACATTGATTCCGGCCAGAATTTTCGGCTCGCTGAACAGCCGGAGCAAACCGAAACGCGCCAGCACGATCGGAGTGAGGAATTCCGCCCATTGCGCTTCGCCGGCGGAATCGTCCCAGCGGCAGTCGCGTTTCAGGATTTCCAGCAGCTCGCGGTTGCACTTTTCCGGCGTGGTCTCATCGTCGAAGCCGCGCCAGACGCCGGAACGCCGGTAAAAATCCTTCTCCAGCTCCGGCAGCCAGACGCAGGCGTCATCCGGCAATTCCGCCGGCAGCGCCAGGAGCGGATAGACGAAGCAGTCCAGTTTGCGCCGCCAGGTTTCGGTCATCTGTCCGAGTTTCAGCAGCGCGCTGTTGGCAAAGAGATAACATTCGACCTTCACCGTATCGTCTGCGTCCGGACTGGACCGCTTGACGAATTGCAACCGGAAATCATCCGGCAGGCCCATGACTTCCCGGGGCGCTTCAAAGCGCAGCGCATCAAACATTTCCCGCGGCGGAACATTCGGCATTTCCGCCTGAAAATATTCGCCGCTGTCAAGATTGAGGCCCAGCAGGAACCAGGAACTGCGCGAACTGCCGAGTTTGTTCAATACTTCCGCCGCCGCAACCGCCGGGTCCGGATTGATGGCATTCGCCACTCTTACAATATGCAGTTCCCGGCCGCGCTGCCGCATGCGGACGCCGCGAACCACGCCGGCCGCATCCTGGCTCAGCGCCAGAAAATCCGGTGCTCCCCAGAAACCCATAACGTTATTGACCTCCCGTCATGCCCGGCGGCGGACCGCCGCCCCATGGCGGCATCGGCATATTGCCGCTGCTGTTGCCGGTATTGCCGCCATTCCGTCCGCGACCGCCGCCGAAATTGCCGAAACGGCTGCCGTTGCCGGTGGTGGCGCCGGTAGCGGCGCCGGTAGCGGCGCCGCCGCTATTGGCCGGAATGTATTCATATTGCAGCCGACCCGGGGTGCGGTCGATTTCGAGCCCGGCCTCGGCCACCATTTTGCGAAATTCCCGGCGCGCGGCGTCAGGATCGTCTTCACGCAATTTTTCCAGCGCGGCATAACGTTCGGGATAACGGGTCTTTAATTCGCGGTTGGCCCATTCGACCATATGCCGGTTGCGGTCGCGCAGCGTGGATTGGAGCGAATCTTCCGTTTCCGACAGTTTCAGCCCCGCCTTGTCCAGAAGTTCCTGGAGTTTGAGCGCCGCTTTTTCCGGATCGGTCTTCTTGAGTTCTTCATAAGCGGCGAATTCTTCCGGAAATTTTTCCTTGAGCCTGGCCAGAATGGCGTCGTTGGACTCGGTCGCCGGTTCCTGTGACGGCATGCCCGGGAAGCCGCCGCGCATACCGCCGCGGCTGAACCCGGCTTTGCTCATCAGCTCGCGCATTTTGTTGCCCGCGCCTTCGGGATCGGTGGCGCGCAGGGCTTCGATTTCAGCGACTTCATTGGGATATTGGGACTTCAACCGTTCCAGAAACTGGCTGCCGCGCCGTCCGGAGCGCCCGCCGCCGCGTTCGTCGGAGGCAGCCGGCGGAGCCGGTGCCGTAGCGGCGGTTGATGCGTTGGGCGGCGGGGTTGCCGCTGTCGGTGTCGCCGAAGCTGTGGCCGTGCCGGTCGCCGCCGCGGCTGCCGTCGGGACGTTTGTGGTCGTTGCCGAAGCTGCGGCAGGCGCAGTGACGGCAATTGCAGTTGCCGTCGGTGCCGCTGTTGATGCGGTTGCGGGAGCGCCGGCCGTCGCGGTCGGCGCGGTTGTCGGCGCGGTTGTCGGCGCGGGCGCCGAGGCGGTCGCGGGAGTGCCGGTCGCCGCCGTCTCGGCGGTCATGGCGGAGGCCGCTGCGGCAGTGGCCGTCGCGGCGGGCGCCGGGGACGTTGTGGAAACTGGCGGAGATGCCGCATTTTCCGCACCCGGCGCCAGCAAACCGACCACAAGCAGAATCAGAACCCACCGGAAATTCGTATTTTTCATGATTGCCTGTGCCTGAAATCCCAATGATTCGTTCGGTTGTTACTGGTTAAATGAATGTCGCGCTTGATTTATTGTAAAAAAACATTATATTTTCCCAAACGAAACCCGATCATCGATTCAATATAGCGCGATTATCATGGAAAATCAATCCCCGATTCTTCCCGAAAAGCTCTTTCCGGCGGAAATTCGCACCATCGCCGTCGTCGCTCCCGCGGGGCCGCCGCCGGTTGACCGGCTGAATGCCGGAATCGCCGCGCTGGAAGCCATGGGCAGGAGAGTGGTTGCCACGCCGACGCTTTTTGCGCGCGGGGAAAGTTCCTACCTGGCGGAGAGTCTGGAAGCGCGTCTTGAGGATTTCAACCGGGCGATCCGCGATCCCGAAGTCGATTTGATCCTGTGCGCCCGCGGCGGGTTCGGTTCGGTTCACCTGTTGCCCGGAATCGATTGGGAAACGTTGACCCGGCGCAAGCTGCCGGTGATGGGGTACAGCGATATTACCGCGATCCACGGCGCCATGCTGGCCCGGCGGGCGGGAGTTGCGATCGCCGGGCCGTCGGCGGTCAAGATGCCCGATGTCCTGGAGTGCGGAGTCACGGCGCGCAGCATGCAGGCGGCATGGGCCGCCACTTCTGGCGAGAGGCTGCTGGAGCAGTCATTGTCCGTGATTGCCGGCGACGGAAATGGGGTCGAGGGGTATCCCTTCGCCGCCAATCTGGCCGTGCTTTCCACGTTGTGCGGGACGGCGTTTCAACCCGATCTCTGCGGTCGGATATTGATTCTCGAAGATGTCAATGAACCGTTGTACAAGATCGACCGCTATCTCACCCAGCTGAAGATGTCCGGCATGCTGGATGCTCCGGCGGCGCTCTGTTTCGGCAGTTTCACCGGGGTCCCGCCGACCGTCGAGCTGATGCGTCTGGAAGAGACGTTGGCCCGGGAGCTGGGCGTTCCGGTCTATCGCAATTTCCCGTTCGGGCATGCCTTTCCGATGGCTGCGGTCAACGCCGCTCAAAAATGGCGTCTGGCGGAGGGCGTCGTCACCGTCGCCTGACCCGGCTGCGCCGCGCGTCGGCGGCGCTCAACGGATATCTTTGAGGTTGAACAGCATCAATCCGCCGCCGGCGAACAGGATGATGTATCCGGTCAGGCTGGCCAGATTGACCGCCAGATGCTGCCACGGCACACTGACCATCCAGAGCAGTGAGGCATTGTTGAGCATGTTGACCAGAAGATAGGGCTGAATCGGCTCGGCGATCGGCAGTGCGTTGATCGCGTAGCAGACGAAGTGCAAGGTGATGGCCGCGACCGTCGCCGTGGTCATCCGTTCGAAAATCACCGAAAAGAAGAGCGCGATGGCTCCCAGCGCCATCAGTGAAAACGAAAAATAGAGGATGCAGGCGCCATATCGCACCAGCGCGTCTCCGACCGAAGTCAGCATCATGGCGTTGCCATAGAGGTCGTCAACCAGGAAGATCAGCTGGACTTTGTTCACTCCCCGGACCAATATCCCCACCAGCAAACCGAAAAGGCCGAAGTAGATCGAGTAGGCCAGATTGACCAGATAGGCCGCAATGAACTTGGCGCAGAAGACATTGCTGCGCGAGCGGCTCCGCGCAAGGTAGAGTTTGAGCGAGCCGTCCTGCGCTTCTCCGGCGATGATGTCGCCGCACAGGGTGCAGACCGCGATCGGCATGATCAGCATGAAGCTCGGAATCAGTACCAGACGCGACAGGAAGAGGCCGTCAAAGAGGGCGTTGACATCGGTAAAGCCGAAATCCGAAACGCTGTTGAATCGGCGCAGAAACATATTGCCGGTCTGCTGGCGGGTGGAAAGATACCAGATCATCAGCACAAACAGCAGATGTCCGGCCAGAATCACGAAGTTGCGCTTCTGGCTTTTGATTTTCAGCAATTCATATCCGATCATTCGCAGCATGGTGCGCCTCCGTTCCGGTCAATTTCCGCGAGGAAGTAATCTTCGAGGCTGTAGTGGCGCAACGCCAGGCGGCGAACCGCGAATCCGCTGCCGACCAGGAAGCCGTTGAGTTGGGCCGCCAGGGCCTCCGCATCGCCTTGAAGCCGGACGAGCAGAATTCCTTCCGCATCGATTTCCACCGCCGCCAGTTCCGGGAATCGCTCTGTTGCGGCCTGACGCAAAATGGCGGCGGCTTCCTGGGGCCGGTCGCAGCCGATTTCGAGCTCCGCCGCCTGCCGCAGCAATTCATGGAGTTCGCCGTGGGCGATCAGCCGGCCATGTTGGAGAATGGCGATGTCGTCGCAGATCTGTTCGATTTCGCCCAGCAGATGGCTGCTGACGATCACGGTGGTGCCGTATTCGCGGTTGAAGGCGCGGATGATCTGGCGGATTTCGACGATTCCCGCCGGGTCGAGTCCGTTGGTCGGCTCGTCGAGGATCACGAATTCCGAATCGGGCAGCAGCGCCAGCGCAATGCCCAGCCGCTGCTTCATGCCGGTGGAAAAGGTGCGTACTTTGGCGTCCAGCGCATAGTCGATATTCACGAAGCCGGTAATCTCCTGCAACCGGCGGCGATAGGATTCGCCGTGTCCGCCGGAGAGAATGGCAAGATTCTGCCGCGCGGTCAGATCGGGCAGGAAGTTCGGCCATTCGATGATGGCGCCGAGCCGCCGCAGCGCCGGACCGTGGTCGGTATGGACGTTGTGCCCGCCGATTTCCACATAGCCGGCGGAGGGCCAGATCAGCCCGGTGATCAGTTTCAACAGGGTGCTTTTGCCCGCCCCGTTGGGCCCCAGCAGTCCCAGCACCCGGCCCGATGCGAGCGTCAGCGAAAGGTTTTCCAGAACCGGCTTCCGGCCGTACCGCTTGGTCAGCCCGACACAATTCAAAACATTCATGGACATGATTCTCCGGCCGCTCCTACGGTGCTTCCCGCGGATCGGTGACCACGGCCGAAGGCAGAAACAGATAATTGCGTGAAGTTACGTTATCCGCCGGACCGTGCCAGTTTTCGTAATCAAACAGGACGGGGATGGCGACGCCGAGGATTTTTTTGCTCTCCTTGTCGATCGGGCGGCCGTTGAGATCGTCGACATAGCTTGCGCCCCATTCATAACTGGTGCCATGTTCCCGGAAGAAGCTCTCGTCGGCGGGGCATTGAAAAATCCGGTTGTCGGGCAGGGCGCCGGCTTCAATCAAGGTGGCGTGGAGGGGGGGCAGTCCCGCCGTGTCGCCGGGAGCGGTCGGATTGCCGAGGCACCAGGGCAGCCGGTAGTTGTTGTTGGGCGCGTACAGCTCCAGCGCCAGTCCGATCTGCCGGAGATTGTTGACGCACCCGGTGCGCTTGGCGGCGGCCCGGGCCGAGGAGAGCGCGGGCATCAGAATGGCCGCCAGAATGGCGATGATGGCAATCACGACCAGGAGTTCTATGAGGGTAAAGCGGCGCGGATGGATTTTCATGATTATTTCTCCAGCACGTCGATGGTTTTGATCCAGAGCTTGATGGTGGGACCGAGCTCGCCGCGTTCGGCCGGCGTGAGTTTGCCGTAGACGGCGTTCACGATTTCACCGCCGACGGCCTTGGCGCCTTCGGAATCCAGCGCGTTGCGGAGTTCCTGGCGTTTGGATTCGGGCATGTTCTGGATTTTCATATAGTTGTCGAAGGCGCGGTCATTGAGTTTGTCCATCATTTCCCGGCGTTTGTCTCCGGGCATGGCGCGCAGTTGAGCCAAGGTTTCGTCGATGGCGTAGTGAACCGCGGCGACGTTGACCTGCCGGCGTTCTTCCGGCGACAGGTTCTTGACCTGCTGGTAAAGGTGGCGCTGGACATTGGAGCGCTGGTTGCGGTCGAAGTGGGGGGACATGGAGCGGCCGAGCGCCCGGCCGAGTTCGTCGCTGGTCCATTGGGTTTTGGCCAGCATGTCCTTGGGCGCCAGCGGTTCGGGCTTGTCCAGCAGCAGAAACATGCCGATCGCCAGCAGGATCGGCGTCAGGACCGCCAGCGGCAGCATGATGGTTTTCCAACGTCCGCCGAAGCGGGGAACGGGCGGCCGTTCCGGCTCGGGACGAATGATGGCGCGAGGTTCGGACATAAAAAAATCTCCCGTTTGCGGCGATAAGAATTGCGGATTTGCCCGTATAACGGCGATCCGGCGGCTTTTATCGTACGCCCGGGAGATTTTTTTACGACTTTTCAGTCGCGGAAAAGAAACATGATTACAGTTCGATCACCTTCATGAATTTGCTCGACATCACTTCGGCGTGTCCGGGTTTGATGATTA
Source organism: Victivallaceae bacterium (assembly GCA_036677805.1). Lineage (GTDB taxonomy): Bacteria > Verrucomicrobiota > Lentisphaeria > Victivallales > Victivallaceae > SIG78. The sequence continues at coordinate 82,420 of JAVBVS010000018.1, read as the reverse complement.
CGCCATTTTCCCAGCGCAAGCCGAAATTGTCGCCGGCGAAGAAGGTGTCGACCTGGAAGGTCATGTTCTCGACCAGATCGTAAGTCGAAACCGACTCCATCCACGGCTGTTCGACCTCCATCATGCCGATCGCGTGACAGGGGCCGTAAAGCAGTTCCTTGCCGAAGCCTTCGGCTTTGACCCACGCTTCATAATCCTTCACCACTTTGGCCGCCGGGACGCCGGCCTGGAGCAGCTCGATGGTATGCTTGTGCGCCTTGAGCCCGAATTCGACCAGCCGCTTTTCCGCCGCGGGCAGGGCGCCGAAACTGACCGGCAGGCCCACGCTCGACGAATAGCCGCCGACCCGGGCGCCGATGTTGAGCTGGATGATTTCATGGGCCTGAAGCTTGCGCGCCGTCGGGCGGCAGATCGCATTGTTGGTGCGTTCGCCCGCGAAGCAGTAGAGCGAGTGGCCTTCGTATTCGCCGCCGTGCTTGTAAATTTCGCGCTGGGCGATGCCGATCACCTGAAATTCGGTCATGCCGACCTTGGCTTCCTGGAGGATGGCTTCGACCGCCAGCTCGCTGATGCGGAACGCTTCGCGCATGCAGGCCAGTTCATTTTCGCTCTTCACGAAACGCAGCGGCAGGAAGGTCTGGTCGGCCTTGACCAGTTCGACGCCCGGCAGATCGCGCTTGAGTCCGTCGAGCACCGGCAGCGTCATCACCGCGTAGCCGACCAGGCCGAGCTTCTTCAGCGTCTTGCCCGGCATGGCGCGGTGGATTACATCCTTGTAGTTGGCGATGGCGATGCCGGGGTACTGCGGCTCGGCCGATTCCCGGTATTCGATCAGCTTCATGATATCGGGGACGACACTGCGGCCCTTGGCGTAATTTTCGCTTTCGGGGCCGATCAGCAGCACCGGCTTGCCTTCGGCGGGAACGAAAACGCCGCCGGCTTCGAAGGTCGGCCAGTATTCGGTCAGATAGCGGACATTGGCGAAATCGGCTTCATTGCCGTGCACGAGGCAGGCGTCAAGGCCGGCGGCCCTGATATTGGCCTGAAACCGGGCGATGCGGTCGAAATACTCCTGTTTCGGGATGGAAGGCGTCATGATGCATACTCCTTTGAAATTAAATTGTGGCGATGGTAGTGACCATATTCAGATTGAGCACAGTTCCGGGCTGAAGCGGGAATGCGCAGCCGCCGCAAGCTTCCAGCTCCATGAAGCCCGAGGGATCGCTGTAGATGCTGCAACGCACTCCGCGCGCCGCCGGCGGCGTATCCGGCGGCGCATCGGCGATGTCGATGTAATGCTGCTCGGGCATAAGCGGCACGGCAACACGCCGGATATGGCAATGCGCTTCCGGCAGCGTGAGCTCGACGGCCTTCACATCTTCGTCCAGCGCCAGCTGGATGCGTTTGCGTTTGTCCGGCTGCAGCTCAACCCGGTTGCCATGAGCCGTGCGGTTGGCGGCGCTGGGGCTGTAGAGGTCGCGGATGACGCTGCCGGAGGGCAGTTCAAACGCCGCGCGCGATTCTTCCGTCACCGCGAATTGGGCGAGCGACCACGGCGCCAGCAGGAATTCTCCGGCCTTCAGCGTCCGGCTGCCGATGTATTCGATCCGGTCGTTCTGGGTGATCACGGTTTTGCCCGCTTCGCAGGATACGGAAACTTCGCGTGTGAAGATGGTCGGGATGCCCAGACCCTGATTGTTGATCAGGTCGATTTCGGAGCTCAGCGTCATCGCGGAATCGGCATATCTGCGAAGGCGGAAGCGGGCGTTGACCAGCCCGGCGGGAACCCGCCACGCCCCGGTCGGATATTCGTAACCGAAACAGGTGCCTTCCGGCGCCGGCCACAAACCGTCGCCGCCGGGATTGAGGTAGCCGGAGCGGCCGCTCTGGCCGGTGATCGCTTCAGGGTTGACCCGGCTGACGACTTTGCCGGCATGGGCGAAGTAAAGCCGTCCTTCCAGATCGAGCGCCGCCAGTACGGCCGAATCGCCGGATTGGATGATGGCGGCATTTTTGCCCGCGGCGGTGAAAAGAGTCCAGAGTTCGTTAATATTCATCGCTGAGCGCTCCGGCGGTTTTGAAAACGCCGCCCGCCTGTTTCAGGGCATGCAGCAGTCGATCCATTTCCCGCACCGCGACATCGCCGCAGTTCAGGGTGATGAAACTTTTCGGATGAACTTCGGCTTCGCCGTAGTCAAGCATCCCGGTAGGCATGGCGTGAAATTCCCACGGATGCAGATAGAAGCAAAGCACCGGCCGGGTGTGGCGCGCTTCCACATAATCAAGGAAGCTGCGGACCTTGCCCATCAGCGCCTCCGCCCCTTCGGTCCGGAAGAGCGGCCACTGGTCGCGGTCGCGGTTGTAGGGATCGTTGCTGGTCATGGCGAGGTCGCAGAAATTCGGAATTTCCACCAGCTTCAGATCGCCTTCGCGCGTCCAGTCCGTTTTATCCGGATGATAGGGCTTGAACATGGTGCGATAGAAATAAAGCGGCAGCGACGCGTCGGACTTGTAGCCCAGCGCTTCCAGCACATTGACCACCCGGGTGCTGCCCCAGAGGCGCGGACAGCGGAAACTCACCGGCCGGACGCCGGAAACCGCCTCGACGATCCGCGTGGCTTCGCGGATACGGCCTTCGACTTCAAACGGAAAGACCGGCCAGTTGTTGGGCAGGGGGAACAGCGCGTCGCCGAGCGTTTCGTGGACCAGCGAGTGACAGCCGGTTTCATGACCCGCGTCGCGGACCATGCGGACGATGCCGGCGTTGTTCTCGGCGGCATGCCCGGTCCAGAAAAAGGTGGAGGGAGCCTGATGCTTGGCCATCAGCTCCAGCAGTCGCGGCGTGCCTTTCTGCACGCCTTCATAATAATCGGTAAAACTGCCGATGTCGGTTTCCATGTCGATTCCGAGTACCACATCAAAGCGGCCAGTCATAAGACATCTCCAATGTTAATAATAACATTATGGTTTGCGATAAATATAATCCGCAAATCGGGAAAAGCAAATCGAAGGCGGAGAAAAATGTTGATTTTAACATGACTGGTGCTATATTAACCATAATCTATGGAAAAAGCACGCAACATTTCAATCAATGACATCGCCGCGGCCTGCGAGGTCAGCGCCATGACCGTCAGCCGGGCCTTGCGCCAGAGCGCGAAGGTCAAACCGGAGACGCTGGCGCGGATTCTGGCCAAGGCCGGGGAGCTCGGCTACTACAAGGCGTCGCGGCTGGGGCGGCCGGAGCGCAAAAACCGGACCCGGCCGGGGCGCATCCAGCTGGTGCTTGGGGGCGCCGGACGCAATGTGTCGATTTTCTACTCGCGGCTGGTCAATGCCCTCCAGCACCGGCTGATCCGGCATGACTGCGAATGCGTGCTGTTCGTGAACGACGCCGATTACAACGGTTTTCTGATTCTGCTCGAAGCGCTGAAGCGCCAGAGCGCCGATGCCACCATCCTGATCGGGGATTTTCCGGAGCCCCAGCTGAAAACGCTGCTGATGACCTTTCCGGGTGCGGTTCTGCTCGACAATCCCGGTGTGCCGGATTTCGACGCCACCTTCAGCAGTTTCAATTTCGACAACCGCGAGGCGGCGCGATTGATGCTCGACCATCTGATCGGCGAGGGACGGCGGGAGATTGTATTGATGAGCGGTCCGCGGGGCCACTTTTTCTCCCGCGCCCTGGAGCAGACCTTCCGGGAGATGCTGGCGGCGCATGGTCTGGGGCTCGACGAGCGGCGGATTGCGCACGCCGACTTCACCGCTCCCGGCGCGGCGCGGCGGATGACGGAATTTCTGGCCTCCGGAGTGGCCTTCGATGCGGTATTCAGCAACGATGAGATGGCGCTGGGGGTTTATCGGGTGCTCCTGAGCCGCGGGATTGCGATTCCGGATGAAGTGGCGCTGGCCGGCTGCGACAATCTGCCGCTGGGGGCGATGCTCTATCCGGCGTTGAGTACGATCGATCTCGACTATGAACGGCTGGCGGAATGCGCGGTGGATTTCGTGCTGGGCAGGACCGGCGACGGTCGACCGCGCCGGGTGCAGCTCACACCGGAGCTTTTGATTCGGGAAAGCACGATCGCGCCGGAAAAAAATCGTCGTCGGATTTCATGACAAATCCCGGAACTTCCGGCTTGCGCCATTTGCAAAGCGCGGAAACCGTGCTATAGTAAAACACCGAAACGATCATAACCAAAAGGGTATCGTTGTCGCCCTCGATCCGGGGGCTTCGCGGGAACCGTCCGGCAACGGGCGGCGGCGGAGCGGTCCGGATTGCCGGAAAGGCCGCTTGCGGCGCTGTTCCGGGCTCCGTGAGGTGCGCGCCGTCTCTGCTGCGGTTGGAGGACAATCCGATCGCGGCGGCGGTTGCCGTTTTTTTGCGGAAGGGGACGCCGGCGTCGCCTGGGAAAAAGAGTGGCAATCAAAAATGGATGCGAAAAACATTCGGGTTTACGGCGGCAGTGCTCATCCCCAGTTGTCGCGAGACATCGCGGACTACCTCGGAATCTCCCTCGGCAGAGTCAACCTTCAGCATTTTCCCGACGGCGAAATCTGCGTGCAGTTTGAAGAGAATGTGCGCCGCGCCGATATTTTTCTGATTCAGCCGACCTGCTCCCCGGTCAACGAAAACCTGATGGAGCTTCTGATTATGATCGATGCGGCGCGCCGCGCTTCCGCCGCGCGCATCACCGCGGTACTGCCCTACTACGGCTATGCGCGGCAGGACCGCAAAGACCGCCCCCGGGTTCCGATCACCGCCAAACTGGTGGCCAATCTGCTGGTCGCAGCCGGGGTCAACCGCATTATTTCCATGGATCTGCATTCTCACCAGATTCAGGGTTTCTTCGATATTCCGGTGGATCATCTCTACGCCCGTCCGGTGCTGGTGCCGACGCTGCGCAAATTTCTGGGCGACGACCCGGTGGTGGTATCGCCGGATTCGGGCAGCGCCAAAATGGCGATGTACTACTGTGACATGCTCCACGGCGGTTTCGCGGTGGTGGCCAAGCGGCGGATTTCCGGCAGCGCGGTGGCCAGCAGCCATCTGGTCGGCGACGTCAAGGATAAAATCTGCGTGATCACCGATGACCTCACCAGTACGGCGGGGACGCTGTGCGCCGCGGCCGATCTGCTGGCCAAGGCCGGGGCGGCGGAGATTTACGCCGCGGTTTCGCATTGTCTGCTCAACGCCGAGGGCAAGAAGCGCCTCTTGGCCAACACCACGATCAAACAGCTCGTGACGACCGACGCGGTACCCCAGAGCGACGATCTGGGCGGGCGCATCAAGGTGGTTTCGGTGGCTCCGCTGCTCGGCGAAGCGATCAAACGCATTCACGAAGGCAAATCGGTGTCGTCGCTGTTCAAGGTGCGCAGCTGATCCGGCAACCGATTCGAACGAATACAACCGTCAGGTATCAACCATAAGGCGCTTTCCGGAGACGGAATGCACCGGAGAAAAAGGAAAAAATTGATGAGCAAGGAAATTATCGTCAGCGCCAGAACCGAATCCGGCAAGGGGCCGATCGGGCGCGCCCGCAAAAACGGTTTGATCCCGGCCGTCTTGTACGGCAAGGGCAATGAAACGGTATTGCTGTATGTGACCCAGGGGGAAGTCGACAGCGCCCAGCCGCGTCTCAACGACGAGGTGGTGCTGGAACTTGAAGGCAAGAAGATTGCCGCCAAGGTCGCCGAAATTCAGATCAACTACCTCAAGAGCCACGTGCTCCACGTGGATTTCTGTCTGGCGTAAACGGAGGATTTCGGACGCGGTCCGGCCGAAGCGATCATGGAAAAGCAGCCGTTCAAGCTGGTGGTGGGACTGGGCAATCCGGGAGCGGAATACGCCGGCACCCGCCACAACATGGGGTTCATGGTGATCGAACGGCTGCTGAACCGGTTGCCGGGACGTTGGGAGAAGGTGCACCAGCTGGAGAGTTTCTGTTATTACGGCCGGCTGGGCGGCGGCAAGTTGATTCTGCAGATGCCGTTGACCTACATGAATGCCAGCGGCGTGGCGGTGGCCGCGTTGCTGCGACGCGAGGAAATCGCTCCGGCGGAAATGCTGGTGGTGTACGATGACATGGACCTGGAGCCGGGCCGGCTGCGGCTGCGTCGCGGCGGTTCCGCCGGCGGTCATCACGGGGTCGAGTCGATCATGGCCGAGCTTCAGGGCGACGGTTCGTTTGCGCGGCTTCGGCTGGGCATCGGCCACGGCGGCGATACCATCGATCATGTGCTGTCGAAGTTCACGCCGGAGGAGCAGCCGGTGGCCGACGCCGCCGTGGAAACGGCGGTGAAGGCGTTGCAGATGGCGTTGCGCCGGGGATTGAGCGCGGCCATGAACGAGTTCAACGGCTGGAGCTATGCCGCGGAGCAGGCGGAATCGGAAGCGCGAACCGAAGAGATTTGAAGGTTACTAAAAAGTCAACAACTTTTTTCAGGAGGATTTATTTTGAAAAAGTACGAATCGGTGTTTATTCTGGATGTCCGGAAGATTGAGGACGAGGGCAATGCGTTGAGCAAGGAATTTGTCGGCCTGGTCGAAAGCTGGGGCGGCAAGATGACTTCGGCGGTGCCGATGGGCCGGCTGCAGTTCAGTTATGAGATCAAGAAGCGCAAGGCCGGTATTTACTGGAACTTCCATTTCGAGCTGGGTGAGGAAAAGGTCAACCTGATCCGGGAACAGTATCATCTGGACGAACGGGTGCTGCGGATCCTGACGATCATCGACGAACGTCCCGAAAATGCGGTTACCGGTTTTCAGAATCCGGTGACTGAAGACGTGCGGGAAGCCCGCTGACGTACGGGATGCGGGGGAAGGCATCGCGCAAGAATATCACCACCAGCCACAGGAGTTGAAAAATGCCTTTGAACAAAGTTTTCTTGCTGGGCAATCTGACCCGGGAGCCGGAATTGCGGTACACGCCCGGCGGCGCCGCGGTTTGCGAGTTCGGGATGGCGATGAATCGCAGCTATACCTCGAACAATCAGCAGAAGGAAGAGGTGTGCTTTGTGGACATCGTGGTCTGGAGCAAGGCCGCGGAGCTCTGTCAGCGCTATCTGACCAAGGGCTCGCAGGCGTTGGTCGAAGGACGCCTCCAGTACGATCAATGGGAGGACAAGGCGACCGGAAAACGGTCCAGCCGCCTCCGGGTGGTGGCCGACAATGTGCAGTTTGTCGGTGCGGCGCGGCGGGAAGACGGCGGTGCGCCCGGAGCCAATGCCGGCGGCAACCCGAATGCCGGCGGCTACCGTCAGCAGCCCCAGTCCGGGCCGGGCGGTTACGCCGGTCGCGGCGGGGCGCCTCAGGCGGGCAATCGCGGCAATTACAGCAACGGCAATGCCGCTCCCATGCCGCCGATGCCGGAAGAAGCGTTCAACCCGGATTCGGGCGACGATGATATTCCGTTCTGAGGTCGCGCAATACGATGCAATGCAGTGGATTGAAACCATCGAAACAAATACGGTTTTTTATTTTTAAGGAAACGAGGTTGATATGTTGAAGAAAACGTCCCGCCGGAGACAGCCGGCCAAGCCGAAGGTTTGCCGCTTCTGTGAAGCCAAAATCAACTTTCTGGACTTCAAGGACGCGGAAACGCTGAAGAAGTTCCAGACCGAAAAAGGCAAGATTCTGCCGCGCCGCATCACCGGCACCTGTCTGGATCACCAGAAGATGCTGGCTACCGCGATTAAACGCGCCCGGATTGCGGCGCTGGTCTACTGAGCGAACGAGGAGTATTGAACCATGGCACATGTGAAATTGATTCTGCTGCAGGACGTTGAATCGCTCGGTCTGGCCGGCGCTGAAGTGTCGGTGGCGCCCGGTTATGCGCGCAACTTTCTGATTCCGCGCGGGTTGGCGGCCAAGGCCGCTCCCGGCGTATTGCGCGTGATCGCCGCCAACAAGGGAAAGCTTGAAGCGCGGCGCAAGGATGAATTGACCGCAGCCCAGGCGATGGCGGCCAAGATTATGGAAACCACGCTTGAAGTGGCGATGCAGGCGAGCGACGACAATCAGCTTTTCGGCTCGGTTACCGCGCGTAACGTGGCCGAAGCGCTGGTCAAGGCCGGGTTGCCGGTCGATCATCAGCGCGTTGTGATCGAAACCCCGATCAAGGCGCTGGGCGAATATGAAGTCACGGTCAAGCTGCATCATGATGTGATGGCGACGGTGAAAGTCAACGTGGTGCGCGCGTAAGCGCATCCGGCGGCTGACAGTGTTATGAGCGAAGAACGCAATAACGGCGGCAATCCGTACCGCGGCGAGCCGCGCCGGGAAAATTCCGGCGCCGCCTCGCCGGTGGCGGAGCGTCCGTCGCCGCACAATCTCGAAATCGAGCGTGCGGTGCTGTCGGCCATGCTGCGCGATCCGTCGTATTGCGGCAGTGTGGCGGTGGAAAAACTCGGTGGCGACGGGGTGTTTTATTCCCAGATCCACCGGGAGATATTCCAGGCGTTCATGCGCCTGTACGCGGTCAGCGACAGCGGCATCGACGTGCTGGCGCTGGCCGGCGAGCTGCAGAAAACCGGCAAGCTTGAATCCTGCGGCGGTCTGCCCGGGTTGGCGGAGCTGGAAAATGCGATCGCGTCGACCTATAATTTCGATAACTGGTGCGTGAAGCTCCGCGATCTGGCGACGCTGCGCAGCATGATCAACGTCTGTTCGGAATCGATCCGGAAGTGCTACGATCAGGAACATGACGCGGCGGCGCTGGTCAATGAAATCGAAAACGACATCTACAAGGTGCGCGGCGACGCCGACGCCAATTCGATCGTGCCGTTCAAAAGCAGCGTCACCGCGGCGTTCGAGCACATCGAACGGATCATCAACGGCAAGGAGGAGCCGGGCATTCCGACCGGATTTCCCGACCTCGACCGGATGACCGGGGGGCTGAAGCGAGGGGAAATGTTTGTGGTGGCGGCGCGTCCGTCGATCGGCAAAACCGCGCTGGCATTGAACATTATCCGCAATATCATTCTCAAAAAGAACAACCCGCGCCGGGTGGTGCTGTTCAGTCTGGAAATGACCGACGAACAGATTTCGACCCGCATGATCTGCACCGAAGCGGATATGACGGAGCGGCAGTTCCGCGACGGCAATTTCCGCAATGCCGACATGATGAAACTGACCGGCGCGGTCAGTACGTTGCGCGATGCGCCTTTTTTCATCGACCCGACCGGCGGGCTTTCGATCGCCGAGCTGCGGGCGAAGGCGCGGCGGCTGAAGATTCAGCACCAGATTGATCTGGTGGTGATCGATTATTTGCAGCTGATGCAGGGATCGGGACACGAGGAGAGCCGCCAGCGCGAGGTGTCGGAAATTTCCAGCGGCATCAAGTCGCTGGCCAAGGAATTGAAGATTCCGGTGATGGTTCTGGCGCAGTTGAACCGCGAAGTGGAAAAGGGGACGGCCTCGGCCATGCCCAAACTGAGCCACCTCCGCGAATCGGGATCGATCGAACAGGATGCGGACGTGGTGGTCTTTTTGCACCGCGACCGCGATCAGGCCAAGAATCTGCCGCCGGGGCAGTCGGTCGAGGCCAAACTGATTGTGGAAAAAAACCGCAACGGGGAAACCGGATATGTGAATCTGGAATTCTTCCCGGCGCGGATGGAATTCGTGAATGTCCGTTATACGACCAACGACCGGCCCGAACCGGCGAAAAAGGCGTAGGATGCGGAGGCGACGGGAAAAAATTACCGGCTGCGGCCGGATCAACTCGAACGGGTGTGTGGCAATATGATGCGGGCTTATATTACGGGGCGCGGCCTGGTGACGCCGCTGGGTTCAGGCCGGGCGGCCAATATCGCCGCGTTGCGTGCCGGGAAGAGCGGCACCAGCGCGGTGCCGGAGTTCATCGAGCACAATCTTGAATCCCGGGTCGGTGGCCGGGTCGTCGAATATCCGGACGCGTCGCGGTTCGACCGCAAGCAGCTGCGTTTCTGCCAGCCCAACGCATTGCTGGCGTTTCAGGCGGTGGAAGAGGCGCTGGCGGAAGCGCGGATTGCGCGGGAAGAGATTCCGCAGTTGCGCATCGCATTGATCGGCGGGGTGGCGGGCAGTTATTTTTCATTGATTTACCAGGAGACTGCGGATTTCTGCCGCAACGGCCGGCTGCGCGATGTGTCGCCGGTGGTGGTGCCGCGGGTGATGCCCTCTTCGACGGTGGCCAATCTCTCCCTTTATTTCGGCTTCAACGGCGAGAGTTATGATGTGAGCGCGGCCTGTTCCAGCGGTGCGATTGCGGTGATGATGGGCGCGCGCCTGATCGAAAGCGGGCTGTACGATCTGGTGGTGGCCGGGGGAGCGGAAAATCTTGACTGGGTGCAATGCCTGGGATTTGCGGCGGCGCGGGCGTTGTCGCGGGCTTACAATGATACGCCGGAACGGGCGAGTCGTCCGTTCGACCGCGACCGCGACGGCTTCGTACTGGCCGAAGGCGCGGGCTTCGTAGTGCTGGAGTCGGAAGCGAGCATGAAGCGCCGCGGCGTGAAGCCGATCACCCGGGTGACCGGATGCGCATCCAACAGCAATGCCAAAGACATGGTGGTGCCGGACGCCGCCGCCACCGAGGCGGTCATGCGTGAGGCGCTGAAAGCGGCGGGGCTGACTCCCGATCAGATCGGTTATGTGAATACCCACGGCACGGCGACCAAGGTCGGCGATCCGGTGGAGATGGCGGCGCTGAAAGCGATTTTCGGGTCGCACACGGCGATCAACAGCACCAAGTCGCAGACCGGCCACATGATCGGCGCGACGGGTTCGGTGGAGCTGATTTTCTCGTCGCTGATGATGGAGCGCCGCTTTATTTCGCCGTCGATTAATCTGGAAAATCCGGAACCGGAATTTTCCTGGGCGGACTTGGTGCGCGAAACCCGGGAAAATGTCGATTTAAAGCATGTTCTGAGCAACAGCTTCGCTTTCGGCGGCAGCAATATCAGCGTGATTTTGAGCGATTGCGTGAATGTATGAGTATGGAACGGACAGCGCCGCCGGAGCTGAAACGGCCGGATTGGCTGCGGATTCGGGTGGCGCCCGGCGGCGAGCGGGAAAAAGTGCGTTCACTGCTGGCCAAATTGAAGCTCCATACCGTCTGCTCCAGCGCCCAGTGCCCGAATCTTTGCGAATGTTTTCAGCACTCCACCGCGACGTTTCTGATTCTGGGCAACTGTTGCACCCGCAACTGCCGCTTCTGCGCGGTACCTCACGGCCAGCCCGCCGGGTTGCCCGATCCGGAGGAACCGGCCCATGTTGCGGAGGCCGCGGCTGAACTCGGTTTGCGCTATGTGGTGGTGACCAGCGTCACCCGCGATGACCTCGAGGATGGCGGTGCCGCCCATTTCGCGGCTACCATCCGGGCGTTGCGCGAACGCATTCCCGGCGTGGGCGTCGAGGTTCTGACGCCGGACTTCAAGGGCAAGCGCGAATTGATTGAACTGGTGCTGGGGGCCGAACCGTCGGTCTTCAATCACAATATCGAAACGGTGGAACGGCTTTCGGCCGAAATCCGTTCGGTGGCGACTTACCGGCGCACGCTTGAGGTGCTGAAGCTGGCGGCGGAAGCAAGCGCGGACCGGATTCCGGTCAAATCGGGACTGATGGTCGGATTGGGGGAAACCGATGATGAAGTGGTGGCAACGCTGCGCGACTTGCGTGCGGCCGGAGTCACGATCCTGACCATCGGACAATATCTGCCGCCTTCGCGCGAACATTGGCCGCTGATGCGTTATGTGACGCCGGAAAAATTTTCGGAGTGGGGCGATCTGGCCCGGGCAATGGGCTTCCTCCAGGTAGCCAGCGCGCCCTTGGTGCGGAGTTCCTACCATGCCGGAGAATTGTTCAAAAATGGCGGGTGTTAAGTTCAACATCGTGCTGGTGGCGCCGGAGATTCCGCAGAATACCGGAAACATCGGCCGTATCTGCGTGGCGACCGGCTGCCGGCTGCATCTGGTCAAGCCCTACGGCTTCATTCTCGACGACAAGCATCTGAAGCGGGCCGGGATGGATTACTGGCCGCATCTGGAAGTCGCCGAATACGAAAACTGGGATGATTTTGCAGCGCGCAATCCCGGTGCGACGATGCGTTTCTTCTCGACCCGGGGGCAGGCGAGCTATTGGGACGTCAGTTATCCGGACGACTGTTATCTGGTCTTCGGCAGCGAATCGCGCGGGCTGGCGCCGGCATTCCACGCCCGCTATGCGGCGGATTTCTGCACCATTCCGATGCCGGGCGAATTCAGCCGGAGCCTGAACCTCGCCAACTCGGTGGCATTGGGCATCTACGAAGGCTTGCGTCAATCCGGCATCCGTCCGTAAAAAACCGGCGCCGTCCGCAAAAGCGGCCGGTCGCCGGGCAGGGAATGCCGGGTTTGCTCACTCCTGAAATATCTTCAGATCGGCGATGTCGACATCGATGTTGCAACGGTAAAAGTTGAGCATGAATTGACAGGTTGCGGTATTCGCCGGAACGGTGAATTTGAAACTCGCGGGCCGCCAATTGCCGTTGGAATCGCCCATCGTCACCAAGGGAAATTCCTGAATCCCGAGGTCGCCGCGTTTGCCGCCCGGCGCGGTGAAGAAGAGTGAAAATCCGCAGCGCTTGATGGCGTCGCCGTTGGCCCGGAACAGGAATTCCACGGCGTAGATTTTTCCGGGGAGCGGTTTCATGTACCAGTAGACCGAATAGTTGTTGGCCGGAGTGAACGACACGAAATTCCGGCCGATTTCCTCGTCTTTGGTCAGAGTGAGCTTGGCCTCGGTCGGCCACAGGGTCAGCCCGGTGGCGCTGCTGAAATCGACCGCCTTCACCAGTTGTCCGGTGCTGACCGGCGCGGTGGGGATGGTCGGTTTTTCCACCGTTACGCTTTCATCGTAAAATTTGAAGTCGTCGATGAATACGGTGGCATTGGTACGGTAAAAGGCCAACTGAATCTGGGCTTTGACCGCGTCCGGCGGCGCGGTAAATTTGAAATTCGCCTGATGCCACTGATTGTCGGGCTCACAGATATCGGACAGGCTCAGCAACTGGCTTCCGGCGCTGTTGTTGCCGCCGTCGGGCTTGGCGAAATTGACCAGGACGCCGCACCGCTTGATCGGCGTTTTGTCGGCCTTGTACCAGAAGTTGACGCTGTATTCCTTGCCTGCCGCCACCGGAGTATAGAAATAGACGCAGTAGCCATTGTCGGGGGTGAATACAATCGATTTTTTGCCTTGCTTGAATTCCTCTTCGTCAAGTTCGACGGTGGTGCCTTCGGGCCATTTCATCATGCCTTCGGAGCTTTCGAAATTCCAATGCTTGAGGAGCTTGCCTTCGGCCATCGCCCCCAGCGACAATCCGGCGAGAATCCAGGTCATAAATTGCTTTTTCATGGTTCAATCCTTTCCGATGTGAAACAGTTTGGCTCGTTCCTGATCGAGTTTTATGGTAAATTCACGGATTTCCGGCGTCAATTTTCCGGCGATTTCTCCGGTATGAAGGTCCCGTACCGTGGCGGTATCGGAGCCTTGCACCTTCACCCGGACTGTCAGCGGCCGGTCGGAATATTCCGAAATCAGCACGATCTTGCCGTGCGGCGACGCCAGACAGCGAGCCATGGCGGTATCCGCCTGAACCTGAGTGTCGTCGGGACGGGCGGTGAGCAGCAGTTCTTCGTAGGGCGAAAGCATGCCGACGGTTTCGGCGATCACGCGCAGATCGTTGGCGTCAAGCGGGCATTCGCCCCAGAACCCGAAGCCGCGGGCGCCGGCGGCGATTGCTTCCAGAATCGCGCATTTGAGCATCGCGGCATTAAGATCGCAGTCGAAAGCGTAGGTATAGGGATAGCCGGTGCTCAAAATCGGCGCCACCGCCACCCGGTCATTCATGATTTTGCGCAGGGCGAGGACATCTTTACGGGTGGTCAGCATGTCATACGGCTGATAGTTGGCGAAAACCTCGGTGTAGGACATCGGGGCGATGAAATCGAATACTTCGGCCAACAGCGCGGGATCTTCCAGGGCATGGGTGTAGATCTTGCTTTCGCGGTAATCGGCGAAATCGTAGAAGCCCGGATAAGCGCGATGATAGGTCGAGTAGATCATAAAGCGGAATTGCGCGGGATCGAGCTGCCGCGAACGCATGTATTGCTCCATGGTTTTGCGGTAATCGGCAAAAAATGCCGCATATTGCCGGCATTTGAACTCGCGCCACAAGGCGGCCGCCGCCGGATTTTCTTCAGGCCGGTTCGCCAGATCGCGCAGATTGCCGAACGTCGCGTCGGGCCGGTTTTTGCGCAAATATTCGCGGAAGGCCTTTTCGCAACGGTCGCAGCAGCAGAGCCGGTCGCCCTGATTGTACATCTCGGGGTCGGTGACGTGGCAATAAATGCCGCGATCGATCAGCAGCCGGCCCTGTTGCAGCAGATTTTGATACCATTCGCCGCGATAGGACAAACAGAGCTGTGAATCGCTTTTCGAACCGTCGGCCATGGTCGCCATGCCTTCCGGGGTCTTCTGCCCGCGATGCCACCACCACTCCTGAATCCAGCCCATTTCGCCCAGTCCGGCGGCTTGCGCCAGCGGCCGGATCGCGTTCAGGTTGGCTTCTCCCCAGGCGGTTTCCTCGGGGTTCAGGTAAACCCAGATATCGATAAAATTGAATCCGGCGGCTTTGAGATGCTTCATTTCCGGCAGCATGGCGAAAAAATCGCCCGGCATCGACCACCAGACGGGGATTTTCCGGAATGCCTTCACCCGGGGAATGTCGACCACCGCGATATCGAGTTTTTGAGGCGGTTGTTCGCCTTTGCTCCATTTGCCCCAGTAGTAGCCGGTCAGCCGGGTCCCGGCGGGCAGTTGCCGCTTCAATTCCCAGAGGAACGTATACTTGGATGCTCCGTTTCCCGGCACGGCGCGGTAAAGGTCGAACTCCCGGCCGTCATGACGCCATTTTCCGGTTTGTTCCAGGGCAATGCCGCGGAATACTTTCAGCAGTTCGAGTTCCGGCGGCAGTGCAATGTACAACTCGGGGTTATGGCTGGGATTGACCGGCTGGAAGTGGATGCAGCTCGGCGTTTGAAATGCGGCATAAGCGGTCTGTTCGATATTGCCGACGAACGTATATCCCGACTCTTTGCGCGGCAGGTAAGCCCGTTTGGTGGTCAATGCGGGCATGGTGGTCGTGATTTCGGCGGCGGCGAGTCCGGACAGGATGCCGGAAAACAACAGCAATGAAAATAATTTGGACATGATTGCTTTTACCACTGATAATAGGTTTCGGGATCGATATTATAAGTTTGGAGATCGCTCACCCAGTCGACATGGCCGTCGGCCCGCAACACGTTGTCGCCTTGGTTGTGCAGTTTCATCAGCGAGAGCGAATAAGTCGGCGCTTTGGGCTGATCGATGTAGAGTACGCCCGGAGCAGGATTGAAGACATAAAAGTAATCGACGTCGCTCATCACGATCAACCGCGAGGGCTCACGAATATCCCGGCGGTGGCGCCAGCCGCTTTTGGCGGGGACTTTTGCATTGTTGGTGCTGAGAAAGCAATTCATGCCGTAACTGGCGCCGCCGGCTCCTTCGCTTGGTTTCGGATAACGCAGATAAGGATAGTTGTCGGACGGGCAGAGAAAAACCGTATCCTGGGTCTGCCAGGTATATTTGTTGCTGGCGCCGAGATCGTCGGCCAGCATATATTCCTGAAGCCGCGAATACCAGAGCGTGTCGGCGGTATCGCCGGCATAACGGACCGAACCGTTCGGCAGGTAGTCCTGATTGTTGTTGGCATACATTTCAAACCCGACGCCGAATTGCTTCTGATTGGCGGCGCAACGGGTTGCCTTGGCGCGTTCGCGCGCCGCCGACAAGGCGGGCAACAGCATGGCGGCGAGAATGGCGATGATGGCGATTACGACCAGAAGTTCTATGAGAGTGAAGCGATTTCCTGCGTGGTGGTTCATCTCGATACTCCTTTGCATGATAGAAATATACCATCGGTATAATTTTATTTGGTTTTATTATACCATATTTGGATTGAAATGCAAGTAAAATCAATAATTTTTTTTAAAAAAACTTGAAATATACCAAAATCATGCTATTTTTGTACCAAATTGGATGTCATACGGAGAATTTTTTCATGCATAATCGCACCCGGGAAGCGCTGGAACGTCTGGAAACTATGATCAAATTCGGGCAGGTCGGTGCCGATGGCGTGTTGCCTTCGGAACGCGATCTGGCTGAGTTGCTCCGGATCGGCCGCGGCGCGGTGCGGAGTGTGCTGCGGGTGCTTGGTGAAGCGGGCCGGGTCCGGGCGGCGGCCAATGGCCGGATGTTGCTCGGCGGCGCGGAGGCGAAATTGGTTGGCGGATTTCACCGTTTTCTGACTGTGGCGCCGGTGCCGTGCACTTCGCATGAGGCGTTGCGCATTCTGAGCTTCATGGCCGATGCCGCCAACGCCTGCGGGGCGGAGATGGTGCTTTATTCCGCCGGGGACCCGGCGGATCTGCGCGAACGTTGTCTCGGCAATCGTTATGCCGGCGTGATTTATTTCGAACAGTACGATCCGGCCGGGGCCGCGGTGTTGGCGGCATCGGGGTTGCCGCAAATGGTGGCCAACCTTGAAATGTACGGCGAATTGCCGGGGGTTGGCGTTGATTACCGGCAGATCGGTCGTCTGGCGGGGCGGACGCTGGTCGAAGCCGGTCATCGCAACATCGGTTACATCGGCGGGCGTGCCGATGCTTATGTGACGCTGGAGATGACCGCCGGGCTCAAGGGGGCGCTGGCCGAGGATGATCTTGCTCCGCATTATGAGGCGTTTCTGGAGATCGACAGGGGCGAGCCCGGCAACTATGACCGGATCGCGGCGTTGCTGGCCCAACCGGAGCGTCCGACCGCGTTCATGCTCGGGCGCGATCATCTGGGACAATATTTCTATCAGGCCTGTCGGGAACTCAAGCTGCGGGTTCCCGAGGACGTTTCGGTAATCGGGTATGACAATATTTCGTGGCCCGATGCCGGCGAATTCGGCCTGACGACCATCGAGCAGCCGGTGGCGGCTATCGGCCGCGAAGCGGTGGCCCTGCTGCGCCGGCTGGCCGCCGGGGACGAATCCTGCCGTCAGGTGCGGTTGCCGGGACAGTTGATTCGCCGCGCCAGCGTCATGCCACTTGCGGCAAAATGACGCCGGGTCATTCGATCGCGCCCAGGATTTCGAGATTGTCGATGGCCGTGATGCCGAGTCCCGGCGTGGTGTTCAAGCGAATGTGCGCATCGTCGAATCGCGTGCCGCCTCGCACCGGATTGGTCCGGCACAGCGCCGGTCCGTCAAGGTCGATCCAGCGGATCGTATCGCTGTGCGCGGCGGCGAAGTGCGCCGCCGCGGCGACGCTGACCGCGCCTTCGAGCATACAGCCCTGCATGCATTTTCTGCCGTTGCTCCGGGCCAGCGCAGCCAGTCTGGCGGCATCGCTCAATCCGGCGGTTTTCATCAGTTTGATGTTGACCATATCGGCCCCGCCGGCGGCGAAAATCCGCGTCGCATCCGCACTGGAAAAAACTGCTTCATCGGCCAGAATCGGATAGAGTCCGGCCTGCGTGATGCGCGCCAGCGCCGCGGTATCGGCGGCCCTGACCGGCTGTTCGATCAGCGCCAGCTCAATGCCTTCGAGCTTCAATTCGCGCAATGCCGTCAGCGTTTGCGCCTCATCCCAGCCCTGATTGACGTCGAGCGCGAGTTCGGCGCGGCCCTTCGCCAGCGCATGAATTGCCGCGATGCGACGGCGGTCCTCTTCGAAATTCTTGCCGATCTTGATCTTGAGCCGGGTGAACCCGCGGGCGATGGCGCGTTCGGCGTCGCGGCACATCTCGGCGACCGGATTGACGCTGACGGTCAAATCGGTCACGAGCTCGATGGATTGCGGCTGCGGATTCCACAAGGCATGGAGCGGGATGCCGCGCAGTCGCGCCGCCAGATCGTGGAGCGCGATTTCCATCGCCGCCTTGGCGCTGGTATTTTGAGGTACCGCGTCGCCGACGATGGCGCAGAGCCGTTCCAGATCGAGCACATCGCAGGCGGAATTCAGCAATGCGCGCGCAATCGCGGCGGCGGCCGTCGGCAGCGTCTCAAGCGTCTCTCCGGTGATCGCCGCGGTAGGCGGAGCTTCGCCGTAGCCGACGGCGCCGTTTTCGGCTTCGGCCATGACGATCAGGTCTTCGATTCCGGTTACGGTGCGCAAGGCGGTTTTGAACGGGGTGAGCAGTTCGGCGCGCATCAGTGCCAGAGTCACGCGTTTGAGTTTCATGATTCAGCGCTCCGCTTTTCCGGCAGCACCGGGCGCCGGACCGCCGCGGCCATTTTACGATATGGAATCATGAAAAATTTCCTTCCAGATTGACGGAAGCGCAAAACTTCAGCTGACCGACATGATCCGGCCCACCGGCAGACCCCCGCCGGAAAATCGGCAAACAGGCAAAGAAAAAGCCGGAGCGAAAGAACCACTCCGGCTTTTTTGCGATCAAATGGTATGCCCGTCGCGATTCGAACGCGAGACCTTCTACTCCGGAGGCAGACGCTCTATCCAGCTGAGCTACGGGCACGACTGATTGCCGTTTCATTAATATAGCAAGGTTTGAGCTTTTTTAAAGCGGGGTTTACAAAAAAAAGTGTTTTTTTACGGATTTTTATTTTTAACTTTTTGGAATTTCCGAAGTTAAGGTGCTATATTCCAATGACGGTCGTTGCTTGACCAAAACTCGGGGTGCGCGAAATGAAAAAAAACTGTCTGCTGATCGGAATGATGCTGTTGCTGGGGGGCGTCGCGTTGGGGGATGATCTGGTGACCGCGGGCGGGGCGACCTATCGCAATTACCAGATCAAGAAGATCGGTGCTTCCGCATTGACCATCGCCTATCTGAACGACAAAGGCGAACCGGATATCGCCGATATTCCTTTCGCCGAACTGCCCGACAGCATCCGCAAATATTATCCTTCCGCGCCGCAGTCTGCGCCAGATGCTCAGACCGTCCCGGCCGGACAGGCGGGCAGGCCCGGATTGCAAAGCAAAGCCGGTTTGGAAAGCGATCTTCATACCCTCGGCACCAATCTTGCCGCCGAATTGGCCAAGCTGGCGCCGAACGACAAATCCGGCCGCGCCGCGCTGGCGGCTCAGGTCCGGGCCATGCTGACCCGGATGCTGCCGCAATATGCTCAGGAGGCGGATTTCATGTTCGTGACGATGGACGGTTCGGGGGTATTGATCAAGGTGGTCGGGACGCCGTCGGGTTCGCAGCTCAAAAGCAATTCGTTTCTTTATGTTTACGGGGCGGAGCGCCCGGCTTATCGTGCGTTTCACAGCACACTCTATCCCGGCGGACGTTCCATTGCCTATTCGACTTATGGCGTGGTTCCGGTTTACGCCGTGACCGTGGATGATGCGATTGAGGTGGCGGTTGACTGGCTGGGCGGGTTTGTCGGCGATCCGATGCTTTTCACTCCGGCGGCGGCTCCCGCCGCCGCATCGGATACCCAGTCTGCCGCCGCTGCCGGCAGCAGTACGAGCAATGTGACCAACGTTTATTATACTAATTCCGACAATCAGCCGGACTGGTGGTGGGGAAACGGATATATCGGATACTGGAACGGCCGTCCATGGCCGCATCCGCATCCGGACCCGCCGCCGCGTCCGCGTCCGACGCCGCGTGAACCCGACCGGCCGGATTCTCCGTCGATGGTGAAACCGGAGCGTTCGACCCCGCTGCCGCGGACTTCCGGCTCGACCGGCGGCAGGACGACCAATTACGGTTTGATGCCGGAATGGGCGATTCCGCGCAGATAGGGTGCGGCGGTGTCGGGAAAAGCCGTTTTTTCGGCGAAAAAAGTGCAATTTTATCTTGAAAATGCATTTTAGAGATTGTTTTTGTTCCGGAATGATATACATTATTACGAACGGGTTTAAAATACTGAGCTTTTTCGACTAATCAGATGGAGTTTTCGGGAATATGGCATCGCGCTTAGCCAAGTTTTTTTCGACCGACATCGGGATCGACCTGGGGACGGCGAATTGTCTGGTCTTTGTTCGAGATCACGGCATCGTACTGAATGAGCCGTCGGTAGTGGCGATTGCCGAAGATACCAAGACGGTGCTCGCGGTCGGAACCGACGCCAAACGGATGATCGGCCGGACCCCGGGCAATATCCGGGCGGTGCGTCCGATGAAGGACGGTGTAATCGCCAATTTCGAAGTGACCGAAGAGATGCTGCGCTATTTCATCCGGAAGGCGCGGCACGTGGTTTCGTGGCGGCAGCGGTTGCTGAGTCCGCGGGTGATGATCGCGGTACCCTCCGGCATCACCGAGGTCGAGAACCGCGCGGTCAAGGACAGCGCCAAGCGCGCCGGGGCCTGCGAAGTGTCGATCGTGGAGGAGCCGATGGCGGCGGCGGTCGGCGTCGGCTTGCCGGTGGATGAGCCGTTCGGCAACATGATCGTCGATATCGGCGGCGGGACCACCGAAGTGGCGATCATTTCGCTGGACGGCATCGTCGGCGCCAAGAGCGTGCGCGTCGGCGGCGACGAACTCGACAATGCGATCATCAACCATATGAAGAAGGTGTACAACCTGACCATCGGGGAACGCACCGCCGAACGCATCAAAATCGAAATCGGCAGCGCCTTCCAGGTGCGCGACGAGCTGGAAATGGATGTCAAGGGCCGCGATCTCTTTTCGGGATTGCCCAAAACGGTGCGGATCACCGCGCTGGAAATTCGCAATGCGTTGCAGGAGCCGATCACTTCGATCATCGAAACGGTGCTGGCGACGCTGGAGCGCTGTCCCCCGGAACTGGCGGCCGATTTGATCGACCGCGGCATCATGCTTGCCGGCGGCGGGGCGCTGTTGGCCGGGCTCGACCGGCTGCTGATGCAGGAAACCGGGCTGCCGGTGTCGATTGCCGAAGACCCGCTGCTGGCGGTGGCCAACGGGACGGGCGTGATGCTTCAGGAGATGGACCTTCTGATGTAAACGCCGGGTGCGGGTGGCGCAAGTTTTTCGGGATACTTTCATCAAGCCGGTTGCGACCGGCTTCTTTTTTCAGGAGGATGGACGATGGATAAGAATTATCGCGCGGCGACGCTGGCGGTACAGGCCGGTTATGCGCCGGGCAATGGCGAAGCGCGGATTACGCCGCTGGTGCAGAGCACGACCTTCCGTTACGACAGCGCGCAGGACGTGGCGGACCTTTTCGATTTGAAGCGTTCGGGGTACTTCTATACCCGTCTGGCCAATCCGACGGTCGCGGTGCTGGAGGAGAAGGTGGCGGCGCTGGAGCACGGCGTCGGCGCGGTGGCGATGAGTTCCGGCCAGACGGCGAATGCGCTGGCGATTCTGAATATCGCGGGCGCGGGCGATCACATTGTGGCATCGGCTTCGCTCTATGGCGGGACGGTCAATCTGTTCACGGTGACGCTGCCCAAGATGGGACTCAAATTCACGCTGGTGCCGCCGGATGCGAGCGAAGCGGAGCTGGCGGCGGCGGTCCGGCCCAACACCAGGGCGATTTTCGCCGAAACCATCGCCAATCCCGCGCTGACGGTGCTGGATTTCGAAAAATTCGTCCGGGTGGCGAAGCGGTTCGAGCTGCCATTTATCGTGGACAATACCTTTCCGACGCCGATGCTGTGCAACCCGCTGGATTTGGGCGCCAATATCGTGACCCACTCCTCGACCAAATATCTCGACGGCCATGCCACCAGCGTCGGCGGCATCGTGGTCGAAGGCGGCAATTATGACTGGGCCAACGGGAAGTTTCCGGAATTGAGCGAGCCGGACACCAGTTATCATGGCGTGATCTACACCCGGGATTTCGCCGCCTGTCCCTACTCGATGAAGCTGCGGGCACAGTGGGTGCGCGATCTCGGGACGCCGATGGCGCCGATGAATGCGTGGTTGACCAATCTCGGTTGTGAAACGTTGGCATTGCGCATGGAGCGCCACAGCGCGAATGCGCTGGCTATGGCGGCATTCCTCCAGCAGCATCCGAAGGTGAGCTGGGTGAGTTATCCGATGCTGCCGGGCGACTCCGAATACGAACGGGCGAAGAAGTATCTTCGCGGCGGCTCCGGGGTGCTGAGTTTCGGCGTCAAGGGCGGAAAACTGGCGGCGGAAACGCTGCTGAATTCGCTGAAGTTGGCGGCGCTGGTGGTGCATGTGGCCGATGTGCGCACCTGCGTGCTTCATCCGGCGAGCATGACGCATCGCCAGCTGACCGAAGCGCAGCTCAAGGCGGCCGGAGTCAAGCCGGAACTGATTCGCCTTTCCGTCGGGATCGAAGACATTAACGACCTGAAGCAGGATTTCACCCAGGCGCTGAACGCCTTGTAGAGCGCTTGGCTGCAGGCGTAAAAAAATCCGGCGGTGATGAATTTCACCGCCGGATTTTTTGTATCGATGGGCCGGTCAGACGGACTCGGATCAGTCGCGGCCGTGGCGGCGGCGTTCGAGTTCGGTCAGGAAAATCTTGCGCAGCCGGATGTTCTTGGGCGTGACTTCAACCAGTTCATCGTCCTCGATGTATTCCAGCGCCTGCTCCAGGCTCATTTCCCGGGCCGGGGCGATCTTGAGGTTGCGGTCGGAACCCGAGGCGCGCAGGTTGGTCAGCTGTTTGGCCTTTTGGACGTTGACCACGAGGTCATTGTCTTTGCAGTGCTCGCCGACGATCATGCCCTCGTAGGTTTCGAAGCCGGGATCGATGAAGAAGTAACCGCGCAGCTGCAACGCGTCGATGGCGAAGGCCTGCGCTTTGCCCTGTCCCATGCTGATCATGACCCCGGCGCTGCGCCGCGGAATTTCTCCCTTGAACGGCGTATAGTGGAGGAAGCGGTGCGCCACGATCGCTTCGCCGCCGGAAACGGTCAGCGCCTTGCTGCGGAACCCGATCAGACCGCGGGTCGGAATCTTGAATTCGAGCTTCTGGCGATTGCCGCGCATTTCCATGTGGAAAAGTTCACCCCGCCGCAGTCCGGCGAGTTCGATGATCCGGCCGGCGGCTTCATCGGGCACATCCACGGTCAGTTCTTCGATCGGTTCGCACTGGACGCCGTCGATGGTCTTCATGATCACCTGCGGCTTGCCCACTGCGACTTCATAGCCTTCGCGGCGCATGGTTTCGATCAGAATGGCCAGATGCAGTACGCCGCGCCCGGAAACGGAGAAGGTGTCGCTGCCGTTGTCGCTGACGCGCAGCGCCACGTCGCGTTCGCATTCGCGGGCGAGCCGGTCGCGCAGATGACGGCTGGAGACATATTTGCCTTCGCGTCCGAAGAAGGGTGAATCGTTGATTTTGAACAGCATCGAAATAGTCGGTTCGTCAATGGCGATCGGCGGCATCGCTTCGGGATGCTCGCTGTCGGTGATGGTGTCGGAGATGTCGATGTCTTCAATGCCTACGACCGCGCAGAGATCGCCGCACTCCACCTGGTCGACCGCCTTGCGGCCGATGCCGTCGAAAACCAGCAGCTGCTTGATCAGCGCCGGTTTCGATGAGCCATCGCGCTTGATCAGGGTCAGCGGACTGGCAGGATTGAGCGTGCCACGGTAGACCCGGCCGATGCCGATGCGGCCGACGAATTCGGAATAATCGAGGGTCGCCACCTGCAACTGCACCGGGCCTTCGCGGCGGGGCGCTTCGGGGATGTATTCGAGAATCGCATCCATCAACGGCAGAATCGATTCGCGCGGATCGTCGAGATTGCGCATCGCCCAGCCGTCGCGGCCGCTGGCGTAAATGACCGGGAAATCGAGCTGCTCCTCACTGGCTCCGAGTTCGAAGAAGAGGTCGAACACCTTGTCGTACACTACATTGGGCCGGGCGTCGGGTTTATCGATTTTGTTGATCACCACGACCGGGCGCAGATTCAGCGCCAGCGCCTTGTCGAGCACGAAGCGGGTCTGCGGCATCGGCCCTTCGGCGGCGTCGACCAGGAGCAGCACTCCGTCGGCGAGTTTCAATACCCGTTCGACCTGACCGCCGAAGTCGCTGTGTCCGGGGGTGTCGATGATATTGATTTTGACGTTTTTGTAATTGACCGCAATGTTTTTCGCAAGGATGGTGATACCGCGTTCGCGTTCGAGGTCATTGCTGTCGAGGAAGCACTCATCGACCTCCTGGTTTTCGCGAAAAACTTTGGCCTGCTTGAGAATCTGATCGACCAAGGTGGTTTTGCCGTGGTCGACGTGAGCGATGATGGCGACGTTGCGGAGAGACTGCATAGATTGAAAGACCGTATTGCGTGTTGATTCATTTCATAAACAATTAATTTACTACCGGAATGCCTATTTTTCAAATGGGAAGATTTGAATATATATAAAAAAGAGTTATGTTATGACTCTGCATGATCGGAACGGAAGAAAGGGTTGTCTTGTGGACAGTTTGGAAATGTGGAGGAAGGCCGCGCGCGAGATCATCGTCGCCGCCGGCGAGGACCCGGAGCGCGAAGGTTTGTGTTCCACTCCCGACCGGGTGGCCAAGAGTTATCAGTATCTGCTGCGCGGGTACAGGCAGAATCTGAAGGATGTGGTCAATGGCGCGATCTTCGCGGCGGAGTCGGACGATATGGTGATCGTGCGCGACATCGAGTTCTTCAGTCTGTGCGAGCATCACATGCTGCCTTTTTTCGGCCGCTGCCACGTCGGCTACATTCCCAACGACAAGATTCTCGGGGTCAGCAAGATTGCGCGGATCGTCGACATGTTTTCCCGGCGGCTCCAGATTCAGGAGCGGCTGGTCAAGCAGATTTCGCAGGCGATCATGGAAACGGTTGACGCCGAGGGCGTCGGCGTGGTCATGGAGGCGCGCCACCTCTGCATGCAGATGCGCGGGGTGGAGAAGCAGAATTCGGTCATGACTTCGAGTTCCATGATCGGCAGCTTCCGCCGCGACGGGGCGGCCCGGGCGGAGTTTTTGCGCCTGATCCGGGGATGAAGCGGCGGATTTTCCGGTTTTGCAGGGGAAAATTTAAAAAAAACGCGAAAAATTTGTGATCGGGACTTGTATTTTGTCCGCTATACTGTAAACTCCTTTTTGGAGCATCGCAGGACTCTGTTTTTGGGGTTGAAGCCAGGCGGGCGGTTCCGGAACGCGGGGCGGCCGGCCGACAAGGAGGCGCCGGAGGACAAGGAAAGGGCAATTTATGAAGTATTATACCGAAGACCATGAGTGGGTGGAAATCCGGGGCGACGAGGCGACGGTCGGCATCTCGGCTTATGCGACCGAGCAGATGGGCGAAATCACCTATGTCGAGCTCCCGCTGGAAGACGACGATGTGATCGTCGGCGATACGCTTGGACTGATCGAATCGACGGAAAATTCCACCAATATCTACTCTCCGCTCTCCGGCACCATTATCGCAGTCAATGACGAACTGGAAGACGATCCGATTCTGCTCAATGATTCGCCCGAGGACAAGGGTTGGATCTGCAAATTGACCAATATTGACGACTCGGAACTGGACGATATGATGAACGAAACCGCATACCAGAAATTTCTGCGTTCGCTCAAGCGTTGAACAAAGGGAAATTTCCGGCGCGGGCGGGAGGTGAAAAATGAATTTTTACGAAGTTTTGCGGGCGCGTCGCAGCATTCGTTCCTTTGACCGCAACCGGGAAATTCCGGAGGCGGCGCTGGAGCGGATCATGAAAGCCGTGCAGTGCGCGCCGTCGGCGTGCAATCGTCAGCCGTGGCGTTTTGAAATCGTCTTCAATCCGGAACTGCGGGAAAAAATCGGAGCGTGCTATCCGAAGGACTGGCTGCTCCAGGCTCCCGCGATCGTAGTGGCGATGGGGGATTATTCCAACTGCTGGAAGCGGCTGGAAGGGACGCCTTCGGTCGAAATCGACATCGGGATCGCCATGGAGCATCTGGTGCTGGCGGCGACCGCCGAGGGGTTGGCCACCTGCTGGGTCTGCGCTTTTGAAAAGGCCCGGCTCAATCAGGTGATGGGTGTGAAAGATCCATGGAGCGTCGAGGCGATTGCTCCGCTGGGGTATGGTACCGGCGCACCGCACGGGCTGCCCTACAAACCGATGGAAGAAATTTTTAAGGTCAGACGATGAAGATACCTTCCGACGGCGGCGCGGCGGGCGCGGCCTGGACTTTGACCCCCGGCGACGGCATGGCTGCGTTTTGGATTCTGCGCGATACCCGGCGCAATTGCGAACTGGCGCGTCTGACCGGGGCCGCGGTCAACGGGTTGCGGGAAGCCGAGGCCATTGAGTTGCGCCGCCGCCAGCACGGGCGTGGCGACGGCACCGGAGCGGAGCTGGAGACGCTGGCGTCCTATCCTTTTGGCGGCGAGGCGGAGATTGCGCGCCGCATGATGGTGCGGGACGGCTTTATCGCGGTTTGTGTGGATGTCAAGCCCGGACGCGGTGAAATCGTGCGGCAATTCGATCTGGACGGCTGGGTTTTTCCCGGCGAATGGCAGCAGGCGGCGATGGTATTGGAATTCCCCGCGGCGGGTACGGCGCCGGCCGGGCTTGAGCCGCTGGCGCTTGACCGGGACGGCGTATTGTGGGAAGGTGCGGCGCCGCCGCTGTTGATGGTGCTGACCGATGCCGACGGATTTCAGCTGGAAGTCGGGGCCGGGGATGACTGGTGGCGGCTTGCTGGCGACGGTGTGGCCGGCAACTGTCCGCGGTGCCGGATCGAGCGTACTGCGGACGGAATTGTATTGCGGCGCGAGGTGTTGAATCTGGCCGAAGACATGGCGCTGGAACGGCGTCCATGGCGGTTCAATTATTATCTGGCGTGGTCGGATGGCCGTCGCCGCGAGGCTTTGGGCGGTTTCAAGCAATTGGCGCTGGCGGACTTGCCCGACCCCGAAGAGGGGCGGATCTGTGGTGAAGATATGGCTGCGGTCGCGGGTTCGCGCTGCTGGCAGGCTCCGGCGACGCGGAAACTGCTGCGCAAACTGGTCCGGCGCGAAGCCGCATCCGGAGAGTCCGGCCATCTGACGCTGACGGTATCGTCGCCGTCGGCCTGCATGGCGGCGGCGCATCTGGAGCGTCCGGCGCGCAAAATTCTGGCGCACTGGCCGCTGGGCGAAATGGTCGATTTTCACGACTGGGCCGGGCGGCAGCTGGGCGAACGCGCTTTCCGGCTGGAATTTCCGGCTGACAGTCTCTGGCATCGGTTGCCGTCGGGACGCTATCTCGAAAACACTCCTGTCGGCAAGGTCGAGCTGCGGTAAATACGAAACCGGCGGTGAGAGTATGGAACATGCGGAACAGACGGCCCGGTTGCGGGAGGGACAGGCGGCGCTGCGGACCATCTTTCTGAATTTTTCCCGTTCCGGCGCAGCGCCGGGAGAATTGGCTTTTCATGAGACTTCCGGAATTCCGCTGATTGCCACGCTTTATCGGGCTCTGGCGCTGGCCGAAGCGGCGTCGGGCGGCGCGCATATCTCCGGCGTCGATTGGATCGACGGGGTGAATGCGCTGGTCGCGCTGACGCCTTCGCGGCCGCTGGCGGCGGCGCTGGAAGATGCCTTTTTTGAATTGATGACCGATCGGGAGCTGGATTTACGCGACTGGCTCAAGCCGCGCGGGCCGGGCCGGGAACAGCTCGAATTCTTCCGCGGCAATTTCCTGACCGTGATCGCCGCGCTGGCGGCGCTGAAAGCATTGCTGCCGGAGCACTCGGTCCGGCTCAATCCGGCGGCGCGCGGCTGTCTGGGGCCGGGGACGGTGCTGGCGGAGGCGCCTGAAAAAATTCTCGCTGTGGCCGCTTTACGCGATCCTTTTCAGGCGAGCCGGAGTTTCCGTTTCGTCGACGGCAAGTTCTATCCGGCGAAACCGGAAATGCGTTCGCCGGACAAGTTTTACGGCTTTCATGGCGTCCGGAGCAATTTCCGTGAGCATCTGGGGCAGTTCGCGGCGGGGCGGGGCAATGTCCCGTTGCTGGTTTCGAGTCTGCCG
Source organism: Victivallaceae bacterium (assembly GCA_036677805.1). GTDB lineage: Bacteria > Verrucomicrobiota > Lentisphaeria > Victivallales > Victivallaceae > SIG78. Next base: position 54,468 of record JAVBVS010000018.1, on the reverse strand, counting down.
GGGTTGGGAAAAACCCAATTTTCCATGGCTTACTCGCTGGAATATCCCGAAATTACGCTGATTCTGGCTGAACCCGAGGCGCTTAGCGGCCAGATGGATGAGTTGATCGACTTGCTCAAACGGCGCAAACACCGCCGTTTCGCGGTATTTTTCGATGATGTCGAGCCGGCCAAGATCGACTGGTACGGATTTCGCACCAATGTCGGCGGCAGCGCGATATTGCCGGAAAATATGATGTTCATTCTGGCGAGCAACTATCCGTTTCCGGTCAATATCCTGTCGCGCGGCCGCGAAATTACCTTCCCGGTCTTTGATGAAAGCCGTTGCGTGGAGATGATCGAGGATTTTCTGGCCGATTTCGGCCTGAAAAATGTCAACGCGGATCTGGCGGCGGTGATCGCCAGCAGTTATGTCGAGGAGTTCGGTCAGAAGAAATTCACCGAATTGAGCCCCCGGACGCTGATCCGCTATCTGGAAAATTATCGGCGTGACGCCGCGTTGCGGAAACGCATTCTGACCTTGTCGCAGCAGGAGATGATCATCAAGCCGGATGCTCAGATTTTTTACGAATTCAATATCCGATCGCTGCGGGCGCTTTACGGCGAAGACTACATCGACCGGTTGCGCGAAGAACGGCTCAAGGCGTTGGAAGGATGACCGTTTTCAGCAGCCGCGTGAATTCAGCGCGGGCGTAGCGCTCGGCCCACGGTTCGTGGCCGCAGCGCTTCAGCAGATGAAAGCCGAACGCAATGCCGGAGGCTTCCAGCACCGCGCGGATGCCTTCCGGCGGATGGGGGTCGCTGTCGCCGTGAATGAAAACCGGCGTTATCGCAAGACGGCGGAAAACTTCCAGCAACGCCCCGGACCGGCGCAGGCCCGCGGCTTCCCGCCAGATCGCTTCATAGGCCGCGCCGTCGGGGGCGGGAGAGTGCGGCGCCGCCGGTAACGCCAGCGGCGCGTAAAAATCGGCCTGGTGGCAGAGTGCGCCCAGCTCTTTCAGCAATGCGTCCTGGTCAGCGCCTTCGCCATTGCGTTCCAGTTTTTCCAGCAAGGCGTGGAACCGGCGGCGTTCTTCCGGACTCAGCCGTGCCTCCCGCCGCCGCTCCAGCTCCGGAACGTAGTCGGCCGATAGCGGACCGGAACCGACCAGAATCAGCTGCCGTACGTTTTCGGGATGGCGCTCGGCATACAGCGCCGCCAGCCACGCGCCCCAGGAGTGTCCGATCAGCACGGCGGGCAGGGCGCAGTGCGTCCGAAGCTGCGAATCGAGCTCTGCCGTCAAGCCGGCGATGGCGGTGGCGCTCTGATACGGCTCCAGCACGGCGATGCCGAGTTCGGCATGAATCAGTTCCGCCAGATGACAGGCGCTCCCCGGCGCACCCGGCCCGCCATGAATTGCCGCCACAGGGCAGGGGGCCAAACCGTGAATGATGACGCTCATTTCACTCATATTCCGTAAACGGCGAGCCATGGCCGGGCGAAACTCCAGAGCAGCACCGCCAGGCCGAGATAAAGCCCGAAGGCCACCGTCCCGTCGCCGTGGCGCTTGCGCAGCAGGCGCAGCATTCCATATCCGGCCAGCGCCAGAATCGAACCGGCGCACAGAATCACCAGCAGCCCCGGCCAGCCGAACGCAGCGCCCGCGAATCCGGCGTATTTGACATCGCCCGCGCCCATGGTCCGCCGTCGGAAAAGTTTGCCGGTGGCCCAGGCGAAAAGCCCCAGTCCGATCAATCCGGCCAGCATTCCGGCAAGGCCCCACAGCACGCCTTGCGGATGGGTCAGCACCCTGCCTCCGACCGGAAACAGTCCCTGCCAGAGCACTCCGGCAATCATACCGAATCCGGTGAGTTTGTCAGGCAGTTTGCGGTGCTCGACATCGATGAACATGCAGGGCACCGCCACTGCGATGACGATGGTGTGGAAAATGGTGACGGCAAGCGCGCTCCCGGCGTAATACGCGTTCAGCGTCAGGAGCGTGTAGAGCAATCCGACTCCGGCCTCGACCAGAATATAACGCGGGGAAATCGACGCGTGGCAGTCGCGGCAGCGTCCCCGGAGCGCGAGGTAGCCGAAAATCGGCACATTGTCGAACCAACGGATCGGATGATGGCATTTCGGACAGTGCGACGGCACGAAAACGATCGATTCGCCCAGCGGAATGCGCCAGATGCAGACATTGAGAAAGCTGCCGAGGCAGCAGCCGAACACGGCGGCGCAGATCATGAGGAAGGGCAGCGGGGCCGCTTGATCCAATGGCACTTCGAGCCAGTCAAACGCCATCTTAAACATGGTCGGCCCGGCTTTCGGCCGCGGCGATGGCCGCGTTCAACGCTTCCCGCATGGCCTCTACCGGCGCTTCGGCTCCGGTCCAGAGAGAAAAGCTCTTCGCCCCCTGATGGAGCAGCATGCCCCGCCCGTCAGCGCAGGCAATGCCGTGCTGCCGGGCGAATTCTTGAAGCGGCGTACGGTGATAGATCATGTCGAACAGCGCCCGCGCCCGGGTCAGCAATTCCGGCGCAACCGGCGGCGCATCGCCCGGATGCAGTCCGGCGCTGGTCGCCTGAATGACCACGTCCGCCCGGGCGAATACCCGGGCCAGGGTTGCGTCGGCATCGGCCGCCACCGTTTCGATCACGGCGTTTTCGTCTGCCAGCAGAGACGCCAGCGCCTCGGCTTTGGCGAGGGTGCGGTTGACGATGGTCAGGCGGCGGATGCCATGGCGCACGAGATGCCCGGCCACCGCCTGCGCCGCGCCGCCCGCTCCGAGAATCACCGCCTCCGCCCCGGCGGTCCGGAAGCCGAAGGCTTCGTATAACGCGGTTTCAAGACCGTAGCCGTCGGTCGAATCCCCCCACAGACGGCCGTTGCGGATGGCGACGGTGTTGACACTGTGAACCGCTTGTGCTTCGGGGGTCATTTCGTCAAGCAGCGGAATGATCGCGGTTTTGTGCGGCACGGTGATGTTGAAGCCCAGGAGATGTTCGCGCGCAAAGGCGGCGAATTCGGGCAACCGCTCGGCGGTCACATGAAATTTGCCGTAGCGTTCCGGCCGCTTGAGCGTCATGAACGCGGCATTCTGCATCGCCGGCGACAGGCTGTGCGCCACCGGGTCCCCGATGACCGCATAGCGGATGGCTGGATCGGACAATTCAAACCGGGCCATAGACACCTCTCCTCCTTATTGGAACAGCATGCAGTCGCCGTAACTGTAGAAACGCATCCGGCTGGCAATCGCGTAATGGTATGCCGCCAGCACCTTTTCACGGTCGGCGAAGCACGAAACCAGCATCAGCAGCGTGCTTTTGGGCAAATGGAAATTGGTCAGCAGCAGATCGACCGCGCGGGGACGGTACGGCGGATAGAGAAAGATGTCGGTCGCCCCGCTCTGCGCGGTCACGACGCCGTGTTCGTCGCAGCAGCTTTCCAGCGTCCGCACCGTGGTGGTGCCGACTGCGACGATTCGGCCGCCGCCGGCGCGGGTGGCGTTGATGAGTCTGGCGGTGGCTTCCGGGAGCATGAAACGCTCGGTGTGCATCTTGTGGCTGGCGACCTCGGCGACGCTGACCGGCTTGAAGGTGCCCGGACCTACATGGAGCGTGACTTCGCCGGTGGCCACGCCTTTGGCTTTCAGCGCCTGCAATACCTCCGGCGTGAAGTGCAATCCCGCCGTCGGCGCCGCCACCGCGCCCGGAATGCGGGCGAAAATGGTCTGGTAACGCTCGAAATCTTTTTCCTCATCGCGCCGCCGGATGTAGGGCGGCAGCGGAATATGGCCGAATTCGGCCTGGACCGCTGCCTGGTCCGGGGTATCGAAATCAACCACGAAAGTGCCGTCGTCCAACCGCTCCGCCACGGTGAAGCCGGGCGCGCCGGGCTGCAATTGCTCCTGCCGGTCAAGCAGCAGCACCCGGGTGCCGGGCAGGGCGCGCTTGCCGGGTTTGAGCAGCGCCTGATAGCGGCAGCCCGGAACGGTTTCGCCGCGGGGATAGGGATTGATCAGGAGAATTTCAAAATGCGCGCCGTCGGACAGGCCGTTTTTGCGGCCATACATCCGCGCTTTCATGACCTTGGTGTCGTTGAAGATCAATGCGTCGCCGGGGCGCAGATAGTCGGTGATGGCGGAAAAATCGCGTATGGAGCAAACCCCTGTGGCGCGGTCGAGCACCAGCATCCGGGAGCGGTCGCGCCGTTCCGCCGGGCGCTGGGCGATCAGCTCTTGCGGCAGGACATAATCGAACAGCTCGGTATTCATGATCCCTACCGTCCGGAGCCCCGCATCTGTTCGCGGAAGAACTGAAGCTCGGCGCGTTCGTAATCAGTGAGGCTGTTGATGCCTTCACGGGAAATTTTATCGAGCAGTCGGTCGACTTCCTGCTGGCTGACTTTGGTGATCGGTTTTTCCCCGGCGCCGCCGCCGTTGGCATCGGTGTTGCTTGCAGCCGGACCCGGCTGCGGAGGAGGCGCGTCGGAAGCACGATAAAAATGCGGTCCCCGGCGGCGGAAAAGGTCGGAAAACGACCAGATCACATCGCGTTTGCAGAACAGGATCAGATAGAGATAGCCGCCAACGAATCCGCCGAGGTGGGCCAGATGGGCGATGCCCGCGCCGAACCCCCGCCATTCGCTCATGATTTCGATCAGGGCGTAGACGACGACCAGCGTCTTGGATTTGACCGGCACCGGAACGAAGAAGATGAAAAATTCCTGATTGGGCCGGAGCATGGCGACCGCCACCATCACCCCGAAGAGCGCGCCGCTGGCGCCGAGCGCCGGATAGGGGTTGCCCCAGTTGGCGAAAAGCCACAAAAACGCGCCGCAGAGACCGCTGATGAAGTAGAGCAGCAGGAACCGCCTCCGGCCCAGAATCGGCGCCACCAGCGAGCCGAAAAGATACAACCCATACATGTTGAAGAGAATATGGGTGAAATTGGCGTGAAAGAACATATAGGTGAACGGCTGCCATGGATGAAACTGTCTGGCGTTGGGAAACAGCAGCAGCGATCCCGGCACGTCGTTGCCGAAATTGGAGAGCAGAAAGCAGAAGATGTTGGCGGCGATCAGCATCCAGACGGCGTTCATCGCGTCGCGCGCCATTTTGGCGTAATCGTCGCGGTAATACATGTATGAGCGGTCGAAAATCATGGTCGGTTATTCCTGTGCAAAAATTCCATCACTGTTGGGTTTCCCGGGCCAGCGCCCGGTGGCCGATGTCGCGGCGGCAGAAGGCGTCCTGCCAGCGGATGCAGTCGACCGCGCGATAGGCGTTGGCGATGGCGTCCCGCACGTTGATGCCGCGCGCGGTGACGCCGAGCACACGGCCGCCGGCATTGACGATTTCGCCGGCGGCATTGAACGCGGTTCCGGCATGGAAAACCTTCGCGCCGGTCGCGGCGGCTTCCGCCAATCCGTGAATGGGGTGACCTTTCTCGTAACGGTCGGGATAGCCGCCGGAGGCCATGACCACGCAGACCGCGGGTTCGTTGCTCCAGATCAGTTCGGCTTCATTCAATTGACCGGCGGCGGTTTTGCGCATCACGTCGAGCAGATCGCCTTCGAAGCGGCTCAAAACCGCCTGAACTTCGGGATCGCCGAAACGGACGTTGAATTCCAGCACCTTCACCCCTTTCGGCGTCACCATCGCGCCGACGAACAGCAGGCCGTGGAAATCGAGCTTTTCAAGCTGGATGCCGCGCAGCACGTTGGTCAGCACCTTGCGTTTGATCTCCTCCATCACCGCTTCGGTCACCACCGGCGCCGGAGAGTAAGCGCCCATGCCGCCGGTATTGGGGCCGGAGTCGCCGTCGAAGGCGCGTTTGTGGTCCTGACTGGAGGCCAGCGGACGGATGGTTTTGCCATCCACCAGCGCCAGCACCGAGGTTTCTTCGCCGTAGAGACACTCTTCAATCAGCACTTTGTGGCCTGCGCCGCCAAAGCCGCCTTCAAAGCAGAGGTCGATGAATTCGAGCGCCGCCGGTTCATTGTCCGCCACCAGCACGCCCTTGCCGGCGGCCAGACCGTCGGCCTTGATCACAATGCCTTTTTCGCCGTTGGCGAATTCCCGGCGCACATAATTCTTGGCCGGTTCGGCGGCGGTAAAAGCGGCGGCGCGGGCGGTGGGAATGCCGTATTTCTCCATGAAATTTTTGGCGAACGTTTTGCTGCCTTCGAGCTGAGCCGCCGCCTGGGAGGGGCCGAAGACCGCGAGGCCGCGCGTTTTGAACACATCGACCAGCCCGGCGCAGAGCGGCGCTTCCGGTCCGACCACGGTGAAATCGATGCCCTCGGCCTGGGCGAAATCGGCCAGTTTGTCGAGTTCCTCGACGCCGATGGCGACGCATTCGGCCTCCGCGGCGATGCCGGCGTTGCCCGGGGCGCAATAGACCTTGTCCACGCCGCGGCTTTGTTTGAGTTTCCAGCAGAGGACATGTTCCCGTCCGCCCGAACCGACGACCAATACTTTCATGTTTCCGTTCCCGTTCTTATCGCAATGATTGAATTTCATGCCTGATGGCCCGCCGCCGCGGCGTCGCCGCTGTTTTCGGATGGGGCCGGTTTATCGATTTGCAACGCAAGTTCGCGCAGCGCTTTCAAATCTTTTTTGCCGTTGCCGAGCATTGGAATTTCGGCGACTTTGTAAAAGCAGTCGGCGCGCGGAATCCACAGATTCGGCAGACCGGATTCGCGCAGCATGGCGATCACCTTGTCCGGTTCGAGGTCGTCGACCGCGTAAAAAACCACCAGTTGCTCACCCTTGCGTTCGTCGGGCCGCGCGGTCACCGCGATCAGGTTGTCCTGATGGGTCAATTCCTCCAGCCGCCGCTCGATCATCTCGTGGGGGACCATTTCGCCGCCGATCTTGCTGAAGCGCGACAGGCGGCCGACGATGCGGATGTAACCGTTGCGGTCGACGGTGGCGACGTCGTTGGTGTTGTAATAACCGTCCGGCGTGATCGCTTTGGCGGTGGCTTCGGGATCGTCGAGGTAGCCGAGCATGACCGAAGGCGCCTTGAGGTGGAGCAATCCGGGTTCGTTTTCGCCGAGGATTTTTCCGGTGTCGGGATCGACGATGCGGACCGCGATGCCGGGCATCGGTACGCCGATGCTGCCGAAGGGGCCCGACTCCTTGCCCAGCGTGAAGATCGAACTTGACAGATTGATCGACACGATCGGCGACATTTCGGTACAGCCGTAGCCCTCGACGATGTTCAATCCGGTGACTTCCTTGAATTTCTCGAAGAGCTTCTTCTGCAATTTCTCGGCTCCGGTCACCGTCAGCCGCAGGGAATCGAAGTCGCCGGGCTTTACGCTGCGCAGATAGGTCTGGAGGAAGGTCGGCGTCGCCATCATCAGCGTGACCTTCCAGTCGCGGACAGTGTCGGCCACGACCTGGCCGTCAAGCGGATTGGGCACATAGACCACCAGCGTCCCGGTCACCGCCGGAAAACAGAAGCAGACCATCAGTCCGAAGGCGTGGAAAAGCGGCAGGTTGCCCAGAATCCGGTCGGAGGAGCGCCAGGCGATTTCGCGCCAGAAACTCATGATGTTGCTGTTGAGATTGTGGTGCGAGAGCATCACGCCTTTGGGCACTCCGGTCGAACCGCTGGAGAAGAGCACCGCCGCGCAGCCGGTGACCTGAAACCAGCTCTCCGGCGCAATCCGCCGGATCAGGATCGGATGCGGCACCAGAAAAGCCTGAAATGCGGCCGCAAGTTTGTCCTTTCGACTTACCGTCGGCGCGATGTCCTCGAGAAAAACCATCTCCGGCATCGGCTCCAGTTTGAGCCTGGCCAGAAAAAGTCTGCTGGTAACGACGGTTTTGAGTCCGGCCTTGGCGATCATCGCCTGCAGCGCCTCGGGCCCCGCGGTGAAGTTCAGGATCGCCGCCCGCCGGTCGGCGTACCAGAGGCCGAGCAATGCTGCGGCGGTGACGTTTTTGTTCGGCATCAGCAATCCGGCGTATTCGCCGTCGTCGCCGCGTTCGGCCATCACGGCGCGGAGTTTTTTGCTCAGGATCAGGGCGCGGATCAGCATATTGATGTTGTTGACCGGCTTCTTTTCATCGCAATCGGAAAAGGTCACTTGCCACGGATGCTGTTTGGCGCGTTTCATGAAGCGGTAGTGAATGGTTTTTTCGCCGGGCACCGGGGCCATTTCGGCTTCGGCGCCGAGCTCGCCGATTTTCTGCCAGATGCGGAACCCGCTCCAGTCCGGCGGAATGGGTTCGCCGACGTAGACATTGGCTGCGATCGGCAGCTTGTGCGGCGTAAGGAAGCGCATGTGCCCGTTATGGAGGCGGAAGAGGCTGCCCCAGAGCATGCCCAGACTGACCGGAATCACCGGAATGTGCGCATGCGGCAGCATTGACGCCACGCCGCTTTTGAATTCCTGCATGATGCCGTTGGAAGAGATCGAACCTTCCGGGAAAACGCAGACCACGCCGCCGTGGTTCAGCACCTGATGAATCTTGTCGAAGAGCTGCTGCATCTGTTTCGGCTGGGTGGCATTGGGTACTTCGAGCGCGCCGACCCAGCGGAAAAAGAGGTGGATCACCGGCAGCCGGTAGAAGTTGCGGTGCACCATGAAGGTGATCCGGCGCGGCTTCAATCCCATGATGATCAGCGCGTCCAGAAACGATACATGATTGGAGACGATCAGCACCGGGCCATAATCGGGGATGCGCTCTTCGTGTTCGACACGGACCCGGTAAAGAGTGCTGCCGATCAGGAAAATGAAGGTGCGCAGAAGCAGCGTCGGAATCCAGATCAGCAGCGCGGCTCCCCAGATCAGGAGCAGCCGGATGGTCCAGATTTCCAGACCGTTGGGCATTGCCGCGATGTTCGCCCAGCCGATTTTGAAGCCGGTGACCAGAATGATCGGCAGCAGGATCACGAAGGCGAAAAGCCACAGCGTCCGTTCCCGCGATTTGAGGTCCACCGCAATCAGGTACATCGCAATGCGTCCGGCGATGATCGCGAGGTAGATGCCGACGCCCAGCCCGGCCAGCCGCCAGGCGAAACTTTCGCTCAGGCTCCACCACAACGCCAGCGCCATGCCGAAAATCGCCGGCAGCACCAGTCCGGTGAGCATGCCGAAGCGGCGGCTGCGGGCGGCGGTGATCATGCCCGCGGTGGCCGCGGCGCCGACCACCACCACGCCGATTTCCGCGGCAAAGGCTTCGGTCAGCGTTTTTCCGAGCAGGACGAACAGTGCGCTGGTTTCAAAAATCAAAGTGATCCAGGCAATCCATCCGATCTTGGCTTCGGAGTTGCGTTGTATCATGAATGATCCTTCCGGAAGAAGTTGGTTTCCCGCATCATCAATCTCTGAGGCTGATGCACTCGGCATAAAAGATACCGCCGAAATGGCGGGAAAGCAAGTTTTCATCGATGGAAAAGCGGAAATATTCATGCTTTGGCGGTTGCATATTCGGCGAAACGGCTGTATCTTTTGCTGTTGTTTTTGCAAGTGTGATTTCCGGAGGTGCGAAGAATGAAGCTTGACGGAGTGATAATCGGCGCGGCGCTGGCCGCGTTGCTGGCGTCCGGATGTGTTTCGGAAGCCCCCGACGAAGATCAGGTCGGCCATGTGAGCATGAAGCGGCCTGCTTCGGTGACTTACGAACAGATTGATTCCGGCGATATGAAGCTGGAGCCGGTCGGCGAGCTGCGGTTGACCGCCGGCACGCCCGGCGTGATCGGCATCCAGTTGACCAATCATGGAATCAAGGATGTTCAGATTCCCGAATGGTATATGGTCGATCAATACAATTTCGCGGTCTATTACCGGCGCTTGCCCGACGACCGCCCGGTCGATCCGGCTGCGCCCTATCAGTGTTACCGGGTGAAGATTCCGTTCAAGCCGCGTCCGGTGCATTCCGAATTGCAGCTGAAACCGCACAACCGGGCGCTGATGACGGTGGCGCTGCCCTTCATCAGCGAGCTGGCGCCGGGAGAAAAAGCCGAATTTCAGGTTTATGTGGCTACCGCGCTGATGACCTTCAAAATTCAGACCGCGCCATTCACGGTGATGACACAATAGCCCAGGAAGCGGACGGTCTCATCATGACATACTGGCATCTGGTCGGCGTCGGCGGAATCGGCATGAGCGCATTGGCGCAGATGGCGCGTTCGCGCGGGTTCCGGGTCAGCGGCAGCGACCGGGGATTGGATCACCCGGAAAATGCGGCCCTCTTTGCCGCATTGCGGACGCAGGGAGTTGAGCTCCTGCCGCAGGACGGGAGCTTTTTCCGCGCCGATGCGCCGCCTGACGCACTGGTTTTTTCCACCGCGATTGAGGAGGACAATCCCGATTTCGCGGCGGCTCCGAAGGTCAAGCGCATCCACCGCGCCGAGGCGCTCCGGATGCTGATCGAGAACAGCGCCGCACCGTATTCGGTCGCGGTGGCCGGGAGCGCGGGCAAAACCTCAACCACGGCGTTTCTGGCCGAAGCGCTGTTTCATCTCGGCGCCGATCCCGAATGCGTGAACGGCGGTCTGATCAAGGCATTTGCCGGGAACGGTCTGGCGGGCAACTTCCGCGCCGGCCGCGGTCCGCTGGTGTTCGAGGCCGATGAAAGCGACAAAAGTCTGCTGGCTTTTCATCCCGACTACGCGATTGTGCTCAATATCGGCACCGACCATTACGACAAGGCGGAGCTGGCCGCAATGTTCGCGCATTTCCTGAATCAGGTGCGGCGCGGTGCGGTAGTGGAAGCCGAAATCTTCCGCATGGTCCGCGACAGGGTGCGGCCCGATCTGCCGCTGGCCGTATTCGACGGCGACGCCGAGCCCAAGAAGGCCGGTTCGTGCGCCTATTGGCTTTCCGGTTACGAAAGCGCCGGGGGCGTCGCCCGCGCGGCGTGGAACGGTTCCGCGCCGTTTGCGTTGCCGGTGCCGGGCCGGCACACGGCTTTGAACATGCTGGCGGTCATGGCGTTCCTCGAACTGGCGGGGTGGTCTCCGGACGAAGCCCGGCAGGCGGTGCTGCGGACGCAGGGCGTGGCGCGCCGTTTCGACTGTCGCGGGCGTCACCGTTCCGGCGCGCCGGTGATCGACGATTATGCGCACAATCCCGAAAAGGTGGCCTGCTGCATCCGTGCCGCGCAGGAATTGGCGCCGGGCCGGGTATGGACTATTTTTCAGCCGCACGGCTACAAGCCGCTGGGGTTCATGCGCGGGGAGCTTGGGACGCTGTTGCAGAAGACCTTGCGCGCCGAAGACCGTTTTTTTCTGATGGAGCCATACTATGCGGGCGGCACTTCGAGCTTCCGGCCCCATGCCGCGGAGGTGGCGGCGGAATGGCGGCAAACAGGATTGATTCAGACGGAAGCCGGGGAGTCCCGGCCGCAGGTGGCGGCCATTCTCGATCGGGACTGCGCTTCCGGCGATATGATTCTGGTGATGGGGGCGCGGGACAATACATTGCCGGAATGGGCGGCGGAACTCGGCGGAAATGGCCGGATTGACGACGGAAATTCTTGAATTTGTCCGAATGGCATGGTATTTTAAGAAAATGCGGGCGAAGTGCGGAACTGGCTGCGGTCGGACCGGTCTTGCCCCGTAAATACGGAGAAAAGTGAATATGTTGCGTTTGGGCGTCAATGTGGACCACGTGGCGACGGTGCGGCAGGCGCGCCTGGCGGCGCTGCCCGATCCGACCGAAGCGGCATTGTGGTGTGAAGCCGCGGGGGCGTGGGGGATTACCGCGCACTTGCGTGAAGACCGGCGGCATATGAACGACCGGGATTTGCAGAACCTGAAGAGCAAAGTCAAATTCCTGAACATGGAAATGGCGGTGACCGGCGAGATGGTCGCGATTGCGTCCGAACTCAGGCCGCACAGCTGCTGTCTGGTGCCGGAAAAGCGCCAGGAGCTGACCACCGAGGGCGGGCTTGACGTGGCCGGACGCTTCGATGCGGTGCGGGATGCGGCGGCGGCGTTGCGGCAATGCGGCATTGTCGTCAGTTTGTTCATCGATCCCGAAGCCGAACAGATCCGGCAGGCGGCGGCGACCGGGGCCGAATATATCGAACTTCATACCGGAAGCTACGCCAACGCTTCCGGCGTCGCGCAGCGCGCCGAACTCGAACGCCTGATCAAGGCGGCGCAGCTGGCCGATTCGCTGGGCTTGAAAGTCAACGCCGGCCATGGCATCGATTATGGGAATATCGCCGGAATCATGGAGATTCCGCATTTGAATGAACTCAACATCGGCCACAGCATCATCGCCCGCGCGGTGATGGTCGGGATCAAGCCGGCGGTGCGGGAGATGCTTGATCTGATGGCGCAGTACCGCGGCGGCCGGGGCTGATTCCCGCGGTGAATCCAATCAAAAGCAAGAGGACGGAGAATGGCGAAAACCAGTTTGCACGAAGTGCTCAAGATTGCGGTGGAAAATAACGCGTCGGATATCCATGTGAAGGAAAATGCGCCGGTTTATTACCGGATCGACGGCAACATGGTCGGATGCGATTTTACCGCCACACGGCAACTGATCGATGAATTCATCACTCAGGCCACCCATGAGAAGCAGCGCGAAGTGCTGGAAGAAACCGGCGACCTCGATTTGTCCCACCGCGAAGAAGGCATCGGCCGTTTCCGGGTCAATATCCATCGCCAGCGCGGGTTGATCGGCATCTCCTTCCGCTGGGTGAAAAATGAAATTCTGGCTTTCGAACAGCTCGGGTTGCCGCCGGTGCTCAAGGAAATTTCCAAGGCCAAGCGCGGCATCATCATCGTCACCGGGACCACCGGCTGCGGCAAATCGACCACCATGGCGGCGATTCTCCAGTATGTGAACACCAACCGCCACGAGCATGTGATCACCATCGAGGATCCGATCGAATACGAGTTTCAGGACGACCAGTCGGTCTTCGAACAGCGTGAAGTCGGTCTCGACACCGACAGTTTCTTCGGTGCGCTCAAGCATGCGCTGCGGCAGGACCCCGACATCATCATGGTCGGCGAAATGCGCGACCGGATCAGCTTTGAAGCGGCGCTTCAGGCTTCCGACACCGGCCACCTGGTGATTACGACGCTGCATGCGTCCAGCGCGGCCCAGACCATCGCGCGCATCCTCGATTTGTTTGAAAAGAACGAGCAGGACAGCATCCGGGAGGCGTTGGGAGCCAATTTGTGCGCGGTGATTTCCCAGCGGCTGGTCCCGCTGGCGTCGGGATCGGGGCGCGCCCCGGTCAATGAAATCATGATCAATACGCCGATCGTGACCAAGCTGATTCATGAGAACCGGCTGGAAAAACTTTCGGCGGCGATTCAGGCCGGGCAGGGCGACGGGATGATGACCTTCAACCAATGTCTGCTCGGATTGGTCAAAGCCGGCCGCGTTTCCCGCGAGGACGCGGTGGTCTGTTCCGACAATCCGGAAGGGCTCAAGATGAATTTCGAAGGTATTTTCCTCTCCTCCGACAGCGGCGGCGGACTGGTCGGCTAGAACAGCTTTTTTTCTGAATTTTTCTGAAAGGATGGGTGCAATCATGCGCAGCGACATCATGAAGTCGGGCGAGGAACGCGCGCCGCATCGTTCTCTGATGCGGGCGACCGGACTGACCTCCGAGGATATCCAAAAACCGTTCATCGCGGTTTGCAACAGCTACACCAATATCGTTCCCGGCCACTGCCACCTCCGCGAGGTCGGCAAATTGGTCTGCGACGCCATCCGCGCCGCCGGAGGGGTGCCTTATGAATTCAACACCATGGCCATCTGCGACGGCATCGCCATGGGCCACAATGGCATGAAGTACTCGCTGCCGAGCCGTGAGATCATCGCCGACACCGTCGAGTCGATGGTGATGGCGCATCCGGTCGACGCGATGATCTGCATCCCCAACTGCGACAAGGTCGTGCCGGGGATGCTGATGGGGGCGATGCGGGTCAACATCCCGACCATCTTCGCTTCGGGCGGGCCGATGGCGGCGGGCAAGCCGCGCAACGGGCAGGACACCGACCTCATCACGCTGTTTGAATGGGTGGCCAAGCACCGCATCGGGCAGGTTTCCGACGCGGAACTGACCAGTCTGGAGTGCGACGCCTGTCCCGGCCCCGGCTCCTGTTCGGGGATGTTTACCGCCAACAGCATGAACTGTCTGTGCGAAGCGCTCGGCATCGCCTTGCCCGGCAACGGCACGATGCTGGCAATCAGCGAAGAGCGCAAGGGGCTCTGGAAACGCGCCGCCGAACGCGCGGTGGCGATGGCCAAAGATCCGAATGCGAAGCGCGCGAAAGATTTTGCGACGCCCGACGCCTTCTACAATGCGCTGGTGCTCGATATGGCGATGGGCGGCAGCAGCAATACTATTTTGCATACGCTGGCGGTGGCGAATGAGGCCGGAGTGCCGCTCGATCTGCACAAGATCGACGAAATCAGCCGCAAAACTTCGCATATCTGCAAGGTTTCGCCGTCGAACGCGGTCCATATTCAGGACGTCGATCGTGTCGGCGGCATCATGGCGATCATGAAGGAAATTGCCAAGCAGGGACAGCTTAAACTCGATGTGCCGACGGTTTCCGGCGAAACGCTGCGGCAGGCGATCGCCCATGCGCCCGATCCCGACGGCGTGGTGATCCATACGCTCGATAATCCCTACAGCAAATCGGGCGGGCTGGCGGTGCTGTTCGGCAACCTCGCGGAAAAAGGTTGTGTGGTCAAGGCCGCGGGAGTGGCGAAATCGATGCTGACCCATCGCGGTCCGGCGGTGATTTTCGAAAGTCAGGAAGATGCCTGCGAAGGCATTCTCGGCGGCAAGGTCCAGCCCGGCGACGTGGTGGTGATCCGGTACGAAGGACCCAAAGGCGGCCCCGGCATGCAGGAAATGCTCGCCCCCACCAGTTATATCATGGGCCGCGGCCTCGGCGAAAGCGTGGCGCTGATCACTGATGGCCGGTTCTCCGGCGGCACCCGCGGCGCCTGCATCGGGCACGTCAGTCCGGAAGCGGCGGCGGGCGGATTGATCGGACTGGTCGAACCCGGCGACATGATCGCCATCGATATTCCGAACCGTTCGATCACGCTGGAAGTGGACGACAAGATTCTGGCCGAACGGCGCCGGAAATTCGTGCCGCGCCCGTCCAAGGTCAAAACCGGCTATCTGGCCAAGTATGCGGCGCTGGCCACCAGCGCCGATACCGGCGGGGTGCTGCGGGCGAACTGAACCATGTGGCAAACGTCATTGCGGGAACTGGCCGCGCGCATCGACCGGATCATCGCGGAGAGTTCCTATCCCGACGCGATTGAACCGGCCTGTCTGGCGGCGGCGGTCCGGTCTTATCCGGAAGCCGGCGGCAAACGCCTGCGTCCGGTGATTCTGCTCTGGAGCATCGGTGCGGTCGGCGGCGACCCGGAGCGCGGTCTTTATGCGGCCGCGGCGCTGGAGGTGCTGCACAACTGGACGCTGGTCCACGACGATATCATCGACGAGGATGAGGTGCGGCGCGGATTGCCCACGGCGCATATCCAGCTGCAATCCGCGGCGGCCGGCGTTCCGGCCGCCCGGCGCGCTAAATTCGGCGCGGACATGGCGATTCTGGCCGGGGATCTGATGCAGGGATGGGTGTTCGATCTGCTGGATCGCGGCGATCTGGACTGTGCTCTGCAAGCCCGGTTGCGGGCGGAGTATCGCCGGAGAGGATATCTCGAACTGATTTCCGGCGAAGCGCTGGATGTGGAATTTTCTTACCGCGATCCGGCGGCGATCGCGGAAGCGGAGCTCGGCCGGATGCAGCGCGGCAAAACCGGCGCGTTGCTGCGGTTGGCCGCCGAAGCCGGGGGGGCGATCGGATTGAGCGATGCCTCCTGGAGTCATGAATCGATCGCCGCGCTGGGCGAATTCGGCGAAGCGCTGGCGCTGGCGTTTCAACTCCGCGACGATGAATTGGGTATTTTCGGCGAGGCGGCCAAATTCGGCAAGCCGATCGGTTCCGACCTTTCCGAATCCAAGGCGACGCTGCTTTTGATTCATGCGTTGCAGCATGGAGACGAGGCGGTGAAGCGGCGTCTCCGCGCCCTGCTTGGCCGCGAAGGCTACACTGCGGCGGAACTGGCCGAGGTCAGATTGCTGTTGACCGATTGCGGTGCGGTGGACCGGGTGCGCGGCGAAATCCGGCGACTGACGGATAGGGCGCTGGCGGCGCTGCGGCGGCTGCCGGCAAGTTGCTGGCGTGAGTGGCTTGACGCTCTGGCGCGCGATCTGGTTGCACGGGAAGTTTAAAAAACGGTTGAAGCGGAGCGGACGAATGGAGCAAATACAGACCTTGGTGATTACCTGTGGCGGAACCGGAGGCCATTTTTATCCCGGCTTGAGTCTGGCCCGCACCGTATCGGCGCGGGGCGGCAAAGTGGTGCTGCTGCTGGGCGGCAAGAATTCGATGGCCCAGGGCGCGATCGCCCGGCGAAACGGCATTGAAGCGGTTGAGCTGCCCTATATGCCGTCGCCGTCGTGGCGTTCGCCGGGCAGCTGCTGGCGGTTTCTGAAAGGCGCGCTGGGCGGGTGGCGCCAGGCCAAACGTTTCCTGCGTTCCCGGCGGCCGCAGGCTTTGCTGGGCATGGGGAGTTTTGCTTCGCTGCCGGCGGTGCTGGGGGCGCATTCCGCCGGAATTCCGATTTTTCTCCATGACGGCAACGCCCGGGTGGGACGGGCCAACCGCTGGTTCAGCCGCATGGCGGGAGCGCTGGGGACCGCATTTCCGGCGGTCAACGGCGGACGGATTCATTGTCCGGCGGTGACGACCGGCATGCCGCTGCGTCCTGAACTGGCCGAACAGCGCCAGCCGCGCGAGGCGGCGCAAAAAATGCTGGTCGAAAAATATGGCGGATCGCTTGAACCGGAGCGATTTACGATTTTGATTTTTGGCGGCAGCCAGGGCGCTCGCAAACTCAATGAAGCGTTTGGCGCCGCGGTGAAGCAGGCTGTCGCCGCGGGGCGTCCGTGGCAGGTGATTCATCTGACCGGAGCCGGGGAATTTGCGGCGATGGCGGGCTTCTGGCACGATGCCGGAGTGCCCGGCGTGGTGTTGCCGACGCTGGATGAAATGGGTTGGGCCTACAGCGCCTGCGATCTGGTGATCGGACGTTCCGGCGGCAGTTCGGCGGCGGAAATCAATGCTTTCGGCAAATACGCGGTGGTGGTGCCGTACCCCTTTGCCAGCGAATTGCATCAGAATGACAATGCCGCATGGCTGGCGGCGCAGGGCGCCGCGGAAGTGGCGCCCAATGACCGGGTGACGGCGGAATCGGCCGGCGCGATGCTGGAGCGGCTCTCCGGCGATGTGGAACTCTTGCGGCGCAAGGGAGCGAGGTCGGTTCGGCCGGAGGCCTGGGAAGGCTGCGAGCGGGTGCTGGCGATGGTGGCCGGGGGGCTTGCCGGCCGAGAATGAAAAAATGCCGGCCGGCGCTGATGGCGCCAGTCGGCGTTTGGATTGGCGGACCGATTGCAAATTTGCGGATCAGACGCTCTCGGGCTTGGCGATGAATTTGCTGGCGGAGCAGTTGCGGATGCCGATCTCGCGCCAGTCCTCGGTGTCGAATTGCAGGATTACCGCCTCGGAGGGGCGGAGATGGTCGATGCCGGCGCTGCCGAGCGAATCGGCGGCGATTTCGGCCGCGGGATTGTGCGCGATGACGAGCACGGTGTCGCAGTCTTCCGGCAGGTTGCGGAGCAGGGCGATCAATTCGCAGCTGTCGCACTCGTAGAGCGCGGCGTCTTCGACGGTATAGCCTTCGGAGAGTTCGAGTTTGGCCGCCATGATTTCCGCGGTCTGCCGGGCGCGTTGCGCGGGGCTGTGGAGAATGAGTTCGGGAAATATTTCAAGCTGGCGAATGGTTTCGCCCTGGGCGGCGGCATCGGAAATGCCGATTGGAGTCAAGGTTCGTAAGAGATCTTCGTCGCCGTCTTTTTCCGCCTTGGCGTGGCGTTGGAGGATCAGGGTTTTCATACTCCCCGGAGGGTTGAAAATGGTGAACTATGGTGTTAACCGCTGAATATAACGGCGCTTGGTGTGATTTTCAAGTGGGAAACCTCTTTTTTTATGGAAAGATTGAATTGGCGCGTGACGCTGGTGCTGGACAACTTGCGCAGCGCCCATAATGTCGGCAATATTTTCCGGCTGGCCGAGGCGCTGGAGCTCGACGTGGTCGCCTGCGGCTGCACTCCGGCGCCGCCGCATCCGGTGCTGGCCAAAACCGCGATGGGCACCGACCGCACGGTGCCGTGCCGGATTGCGCCCGATGCCGCGGCGGCGATTGCCATGCTCCGCGCCGGGAACTGTCGGCAGGTTCTGGCCGTCGAATGTACTGGTGAGAGTGTCGAAGCCTGGGCCTTTGACGACTATCGGATGCCGCTGGCGCTGGTGCTGGGCAACGAGGCGCACGGCGTGAGCGCCGCCGCTCTGGCGGCCTGCGACGGCGTGATCGCTCTGCCGATGTTCGGCGCCAAGGCGTCGATCAACGTCGGCAATGCGGCGGCGGCGGTGCTCTATGCCATTGAAGCGAAAACCCGAAGGGGAATGCGATGAAGTTCAAGCGAGTGAAGTTGATCGGGAAAAACCTCGACGATATCCGGCCGAAGCTGCTGGATCGCGGTTTGGCGGTGGTCGATGACAATTTCGAACTGGTGGTCGCGCACGGCGGCGACGGCACGCTGCTGTGGGCCGAGCGTGATTTTCCCGGTGTGCCCAAACTGCCGCTGCGCGATGCCCGCACGGCACCGCTCTGCCGGGTGCACGATTACGATACGGTGCTCGACGATTTTGCCGCCGGGCGGCTGCCGCTCTCCGTGCTGCCCAAACTGGAAGGCCGCACCCGGGACCGGACGCTGACCGCGCTGAACGACATTTTCGTTCACAATCTCGACCGGGTCAGCGCGTTGCGCTATCAGGTGCTGATCGACGGCGAACTCTACGCCACCGAAATCGTCGGCGATTCGGTCGGGGTCTCGACGGTTCACGGCAGCACCGCCTATTACCGGAGCATCACGCACAGCATTTTCCGGGTCGGCATCGGCCTGGCGTTCAGCAACAGCACCGAGGAGATCAACCACCTTGTCCTGCATGAGGATTCGGTGATTGTGGTCCGGGTGCTCCGCGGACCGGCATTGCTGGTGGCGGACAACTCGCCGGAGACGATCGAGGTGCCCAAAAATGGCGAGGTGACAATCCGCCGGGCCGCCGGACAGGCGCAGATTTATGGCCTCGGCAGTTTCATGTGTCCGAAGTGCCGGATGCTTCGTCATCCGAACAAGCATCCGTTTCAGAATTTTTTACCGCTTTAGCATTCAGTTTTCAGGAGAGGTCGAATGAAATCGGGTTTCCGAGTGTTGTCGTGGGTTCTGGTATTGGGCTGTTGTGGCGCGATTTTGCCGGCGGCGGATCGGGTGATCGATTCCCGGCTCAACTACCGCATCATCGTTCCGGAAAAGGCGACCGCGGCCGAAGCGTACGCGGCGCAGGAACTGGCCGGGGAATTGCGTACGATTTTTACCCGGCCGCTGGTATTTTCGCCGGGTTTGGAAGGACCGATTGATTTTCTGGTCGGCTTCGGCGAAAGCGCCGCCGCGTCGGGATTTCCCGACTGGCGGCGCAACCGCGAGCATCCCGGCGAATTCGGGTTGTTCCGCCGCGGCAACCAGATTCTGTTTTTCGGCTTCGACGACCCCCGGGTCAATCCCCGGAGTGCAAAAGGGCAGGCCGGGACGCTGAGCAGCGTCTACTACTTTCTGACCCGCAAGGCCCAGGCGGCTTATTTTGCGCCCGGCAAGGAGGGCGCGCGTTATGTGACCGATCCCGAAATCGATCTGCCGGCGGGAGTGGAGTGGGTGCGTCCGGCTTATCGTCTGCGCGGCCTCAATCTCGAAACCAAAGAGTATTCCCAGGAGGAAATGGCGCAGTATTTCCGGCGGTTGCTGGGCAATGTTCCGGACGAGTTGACTTATACCGTCAATTATCAGTTTCTGAACCGCTGGCCGCAGCGTTTCGAAAAAGAGCATCCGGAATGGTTCGGCATGCACGGCGGCAAGCGTTATACCGGAAGTTATCCCTATCATTTTCCCTGCCTGAGCAATCCCGGTGTGCTGCGTCAGATCGTCTCCGATCTTGACGGGGAATTGGCCGGGCTGCCGGCGGGGTCGCATCGGGTGCGATTGTTCTGCGACGCGCCCTATCTGCGCTGCGAATGCGAACAGTGCGCCCGGTCGCCGATCGCGCTTTACTGCGCCGAGGGCGACAACAGCGAGGAAATTTATACCTATATCAACAAAATTGCGCGGGAAGTGCGCAAAAAATATCCCGACACCGTATTTTTCACCCAGACCAAGAACAATGCCTACTCTACCGTGCCGGTCACCGAGCCGCCGGAACGCGACATTGTGATCGAAGTGCTGACCGCCCGCCCTGCCGTGGAAGACTACAGCAAATCTCTGGATTTGATGCGGTCGTGGCGCAACGCCGGGGCGTTGGTGTTGCTCAAGAGCTATCCGCGTTATCCGGCATGGAAGAATTATCCGATCATGAATCCGGCCTTCGCTTCCGACTATTTCCGCACTTTTCAGGGGGTTGCCGAGGGGCCGCGCCAGTCGGACCTGCGGGAAAATGTGCCATTTTCCTTCTGCGCGCTGAATCAGTACATTCAAGCCCGCGCGACCTTTGAAGGCGATCTCGACGCGGAATCGGCGGTGGCCGATTTCTGTGCTTTGGCCTATCCCGGTGCGGAGGCGGAAATGGTTGAATTCTATCAGGTCATGGAAAACCTTCTGGGTCGCAACAGCGTCTGGGAAAATCCGCTTTACCAGTCGTATCGGGCCGATAAACTGGCCGCACCCTATGCGATTCTGACCAAGGCGCGTTCCAAGGTGACCGACGACCGCTATCTGGCGCCGCTGATCCGGGATTTTGCCGCCTTCAAAAAGGCCTCCGAAGCGGTTTACAACGTGGTCGCGGCGCACGACCGGTTATTGGCGGCTTATCGTGAAAAACAGGAAAAGACTGTTTCCGATCTTAATCTTCCGGTCGGTGAGATTGTCGGACTTGAACTCTATCCGAAGAGCCCGACCGTCGATTTTCAGCCGGGATCGGTCAAGCTGTCCAATGACGGACGGGCCCTGATCTGCGATTTCAGTTTGCTCGACGACCGTCCGGAAGCGATCAAAACCGCCTGTTCCGAAAATCATGTCGGCCCGGTCTGGGATGACGACTGTGTGGAGATCATGATCGCGCCGGAAACCCGCAATTTCCCCTATCTTCAGATTGCGGTCAACGCGCTCGGCATTTATCGCGTCTGCGAGCACCGTACGGCGGGACGACAGTTGTTTGAAGTTGCGGAACCGGCGTTGAAGACGACGGCGCGCCGGGCTCCGAACGGCTGGGACGTACGCGTGGCGATTCCGCTGGAACTGGTGCGGAAGTATCTCGACGAAGGGCGGACCGGGCGTCTGGGCATTTTCCGGACCGCGGCGAGCCGCAGTCCGGTCCAATGTTCCGCGATCAATCCTGCGCCGGGGCGCGGTTATCACAATCCCGAGGAGTACGCCCGGCTGGTATTGGCCGCGGGGATGGAGGAGGATGGCGAATGAAGGTGCTGATCACCGCCGGCCCCACTCGTGAGGCGCTCGATCCGGTGCGTTTCCTGAGCAATCGGTCGACCGGAAAAATGGGGTATGCGCTGGCTTGTGCCGCACGCGACGCCGGGCATGACGTGACGCTGGTGTCCGGCCCGGTCGCATTGCCCGCACCGGAAGGCGTCGCTCTGGTCGCGGTGGAGAGCGCCGCGGAGATGGCGGCGGCGGTCAAGGCGCGCGCACTGTCGTCGGATCTGATCATCATGGCCGCCGCAGTCGCCGACTACCGTCCCAAACAGCGGCTGGCAATCAAACTCAAAAAGCAGCCGGGCGATCTGGTACTGGAGCTGGAACGGACCGAGGACATCCTCGCCGCTCTGGGCCGGAACAAGCGTTCCGGGCAGATTCTGGTCGGGTTCGCCGCCGAAACCGAGGCGTTGCTGGAGCATGCCGCCGACAAGCTCGCGCGAAAAAATCTCGATTGGATCGCCGCCAATCTGGTCGGTGTGCCGGACCGTGGTTTCGCTGCCGAAGAGAATGCGGTCACGCTGCTGGGCCGTGGCGGGGAGGCGATCGAACTGGGGCTGAAAAGCAAGGTGGAACTGGCGCGGGAAATCATCCGGATCGTGACGCGCTGAGGAGTGTTTTGCCATCGCGGCGGATTCGCCGGTTGAAAATGGTGGAAAATTGTGCTATAGTATTGGTTTGAATCGAATTTACAAGTTTCTGAAGCATCGATACGGGAGAGTTTTTTCTTGAAGCATATCCGGAATTTTTCGATTATCGCCCACATCGACCATGGCAAATCGACGCTGGCCGACCGGCTTTTGGAATATACCCATACCGTCGACGAACGCGACCTCCAGGAGCAGTTGCTCGACGGCATGGACCTGGAGCGCGAACGCGGCATCACCATCAAATCGCATCCGGTGCGGATGCGGTATTGCGCGGCGGACGGGCAGGAGTATGAGTTCAATCTGATCGATACCCCCGGACACGTCGACTTCAATTATGAAGTCAGCCGGTCGCTGGGCGCGTGCGAAGGCGCGTTGCTGCTGATCGACGCCACCCAGGGGGTTCAGGCGCAGACGGTGGCCAATGTCAATCTGGCCTTCAAGCAGCAGCTGGCGATCATTCCGCTGATCAACAAGATCGATCTGCCGGCGGCCAATCTGCCGTTGTGTTACGAACAGATGGAAGAGGTGCTGGCCATTCCGCGCGAAGAGGCGATGCTGGTGTCGGGCAAAACCGGCGCCGGGGTGCCGGAGCTGCTCGAAGCGATCGTGAAGCGGGTGCCGCCGCCGGTCGATCGCGGCGACAATGCCAGCGCGTTGATTTTCGACTCGACCTACGACGCCTATCGCGGCGTGGTGGTTTACGTTCGGGTGATGTCCGGCAGTTTTTCGCGCGGCGACCGGATGAAACTTTTCAGCACCGGACTGGAAAGCGAAATCAAGGAAGTCGGATTTTTCAGTCCCGAAATGCGCGCCTGCGAAGAATTGACCGCCGGGTCGGTGGGCTATCTGATTCCGAATATCAAAAGCCCTTCCGACACCCGCATCGGCGATACGGTGACGCTGGCCAAGGCGCCGTGCTCCGAACCGCTGCCGGGCTTCCGCGAAGTGCGTCCGATGGTCTTCAGCGGCATCTATCCGATCGACAGCGCCGATTACGACCAGCTCAAATTCAGCATGAGCAAACTTCAGCTCAACGATGCGGCCTTCTTTTATCAAGCGGAAAGTTCGGCGGCGCTGGGCTTCGGCTTCCGCTGCGGTTTTCTCGGATTGCTCCATATGGAAATCATTCAGGAGCGACTGCGCCGCGAATACGATATGGATATCATCGCCACCTATCCGAGCGTGGTCTACCACGTTTACATGAAGGACGGCACGATGGTCGAAATCGACAACCCGGTCTATCTGCCCGACCCCTCGGGCATCGACCGGATCGAAGAACCGTTGATTCAGGCCAAGCTGATGCTGCCCAATCCCTACATCGGCGATGTGATGAATCTGGTGATGAGCAAGCGCGGCATCTGTACCCGGACCGATTCGGTGGACGGCAACCATGTGATCATCACCGCGGAGCTGCCGATGCATGAAATCCTGATCGACTTCCATGACAAACTCAAATCGATCACCCGCGGCTACGGCAGCATGGATTACGAGCCCGCCGGATACCGCGCGGACAAGCTGGTCCGGCTTGATATTCTGGTCAACGGCGAACCGGTGGATGCTTTCGCGTCGATCGTCCATGTCGACATGGCCTACGGGCGCGGCCACCTGCTGGCGGAGCGGCTCAAGAATGTGATTCCGGCGCAGCAGTTCCAGATTGCGATTCAGGCGGCGATCGGAGGCAAGATCGTCGCGCGCGAAACCATCCGCCAGCTGCGCAAGAACGTGCTGGCCAAGTGCTATGGCGGCGACATTTCGCGCAAGCGCAAGCTGCTGGAAAAGCAGAAGGAAGGCAAGAAGCGCATGAAGATGATCGGTGCGGTGAATATTCCGCAGGAGGCTTTCGTGGCGGTCCTGCGCAACAATGACGATTCCAAGTAGGGCAGGGGGGCGAAACGTGAATCCGGGAGAATGGTGGCGGAGACGCCGGGTGCGGAAGCTGTTGGCCAAGAGCCTGTCCGCGGTGGGCGTACTGCGCCATGCCGATGACGATCTGCTGACGCCGGAGGACAAAGCGGCGCTGGATGCGCTGATCGCGCGCGGTCGCGCCGTTTCCGCCGCGGGCGCCGCCGAGAATGCGCTGGCGTGGCAGGCGGAATGCCGGGCGCTGGTGCGCAGGGTCAATCCCCATGGCGCGATCCGGGAGACTCTCGACGTGCTGGCGGTGGCGCTGGTGGTCGCGTTCGGTATCCGCGCGCTGTTCTTCCAGCCGTTCAAAATTCCCACCAGTTCGATGCAGCCGACGCTCTACGGCATTCACTATATCGACACCGCCGCGGCCCGTGAGGCCGACGGTTTGATCCCGGGATTCGGCAAACTCGGCCCGGTCGGCAATTATCTGGCGTTTTCGGCGCGGCGGGCGGAGCTGATCCTCGACAAGCCCGCCCGTATGGGCAACGAACTGTACCCGGTCAGCGATTGGGGGATTTTCGACTCCACCATGTTCCGCGTGGGCGACCGCCGGGTGAAGCTGCCGGGGGCTCCGGCCAAGGTGGCGGAATACGCCGAACTTTATCCGGGCAAGATGCTGTCGGGCGCGGTGGCCGACGGTTATCTCTCCGACGGCGACCATCTTTTCGTGAACCGGCTGAGTCTGCATTGGCGCGAACCCGAACGCGGCGATGTGATGGTGTTTGCGACCGAGGGCATCGTGGGACCGGCGGGCGAGCGTCCGTCGGCCAGCGGCGACTATTACATCAAACGGCTGGTGGGACTGCCCGGCGACACTTTGAAGATCGTCGACGACGTGCTGATGGTCAAGCCTTCCGCCGGTGAGCGCTTTGTGCCGATTTACGAACTGGCTCCGGCGATGCGCAAAATTTACAGCGGTAAGGGCGGTTATCAGGGCCATGCCAACCGCATCCCGGGCGTCTCGCATTTTCTGCGCGACAACGCCGATGAATTCAAGGTGCCGGAAGACGCTTATTTCATGCTGGGCGACAATACTCTGTTCAGCGCCGACAGCCGGGTCTGGGGCACGGTGCCGCGGCGCAATCTGGTGGGCCGTCCGGCGGTTGTCTTCTGGCCGTTTTCGCGACGCTGGGGGACGGTCGACCGGCTGGAACCGCTGGCGGTGCCGACCGGGGAGCCGGGGTTCCGGACCTTCAAGAGCATGAATCTGCAGTAAGCGAATGATCAATTTTCGAGGAATATACGGGTACACATTATGCCTCAACATGCGGTTTTTCTGATATCGGCGGCGGACCGCAAGGGACTGCTGGCGGAAACGACGATGTTTTTCTATCGGCGGAACTTCAATATTCTCCACTGTCAGCAGTATACCGACGCGATGGAAAACAGCTATTTCATGCGTATCAAAATCGACCTGGCCGACATGACCATGACCCGCCGGAAACTGGAAGAGGAATTTGCCGAGCTCGGCGGCCGGATGAATTTCAGTTTCAAAGTTTATTATCTCGACGCGGTCAGCCGCATGGCGATCATGGTGTCCAAGACTTCGCACTGCCTCTATGACCTGCTGGTGCGCAAGGAAGACGGCGATCTGCCCTGCGAAATTCCGCTGATCATCAGCAACCACCCTGATCTTGAGGGAGTGGCGGACAAATTTCAGGTGCCGTTTTACTGCTTCCCGCTGGCGAAAGGCGCGGACAAGCGCGACCAGGAGGCTCAAGTAATCGAACTCTGCGACCGGCACCATATCGATTTGGTGGTGATGGCGCGTTACATGCAGATCTTGAGCGATGAATTCATCGCCCATTTTCACGGCAACATCATCAACATCCATCATGCCTTCCTGCCCGCTTTTCAGGGCGGCAACCCCTATCGTCGGGCTTGGGAACGCGGGGTCAAGATGATCGGCGCGACGGCGCATTACGCGACGGCGGATCTCGACGAGGGGCCGATCATCGAACAGGATGTGGAACGGGTTTCCCACGAGCACGCGCCCGACGATTTGCGCCAGATCGGCAAGGATATCGAGCGCCGGGTGCTGACCCGCGCGGTCAAGGCGCATCTGGAATACCGGGTGATTGCGTCGGGGTTGCGGACGATCGTTTTCAACGGCTGACGGCGGTGCGAATCGCGGAAAATCGCGGAGAAAAACCGGGAAACTATTTGCAAAACCGACAATCGAGTGTAAATTATCTGTTCAAGGTTGTAAATTGGCGGATCATTGCAGTCAATGCTTAAAAATTCAGGGAGATTCAATACCATGTACGCGATCATCAAGACCGGCGGCAAGCAATACAAAGTCACTCCGGAGTGCGTGCTTGACGTCGAAATGCTCGAACTCGAAGCCGGTCAGCCGGTCAAATTCGAAGAAGTTCTCGCCATCGGCGAAGAAGGCGGCCAGCTCAAGGTCGGCGCTCCGGTCCTTGCCGGCGCGGTGGTCGAGGGTGAAGTGGTCGAACAGTTCCGCGGCGAAAAAGTATGGGCGTTCAAGATGAAGCGCCGCAAGAGCTATCGCCGTACCATCGGGCATCGCCAGAATTTGACCAAGGTCAAGATTACGGCGATCAAGGAAGCGTAAGTTTCTGTTCCCGGTGATTGTTGGGAATGGCCGGCGGCCGCCGTTGCGAATCGACGGCGGCCGTTTTTGTGTGAAATTCGGAATGCGGACCGGTTGGAAGAGGAGAATGACAGATGCAGTATGACGGCAACGGAGCGCTGTTGCGGAGCGAAGCGCCGGATTTGAAACTGATCAATCGCGGCAAGGTGCGGGACATCTACGATCTGGGCGACAGCCTGCTTTTTGTGGCGTCCGACCGCCTGAGCGCATTCGATGTGGTGCTGCCCAACGGCATTCCGAACAAAGGCAAGGTGCTGACTCAGATTTCGTTGTTCTGGTTTGAATTTCTGAAGGGCATCCCGAACCATCTGATTACGGCCGACCTGAGTTCGATTCCGGCGTTGAAACCCTATGCCAAAGACCTTCAGGACCGCGCAATCGTGGTCAAGAAGGCCAAAGTGCTGCCGATCGAGTGCATCGTGCGCGGCTACCTTGTCGGCTCCGGCTGGAAGGATTACCAGCAGACCGGCATGGTCTCCGGCATCAAACTGCGCGCCGGATACCAGCAGGCGTCCAAGCTGGATTGCCCGCTGTTCACGCCGTCGACCAAGGCGGAGCAGGGCGAACACGACGAAGCGATTTCGTTTGAAGGCGTGGCCAGGCTGATCGGGCAGGAGTATGCCGCCCGGATCCGCGATATGGCGCTTGATATCTACACCCGGGCGCGGGATTATGCCGAAACCCGCGGCATTATCGTGGCGGATACGAAGTTTGAGTTCGGCGTGATCGACGGCCGGGTGATTCTGGTCGATGAAGTATTGACGCCGGATTCGAGCCGCTTCTGGCCCGCGGCGAGCTATCAGGTCGGTACCAGTCCGGTGAGTCTGGACAAGCAGTACGTCCGCGACTATCTGGAAACGCTGGATTGGAATAAGAAAGCTCCGGGTCCGAATCTGCCGGCGGAAGTGGTGAGCAGAACCGCGGCGAAATATGTCGAAGCCTATGAAGTTCTGACCAACCGCAAGTGGAAGTTCTGAAGTTTTCCGGAATGGAAAAGCGGGCGGCTGACCGGCCGTCCGCTTTTTTTGTGCTGATCGTCAATCGGCGTTGCCGACCAAAGATTGAACATTCAATGGCAGCCTGGTTACGGTTTCCACCTTGGCTCCGTCCTTGATCAGCGTGTTTTCGATGACCAGATAATCGAAGCCGGGGATGATCACGTCATCCCAGCGGTCGCCGATACCGCGCAGCGCCACATCAAGCATGGTGACGATCCGGTTTCCCAGCGGCTGTTGCGAGTCCAGCGTGATGGCGCCGTAGAATTCCTGACATTCGGTATACCCGGAATTATGGGTTCCGGTATAAGGCTTGAGCCGGTCGAGATCGATCCGGCGGCCGATACGGGCGGAAACCTCAGCCGAACGGTCGGCGAAGAAGCGGACCAGCGCTTCTTCCTGCAGCCTGGCCGGCAAGTTGTTGCGGGCGATCCGGCAATAGGCGTCGAATCCGGTGCGGTAAGCCGCTTCAAGCAGTTCAAACCAGTAGTGTTGTTCCGCCGCAACCGGTTGGGCCGATTCAAGCGCGATGGCCGAGCGCCGGATGCAGGCATTCAGTCCGTCGCGTTTGGCGCCGACGCCGAGATGGACCCAGTCGCCGGTCGCGATCGGACGGTTCAACGCCTTGCCGATCAGCGAACGGTTGGCTTCGTTGGCGCCGACCATCAGATCGAAGCCGAGCTCTTCCGCACCGAGTTCCCGGGCCGCAAAATACCCCCACGCGGCAACCTGAGTCTCAAGCATCCCCGGCTTGAGCACCGCCAGCATCACCCGCATCACGGTGTCGGCGATTGCGGCGGCGTCTTCGATCATGGTGATTTCCGCCGGACTTTTTTCGTATTTAATCCGCTGATAAAGCTCCTGTGCATCGACGACGGGGGCGATATGGGTTTGGCAATACTCCACCATGGCGGATGGAATCACCTGCCGCGGAGTCAACAGCGCGATTCGGTCGGGCAGGGGGCCGCCATTGGCGGCCCGGACAATGTCTTCAAAGCGTTCGGCGGCGACCGGATATTGTTCGTCGGCCAGTTGCAGCAGTTCCGCTTTATGAATGGCGACATTGTTGCGGGCCAGCTGCTCGGCGACGTAGCCTCCTTCCAGCCCGGCGACCAGATGGACGCCGGTTCTGCCGATCACGGCAGCCACCTGTTCGACGGTGATGTTGCAGTTGCCGCACAAATACGGCACATCGCCGCAATAATGTTCATCGGAAAAAACCAGTCCGACGCTCAGATCATGTTCCTGAAGGGCTCGAAAGATCCGGTCGGCGCGTTCCCGGTATTCCGACGGCGCGATCCGGCGGCTTTTGTCTACCGCCGGGGCGGCTTCCAGAATGGGGAGGACCAGATCTAAATCCGCCCGCAGGCGTTTGGAGTCAAGGATTTGTTTCATATTCACAAACTCATGGATAATGTTTCAGAGGCTTACAAGGGCTTGAATGTCGGCGATGGCGCGCGGACGCATGGCGGAACGGACCAGCGCTTCACCATGGCGGACGCCGATGGACTGCCCGCGCAGCAGGGCTCGGCCTTCGAGCATCTGGATGGCGCCGCCGACCACCCCGGTCTGGGAGGCGTACACGGCCATGGCTTTGAGCTTGATTGCCATGACGGCGGTGATATCGACGATCAGCTCCGGCTGCGGGAAGAGCGTAATGACTTCAAATTCGTAGAGCGGAAGTGGCCGCCACACCGGGGCGTCTTCCATGGCGCAGGCCAGCGGCGCGTGAAACCATCCTTCGGTCACCGCCTGATGGACATTCATGTGATCGTGATAATCGGCGTGGCGGTGGGTGAAAACCGCGTCAGGCCGGAATTCCCGGATCTGGGCGATGACCGCCCGGCAGGTACTGTGATCAACTTCAATGCTCCAATCCTTCTGTTGCAGATTGACATATTCGGCGATGCCCAGAATTCGGCAGACCTCGGCGGTTTCGCGGGCGCGGATGGCACAGATTTCCGATTTTTCCGCCGCGGAGGAGTAGCCTTCGTTGCCGGCGGAAAAATGCACCAGCCGGATCTGTGCTCCGGCGTCGGCGAATTTGCGGATGGTGCCGCCCATGCCGATGACTTCATCGTCGGGATGGGCGCAGAAGATCAGAATTTTCATGATTTCGATTCCTCGGGTTCAAACCGGTTCCGATTCAGCGCCGGGTCCGGGTGTTACGATACCAGTTCCAGTAGTCGCGCAGTGCTTCCGCCTGTTTCCGGTGGCTTGCACGGCAGAAGAATCCGTTCTGGATGACGCACCAGCCGTCGATGTCGCCTTTATCCATCTGCGCGGCGATTTTCCGGCACTGCAATTCCAGCTGGTCCATGGGCTGCGCAACGTCGCCGTCACCATAGGCGTGCAGGAATTGCCCCTGAATCAGTTCCTTGTCCGGAAATAATTTCCGGAAATCCTGTATTTCATGTTCATAGAGAGCGTTCCAGAAATGATCGGTTGAATTCCAGCACCAGATGCTCGCACCGTCGAAACAGTCTTGGAACGGCAGCAGCTCCTCTGCTTTCTGACGTATATGGTACATGACCACATAGAGTTTCAAAGCGGGATTGTGTTCCTTGAGCGCACGGTAGACCTGACCCAGCGCTTCCGGCGTCATGCCGCTGCTGGGACCGCCCGCGGCGCGGAAATCGTCGAGCATGGCCCCGGCCACATTGGGATGGGTCAGGGAAAACTCGCTGATTTGGCGGGCTGACTCGACATAGCGCAGCTCCCAACCGCCGTGGCCCGGCCCGTTGGTTTCGAGATGGGTCAGTCCGCAAACGACCTGCCGGAATCCGGCCAGATGGCGGTATTGATCCGGTTGCGGTTGATCCATGGTATGCAGTGAGTTCATCCACAACACGTTGTCGCATCCCAGATAATCGGCCGCGGTTTCCAGACTGCAATGCGTCTGTCCGTCGACAAAGGCAGCGGTGCCGGGAATGGTGTCCAGAACATAGCCCCAGAGCCAGAAACGATTTCCACGATCAGCCATACGATACTCCTTTTCATGACATAGTGGCGATTACCATAAAGTTTACTTTTGGTATGGTTTTATTTTCAAGTCTGAATTGCAATTTTTTTTAGATTCAGTATGAAAAATTTGTTTTTACCATAAAAAATGCTATATTTGGTATGATTATAAGGAGTATTTTTATGCGTCCCAATGTCAAAGCCCGCTGGATTCACGCTACACTGTTGAACCGGATCCGCTGCGGTCCGCCGGAAGCGAGCATGCGTCTGCCGTCGGAGCGGAAATTGGCCGAAGAATTTGGCGCGGCGCGTTCGACGGTACGTCAGGCATTGGAATTTCTGGAAGCCGACGGACTGATCCAACGGCAGCGCAAGCATGGTACTTGGAGCGTCGCCCAGTCCGGCGCAAGCGGGAAAACCATCACTTTTCTGCTGGCCTGCCGGACGTTGGAGCGGTCCGGGGTAATGTGGTATCTGGTGCGCGAAATGGTCCAGGACCTGCAACGCGAATGCCGGGAAACCGGCTGCATGCTGGAGTTGATTCCGGTGTCGCCGAGCAACGATCCGCACGATATTGATGATGCGCTGCTGGCCCATCTGGGACCGTCGAGCCGGGTGATCGTCTATGGCGACTGGTTCATGCCGCTGATGCCGCGGCTGATTCGCACCGGAGCGCGGATTCTGTTCATCAGGATGCACGACTTCCGTCTGGAAAAAGTACGGAAGTGGTATCTGGAAGCGCCGCCGAATGTAAGTTTTCTGACGCCCGACATCGAAATGCTCTATTATCGGGCCGTAGCCCGGCTGGCGGATTGCGGCTGCCGCAGAATCGCCTGTCTGGCGCCGCTGCACTATGCCAGAAACACACAAATTCAGCAGGGCTACCGCAAAGGACTGGCGGCATTTTGCGACAGCGAACCGCTGCTGCTGGACAGCGGCAGGGTTTTCGAACGGGTGACGACCTTTGAAGAACTGGGACGATTTCTGCATGGCTGGCACAAAAAGACGAAATTCGACGGTTTGCTGTACAGTGCCGATTTGCAGCATTTGTGCGAGGAATACCGGATTTTCAATCATGATACGATGCGGTTGCCGGAAACAGTCAAAGTGGTGATGACCCATCTGGTGCCATATCAGGCGGTAAGGAACCCGGCTTTTCCGGTGATTCAGTTTGAACATCGGATTCCACCGGTGGCGGTAAGACTGCTGCTGCATCCGGCGGAGATTCCGAAAATCCGGGTGCTGGAACCGGATTGGTGCACGTGAGATTGCGGCAGCGGGCGTGATGCGGACTGGCTTTTGGGAAAATTATGGGTTGAAAAATTTGTAAAACCGATTCTCCATGCTATATTACACACGGTTTTGAAAAGGAGGGGGTGTACCGGATTCGATTGGCAAAGTTCGGGACGAATTGCATGCCGAGGACGATCGTTGGCCTCGTAAATCATCGATCAAAAACATAATTGCGAACGAAGAGTACGCACTGGCTGCTTAATTGACGGCCACGTCTGTCCCCCGACGGGTGCTAAGGGAAACAGGCGTCATTCAGCGCCCTGGTTTGCGGCAGCGACCTTTGGCCGTGAATAAGATTTACAGGAAGGAATAGTCCGGACCGCGGCTGAGCCGGGTGGCGTAGCGGAAAAGACGAAAAACCCTTAAATGCCGGCTAAGCATGTAGACATTGGTCTCAGAGTTGACCAAGACGGGGGTTCGACTCCCCCCACCTCCACCATTTTAAGCTCAAAAAACCGTAAAAGGTGCCATTTAGTACCATTTGCGGCTTTCATTTTGCCCTGACGGAAGTATATTGAGTCGGAATCGATATTTTTCAGGGAGGGGTGAACGATGAATGGGCAGACGATCAAACTCGACCTCGGGACGGTGTACCGGAAGCAGGATGGCGGGATCTGGTACTTCCGTTATCAGATCAATGGGCAGCGCAAGGCAGTCAGCCTCAAGACCGCCAATCGCGAAATGGCGCTCAAAAAGGCCAAAGAACTTCAACCGACCTTGCAAGCGACCGATCTCGAGGTGATCTCGGCTCATGTCAAGGTAGCCCGCAAGCTGGCGACCAAACGCCAGAGCATTCTCTTGAGCGATGCCTGGGACTATTACGCCAAACATCCCAACCGGGCGACTCCGGCTACCGTGAGCGAACAGCTTTCCTACCGCTCGACCTTTCTGGAGTTCGTCGCCTTCCTGAACCAGCCGCAACTGGAGTTTCAGGAGGTGGAGAACACTCATGCCGAACACTATGCCGCCTATCTGCGCAATCAGCCGATTTCCGTCTCCACCCATAACCGCAAGATCAAACGGCTGGCGAAAATCTTCCGTACCCTTGAGGACTACCGGGAAGGCAAAAATCCTTTTCAGTCGCCGGCCTTGCAGCGCAAGGAACGGGAAGAACAGTCGCTGACCACCGGCAGACGTTCCTTCTCCCGGGAGCAGGAGGAAGCGCTGCTGGCCACCCTCGACGATCCGAAGCTGAAGCTTTTAAATAAAAGCGAGATCAGAATGATCTATCTGCTGGGGATGTTCACCGGCCAACGGCTGAAGGACTGTGTGATGCTGCGCTGGGACCGGATCAACTTTGATTTGAAGCGCATCTGGGTAAAGCAGTTCAAGACCGGCAAGGAGGTGACGATTCCGATCGCGTCGCAGCTGCTGGCGGGACTGGAACAGGCGTTGGCGTGGCGGGTGAATGATTTCGTCTGCCCGAACGTGGCGGAGCGCTACAACAAAGTTGATGCCAACGGGAAGAATGTCGGCAACAATCTGGTCAACATCGACGTGCTGCGGGTGATCCGCCGGATCGGTCTGGAACCTTCGGTGACGGTGCCGGGTCGCAAGAAGAAGGTTACGGTTTACGGCTTCCACAGTCTGCGTCACAGCTTCGCCAGTCACTGTGCGGAAGCGGGTGTCCCTAA
Organism: Victivallaceae bacterium; assembly: GCA_036677805.1. Lineage (GTDB taxonomy): Bacteria > Verrucomicrobiota > Lentisphaeria > Victivallales > Victivallaceae > SIG78. The sequence goes on along the minus strand of JAVBVS010000018.1, from coordinate 20,821 downwards.
GGCGGTGGTGACGTCGATTCTCGGAGCCGATTCCGACATCGTGGACAAGTACTATACCCATATCGGCAATGAGGCGCAGGAAAAAGCGATGCGGCAGCTGTTCGGGACTCCGATCGGGGAAAAATCGGCGGAGGAAAAGATCGCCGCGGCCCTGGCCGTGATTGACGCTTTGCCGGAGAAAAACGACATCATTCGTGCCATTGAGTCGGCCTTGCGCTGAAAAATTCGGATTTGATCCGGAGCACTGGCCTCTTCAGTCGGATAAGATCGCCGTCCATGCGGTATTTTTCGCCATCCACTCGGACAAAATACCCTGTCTCCCGGACCGGCTTTATCCGGACTTTACCCTCAAAAGTCCGGGTCCGGATGAAGAAAATCGTCGTTCTATATAGCGGGCTTTTTTGATCGCTCCCACAACGTTGCAAGCCATGACGCCCCTTGTCTTGCCACTCTTGATTGTTCCTGAAAAACGTGATTTTCGGCATTGCGGCATTCTGCAAAATTCTCTGAAATTGGGTCAAAAACCACCCGAAATTCTCGATGATTTTTCCCGAATTTTTCGGTAAAAATCGCACTCCTGACCAATAGGTCAGCCCCCCTGTTTTCACCGGCGAAAAAGCCTTCAAAACAGAATGAAAAACTACCAGTTGGCGTCACTCAAGCCGGGTTGGGCTTGAGCGATTGCCTGGGCGGCTGCACACACCTTTGGTGTATTTCAAGGTTTGACTTTGAATTTTACACAAACATAGCTTTCTTAAAGCAACGAGCAGCCGAATTCTCTTACCCGGCAAGGAGCGGAACCTTTGGTGAAGGTTTTGGCGAGATACAGTCCCAGCTCACCGACATAATTTTGTAACGCGCCATCGGAACGCGGCACACAAATTCCCTGATTCATGGGAACTCCCCGGTAACTTGCCGGACAGACTTCAATCAAGCCCGATTTGCTGCCGGTGTAATCTTCCTGGCTTTGCAGCGCCTGATGCCAGAGTTCTTCCGCCCGCTCTTTGCGAAAGTAACGCATGACATTGCCGTCGAAGAACAGTATGACATGATAATGGGCGTTCAAGGACCGGTGCTGTTCTCGTACCCAGAGATAATGCGGCGTCAATCGGTTGCGGTCGAGGCATAAAAATTCTGTCACAAGAATCAAGGGAATCGGTACCGTAGTAGAAAATCTACATGATGGGAATACTTTGAAAATTTAGAACTTATCTCTAAATAACCCCAACTTTTCGAAATGCAATGATGCTTGCGGCCAGTTGAAGCAATGCCTCCTATGAAGCGTTTGTCTTTTCATAGCGAACCAGTAGCTTTCGGAAACGGTTGAGCCATGAATGAGTGACTTCGACTATCCAGCGCTTGGCCTTGTATCCATGCTGAATCGCCATTTTTCTTCTCCACGAGGGCGAATATGCGGAATGTAACGATACTTTTCCATGATCGCTTCTGATTTTTCTCCCGAATAACCAGCGTCGGCACGGAGGTTCTGCTTGGTTTTTCCACGCGGTTTTCGAACCCGATTTTTCAAGACTTCTTCAACTTGTGTAACATCATGCCTGTTGGCTCCGGTCACGACGATTGACAACAGGACTCCACGTTCGTCTACGCGAATGTGTCGCTTCGTTCCATTTTTTCTCCCTGTCTGTAGGGTTGGGGCCTACCGTTTCACGAGCCGTTGGAGCTTTTGTCATAGCCCCATCAATGCTTTGCCAGCACCACGCAATACCTTCCAAGTCATCATACTCAGCAAGTCCCTTCTTCCAGAGTTTCAGAAAGAATCCGGCGGTTTCCCATTTTCGAAAATAGCGGTGGATACTACTCGAACTGCCATATTCCTTCGGCAAGGCTTTCCATTGAATTCCGGTACGAAGGACATACACGATTGCTTCAAATATCTTGCGTGACTCCATTGGTTTGCGCCCGGCTCCTCTTCGGCGTTGATATTCCTTGTCATTATCCCGCTTGACCTTGGGAATTAAAGGTTCAACTTTGGACCAGAAGCCGTCCGATACTTCCCAGGCTTTTGCCGTTGCCATACTCGCCTCCATTATCTGATAGGATAATATGGCATATTATTTTTTATTTTCAACTTCTATTTAGGGATAAACTCTAAATGAACGATACACTTATCGATGAGTCGATTATAACAACTTTCTTCTCCTGCCATAGATTGTTTTCCAATTAGAGCTTGCTGAACCGGAAGGTCTATGCCGCGCTTTGATATTTTTACAATTCTTCTGGTGTTTTTATCCTGCAACTCGAAGTCAAAAAGCGGAACACTAAAAGCCATCCCGGCTCCTGGAACCAACGGATTAGGTTGGCGGCAAGAATAGTGACTGCAATGGCGGTTTCGGAACAATCCCGGCGCTTTGCCATCACCCGATTCATTCCCAGGCGGCGCTTGCATTGACCGAACTTCCCTTCAATTGCATTGCGAGCGGAATTGTCCGCCAGTTCCAGCTTTATCAGCTCCGGATTTCGCTCCTTCGGCGGTCTGCCCGGGCGAGGTCCGGATAACCTGATTCCCCGTTCGGCGCTGCCGTAAACCATGAAATCGACCACGGCCTCGCAGCCGTTCTTCAAAAATTGAGCTATGACCGCGCGATCCTTGCCGTTGAGGTTGAAATACCGCACATTCGGATCGCGGCTTTTCACATCGCCGATCGCGATACCGTCGACGTGGTAACCCATAGCGGAGAGTTCCGGGACAAGATACTGTCCCATCGCGCCCGTCGCGCCAATCACCAGAATTCGTTTCGGGTTCATTTTTCAAATCTCATTTTTCAATTGCATTGTTGATATTCCAAAGTACACTGTTCTGAAATGCGCGAAATTCCCGGATTGTCGGCTGAAAGTAATTGGTGTTGACATAGCGCTGCACGGCGAAGGTTATTGAACACCCCAATGCGGCTCCGCTGAAGCGCTGAAGCCGCGAAAAGCGGCCGCCGCACAGGTGCGTGAATGGAATTGCTATTTCGTGCCACGCCAGCATGGTCGCACGGATATTTTCCAGATATTCCGCTTCCGTATCCGCCGTGGTGACAATCTTGACGAGATCCGCGCCGCGGCTCTCGAAATCTTTCAACTGCTCCACGATTGCTTCTGCGTTCATGAAACGGAGCGGGTGGGAAGAGATCACCACCTGAGCTCCGATGCCGTGAATTTGTTTGATCAAGGCTTTCTGCTTGGCAATCGCTTCCGGATTGCGCGTCCGCTCGTCGGGCGACTTGTCGAAAAGATCCCCCATGACGTCGATCATGCCGACCCCGGCTTCCGCCGCGGCAAGCAGCTCCGTCTGACGCGGCTCGTCGTCCTGCGGCGTCATGCGGCTGTCCTGCCGGTAATGAATGAACATGAAGGGCAGTGGAACCGCGTCCAGAATTTGCCGAAACACTTCGGCATTTCGTTCCGCAAGATCAAGGTCGCAGAGATTGACGGCGATTCCGTCGGCACCGTCCGCCATGCCGTTTCTGGCTTCGCCGATGAGCTCGGCGGCGGATCGGCCGCTCATCAACTGCACAATTTGGGTGCGTCCGGTCTTCAGATTGAATAATCGCCTCATTGCATAAAACTCCTGGTTTCGATTGAACCGCTGCAATCAAAATGAAATGGCTCAAGGTCATTTCAAAAAAATAACTTTCAAACTATTTCGTCTGACTAAAATCCGATCCGAAACTTGTAGTTTTTCACCAATTTTAGTTTTTTTCGGGAATCGAAATTTTCTTTGGGCAATAAGCGCTGTTGCTATGAATTCCATGAGGCGTTTTTGGGCCCCAGCACACGCCCGCCGTCCACCAGAAAATTTGTTCCGGTAATATAATCGCCATCGCTCGAACCAAGAAAGACAATTGCTCCGGCGATATCATCCGGAGTCCCGCATCGTCCCAGCCAGGTTCCACGATCCGCTCTCAATTTCACTCCGATCATGCCGGGGGAAATACAGTTTACAGTGATCCCGTACCCTCCCAACTCCATGGCAAGGGTCTGACTGAAGAGAATCACTCCCCCTTTCGATGCGGCGTAATCCGCCCATCCGGGCAATCCGGAAACCCCGGCGATTGAGGCGATATTGATAATTTTTTCGTTTTTCCGCGCAATCATTCCCGGCAGAACCCGCTGGGTGCAGATCATGGTTCCGAAGAGATTTACTTCAATCAGTTTTTTCCAATAGGTCTCATCCGTCTGCTGAAACGCCTCGGCTTTTTCCCGTACAACTCCGGCGTTATTCACGAGAAGATCAATCCGGCCCATACGCTGTTCCACCCGTTTGAAAACCGATGCAACCTCTGCGCTGTCCGTTATATCAAGTTTCTCCGAGATCGCGTTGCCGCCGGACTGCGCAATTTCCGAAAGCAGGGGGGCAATTTTTGCCAGTGAAAGATCGGTTGCAACGACCATAGCCCCGGCATCCGCGAGCCGCCGGACAATGCTGCGCCCCAATAAGCCTCCCGCACCAGTGACCAATGCCACTTTGCCTTGTAACTTCTGTTCCATCGTTTTTCCTTGCCTAAATTTTGACACCGTGAAGAAATCTGCGCAATTCCTTTCAGGGGGCGTGTCGGGTTTCCTCTATCGTTTACCTGAATTAACGGAATGTCAGAACCACCTTGCCGATGTTTTCGGCGCGGCGGAGAACGTCGTGAGCTTTTTCCACATCCTGAATCGGGAAAACCGCGTGAATGTTGGAAAACAATTTCCGTTCGCTGAAAAGCGGCCACAATTTTTGTTTCAGCGCCTGGAGGATTTCCTTTTTCTCCGTTGGGGTGCGACTGCGGAGCGTGCTGCCGATCAGGCGAATACGTTTGCGCCACACCGTTTCCAGATTGATCGAAGTTTCCGCTCCGCCCATTGTGGCGATCATAATCCAGCGGCCGCCGAATACCATGTTTTTGAAGTTTTCTCCCATCAGTTTTCCGCCGATACAGTCCAGCGCGACTGTGACCGGATGCGCCGCGATCACCGGGCGGACATCTTCGGTGCGGTAATCCAGGACAAAATCCGCGCCGATTTTTTTGACGAACGCCGCTTTTTCCGGGGAATCAATCGTCGTGATCACGGTTGCGCCGAAAAGTTTCGCATACTGAATTGCCGCCAGGCCGACGCCGGAAGCGCCGGCCTGCATGTAGAAAACATCATTTTTCTTCAAGCCGCCCGCCTCTTTTTCGAGATTGAGGTAAACCGTGCTCCACACTTCCGGCAGCGAGGCCGCTTCGACCATCGAAATTCCTTCCGGGATCGGAATAACCATGCCGACCGGCGCGGTCACGAACTCGGAATATCCGCCGCCGCCCAGCAGGGCGCAGACCCGGTCGCCGGTTTTGACGGCGGCGCCGTCCGGAGCTTCGAGCACAGTGCCGGAAACTTCGAGCCCGCACCATTGCGGCCACCCTTCCGGAGATGCGTAACAGCCGTCTTTCTGCATCAGGTCGGCGCGGTTCACCGCCGCAGCGTGGACGCGGATCAGCACCTCGCCGTCGCGCGGCTTCGGATCCGGAACTTCCGCCCAGGCAAAATCAAGTTTTTCATCAAGGATCATTGCATGCATAATAATTTACCTCCAGTAAATGTGTAGGCCCCACACCGGATAGTCATGTTCAAAAGTGTAATTATTTATGAATAAAACGTTCTGAAGAACCCCGCAAGAGTGCCGTGATATTCGGCGATTTGATTGTCAGAGACCCCGCATTGGTTCCCGCCGCAGAAATACGCGCGCACCATTCCGTCTTTTTCAATATATTCCGCATCGCTGACGTTAAGTTCATATACGTCGGGATGGCCTTCCGGATCGGGACGGTTCTCGTAGTCCGGCAGGAGCACGGCGTGTTCGGATGGAGCGTCTTCCCAATACGCCAGATCCTTTGAACGAGTCACGGCGGTGCGATAGTTGAGTTTTCTGACGACAGGATGAACAAACATATCAACATAGGTAAGATAATAATATTGCTCCTCGGATATCCAGTAAAACGCGGGGCCGCCGGTATATTTTTCCCCGCCATAGACGGCTCCGGAGATTTTACGCCAGTGGATCAGATCGTCGGATTCGACAAATTTCATAGTGTAGATCGGACACTTTGGATCGTCCGTTTCATAAAGCATCACAAATCTACGTCCGTCATATGTTATTGAATTGTTGAAAGCTTTTTCCCCGTCGGCGGAAACGTCCAGCACACAAACCGGAGCGCTCCAACTCACAAGATCCAGCGAGGAGATCATGTCGATTTTTGAACTTGACCAGCCAGCCTTTGCGCCTAAATCAAGCGAAAAACAGTAACAGACCTCATTCCATACGAACGCCGTAGCGAAATAATGGTTCTTCAGCGGAATTGAAATCAGTCTGTCGTCTTCCGCGCGGCGTATTCTGAAGTGATCTTCATGCGGCCGGCTTCCGACAGATCCGCGGGAAAGATAATGCCCCATCACGTTTTCGACCCGGTATTCACTCCCTCGAAACATAAACGGAGTCATTTCCCCCGGCAGCGCGGCGGAATTGAGCCGGTTGCGGTTTGTCAGCGGGGATTTCCAGCCGGTCACGGCTGGAAGTTGCGGCCACTGTTCCTGCGGAACGGTGGTTTTGCGCGAAAAAACATACAACCATACTTTGCCGCCGAAACGTCTGTCGGAGACGGTTTCAACGCCGAAATTGCCGAATATTTCCGCCAAACAATCTGCATCGGCCGCCGTTTCCGGTTCAAACACGGCATAATCGGGATGGGTATCGGCATACAGAACTTTCCGCGCGGCAAGACTGGCCAACACGTCTCCCGCGACGACGAGCGTAATGTCGCTCCACGGCAATTTCCATTTTGCTCTGAAACGTTTAATCCCATCTGCGATAAATTCGCGGGATTCAATTGTAGGCATATTTATGTCCTGTAAAATTGCGACAGTTCTGATGACTTAGAGTTTATCAACTAATAATGGGAATACTATGATAAAGCGCCGGATAGGCAGGCGCGCAGTCGAAAAAAAACAGGGGATACTGGAGGTATCTACCATTTTTCCGACAAGTGAATGGCTGTCCGCCGCAAATCAGAGTGTTCTCGCTCATTGGTTGATAAGCTCTTATGTTTTGACGGTTTCTTATCTTCCGACAGGGGGCAGAAAATCATTCCATGATACCCTGCGCTTCCGCAATCATCTGCTCGGGAGTCAACGCACTACCAAAGAACTTGATATCGGAAAGACTGCCGTTGAACCCGTAGCCGTATCCCTCACTATAGGCTCCGACGGTCAGCGTATCATGACCGGATTGGAGCTTCAGCGCGCCAGCGGCGGATTCAATGCCGTTCAGGTAAAGTTTAACATTTTCCCCGTCATAGACGGCTCCCAGATGATGCCATACGCCTTTCGGATGCGGAGTTTTGCCGGGATTCAGGCTCAAGGCGCCGATGGTTGCGGCAGTACCGCCGCCGCCGGTGATCCTAAAAGCATTATAACTGTAAATAATGCGCCAGCCTGGGCCGTAATCGCCCTTCGCATTGCCGATGATGGTATACTGGTGGTTGACGAGGAGAGCCGGATCCAGATAGACCCAGAACATCACCGTAAACGGCTTAGCGAAATCCATTTTCCCCTTGAGATTTACTATCGCGCAGCAATTTTTTCCTACACGTCCATTGGGCGGATTTTGGAAAGAAATAGCTTTCTTGCCGTCACGGGCGGTATCCCAATTGAAATCAGTTCCGATGATTTTTGCATTGAGTTCCGTCGCGCCGTCGATGTTTTTTAGGATATTTCCATTGCCATCGTCGGCGGGAAAATGTAGCAGCGGCTTGGGAGTCTCCGCCGGAAGCGCCGTGACCATGAGAGTTGCGATTACGCTAAAAAAGAACTTTTTCATCATTTCTGAGGTTTCCTGTTTTTCTGGTTGTTTTTTTTGTACGATTCCTGCGAATTCAGAAACCGCGAACGAATTTTGCCGTTGGTCTTGCAAGCGTCCATGAGAATTTTTTTCCCCTGTCGAAAAATCGAGAGCCAAGTGGGCAAAAATCCCCGTTCATACGCTAGCGTCCTTTTTTAAGCCATCTTCCAGCGTGAAAACTTATTCCCTGTAAACTTCGATTTCATGCACCTTAGTTCTGGCTTTACCGTTTTCATTGTGGTTGTTGGCGGTGATCCAAAGCCTGATCCTTCTGGTTTTTACAGGATCAAATATGAATTCCTGATGTTCATCCCATTTTGTGGGGAGATTTTTTACGCTTCCCACCGTGATGAATTTGCCGTCGGCCTCCAATTGGACCTCATAGTCCTTGAGCGTTCCTTCGGCGGGATAGACAACAATCCTTCCGATGGTAACCGTCTCGGGAAACTCCATGACCAGCCAGTCCGGGGTCTTGCCGGGGGTATTGTCAATCCAGCCGAGTTTGCCCTTGTAGCCGCAGCCGTTTTCGGCAAGCATGCCGCCGGTGATACCGTCACTCACATGCCAGAGGCCGCTGTCGGGATGACGACCTTTGTTACTGGAAGCATAAAACTTCATGGAATCCCCTTCATACATTTGAAATGCCAGATTGCCGGTTTTGCGGCGCGACTCGTTCAGCCGCCGAATTTCGGCTTCGACCTCGGCTACGGGACGGAGTCCGAAAGTCCGGGAATCCGTGGTGTAAACGCGGGCGTCAAAATTTTTGAAACTGTCACTGAAAGTGCCGCAGTCGGCATTCAAGGCGCGGCCTTCGCGAAATACATGAATTTTTCGGTTCTCCAGCTTCGGAATAATGAACTTTGCCTGCTGCGGTTCTTTTACCGTTGAACCGGCGAGTATCCAGTACTCCCCGTCTACTTTTTTTACCCGAAAGCGAATCTTCGGATTATCACAGGCGATGCCGTTGCCGGTCTCATCGGGAACGGTCATTGCCGGAGTCAGCGTGGCGAGCTCCAGCGCGATGTCGGGGTGTCCCACCGAGAACTCGTAATAGTGTTCAGCGCAATAATTGAAAAACATGACGGCATTTCCACCCATTGCCAGCGAGAGCAGATACGAAATGCGGGTTTCATCGTATGACGGGACGCATGTCCCGGCGTTGCCGCAGTCCCCGTAATTGAATCCCTGCTGGAGGAATGCAATTGTTTGAGGATGTTCCAAGGTTTTGTTGATGGCCATGCTCTGATCCATGAACATGACAATCCGCTGGAATTCATTGCGTGGAATATCTTTTCTCGGCGGCGGGTAAGGATGAAGTCCGTTGATTTCGGCGCAGTCGGCAAAGTCTTCCATCCCTTTCACCGTATCGTTGGAAATCATCAGCGGATGCCACGGGTCCGCGTCGCGCGCCGCGGCGGCGTGCTGGGAGATCGCCATGACCGTACAGCCGGAAAGTTCCGGTTCGTCCACGATATAGTGCGCGAAAAGATTCGGAATTTCACCAAGCTTGCGGTAAACCCCGGCAAGATATTTCTGGTCTTCCGGCGAAATGGACGGAACCTGAGTAAGCTCGATAAAACGCGGTGCATACACGCATTCCCGTTCCAAACGCAGCACGCCCGGCCGCCGGTAATCGCCCACCGTGGCGTTGAATCCCGGATAAAAGTGACTGCCCCAGCTCCCGATAAGGAAGAACGGCTTTTCATCCACATGCCAGATACCATGGCGGTCGCGCCATACCTCGCCTTTTTTATACGGTAATTTCCTCAGTTGCCGGGAAACGTCGCCAAGCACTTTTCCCGCTTTTTCCGCTTTGACAAACACCTGGAGTTTGCCTTCGGGCAGTTTGTCGACAGGACAAGTGAAGGTCTGGCCGATATCCGCGGCACGGACGGCGTAAAGGATATTGCCGTCCGGCGTGCAGACGCCCGTGGTGATTTCAGCGCCGTTCAATTCGGCGGCGGAAAGTGAAGTGGAAAAATTCCATGACACATTTTTAAGTTTCTGGGAGACGAAAATCATATCGCGGTAGCACGGTTCGGAAATCTTTACCGTGAACGGGGCATAGCTGATCTGGCGTCGATATGTGATCCGTTTCAGCAGATAGCGGGTCTCCGGATCCGTGACGGATAAAATACAACGGAAATCCCCTGTCCGGTCGATTTGCACGGCGGGAAACTGCAGCTCCCGGCGGTTGCCGGGGGGGATCTCCACGTTTATGGAACTTCCGCCAACTCCCGCAGAGGCGCCATCCGGGGTCGTTCCCATCATCACCAGATTGAAAAGTGCCTTCTGCTTTTTTTCGCTACGGTTGGCGAGAGTTACGCAAACATCAGCGGTCAACTTATTTCCGCTCTTATGCGTAACAATTTTAGGGGATGAAAGTTCCCATGCGAAACGATCCTTGGCAAAATCAAAGCCGCTGACTTTACAAAATTCCGAAGCGCTGTGATAGGTGCCGGACGCGGTAATGCTCGCATCCTGAAAATGCGGAACGCGTGCGCCGTGCGCGAAATTGAAGCCCCACAGCGCGTCGTCCTGCTGAATGTCAAGCGAGGAATAGGGAATCCTGAATTCACAGCTCCAATACTCTGGAGTCACATAAGCTTTTACATTCACGGCGCAGGGATAGGGTTCGCCGAAAGCCCCGCCCTGATCCCGCAACCAGGATGAAACCGCGCCATTGGCATTGGTAATAAAATGGAAATAGCGTGTTGCAGTGGCGCTGGGATCAATCATCAGTTCAACGCAGTCGTCTCCGTAGATGGCAATGCTGTCGGCACCCGGTTGGGCGTTCCGCCTGATTGTACAGCCATTGGGAATGTCCAGACGATAGCCGACATACAAGGCTTTATCGTCATAAAGAAGCCGCACCTCCGCCGGGATGGCGGCATCGCTTTTATTCATGACCTTGAATTTGGTGAATTTCAGCGCGTCTTTCCAACACGCATCATCCAGTTTCCCGTCGATAACCGGCGAAGCAGCGCACCGAACCGCCTTGAGCGGGGCGGCGTGTGCGGTGAAAAATAATCCTGCGGCGATAATACAGATCAGTGGTAATTTCATTTTTTATTCCTGCTCCAGAGGGATGCTTAACAAGTTGCTTCGACCAAATGATTTTTTTGCGAATCCGCCCCGCCGTCAGAGCCCTCGCCGCAGAAAACCAAAACCGCCGTACCCGTCGTCAGCCTCCTTGAAAGTGACCACCGCCGCGTGTCCGTCATAAAAAGCGGCGTTTGCCATATTGCCGGAATAGGTCACCGCAGGGGTTTCGGATCTGCTTCCTGGATGTCTGTAGGCGACCGAACCTTGTGTCATATAAGCTATAGAGCCATTGTCGCGCCGCGCGCTGTCCGCGATAATCAGAGCCTTTGACGGGTCATTTATAGCCGAATCATTGCGCATGGGGTAGGTTGCGTCGTTGAAGGTATTGCCTGCAATCCGTAAATTCAGGGCATAATGGGTATATTCAAATTTGCCTTTGGAGGCCGCGCCGAAAGCGATTGACTCGCTGGGACAGCTGAAAATGGCATAACAGCCTTCATTTTGCCTAGCCCCAAAGGTGTTGCCGTGTAGCAGCAGATCGCCGATGTCCCCTGACATAATGGCGCCGACATGTTCCTGCCAAATGTTTTGCGGATTGGCGCATGTCATGGCCGGAAGCAGCCAGCCATTGGACTCCTCCACATAGAGTTTGTAGCCCAGAATCTGTTGTTTCAGATTGGCAATACAGGAAGCGGATTTGGCGCTTTCCCGCGCCGCCGACAGCGCCGGCAGCAGCATCGCCGCTAAAATGGCAATAATGGCGATCACAACCAAAAGTTCTATGAGCGTAAAGCGTGTATTCATGGTTCGGGTCCTTTCTGTTTTGGTGTTTCTGTCAAAAGTTTTACCTTTATGACAAAGTTAAAGTCTTATCTGTCAATAAGGGGCGGACGGATTCGAATGCATCCTCAGCCGCAACCTTGCTTCTTTCATTTATTCATTTTACTTTTGACACTACAACCCAATCCGTATTATACTTGAAAAAATCCCCTTTTACTTTTAAAATAATAGTAATTTTTATCGAGATGTATCATCGTACTCCATTTCATAACGATTTCAGGACCAAACCTGGCATCATCCGGAACCGGAGATGCGAATTTTTGACCCACCGTGCTTTACGCTTCCCCATCCTCTATGGAACAGGCGTCGAGCGGCGGCAATTCCACCGGACGGCCGTCAATATTCACCGTTTGTGTGCGGGGCAGGAAATTTGTGACATAGGTCATGACTTCGCCGGCCGGCGACTGCCACGAACTGTGCAGAAACGAGTCGACCTTCTGTTCCGTCCCGCCCTGACCGAAAATGCTCCATTGGCCGCCGGAAATCCGATGTTGCGGCTTGAGCATCCGGCCGTAAAGCAGAAATTCCGGATAACGTTTGCGTACCCGATTCAGATTGCGCACCAGCGTACAGACCGATTCCTGTTCCGGCTCCGGCTCGCTCCATTCCAATCCCCAGCACCAATGAATCCGGCCGTCCTCCTTGAGCAGCAGGGCAAGCAGGTCCCCCGCGTGAAAGGCACAGGACAGGCGGTAGAGCAGATTTTCTGGCGACTTCTGAAAATCGATCGCCCATTGCGTCCCTCCCTGATTGCCGGAAAAACAGAGCGTCCGGCCGTGAAACACAAACGCCTGCGCGGGTACCGGCGTCCCGCAAGTACGCATGAAGGACGCACGGGCGTCGTTGAGCGGCAGAGCATGGATATACGGTTCGGCGGCGGCGCTTTCGCAGCCCAGCGCCATCGTCCCGCTTTCCGATGCGATTTCCGCCAGCAACGACCGCATTGCCGCGATCTGCCAGGCGCCGGGCACCGGCGGATGATGATGGTTCCTGGCATAGCACAGATGGAAGCAACCGCCGTGATTCTGATCGAAAAACTGCGCGTAATCAATGCCAAACGCCTCCATTTTCTGGATTTCCGCCCGGACGGTCCGCCGCGGCCACTCCTCCGTAAGACACATGTCGTAACCCAGCCGCTGCGAATCCACGCCGTTGCAGACCGACGCGTCGATTTCGCCCTTCGCTCCCCGCATCATATCCTTTTGCTGTTCCGGCGTACATCCCGGCGCGTAATCGGTGATCATACTTTTGCACGTCCACGCGGTGCCCGAACAATAGAGCCCGAGCCGGTTGCCCATTTTATGCAGTTTGTCCCGGAATTCGGCGAGCGGCTTCTCTCCTCCGAACGGCGGCCAGACATAGGGCGGCGCCCACGGCGCGGTCCCCTCCCAATGCATCAGAAGCGGCATCACCGGAGCTTCCAGTTTCCGGTTGAATGCGTCCACATAACTCAGCATATTGCAATAAGGGTAATAACAGTTCGGTTCCATTTCGCCGGTGTCTTTGCCATGTCCGCGCACCGGATAGATCAATACGACGGGGGATTCTTCCATCCAGGCCGGAAATTTCGCCGCCGGCGGAACGCCCTGTTCGAACCAGTCGCGATAAATGGACGCAGCCTCCATCCAACCGCCGTCAAAAGCGGCCAGGACATAATCGAAGGGAGTCTCGTAATTCTCTCCGAAATCGCAGCCCGTGAAGGTTTGGAGCGAAAGGCGGGTGACGCCAGTTTCGAACGGTTCATATTCGACCGCCTTGGTGGTGCACGCCCGATCGTGTGCGGCAAAATAAATGCCGCCATCCTCACCGTAGGCCGCCATGAACTGCATCTGCGCCCGGCCGGGAAAAAACGAACCGTAATTCACGGCACGGTCGGCAAATTTGATCGGATGATAGCAGGAGGCCGAATTGCGGTTGCGCTCCGTCAAATCCGTAATCACCACGCCGTCGTGTTTGGGTTGAAACAGTTTGCGGTCATTGGCAAAAAACACCTGCGGGCCATCCACCCATTCGAGCACATGATCGGCCGGGACGCCGACGATTCCGATTCTGAAGCGGAGGAAAACCTCATCCGCCGTCACCCTGACCGCAACATTCAAATCCTTGAAGACCGGATGCCCGGCATAGCGAAAACAACCGTCCGCATATTGGAATTCCGCAAACTCTCTGGCCCGAAGCAGTTTGGCATTCCCCGCCCGGTCGAGCATTTGCAGCGTGAAGAGATCGGCCGCGGGCCGGGCCAGTTCCGCGCCGTGATGCCGGATGCCGAGCAATGCCCCGTTTTTTTCGCTGAATTCCGCATGCACCGCATTGTTTTTTACAAACATTTTCTTCCTTAATTCGGGTATATCCGTTGACAAAATTGTGTCTTTGTATAAATTATAACTAATTTCATTTGTAAATACTGCGCAGAAACAACCAAACACTATGCAGAAATAACCGAATTGAGAGAAACACCCCGCGGGAACCGCTCTCCGGCGTCCTTCCCCAAGGCAATTTCATGCGACATTACACAACAGAAATCATGCCGGTCGATCTCAATAACGAAACCCCGTTCCGGCTTTATCGCCAGGCGGCGTTGCCGGATAATGACGTCATCTATCTGCATTATCATGATTGTTTTGAAATCGGGCTGTGCACTTCCGGGGAAAGCATTTTCGTCACCGACAACCATCTGGAATATACCGGCCCGAACACCATTACCCTGCTCGCCTCGCACACGCCTCATCTTCAGCAAAGCGTTCCCGGCACCCTATCGAGCTGGATATGGTTTTATTTCGACTTCAAAAAATTGCTGCTGCCCTATTTTTTCGATCTCGACCTCGCTTTTCTCGACACACTTTCCGAACGCCGCTTCTCCTGCTTGAAAACTGTCGGGGAAAACGATGACATGCGCCTTTTGCTGGAATCGTTTTATCGTGAATCCGGCAACCGGTATCTCGCCGCAGCGTTGGGAATGCTGATCGTCAACCGGATCAGGAGGATTTTCGAAGCCCTGCCGCCCGAAAGCAGGCGGGAAAATCACGACGCCAGAGGAGAAGACACGCCTTGCGTTGGAGCTGTCAGCCGGACGTTGGCATTTTTTGGCGCCAATTACACCAAACCGGTATCCATTGCGGAAACCGCCAAACTTTGCGGCATGAGCCACAATAATTTCCGGCGCGTATTCAAGATGTCGACCGGGCTTGCCCCGCTGGATTATCTCAATCAGTTCCGCTGCCGAATCGCCAAATCGCTGCTGCTCTCTTCCCATATGCCGATCGCGCAGATCGCCCTGCGTTGCGGCTATGAAAGCCTGTCGAGCTTCAACCGCCAGTTCAAACGCCATGTTGGCATGTCCCCGCGCGAATATGTCAAAAGCAGAACGCCGGACGGATCATCGCACAAGCCAAGGGAATGAGCATTGCGTCCCCGCCGCCGCTGGACCGGTTTGTCCCGGGGACCTCATAAGCGTTAACTTGAATATTTTTAAGCCATCGCCGACTGGCTTGCGGCAGTGGCGCTCCTTGCGCTCAACGGCGTACGCCCGCGGTGATGTTTCCGGTACGATCGACCGGCATGTACGAAGTGGATAGCCGCTGGTGTCAGATTCCTCAGACCGGTAACTTCCTTGAGCTTTTCTGGATGGTTTCGGGAGCCCGTGAATTTGTCATTGATGGTGTAGAATATGTGCTTCATCCCCATGAAGTATGCTTTTACTTCCCCGGTGACGAGCATCTGGAGCGAGCTGTTGCGAACCATACCAGATTTTATTGGCTGTGCATTGCCGGTGGTCATATCGCGGAGCTGATAAGTTCCTTCAATATTCAGCGGCAACCGTTCTTTGCTGGGCAAGGCCCAATTTATTTTTTTGCAGGATTGTCGCAAGATATCTGCGACAGCAGTTTAACCAGCGCCTACCTCGCGGGGGCGAAGGCCATCGAACTCGCTCAGGAGACCGTTTCCGGCGGTCAGGGTCAATCCCGCTACGTTGAAGGAGGCTGTTCGATATTCCACCACCAACCTCGAAATCAACCCTGAAACAAAAAGCCGATTCTTCATTCTGGGCGTGGCTGAATCCCGCGAACAAACCCGCAGGATATTGGCGATGCAGCGCAAATCCCACACCTTGGAGGGCCTGAAAGACTAATCGGACAAAGAAGGCATTGAGCGCAAACACTGGGCCTTCCAAAGACTGCTCGAACCGTATCCGGTTGTCAATCCCTATGCCGAAGAACTCTTCTACGAAGACGACCGCCTCCAAGCCCGAAGAAACCAGCCCAAATTCCTGAATTTGTGCAAGGCAGTGGCCTTCCTGAACCAGATGAAGAAACCCTTGAAAAACTACAATGGCATTGACTACATCGAAGTCTCAAGAGAGGACATCCAACAGGCAACCGAACTCGCCAGCGAGTTACTGGGAATCTCCCTCGACGACCTCTCACTCCCCGCCCGGAACCTCCTCCAACTTCTATTGGAAATGGACCGGAAGACCTTCACCCGAAAAGAAGTAATGGACCACACCGGCTGGACCAAGACCCGCCTCCACATCCATCTCACCGAGCTAATCGAAATGGAACTGGTCCTTCCCGAATCCACAAAGAAGAACCAGCTCCAAACCTACAAACTCCTCTACAACGGCGAAGGCCAAGACGGACGCCGATTCATGCTCGGTTTAGGTGGTGTTCAGTAGGTGTTCATTGTCATAAATATTTTTTAAAGCAAAGAGTGAACGTATTATTCGTATAGGGGAGACCTTTGTATTTTTGCACTTTATCATCAGTTTCGATAGAAAAAAAACCGTCATTAAGCTCCATCATCCTCCTTACTATAAATAAACCTTGCCCACTACCTGGAATTTGGGCCTTCTTTGCATAAGGACTCCGTTGGTCTTGTTGAATTAAAATGGGAATTTCGTTCCTTCTTATAGCAAGACTTTTCATGTTAAATGTCAGGGCAATATAGGGAGCATCTCCAATAGTCTGATTTGAAAATGTCACATCAACAACTGAATTTGGCTTTGCATATTTCAATGTATTATCTAAGATTTGCGCAATGGCAGTTTTTGCAGTTGAGTAGTTTATGAAAATTTTGTCATCGCATTTTCCAGTATTGATATATATTCGATTATCTAAAAAATCTCTTTCATACATATAAAAGCTCAGGACATAAATATGATGTGCCTTATGAATTCCCATTTGTTTAGAAGATAGTTTTACTTTAGGATTTAAAAAATCTATATTCGTAAATTCATGAATAATTTGTTCTGTTGATTTCAAGATGGAAAGTAATTCTCGTGCAGTGTTATATTCCTTTCCTCGAATAATGTTCAGCATATAACTAATTTTATCTTCTTTCATATTTGCAAATTCTTCTTCATCGATTTCGAATAATGCAAAAATCTTTTCTCGAATATTAGTTGCTATACTCTTTGTATTGTGAAAAGATGTCCTTAACACTCCCGAATATGCCTCTTGTGTCGTATCGCGCGGCATAGAATCTCTCAAGGGATTATTTCGTAAAGATGCGTAAATTTGCATTGCAAATGAAGAATACATTTTTACATGATTTGTATTTTTTACTTGTTCTTTCGGGAAGCAGAAGAAATATTTACAAGAATTGCTCTCTTCCACGTGAAAATAGCATTTTTTTAGCTCACTGACATTTTTATTGCTATCAAAACATTTTCTGCAATCTTTGTTATATTTGAAATTGTCGGAGTATCGAAACAGCACATTATTATCGTCGGAATTGTGTACCTCGAAATACATTTTACCCTCTCGTGCATTGCATTATGGACGTAGCTATAATTCGAGTAACGCTTTGTTCAAGTTTCAGATTTGAGCGAATAATTTCGGTATTGACTAAGCCTACGATGTTTTTGAAGAGCATCGCTTCAATTTGTACCGTCCTGGTGTGGAATCCGAGCTTGTCGACGATCCGGCGTCCGTCAACGGCAAAGCAGTCCGGATGCCGGGCAATTATCGTAACTGGTCCGTGCAAGTGCCGCTGGAACAAATTTATGACACCCATGCCAAGTGGCGCGTCCACTTCGATTTGCGTTGTGAGGGCGCCGGCAATGATGGCGGCGCCCTCACCTGCGGTCTTTATGATGCGCTGGGCAAAAAGGACATCTGGAAAGCCGGAATTGCAATTTCACAAATCAGGGGCGAACGCTACACCACGATCTCGTCGCCGCCGCTTGAGTTGCCGAAAAACAATCTGCTCATCTATGTGCAGCCGTGGGGTCGGCCCGAAAACGAATTAAAGGCGATCTGGGTTGATCGCATCTATCTGACCCGGGAATAATCTGCCGAAAAAGAGAATCAATGTTCATGACACCATCCCATGAAAGAGAAAATTGAATGACATTCGCAATGGAAAATACTTTTATCGATATTCATGTTCACACCTTCAGACACACGGGATTTCCGCGTCCTTCGGACGGCGAGACCTGTGCCTCTCCCGCTCAACTATTGGCCGGATATGACGAAATCGGAATTGAACGTGCGGTACTCCTACCGGTATGCAATCCAGAATGCTCTACTTCGTTGCAAGGCGTTGAAGAGGTTTTGGAAATCGCGGGGAACTCAAACGGACGCTTTATTCCGTTCTGTAACGTTGATCCGCGGGCAATTGAAAATTCGCCAAGCGCGCCATTAGGGGATATGTTGAAATACTACCGTGATTGTGGGTGCAAGGGTGTAGGCGAAGTTAGTGCCAATCTTTCAATACTTGACCCATTGGTGCAAAATCTTTTTAAGAGCGCTGAAGAAGCTCAGTTGCCGCTGACCTTCCATCTGGCTCCTTATTTCGGAGGATTGTACGGACTGGTCGATGGGGCTGGCTTGCCTGGACTGGAGCTGTGTTTGCAACGGTTTCCGAAGCTCCGCATTTTCGGTCATTCCCAGACATTTTGGGCGGAAATTTCCCGGATACGTTCTATCGAAGATCGTTTGGGATATCCTCAAGGCGAGGTGGAGGAAGGTACAATTCCACGACTGCTACGTAAATACCCTAATTTATATGGAGATCTTTCGGCGGGCTCCGGGTGTAATGCATTGATGCGTGATCGTACTTACGCGGTAAAGTTTCTGACAGAATTTCAAGACCGGCTCTTTTTTGGAACAGACATCTGCCAGCCGACAATGCCGACGCTGCGTCCATTGGCTGAATTTCTACGGGAGTTGCATGACACTCGGGAGATCAGCGAAACGATATTCCGCAAGGTGGCACGCGAAAATGCAATTCGTGAATTGAATCTCTAGAAAACGTAATAAGGTAAATAGAGCAAGGATAATTCACATTGCCCCAAGTGACAGAGCGTCGAACGTCAATCGACGACTGGTATCGCATGCGTTGAGCTTTTTTTGAATGAAACAATTCTGATATTTGAAAGTAAAAGTCAGGTTCCCTATGAGTGATTCTATTGTGATAAAACAATCTCCGGAAAGGCTCGTGCAACTGTCGGAAAACACAGTGCTGGCGGATTTCGGCAAAGACGCTTTCGGGCGTCTGGAAATTGAGTTTGAAGCGGCGGACGCCGAATACGAACTGCGTTTGGCTGTGGGCGAAGTCCTGCGAGCCGACGGGCGCCTCGAACGGGTTCCCGGTGGCGCGCGTTATTTTACGGAAATGACCTGGCGGCCGCGCGTGGGCAAACAACGTTGTTTTCTGTATATACCGGCACATCGTTCGCCTTATCAGGCGGTTTATCAGAACTCGATGGCCAACACGCCGGACATCGCTGGCGGGGAAATCGCCCCGTTCCGGTATGCGGAGTTTTCGGGACGCGACGTCCGTTCAGCGCGGCTGATCCGCCATGCGGTGTTCGGGACGTTCGACGACAGTGCGGCGCACTTCGAGTGCTCCGACACGCGGCTGAACCAGGTGTGGGATTTCTGCAAATATTCGATCAAAGCGACCAGTCCGTTCGCCTATTATGTGGATGGGCACCGCGAGCGGCAGGCGTTCGAAGGGGACTGCTATATCAATGCGCTGGGCGCCTACTGCACCGGCGGCGGTTACGAAAAAGCTCGCAAAACGATCACGTTTCTGCTCGACTATTACCCAATGAACTGCCTGGAATACCGTTTGTTCATGCCGATGCTGGTACGCGATTATCTGAATTATTCCGGCGAAACGGGGATGTATAAATATTGGCAATCCTCGCTTCCCGAACGGCTTTGCACGGACAAACTCAAGGCTGACGGCCTGTTCCACGACACTGTCGACGAAGTCTACCCGGCGGAACCCAAATATCCGGCTTATGAATACCATTTTCCGCGCATGTGGCCATTGCTGGTCGACTGGCCACAATGGGAACAGGACGACTATGAAAAAGGCGACCTTAATTTCATCGGCAACGCATTTCTGCATGAAGCGCTGCTGGCGATGCACGAACTGGAACCCGCCGCCGGGTATGGCGCGTGGGCGGAAAAACTGCGTGCAATCATCCGTAAAACGTTCCATCGCGCGGACGGACGCTTTGTGGACAACGCCGAAAGTTCCCACATGGCATTGCACACGGCGATGTTCGCGTTGACTTTTGGGCTAGCGGATCCGGAAGATGTGTCGGCGCTGACTGGTTATATCCGTTCACGGGGTATGGCCTGTACGGTTTACGGGGCGCAATTCTTGCTGGACGCGTGTTTTGCCAACGGCCTGGGCGATTACGCGATCGAGTTGCTGCGTTCGGAAGGGCCGCGTTCGTGGCTCAATATGATGAAGCAGGGCTCTACCGTGTCGATGGAAGCCTGGAGTAACGAATGCAAACCCAATCAGGATTGGAATCACGCCTGGGGCGCGGCCCCGGCGAACGTCATTCCGCGCCGGCTGTGCGGTGTGCGACCGACGGCTCCCGGCTTCGCTCGGTTCGAGATCGATCCGCAGCCGGGACCGCTGGAGTTTTTCCGACTCCGGCATCCGACCGTCCACGGCCCCGTTGAACTGGAGTATGATTCCGGCCGCGGCTCCGTGATGGTGCCGCCGGGAACCGTCGGCCGTCTGCCCGACGGCCGCGAACTCGCCCCGGGCAAACATGATTTCGAGCTATCCGAACGCTGCTCCACTCCGGCAATGCATTAAAGATTGCCT
>JAVBVS010000017.1:0-89036 GCA_036677805.1 Victivallaceae bacterium | reverse complement strand
AAATTGCAGTAAGTATCTGCCCCGAGGGCAATAGAAAGTCATACTTACATCGATATTTTTTGTCCAGAGCAAAAATTATAACAAGACTGATTGTAAAAAATAACAATGGGTATTGAATAAACTCAACACCACGTATTGTTCGCGCCAATTTGTATAAACATTTTATACATATAATCCTAGGCAGGTATGCTATATAGTCTATCATAACACCGTTCTTTTACAATTAGGCCCATTAATAAATAGGAGGTCTTACTTCATAATACCTTCTACGATTTCTATCTCCATCAATTTTTTAGAAAATTGAAAATTTAGTGCCGTTCAATAGATATTATTTTATATAAATAAACTATGACTTAATTATTCTCTTTCTTGCTTGGCCGCCCGGGACGTAATTTGATGCGTTCGCCAATGGATAATAGTTTGCTCGGAAAATTTTCATCTCCGATTGGGCTTGCTTTGCTTCTGAACAATACGATATCTTCTTGATATGGAACTTGCAAGCTACAGACTTGAGCTTATTCTCACAGCCCCCAATAAAAATGCATACAATGCAGCATAAGCATGATAAATTCCGGTAGTGTACCAGCATAGGCATATAATATAACTTATTTTCAAATATGGACATAGTTTCAAACTACGACTTGCAGAAAAAAACCGCCCTCGATATTTTCAATACTATTTTTACTGCCACCACTTCCTTTCGTGATGGTGTATGCGTAATAATCCTGTCCAACATGTTATGATATGTCAGCCTTGAAAAATGTTCTGATTCGCGCGTCAAAAGCAGCAAAAAACAGGGTCGGGCAGAAGGAATGATTCCAAGCTCAATTTGAGGAGGGGGAAATGGTGGGCGGTAAGGGACTCGAACCCGTGACCTCTGCCGTGTGAAAGCAGCGCTCTAGCCAGCTGAGCTAACCGCCCCTGGGTTGGGACAGACCTAAATATAATTGCTTTTCGACAATTTGCAACCTCAAAAGCCGTTTTTTTCGTAAAAAAGCGGCTTTTACGGAAGTTTGCCGACGCTCGGACTGGCGACCCACCCTTCCAGCGCGTTGCCGGTGACGTGCGTGTAATCCTGACGTTCTTCGAGAATCACCACCGGGGTACCGCCGGGAAGGACGCCGAGCCGCTGTCCGTTGTGTCGTCCGGGCAGGGAATAGAGTTCCGCGCTTTTGACGGTGATCAGGCCGCGGGACGAGTCATAGGTGCTCTGTAATTGCGTAATCATCGCAATAATGCTCAGCACCATGCCGATTGCCAACACCAGCACGAACGACCAGTTGACCATCGGTGTCCAGCGCCGCCGGAAGCTCAGTCCCACCCAGCAGGCCGACCACAGGATTCCGGCCAGAAACCAGTAATGATCCGGACGCCAGCGGTCGCGCAACATCAGCAGCAGTTCGCGCGGCGTGGCCGCCGCACCTTTTTCGGGCAGGAAGAAACGTCGTCGCAGCACATTCTGATTTTCCCGGATGGCCGAATCGCCGGGATTCAGGAGTCCTGCGCGTTCAAAATACCAGAGCGATTTTTCCGGTTCATTTTCCGCCGCCTTGATACAGCCGAGGTTGTACAAAACATTGGGGTCGTTGCCGTCGCTTTGCAGCCGCTGCCGAAAGAATTCCTCCGCTTGCGCATAATCGCCGCGGTCGTAGGCCCCCAGAGCATCGGTCCAGTTGGTGGGACACGCCGCCGGCTTCGCTTCTTCAGCCTTGGCATTCATGGCTCCGAGGATGCAGATCAACGCCAGCAACTTGAAGCCGGTCAACAGTACCCGGCGCAGACGGGGCGCTTCCTTTTCCAGTACGGTGGCGGCCATTTCCGGCGGCAGGTAGCTCAATTCGCCGCATTGCCTTAATGCCGCCGCCATTTCGGGATCGTGTGCGGCTTCGGCCACCTGTTCCGGCGTGGAGCCCGGCGGCAGGTTCCAGCGGTCGCAGAGATAGCCGGTCAATTCCCCGGTGGCCAGATGAGGCAGCTCGCCCGCCGGACAGTTAAGCAGTTGACGGCGCAATGTCGAATGCGCGGCCGCCGCCCGATTGCGGCGTTGCAGCGTCGGATCGGCCGCCCGGCGCAACCGGCGGCGGAAATGCCATTCGTGCAACAGGAAAAACAGCGGTCCGGCCAGGGCCAGCAACAGCAACACCCCAAGCTGATTGCGCCACCACGGCTGCGATACCGGTTGGCCCGGCGCGGTCTTGCAGTAAAGCAGCGTGGTGCGTTCCGATTCGGGTTTTTTCGCGGTATCGTCGGGGGCCGGCGCCGTTTTGCCCGGAGCAATGTAATCATGCGCCGCGCCGCCCGCCGGTCGGGTCGACGGTTTGACCTCCAGCGTGGTGTTCAAGGCAAACGATTGATATTGACCCGACACCGGGTCAAAGGTGGCAAAAACCGTTTTCAGGGGCAGTTGTCCGCTTTTGAGCGGGATTACCGCATAACGAATTACGGTATAGTTGCCCGAGGTGTTGATTTCCGGCGGATAAACCCGGCAATCCGGCAATTCGAGCTTGGGAGCGTTGAGGGTTTCAAAAGAGCTGGTACCATTGAGTTCGATGCTCAGCGTCAGCGGTTCCTGGGCTTCGATGGAGTTCGTCGACAGCTTCACGGTGCCATTGTAATCGCCGACCAACCCGAGAAACAGTACGCCTGCCGGCGCCGCCGGCAGCGGTTTGATCGTAAGCTCCGGCAATTCCACCTCCAGTGTTCGCGGAATTCGCCGGTAATTGCCCGAGCCGAAGAAATCGGCAAAGGGGTCGCGACTGCGGGACTGCTCCTGAAGCAGGACATTGCCCTGGACCTTGGCCGTCACCTGAAGTTTGCCGGGCGCCAATGGCCGGAATATGGTCTGGAAACCGATGCGCGTAAAAACCCGATCGTCAATGCGCTGGCGCCCATGAGTCGGCTGGGCGAAGTTGGGGTTGTCCGGATTGACCGCGCGGAAATCGCGGGAAACCGACTTGCCGGTGTCGATTTGCGGATAGTTCATTTCAAAACGCATCCGGTCGCTTTCCGGGTAATAAACCCGGATGAACAGCGGAATTTCCTCGCCGACATAGTAATCGGTCCGGTCGCCGTTGCCGAAAGCCCCTTTGGCGAAAACCTCTTCGCCGCCGGGCAGCTTGATGTCGTCGGCTTTGACCACCGTCAATGTCAATGGCGGCGTTTTGACGGTGCGGCTGCCGAGTTTGACGCCGAGCGGCGGCAGCTTGTAACTGCCCGGTTCCCCGGCGACGAATGTATAACTGACACTGATTTCCTTGGCGCCGTTAAGAATGCGGGTGGATTGACTTGCTCCGAGATATTGGAAATCCGGCGCTTCCTGAAGTTCGGGCAGCTCTCCGGAATTGCTGCTCAGCGTCAAGGTGAACCGCTCTCCGGCGGCGACGGTTGCCGGGGAGAGCACCGCCGTGATTTCCGGCTCGGCGGCAGCCAGCAGCGCTCCTGTCAGAAACAGGCTCAGAATCAATGGAATTGCTCTTACTCTCATGGTTGCTTACCAATCCTTTTCCACCGGACGAATGCCGCGGTTGCGATTCGACTTGATGGCGTCACGCAGCAGTTTTTCATCCTGACTCATTAAATCAAGCAGCGCGTCGGTCTGCTTTTCATCCATTTTATTTTCCGACTGTTCCTTCTTTTCCGGTGGAGCGGGCAGGGGTTTGTCGCCCTGTTCCTTTGGCGCCGCGGCATCTTTTTCTCCCGGTTTCTGCTGTTCGCCGGATTGCTTTTGCTGCTGCTTTTCGCCTTGCTGCTGATCTTTGTTTTGGTCGCCGGATGAGCCGGATTGCGGCGCTCCCAGTTCGCGTTCGGCGGCTTCCAGGTCTTTCTGAGCGCCTTCAAAATCCTGTTTCTGCTGCTTTTGAGCCGCTTGATTCAGTTCTTCAGCTGCTTTCCGGGCTTGTTCGCTCAGCTGCTTCTGATCCATTTTGTCGGCGTTCCGGCGCAATTGATCGACGGCTTGCTGCGCATCTTTCAGCGCCTCTCGCGCTTGATTCGCAGCATCCGATGGCTGGCTCTTTTGATCCTGCTCTTGCTGGCCCTGTTGCTTTTGCTGATCCTGCCCCTGCTGGCCCTGTTGCTTTTGCTGATCCTGCCCTTGCTGCCCCTGCTGCTGCTGATTTTGATCCTGCTGGCCCTGTTGCTTTTGCTGATCCTGTCCTTGCTGTCCCTGCTGTTTCTGCTGGTCCTGCCCTTGCTGCCCCTGCTGCTGCTGATTTTGATCCTGCTGGCCCTGTTGCTGCTGATTTTGATCCTGCTGGCCCTGTTGCTTTTGCTGATCCTGTCCTTGCTGTCCCTGTTGTTTCTGCTGATCCTGTCCTTGCTGCCCCTGTTGCTGCTGATTTTGATCCTGCTGGCCCTGTTGCTTTTGCTGATCCTGTCCTTGCTGTCCCTGCTGTTTCTGCTGGTCTTGCTGTTTCTGCTGGTCCTGCTGCTTCTTGTCCTGATTCTTCTGGGAGGCTTGCTGCGTTTTTTGTTGCGCCTGTTGTTGCTGTTGTTTCAGCTCTTCCAACGCTTTTTTGATTTTTTCGAGTTTTTCCCGGTCATTCAGCAATATTTGCTGTGCCAATGCGGTATCGCCCTGAACTGCGGCGGTTTCCTTTGACGCCGCTGCCGCGAGGGCGCTTACATAAAGTTCTTCCGCCTGAGTCAGTTCCGCACTGGCTGCATCCAGCTGCTTGAGCGCTTCATCCAGACCGCCGCTTTGGGCGGTTTGCATTGCCTGAGTCATTTGACCGCGGGCTTTGCCGTGTTCGAGGACGCCCAGGTTGTGCAGACTCAAATCCCGCGCCACAGGCTGTTTGCCCGAGGCGATGGCGCTTTCATACAGTTGTCTGGCTTCCTCATTTTTGCCCGCCAGTTGAAATTCACGGGCCTGATTGTAGACCGTGATCGCATCCGGCGGCGTGGCCGGTTGCACCGGTTGGCCTTTTTCCGCGGCTTCGGAAACTTTATCGGCGCGCGGCGGCAGGATCGGAGCCTCCGGTCCGGCGGGAAGCGGATGGGCTGCGAGGCCCAATCCCAGCACCAGCGCCACCACGCCGCGCCGCTGGCGCGTCGGTACTTCGCTCAGTAGAAACCATGCGGCCAGCAGCAACGTTCCGACGATCAGGAAAAACATGAAGCGGTCGATCGGCAGCGTCCGTTTGAGCTCGCGTTCCGTGCTGTGATCGAGCGATTTAAGCCGTTTGGTCAGGACCTCCAGTCCAGTTTCGACCGCCGTGCTGTTGAGGTAAATGCCGTTGGTGGCGACAGCCAGATCGCGCAACAGCGGTTCGTTGAGCCGGGTCCGAACCAGTTCGCCGGCGCCGTCGCGCTTGAATGCCTGACCGCCATTGCCAAGTTCCGGGATCAGGGCGGGGACGTCGGGATTGCCCAAGCCGACAATCAGGAGTTCGATGCCGGCTTTTTTCAAGGCCGCGATGGACGCGGCGACCGAGCCGTAGAGCTCTTCCCCGTCGGTGAACAGTACGATCGTCTTTTGTTGGCCGGAGGCCGCCTTCAGTGCGCTCATTGCCGTGCCGAGCGCATCGGCGAGGTTGGTGCCGCCGATCGGCACCAGATCGGTGTTGAGTTCGGCGATGCATTGTTCGAGGCTCACCCGGTCGGAGGTCAGGGGACAGGAGGCGAACGCTCGCCCGGCGAAGGCGATGATGCCGAAACGGTCGGAAGGATTCTGCCTGATGAGCTCGGACAACAGCCACTTGGCATGCTCGATCCGGGATGGCGCGACATCCTGCGCCAGCATGCTTTTGGAAACGTCAAAAACCACCAGCACGTCATTGCCGCTGACATTGAGGTCCAGCAGCCGCTCCCCCCACCATGGCCGCGCCGCCGCCAGTCCCAGAAAAAACAGCGCGCCCAGCAGCAGGATTCGCCGCAACGCCCGTTTATTGGCGGAAAGCACCGTTACTGCGCCGCCGGAAAGATATTGCCGGAGGATCCGCCGGCGTCCGGCGTCCCCCCATAGATAAAGCACGATGGCGATCAACAGCAGAAAAGGCAGTGCCCACAACCAATAATGATTGAGAAAATTCATGATCGACAGCCGACTCCTTGAGAAATTACACTGGCGGAAATTATAGCATGTCTTTGGCCGATGAACAAACGTTCATACGAAAAAAAATGTTTTTTTATGATATTTTCGGGTTTTCGACCCTTGCAAAACCGGATTTGTTCATTAAATTTAGCTTTGGAAAAATCGTGCGCAACAAAATGGTTTTGAGCGTGGTCTTTTACGAGTAAAATTGATTTTTTCAAGGATGCCGAACAACAGGAGCGGGGTAATATGAATCAGCCTAATCTTGCCGAACTGCAGGCGGAGTTGCGCGAAAAAACCGCCTTCATGATGCCGTTGCGCACTGAAATGGGAAGGATCATCGCCGGACAGGAACGCCTGATCGACCGCTTGCTGATGGCGTTGGTGACCGGCGGACACGTCCTGATCGAAGGGGTTCCGGGATTGGCGAAGACGCTGGCGGTCAAAACCTTGAGTCAGACGCTCGATGCGGATTTCTCCCGCCTGCAGTTTACGCCGGATTTGCTTCCCGCCGACCTTGTGGGAACCCGGATTTACAATGCCGACACCCATGAATTCGTGACCCGCACGGGACCGATCGTGGCCAATATCGTGCTGGCCGACGAAATCAACCGCGCACCGGCCAAAGTCCAGAGCGCATTGCTCGAAGCCATGCAGGAAAAACAGATTACCATCGGCGGCGAACGGTTTGCGCTGCCCGAACTCTTTCTGGTGCTGGCAACGCAGAACCCGATCGAGCAGGAAGGCACTTATCCCTTGCCCGAAGCGCAGGTCGACCGATTCATGTTCAAGTTGAAAGTTTCCTACCCGGCGCGCGACGAGGAGCGTCTGGTGCTCGAACGCGTCGCCCACCCCGATTGGTCGGATGCGGCCATGGCGATCGCCAAGCCGGAGGATATTCTGGCGGCGCGGAAGGCGCTGGACAAGATTTACCTCGATGAAAAAATCGTCGAATATATTCTTGATATCGTGATCGCCACCCGGCCCGGCCACCGTAAGGAGTTGTCGAGCCGCCAGAGCGATGCCCGACTGGATGATATCGCGCATCTGGTCGAATTCGGCGCTTCGCCGCGTGCGGCCATTGCGCTGGCGCTGGCCGCCAAAGCGCAGGCCCTGCTGGCCGGCCGGGCCTATGTGATTCCGCAGGACGTCAAGGACGTTGCGCTCGACGTGTTGCGCCACCGCATCACGCTGAGTTATGAAGCCGAAGCGGAAAATCTCGATTCCGACGTGATCGTGAACCGCCTGCTCGACGAACTCAGAACGCCGTAGCCGGCGCAACGGTCAAATCCGGGATGGCCCAATTATGCTGACATCAGAATTGCTCAACCGGGTGCGCCGGTTGGAAATCCGCACCGCCAAAGTGGTCGACGAGGTCATCGGCGGCGCTTATCACAGCGTATTCAAGGGGCGTGGAATCGAATTCGACGAAGTGCGCGAGTACACTTGCGACGATGATGTGCGCGACATCGACTGGAATGTCAGCGCCCGGCTCAACGCACCCTATGTCAAAAAGTACATCGAAGAGCGCGAACTTACCGTCATGCTGCTGCTTGACGTTTCCGCTTCGACCGCGTTCGGTCGTCCCGGCCAAAGCAAGCGCGATCTGGCGATCGAAGTCGCAGCCATGCTCGGCATGAGCGCCATCCGCAATCACGACCGGGTGGGGCTGAGTCTCTTTTCCGACAAGGTGGAGCTTTTTCTGACCCCGCGCAGCGGCCGGCGTCACGGTTTGCGGTTGATTCGCGAGCTGGTTGCCGGCAGCGAAGGCTGCCGGGATTGCGCCACCGATATCGGCCATGCGCTGAAAAATGCGTGCAACGTGCTCAAGAAACGCAGTGTGATTTTTTTGATTTCCGATATGATCGATCCGTCGCCCGAGGTGGAAAAGGCGCTTAAGATCGCCAATCGGCGGCATGACGTGGTGGTGCTCAAAATTTACGATCCGGCGGAATTCATTCCGCCCGCGACGGCGGTTAACTTGTATGATGCGGAAAGCAGTTGCTTCGTCCACCTCGGTTCCAGGGCGGAGCGCGCGGCATTTTCCGCCAACGGGCTTCAGGCGGCCGCGGACCGGCAGGTGCTCTGCCGCCGTTCCGGGGTCGAGACCATCGACCTCGAGTGCGGCGTCGATCCGTTGGCCGGACTGATTGAATTCTTCCGTCGGCGCAGAAAGGCCGGGCGTAACCCGGCGCGGAAAATGGAGGCGTAGGCGATGATCAGGAAAAAATGGATCGCCTTGTATGGGATTGCTGTCGTTTTGATTCTGGCGGCAGTGCTTGCCATGGCGATGGCCTGGATCGGAGCGGCCCGCGGCGGCGTAATTGTGCTTCAGAGCGTGACGATGACCCCCGACAGCGAAACGGCTCCGGGGGCGGTGGTGACTGCCACGGTCGATTTTTCCGTGCCATGGGGACAGAATCTGGAAAAAGTTGAATTTCGTCCCGGCGCCGGAATCATCGGCGTCGGTGCGCCGGAGTTCGGGCTGGAGAAAATCGCCTGGCGGACCCGGATGGTGCGCATCAAGGTGCCGTTGCGGGCGTATCGGACCGGAACGCTTCCGGCCGGGCTGGTGGCTGCGACCTTCGAACGCCCGATGATTGCCGCGGGGGCGCGACGGACGGTTGAAGAGGTGAATCTGCCGGATGTCACGGCAGTGTCGCAGGCCGTGCCGGAAAATACCGAATTGCCTTTGGCCGGAGTGTTGACGCCGCCTCGAAATAATCGCGGATTCTGGATGGCGCTGGGTATTGCGGCGGCGGTAGTTCTGTTGACGTCGGTCCTGCTGTGGCAATGGGTGCGCCGGAGGCAAACGCTGCGCATGCGGGCGCAGCCGCCGTGGGAACTGGCAGCGGCGGAGCTCGCCGGCTTGCGCCGCCAGGCGGAGCGTGGCGAACGTCCTGCGGCGTGGTGCGTGGCGCGTTTGACCGACGTGGTGCGCGACTATTTGAGTGCGCGCTTTCACCTGCCGGTCCGGCATCAGACGACCGGGGAATTCCTGCGGGAACTGAAGCGTCCGGATTCACCGCTGACGACGGAGCAGGGACGCAATCTGGCGGACTTCATGACCGCCGCCGATCTGGTCAAATTCGCCGGCCAGACGCCGGAATCGGGATATCTTGAAAATGCCATCGCCAAAGCGGAAATTCTGGTGGATGAGACTCGTCCGCATGAAGAACAGGGCGAAAATCCGGCGGCTGCGGAAGGGCAGGTGGGGAAATGACGTTGTGGACCTATCCTTGGATGCTGGCCGGAATCGTCCCGGCGCTGCTGATCTGGTATTATTGGGCTTACCGCAAGGCACAGCCGGGGGTGGTGATTCCCGACGCCGGTTATGCGAAAACCCAAAGCGGTCGGCGGCTGCTGGTGCCGTGGCTTCCGGCGCTGCTTTACGGTCTGGCTTTTCTGACCCTGGCGGTCGCGCTGGCGCGTCCCCGGCTGGGCGATGAAAAATTGCTGGTGCGCAGTCAGGGCATCGACATGATCATGGTGCTCGACTTGTCCGGCAGCATGCGGGCGGTCGATGTGCCGCGCCATATAACGACCGAGAAGGCGCTTTCCGATGCGCTGGCGGCGGGGACGCTCCAGAACCGCCTTGAAGTGGCGAAAACGGAATTGCGCAAATTCATCGAAGAACGGCCCAACGACCGCATCGGATTGATCGGTTTCGCCGAATACGGATTCAATCTGGCGCCGCCGACGCTGGATCATGACTGGCTGGTCCAAAGCCTCGAACAACTCGCGCCGGGCATCATCGGCGACGCCACCGGGATTGCGAGTCCGGTGGCATCGGGCATCCGCCGGTTGGCTGAGTCGCCCGCGCCGCGGCGGGTGCTGGTGCTTTTTACCGACGGCAGCAACAACGTTGCCCACCGCTTGACGCCGCTTCAGACGGCGGACCTGGCCAGAGAAAAAAATGTGGTGATCTATACCGTCGGCATCGGGAGCGGCAACGCATTCATGCCGCAGGAGGATATGTTCGGTCGGATGCGCTATGTGCCATACCGGGACGAGTTCGATGAGAAATTGCTGCAGGAGATGGCAGCCCGGGCTGAAGGCCGTTATTTTCATGCCGCCGATGCCGAGGGGATGCGGACGGTGATGCGCGAAATCAATCAGCTGGAAAAAACCAATTTCGAGCAGCCCAAATATGTCGAATATCAGGAATTCGCCCCGGTGCTGGCCGGGGTCGCGATGGTGCTGCTGCTGCTCGGTTTATGCTGCGAAAATACTCGCGATCTGGTGGTGCCGTAACCGGGTAGTCTGATTTGCGGATGAGTTGGAACTGATGGCCGCAACCGCCGGCGGCGCTCTTCCGGCGATTGCGGCCGGATTGTTTTCAGGTTTGGCTGTCGCCGCTTTCCGATAACTTGCGATAGCGGCCGGGAGCGCTGCGGTAAATACTTTTGAAAAGCCTGGCGAAGTGATTCTCGTCGCAGAAACCCCAGTGCGCCGATACTTCTTTGACCGTGCCGTCGTCCCGCAGGAGTTCGTTGACCGCCTGGGTGAAGCGATATTGCAATTCGAAGGCGCCGAACCCGTTGCCGAAGTGGTCACGCCAGAGATGACTGAACCGGCTGATGCTGAGATTGCAGCTGGCGGCGGCTTCGGCGGCGCTGATTCGTGCACCGTCATTGCGCGCCAGAAGCTGCATGGCGGGCAACAGTCGCTGGAAAGTGGTCCGAGTCTGCGCCGCATCCGGCGGCAGCTGCAGATTTTCCAGCAGATGCAGAATAATGGCGTTGATTCGCAGCCAGCGTTTCTCCATCTGCGCAAAAAGCGTCGTATCTTCCGACGGCAGCAATTCCGGAAGCGCCTGCCGGATGCAATCCGCGGTGCCGGCGGCGGCCACCAGCTGTTGACGCCGGGAGACCGGCAAGGTCAGCAACGTAATGAACTGGTCCCGGGCCGTGAACAATCCTCGCTCCAGCTCTTCCGGCTCGATCGTGAGCAGGAGAATCCGGTAGCCGGAGAGACTGCGCAGGCCGCCATGCGCCTCCCAGTATCCGGTCAAATAGCAGTCTCCGGCGGAAAACCGGAAATTGTGACCGCCGAGCATGCCTTCAATATTTCCCTCCATAACCATGGCCAGATGAATGGCGCGGTGAACATCCGGGATGCGCGGTACGGCGAACGGCCTGGAAACGATCAGATCGACGCGAAAGGGCAGTGCGGCATTGAGCTGATGATTGAAAAAATGCGGTTTCATAACGCTGTGCAGCAGAATTATTCTGTTTTTATGCAATAATATACCATGAAAATGATTTGAGTCAAGCAAATTCTTCGAATATAGTATGATAAGAACCAGAAGGAGGTTTCATGAAAAAGCATCGTTTGGGATTGATCGGCTGCGGTTCGATGGCGAATAGTCATGCCAGCCGCTTTGAGGCGTGTCAGGATCGGATGGAGGTGACGGCGCT
Organism: Victivallaceae bacterium; assembly: GCA_036677805.1. Classification (GTDB taxonomy): domain Bacteria; phylum Verrucomicrobiota; class Lentisphaeria; order Victivallales; family Victivallaceae; genus SIG78. The sequence continues at coordinate 77,582 of JAVBVS010000017.1, read as the reverse complement.
GGTGGACATCGTGCCGGAACGGGGCGCTGCGCTGTCGGCGCTGCTGCCCAATCATCCGCCGGTATTCACGGATTATCGTGATGCTTTGTCAAGCTGCGATGTGGTATTGCAGGCGTTGCCGCATCATTTGCACGCGGATTGTGTGGTGGACTGTCTGAATGCGGGCAAGGATGTGCTCTGCGAAAAGCCGCTGGCCAACAGCGAAGCCGACTGCCGGCGGATGATCGCGGCGGCGGAAGGCAAGGACCGGATTCTGATGGTGGCCTACTGCATGCGTTTTCACCCGCTGCTGGTGGAGCTGAAGCGGCTGCTCGACGAAGAGGTTTACGGCAAGTGCTTCCAATTGTCGATCTGGACTGAACAGTACACCGATTTGTCGCGGGGCGACTGGCTGGGGGATGAAAAACGGCTTGGCGGCGGGCAGCTCTTCAGCCATGGGTGTCATTACATCGATCTGCTGCTCTGGATGCTGGGCGAGCCGGTCGAAGGGGCGCATATCGGGACGCGGCTCGGGGCGGAATGGGTGGCGCGGGAGGGGTCGAGCAACGTGACCATCAAATTCGCTTCCGGGGCGATGGGCTATCACTTCGGCACCTGGGGCGCGCGGGGAACGCAGCACGGTTACAATTTTCAGGCGCACTGTACCAAAGGAATGATCGAAGTCGACATCACTCACGGCAGGCTCCTGATCCACAGCAACCTCAAGGATCACGTTCCCGGCGAGCCCGAGGACTGCCGGTCGAAGGAGCTGATGACCGCGCCGGCGGCGAAGCCGACGGTTCAGGAGCTGCTGCATTTCCTCGACTGCGTGGAAACGCGGCGCGAACCGTTGACCAACGGCCCCGATTCGCTGGCCGGGCTGCGGGTGATCTGGGAGCTTTACCGCGCCGAAGACGAACATCGACTGGCCGATTTGCGCCAGCTCTGGCCGGTCAGGCGATAACTTGTCGGGAGAAATGCATATGAGTGTGCGGACGGTCACCGTCGTCGCTTTCGGCGATTCGATCACCGAGGCGCAAACCGGCGTTCCCGATCCCGAAGAGCGCTGGCTGGCGATTCTGGAACGTGGATTGGTCCGGCATTTTCCGGAGATTGGGTTCCGGGTCGTGAACGCCGGAAAGGGCGGCAATTCGGCGCGGGAAGCGATGGCGCGGTTTGAACATGATGTACTGCACCATCGGCCGGACTGGGTGCTGCTGGAGTTCGGCGGCAACAATCACGATTACCGGTCGCCGGAACGGCTGGTTTCGCTGGTTGAATTCAAGCAGCATCTGGAGCGTTTCCGCCGGGAGCTGCCGGCGGCGACGCGCGTTGCGGTGATCACGTTTCCGCCGATTCTCGACGAATTGCACTGCTATACCCCGCTGCACATGATCGAGCTGGAAGTTCAGGGCGGACTGGACCGCGCAATGGAGTCGCACCGGGAAATGACCCGGTGGTTTGCCCGGACCAACGGTTTTCCGTTGATTGATCTTGATCGGATGATCCGGGAGCGCTGGGGAACCGAGGGTCGGCTGCACTATACTTTGCCCGATGGCGTTCACCTTTCGCCGGCAGGCAATCAATTGCTGGCCGGAGCGGTGCTGGACGCACTTCTGAGTCATGGCTTGCGGCCATAAAAAAATACACTTATTTTTTTCTTCGGCACTTGACAAATAACGCGGCATAAGGTATACTTATAAGCAATGATAGAGCGTGATATCAAACGATGGGATATTCAGATGCGCAACACGGTGGTCCTGGCTGATGTGGCTCAGTTGGCCAGAGCTTCGCGAGCGGCGGTGGGCAAGGTCCTCAATGGCGGCAGCGACAATATCCGGGTCGGCGCGGCAACCCGGGAACGGATTCTCGCTGCGGCGCGGGAACTCAACTATCAACCCAACATGGCCGCCTCGATTCTGGCCGGCGGGGATTCGCGTCTGGTCGGCGTTATTCTTGACAGTTATGCGCACTATCGCAGTCAGGCGTTGCTGATTGAGCTGGAACAGCGGGCGGCGCGGCAGGGATACCGGATATTGATTGCCAGTTCGCACGACAGTCCGGCGAATATTCGCCAGGATTGCGCGATGTTTGCACAATATCAGGTTTCGGGCGTGATTTGTCTGTCCCACGATTATCCGGAATTCCGGGAAGAAATCGCGGATGTTTTCGCCGACCGGCCGAAGACGGTTTTTCTGGAAAAACCGGCGTTTCCGGCCCGGCACTGGGTCGCAACTTCACGGCAGACGGCATTGACCGGGATGGTCGGCGAAGCATTGCGGGCGGGCAGCCGGCGTTTTGCGGTGGTTCATGCGCTGGAAAAATACCATTCGGAACGAACATTGCGCAGAGAATTTCTGGCGGCGTTGACAGCTTGCGGACTGGCGATTGGCGACGAGGCCTGTTTCGGCTATCCGGAAACAGTTGTCGACAGCATTGCCGCGCGGGCAGAGTGGCTGTTGAAGGAGTGCGTGGAAAAATACCGGCCCGACTGGCTGTATATCGATGATGCCATAACCGCGGTATCGCTGCAAAGCCGGATGCGTCCGGAACATGCCGGAACGCGACTTCTGGGCGGCAACCACAATCCGTTGTTCGGCAGCATTGCTCCGGCGATTGCTTCGCTCGATCCGGAGTACGGCATGATTGCCGAACGTCTGCTTGAACGGGCGCTCGACCCGGAACGAAGCTGGGCGGAAGTGACGGTTGAAAGTACGTATCGCTCTCGATCAAGAAAATAACGATTTATAAACAGCGGGAAAGGATGAAGAAATGAGGAAGAAAGATTTTACACTTATCGAGCTTCTGGTGGTAATTGCAATTATCGCGATTCTGGCGGCGATGCTGCTCCCGGCATTGTCGGCGGCACGGGCTCGCGCCCGTGCCGCAAATTGCGTAGCCAATCTCAAGCAATTGGGATTGATGCTGGAGCAATATACTTCCATGCACGACGGCCAGCTGCCGAAAATGCAGGATACGGTCAACTACCAGTACTTCTGGCCGCATTATCTGATCCGCAACGGCCAGCCGACCGCGGTCAAACAGGATTACCATCTCTGGAAATTGCTGAGTTGCCCTTCGGCCAGCGGCGATCAGGAAATCGAAAACACCTACAATCAGTACTATCAGAACGGGCGCGAAAACTTCAGTTACGGCATGAATTCTCTTCTCTGGGACAAGAAAATATCCGTCATCAAGGGCGATCCGAGCAGTGCGGCGGTATTGCTTGAGAACACCAAGACCACTTCTCCGTTCAAGGATTGCGGCAATTACTGGTACGATCACGACCGTTATCCGACGCTGGTGCTGGCCACTTACCACAATAATACCGCCAATATTCTTTTCGGCGATTACCACGTCGCCGGTTTTGTCTCCAATCCGGTTTCTTACGACGAGCAGGATAAAATCATCCGGCAGGCGTTGCAGTAGAACCGATTCCAGGGGTTACCGCAGATACTTTAAACATAAGGAAGAATGATGAAATCGATGATTTGCAGAACACTGGCGGCCGCGTGGGTCGCCGGATTGGCCGCGACGACAGCCCTGGCCGGACTTGAAGTGTTGCCGGTCAACGTCGCCGATTCCGCACCCGTAATTGACGGCAAAGCCGACGACGCCGTATGGAAGGATGCCCCGAAGATTACCGATGTCAAGAACTTTCGCGGCGATATCGTCATGACGCTGCGGGCGTTCTACGACCGGACGCGACTCTACTTCCTGCTCGACATCCGGCGTCCGGATCCGCAACTCGGCGCGCCGGAAATGGAGTTCTATATCCGTCCCGTGATCCGCGGCCATCGGCCGATGGATCTGGTGCGGAAAAGCAAGCTGTATTTTTCGATCCGGTTTGATGAAAACGGCATGGTCAGCGATGATTACGACGGTACGGTCGTCCTGAAAACCGCGTCCAACGGAACCGCGGGATGCACTCTGGAAATGGCTCTTGATTTGCCGCAGACCATGGAATGGCTGCCGCAGGTGCCGCAGCCGGGGGATTATTACGATGTGGCGGTACGCTTCAAATATCCGACCGCGCAACGCTATACCATGTATTTTTTTACCAATCATCGTAATGAACTCGGTCCGGAAATGGCCAAGGCGATTCTTGCCGGCAGAGAAAAAGTGACCCGTCCGCTGCTTTACTTCGATTATGAAGTCACTTGTTACGAACAGCTCAGGCAGATTGATGCCGATCTTGCCGAGCTTGCTAAATTCGATGCTCCGGCCCGGGCGGCAGCCGAAACCGGCGGGAAACAGCTCGCCGCCTGGTATAAACTCAATGAGTCGCTTTCCGAGGTTGATTACCAGAGCCGGCGCTATTTTCAGTTCAAAGCGCTGAACCGGCTCGCTGAGGACTTGCGCAATGCCCGGGCGGCCGCTTTGACCCGGCTGCCGCAGTTCGGCAAAAACCATGCGCTGGTATTCGCCGTGCCCTGTTGGAACGACAAGGAAATGGTGAATAATTTTACGCTGCCCGGAATCAGCCTTGCCAACGCCCGTTCGGTTGCGTTACGGGTCGCGCCCGGAGAAATCGACAGTTTCAGCGCCGGGTTATGGGCGATGCGCGACCTGGCGAATGTGACTTTCGATGTCGAGCCTTTCCGCAATGCCGCGGGCAAAACGATCGATGCCGCAATCGAAAAATTTCATGTCAAGTGCTGGTATCAGGGCATGGGCTACACGGAACTTACCCAGAGTCGCATCGGACTTGTTCCGGAACTCCTGGTAAAGAATTCGGATCTGGTGGAGAGCGATCATGTCTTGCGCAACAACCTGCCGCAGATTTACCACAACGGCCGGGCGGCGCGGCTTTATCCCGATGACAGTGCGGAACTGCGTCCCATCCGTTATGTGCCGGCGGAATTTCTCCGGCAGTTCTGGGTTCGTTTCCGGTTTCCGGAAGACACGCCGGCGGGAAATTATACGACAGAACTTACCGTTCGCGCCGGGAATGAAGTGCTCGGCACACTGCCGGTCGCGGTCGAAGTACTGCCGTTCCAGCTTGGCAAATCCCCGATTCGCAGTCAGATCTATACGCTGAGCCATTGGGGGGAAGCGGGCGATGAGCTTGCGCTCGCCGAGATTCGCAATCTCGTCCGGCATGGTGTGGATACGGTCGGCCTGCACGAAAAATCCGCCACGCTGCCGCATGTGGTGGAATTGATGAAAACCGGCGGTCTTTCGGTGGAGCGGATTTATCTGCAGGGCGACGGGGATTTCTACATCTGGCCGGATATTGACCAAGAACGCCTCGGGCAAATCGTCAAGGCCGGATTGGAAGCCAAAAAAGTTCCCGGAGTCAAGGACGTGTATTTCTATTTGCCGGACGAAGCGATGGGAGAAAAGCTCAAGAAGAGCATTCCGATCGCTGACGAAATTCACCGGCTGGGCGGCAAAACCTGGGGTGCGGCTTCGAGAGGCTGGATCAATGTGCCCGGAGCGGACAAAATTTTCAATCACATGAATCAATCCGGTCCGCCGCCGATTCCGAAGGATCTGACCGCACGGATTCATCGTGACGGCAATGAGATATTCTGCTACAACTTTCCGCAGGGCGGTCTGGAAGCGCCGCAGCGCTATCGCCGTCACTTCGGGATTCTGATGTACGGCAGCGATTATGACGGCACGATGACCTGGTGCTGGTATTGGCCTTATGAAGGCGCCGAATATGATTGCTGGAACGAATTCAACGAACATTTCTGGAAACAGCACTGCATGGTTTATCCGACTCGTAACGGCGTCATCGACACGTTGCAGTACGAAGGTTGGGCGCGCGGCATCAATGATCTGCGTTATCTCGGAAAATTGCTCGAACTCCGGGAAAAGCTGCTCCCGGAAGCCAAACTCGGCCGTGAAATCGACGATTTCATCGGCGCGATCAAAAAAGATCCGTATGCGGCGACCGAGGATCAGGAAGCGGTTCGCGACCGCATGATCGATTTGATTTTGCGTACCCGGAAAATGGTGGAGAAGCGCTAGAAAATGGGTCATGAATTCAAATTGGCGGTTATCGGGCTCGATACCAGCCATGCGGTCGAGCTGCCGCGGCTGATCAATGACCGGAAAATGGCGCCGGGATTGCGGGTGACGCACTGCCTGAGCTTTGCAACGCCGTTCCAGAATGCCGCGGGACTGCTGGCCCGGAAAGCCGAATTGAACGGTTTCGGCGTAATGGTGACGGAGAACTATGCCGAAGCGGTGGCGAATTGCGACGGCGTGATGCTGGAAATCAATGACGCGAGTCTGCATCTGGCGTATTTCGAGCGTTGCGCCGCGCTGGGCAAGCCGATGTTTCTGGACAAGCCCTTCGCCGATACGCTGGATCATGCCAAAGCCATTGATCACATCGCGCAACGGCGGGAAATCCGGTATTTCACCGCATCGCCGCTGCGATTCGATGCCGATCTGATCCGGGCGCTGAGTGTCGAGCCTCTGACTGTCGACAGTGCGACCGTATGGGGGCCGTTCGGCAAGGCCGCCGCGGGCAGTTCGCTGGTCTGGTACGGGTGCCATGCGCTGGAAATGCTCGAACGGATCATGGGCGGCGGCGCTTTGAGTGTTACGGTCGGCGCCGATCGCCGCGGTTATGTCGGACATGTGCGTTATGCAGACGGACGCCGCGGCATCGTGGAATTGACCGATGACGGCGGCCGTTATGGCGGGGTGCTGCGCGAATGGCTCGGACGGGAGCGGTTATTTCAGGTTTCCGGAACTATTCCGTATTATCAGATGCTGGTCCGTGAAATCGCCGCATTCTTTCTGAACGGCGCTCAGCCGGTGACGCGGAAAGATGCATTTGAGGTCATGGCATTGTTGGAAGCTTTCGATCGTGCGGCGCAGAGCGGCCGGACGGAAATGGTGGACAGGAGTTGGGAAAATGCGTAAATTGAAAGTTGGAATCCTCGGGCAAGGGCGCAGCGGCCGCAATATTCACGCGGCAAGTCTGGAACGGCCCGGACTGCGGGAGCGTTTTGTGATTGCGGCGGTGGCTGATCGGGAACCGGAACGTTGCCGGGAATCGGTTGCCGGCAATCCCGGGTGCCGGATGTATGGAGATTATCGTGAATTGCTGGCCGTGAACGATCTTGATTTGATGATCAATGCCTTGCCGTCGCATGCCCATGTTCCGGTCAGCATTGCGGCATTGCGGGCCGGACATCATGTGTTGTGCGAAAAACCGTTGACGCGTTTTCCGGAAGAAATGGCGGAACTCAAGGCGGCGATTGCCGCGAGCGGCCGGTTCTTCGCGGTGTTCCAGCAATCCCGTTTCGCTCCGACCTTCCGCCGGGTGCAGTCGGTCATCGCCTCGGGGGTGCTGGGGCGGATTATGACGGTAAAACTGGCCTTCACCGGATTCGGACGGCGCTGGGACTGGCAGACGCTGCAGGAATACGGCGGCGGCAATCTGGTCAATACCGGTCCTCATCCGATCGACCAGGCGTTGCAGCTCTACGGCGATGCCATGCCGGAAGAAATTTTCTGTCGACTTGACAATGCCAACAGTCTGGGCGGCGCCGAGGATCATGTCAAACTGCTCCTTTCCGGCAAGGGACATCCGGCGGTTGATATCGAAATTTCCAATGCCAGTTTATTCGATCCCTATGTCTATCTGGTTTATGGAACGCACGGCACGCTGTGGGGCAACCATCGGGATATTGAATGGCGTTATTTCGATCCTCAGGAAGCGCCGGCTCATGCCGTGATTGCCGAACCGATGCCGGAACGGAACTATTGCAGTGAAAATCTCAGTTTTTATTCGGAAAAATGGAGCAGCTCCGAAGAAGGAATGAGTTTCAATTCGCGGGTGGAAAAATTCTATCTGAATTTGTACGATGCAATGACCGGCAAAGCCCCGCTCGAGGTGACGCTGCCGCAGGTCGAAAGACAGGTTGCGCTGTTTGCCGAATGTTATCGGCAAAATCCTGAGTTCGGCCACTGGCGGTCCTTTGAAGAGTGAGCGATATCGGGTCGGCATGGAATTGAGGTATGGGCCCGATCGGCGTCACGGAAGCGTTCTTTCCGTATTTCCGGCGGTCGGGCTGATTCAATTCTGAAATTTGGAATTTTCATGCCATCCGGTGAAAATTCCACCGAATTTAATGACTCGCTCGCTTGCGATAGCTGCCGGGGGCGCGGCCGAAGTAACGCCGGAACAGCAGCGCCATCCGGCTCTGGTCGGAAAATCCGCACACTCCGGCGATTTCCCCCAGCGGCAGATCGGTGAGTGCGATCAGCCGGCGCGCTTCCAGCACCCGGAGGCGCTGGAGATAGTCCAATGCATTCAACTCCGTGTAGACGCGGAAGAGATGCTGAAAATGCGAGGTGCTCACCGCGCACTCGCGGCTGAGTATGGAAAGCGTCAATCGCGCCCGGAAGCGTTCCCGCATGATCCGGATGGCGTGGCGCACGGTTTCGTGGCGGATGAGTTCATTCGGCGGCAGCAGATTCTCCGCGTGACCGTCCGCCAGTTCCCCGGCCATCGGGACGATCAGCATTTCCACCAGTTCGACCAGCGCCTGACGCTGGGCCGGTTTCAATTCCGGCAGTTGGCGGAGCAACTTTTCGCACCCCGGATACGGGGTCGCGCTTTCCGGCCCGGCAAAGGGGCCGATCATGATGGTGCCGCAATAACTGTCGCCGTAAAAAATCGGAATCACCAGCTCTTCCGCGCCGGCGTGGCAGGCGTGGATGAAATGCTGCCGGTTGCGAACCACGATGCGGCTGATATCGGCGTCGTCGTTGCGCAGGCAGCGGTTCTCCAAAGTTTCCTTGACCGCCAGGCAGAATGGATGGGTATGAAAACGGTGCCGCAACGGCAGCGCCGTTTCCACCAGCATGTTCGCGCCTGATTTCCAGATCACCGGCAGTCCGGTCGCGTCGCTCAGCGCACTCATGATCCGACTCAATCGTTCCAGATTCATCGTCCGATTTCCCTTCCTGCGATACGATACTTCACTCCCCTTGGAATGCAAGGTGGTTTTATCGATTTTATCTTGGATTCTGCCCGATACAGCAGAAAATACATAAAAAATCATGGATAATATATGGTAAAGCCGCTGTTTTCGGATATACTTATACGGGAAGAACAAAACCGGAGAGCCGCTCGCGGAATTCCGGGAATCAGGGAAAGGTTTTCTGCGGATGGACAGGATGATAGAGTTGACCCGGCAGGTGCCCGTGCGCGGCGGTTACGATGTCGTGATCGTCGGCGGCGGCCCGGCCGGTTGCGCCGCGGCGGTTGCCGCCGCGCGGCTGAAGGCCAAAGTGCTGGTGATTGAAACCCAGGGCTCGCTGGGCGGACTGGCCGCTTCGGGATATGTGCGCGGATTCGATCCGATGAGCGACGGCAGCCGGACGCTGGTCGGCGGATTCATGCTTGAACTGGTGGAAGAGCTTTATCGCCGGAAAGCCCTCGCTCCGGCGGCGACGCCGGAATGGTGGACGACGCATTTCCGGCAGTGGACCGCGTTCGATGGCGAGGAGCTCAAGCTATTGCTGGATGAAAAGCTGGCCGAAGCGGGCGCCGAGGTGCTATTTTTCACCTCGCTGATCGCGGTTGACGCGGACCCGGCAAGCGGGCGCGTCCGGGGCGTTTTCGTGACCAATATCGACGGCTTGAGTTACATTCCGGGCGAACGGTTCATTGATGCCAGCGGCGATGCGGTGCTGGCGGTGCTGGCCGGAGCGGAGTACTGCCAGCTCGAAAATCCGATGCCGGCGACGCTGTGTTCGCTGCACGCCGGGGTGGACTGGAGCCGTTCGGATTATGCCGCCCAGCAGACGGGATTGCTCCGGGCGCTGGCCGACGGTTTTTTCAAAACGCCCGACCGGCACCTGCCGGGAGCGCTGGAATGTTCGCGTTTTTCCGGGTATATGAATGCGGGGCATCTTTTCGGATTGAATTGCCTTGAGGCCCGGGAACGCAGTCAAGCCATGAGCGAAGGCCGACGCCAGATTCGGGAATACGTGAAATTTTACCGCAAATATGTGCCGGGCTTTGAAAACATGGAACTGGTTGCATCGGGCGATGTCCCGGGCATTCGCGCCGGCCGGCAGGTGCTGGGCGAATACGTGCTTGATTACCGCGATTATTGCCTGCGCCGCAAATTTCCCGATCAGATCGGAGTTTTCAACAAATTCGTCGATATGCATGTCAAAGATTGCTCGGATGAGGAATTCGAGCGGTTCAGCAGCGATATCGCCGAAATCGGCCCGGGCGAATATTTCGGACTGCCCTATGGCATCACGGTGGCGCGCGGCTGGTACAATCTCTGGATGGCGGGCCGTTGCGCTTCCTCCGATGAAAAAGTGCAGGCCTCGATCCGGGTTCAACCCGCGGCGGCGATGATGGGACAGGCCGCGGGCGCGGCGGCGGCGTTGAGCCTGCGGGCGGATTGCGGCGCGGCGGAAATCGATCCGGCGCTTTTGATCACCGAGTTGCGGCGGCAGGGCGCCTATCTGCCGCAAACGGAATTGACGCATCAACTGACTCGAAACCATATCACAGGAGACAAGCAATGAAACGAATGGATTTTACACTCATCGAACTTCTGGTTGTGATTGCGATCATTGCGATTCTGGCGGCAATATTGCTGCCGGCATTGAGCTCTGCCCGGGCCAACGCCCGCGGCGCCAAATGCCTCAGCAATCTCAAGCAGATCGGCGTTTATGCGATCATGTATACCGACGCCAACAACGGTTATTATCCGGCTAAATACGCCAATGCCAGCCAGAGCGACTGGGTGATCGGGCCGCTGGTCCAGATGGTGCGCGAACAGCTCGGCTTTCCGGCGGACAAGACCAATCTGGAAATGACCGACCGGAACGCGGGCCAAAATTGGCCGTTCTTCTGTTCGGACGAGCACTCCTATTTCGGCAAGGCCTGGGACAACAAAACCGATAGCGCCTGGAGCTACAGTTACGCTTATAATGCCGAAATCAAGAACGTGCCGCGCATGACTGCCGATTACGACCGGATGGCGCTCTTCGTTTCCAGCAATAAAGGGGCTCTTTTTCACTACACCTACAACCGTACCGATTATCTCGGCGTGATCGGCGATTACGGTTTTCACAACCAGACCGTGACGGTATTGTACAGCGCCGGGGATGCCGAACGACTGTCGCTGGAAGAATTTTTGAAGAAACGCATCCAGATCGGCCGCGGCTGGTAAAATCATCGCCCGAACCGGGGTGCTTGGGAACGCAATCGTCAAATCAGGGATCAGAATCGGAATATGACAAGACAATGGATCGCCGCCGGGCTGGCCGTCGCCATCCTCGCGGGAACGGGAGCGGTGAAAATGAAGGGTGCTGAGGTTGCGGAGCAGGCGGCCGGAGCAGGCGGAGCGAGTCTTGAGATTGTGGTTTCCCCCCACGTTCCGGCGGCGGGGACCGCGTGCACGGTCATGCTGCCGGGACCGGGGACGCTTCGCATCGACGACGGCGAAACCGCATGGGAACTGGCCGGAACGGATGCGCCGCTTCGCTGGGTGCCGGAAAAGACCGGATATTACACATTGCGTTGGTCTGGAGACGGTCGTTCGGCGGTCCGGCGGGTGCCGGTGGTCTGGCGCAATTTCGCCTTTTTCGGCTGGAACATTCCGCCGGCGGAGGAAGCGGCGCGCTATCCGCTGCTTACCGATTGCGTGATCGTGCGCGACAAAGAGGCGATGGAGCGGTGGCGCAAGGCGGGTTCGCGGGTGCTCGGATTTGTTTTCCAGCGTCGCCGTCTTCACCTCGATCCGAACCTTTCGCCGGAGGAAAACACGGAACGGCTGACGGCACGCTGGCGGAAACCGCTGGATGAGGGCGCCGACGGCATCTGGATCGATGAACTCGGGGCTTATCCCGATGAAGCCGGACGGCGCGCGGTCGCCATTGAGATGGCGGCGCTGGCGGCGGTGCGCAAACTTTATCCGGATAAAATCCTGATGGGGTGCGTCGGCGGCAACCCGCTGCCGGAATATGCCGCGGGATTCAAGGCGGCCGACGCCGTCCTGATTTCGGAAACCTACGGCGAATTCATCAATCTGGCGCAGGGGACCCGCAATTTCCATGCGGAGATCGACAATCGGGTGGCGACGCTGCGGCGCTGCGATCTGCTCTTTGAGCGCGGCTATGAGCGGACCGCGGGAACTTCGGAAAATTGGCGTCGCCACGGCGCCATCGTGATGCTTTCGACCAATCACGTCGGCGGCGGCATCCGAGAGGAACCCGCCGCGGCACGGCTGGAGTACGATGTGCGCCATCTCAAGAAAATTGCGCCCGAGCTCGCCGGAATGGCTTTCTATCAGGGATCGAATGAACCGGACTACTATCGTGAAGTATTTTCTTACGACGCTCAGGAAGCGCTGCTGGAGAAATATTTCATCCGTCCGGTGGTGGACTTGCGCGAACTGTTCTTTTCCGATTACCAACCCCGGGCGGGCAAACCGTTCCGGATTCACCTCGGGGTTTACAATCTTGGCGGGATGCGGGCGCGGAAGGTCGCGCTCCGGCTTTACGCCGTGGACGAATCCGGGCGGACGTTTCCCGTTGCCGCGCCGGTGCTGGAAGAGTTGGGCGTCGGCTTCGCCACGCTGACCGGTCCTGAAGCGGGGGCTTATGCCATGACTGAAGCGCACGGCAATACCTACGGTCTGCTGGCGAAGCGCTCGTTTGTGGCCGATTGCGCGCGGCAGACGCTGAGTTGCGATTGGACGCCGCCGGCGGTGGGATGGTATGAAATCGTCGCTTCCGCAGAACCTTCGGAAGATTATACGCTGCTGGACGGCAGAATCAAAGCACAAATCAGGGTAGTGGAATAATGAAACCATGGCTTGCCGTATTAATGGCCGCAATTTTTTTGACGGCCGCACCGGCGGTGGAAATGAAGCGGGTCAATGTCGCACGGACGGCGACGGCGGCGGCCGATGCTCCTTTTACGCTCCAGCGTCAGCCGGTGGCGGGAAAATATACGCCGGAGATGGCGATCGACGGCGTGCGTTCGGCCGCCAGCCGCTGGGTTTCGGAACAGAGCCGGAAGCCGCATTATCTGGAGTTGACGCTGCCGGCGGCGCAGGAGTTGTCCGAGGCGATAATCTACCCCGACTACCCGGCGGGAACCTACGGCCGGGATTTTTGCCTGCAATATGAACGCGACGGTCAATGGCATGATGTGGCGGCCCCGGAGGTCGCCGCCGAAACCGGCGTGATCCGGGTGCGTTTCGCTCCGGTCGTCGCCGCCAAATTCCGTTATCATGCCCGGACCGGCGACCGTGACGCCTATGTCAAACTCTTCGAATTTGAGCTTTATGCCCGCGTTCCCGACGACGGCAAAGTGCCGATGAGTTACCGCGAAACCAGCGATATGCTCAAAACCCTCCCGCGATTGCAGACCCTTGCGCTGGGTGAAAACTGGACGCTTTCAGATTCGGCCGAAACGCCCGGCGTACCGGTGCGCGTCGGGATCGGTCTGGACAAACAGCCGGGCAAATTTCCGCTCCGGGGCGAGGTTTTCTACCATTGCGATTTCGATCTGCCGGAAACTTTTTCCGGTCACAGCCTGCTGTTGGAGCTGGGCAAGATTTCGGTGGACGACGAAGTCCGGGTCAATGGCGTGCGACTGGGCGGCTGCGGCAAATTCGAGCCGCCTTATCAGGTGGTTCCCGGCAGTTCCGGGATTGAGCGGCGCTATCTGGCCCCGTGCGGAAAGTCCCCTTTCCGGAGCGGCCGCAACCATCTGACCGTCCGGGTCAATCTGGGGTTTCTGAAAGGAATGTACGAAGGCCTTCCGGCGCTGTCGGCGATTCCGGAGAAGCTGCCGGTGGTGGAGTTGGATTGCAAACGTCCCGGCCGCTGCGGTTTGTGGACCATGATCGGCGACCGGGAGCACCTCAACCAATTCGATGCCGGCCAGCCCTTCGGCCTGGCGCCGCGGGTTACGGCGAGCGTCGGCGACTTTACCGGTGCGCTCAAGGTTGCGGTTGACGGCCGGGCGCTGGCGGATATGCCGGTGGCCGCCGTGGCCGGGCAGTGGCTCAACCTGCCGGTGGTGCCGCTGGGCGGAACCCCGCCCGGACGGCATGATTGCGAACTCGATCTGCAGCAGGACGGCCGTTCCGTCTGGCGCCAACGCATCGACTTCACCGTTCGCGCAACCGCATATGCTCCGGCGATGCCGGTGGATGGCGCCATTCCCGCCGTGCCGCCGACCGGAAACAATGATATGGCCGCCATCGCCTCGGGCAGTTTCGGACCGCGGTTCCAATCCGGCGATACGCTGGACAACACGGTCGTTGCGGGCGACGGCCGCGGCAGCCTGAGCTTTACCGTGCTGTGCGAGAATCCCTCCGAGGGGCCGCTGCTGTACTCGACCAATCTCAAGCCGACGCCGCTGAGTCCTTATGCCGTCGGCAAATATCTGAAAGCCGACGGCAAATATTACGACGGCATCGACAATATCTGGAGCTGGGGCTTCCTTTCCGACGGTTCCGGCGAAAACGCAGCAGCGGCGGTCACGGCGAGTTCCTGGTATGGCAAAAGCTGGCATTTTACTTACCCTTCGGGCCAAACGCTGGATTTCCGGATTACCAGTCTGAGTCCCGCCTGGGAACTGACGAGCGACAGCCGCCGGATCGGGCTTTTCGAACACCTCGGACGTTGGGGCTTGGGGGCGCCGCAGGCTATGGCCTGGGAAGAAAATGGGCGAATCGGCATCGGACGGCGGGTCGAGGGCCGGGCGATGAGCGCCAACTGGCTGCTGGTCTGGTTCCATGGCGCGGAGAATTGGGAGGAGTTCGATTCGCCGTGGCTGATCGTACTGGAGAACCGTCCGGAGCTGGTCGAGCTTGCCGGCGACGGCGTCACGCTGCATTATCCCGGCAAAGCCGGCAATCTGCGCGGCATGCCGCTTTTCGGCGTGGAGCTGCTCGACAACGGGCGTACCGCCGGCTGGAAGGAGCGCATTCCGGATGATGTCGTCGCGCTCTGCCGTTACTGGTCGGGGGCGCTGCTGGATGCGCCGCGCGCCGTAAGCCGCGCTTTCGCCGTGGATTTCGCTTCGGACCGGGTATTGATCCATGACCGGTTCCAGTATGCTCCGCTTGAGGATGCGTGGAAAACACCGCCGCGCCGGTTTGCGCCGGTGCCTCCGGTCTATCCGCTGGCCGCGGGATCGGGCAACCTCAAACTGGCGGTCAACGCTCCGGCGCGCGATGTGCGTTTCGCCACTTTGCACGGTCCTCTGATGGTGATCGAAGGAAGTGATGAGGCGCGCTATTCGATCGACGGGCTGCTGCGTCTGGTACGGGAAGCGCGGCAGGTTGCGCCCGGCGGCGATTCTCCATACCGCGAAGAACTGGAAGCGCTGGTGCTTCAGCATATGGACGAGTTGAAGCAGCATCCCTGGCCGATGCTGACCAGCCACAACCGCTTCATCATTCCGGGGGCGTATCAGCCGGAAGTGAGCGACCTGCTGCTGGCGCTGCCTTATCTTTCGCCGGAGACGGCGGCTGCGCTTCGAAAAGAGATCGGCATCGAAATGGAGCGTTATCTGATGGCTTCCGGCATCCCCGGCAAGGAATTCGAGGGCAAAGTCCGCCCGGATTTGTTCCAGCAGCCGCTGCTGTGGTATTTTCGCCATCCCGTGACGGGGCGCGAACTGCCCGGCAGCGTGAAATTGCCCAATTATCCGGGCGCGGGAATCGACAAACCCTGCTGGGAGTCGTTGCAGCTTGCTCTGCTGTGGCATTATGACACTGCAACCGGCGGGAGTCTTGCCGACCGCAATTGGGCTGCCGCGGTCAAAATATTCAACGTGATTGCCAACGGCCACGATTGGGCGACGGCGATCGTCTGGGACAGTTACAGTGGTATCCGGGTTGGCAACGGCCTTCAGGAAGGTCCCATCATCCATGCCGGATGCGCGGCGATGGCGAGGATGGCGGCGCGGCGCGGCGACACGGCTCTGCGCGATCTGGCAAGCTATCTTGCGGTCAGCCAGCTGATCGGGGTTCAAGCCTCGCTGGCGGCCAATGACTACCTCCGCAGCCGGAGGCCGTTTTCGGCGTCGCATACTCAGGCGGCGGATATGATCTTCACTGAAAAAAGCCGCCGGCGGCACTATGTCGAATTCAACGAATTCGCCGGATTTTCGCCCAATGTGATCATGCCGAGGGGGCTGCTCAACCATCCCAACAGCTTCATCATGACCACATTGCCGGAAATCATGCGGCCCTATCGGGAAGTCTGGGCCGACGGGACCGGCGAATTCTTCTTTCCGGATTACGACTGTCCCGACTTCGATGTCGCCAACGGCACGGTCAAACTCGACATGCTGGTCTACATGGCGAACCGCCGCGATCCGGAGTATCTTGCCAGGGCGCTGGAATGGCGGCGCAACGCGCCGTGGATGCAGCGTCTGGCCGACTTGCGGGCGATTCTTGACGCCGCCGGCAAAATCGAGTATCGAAAATTGTGGTAAACCTTGACCGGCAGTTGAAAAACGGCCATTCTGTGCTATAGTTCGGGAATGCCACGGCAATGCCGGAAGGATCGTTTGGTTTGCGCCGGCAGGACGGCGCTGAAAAGGGGATGGAGCAATGAAGTTGGATTTTCGCATCGACTGGGGATATCAGTATCTGTATTCGCGCCGCCACTACCATCCGGTGTATGAATGGGACGGCTCGCTGAGTTGTGCCGGAGGACGCATCGAGCAGTGCTGGAAGCTCGATTATCCGGTGATCTGGTTCGGGCCCGGACAGTGTGCGAAGGAAACTCTGCTGGCGGAACCGCGCTGGCGGAGCCGGACCCGCCGCGGACTTGCCGGCATCCGGGTCGCGGCCGAAGTCAAGCCGGAGGCGATGTTCACTCTCCGGACGCTTTCCGGCACCTTCGAATTCAGCGCCCGCCAGATTGCCGAGGAGGGGCGGCTGGTTTTTCCGGTCGGTCCGAAGTATCTCAATTGCAGCGTGATCGTGACGCGCCGCGATTATCTCTGGTTCCGCCCCGCCCCGAAGGCCGGAGAAACGGTGTTTGAGGCGGCCGATCTGCCGCTGGAGCGTCATGACTGGGCGCGGATGTCATCGGCCTGGCTGGCGCCGGGGGCGCGGGTCGATATTCCTTATCGTGTGCCGGAGTCGAAGCATGATTTTCAGGAAATCTTGCTCCATCTGGTGGCGATGGCCGCGCCGCCGGAAGGTTGCACACCGGACAAGGAACAGCCGTTCCATGCCGAATATCCCATCCGGATTTACGCCGACGGCGTTCCGGTGGCGGAGGTGAAACACTTCTTCCGCGAGCATGATTTCGTGATGCAGCTGCTCGAAGACGTCTGGGTGCGTTTTCAGCACTGGCCCGGTCCGGTGACGCTGACGCTGGAAAATGGCCACGATGCGGGCTGGCTGCTGCTGAATCGACTGGTGCTGCGCCAGTGTGAATACGATCATCTCCAGCTGAGTCTGCCGGATTGGGCGCTGGTGGGCGAGCCTCTGATCGGCCGGATTTTCGCGGTTCGCGCCGACCGGACCACGGTGCGCTGGCCCGGCGGGGAACGGACGCTGGAACTGCATCCGGGCTGGAACGAATTTGATTTCGCATTCGACCGCGCCGGCTGCGGGCAGAAGGTCGTCACCTCCGGCAGCGAGGGTGAAGTCGGTGCGGTTTATGCCTTGCCGGAAGAAAAAATTCCGGTGATGGTCGGGTACGATATGACCGTGGTGCCGCACGACCGCAACGGCTTCATGGACTGGCTGCTCGATTACACCGAGCGCACCCGCTTGGGCAATCTGGTGGTCTTCCGCTCTTTTCACTATCAGCCGGGCTGTCTCAAGCTCGAACCGGTGCCGGGGGAATGGCTGCACCAGTGGGGCGAGTTCTGCCGCCGCCACCATATTTACGTGGAAGCGGCGACCGATTTCGATGACGGCAGCCTGATTGCGGGCGCGGGTGAATTCATTCACAGCGTCGGCCGCCACGAATATCCCGGCGTGGTCTATGCGCTTGATCCCAGCGAACCGCACTGCTCCGACGACATGAAACAGGCGATGGAAAAATATCTTGCCCATCTCAAGATCGAGATCGACCGCGCGCATCGCGCCGGAGGCCGGGCGGCGTTTGGCGACGCTTCGGGCGGACACCGGTACTGCTATCTGGCGGGGGTGGATTTCATCCGCACCGAAACCATGGTGCCGCATACCATGCATCTGTGCAGCCAGGCGCGTCCGGCGGCGGAAGCGCTGGGGACGGGCGAGTGGGGCGTTCACATCGCCATCCATCATCCGATGCAGCCTTATTTCGAAAATCATCTCGGAATCTACTATTTGAGTCTGCTTCAGCCGTGGATGATGGGCGCCAATATGATTTACGAGGAAGACAGCCTGTTCCTGCTCTTCAAGGAAGAGCGCCAGACCTGGGACGACGCGCTGACCAAGGGCAAGCGCGACATGACCCGCGATTTTTTCCGTTTTGCCAAAACCCATCCGCGTACCGGGCGCTGCGTCCGGCATATCGCGTTTCTCGAAGGGCGCTACGCCGCGCCCTTCAACGGCTTCATCTGCGACAGCGAGCAGACGCCGGATTATTCGGTCTGGGGGCTGTTCGGCAATTCCGATCCTGCCTGGGGGCACCGCCAGCCGGAAAAATGCCGCCAGGTGCTTGATGTGCTGATGCCCGGCGCCAACACTCAGCCGCTGCGCCAGCGCTATGAAAAACGGCGGTTCTTCTTCTCCGGGACGCCGTTCGGCGATTTCGACGAAGTTCCGGTCGAGGCGCGCGGCGATTATTTCGGCCGGTATCGGCTGCTGCTCAACCTCGGCTGGCATACCATGATCGCCGAAGATTATGCCAAGCTCAAGGATTATGTGGCCGCCGGCGGCGTATTATTGACCGGGATTCCGCAGTTCAGCACCCATGTGCGGCGCGATTTCCTGAAGGATTTCGTCGATCTGGCATTGTGGAATGATGGCGATCTGAGCGATTTCGCCGGCATCCGGGTCAAGGGCAGGGGCGTACGCTACTCCGGGCAGTGGAATTGCGCCGGGCGCGAAAGCATGGCCGAGCCGGAACTGTCCGCGATGCCCAACGATTCGAGCGAGGAGGACGATGCCGGCTTCACCGCCGAGGTCGAACTCGCCGGAGCGGAAGTGGTGATTTACGACGCCTCGACCGGCGCTCCGCTGCTGGTGCGCCGCGCGTTCGGCAAGGGCTGGGTCTATACGTTGACCTTGTGGGCTTATCCGGGACACGAAAAATTCCAGCGTTTCAGCGCCGCGGTGGTGGCGATGCTCTCCGCCGAAGCGCGCGGCGAGGTTTACGTCGAAGATGATTCCGGCGAAGTTTTCTGGACGCAGTGGCGCGACACCGAGGACGGTGCGGACGCGACGCTGATGCTGCTCAATACCGACTGGTCGAGCCGCGGCAACGCCAAGCCGGTGACGGTGGCGACCGGCGTGTTCGATTTCACGACGACGGTGTATGAACGGCAGGCGCTGACGATCAAGATTTTCGGCGACTGCGCGGTGGAGTTGCCGGCGGCGGTGCATCTGGGCGGCAAGCCCGGGCGGCTGCGGTTGTTCGGCGACGGTTCGGCGACGGTCAAAATCCGGCGCGCCGACGGCGGCATGGAAACACGCACGGTCGATTTCGGCAACCATACGGCGATTGATTTCCGGCTCTGATCCCTGATCATAGCCAGGGAGTGAGCCAACTAAGCCAGCCTGCCGGGTTCCTGAAGCCCGGCGGCCGGCTTTTCCGTTTCCGGAAGAATATTGCCGAGGGCGCTGACGCGTTCGAGAAACCGTTGCTTTTCTTCCGGCGTGACGTGCGGGCGGGAAACGGTCATGATACCGCCGAATTCATCGCCGCGGCAAAGCGGGAACGCGATGCGCATTTCCGATTCCGGCCCCCACGGCAAGGCGGCATAGCCGTTCTGGCGGCAGCGCCAGACCGCATGTTCGAATTCGGTGAGGCTGAACCAGCCCGGCCGTTCGGCCGTCGCCTGAAAGGGGCGCCGTCGGATGAACCGGCGGATTTGCGCGAACGGGGCATAGGCGAAGTAAACGACTCCTGCCGCGGTAGAGTAAGCCGGCAGCGGGTGAATCCGGTCGCCGATGGCGCGGTCGCGGCTGACGCAGGCATAGAGTATCGCCTGAAGGTCCGTGTCGCGGTATTGCGAAAAGGTCAGATAAGAATCGGGAAATTCGCCGCTCAGCCGGACGATCAGTTGCCAGGCGGCGCGATAAAAGCAATGATCCTGCTCGGTGAGGCCGATGCCGCGGGCCATGTCGCCGAGTGTCCAGCGGCGGCCGGAAGCGCGAACCGCGAGCTGTTCGCTTTCCAGTGCGCGCATGAGATTGTAAACGGTGGCGTATTTGAGTTGACTGCGTTCCGCGAGTTCGCCGAGGCGAAGGCCGTCGGGCTGTTCGGCCAGGAGGCGCAGCAGTTTCATGGCGCGGGCGATGGCTTGAACCATAAATCGGTCGACTCCGGCAAAAAAGATGCCGACCGGTATCCGGGAGTTCCGCGGCTTGCGGGCGATTCTCCTGTCGGCGGCGTATTCAGGCTTTTTTCAAGATACACCGTTTGCTCCCGAAAAGCAACCGATTCGGCCGAAAAATCCGGAAAAGCCGCATTCCGTGCTTGAAAAATAGCGAAAGTGCGGTATAGTAAAAAACATTTCCTGGTCAGCCAATGTAGCTCAGTCGGTAGAGCAGCTCACTCGTAATGAGCAGGTCATCGGTTCGATTCCGATCATTGGCTCCATTTCCGTCTGCCCTTCCGTTTTCCTGACTTGGACGCCGGTATTTGCAGTCAAAGGCGGTATCGCACGGCATCAGCCGGAAAAAATCGAAATTTCTTGCCGAATGAAGCTATCGCAATTTGATTTTTTGACAATTTCCGGTTATATTCATAGGCTGTTTATTCGGTGTGTCGATTTCGTTTGAAAATCGTTTCGTCCGCATGCGTCGTTCGTTGCGGTCTTGAGCCGGATCATTCAGCCTGGAGAAAAATATGGGTTTTAACCTGCTGGACCTGTTGTTGCCGCGCGAAACGAAGTTTTTTGATTTCCTCGAACAGTTGAGCGGCTATGTGCACAGTTCTTGCGTCACTTTTCACGATCTGGTGATCCGGATCGAAAATCTGTCCGAAGACGAGCGCAAGAAGCGGATTTACGCCATCAAGGACTATGAAGCCAAGGGCGATGAGGTCGAAATGACCATCATCGAAGAACTCAGCCGCTGTTTCATCACTCCGCTTGACCGCGAGGATATCCATACCTTGTCGGTCAATCTGGAAAAACCGCTGGATGAGCTCAAAGACCTCGCCCGCAAATTCGAAACCTATCGCATCCGCAAGCTTCCCACCAGTGTCTGCCAGTTCTGCGGCATCATGGTCTCCATCGCCAAACTGCAGCAGGAGGTCGTCGGCGATCTGCGCACCCGGCAGAAAGTGCGCAAGAAGGTCGAGCAGATGCACAAACTGGAAAATCAGGCCGACGAACTCTTCAATGTCAGCATGGCGGAGCTCTTCTGCCGCAAGGATACGGTGCTGACGGTGGAAATGGTGCGGCTCAAAGAGGTGTACGAGTCGCTGGAGGCCGCAATCGACCAGCTCGACGACATCGGCAAGCTGGTGCGCGGCATCAAGATTAAAAACGGTTAAACCGCGGCGGAGACCAACTATGACTTCGCTGATGATTCTGCTGGTTCTGGTGGTGGCGCTGGCGCTGCTGTTCGACTTTCTCAACGGTTTTCACGACGCGGCCAACGCCATCGCCACGGTGGTGGTGACCCGGACCCTGACCCCGCTTCAGGCGGTCACATTGGCCGGACTGGCCAATTTCGTCGGCTATTTCGCGTTCGGGCACGCCATTGCCAAAATGGTCAGCTCCGGCATCATCCATATGGAGATGGTGGCCACGCCGGACGGCAAGATGGTGGTGCTGCTGGCGGCGCTGATCGGGGCGGTGGGGTGGAACATCCTCACCTGGATTTTCGGACTGCCGACCTCCAGCAGCCATGCGATCATCGGCGGATTGCTCGGCTCCGGTCTGGCGGCGGCGGGACCGGAGATCGTGATTTTCGGCCATCTGGCGATTGAAAACGGCAAGCTGGTCTCCACCGGCATCCTGCCGGTGATCGCCTTCATCGCCATTGCCCCGCTGCTGGGGATGATCGGAGCGATGATCTTCACCGTGATCATTCTCAATCTCTTCCGGAAAATGTCGCATATGAACGCCAATCATGTGTTCCGTTATCTCCAGTTGATCTCCGCCTCCTGGTACAGCCTCGGCCACGGCACCAACGACGCCCAGAAGATGATGGGGGTGATTTCGCTGGCGCTGGTCTGCGGCGGGGTCCGGGAGACGCTGGACATTCCCGGCTGGGTGGCGTTTTCGTGTTACGCCGTGATCGGTCTCGGCACCATGATGGGCGGCTGGCGCATCGTCAAGACGATGGGAACCGGCATCACCAAAATTCGCCCCACCGAGGGGTTCTGCGCCGAATCCTCGGCCGCGCTGGTGCTGATGGGGACCGCCCATCTGGGGATTCCGGTATCGACCACGCATGTGATCGCGGGTTCGATCATGGGCGTCGGCTCGGTGGAAGGCGCGCGCGGGGTGCGCTGGGGGACGGCGCGGCGGATTGTGCTGGCGTGGTTCATGACCGTGCCGCTGACCGCGCTCTGTTCGGCCTTGACTTATTATCTGATCCATTGGCTGTATCGGGTTTGAGCGGGAGGAAGGGGAAGGCATCATGAAACCGGCGAAAAAAGACGGCTGGAAGGTGCTTACCAGCGAGTATCTGCATCGCGCGCCGTGGCTTACGGTACGCCGCGAATCGCTGGAATTGCCCAACGGCAACCGGGTGCCGGAATATTATGTGCTGGAATATCCCGAATGGGTCAACGTGATCGCCATCACCCCGGAAGGCAATTGGGTGATGGTGCATCAATACCGCCATGCGCTGGGGCAGGCGGCGTTTGAATTGCCCGCCGGGGTTTGTGAAGCGAGCGATGCTTCCGTGCTCGATGCGGCCCGGCGCGAACTGCTGGAGGAAACCGGCTACGGCGGCGGCGACTGGCGGGAATTCATGGTGCTTTCGGCCAATCCGGCCACCCACAGCAATCTCACCCATACTTTTCTGGCTCGCGGCGTGGTGCCGATGGCCGAGCCGCACCTCGACGCCACCGAAAGTCTCCGCGCCTGCGTGCTCACGCCAGGCGAGGTGACGGGACTCCTGGCCCGCGGCGAAATCGTTCAGGCCTTGATGGCCGCTCCCATGTGGAAGTATCTGGCTGGCGGGAGCACTCTTCCGGTGCGGTAGCCGGGTGTATTTTGAGGATAATCTGAAGCCGGAAAGAATTGATTTCAGGGGCGATCCGATATGCATGGTACTGCCTGATCAGGGAGGGATGGTTTTTCATGCGTTTTCTGAAATGCGCGCTGCTGGCGGCATGGACGGCCGGGGTTTGCCGGGTGATGGCCGGAGATACAGCCGCCCCGGTTCCGACCGGCCCCAGTGTGATCCATAACGGCGACTTCAAGATGGTGGAAAAAGTCGACGATGCCGACTTTCCGAAAAACTGGGTGGCGGCCCAGGGCACTGTCGAGTACCTTGCGTCCGGCGGTCCCGGAGGCCGGCCGGCATTCAAGCTGACCGGGGAGGCTCTGGTCCGGCAACCCGGCGCATGCAGTCTGGCCGAGGGGGAGCTCTACCGCTTGAGCCTTCTGGCTAAAACGGTCAAACTGCCCCGGAACGGCGGCGCGGTGATCGTGCACAATGAAGGCTGGAAACAGACCTCCCGCCTGGCCGCTTTCCCGTCCGATACGGATTGGAAAAAGTTTTCCGTCGATTTCAAGGCGGTTCCGACCGCCAGGGGCCGTTATGGAATTGCCATCCAGACCAGAGGGGCCGACGACTGCGAACTCTATGTGGCTGATATCAGGCTCGAACCGCTCAGCGCCGCCGCGGCTGACGGCGCAA
Source organism: Victivallaceae bacterium (assembly GCA_036677805.1). GTDB lineage: Bacteria > Verrucomicrobiota > Lentisphaeria > Victivallales > Victivallaceae > SIG78. The sequence goes on along the minus strand of JAVBVS010000017.1, from coordinate 53,640 downwards.
GAGCTTTGCGCCAATAAATGTTCTCCCGTCTTCGCCGGAGTCTTCCGGGCGAAGGCGGTGAGGCAATGCGTCGGGACCGGGATCAGACCGGTTTGACGGTGGTCGTCAATTCGACATTGGTGCCGTTCACCGCGACGCGGATGCGGCGCGACTCGCGGATTTCGGCGCCGTCGCAATATTTACCCGGCAGAATATTCAGCTTGACCGGGGTCGCCGAATCGAACCGCAGATGCAGTTTGACCTGACTGTTGCTCAGAACGGCCTTGTGTTCTTCCAATTTTACCGTCACATCGGGATGGAGCACGAAGAAAAATTCGTAATCGTGCATCTTTCCGGCAGTCACCCGGTCTTCAAGCGTGATGCCGTCGGCCGCGGTCCGGAGCGTACGCTGCCATTCGACCCCATGCCAGGCGGGGACGGCACTTTTCAGCGCTCCGGTCAAAACGCCGTCCTGCCAGTCGGAAAGCCTGGTTTCGGCATACGCGAGCCATTCATAGGTGCCGCGCAACGTGCCGTCGGACTGGCCGTCGACCAGCAGCGACGAGTGGGCGAAGCTGTGCTTGAACCATCCGGCGAAATCGGGCAAATCGTAATTGCAGCAGCCGGAGTCGACCAGAAACGGCAGCCCGCGATACCAGAGTGTCGGCGCATTTTTGCCGGAGTGGTAATGGCTGAACTGCCCGGTAAAGGGCGAGGCGTCGAACAACAGAAACCACGCTGCATTGCGCCAGGTGGCGATCCGGTTGACCGGCAGCAGCATGTGCTCCGCTATGGCTTCCGCTGTCCGGGGAAGCGTCCGAAGAAAGGTCGCCAGCGTCAGATTGCAGCCGTCATTGAGGACTACCGCGCGGCCGTCGGGGCGGCAGATCATCGCGGCGGCCGCGGCGGCTTGGGACAACATGGCGAACGAGGCCGGCTGGAGCGGAAAATCGTACAGTCTGGCCAGATAGCAGCAGTCGCGGGCGATCCAGGTTTCGAAACAGTGATAGGTCGGACTTGCTTCATGGAGGAGGCCGTCGGAACAGAAGTCATTCTGGATGTGATAGTCGGCGAGCCGGATGCCGGTCTCCAGATATTGCCGGTTGTCGAGAAAACCGCCGGCATAGAGCAGCGCCAGTCCGCGCAGCGCCTGATGATTGCCCGGCTTGGCGGGCAATACCGCCTCCTGCCAGTCGATGATCCGGGCGTGGCCGTCAATCATTGCGGTCAGCTCTTCGGCTTCGGCTTCGGTGATGCAGTCGAGCTCGCTCAGGAACCAGAGAGCGTGGAGCACGTTTACGATCCGGCCCGCGGGCTGGAAGTCATACCATTGATAGGGGACGGGCCGCGAACGGTCGCCGATGCCCTGATTGTATTCGACATTGCGCCGCCGGGTGATTTCCTTTTCCAGCTCCTGCGCGGCGACGGCGTCGGCGGGCGGCTGCTGGGTGCGATGGAAGTACAAAATGGTGTCGAGGACAAGACGGGCGAGCTTGCGGTCGTTGTTCAGCCGGGCGACGCGCGCCAGCGGCGCTGTGAAATAGAGCCGGTTGAGCCAGCAGCCGCGTTCGATGGTGGTCCAGAATTCAAATTTATGATAATCGAGTTCGGGCAGCGTTCCGAAATCGGCGAGACCGTCTTCCGCCATGATATGGCGGGCGATGGCGGCATCCTCCACTGAACCGAGTTCCTGAAGCATGATGAACCCGCCGCCGCCGTCCGGCGGATAGAGGGTGAAGAAATCGTTCTGCAAAAGCAACTCGGGCGCGAGCGCCGGGCGAAAGCGTTTCAGCCGACTCAATGTGTCCATAAAATCTCCTGGTGAAATTCAGTACGATAGCTGCCGGACAAACATAACACCGGAGGATACTATAGTCGTATCCTCCGGTGTTGTCAACTTCAGAAAAACTGAATTTATCGAATAAAAATTGCCGGGTTACTGAATTCGCAAGAGGCGGGTGCGGTTTTTCCCGATCGGCAGCATGACAATTGCACTCTGGCGGGCGACGACTTCTCCGGTGGCGACGTCGATCACTGCGGCGGCCGGTTGCGGCAGGGTGATCTTGACGGTGTCGTCATGGCCGCTGTGGATCAGCAAATGGCCGTTGCCGGGCCGGACCACGACATTGTCCGCATCGGTCCAGACATGGGCGCCGCCCAATTGCGCCAGGCCGCGGACCAGATCAACGTTGAATTCGGGTACGCCGAGATAGACCGAACGCCACGAATTCATGGTTTTGAACGCTACCGCGCCTTTGCCCTCGAGTTGCGGATCGCCGGTGAACGCGGCCAGAATCTGCGCTTCCGAATCGGTGATGAAAAATGCCGGATTGTATTTTCCCTTGATGCTCAGAGCCGGAACTGCGATCGGTCCGCCGGCGGCGGGGGCGGCCTTCAGCTCGGCCAGTCGGGTCAACCATTCGACTTTGATGCCGGTCAGATCGGCGATATTGGCCGGCGACACGCTCAAGCGGTCGCCGGGGGCGGCGTTGCGGAAGTAACCGGCGCCGTAGGTCCAGACCAGCAGTTTGTGGTCTTTTTTGAAACGCCGGGCGATTACGGCGCGTTGCGCGTCATTCAGATAGAAACTGTTCAGGAAAATGTAGACCGGATAATCATCGGGAATCCGTTCAATGTCGTCGATGAGATAATAGTCTGATTCAACCCCGGCCTTGGCAAAGACATCGCGCGACGACGTCAGCAGATTGCCGAGCAGCGGATCGTACAGACTGTAACGTCGAAAATGGATGCTCATGGGATCGACGATCAGCGCCATGCTCCGGCGGCGGTCACGGCCGGGACGCATTTCCGCGGTTTTCCGCATTTCCTGATACATTTTGCCGAAATCGCGCCAGATGGCCGGATCGCTGTAACTTTGGCCGCCGGCAATCGGAAACCACCACAGTCCGGCGCGGTTGACCAGGGTATTGCCGAAGGTCCGCCACAAAACCGCCAGCGATTCGGCGAGATCGGCCGCTCCGCTGTATTCGGCCTTGCGCCCGTTGAGCGAGGTCCGGATGTCGGCTTCGTCAAGCCACAATTTGTTGTGCAATTCCACCGAGGCCGCCGCGCCCATGCAGGGACCGACGCTGCCCAATTCGCGCTGGTGATAGCCGACCGGACCGGCCAGAAAGTCGATCGGCGCATCGTTCAATACTTTGCCGGGCGCCATGTGGCCTGAGTCGCTGGCCCACGCGCGGCCGTGCCCGAGCGCGTCTTCCAGCACATAACCGTAATAAAGGCCGATGATCTTGTCCGGCCCGGCCAGTTTGCGGAGCGTCGCAGTAAAGGCGCAGACTGCCGTGGCCGACTGGTCGTTGACGAAAATCCGATAATCGATTACGGCCCGGTCGGTCACCGGGTCGGGGAAATAACAGCTGTCGGGCCGGGTGTGCTCGGCGGGCGTCGGCAAGGCGATGTCGTCGAAACGGTCGGGAACTTTGCCGTCGCGGTAGGCCTGGCGCATTTTGGCAATGGTGCCGTAGCGCTGTTTCAGCCAATTTCGGAAAGCAAGGAGCTCCGGCTTGCTATAATCGACCATTTCCTTGCCATAGAGCTGACTGTTGTACCCGGCGCGGAGACATTCGCCGTAACGGCCGGAGATCGGGACGTAGCCGATGATGCGGTTGTAATACGGGGTGGTCCGGATATGTTCAAAAAATGCCGTCCAGGCCTTTTCGAGATCGGCGAGCCATTTTTGCGAACTGTAGGAGTGACTGGCGTAATAATCATGTCGGATGCGTCCGGTGGAGTCGCAACACTGCTCTTCCGGGTATTGGTACCCCCACCAGGCGGGCGGGGAGGCGGGCAATGCCAACAGGATTTTGGCATTGGGATTCTGCCGGAAGAGGAGATCGAGATTGCGGTCGACGATGGAAAAATCGTACCGGTCGTCGCCGTACCACCAGTTGCCGCCGCAGAAATCGCGTCCTCCTTCGGGAGTGGTCCGGAAGACATTCATGCCTGCCAGCGCCGCCTCGTCGGCGGTGTCGAAGGCATATCCGGCCGAAGGCAGGAAGCCGCCGCCGGCATAGATCATGACGGGTTCCTTGACGCCGTTGAAGACAAAGCTCTGGGTGGCGACATCGAAACGGGCGTCAATGGGTTTCTCCGAAGACTTGATCGCCGTGGCCGCCGCCGGAACCGGCGGAGCAAGGGGCGCGGCCTGAGCGATTCGGGCGGCTTCGCGTGTGATCGCCGCTTCATCCGGGACGGCGTCGCTCCAGCGGAATTCATCGAGGGTGCCGACGAAACGGTCGCGTTGGTGGACTGCGGGATGGAAATCATTGCCGAGGTGAAGTGTTTTGGCTTTCATGCTGCCGGGCGTAGCCGCGGAGTCGAAGGTGCAGACCTTTTTGCCGTCGAGCCATATGGTCCACCGGGAGCCGTCCATGGCCCAGATCACATGATGCCAGGCATTGAGTTCAAGTTCGGGGCCGCAGGCTTCGGTATGGCGTTGCTTGGGATCGCTCCAATCCAATACATTCAACCGCCCGCGCTCGATCTTGAGCGCCAGCAGCTGTTCATCGGCGATGAAAAAACTTGCCAAGGTCATGCGTTCGCACAGGCGTTCGGGCCGGAACCAGAGCGAAACCGTACTGACTCCGGCGGCCGGACCCGTCGGCAGCGTCACAGTCAATCCATCGGCCATACCGAATAGGCGCATTCCGTTGCCGGAGACCGCCGGGATGAAATTTTCGGGATAGAGCAGAAACGGCGTGGCGTCGAATCCGGCGGCGGAACCTTGATTTTTGATCGGATTTTCGAACTTTTCCAACGGATAGGATATGATATCCGCTCCGGATGCGCTCCGGCCGATTCCACCGGCGATGACGGCGGCCAGCAATAAAAATATTTTCATGAATTCAACTCCGGGAGTAAGCAGAGGTTTTTACGGATAATTGCTGGTGGCCTTCACCCAGTCGACGTGTCCGTCGGCATAGAGGACGTTCCGGCCTTGGTTGTGTGCCGGCTGCCATGTGTTTTGAGGCGCCTGCCAGGAGACATTGTATTTGTCGATATCTTCCATCAGCCAGCAGCTCGCCGGCGGCAGATTTTTTTCCAGTTCGCTGACGCTCCACGGCTTGACTCCGCCTTGGCCGAACGGTCCGCGCCAGATGACGCTGTCGACCGTGCTGTTGATCTGACGGTTGTTGGCGATGTAGTAGGCGGGATTGGTTTCGGTGTCCGGGACGGTATTGCCGGGACAGCGCCACATTTCGTTATAGCGCTGCGAAACCTTGGTGTACTGGTTGGGGGCGATGTCGGTGTCCAGATAGGGACGCAGATAAACCGCGAGATTGCCGGTGGTGGCTCCGCCGCCGACCAGGGTGTAATAGCGGAACGGAACCATGATGACCAGACCGACGTTATCGGGATAGTATTCATTGTCATTGTTGTACATCAACATGCCGGTGCCGACCATTTTCAGGTTGCTGACGCAGGTTGCCGCCCGCGCTCTCGCCCGCGCCGCCGACAACGCCGGCAGCAGCATGGCGGCCAGAATCGCGATGATGGCGATCACAAAGAGGAGCTCAATGAGGGTAAAACGTTGCTTTTTCATCTTGAAAACCTTTCCTGTTAGATATTGACCGTCTGGAACGCTTTTCGTTCTTCCTCATACAAAAGTTTTCCGTCGGGACGGAATACGTCGTGGAACCATTGTTCGGGTTCGCCTTGCCGGCAATCCCAATTCCAGGGATAAATGGTATTGGTTTTTCCGGCCACCAGTCCCCAATGGATCGCGGTGACATCATGGGCTTTCAGCAGCGGCAGGCAATCCTGAAAGGTGGAGCCGCGTTTCCGGGCCATGTATTCAGTGCAGAGCAGCGGACGGCCGTCGGCCAGAAAGCGCAGGAAGTTGATCCGTTCCCGCAATTCTCCCGGCGGAGCATAACAGTGGAAACTGATCACTTCCGAACGGTCGAGGGCAATGCGGTTGAGTTCGTCAAACGGTGCATCCAGACTCCAGACCCCGACCGTCACCGGCTGGATGCAGCGGGTCATCGACGCCCAGTCGAAAACCGCGTTGAGCAGCGCTTTGGAACGGGAGCCGCGGCATTCCGCCGGATGGTCATGAGTTCCGGCGGCGCCGTTGCCGGGCTCGTTGTAGAGGTCCCAGGCCAGAATCCGGCGATCGTGGCTGAAACGGCGTATCACGCCTTGAACATAATCCTGAAGCCGGGCCCACTCCGCCGGATTGTCGGCGGCCCCGCGGCCGGGCGACTGGACCCAGCCGGAGTTGTGAACGCCCGGCCGCGGCGGGGGCTGCGGGCCGAGCGCAAATTCATTGCTCCAGCAATCGTCGAAAAAAACGAAAACGGTGCGAATGTCGAAACGGTCCGCAATTACGAGATATTGCTCGATTCGTTCGAGAAATCCGGAAGCATTCTGCACCCACAGCAGATCATGCAGATAAACCCGCATGACCCGCATGCCGAGCGATGCGCCCCAGCTCAGTTCGCGCTCGATCGTGGCCGGATCGAAGGTTTCCGGCTGCCACATCTCCAGCTGGTTGACGGCGGTGCTTGGGATGAAGTTGGCGCCGAAGCGCCATTGATTGAAATCGGAACGCCGGTACATATCGTGCAAAACCCCTTTCTTTGGTTTCTATCCATAAGTATACAGCGAACGGCCGTCGAATGGAATATCAGAAATTCGACAAAACATGTCAATTATCATCATTTTATTCAAAAAAACAACCGTTTTTATAGTTTTGCATTCAAAAAATATTGGAAATCGGCGGTTTTCGGATTATCGTATCCGTGGAGGTGGAAAATGCCGACCGACACTGCGTCCTTGATTCCCCGGAGTGCTCCTCCGGCCACGCCGTTTCACGAGAGCGTATGGATTTTGCCGAAGCCGGATTGGCCGGAACCGTTTACGCTGGACTCGACCGGTATCACCCGGCGCGATCCGGACTATCGGATCCGGCGCCCGGAAGGCGGCCGCTATTTCGTATTGGAGTGCATCCTGGTCGGGCGCGGCCATCTCTTTATCGAAAATCGTCATTTCCAGCCCGCTGCCGGCGATGTTTATCTGCTGCCGCCGGATGTACCGCATGAATATTACACCGTTCCCGCCGATCCATGGGAGAAAATCTGGTTTAACGTTTACGGCGAACTGATCGAACGTCTGATTGAGTGCTATCGCCTGACCGGTACGATTTATCTGCCGCGCGCCGGGCTGGAGCAGGAATTTCGCTCCGGCATGGAGCTGGTCCGGCGCGGCGGAGCCAACGCCCACGCGGAGCTGGCCGCGATTCTGACCGGAATTCTGGCGACGATGCACCGGCAGCGCGGCGATAATCGGGCCAATCGTTCGCCCGACGGCGTCCGCTTGAAAAATTATCTTGACAATCATTGGCGGGAACCCTTTTCCCTGATGCATCTGAGCCGCGAAATCAGTAAATCCCCGGCGCAGACATTGCGCATCTTTCGGATTGCCTGGGAAACTACGCCGGGAGCCTATTATCAGAAACGCCGATTTGAAATCGCGGCGCGCTATCTGGAAAATACCGGCAATTCGGTGCGCGCGATCGCCGATTTGCTCGGCTTTGCCAATGAATTTCATTTTTCCGCCTGGTTCAAGAAGCAGGGCGGACTTGCGCCGAAGCATTACCGCGACCGCAGCCGCAACGGCGCATGACGCAATGCAATATTCCATTTCCGGTCCGGATGGAACAAGTTTGGAACCGGCCCGGATGATTTTTCGGAAAAATCGGGGGACAGGAGCGATGCGCCTCTTGATTTCGCCGCTCTTTTTGGCTATACTTTGCATCAAAAGGAATGAGCATGGAACAAGTTGTTCCTGTTGACGGCGGCCGCAACAAGGAGAGGTGAAGATGAAACGAGCGGGAATGATATGGGCGTTGTGCTGCATGGCGCTTGGGCTCATGGCGGGGGAATCCGCCGGTTTGATGGAGAATGCCGATTTTGCCAGACTCGATGCCGCGGGCAAACCTGAAAAATGGGAAGCGCGGGTCCGCGGCGACAATCAGTTCAGCCTGACTCCGGCGGCCGACGGCGCCGTGCTGCTGCTGAAATGCGTCGATGAAAAAGAACCGGCGTTGCTGATGTATCGCAATCTGCCGCTGGAAGCCGGCAAGCGGTACCAGGTAGTCTATGAAGTCAAGGGAACCGCCGGAGCGCGTTATCTGGCTTACTGCGAATGGCTGCTCAAACCCGCGGGCGCGGACAAGCCGGTGTTGAAAGGCGTGGAAACCCGGATCAAAAATCCGTCGGCGGAATGGACGAAACAGCAGTTCGGTTTTACCTTCCCGGCGGATTCCACGACGCCTTATTTCGTTTTCTCCTGTAGTGGCGGCGAAGTCAGTTTCCGCAATCTGACCCTGACCGAAGTGAAGTAACGGCAAATGGCGGAACCGGGACGCCGGTTCCGCTTTTTCAAGGCTCGAAAAGGAATAAGTTTGGAATAACATGTTCCGGGAATCCGGAAAACGGAATAACCGGCGGAAAGGACGCAAAGAGGATGAAAAAGTACAGCTTTACTTTGATTGAACTCCTGGTTGTGATTGCGATCATTGCGATTCTGGCGGCGATGCTGCTGCCCGCCTTGTCGGCGGCGCGCGCCCGGGCCAACAGCACCAAATGCCTGAGCAACCTCAAGAATCTGGGCGTGGCCTGTATGATGTACGTTCAGGCCAATCAGGATTACTATCCCCATGAAGATGTGGAAGGCACGCGCCTGCCCAAAGGGGTCAACTGGGTGATTCTGACTTCACCCTACATCGGCGACGAGACGACGCTGGCTACCGCCGTCAAGCCGATTCACTTCTGCCCGGCCGATACCGAAACCCCTCAAGGTACTACGCAGCGCGGAAGTTACGGGATCAATGCCAATGTTTCCGGCCGTCCCACCAGCATGGTGCAGAATCCCGGAGCCACGATGATGCTGGCCGACAGCGGCTGGTATGTGGCGGGGGTTGCGGCTTATTCCTTCCTGCTGCCCAAGTATCCGAATGTCTATCCGGTGATGTTCGAGCAGATGAAGCGTCACGGCAAATTGGCCAACGCCGCTTATATCGACGGCCATGCCGAACCGTTCGATGTCGAGCGCGCCGTCCTCGTCGGCAACAAGTGGCCTTATGGCGATGCCTATCCCAATCCGGCCATCAGCCATCATCCGTATATCTTCTGGAGTCTGTACGGCACCAAGCAACTGGGCGAAAATTAATTTCGATGCAAAGGGAGAAAAGATGAAGATCGTCAGTATTGCAATCTTGAGTCTGGGACTCGCCGCATTCGGCGCGTCGGCCGACAATAATTTCGTGACCACACTGCCGGTCAAGGCAGCCGGCGGACAAAGCGCCTTCACCATGCCCCGCGCAGGCTGGGCCAGATTCGGGCAGATCGCTTTGCCGCAGGTGACGGTGCGCGGTCCCGGCGGAGAGCATACGGTGAAAAGTTCTGCCGGCGCCGCGCAGATGTATCTTGCGCCCGGCGATTATACCGTGGATGTCGCGGGAGCCGAGGTGAAACTGGTGCCGACTCTGATGTTCTGCTCCATGTCGGGCAAATTCGGCGATGACGAACCGGTGTTCATTCCGGAAATCAAAAATTATTCCGGGCGATCGGGCATGTTTCTCTACAATTGGAATTACCTGAGGCTCGATATTCTCGAACCGTTCAATCTGCTGGTGCTCGGTTCACCGTGGCATGACGATTTGAAGGCCTGGAGCGAGGAAGGCCGCCGGATTGTCCGGATGGGACCGGTCGCGGAGAAGGGCGCGGAAAGTCTGGCCCGTTGGAATCAACTGAGCGTTGAAAAAGGGCTTGACGGCATTATACCGGATGAATTCATCATTCCGTCCGGCCGCAAGGATGCCAGCGATGCGTCGCTGGGCTATGCCCGGCCGGGCCGCGGGTTCGACGCCGAAACGCTGAAGGCGATCGGCGAGTGGAAGAAAGCACACCCTGATCAAACCTTCTATGCCTGGCTCGGTGTGCCGTGGAACGCGGAATCCGCCGATCTCAAACCGCTTTATGACGCGGTGGCTGCTGCCGACGGCATGATCGCGTGGGAATCCTACGGATTTTCGCGGGATTGCGAAGGGGAGTTGAACAGTCGCTATCTGAGCCGCGCGTCCGGCTTTGCGAAGCTCGGCGGCGGCAACCTGAACCGCTTCATCGTCTGTCCCGGAACCTATGAGTTTATCGAGAACAATGCCAATGTCGATTTCAAGGTCTGGCTTGATCAACAGCTCAATACGGTGGCCAATCATCCCGATTTCGCCGGCACCGGCGGCATCGGCATGTGGATCGCATACTACACCGACCCGGAAATTCTGCGCTGGTTTTCAGCTCTGGTCAAGCATTACGGCATCGACGGCGAGAAGACCATGCTGTCGGACCGCTACGGTTACAAACTGCGCCCCGGCATCGTGAAACATGCCGAATGGGAGTCGCTTGATGCCTGGAATCCGGTCGGCGCGGTGGAACTTGTGGACAAAAAGGACACCGGAGTTCCGGACAGCTACTATCCGCGCAGCCGGCAGAACATGCTGCGCATGACCCGTACGCCCGGAGCGCTCAATTCGGTCGCCCAGACGCTGGGCGGTCTCGAACCCGGCAAACTCTACGCGCTGACCGTTCTGGTGACCAATCCCGATACCGCCGACAAGGTGACTTACGGCCTTGACGTGAAGCTCGAAAATGCCGAAATCGTAAATTCCCGGATGCGCTGGATGAACGATTTCATCAAGCGTGATAAACCGGTGTGGAATGCGTATAAAATTGTCTTCCGGGCCGGAGACAAGCCGGTAAAACTGATCCTGAGCGAAAGCGATGACGCCGCCAAGGCCCGTCCGGCGACGCTGTTGATCGATTCGATTCAGGTCACGCCATATTTTACGGAACATAACTGAAGATCGGAAATGATCCGCCGACAAGGCGGATCATTTATTCCCTTATCGGGAACAAGTGAGGAACAGGAAAGAGAACAGGGAGCATCGGTCATGGTTCATCCGAATTCAAAATTACCGAAATTTGAACAAGTCCGGCGGGAACTGGAGGAGCGCATCCGCTCCGGCGAATACCGTCACGGCGACTGCCTGCCTTCGGAAGAGGAGCTGGCCGCTTTTTTCGACGTCGGCCGCAATACCGTGCGCAAGGCGGTCGAGCTGCTGCTGGAAGGCAATCTGATCGTCAAACAGCAGGGGCGGGTCAGCCGGATCCATTGTCCGGTCCGGGAAGCCCGGCCGCGTCGCGCCAACCGGCTCGCCTGGTTCACCAATTACCGGCCGGCGGAAGCCAGCACCAACATGATCTATTTTGAATTGTTCAAGCAGATGGTCGCCGCTGCCGCGCCCTATGATCTTCAGGTGGATTTCCTGAGTACCGACGCGCCGAACTGCTGGTCGGCGTTTGAGGAGAACCGCGATTCCTACGCCGGGGCTTTTGCGGTCGGGATTTCGCGGCAGAACACCGGCCGCGGGCTGCTGGAGCGGCTGGCGTCGCTCGATCACTTGATCGCCGTCGACGAACTTGCCGAATCTCCGGCGCGCCATCTGGTTTCAGTGGACAATTTTGAAGGCGGACGCCTCGCGGCGCGTCACCTGCTGCAATGCGGCTACCGCCGTCCGGCGATGGTGTCGATCGACAATGATTATCTGGCATTTTCCGAACGCCGTCGCGGTTTTGAAGAAGAACTCCGGCAATGGCCGGGAGCCGAAGGCCGGATGGTCTGGCTCGATCAGCATCAGCAGAATTGCCTGGCGGCAGGAGTGGAAGCGCATTGGAGCGAGATTGCTTCCGCCGACGCGGTGTTCGGTTACTGCGATGAGGCGGCGATGGCGATTCTGGTGGCGGCGCGCTATCACAATCGCGCGGTGCCCGGTGAAATGGGACTGATCGGCTTCGATGGATTGGCGGTCGCTCAACACATGCATCCGCGGCTGTCAAGCATCGATCATCCCGCGCCTGAAGTGGCCGAGACCGCGATCCGGCTGGCGCTGGAGCTGGCCGCCAAACCCGATCAAACCCCGCGCCGGATTCGCCTGTGCGGCAAATTATTGCCCGGAGAAACCACCCGGATTATCACCGGTGGAAGATAATTGAACCCCAAGGAATGGAACGTTGCTCATGAAACACGCACCCTGGTTCGGCGCGTGCCGGTTGTGGCTTGACGCCGCCGGCAGCCGCCCCAACATCTACATGGCCTTGCGCCGGAACTTCACCGTGACCGGGAAGGTCGGGGCCTTGACTTTGCGCATTGCCGCCGACTCCGACTTCGTCGTCTGGCTCGACGGGGTGGAAATCGGTCGCGGTCAGTTTTCCGATGATTCCGCCCAACCGACCTGGAGCGATTTCGCGGTGGCGGAACTGGCTCCCGGCAATCATGCGCTGGCGGTTCTGGCCTATCACAAGGGGATTTCCTGCGCAGTCTACGCGCCGGGCGATCCCGGCGTGGTATTCGCCTTGTTCAACGATCGCTTCCGGCTGGTTTCGGATGCGGAGTGTCGGGTGCTGGAAGCTCCGGGCTTCCGCTCCGGTCCGATGCCGCTGCTGACGCCGCAACTGGGATTCACCGCCGAGTTCGACGCCCGCCGGGCGGGAGCGGACTGGCGGCAGGCCGCGTTCGACGATGCCGCCTGGCGGACGCCGCAGAGTTTCGACCTGACGCTCGAGTATCGGGCGCGGCCGCTGGCGGCGGTGCCCCGGTTGCAGCCGTTTCAACCGGCGCGGCTGATTCACAGCGGATTGCTGATCCGGCGGCATGATGGCGAAAGTACGGCGCTGACCATGGTTTGCGATCAGGTTTTCCGCGACCGCACGCCGCAGGTCGGCCGGTTGTGCCGGAGCGAAGCCGTCGGCGACGGCTGGGCGCTGATCTACGATCTGGGTGGCGAAACCGTGGGTTTCGTGGAATTCGCATTGACCGCTCCGGCGGGTACGGTGGTCGATTTCGCCCATGGCGAACATCTTGACGACGGCCGGGTGCGGATGGAGTGCTTCGGCCGCAATTTCGCCGACCGCTATATCTGCCGGGGAGGGAAGGAAGCCTTCCAGCTGCCATTCCGGCGGATCGGTGCGCGTTATCTGGAGTTTCACGTCATAATGCCGGAGAAGAGCGGGGAAGTTGAATTTCATCGCGTCGGCGTTTGTCCGTGGGTATTGCCGCTTCCGGAAGCGGCGGATTTCGACACTCCGGATGAAAAACTTCTGACGGTGCGGCGGCTCGCGATCCGGACGCTGGAATTGTGCATGCACGAGCATTACGAGGATTGCCCCTGGCGCGAACAGGCGCTGTATACCTATGACTCGCGCAATCAGATGCTCTACGGCTACTACCTCTGGGGCAATTGGGACTTTGCGGCGGCTTCGCTCCGGCTTTTCGCCACCGTGTTGCGCGATGACGGCCACCTGCGGATTTGCGCGCCGGGACGGCTGCCGCTGGTGATTCCGATTTTCAGCACGATCTGGGCCCGCCAGATGTGGGAACACGCACTCTACAGCGGCGATGATGCGGTGTGGCGGGAGCACCGCGCACAACTTTGCTTCATGCGCGAAAAGTTTCTCTCCGTGCGCGACGCCGCGACCGGATTGGCGCAGGCCCGCGATCCCGAATACTGGACCTTTTACGAGTGGGCGCCGGGCCTTTGCGGCGGCAAGCCGGGCGCGGACGAGGTTCATGCCCTGTACAATCTCTATCTGGCCAATATGCTGGAAGCCATGGCCCGGCTGGAGGCGTGGCGCGGCGACGGCGCGGCGGCGCAAAATTGGCGCGAGGAGGCCGCGTCACTGCGGCGCAAAGTCGAGGAACTCTTTTACGATCCGGCGAGCGGCTGCTATGCCACGCGCTGCATCGCCGGGAAGCGGGTGGCGGGTGACCTCCACGAACATGTCCAGATCATGATGCTTCACGCCGGTATCGTGCCGGAAGCGAAACTGCCGCGTCTGCTGGCGGCAGTGTTCGCCGGAAACGATATGGTGCCGATCACGTTGAGCGTGATGCCCTATCTGCTGGAAGCGCTGCTCGGCCGCGACTACGGCCCGGACGCGCGGCGCTATGTGCGGAGGAAACTCGAAGAAAACTATTATCCGATGCTTGACGGCAAGAGCACCACACTGTGGGAAACGGTCAAGGGCGGCGATGATTTCGTTTATGCCGGAAGCCTCTGCCACGGCTGGAGCAGTCTGCCGGTCTATTACTGCGGTGCGGGGCTCCTCGGCGTGACGCCGCTGGCTCCGGGATTCCGGCGCTTTCAGGTCCGGCCGTGGGCGGACGGGCGCGAAGCGGCCACCGGCGAAATTCCGACGCCCGCCGGGCCGATCCGGGTCGAATGGCGGCGCAATGCGGAGGGGGGGCTCGATCTGACGGTCGAGCATCCGGCCGTCTTGACGCCGGAAGTGGCGGAACTCGCCGACTCGCCGCTGGGCAAGGTGGTTTTGCGTTCCTATCAGGCGGCGTTGACGCCATCCGAAAAAATCGCGGATTGATGCGATTTTGCGGATGTGGAAAGCAATCGGAAAACAACACGAAAAGATGACCCTGGGTTTGTAATTTTGAAATAAGGGTAATATATTAGCCGCAGGGGGGCATGGAATGCCCCCCTGTCGTGCATGAAATAAGTTTTGCATGAAAAACAGTTTTTGAGGTGGAATGTATCATCGGGTTCAACCGAAACGACGGGGGAAGGGCATCGAATTTCTGCATTCGGGCGCATATCCGAATGGCGGACGCAGCGTTGCGGCATTGGCAAAGAGTGCAAATGCCGCTCTGAATGAACTCGACGACCTCAGATGTCCGGGCAAGACCGTCGGATGCGGCGTCGAACTGCTGAAAGAGGCGTTTCACTACTCCTTGGCGTTCGACCGGCAAGCGAACGGCCATTGCCGGACGGACCGGGGCTGGCATTTCTTTTGTCCGGAAATGCCGGAAGAAACGTTCACGCCAGCCTTTGAAATCCGCAAAGCGGCGAAGCCGGGCAATTTTCTCCCGTTCAAGCCGATTCCGGACATCAGAATCCGCTTCCACCGTTCGCTTCACGACAGCCCTGCCAAGCCCCTGCACAATGATCAGGTGATCGACTTCGACGAAACCAGCGAATACCTGACATTCCACCTGCCGGAATGCTCCGAAGAAGTCGTCTTCCCCTGGGTCCTCGCCCAAATGAGCAAAGCAGAAATACTGGAGCCGGAGAGTTTGCGAAAATATCTAAAGGAAAGCGCTGATTCAATTATTTTTACTTGTAAAACATAGTTTTTGATATCTATTATATATTGATATATGAAGACGATTAAGGAGAAATTATGATGACCCCAAAGATAACTTTTTTAATCACAAGGGTGGGTAAGTAAAACTACTACAGTATTCAATACCGCGTGGCAATTGGCTGAAATGGACAAAAAAGTCCTAGATAGTATCGTCAAAAGATTCACATCCAAGCCGCAATGCATCTGATTGGTATCGCGGCAAGGAATGATGTTGTGTTCTTGGCCTACCGGGTTGCGATTCCACGCCAGCGCTTTAAGATCAAAAACGCATTTTCGACCCAATGTCGCAACTGATACAAATCCTTGTCATATTCACGCTGAATTTTGCGATTCTTACGTGGTGGAATAACCGCCTTCATTCCCGCCTTTTCGATAATGGCGTCGGAATCGCATCCCCGGTCTGCCAATAAAACTTTGCCCTCAATACCGTCCATCAACTTTTCAGCTTGCTTACAATCCGCTGTGGTGCCTTTTGTAATCATGATTCGAACCGGCCCATGCGCATCCATGACCAAATATATATTGGTGTTGAGCCCCCTTTGGTCTTGGCCATGTCTTGACTGCTGCCGCGTGCACCACTTCCGTGGGGATAGACTTTGATATGGCTCGCGTCAATCATCAGCAATTCAAATTCCGGGTTATCAATCGCTTCCTCCGCGTCCGCAAATATAGCACCGGTTCATTTAACCCTCATGACGGAGACCGCGTCGCCACGTCAAATTGCGCGAATGGTGCGGGCTTTTCTTTCCGAGAAAAACTTCTTCTCATTAATAATGGCGGGTCTTCCATGTCAGGGCAGTGTGTCCCGCCAGGGTGACGGCGATGATTGCCAGCGAGACCAGAAACGGCATTACCGCGGTTGTATGATCGGCCAGCAGTCCGGCTCCCAGTGGTGCCAGCACCGAAGTCGCACCTGCGATGGTTTCATTGACCGCCGCGTATTTGGCGCTTTTATCGGCATTAGCCAGCGCATGGTAGGTGAAGTTAAAACAGAAAATACCTGAAAATATCCCGCAGAGAATGGCTGCGATGGAAGCCGCTGCAATAGTGCATCCGAAAGCGAAAAGCACCAGCGCCGCAACGCCGCAGATGCCTCCAAGCATGCCCATCCACGGATGATAAGGCCAGCGCCGCGTTTTTAAACAGGCCAGTCCGGTAAAGGCTTGCGCGTAACTGATAAGCCCTACGATGATCCCCTGGGCTGCTGTCGGGAATTTCAGCACCTTCGTTGCATAGTCCGGCAGGTAAACTCGCAGCAGCGCAAGCACCAGAAAACCGCCGAGACCAAGAACCCATGCCGAAATCATGAGGTCGGGATGAACAACCGCCGACGTTTGTTCCTCTTGGGCATTTGCCGATGGGGATGGCTTCTCCGTACCCAGCCTTGCCCGAACAAAACGTGCCATCAGCACCAATGCTCCCAAGCTGAAAATAATGGCCGCAATATTGACCCAATAGCAGGTTCGCCAACCCTGTTCGCGGTCGAGCGCCCCCCAAAGCAGCGCCGCTACGGTAGGACCAAGGGCCATCCCGATGCTCCATGAAAAGGTGTAAATCGCCGTACTTCGAGCGAAGGTCAGGGGCGTTGTTTCGATCTTTTCAAGGAGTTTCACGACTGCCTGGAATGGTGCAAAAAAAAGCCCTGTCCCAAGACCGCAGAGGATGAGCCAAAAGTATTGAGCGTATACCGATGGCGCCAACAGCATCCCCGACATCGCCCCCAATAAAATGAAATGGCTGATAAAAAGGATGCCGACGGCATTGCGACGCGTAAGAAACTTGCTCAGTACCAAGGTGGTTCCAGCGTAAATAAGTCCCCACGCCGGAATCGTGGCAGTGACCGCCAGTGATGAGGCTCCGGCATCCGCCATCCGCTTGACCGTAATGAAGAAGAAGAGGCCTTCAACCATGTCCAGCAAGCCCGGCAGGAGGTAAAAGAGGTATTTCATAAATCTGATTCAAGTCGTCATGATTCCTGAATTTCAGAAATCATCGTTGGGAGTCGGCGCCGGCTCCATGCCAACATATCATGCTTTATTGATGAAGATCGTATTTTCTTCATGCCTCTTGCGGAAAGAAACGCCGCAATGCCTCGCCTTCAGGCCGGTCGACAAAATAACTGTATTCCCAGCAAATGCATTTCTCGACCGTTTCCCGGACATTGGATAACTGCGTTGCCACCCTTTGGGGTGAGGCCGGAACAAAAGGCGCGGCTCCGCCGAAATCACGGCGTTCAAACAGTTCGATGTTGGCCCATAATCGAGCCCCGAGTTCAACTGTAATCGTCTTCCAGTCGCTCCAGATTGCCCGACCGTCCGGAAGGGTGCAGGCGCACCCGCCGATGGAATCCTGAGGAGCCATAACATCCACTTGAATCCGGTCAAGCAGATTCAGCCATGCTTCCCGGAAATCCTGTCGCCGATCTGGAAAAAAGTGGCTGCCCGGAGAAAGCATCAGTTTTTTCTCCGGTGCCATTTGCCGCAGGATATCATGGGTAGCCCGATAAATCCGGTTTAAACATCGTTCCTGTTCCGGATCGCGTTTCCCCCCGAAAGCGGTTTCGGGGGCCAAATAGACGCCTTGAAACAGTTCTCTGAACTCCATCAACTCCTCCAGGCAATGCTGATGATGGGCCAATTCACGTTGAAGCATGGCCGAATCTCGAAGAGTACGCCATCCGCTCACACTGC
The DNA here is from genome assembly GCA_036677805.1 of Victivallaceae bacterium. Lineage (GTDB taxonomy): Bacteria > Verrucomicrobiota > Lentisphaeria > Victivallales > Victivallaceae > SIG78. The sequence continues at coordinate 35,735 of JAVBVS010000017.1, read as the reverse complement.
CATATCCCCCCAGAAATACGGTGAGTTTGCAAGCCCGGGCGGCACGAAGCATCGGTTCAATCACATTCCATTGGCGAAATTGACGAAAATACTGCGAGCAATAATAACATTCCTGTAATTCCTGCCATGCCGCGGCCTGAAAGACCACGGTGTCAATTCCCCGAAACACCATGCGATCGAAAAGCTGCCGCCAGTCCGCTTCCTGCCATTCCAGCGTTGGCACGCCTACGTAATCAGGAGCATGGGCGCAGATAAAACTGCCGCTGATTTCAGGGAGTGCCGCGTGATCTTCCAGTCGAACGCAGTCGTTGAGAAATGCCGTATTGGTACGTCTGGCCAAATCCACCAGTCTCCGGGATCCTTCCAGAATGGATTCATGCGGCTCAAAAATTCGGAATCCGGCGTACTCTCCAATTCGATAAGTCATTGCGCTACCTTGCGTGCTTTCGTGATTACAATCCGGTCGATTCGAGCGGAATTTTTTTCTGTAGAATTCGTAACATAGGCCGGACCGGTCAATTTATATGAAACATGGACATCGTACAAAGTGCCGTCACCTGCACCGATGTCATCAAAGTTCGCCGGAGTCAGTCCCCAAGTCCAATGGCTCCAAAAGCGACACTGCTTCGGCAGCCGGAGGTCCTTCAACGTCGCCCAGCGATAGTTTTCCGGAGTTCCCGCAGGAAGTTTTGGAAACACCTTGCAAGTGATGATTTGGGCGGCGACTTTGTCATACAGACCAATCTCAAACTGATGATTGCTATGAGCGTCAGCATGGTCTCCGACCGGCCAGTCTCCCAAAACCATTGCTTTGCCACCGCAGGCATCTGCATCGGGAAGCAGGCGAGTGCCACCCCACTCAATGAAATTGCCGGCATGAAAATCAGCCACTACCGCCTCATTCTGTAAATCTTCCGGCAGGGGGGGAGCAACTATGACTGGAGCTTCCACTATAATGACCCGGTCGATGGCGGATGCATTTTCCGAAGTTGATCCAGGAACGTAGGCCGGACCAGTCAGTTTATAAGAAATCCAGATATCACAACGGCGCGCCGGTGCGCCTGCGGAATAGGCTTCGCTCAGGGGCGCGGGTGAAAGTCCCCAGGACCAATGGCTCCACATGCGGCATTTGGGCGAGAGTTGGATATTTTTCAAGCGCAGCCAATGATATTTTTCGTCGCTTGGTGTTTCCGCTTTACTCAGTACTTTAGTGACCAGGATCTTGGCGCTGTTGTTGTCGTAGACCCCGAATTCATAAGGTTTTTGATGGATGTTGATCTTGCCGTCGATCTTGACATCGCCCAGTCGCAACGCTTTTCCGGTCACTGCCGCCGAATCGTCTGCGAAAACGCTATGGCCGCCGGCAGTGAAATCGTTGGCGGTGAAATCCGCAATTACCTTGGCATCCTTGAGAAAATCCGGCAGCGGCACAAGCGGTGCCTGACCGCGCTTCTGCAATAACTCCAGACGCTTGCCGGCGGCCTCAGCCACATTGCCCAGATAAGCGCTGGGACAGTCAAAGTATTTCGCAAGGATCATGGCTTCAACTTCAATGATCCGGCTGATGATCGCTTCCCGCTGCCATGGCAACGGCGCCTTGCTGCTCAGTTGATTCCAGCGTCCCAGCAATGCATAATCGACATTATAACGTTCCTGATGTACCCGGCGGTAATATTCCGGATTCGCAGCAGTGAGGCGTTCAGCCTCGCTGAGAAACCGGTCTGCAATTTGGAAAAAATCCAGATCAAGGTAGGCTCGGTTGACTGTGGCAATATTATTCATGGTTGGAGCTTCATCCTGGCGCCGTTCGAGATAATCCAGATATTGCCGCATGGGCTTGGCGGCCGGGCCGTAAAAATTACGGAAAAATTCATCCAGCAGTGCCGGCAGATCAGTCTGAACATCCAGCATGCAGCGGGCCGCGACATAGTGCTTCAAATCGCAGAACGCAGGCGTCAGCGGCACAAAACGTCCGGCGTTCGGCCAGCTGATCTCAGTTTCCAGATAGATCGATTTGACCTTATTGCGGTGATAATATCTGAAAGTTTCCCAATATCCGGATACTTCCGTATAGGGCGAGGGAAAAGGTTCCTCATAAATAATGCCATAATCCCATATCGCCAATTGCGGTGCCACCGCCGCCCATGCGTCGAAAATCTTCTTGGAGTCTTGATTGCCGGGATGATTCAGAGAACGAAGAGTATCGCGATGCCCGCCATATTCGCGTCCCAGCTGGGCAAGCTGTATCATTACATTTTCACGGGGCTTGACCCTGGAGGGCTGTTCCGAATACATATAGGCAAAAGTTGAAATCAGGATATCCGGATAATCCTGCGCGATATCGTCGGCAATTGCGTTGACAAAATCAAGATCGACGCCACCGGGGCCGCCCAATTTTTCGCCTAAACGGACACAGGCCTCACAGTGACAGTAATCTTTGTTATCGTTGGCCGAGATATCGTAAATGATCGGTGCGGGCATCCCGGCGGCAGCGGCGGCTTTCCGATCCGCTTCAATATAGAAACGCAGCTTGCGCTTGAAATAGCTCCGAACTTCCGGATTGGTCAAACATGGCTGTCCCGGGCCAACTCCGTCCACGGCCTGCGGTCTTTTTCCCGCCGAGTTCAAAGCAAAGCATTCAGGTTTTTTGGGGAAGTCATCATTTCTGGTATAAAGACCGAATGTATGGCAGCGGTTCGGGGAGCCGAAATTCGCCACGCTTCCCCACGGGAACGGCCATTGAGTATCCGGATTGTTCAGCGCCACCGGCCCCTGGAGGCGGTTGCGGCCATACCAGCGGAAACAATCTTCCGGAACCGGCGCCACCAGCCCCACCGAAAGCATTCGGAAGGGGAAGGATGGAGTGCCGCTCAATTTGAGATCGTCGTCGATCACCGGGGCTGAAATTTGTGGTACATAGGTATCTTTTATGCCATAAAAACGGATACCGATGCAATGTTCCAAAAACTCATAAACACCGTAGAGAACGCCCCGCTCGCCGCCTCCGAAATAAATATGGCGGCGGTCAATGCCTTCAACGCTCCACGCTTCGGAACGGCGATCGGGGACCGGACCGGCGGCGGCCGTGTCCATATTCGTACCGAGCCGCATGGCGGGACTCTTGCCGTCCCATTCCTGCACGGTGATCACGGTCAGCTCGCGCCCGGTCGCTTGATTCAGGAAAAAACGAAGTTCCTCCGCGGCATGACGAATCATCGGAGTCGGTTGTTCCGGCAGGACGATCTTCCCCGGCAGATCCATGGCGTGAATATTTGCCAGCACGATCATGCCCCCCCAAAAACATGCCCATGTTTTAAGGCTCAGCATTGTATTTTACTCCTTGAAATGACTGATTTTACTGTTTGGTGAGCCGATAATCGTTGACGGTCAACTCCACTTCGCGACGATTGTCAACATGACCGTCCACCCACAAGACATTGCTGGTCTTTTCGTGAATGTCAAAGCCCGGAGGAAAGCTGCTCGTGCCGTCAACACGGTATTCGGCATGAGGCGGGTTGCGGCTGGCATTGATAATAGGTGCATCGGTAACCGCTATGGTATCCGAGGGCTGCTGAATCTGGCTTTCCGAAATGGTAGCTCCGTCATAAGTCCCTCCCAGATAAGTGCTGTAAGCGTAATTGCTGCTGTACATATGCCAGGAGCCGTCATTGAAACGGCCATTATTTGCCGGGCAGATGAAAGAGGATTGGATATTGAACTTTCCCCGTTCAATATCCAGTCCGCCCATCGCCGCTATCGAGCGAAACCAAAACGTATTGATCGGCTGCGACCGGGCATAGCTGGGAAACATGCCATTGCTTTGATCGACATACATCGCAAGATATAATCCAACCTGTTTCAGATTGGAAGCACAACTGGCACGTTGTGCGGAACGCCGCGCGGCCCCCAATGCCGGCAGCAGCATCGCCGCCAGAATGGCGATGATCGCAATGACAACCAACAGCTCAATAAGCGTAAAAAAGGCAATTCGTTTCATGGCAGCTTTCCTTTCTGTAACGTCTTTCATGGCAACCCTCCTGCTCTCGTTTTTTTTGCCGGGTGACTTCATGGCAACCTTCTCTTTCTGTAGTTTCATGGTTGAATGATTGCAAAGTACGCTGCGCTGTTATTATTGCGGACTCCTGTCCTCTTGCGGTACAGGATTCAAGGATGCCAGTACAATGGCAACGCCTTCAGGTGCAATATGAAATGGAGTCAGTGGTTCAGTGGTCCGGATGATACCGGTTTCATCGCTCTTCAACACAGCCATCGGAAACTCCCCCGCCAAAATGACATGGTTGCAAGGCGGTGTCAGCCGTAGAGAGGCCGTCGTATAAGTTTTGCTCGAAGAATAGATTGCGACTGCGATACCGTCTTCGGTCTGGAGCAGTTCTGTTCGCAACTTGTCTTTGGCATCCTCACAGCGTCCCCGCGGCAACATTCGCAATTGCCGGAATGCAAGACTTTGCCGGTTCATTTCTTCAGCCACACAAACATAAAAATCCTGAGGTATGTCGATGGAAGGAATGCGATTGAAAATAGAGGTTCCCTGATAATTCTCATCAGACCGGAACCCATCAGCGGCGCTGAACATAGACAACGGGGACGCCATCGGCAGAACCGGGTTCCATAGCGACGCGCCAAAGGTCCTTGCCGGAGAAACCCGTACCGCGGCCACAAGATGGCCCGGCAATTTTTCTTCTCCCAGCAGCAGCAGGGGTTGCCGCCCGTCTGCCAGAATTGCATTGCGTATGCTCTCGGGGAGAAGATCAAAGTCGGGAATTACCGTTGGCAACTCCGGCATAGCCGCTTGAAACTCTGTTGTTGTTTCGGCAATATCCACCCCGTTTGCCGTCAATGCGGCAATCTGCCGATAGGCTGGCACTCTACCGGTCTCTCGCCATAAATCGCGCCAGGCATTTCCCGCCTCCGCACTGCACAGCCAGCGCCATTCGCCGGCTGCGGTGACGGCAAGCGCTTCGGACCGTTGCCGCCAGCGCTTGATCTGTCGCCACTCTTCGGTTTTGATGGCATCGCCCAGACAGACCAGAAATCCGGCGGCTGACCGTCGGAGCGTCCCTGAAGAATCACGGCGGCGAAGAGAGGTCAATTCGTGGAATTCCGCTTCAAGTGCAGCCGGGGCATGTTTCATGACGTCATACGCCTCGATGACATCACGGACGCAATGAAGAAAAAGCAGTTTGGTGGCATCCGGCAGCACTGCGGCGTACTCGGCCAAAGCGGCACGATATGCATTGCGATAATCATCACACCCTTTGATCAATCCAAAATTATTGCCGACGGTTTCAACGACCAGATAGTCGACTCCTGCGGCGGCGACCGTCGGGTAATCAAAGCCCAGATGACACCGGGATTCAAATACGCCTCGCGTATTCCCCGAATTCATCATCGTCACGCCACCGTGACGATGCACGACATCAATCATTTTGTCCCAGAAGCGGGTCCAGCGCTCCGTTATGAAATTGTTCCATTCATTGAAACAGTGATGCCAAACCCGGTTGACCCGCTCCGTCAGCAGTTGAATGTCGTGATCGCAGTTCGGAGCCCATTCACAATGGCCGCGCCATTCGGCGAACTGCCGGAAAAGATTATCCGAACAGTTGCCGCCCAGCGACCCTCCCGGCCCGAACCAGTCCGCACCGTGCCATCCATCGAAATCATACGTTTTCAGGACTGCCGCCAGCTTTTCGGCGAAAATATCTTCCAAATATCTTCCATCATTGAGGCGGGACAACATATCTTCCGCGGCGGTCGGTCCCTGTCCATAATAAACCACCGCCGTTTCCGGATGCATGGCGAGAAATTCCCGATGAAATCGGTTATGACTGCCGGCGGCAAACACCTGAACCAGCACCTTGATCCGATTTTGATGAAGTACACCGATCAAGCGCATCAGATCGCAGCCGGTCCAAGGCTGTCGGTAGCGGATGCCATTGCTTTCATGACCGAAACGGCTGGCCACATCAGGAAACAGCGGATCTTCCACCCCGGAATCTCCATGCAGCAGAATGAAGTCGGGAGAACCCAGCAAGAGCGAAATGCCGTCAACCGGCATATTGACATCCCGCAGGTACTGCCCGACTCCGCAATCCGGGAGATCGCGGTCGAAAGCCAGCAACTCCGTCCATATCCAGCATTCCACAGCACAATTTGTTCGCGACATTGCGAAAGCTCCCTATGGTTGTAAACGTCGACACTCCTGAGGTTCCTGAATCGGCATGGGCAGGAACACGGTTCCGTTCATAGCGGCAATGCCGGCCAAATGACGGTCCGCAAGCGTGAGGATTGTTTTGGCCTGAGCGCGAATATCGGCTGCAAATATCGGCAGCGGCAATGAAAATTCTGAAACTGCCGACCCCAAATTGCTGTGCGAAATCAGAAAAACATCATCTCCCGGCGCTCGCCCCTGCTGAAGCAGCGCAGTCAGAATTCCGTGCGTCAGCAAGGAGTCAACGCTGATAATGCCCAAACGGGCACCCGGTTCCACCCTTCGGAGCAATTCATTGGCCGCGACATATCCGCCTTGAGAGCTCAGCGGGGCTTGGCGCAATAGTTCCGGACTGCAACAAGGATGCTGTTCGGCGCATAGAGCCTGGTAAATCGCTTTGGGCGAGCTGACCTCCGGGACAGACAAAGTTGAAATTTCATCGTTTCGGGTAATCAGCGCAATCCGGGTACAACCGTGCGCCCTGAGCCAAATAGTCCCGGGCCTCACCAGATCATCGACAAAACAAACGCAGCGGGCCAGCCATTTGTACGGGTAAAGTCCTATCGTGAGCATGCCCGGTTTCGACAGGTATTCCTCATGGTGTTCTGCCAGATAGGCGCTGGCGATTACGATTACGTCGTATTCGCCAAGCTGCAGCGCTTTGCTCAATCGTCGACAATCTTCGGCATTGTCAATATTGTTGAAAACAGTACACTCATTGCCGGTTTCTTTGGCGACCTCGCAAAAGTATTTCAAAAACAACACGGCATGAGTGAAGGTTTCACCGGGAATCGCAGAATCAAATACCAACGCGTAACGACGGCCCGGCTTGCGGCGCACAAATACCCCCAGCCCATTGAGCCGTTCAATCAGTCCCTGTTCTTCCAGCCGATCGAATGCCTTGGTTACCGTGGTCACCGTAGTTCCAAGTTGGGCGGCCAGACGGGGCACGCTTTCCAATTTTTCACCCAGCTCCCATACGCCGGAGTGAATTCGAGCACGCAACTCCTGAACCACAGCTTGAGTTTTTCCTCGAACCATCATTTTTTTGTCTCCTTAAATATTAATATACCTTTCTAAAAAGGTTTGTCAAGGATAAATACATAAAATTTTTTTCACCGTCCCCGGGGAATGCGGATAGCGATTTTACGATAGCCCCCCGTCTACTTTGATAGAAACCCGTCCAAGTCCGGGGATTGCCAGTTCCCGTTACGAATTTCAGCTCGAAGCCTTACCGATGGAGTTGACCTAGTGTTTCGATCGTACAAGTACCGATTCAGACCATTTATGAGGATAACAGCCGCTGCTCCCATTTCAATCCATTCCGGGACCCACTGCGAATCTATGCGGTCTTCCTGCGTTTTACACTGTCCTCGCCGATCTGCAGTCTGGTGGATTATGTCATTTTTGCGATCGTATTCTTGATCTCATCTCATGTGCTTTCCGCCCTGATTGCGGCGCGGGGACCAAGTGTTTCCTTGAATTTTCTGCTCAATCGCAGCAAGGTATTTCACGCGGAAGGCGGGGACTACAGGAAAATCGTGCAATTCTGCCTGTTGGCCATCGCCTTGTTTTCGGGCTCTATCGGGGGATCATCTGAGTGCAGAAAGCTCTGAACTGGTCGCCGCTGCTTGCCAAAATCTTTGTCGAGCTGTTCTTGTTTCCGGGGAATTTCATCGTACAACGGTCCATGATTTTCTCCCGGAATTCATCCGCTGTCAGATGCGTGAGCTACTCCTTATGAATCACCGATTTCAGTTGTGCATGACCTTGACCGAAAGCATTATTCAGCGAAAATCAGCGCAGTAATGGCTGTATCCCGCTGCTTGATGTTACAGATTCGGCAATAAATAATTTGCATTTTTGTTTTACAGTGGTACAATACCGGTTATGGAAACAGCAGACGCCCGAAAATTCGTCAGTGCCGCTCTGGAAGAATGGCGTAAATTTGTCATCCGACCCTATCGGAGTGGCAAATACAAAACGTATCAGGAAATCGAGGCAGCCGGGACCCATCGTAACACTGCCAGCGAATGGATTCGGCATTGGGAGAAAGCTGGAAGCCGGACGCAGAAAACGCAACAGCGCGGACGCCCGGTGGGCTGTTGCCGGAGATTGTCGGCGCACGAGGAAGCGCAGATTCGCAAAGACCTAGAAGATCACTGCCCGGATCAGTTGAAATTGCCGTTTGCGCCTGGGACGCGTCAATCCGTAAGATCGCATATCAAGGGTTCAAAAGGCGAGCCTGGTTCCCGAAAAAATCAATATGATCAGTGTGATTTCCAAGCAGGGGAAAGTTCATTTCATGTTCTACCGGGAAACCATGTCAGCGCAGAAACTGATGGAATTCATGGAGCGTATCATTTGGAGCAATGAATGGAAAGTTTTCCTGATTTCAGACAATCTGCGGGTACACCACAGCAAAGCGCTGAATGATTTTCTGATCGAGCAACCAGCGTTCATAAAACTGTTCTACCTGCCGAGTTACAGTCCGGATCTGAATCCGAATATCTCAATCGGGATTTAGAAAGCGAACTTGAACAATAAATCTCTGGGCAGGACAATGGGAAAGATTGAAGAGCATGCCCCAAATCATATGGGAAACGTAACCCGGGATTCAGAATGCACCATTCGTCTTTTCCATTCCGAGACGGTTAGATATGCAAACTAATTAATTGCCGATACGATAAAAGACATCAGCATTCGGCGCGTCATTATGATACTGAACGACCTTGATAGCTTAACTGAATCAGAGTTTGAGAAATATCGTCGGCGCTATTCCTCATATGGAACCCTTGCTTCACACTATCTTTGGTGGATCAGGGACGGAGGCCTTTCATCGGGAACCTGATCTTTTTCTCTATGGTTGTCAGTAGAATGAATTCTTTTATAACGGATTACCGGATCAACAATCTGAATTTACTTCAATAATTGGGGGGATGTTGTCAATGGATGCGAATCAACAATCGGATATGAATTTTTCCGCAGAACTTGTGTTTGTTCCGTTTTTTAACTTGGCGTTGCAGCAGAACGCCTTACCGGTTGTTTCCGAACTGAAGTTGAAAAATGATCTTGGGCGCGATTTGTCTGACATCCAATGCGAATTTTCAGCGAATCCGGCGTTTATTCTGCCCAAAACGGTTCATATCGAATCGCTCAAAAACGGCGAAGAATTACCGCTTCACGATCTGGGGATTGAATTGGATTATATGATCCTTTCCACGCTCACCGAGGCGATGAAAGGCAAACTCAGACTCGGAATTCACAGCGGCGACGAAAAGTTGTTTTTCGGTGAATACGAAGTGGAAGCGTTTGCCGCCGATCAATGGCTCGGACTTGTTGTTATGCCCGAATTGCTGGCATCCTTCGTTACCCCCAATCTGGATGTCGTCAATCACCTTCAAGCTGTTGTCGCGGATGAATTGCAAAAAGCAACCGGATATCCATCCATTCAGGGGTATCAGGCGGATAAAACGCGGGTTTATGAAATCTGTTCCGCTATTTATCGGGCCATTCACTCGTGGGGAATTCACTATTCCAATCCGGCGTCGTCCTTCGGCACGCCGGGGCAGCGCATTCGCTTTGCCGACGCCGTTTATCAATACCGCCTCGGAACGTGTCTTGACACCGCTATTCTATTTGCCTCGGCCATGGAGCAATGCGGACTGCATCCGGTCATCATGCTTCAAAACGGACATGCCTATATCGGATGTCATTTAATTGATCGGTATTTCCCCGATATTCCCATGGATGATTTGCAGACAATTCGCAAATTGGTCGACTTGGATGAATTTCTCGTGATTGAAACCACGATGGTCACCGGCGACGCGACTTTTTCCGTCGCCGAAACCGCTGCCCGTGCGGAACATCTCAATATTGACGGCGATTTTCAATGCGCCATCGACATTGTGCGCACCCGTTACAGCGGGATCCGCCCGCTGCCGCTTCAGCGCAGCGTCAACGGGATTGAATTCGTTTTGCCGGAGCGAAAGGTCAATCAATTGGGAGAGGAGCATAAACGGCTTTTACAGCAGGAAGTCGATCTTTCCAAACTGGAAAATAAGCTGGAGCGTTCCGGGCGTGTGGTACGCTGGACGCAGAAACTTCTGGACCTTTCGCTTCGCAACCGGCTTCTGAACGTGCGCGACAACAGACAGGTGATTCCGATCGCCTGTCCCGATATCACGATACTGGAGGACAAAATTGCCGCGGACGAAACGCTTTCCCTTAATCCGCTTTCCAATCTGCTCGGCGAAAAAGATTTGCACGATCTTGCCATGCTGCGCAACAGTGAAGTCAAAAATGAAATCAAGCTTCTGCTCGACAAAGAGCTTTCTCAGCGGCGGCTGTGGACGCTGCTTCCTCCGCTCGAAATGATGCGGCGTCTGACTGGTTTGTACCGTCAGAGCAAAACAGATCTTGAGGAAGGCGGTGTCAATACGCTGTTCCTCGCCGTCGGCTTTCTGGAATGGAAAGTTTCTGAACGGGAGGAAAAATCCTATCTTGCACCGATCCTGCTGATTCCCATCCGGCTTCAGCGGAAATCCATGGTCGAAGGGATCCGCATCGCCCGGATCGACGAGGATACCGTCATCAATGAAACGCTGCTGGAACTTCTCCGCAGTCAATTCAAGCTGACAATTCCCGGCATCGCGCCATTGCCGACCGACGATTCCGGCGTGGATGTCAGCCTGGTCATGCAGATATTCCGGCAGACCATCAAAGACATGAAAGGGTGGGAAGTCCGGGAAGAAGCGCGGATCGGTCATTTTTCCTTCGGCAAGTTTATCATGTGGAACGACATGACGGCGCGGATTGAGGCGCTGAAACAGAATCCGCTGGTCAACCATCTGATCGAAGGCGGCGGGATTTTTAACGACGGAATTGAAGTTTTTCCGTCCGCCGAAGTCGGAAAACATCTGAATCTGAAAAATCTCTATTGTCCGATGAGCGCCGACTCCTCGCAACTGGCAGCGGTTTTGTATTCGCAGCTGGGCAAGAGTTTTGTTCTTCACGGTCCGCCGGGAACCGGAAAGTCCCAAACAATCACCAACATTATCGCGCACAATCTCGCGATGGGCCGACGGGTACTGTTCGTTTCGGAAAAAAAGGCAGCTCTGGATGTCGTACACAAACGCCTTTCCGCCATTGGATTGCGTCCGTTCTGTCTGGAACTTCATTCCAGCAAAGCGGGAAAAACCGAGGTTCTTGCTCAGTTCACGGAAGCGCTGAATGTGCCCGAAGCACCTGTTACCGGAGAATGGGAAAACACCGCGAATACCATGGAGCAGCTGCGCGGCGAACTCAATAGTTATGTGACGGAACTGCATAAACGTTTTCCGAACGGATTTTCCGCCTATGACTGCTTCTCACGTCTGTTGAACAAGGATCAAGCCCTTCCGGACGGTTTGTTGAATCTTGACCTTCTTAAACAGACGGCGGAAGAATTTGAAGAGACAAAGCGTCTGGCATCCGATCTGGTAAACGCCTGGCGCGGCACAACACCGGAGGCGCTTGCTGCGCTGCAGTGCCTTGCCGCGGCGGATTGGAGTCCGGTTTTCGAAAAGGATATCCTTTCTGCGGCGAAGGCGTTGTTGGGTGCGATTGAAAACTTGAAAAAAGAATTCAGTGTTCAGGCTCATGAACTGAATATCCCGGAAAGCGGGGAAATCGAATACATCTATTATAGCGCTGTCTTGGCCGAAAATCTCAAGGAATGCAGCAATATTCCGGCGGCGTTTCTCTCAGGTGAACTGCGTGAGCATATGGGGTTTCTGAAGAAATTCGCGGGGAACGACCTGCGGCACAAGGAGCTGTCGGAGAAACTGCGGAATTATCATCTTGAACTGCTCTCCGATCTGGATTTTCCCGGGATTGCCGCCAGAATTCAGGCCAACAATCAGGTATTCTTCCTGATCCGGTTCTTCAAAAACAAGGCTTTGCTTAAAGAATTAACCGGACTCAAAAAACTTGGCGGCTCTCCGTTAACCGTTGCGGAGTTGAGTCAAGGTTTGCCGGACTTTGAGGAATATTCCAACTGTCGTCGGGAGGTTGAGCGCGCCCGGACCCAAGCCGAGTCGTTGCTGGGGAAACTCTGGAACGACGGAGCGCCGGATTGGAATGCACTGAACCCCGTCTTTGAACAGACACAAAAAATTCTTGAACAGGTTCAAGATTTGGCCGGCACGGATGCGGAATTAAAAAATCATCTGATCGCCAAGTTGCAGATAATTCTGCCGGATGCGGAAAAAATCATTGCCAAGGATTCTCTTCTGCGCAATCAAATCAATCAAATGCTTCTCGCGTGGAATGATTTTCAGGAAAAACTGCAAAATTTCGCCAAATTTGCTCCGAAAATTCTTGGGCAAAAAGATCTGGCTGATGTATCATCCGGGATGGAAATGGTTGTTGCGCACGCCAACGATTTACGTGGTGTGCTCCGGTATACTAAACTGCGTGATACCGCAGATACGCAGGGCCTTGCACTGCTTGCCGCCGGCTTGGAATCCGGAACGCTTCAAACGGTAGCGGGGACGGAATTTTTTGAACAACTTTACTGCGTGGAGATGCTCAATCAGATTCTTGCGCAATCCCCCGTGCTTTGCAATTTCACTGGATCCAATCAGGAGGAACGAATCCGGAGATTTTGCGAACTTGACCGAAAATATACCCAATTATCCAAACAGATTATTTTTGCCAAATTAGCGGCTGCATTACCGCGCCGCCGTTCCGGGCCGTGTCCCGAAGGAACGGAACTTGGCATTCTCAAGCGCGAATGCGAAAAACGCGCCCGCCAGAAACCGGTGCGACAGTTGCTGGAACAGACCCTGACTCTGGCTCCGATTCTGAAACCATGTTTCCTGATGAGTCCGCTTTCCGTGGCGCAATACCTGCCGCCGGACACTGTTCCGTTTGACTTGATCGTCTTTGACGAAGCGTCGCAGATTCCGGTTTGGGACGCGATCGGTGTCATCGCCCGCGGCAAACAGCTCATCGTCGTCGGCGACCCGAAACAGATGCCGCCGACCAGCTTCTTCCAAAAAGGCGAGTCCGAGGACGAGGAGCGCCCGCCGGAGGAGACCGAGGACATGGAAAGCATTCTGGATGAATGTATTGCCGCCGGAGTTCATTCGACGTATCTGAATTGGCACTACCGGAGCCGTCACGAATCGCTGATCTCGTTCAGCAATCACTACTATTATGAAGACCGCCTGTTTACGTTTCCGGCGGCGCGCAGTTCCGATCGGCTCGGGGTGCGTTTTGAATTCGTTCCGGACGGCATTTATGACCGCAAGGCGACGCGCACCAACCGCAGAGAAGCGGAAATGCTGGTGCGATACGTTTTCGACCGCTTGGAAAATCCAGAGTTGAAACAGCGCAGCATCGGCGTCGTCACCTTCAGTCAGGCGCAGAAGGATCTGATCGAAGACCTGATGGAGCAGGAACGCGTCAGGCATCCGAATCTGGAAGGGTATTTCAGTGATCAGAATGAGGAACCGCTCTTTGTCAAAAATCTGGAAAACGTTCAAGGCGACGAAAGGGATGTGATCCTCTTTTCCATCTGCTATGCACCCGATGCGGACGGCAAATTCTCGATGAATTTCGGACCGTTGAATCGTCAGGGCGGCGAACGGCGGCTGAACGTCGCCATCACCCGCGCCAAGGAACAGGTAGTGGTGTTTTCCAGCATCCATTCGACGCAGATCGATCTTGCGCGGACCGGCGCGACCGGCGCGGCTCACCTGAAATATTTCCTCGACTACGCGGGAAAGGGATTCCATATTCAGGTAAAAAATACATCCGGCGCATTGTCGGAGGGACTGACCGACACGATTGCCCAATTCCTGTCCGCTCGTGATTTTGCGGTGGAACGCAGTGTCGGCTGTTCCGGCTACCGCATTGATCTTGCCGTCCGCAATCCGGACAAACTTTCCGAATTCCTGCTGGGAATTGAATGCGACGGCGTCGCCTACGCCGCCCAGAAAACCACCCGCGACCGCGACAGTCTGCGCGATTCCGTACTGCATTCGCTGGGTTGGCACACCTTTCGGGCCTGGAGTGTCGATTGGGCCTTCGACCGCAAACGGGTGGAAGAAAACCTGCTGGCGTATATCGAAAAACTCCGTTCCGAGCCGGACCTCGTGCCGGCCGCAACAGTGCCGCTGGAAAAACAGAATGAATCCGTTCATTCTGAACAGGAAAAGCCGCAAAATCAATCTCCATCCTGCCCGGAACATCGCAAGGATTATCGTGTCTGGAGCAATCCGGAATATTTGTCACAGGATTCCTTTTACGAGATTTCCAACCGTGACAAAATCCGCGAACAAATGCGTCAGGTCGTTCAACAGGAGGGACCGGTTTACGAATCGCTGTTGAAAAAACGGATTGTCAGGGCGTGGGGGTTCAACCGCATCGGTGACAACATTCAAAACGTGCTGACTGCCTGTCTTCCGGCGGAGCTGAAGACATCAAGGCTCGGTGATGAGCATGTATTCTGGCCATCCGGATTTTCGGCAGATTCTTATCGGGACTATCGCATTCCCGCCGATGAAAATTCAAAACGCGCAATGGATGAAATTCCGCCGGAGGAATTGGCGAACGCCATGTATGAAGTTCTAATCGATTTCAGTTCTTGCGAACAGGACACACTTTACCGGGAGACGGTGAAATTGTTCGGCTTTTCGGCGGTGACGGCGAAAGCGAGAAAATATCTGGACTTCGGCATGAAAGCCCTGAAAAAATCCGGACGGGTTTAAAGGATGAAATATGAGGAGCCGCTCTTTTGACCGTCGACGGAAGCCGAATCGCTGATTTTTCAGATCGCGTTTTGCGGCTTTCATTTTGCCCTGACTCAAGCGTATTGAGTTGGAACTGAAGTATATTGAGTCGGAATCGAACCGTCAATCGCGAAATGGCGCTCAAGAAGGTCCGGGAACTTCAGCCGACTTTGCAGGCAATTAATCTCGAAGTGATTTCAGCCCGCGTCAAGGTGGCCCGCAAACCGGAGACCAAATCTGCAACTCGAAGCCAAGCATTTATACCGGAATATTTTTTGCAAAAGCCTTGGTTTTTCGGGGAAATATATTTGTATTTTATGATTTGCTAATTATGTTGTTCATGTTGAATATTGTTGGGGGTGCATGCTACATGAAATATTCACCAAACCTGCCGAGTTTGTCGTCTTCGCATCTTGGACGTGTGGCATCTCGGCTGTGGAAAAATATGTTCGGTCAAAACCGTTCCTTGCAAGCTTCTCCGGCAACCTCTGATCATCAAGAGGTGGAAGTTTTACAACCATTCCCTCCCGGGGGGATAGCAGACCGTCACTGGAAATAGGAATGATTATTTTGAGGATCAATCGGCTCAATGGAAATGTTACGATACTGTTTCAGGCAGGTCGTCATGCTGTTGAAATCGAAACAGCGAAGGGTATTGGCAGTTTTCTCCAATAGGGGAATGACCGTCTGCGTCCAATCCGAGTGTTTTCGTTTATCAGTTGATCACCCATGAGTGTAAAAGGATATGTACGATCATGTTTCAAATTCCCTCCAAGCCGATTGCATCACAAGATTTTCCGATCTTGGCTTTCGAGGATTGTCTCGCCAAAACCAGGAAATTGACTGATGGAATTTCCGGTAAGGGATGTTCGGTTTATCAGCATCTTGTTGCCGTTTGCATGGTACTCCGGCTGCTCCGGCAGCATTTTTCCGGAACCCCGCTGGCAGAGCGGATGCCTCCGGTTCTTGACTGGCTTTGCGCGCTTCATGACTTCGGCAAGATGACGCCGCTTTTCCAACAGCAGATTCATGGTGCGCTGGGACTCGACCTTTTTCTCGGACAGGGAATGAACCATATCCGGGAAGACCATGCTCAATGCTCTCAATTGTTGCTTGAAGAAAAATTCGGTGATGTGTTTGCACGTCTTGCCGGAGCCCACCATGGCACTGGATTCCGTATGCTTTCGTATCGGAAGGCACATTGCGATTGGTTGGGGGGATCCCAGTGGGATGCACTTCGGCAAGAGTTGCTGAAAAAATTGCAGTCTCAACTGGAGTTGCCGCCTTATGATGCTACCGAGATTACGCGAGGGAATGAGGCGGTTTTGCTCGGTGCGACGATCCTCGCCGACTGGATCGGTTCCGGTATGGAACTGCCGCCGGAAGTTGAACCGGATCGGGAGCTCGTGATATCCGCTGTTCGCCGGGCCGGTTTTATTCCATTTCAAGTGCTTACAGGACTGGATTTTCAGACGATTTTTAATTTTGTACCAAATCCGCTGCAGACGCTGATGGTTGAGCATATCGTTCCGGGAGGGACTTATGTCATCGAATCCGAAATGGGCAGCGGCAAAACCGAGGCGGCTTTATATTTTGGTTACCGGCTGTTGGAGAAAAAGCAGATTTCCGGTATTTATTTCGCCTTGCCGACCCGACTGACTTCCGAAAAAATTCACGAGCGCTTCAATGCGTTTCTGCGGAAAATTCTACCTGCCGATGCTTCACGCGAAGCGCTTTTGGTCCATGGCGACGCCTGGTTGGACTGGGATCTCTTCATGGAAACGGAAGATGGACGATGGCGGTATAAGCCGGATTCCTGGTTTTATTCCGCCAAGCGGGCGTTGCTGGCGCCATTTGCGGTCGGGACCGTTGATCAGGCATTGCTGGCGGTCATCAATGTCAGACACCGCGATTTACGGGCGTTCGGGCTGGCCGGCAAACTGGTCGTGATCGACGAAGTGCATTCGTACGACAATTATACCGGAAAATTGGTTCAGGAACTGGTTTCGCATTTGCGTGATTGGGGCGCGACGGTGTTGATTCTCAGTGCCACGCTGACCTGTCGCGCCCGGCGGGAATTGCTGCGAACATCGGAGGCGGACCCATCCCCGAAATATCCGCTGGTGGCGATCGCTGAATCCGGTCGACAGTTGACGGAGCTTCAGTTTTCAGGCGGTTCGCGGCGGGAAGTCTTGCTCAGGCATTCCACAGACGAGGCCGCCTGTCTGGACGATGCATTGACCCGGGCCGCGGTGGGACAACAGGTGTTATGGATTGAAAATACCGTCGATCAGGCGCAGAAAATCTACCGTCAAATTGAAACTGTTGCACCGAAAGCGATTGAAGTGGGTTTGCTCCATTCTCGTTATCCGGTATGCGAGCGGGCGCGCAAAGAATCGTATTGGGTGGGATTGTATGGCAAAAACGGCAGCGCGGCGCGTCGGGAACATGGACGAATTCTGATTGGCACACCATTGCTGGAACAATCCATTGACATCGACGGCGATTGTCTGTTCTCCCGGCTGGCGCCGAGCGATATGCTGCTCCAGCGTATCGGGCGGCTCTGGCGGCATGGGGCCACCCTGCCGCGTCCGCCCGGGACCGTCTGTGAAGCGATCATTCTGCACCATGAAATTTATGATTTCGAACGCGATCTCTTTCATGATCGCAAGGCCGACCTGCCGTATGAGCGTTATGTACTCTGCCGGACTCAGGAGGTCTGGCTGCCGCTGAATCGAATTACCTTGCCGGACGACATTCGCCCGATTCTGGAATCTACTTATGCCGAACGTTCCGAACGTGGCTCTTTGCAGCGTCTGAAGGACGAACTGGAACGAAAACGCGACGAATTGACGCGCCGGGCGTTGCGGGCGGCTTCAATGGGACTGAATACCGTCGATGACGAGCTCGCCTGCACCCGTATCAACGACGAGCCGCAGGTGGAGGTGCTGCTGTTGCGGAAGCATAATGGCGGGAGCGACCTGAGTCATGAGCTCAGGACGCCGTTTGCGGAGCGGCCGATTGTCCTGCCGCCGCCGGAGGCTTTGTCGACGGAACTGAAAAATACTCTGAAGCAGTTGAAATCACAGATGATCCGGGTCCCTGAAAGTCTGGCTCCGGATTATGCGGCATTTCCGCTGGACACTCTGTTGGAACATATCATTTATCTCGGCAACGGCGACATCCGGCCGGTCCGGGCGGCGTTCCGTGACGATTCCGGAACGTTGCTAGACCGGGTGGGCAGGCCACTCGAAGGAAAATATTCATTTTCTTACCAGCCGTCAACCGGCTATACCAGGGAGGAACGATGACGAATACGACATTCAATCTGATCGATGACGGCTGGATTCCCGTCATGGGCGAACCCGGACTCCAGAGCCTGCGGGATATTTTTTCCCGTCAGGATTTGCGGCGTCTGGGAGGCAATCCGGTGGAGAAAATCGTAATGCTGAGGCTGCTGCTGGCCATCGCCCATGCGGCGGTCGAACTGCCCGACCGGGAGGCCTGGCTGGCACTGACGCCGGAACGGCTGTCGGCGGCGGCATTGGCCTATCTGAAGCAATGGCACGACCGGTTTTTTCTCTACGGCGACAACCCGTTCCTCCAGTTTCCGGCGCTGTCGAAAGGTGAAAGTAAGCCCAACTTCGCTACTTCAGTCGAGATTTCCAGTGGCAACAATCTCGTATTGACCTCATGGAATGTACCGTTGCCGGAAAATCAATACAACGATGCATTTAAAGCCAGAATGCTTCTACGTCAAAGTTGCTTTCGAAGTGCACGCGGTGGCGTGATAAAACACCCTGAAAAACGAAAATATGCTGGAAATCCGGGAACTCTTCTTGGACAGTGTGGGTATCTTCACAGTTATATGGTGGGGGAAAACCTGCTTCAGACGATTCATTACAATATGCTGTGTGCCTACGAAATCGCCGAGCTCAAGGTATTTTCCGGCGGCGTCGGCCGCCCATTCTGGGAACAAATGCTGCGGCACGAAGACGATTCCCGCGCCCGGGAAATGCTTGTCACCTATCAGGGACAATTGTTTCCACTGGATAAATTTCTGTTATTGAAGGATGGCGGCATCGTGATGACTGACGGCATTGCCTATCCGAATCACAAAAGCGGGCTGATGGACCCCGCGCTGACGTTCCGGATGGATGACAAGGAGGTCCGAGCGTTGTGGTGCAGCACCGAAAAAAAGCCGTGGCGGGAATTGGTCGCGCTGCTGGGTTTTCTCGACGTGCAGCAGGGCCGGAAAATGCCAAGGCTGCTTTCCTGCGGTCTGGCCAAACTGGCCTGTTCCGATGCGGAAACCATGACTTTCTGGACCGGCGGCATGCGGGTAACTCCCCATGCCGGCGAACAATATCTCTCCGGAACCGACGACTATGTCGAATCGGAATTTCATATTTCAATTCCCGGCAGTGCCGGAACCCGGTTCCTGACTTTTCGCGAGATGGTCGAAACGCTGGATGTTTACGCCAGGGCGCTTTATGGCGCGATCAATGGTTACTTCAAGGAGTTGCAGTCCAATCTCGGCGCCGATATTGCGCCGGGTGCGGTACAGAAATTCTGGGAACTTCTGGAACAACGGAGCCAGATCATTCTCGACCTCGCTTTTGCCGAACATGGCGACCGCAATGCGGCCATTGCCGACGAGCACAAGTTATGGCAGAGAACCGCGTTGCAGATTTATCATGAAACCTGTCCGAATGTGACGGCGCGGCAGTTGACCGCCTGGATCAAAGCCATGCCGAAATTCACCTCCGGCAAGAATAAAAAGGAGAAGAAGGATGCAAAATGAACTTGATTCCGTCTCTTCTCCGGCCGCTTTTGTGGCCGGAACGATCGCTCGGGTCAAAACGGATTCCGCTTGCCGTGCCGCGTTGCGCCGGGCCGACCGTCCGGCGACCGCGAGTTACGCCTGGGAATATCTGGTGACCAGTTGCCGTCTGGATCGATCGGAGGAACGTCTGGCCTTTGCGTTGGTTGGGGCCGCGATCGCCCGTGCCATGCCTGAAGGTGACGGTGTCCTGAATATCGGCGCAGCATTGCGCAGCTGCTGTTCAGGTTCCGGAGAGGATGGCGAGAAAACCGAACTCGCCCGGCTGCGGCGGCTACTGGCCTGCGATACGGTATCGGAGCTGACGGCGATTCTTTCGCGCATCGTCCGTTACTTGCAATCCAAGGGAGCGCCGCTTTCGTATCTCCAGCTTCTGAACGACATGCTTTTCTGGAGTGAAAAAGTTCGCATCCGCTGGACGCAGAGCTTCTTCCGCTCCGCCGTCTCTGAAGCAAACGCTGAGAAAGGAACTTCTTCCCATGTATCTGACCAAACTGCTGATTGATGTCGCAACCGCTTATCACAAGGGATTGAAAGATGATTATGCCCTGCATCGCTTGGTGTATTCGCTGTTTCCGCTGGAGAAGAAGGCGGAAAATCCGCGCATCCTCTATGCGGACCGGGGTAATGTTCGGGGGAAGCGATTGCTTCTGATCCAGTCGCAAATTCCGCCGGAAGGGCTGGATGCGCTGTCCATGACGACCATCGCCGTGCCCGATCATTTTTTTGCCGGCAGCGCCTTTCGCTTCGAAATCATCCTGAATCCGGTCAAGAAAGACCCGGAAAGCGGTAAGCGCATTGCGGTGACGGGCCAGCTGAATGTACTGAACTGGTTTCTCGACCACATGGCGAAGTGGGGCTTTGCCGCCGACCGGGAGACGCTGGAGGCCTTTGTGCAAAGCTCGCGGGCGTTTGAAAAAGACGGTAACGCCTGCCGTTTCAACAAGGTGCTGTTTCGCGGTACCTTGACCGTCTCCGGGCGGGAAGCCTTTCTGCGTTCATGCTGCGACGGCATCGGCCACGGCAAAGCCTTTGGTTTCGGATTGCTGCAATTGCGCCCGGTTCGTACTGTCGCCTGAATTCATCGTTCCATGAGAATTAATCACTCAATCAAGGAGTTTGCCAAATGACCAACAAATTTTCCGGTTCCGTCGTCGAGTTCCACATCCTCCAGTCGTTTCCGGTTTCCTGCCTGAATCGCGATGACGTCGGCTCGCCCAAGTCCGCGATGATCGGCGGTACGGAGCGCGCCCGGGTCAGCAGTCAGTGCTGGAAGCGCGCGGTACGACTGAAACTGCAAGAGCTCGGAGTCAAAACCGCTTGCCGTACTCGGTGCGTGGTGAAAGCCGTGGCTGCACAGTGCGAACGACTGGGAGCGAGGCCTGAGCAGGCTGTCGGTTGTGGCGAAACTGCCGCCAGAGCATTTACCAAAAAGGTGGAGGACGGCGTCAGTGATACGCTGCTGTTCATCTCCGAAAACGAATGTGCCAAAATTGCGGAATTCTTTCAAACCGGCGGTTTTTCCGTCGCTGTCAACGACAAGGAGTTGTTGAAAGTGTGCAAAAGCGCAATCAATCCCGCCCATGACGGGCTCGATATCGCATTGTTCGGGCGAATGGTTGCTTCCGCTGCCGATTTGAATATCGAAGCTGCGGCGGCATTCGCTCATGCAGTTTCCACCCATCGGGTGGTTTCGGAAGTGGATTTTTTTACCGCTGTGGACGATTGCGACACGCAGGGCTCGGCCCACATGGGATCGCTGGAATTCAACTCGGCGACCTATTACCGTTATGTTTCGCTGGATCTGGGACAGCTGGCGGAAAATCTGCGGACAGAGGCGCTCGACGAAGCGTTGGCGGCCTTCACGCAGGCGTTGTTTCTTGCGGTGCCGGAAGCGCGCCAGACCACCATGTCGGCGGCGTGTCCGTGGGAATACGCGGTCGTGACTGTACGCAGGGGCCAGCGCATTCAGCTGCCGTTCAATACCGCGGTCCGGACCAGTCGGGAGGAGCCGGATATGCTGGCGGCCAGCAAAGCGGAGCTCCATGCGCAGCTGGCGAATCTGGAAAAGATGTACGGGTCGCTCTTCGGCTTGCGGCGGCGGTTTGAGCTGGGACTTGGCATGGACTGTTCCATCGACGATCTGGTCGCGGGATTGAAACAGGCTGTCGCGCAGATTTGACGGAGGGGGCATATCATGAAATATTTGGCTCTCTGGCTGGAGGCTCCGCTTCAGTCCTGGGGTGTCGATTCGAGGTTCGACCTGCGAAGCACACTTGAATTTCCGACCAAGTCGGGGATTTTCGGACTGTTGCTGGCGGCCTCCGGAGATTCCGGGCCGCAGGAGGCGCTGCTTGCGCGGCTGGGTGATTGTCGGCTTGCCGTGATTGTCTTCCGCAAGTCCGGAACCGTGGATGAACCCCGATTGTGCGACTTCCATATGGTCGGCAGCGGCTACGATGATCGCGATAAATGGCAGACGTTGCTTATCCCGAAAACCGCCGAGGGCAAAAAGGCCGTCGGTGGCGGCGCCAAACTGACCTACCGCTACTATCTTCAGGATCGTAAGTTCGGGGCCGTGCTCGAACTGCCCGACGATCTGGCGGAAAAGTTCGACGCGGCGCTCCGGCAGCCGGTTTATACGCTTTATCTGGGGCGCAAATGCTGTGCGCCGACCGATGCGGTGGGACGTGGGGTATTTGCGACCGAAGAGGAGGCGTTTCATGGCCTGCTGGCGGTCGCTGCAGACAAATGCGCGGCTCCAGTGCGAAAAATCGTGGAGGTGCCGCTGGGAACGCCGTTTGCAGAGTCGTTTTACGATGTTCCGATCCGGTTCGGACCGCACAAGATTTACCGCGATCGTACAGTTCGGAGCGAGCCGTGGCCGGTTTCCCCGGTACGGGAGGCGTGCGATGGGCAATCGCATTCTGATTAAGGCGACGCTGGCCGATCTGCCGAAAATCCGCGACCGTTATCCATTTCTTTATCTGGAGCACGGTCGGCTGGAAATCGACGATTCCAGCGTCAAATGGATATCGGCGGATCGGGAGGTGTTTCGCCTGCCGGCAGCAACCATTGGCATGCTTCTGCTGGGACCGGGGACTTCGGTTACGCACGAGGCGGTGAAAGTCCTTGCCTCGCTCAACACCACGGTGTGCTGGGTGGGGGAGGACTCATTGAATTTTTATGCGGTCGGACAAAGCCCGACCGCCACGACCTACAATCTGAAAAAGCAACTGGCGCTTGCCGGGAATCCGGAAAAATCCCTGGATATTGCGCGCAAAATGTATTGCTGCCGTTTTCCGCAGGCGGATTTGAATGGCAAGTCCCTCAAAGAAATGATGGCGATGGAAGGTTTGCGGGTCCAGCAATGTTATGCGGCACTGGCGCAAAAACACTTCGTGGCATGGGGCGGGCGCGCTTATCAGCCCGGAAAATTCGAACTTTCCGATGTGACCAATCAACTGATTACCTCCGCCAATGCCGCGTTGTATGCGCTGGTTCTGTCGATGATTCATCTGTTGGGCTTGTCGCCGCGGGTGGGGTTCATTCATTCCGGGTCGCCGTTGCCATTCGTCTATGACATTGCCGATCTTTATAAAGAGGAACTGGTATTCGATCTAGCCTTTTCGCTGACCGTAAAGATGGGACGGGAGTATAATCGGTATCTTGCGATCGAAGAGTTCCGCAACCGGGTGGTCGCTATGGATCTGATGAAAAAATGTCCTCAGGATATGATGGACTTGCTGGGGTTGAAATCATGATTGTGGTAATGGCCAATGATTTGCCGGATGCGGTTCGCGGCAAACTCAAGCTCTGGTTTGTCGAGCCTCGGCCGAATGTCTTTGTTTCCGGGGTGAAGGACTCATTGTCGCTACGGGTTGTGGAAATGGTTTTGAAGTATTGTCCGCCATCTTCCGGATTGATGATTTTTCAGTCGATTTCGGAACCGCCATTCTTCATGATTTATACCAAAGGCGAGCCACTGAAAGACATTTCCAGCATTACGGGGCTTCAACTGATTGTGGAAAAGACTTTGCAGAATTAAATTCTGTCGGTTGTTTGACAACTACAATATATAGGGTTATCTTATTCAAGAACCACAAATTGTTGGTGTCTTCCCCACGCCCGTGGGGGTGTTTCTCACAAATACTATCGAACCGGCCATCGCCACCGGTCTTCCCCACGCCCGTGGGGGTGTTTCTGCTTTCATACCCGCGAGGAGATGGTGACGGGGGTCTTCCCCACGCCCGTGGGGGTGTTTCCCGATCCTTGGTTGTCACAGTTGGCACCGGATGGTCTTCCCCACGCCCGTGGGGGTGTTTCCGTTTTTCCACCCGCCAGATGCACGAGTGGTAAGTCTTCCCCACGCCCGTGGGGGTGTTTCCATGTCCGGTTATAGCAGGTGCAACCATGGTAGGTCTTCCCCACGCCCGTGGGGGTGTTTCCTGGCAAGCCTTCAACGGCGAGCAAAAAAACCCGTCTTCCCCACGCCCGTGGGGGTGTTTCTATCTACCCTGTTGCGCAGACTTCCAGTTCTGAGTCTTCCCCACGCCCGTGGGGGTGTTTCTATTTCTGAAAATCAGCGTCGGCCATCATCCATGTCTTCCCCACGCCCGTGGGGGTGTTTCTATGGCCGAAAGTATGAAGCTCCTGAAGCGGGTGTCTTCCCCACGCCCGTGGGGGTGTTTCTGCGTACACAGATGCGATTATCGGCAAGAGGGCGTCTTCCCCACGCCCGTGGGGGTGTTTCTTGGTGTCGGGATCGGACACTACCGAGTAGTAGGTCTTCCCCACGCCCGTGGGGGTGTTTCTATTATGAATCGTCGATTGACTGAACACAATTTGTCTTCCCCACGCCCGTGGGGGTGTTTCCGCGGATATTTCGCTTCAGGTGAGTAAAGCGGTGTCTTCCCCACGCCCGTGGGGGTGTTTCTATTTCCTGATTGACGCGTGGACACTGTGTTCCGTCTTCCCCACGCCCGTGGGGGTGTTTCTATTATCGTTTTGCATAACCTCCTTTCCAAAACGTCTTCCCCACGCCCGTGGGGGTGTTTCCGGATTGGGGTCAGGTGTTCGACTGGTTCGGGAGTCTTCCCCACGCCCGTGGGGGTGTTTCTGATATCCGCCATGGAAAACGCATTGCCGAAATGTCTTCCCCACGCCCGTGGGGGTGTTTCCGATTGCGGATCTTGCGAACGAAACTTGCCGGTGTCTTCCCCACGCCCGTGGGGGTGTTTCCAGGTGAATCCTGACGATGCCACCGATTATGTCGTCTTCCCCACGCCCGTGGGGGTGTTTCCACAGGCGGCTCGATCGGGTGCAAATTGGATACGTCTTCCCCACGCCCGTGGGGGTGTTTCTACCGCCATATCCTACATCACCCGCGACTGGTCGTCTTCCCCACGCCCGTGGGGGTGTTTCCCACCACTGGTCGAAGGAGTACCACCGGCTGACGTCTTCCCCACGCCCGTGGGGGTGTTTCCTCCACACCCCGCCAGCAGCGCCATCAGCGCCGGTCTTCCCCACGCCCGTGGGGGTGTTTCCATCCGGCGGCATCGGGTCAGTCGCAGATAGGGGTCTTCCCCACGCCCGTGGGGGTGTTTCTCCGCTGTTCGTCGATTCCGAGCGTTTTAACCCGTCTTCCCCACGCCCGTGGGGGTGTTTCTAGCGCGTTATTGGCACAATGCAGAAGCGCAGGGTCTTCCCCACGCCCGTGGGGGTGTTTCTAAATTCATCCGGGACAATCGGCCAATATTTGGGTCTTCCCCACGCCCGTGGGGGTGTTTCCGGAATGAGGACGCACTTGACACCGAGATGAAAGTCTTCCCCACGCCCGTGGGGGTGTTTCCAACACCGGCGACGTTTATTTCAAGCTCATTGAGTCTTCCCCACGCCCGTGGGGGTGTTTCTTATGATCGGGGTAGGGGGTATTGGGCCGAGGTGTCTTCCCCACGCCCGTGGGGGTGTTTCCACCCAGCATAAAGTTTTCCTGATGGTGTTAAAGTCTTCCCCACGCCCGTGGGGGTGTTTCTAGCGCACGGTAGGAGGATTGCCATGCAAGACAGTCTTCCCCACGCCCGTGGGGGTGTTTCCCTTTGACTGCTGACAGGATGGGCGTAAATGGCGTCTTCCCCACGCCCGTGGGGGTGTTTCCTGCGCTGGCCCGGCGCGGCGTCGAGCTTGTTAGTCTTCCCCACGCCCGTGGGGGTGTTTCTGCTGTAAAAGCGGTTGTGGTTTGGTTGATGGAGTCTTCCCCACGCCCGTGGGGGTGTTTCCGGCACCGGGTGGCTGCAATGGCGCAACACCGTGTCTTCCCCACGCCCGTGGGGGTGTTTCCCTTTGACTGCTGACAGGATGGGCGTAAATGGCGTCTTCCCCACGCCCGTGGGGGTGTTTCTTGATAGTAGCGGCAGTCGCATCCGAAAGATCAGTCTTCCCCACGCCCGTGGGGGTGTTTCCATTCTTCGCTCTATCATCGCGCTTATGCGATGGTCTTCCCCACGCCCGTGGGGGTGTTTCCGAGTACCCCACCTTTGGTCACAGCCGAGACGGGTCTTCCCCACGCCCGTGGGGGTGTTTCTCGCCTATGCCGATGTGCAGTTCAAATTTATCAGTCTTCCCCACGCCCGTGGGGGTGTTTCTCGTTGCAAGTTCCTGAGGAACGGCGAAAAGCGGTCTTCCCCACGCCCGCGGGGGGCCACTCATTTAATTCGACGGGTTTCGAGTCGTCCCCGCGTCTTCCCCACGCCCGCGGGGGGCCACTGTTTGCGCTCTTCATTTCCCCGTCTCCTTGTATTCCCCACGTTTCTGTCAAAACTTTTGTTCCTATGATAGCTTTAAAGTGTTGTATATGAATGATGGAACAACTATTTTCGCAATTTCCTCTGTTTTGGGGATTTCAAAAGATCAGAAGAAGCCTTCTTATGGCATGTTATTTTGCCCAAAACGTGCAACAGAGAAAGGCGTTGTTCTGAAAAACTCACTGCAAAAACTGGCCAAGTGGCTTTGCCGCCAACTTACGTTCGGTGAATTCGCATCCATCGTCCCGCTGTTTCTCGAAATTCTTTCCGGTTCGAAAACCGGATTCGAGTTCAAAACGGAACCCGAGACGGAAAACTATCGCAAGTTTCGTGTCGATGTCACTCCTCCGCTTCCTGCGCCTCCGCCCCGGCCTCCGATTTCTCCTCAAGCCGACTGGCACGAACTCAAAGTCGAACTTGAAAGACGTTCCAGTAAGCCGGTGAAGGCGATCCGGCGACGCGGCGGGTTTGAAGTGCCGGCTCGTTGCCTTTGCGAACACTGCAACGCCTCCGCCGACTTTCTTTATCTCAACGACGGCAAAAAGGGCAACCAGGTCCGTTGCAAAATCTGCGACCACCTCGGAACCACCGAACGCATTCGGAGCAAAACCGATGCGAAATACTTTTGTCCGCATTGCGGCTCGGCGTTCTCCGTCTGGAAGCAAAATTCACACGAAACCATCTACAAATGTTTCAATTACAAGTGTCAGCATTATCTGACCAAAGAGGGCATTACACCTGGTTCGTGATCGACACGGCAAACCGGGCGATTTGCGGATACAACCTTTCCGATACGCGCGGCACGGTTCCGGCAATCGCGACGCTGTACAACGCTTACGGCAAACCGGAAACCAATCAGGGCAAACAATTTGTCCTGGTCCGGGACAGCTTGCCGTCGTACGATTCGGCCATGCTGGCTTACAATCAGGGCCTGAAAGAACCGGTCTTGACCGGGAAAACGGTCGTCGGCCTTGAAAACCTCAATGAGGTCGGCAAAGAATTCCGGCCTTACGAACAGTTGGTCGAGCGGCTCAATCGCACGTGCAAGTTCCACGCCCGGCCGCGAGCCGGATTGAAAAGCCTGACCGGAGCAACGAGCTTAATCGCATTGTTTGTCGCCTATTACAACTACCTCAGGCCGCATGGTACGTTAAAGCATCCGCCATTGATCCGGGAGGCGCTGCAAGGCATCGAAGGTATCCCAAACAATGGGAAACCTTACTGACCGTGACCGCTGTTTGATTTTGAAATCCGATTTGCAATCAACACTGGAAAAACAAATTCCATTTTGTTTTTCCGGGACATTCACGTCCCGACATCCGGTTCCGGAAGCTGTCAGGCTAAAAACGGAATAAAAGGGAGCGCAACGCGCGACCGGTTATACCGGATTTCAGCTTGGCTGCGGGCGGGTTCGGATGCACTTCCCCGCCCCCGATTCTCCGCTTCCATTTTTTCATATTACTTTTGACACTACCTGATTGATTCCGGTTGCCGTCATACGATTGAACTGTTTTCGTCCGCGGTGAAATGCTCGCTCTCAACGCGGGTTGCGGGCGAGGACGTCTTCGACGGCGGCGCCGTTCCGGCGCAGCGTTTCCTTCAGTGCTTCACGCAATTCGGCGATGAAACGATAATAGACGGCGCCGTCGCCGACTTCAATCCGGATCATGAAGCGGGGCGGGGCCGGCGCATCTTGCGCCGCCTGACGGCAGAGCTCGGTCAATGCCTCCGCGATTTCCGCGATCATCCGTTTTTCCTCGACTTCCCGCCGCGATGGTTCCAGCGTTCCGACGAAGCGTTGTTCTTTCAAGCGGACGACCAACTGATCATTTTTCGTATGGACGACAATGCGGTAGGTGGTGGCGGGCGCTTCTTTGTCCTCCGGTTTCGTCCGGGAGGCGGGCTGCGGCCTGGGTTGCGGTTCCGCCGGATTGCTCAGGCGCTGGAGGATGGCGCGGGTGCGAAGGTCGATTTCGGTTGCCGTTTTCGGGAAGAGTTCCGGATAGTTCCGCTTGCCTCCGGCGAGAAATTGTGCGAGCCCGCGCCGGGTGTAACAAGCCTTGATGGTTTCGAGATCGACCTTGTCTTCAGCGCCGAACCAGCGCGCCAGCCATGAGGGCGAACCCTGATCGCGCAATTGTTCCATTTCGGTGACGACCGCGTCGTACACTGCCGCGACCGCATCGAGCTGGGCGGAAAGTTCGGTATTGCCGGCGGCGAGCCGGGCCGCGGTTGCGGTCTGAAGCAGGCGCCGGGTTTCGGCGAGCAGCACGGGATCGTCCGCGCCCGGTGGGAGCGTAATTTGCGTCTTGTCCTCGCGGTAGGATTCCACCGCCCGGGGTTCCGGCAGGAAGGTGCCGTCGGCGACGGCGGGAAACCGCTTCTGCAACTGGTCCAGAGCGACCGCGTCGCGGAGTTTCTGCAATTGCGGTTTGAGCGCCTGGAAGCGGCGGTCGAGCGCCTGTCGGACCTCGGCGTCTCCGGCCAGGTCGACGCGGTAGCGTTCCGGGATGTTCAACCGGGTTTTCACCGTTTCAAGCGCCGTGTCGGCGATGGCCCCGGCATAGGCGCGGAAGCTGATTTCGGGATTGGCGTTTCCAGTCGGCGCGGCGGCGAGGAATTCCGCATAGTCCGGCGAGGGCGCAATGCCGGGGAGCAAGGCAATCGCCCGTTCCTGCGGCAATCGGAACGACCGCTGCCGGATCAGCTCTTGCGTCCGGGGGAAGAGGGCATAGCATTTTTCAGCTTTCCAGGTTGCAATCTCGGCATTGAGCTGGCGCTCCAGGTCGGCGGCGGCGGCCTGCGGTTCCCAGGTCCGGGCGTCCGGCGTCAACTGTCCGGCCAGCAGCAATTGACGTTGCTGCTGTTCGCGGGCCGATTTCAGGATCGGCGCGATCAATTCCGTCCGGAGCTGCGGCAGCAATTCTTCCCAGAGCGGCGCGCCGCGGCGTTCGGCAAAACGGGCGGTCAGGATTTCACCCAGTTTCCGGTCATCGTTGGCTTCAAGTTCCGCTTCGGTCGGATAGATTGCGGCGGTGATTTCGGCGCGCTGGGCCGCGACGAGCCGGCGGCGGGCGATGTCGAAGATTTCTGGAAACTCCCGATCGCATTTCTCCGCCAGCAACGTTTGCGGCGGTTGTTCCAGCTCCTTCTGGATTGCGGCGGGCAGGGTTGCCCGGAGGGGGGCCAGCGTTTCCGCCGCCATGGCGGCAAAACGCTGCCGCAGAAGTTCGAGATAATACGGTTTCATCAGGCGTTCGGCATCGGCGCGGAGGAGGCATTGATCGGCCTGTTCGGTCATCCGTCGGGTCAGCGCGGTTTCGGCATCGGGCAGCGGTGCGGCAAGCCAGCGCGTCAACGCTTCCTTGAACAGCAGCCGCGCCGAGAGCACCGCTGTCTGGCGGTCGAGCCGGTTCCGGCTTTCGCCCTCCGGGACGGATTCGGCCAGGATCGACGGCAACGCGGCGGAGAGGAGCAGAATTGCGATCCAGGGACGATATTTCATGGCAACTCCTCCAGCATTGGCACTGCACTGATTCGGTTGAGTTCCCGGCGGACGTGGGCATTGAGCCGCCCGGCCAGTTCGCCGAGCAGCAGCCGGCGGGCATCGGCATCTTTTTCCGCGTTAATGCGAATCAGCAGTTGCCGGATTTCCGGATCGGCGACGGCACCGGGATGAGCCGCGAAGTGGGCTTGCAGCGCGGCGGCGGCCAGCGTCTGGACCTCCATGACTTCCTGCCGGATCTGGCCCATTTGAAATTTCAACTGTTCCTGGAGCCAGAGCCGTTCGGGGGAAGTCAGTTCATCCGGGGCCAACCGGGCTTCCCGCAAAATTTCATTTTCCCACGCGGCGGTGAGTTTTTCAGGGGCGGAGTAATCGAGGTAGGCATTTTGTCCGCCCGTGCGAAACGACCGGCGCGGCGTTTCCTCGTCGCTGAAAACGCCTTCGCGGATCACCCCGGAAAGATCGAAACTCCGGGCGCCGGTTTCGGGATCGATCCGGAGGAAAAGCGCCAGTCCGTAGCGGGCCCGGTAACGCGCCGCGGTCCGGTCGATGGCATTCATCAACTGGTCGCGGCGGGCTTGTTCCAACCGGGATTTGAATTCATCCAAGCGGCTGATCTCGCTGCCGGTTTCGCGGATGAAAAGAAAAAAAGTGATCATGAAAATCAGCATGATCGCCAGTGCGATCTGAAGAAAAACCGCATTGAGTTCGTGCTCCTCGGCGCTGGCGACGGATTCGCCGTGAAGCAGCCGCAGCAGCCGGGCTCGGGTTTTCGGGGGTAGCCGGACGGTCATGGCTTCACCTCAATGCGCTGCGGATTTGTTCGAGCGTCCGCTGCATATCCTGAAGCGCGCGTTCGGATTGAGCGCACTGCCGGTCGAGTTTTTCGCTGCGCTCGGCCAGCACCGCATTTTCGTCTTTGAGCCGGCGGGCGTCGGCGTCGAGTTCCGCATTGCGCCCGATCAGGGTGGTGTTTGCAGTTTTGAGTTGGCGGGCCTCGGCGTCAAGCCCGGCATTGGCTTCAGCCAGCGTTGTATTTTCATCCTTGAGCCGCCGGAATCCGGCATCAAGCTCGCGCGCCGCGGCGGCAACGGCGGCCAGCAGTTCGGTGGCGTTGCGCTGCCAGCTCTGCTCCTCTGCCCGCATTCCGGCGGCTTCCTGCCGCAATTCCCGGAGCGTCCGCGCGGCTTCGGCGAGTTCGTTCCGGAACTTCGCGGCTTCGGCCGCGCCGAGGCGGAACTCTTCCGCCGCGGCATCTGCTCCCACCGTGATGCGGTCGAGCAATTGATCCAGTTCGACATCATCGGAACATGCGACGGTCGAGCAGAATCGCAACAGCGGGACGATTACGGTGGGCATCAACACCATCACCCAGATTACCGCGATCAAGGTCGAAAACATTGCAGTATGAAGACAACGCATCAACGTGGCGATGGACACGTCATCGGCCGGATAATAGCCGACCAGAATGATGCCCCAGATGGTCCCGATCAGCCCCAGCGCGATGTTGAACCGGTCGTAGCCGACGAAAAATGGCGCATCGGGAGCGGCGCCGGGACGGAGCAGCCGGTGGAGCAGCAGCGCGCAGCCGAAAAAGGGAATGAAGGTGGTGACTGTCGAGAGGTCGATGGTAGTCCAGTCGAGCGCCGGCCAGAATCCGGACGGAACCCGGTCGGTATCGCCGAAAGCGCCTTTGAACAACAAGATATGATATCGCCCCGCGCTGACCAGATTGTTGAGCCACAATATGCCGAAGAGCAATGTCCCGATCAGGGCCGCCGCCGTCACCGCAATTTTTTTCATCCGGGAATTCCTTGTCTTTTCGCCGTTTTCGCCAGGAAATTATAATAATCGCGGAATGCCGGAATTGCAATGTGAAATTGCACGAAGAACGCAAAAATATTCTTTTCATTCCGGACTCATGATGACTGGTCGACCGCGTCCGGAGATCGGATCATGGCGCATTGCATGGCCCGATTTTGCTCGATTTGATTCTCGCTCAAGCGGCATGGATTCAGCTGACCGGAAATTCAGGCGGAGGGAAACAGGACGCCATTCATTGCCCCCACAAAGATGATAGAAAAACAATTTTGTTTCCCGTCTGGCCAGAACAATGTGAAATTCCGTCGGTTCCCGGTCAGGAGCCATGATAATTTCGCCATTAACACCATCTTCCAATTGGATCATCGGCATTCCGATCAATCGCGGTTGGATTGACCGGTTTTGGTGCAGGCGTACCAAATGACGTACGACGGTGAACACTCCGGACCGGCTATCGGAAGCGACGCATTGCCATCCGATATCCCGCCTCAACGGTAAAGAATATGGTGTCACGCCCCGCGAATACGCCCGGCAATTATGAATGAAATCAGCGGTGCGGCGATATCATGGCTGGGCCGGGAACGGCGGGGGGAGGGCGGTGATTTTCCGGCAAAATTTCATTCCGACGCTTGCCAATCCGTTGCCGGCGTTTATAGTAAGATAATCAACCGGATAAGGAGTTTTCTGGCGATGGCAAAAGTATGGAGTGCATTGGCCATATTGTTCGCCGCAGGCATTTGCGGTCACGCCGCCGACCAGAAGATGGTCCGCTACCGTGATTTCGGCGCTGTCGGCGACGGTAAAACCGACGATTTCGCCGCAATCGTCAAGGCTCATGCTTATGCCAACGAAAACAATCTGCCGGTCAAGGCCGACGATGATGCCGAATACTATATCGGCGGCGCCAATTTGACCGCCATCATCCAGACCGATACCGATTGGGGCAGGGCGCAATTCATCATTGACGATACCAAGGTCGAAAAACGCACCGCGCAGATTTTTGCCGTGACTTCAAAATTGAAACCCTTCAAGCCCGAGGGCGTGACCTCGCTCCGGGCCGATCAACCGGCACTTGATATCAAACTGCCGCAGAGATGTCTGGTGATTGCGTCGGACGATCATGTCAAGCGTTATATCCGCTACGGGGTCAATGCCAATCCCGGCGCACCGCAGACCGACGTATTCATCGTCGACTCCGATGGCAAGATTGATATGAACGCTCCGATCATCTGGGACTTTCAGCGAATTACCGGGATTACCGCATATCCGATCGACGACGCCACGCTCACCATTTCCGGAGGGCGGTTCCTGACCATGGCCAATCGGGAGACCGGGAGTCACAAATACTATGCCCGCGGCATCGCCATCAACCGTTCCAATACCGTGGCCGACGGCCTTGAGCACCGCATAGCCGGCGAAGGTGAGGCGAGCTATCCCTACAACGGCTTCATCAATGTCGGGAATTGCGCGAATGTGATGATCCGGAACTGCGTGTTCACCGGGCACAGGACCTATAAGGCGCCCAATGCCGAAGGAAAGCTGATCACTACCGGAACCTATGACATAACCGCGACTCGGGCGGTGAATGTTTCGTTTATCAATTGCACCCAGAGCAACGACATCAACGACACCGCTTATTGGGGTCTGATGGGGAGCAACTATTGCAAGAATCTGCTTCTGGACCGATGCCGGTTCTCGCGTTTCGATGCGCACATGGGGGTGCGCGGCGCCATCATCCGCAATTCGACGCTCGGCCATGCCGGCATCAACGCGATCGGCTCCGGCACGTTCCTGCTGGAAAACTCCACCGTCTGCGGCCGGAGCCTGATTACATTGCGCAGCGATTACGGCAGCACCTGGCGTGGGGATTTCATCATCCGCAACTGCGTTTTTATTCCGGCCAACGGGCGGAGTACGGCTCCGGCGCTTTTCAGCGGCCATTATGACGGCAGCCACGATTTCGGCTACACCTGTTACATGCCGGCCCATATCGTGATTGAAAATCTTGAAATCCGCGACGCCGACACCCCGAAAAATTACGCGGGTCCGGCGCTTTTCAGCGACTTCAACCCCAAAAACCGCGATGCGTCGTATGTGGAAAAATTTCCTTACGTCAAAACCCGGACGGTCACGGTGCGAAACCTGAAGTCAACCAGCGGGAAACCGTTGCGCGTAAGCGACAACCCTTATATGTTCCGCGAGGTGAAGGTGGTCGAAAGCAAGGGCGCGGAAAACCTCGCCGCCGGGGACTTGTCCCGGTAAGGCGTTCGGGGCCACGGTCTCGAAGCGGCGCAGGCCGGTTTCAGCGTACGCTGTGGCGGCGGATGAGTTCGCCGTGGCAGATCCAATCCTCCGGGCGGCGGCTGGTGGTGATCCAGTCGTAAAGCAGCTTGACTGCGCCGCCGCCGAGTTCATAGGCGGGTTCGCGGATCGTGGTCAAACCCACCCGATCGGCGCTTTCCCAGGTATTGTCGTCGTAGCTGATGACCGAAATGTCGTCGGGAATCCGAAGATTGCGAGCGGTGCATTCGGCATAAAGAGCCCGCGCGCGAACGTCACGCATGGTGAAAATAGCATCTGGTCTGTCATTGGGATGCCCCAGCAGATTTTCGAACAGCCGTTGCTCCTCCTCACGCAACGGCCAGACGTTGCCTTCGATCGGGCATATCCATTCCGGCTTCAGATAGACTTCCTCTTCCGCCAGCGCGCCGCGCAATCCGGCCAGCAGTTCCCGGAAAATGATTTGCGTCGGATTGCCGGTGATGACGCCGATTTTGCGGTGGCCGCCACGGAGCAGCTCATATCCGGCGATCCGTCCCACTTCCCGGTAATCCATGCGGCTGCCGGGAATCTCCATGGAGCTTTCGCAGTTGGCGACCGCCACCGGTATACCGAGCCGCAACAGTTGTTCCACCGAGGGTTGGTGATAGCGTTCGAGAAACAGTACTCCGGAAAACTCCCGATTCTGAAGTTTTTGGAGCAGTTCATGGGTCAAATTGCAGTATTCGGAATAAATCGGTTTCAGTTCGATATGAAATTGCTTGGCCATGTCGGTAATGCCACGCAAATTGATATTGGCTGTGGTGGCGTGGAACAAACTGTCAAAAATACTGCACAGAAATAAAATCTGAATTTTCGGTCGAGCCACAACCGCTGGGGTTCGGTAGCCCCTCCCGGATTCCGTAATCAGCAGGTCTTCTTCGGCCAGTGTACGCAAAACAGCCAGCACTGCGCCGCGGCCGATACCGAACGTCTCGACCAGTTTGCGTTCCGATGGCATCAGTGTGTTGGCGGGATAGGCGCCGGAAAGGATATCCTGACGCAGCCGATCCAAAACTTTGAGGGTGGCTTGATGCATGGAAATCGTTCCATTCTGACCTATTTTGGCTGTAATATGCCACGACTTGGCATATTTTCAAGTAAAATCTGCCATGAAAAGAGATTTTACCCGGAAAAATTTGCCTCACCATTGCATTATTGAAATGAATATGGTATAATTTTTTCACGATTTCAGAATCAGGCAGATGGCGGGAATGCAACGGACTGTTTTCGCCACCGGCAATCATAAGAAGGCGCGAAGGCAAGATGAACAGACTTGAAGTCGGATTCGGATCGGCGGTGATCACCCCGCCGAATTTCAACCAGGGCGTCGCCCTGGGCGGCTATTCTCATCCTGAACGCATCGCGCATGAAGTCAACGACGATCTCAATGCCACCGCGCTGATGCTGAAGCAGGGGGAAGAAACCGCCATGATCA
>JAVBVS010000016.1:0-479913 GCA_036677805.1 Victivallaceae bacterium | reverse complement strand
GCTGCCGGAAACGGTTGCGGCGCGAAGGGCCGTGGAGCTTGCTGGAATGGGAATTCACCAACACCGGGACAACCCCGGTTACGCTCGGCAGCTGCCACCTGGCCGAACTCGACGGGTTGCCGGGAAGTGGTTCTGACGATGTAATCTTCCTCGATTCCGGCGGTGGCTGGTTCGCCGGCAGCATGAGCGTGACCGCGCAGATGCCGAACGGTGAATTCGAGTATTGGAAAGACCTCTTTGTCGCGACCGAAGACATCGCCTGGGCGAAGGCTGTTCAGCAGGGAACTTTGGAAAAGGCCAGCCACTACAGCATGGGCGGCATGAGCGTCTATTGCCGTCCCGGCAAGCCGGCGCTGTTTCTCGGCTTCGTGGTGCCGTCAGTGCGCTCGGCGGCGATGCCGGTGGTGCTCAACGATCCCGCGACTGGAAAAGTGCGCCAGCTGGCGTTGATCGACAATTTCGCCGGCTTTGAACTTGCTCCGGGGATGGCCATCGGCACTGAAACGGCAGTCTGGCGTGAAGACCGCAATCCACATCGCCTGCTCGAAGAGTATGCCGATCTTTGCGTGAAAACCCGGTGCATTACACCGCGCCATGCCGAGCCGCCGGTCGGCTGGCTGTCGTGGTACGGCTATCGGCTCGAAATCACCGAAGCCGAGTGCGAACGCGTCGCCGATTTCATCAACCGGGAATATCCGGGGTTCGGCTTCCAGTATATGCAGATCGACCTCGGCTACAATACCAGGAATCTGCCCGGCGAATGGTTCGGCACCAACGATCACTTCCCGGACGGGCTGGCCGTTTACTGCCGGGAAATGCGCAAGCGGGGATTTGTGCCGGGGGTCTGGTGCGGCGCTTTCTGCATCGCGGAATCGAGCCAATTCTACCAGGAGCATCCCGATGCCGTGACCCGTTATCCGGACGACCCGAAGGAATGGTTCTGGGAACCGCACGACACTTTGTATTACCTCGACCCGACCCATCCGGCGGCGCAGGAATTTCTGGCGAAGGTAATGAAACACTTCAAGCAGGTCGGTTTTGAATATTTCAAAATCGACTTCATGACCCGGCTGGCGCGGACCGATGCTGCGTATCAGCCGCATGACCGGGCGCAGGTCAAGGGACCGGGAATTTACCGGCTCGGCTGCAAACAGCTGACCGACGGCATGGCGCCGGAGGATTTTTTCTATTCCTGCGGCAGCATCGTGTTTCAGGGCTCGGGCTTCATCAGCACCTCGATGACTGCATGCGATATCGGCAACACCGGGGTGCGGTCGAAATTGGCGGCGGGCGATGATTCGCTGCTCAAATTTTTCCGTATGCAGATGACGACCACCATGTCGCGTTATTACGCCCACCGCAAACTCCTGCTGCTCAATGCCGACGGCGTTTGCATCGCGCCGCCGGCGGACCGCGAGGAAGCGTGGTTCCGCACGCTGTTCGTTGGGCTCTCGGGCGGACAGGTGTTTCTGGGCGATCGTTTCGATCTGGCGGAACCGGAAATCCGCGATCTGGTGAAACGGATTCTGCCGATTTACGGCGTTGCCGCGGTGCCGGTGGATCTGTTCCGCAAGCCTTATCCGGAAAGCCGCCCGGAAATCTACCGGCTGCATGCGGCGGGACGGGAAGTGATTGCGCTGTTCAATTTCGACCGGGAAAAGGCGATTGAACTCGACTGGCGGGAAATCGGCCTTGACGGGCGCTATGAGGCGTGGGAATTCTTCGAGGAACGATATTGCGGCGTAATCGACACTGTGAATCCGTGTGCTTTTCCGGTGCCGTTTCCGGCGGCGCGGCTGCTGATGCTGACGCCGGTATCGGATGAGCCGCAGGTGATTGCGACCAATTTTCACATCACCGGCGGCGCGGTGGAGCTGGATAAGGTGCATTATGATGCTTCGGCGCGGCGGCTTGCGGGCGAACTCCTCCGCCCGGCAGGCGACGCGGGCAGAATCTTCATCCGGTTGCCGGAAGGATTTTGCTGCGCTTTGCCGGAAGTTGCGCCCGGAGTGCATGCGCTCGCTCTGACCGGCGCCGGTTCGCCGCTGCCGTGGCAGGTCGAGTTTCAACGGATATGAAAATCGCCATGAAGTCGATCACCGGAAAAACGCAAAAAGCGGGAGCGGAGCTCTTTCGCCACGATCAATCGGATGGGACGGGAGGATCAGGTATGGAAACTTCACCACTGTTCAATGTCAACGGCGCAATCGGGCGCGGGGCTTATGAAACGCCGGAATTCGCCGATGCCGGCGCTTTCGTCCGGCATCTCGACTATCTCGGCATCGATCGTTCGCTGGTCTGGCACATCGAGGCGCGCGACTTGAATCCGACACTCGGCAACCAGCGGCTGCTTCGGGAGATCGATGCCGCCGGATTGTCGGATCGTCTGCTGCCGGCGTTCGTGATTACTCCGGCCTGTTATTATGAGTGCGGCGTCATCGCTTTCCTGCGCGAAAATTTGGCCGCGGGCAGGGTCCGGGCGCTGCGTATGATTCCGGATGTTTCCCGTTTTCCGGTCCGGCAGATCGAGCGGGTGCTGGCCGAACTCGCCGAATTCAAACCGCTGCTGCTCTGGGATTGCCGGACATTCACCGAGGAGAATGATCTGCGCGATCTGGAATATCTGGCGCGGAAATTTCCGACGGTGAATTTCGCGTTGACCCAGAAGATGTGGCCGGGATTCGGTTCCGTGCTCGATGCCATGTGGCGCTGTC
Source organism: Victivallaceae bacterium (assembly GCA_036677805.1). GTDB lineage: Bacteria > Verrucomicrobiota > Lentisphaeria > Victivallales > Victivallaceae > SIG78. Next base: position 477,199 of record JAVBVS010000016.1, on the reverse strand, counting down.
CGAATGTTTTCGTGGATATTTCCTGGCTGCATATGCGCGATACCATCGAATTGCTGCAAAGCGAATTCGGGGCGGAGCGCATTCTGTTCGGCATCGGCAGCAAGGCGCATTACGGCGCCGCAATCGCCATGCTGGCGCATGCCCGGATCGGCGCGGCGGAGCGTGAATTGATCGCTCACGGCAACATCGAGCGATTGTTGAATTTGAAACCGTCGACCGGAAAGCCCGCTCCGGTTCCGGCCATTCTCGACCGGAAGCCGCTGTGGCGGAAATTCCGCTCCGGCCAAACTCCGGACGGCGTGAGGATCATCGACGCGCACGGTCACGACGGGCCTCATACCCGGGGATGGATTCTGCGGGAAAGCGGCCCCGAGGTGTTGCTCGCGCAAATGGACCGTCTCGGCGTGGCACAGTTGTTTCTGAGCGGTGAACGGGCCTTGTTCGGCGACGGACTGGAAGGTAATCTGGCCACCGAGCGGCTGTTTTCCCGGTATCCGGAGCGCTTTCACGGCTATCTGGCATTCAATCCGCGGTTCGGCGACGAAATCAAGGCGCAATTCGATGCGTTCTTCGGTCGCGGTTTCTACATCGGATTCAAATTGCTGGCCGCGTACTGGAAGATTCCGCTGACCGACCTGGCCTATCAACCCGTCTGGGAATATGCCGACCGGCACCGTTTGCCGGTGCTGCTGCATACCTGGGACGATCGCTACAATTCCCCGGCCATGCTGACCGGGATTGTGAAACAATACCCCGGCGCCGTCTTTCTGCTGGGACATTCCGGCGGCGGCACCGGCGGGCGCGAAGAGGCGGTCAAACTGGCGCTGGACCATGCCAATGTCTACCTGGAATTCTGCGGCAGCTTCTGTACGCCGACGCCGTTCGAGGAATCCGCGGCGCGGGTCGGCTGGGATCGGGTGGTATTCGGCTCGGACACCGGTGGCCACAGCGAGGCTTGGGAATTGGGACGGTTGCTTTCGCTGCCGGTGCCGGATGAAACCCTGCGTCCGGCGCTGGCAGCCAATATCGAAACAATCCTTGCCGGGCGAATATAGGCATTGTCGCCTGAACGCCGGATCCGTCCGGTGTCCGCCCGATCGGGGCGGGTGGAAAAATCGGGAGAATGGGATGATGCGGATTTCTGGCGTTGCCGGAGATGAGAATTTTCCGGATGGGTTGCTGCGGATTGATGACGGCGTCGGCGCGGACGCCGACTGGGCGCTGGCCTGGGAAGCGCCGGGCGCAACCGGCGTCGGCGTGGTCGTGCTTCACGGTCACGGCAGCCATGGCGATCAGCTTTTTACCCGCCCGGACCTCAAGCCATGGGGAAAATTCCTGCGGGACAATCGATGCGGTATTCTGGCGCCCAATCTGCGCGGCAACGCCTGGATGTGTCCTGAAGCGGCGGCGGATTTGCAACGGCTGATCGCCGCTATGCGACGGCAATTCGGCTGGCGGAAAATCATTCTGGCCTCCGGCTCCATGGGTGGCACCGGCAATCTGATCTATGCGATGCTGCACCCCGAAGAGGTCGATGCCGTGATCGCGCTTGGCGCGGCGAGCGATCTGGCGGAATACGCCGCATGGTGCGTGCAGCAGCAGAAACCGGTTTGCCGCGAAATCGCCACCGCCATTCGCACCGGATACCATGACGACGCCGAATTGCTGGCGAGACACAGCGTCTGCCGCCATGCGGCAAAATTGACGATGCCGGTATGGTTGCTTCATGGCGATGCCGACACCATCATCCCGGTGGCCGAAGCGCGGCGGCTGGCCGGGCTCCTGGCCGAAAAGCCGGATTTTCATTATCGGCAAATCGCTCACGGCGAACACGACGCTCCGCTGGCTTTTTTCGCGGAGTGCGTCGCTCAGGCGCTGGCGGCCATTTGATCCGATTCCAGCCGTCGCCGTCCCGGCTTGTCCCGCTCAGGTCGCAGCGGGACAGTGCCGGGCGCCGGTCTTGCCATACGTCGGCGGGTGCTTATTCCGCCTTCCAGTTCGATTTTTCCTCTTCGGAAACGGAACCGTCGTCGTGTTCGTCGATTTTTCCGGTTCTCAGATCCCGGAAAAGACGGAAGGCGTCGCGGACGCCGCCGATCGCGAGCCAGGTGGTGCATACGGACCCCAGCACGACCGAGAAGGCGACCAGCTGCCACCACCAGATTTCACCCCAGACCGCATCGGTGACCCAGTCGGTGAGCAGACATATGCCGGTGACGATGATGAAGAAAAACCAGAACAGCATGGACTTCAGGAACGTCGCCCAGGCGACGAACCGGTCGAATCGGGTGAAATTGCTCGAGATGCCGATGATCCGGTGCCAGCTGAAACGGCTGGCCGCGAGCTTGGCGGCTTCGTCTTTTACGGTGACCACGTCCTGCTTGATGGCATAATTTCCGCGATGGAGCAGTTTATCCATATTGTAGACCCGCTTGGGCCCCAGCAGCGAAACCACGATATATCCGGTCAGGGAAGTGATCATGGCGATGAAGAAGATCAACTGGCCGTTCAGCGGAAATTTCGCCTGATGGGCCAGAAGGAACTGGGAGTCGGGCCATACCTGAAGCAGCGCGGGAGCCACATGATCGGGCCACATCTGCTGGAGCAGAATGCCGCCGAAGGCGAGCACCGTCCCGGTGGTGAGCGAGGTCCAGGCCGCCGCCGTGGTGCCGCGTTTCCAGTAAAGACCGCCGATGATGACCGCGCCGGCGCCGCCGAGATAGATCGCTCCGGTCAAAGCGAAATACATCAGAATGAAATCTTTCAGCGGGAACAGCAGACTGAAGGTGAAGCCGAACGCCGCCACGCCGAAGATGGCCAGGCGGAGAAGGAGCATGTGTTTTTTCGGATCCAGTTTTTCCTGTTTCCGGAGCGGCAGGTAAACGTCCTGAATGAAGATGGAGCCCCAGGCGTGCAGATAGGTGTCGTCGCAGCTGATGGCGCAGGCGATGATGATGGCGGCGAACAGGCCCATGATCCCGACCGGCAGGGTGTGAACCAGAAAGAGCGGGACGGTCATCTGACTCTGGATCATCGGATCGCTGATGGCGGAGATTTCCGCTTGAATGGGGGCGGCGATGGAGCTGAAGGCGGGCAGGTGGAGCACGGCGTAGGCGACCATCGGGATCAGGAGAATGCAGAGTCCGCTGGCGATGGTCCGCCAGCCGCCGATGATCCCGGCCATGACGGCTTCATGGGGGGTTTTGGCCGCGGCGTTGTAGCCGGAAGAGCCCTGCCAGGCGCGGGTGTTGAGAATGGCGCCGAAAATGGCGATCAGAAAATACCAGATATTGAAGTCGGCGACCTGCGAGGTTTTGAACGGATTGATCATGGATTGCCCGGCCGGAGCGATCGCCAGGCCGGCCATGATGTCGCTCCAGCGGAAAGTATGGAGCAGAAAGAACATCAGGAAGAGGAAAATCAGCATCATCAGAATTCCCTGAAGGAAGTCGGTGATCATGATGCTGACCTGTCCGCCGACGCAGGCGATAAACAGCGCCACGGAGAGATAGGAGAGCATCACGACAGCCAGCATGGGGATTGAAAAGCCGAACATCACGACGGTCTGGGGAAATCCGAAGAAATAGATGATGAACCGGGCCGTCACCGCCGGAAAAATCCCGTAGTTGAGGATGCCGGAAAGCCAGCAGAGCGTCCCGGCGTAGAGCCGGAACCGGCGGCTGTAGCGGATTTCAAAGAATTGCGCCAGCGTCAGCGCCCGCGTTTGCCGGAACCGGTAGACTACGAATCCGGTCAGGGAGATGAAAAGCCCCACCGGCAAAGACATCAGCGCCCACCATTGCGTCGGCAGACCGGCCTTATAGATCATTTCCCAGGTGGCGATGATGGAGATGGCGCCGCCGAATCCGCCGGCCACAGCCAGCAGATAACGGCCGCCCATGCGGTTGGCCGCCAGAAAATCCGCCACGCTGCGGACATTGTGCCGGACATAGAGCGTCAGTAGAATAAGCGATCCGATCAGTGCTCCGAGAATCGTCCAATCAATCCAATGCAGATACATATCGTCCTTCTTTGGTTATCGGGTATGGAATATACCGGTTACTGGTTCAGGCCATGATGATTCGAAAAATGCCTTCTCCGGCGGCCCCCGGAGAAGGCTGACGTCGCTGCGACAGGAGAGGGTTTCAGCCGGGAATGTCCGTACTGATTTTCCGGCAGCGGTTGGATGACCGGGGACGACATGGTCTCCTGCCTGGACAGAGAATCGCATTGGACAATGTCGGCTTGGAATTGGTCATCAAGTATCTTTTAGTTGGTCACTGAAACGACGATTCATAAATATTGCATTTCCGAAGCAATTTTTCAAATGCGATTTTCTTCCGGAATCGATTTTTTTTGTTTTTTGTTGGCAACGGTCGCGCCGGATGAAATTCCGCTCTCCGGCGGAATGCGGGAAGAACCGTCGGGCGGCTCCTGGGGATGCCGTTTTTTCAGGACTTTTTATTCTTGTGTAAAACTATAATGGTAAGTTTCTTGAATTGTTTTTGTTCCAGGTGCTTTCGAGGGAGGGGCCTTTTTTACCCGAAGCCGCCCTTGTTTTCGATTCGATTTTGTCTTATATTTTATCCAGACGATTATTACAGGGAATGAAAACGCCATGAGCACCGCCCGTTATCCTGCGCTGAGTGTGGAGCTTGAAGACCGCATCCGGGCCGGTTATTATCATGGCGGTTTTCCGACGATGCGGGAGTTGCGGACGGAGTTCCAAACTTCACTGAGTACCGTTTCCAGAGCGCTGGAGCCTTTGCTGAAACGCCGGCTGCTGGTTTCCGCCGGATGCCGCCGCGGCATCCGGATTGACGAGAAGCGCTGCCGGACGCCGCGAGGTGTCATCGGACTGGTTTCCCGGGATGAAATGATGAATGACGGCATCCTGATGCAGCGTCTGGTCGAACGCTGCCGCGCCGACGGGTTCGAGCCGGAACTGATCGTATTCAATTCCCGGCATTTTGCCCGGAATCTGGAAAAATTGTTTCCCCGGCACTTTGCGGGTGTGATTTTTGCGTTCAGTTCATTGACGGTGGAGGCGGCGATGTGGCTGCGGGGGGCGCAGATTCCCTTCGTCTCGGGCAACGTACTTCAGGTGTTGCCGGGATTGAACTATGTCGAACACAATCACGCCGGCGCCTGGCGGCGGTTGGTGGGGGCACTGCAGGAGCGGGGGTATCGCAAGATCGGGATATTTTTTCCGAGTCAGATCGAGAGCATTTACGATTACTGCAGGTCGATCTGGCGGGAACTGGCGCAGGAACTCGAAGTGCCCGGTTCGGCCTGCGAGAAGTTCATTCCCGACTGGACGCTGGACATCTATGGCAATCTGGTGAGTTTTCTCCATTTCATGGCCCATCATGATGATTGGCCGGACGCGTTGATCTATTGGAATGGCGGAATCGGCGCAGAAGTTGTGAAACGATGTTTTGCCGGGGACGGTTCGGGGTTGCCTGCCCGGACGCTGTTGGTGGGGATACCCGAGCCGGGGATCGCAGGCAACCCCCGTATTGCGCTGGTGCAGACGCTTGACTATATGCCGTTGATGGATGCACTCTATCAGGCGTTGCGAGAACGCATTGTGGCGCCGGATGCGCCGCCGTTGCGGCGTCTGGTCGATTATCCGATTGAATTTCTCCAGCCGATTCCGGAACGGCGGGTGATAGCCGATGAGTCATAATTTACAGAAGGGAACGAAGATGGGAAGATCAGGATTGATATGCCTCGGCATGGTGTTGCTGCTGCTGAGCGGATGGGGGCTGAACGCCGCCGCCCCGGTGGCGGTGGCGGGCTCCGGCGCGCCGGAGCGGGTAATCGTGCTGCCGGACAAACCGAGTCCGGCCGAACGTTACGCGGCGGAAGAACTTTCGGAATACCTGGCCAAAGTCACCGGACAAAAATTGGCGATCGTCGATCGGACGGCGGCGGACCGCCCGGCAATCCGCCTGGTTTACGATCCGGCGTTGGGGCCGGAGAGCTGGAAGTTTCAGTGCCTCAACGGCGAACCGGTGATTGCCGGCGGCCGCCCGCGCGGCATACTTTACGGAGTCTACGATTTTCTGGAAAAATACGCCGGGGTGCGCTGGCTGGACGAAAACACCGAATCGGTCCCTTCCCGGAGTGCGGTGACGGTGCCTGCCGACTGGAATGTCCGGGGGACTCCGGCCTTCGCCTACCGGCAGATTTACGACTTTGCCCGCGCCACCGGGGAAAAGCATTACCGTTTTCGCACCCGGAGCCGGCTTAATGTGTACAGTGAGCCCGCCGATCCGGCCCGTTACGGTTTCATCGAAAGGACCGGAGCGCCGGGCGGCTGTCATACCTGCTTCGCCTATTCCGAGGGCTTTCCCGACGACTGGTTCAGTCTGGATGCCGGCGGCAAACGACAAAAGGCGATCAGCGGCGTCGGGCCCGGCAACGTCTGCTTCTCCAATCCCGAAGTGCGCAAAAGTTTTGCGGCCAAACTGCGCAAATATATCGAGGCGGATCGCGTCGAGGCTGCCCGCGACGGCAAGATGCCGCCGCATTATTATGATGTCTCGGTCAACGACAATGCCGACAGCTGCCATTGCCCGGAATGCCGCAAACTGGCGGAAAAGTATGGCGAAAGCGGCCTCTTCGTCGATTTCATCAACGCCATCGCCAATGATATTAAAACCGATTACCCCGACATCACCGTCATTTCGCTGGCCTACGGCTGCGCGCTGGAACCGCCGCGCGGCATCAAAACGGCCGACAACGTGCTGATGCGGGTGGGGCAGCTCGGTCCGGAGCTGCGCATGGATGCGCCGCGCGATACTTTGCGCCGCTTGTCCACGCCGCTCAACCGTCCGTCGCTGGAGGCGCTGCAGGGCTGGAGCAGGCAGGCCGGCCAGCTCGGCACCTGGGATTACTGGATCCTTTATACCGAACCGTTCGCGTCGCCGCATACCTCGGCTCCGATGCTCAAGGAAAATCTCTCGACCTATCGCGATCTCGGCTTCAAATTTGTTTTCGGAGAAGCGGAAAATTACTGGGGAAGCTATACCGCCATGCTTCTCCAGAGTTTTGTCGATCTGCGCAATTATCTGGCGGCCAAGCTGATGGTCGATCCCGATCAGGATGAGGCCAAGCTGGTCGATGAATTCATGCAGGGGTTCTACGGCCCGGCCGCATCGGAAATGAAGGAATATTACGAGTATCTGGCCCGGCGACAGGATGAGGAAACCAACTGGCTCGGGGTGGTTCATCCCAAGCGGCGGAAGTTTCTCGATGCGGCGTTCTTCACCAAGGTGAACGGTCTGCTGGCCGAGGCCGAAAAGAAAGCGGCCGGCCAGCCGCAATATCTGGCCAACGTCCGCCAGGAGCGGATTATGGTCGACGAAGCGGTGCTGAACATGCGCGACCAGCTGGTCGCCGCCGGTTTTGCCGCCGATCCGGTGCCGGAACTTCTGAAACGGCTGGAGCGTGATTATACGGCCGCCGCCGCCAAGTACTATCCCGATCCCGCCGAACGTGCCAAGGTGATTGCCGATAAAGTCGAGGCGCTGAAAATGCTGGCGGTCAAGCCGCCGCTGCCGGCGGAATTGGCGGCGCGCCGGGTCTTCGATTATTATTGGACCAAGGCGGCGGAAGGCGACTACAATCGGGTGAACGCCGATCCGGAAGCGGTGACCGGTTTTGCCGCCGATCCCAACAATTTCATGAAACGCAGTGATTTTCACACTCGTCCGGCGGCCTTCGGGGTTTATGACAAGCTGGACAAGAAGGACTTGTTGAGTTTTCAGCTGCCCCACAATCAGCTGCCGGCGGATGAAAAGTATCACTGGGTGCGCATCGGGCGGCTGCGTCCGACGGCGGGGGCGATCCTGTGGCTGCATTGGACCTGGCAGGTTTCCATGCCGCTGGGCGACATGTTCGACCCGATCGCGCCGCACCGGCAGTACGATGTCTATGTGCACTTCAAAGCGCAGGGGCCGAGCTATGTGAAGGGTTCGACCAAACCCGATGCGTTGCTGATCGACCGGGTGATCTGCGCCGAGTATGTCGACGATACGGTGACTCCGCCTTCCGATTTCGGCGATCCCGAATTCCTGAGCCGGACCGTCCGGCTGCCGCTGCCGCCCGAATTCGCCGGACGCAAGCCGGTGCTCGACTGGTATGCCTGCGCGGCGGTCGACAGCGACAACAGCCGGGTCAGCGCGGAGCCCGGAACGCCTTCCGGTTTTGCGTTCGAACCGAAAAATACGATCAACAGCAATGATTTTCATCAACGGCCGCCGAGTTTCGGGGTCTACGATCTGGACGGCAAGAAAGATCTGCTCAGCGTCAGCGTGCCGCGCAATGCGGTGGCGAAGGACGGCCAGTATCACTGGTTCAAAGTCGGATGCACCCGGCTTGTTCCCAATTGCGTACTCTGGATGCACTGGAGCTGGAATGTCGGACTGCCGCTGGGCAAATTCTTCCGCGCGGACCGTCCCGACCGGGAATATGATATCTATGTCTCGTATAAAGCAACCGGTCCGAGTTATGGTGCGCCCGGCAAGGATGCGATGTTCATCGACCGGGTGCTGATGTTCGAAGCCGAAAACAACAAACGTTGAGTCGATTCTGAAAAAAGGAGAACCTGTCATGCGCAGAAAATTCACCCTCATTGAACTCCTCGTCGTAATTGCCATCATCGCCATTCTGGCCGCCATGCTGCTGCCGGCTCTGTCGGCGGCGCGGGAGCGCGCCCGCAGCGCCCGTTGCATCTCCAACCTCAAGCAACTGGGATTGGGCGCCACCATGTATGCCGGCGACAACAAGGATTGCGTACTGCCGATTGCCAACGATGACGGGAAAACAGCCGCGGCGGCAAGCAAGGGGCCGTGCCTGCTTTTGCCTTACATTGCAACTGAACTCAAGGAAGGCGATCAGGGTAAATATTATGCAGGCGATTTCACCTGGTTTCAGGAAAATCATCCCGGCGTGTTCAACTGTCCCTCCGGCGAGAGCGAAACCAATGCTAAAAGTTTCGGCTTGAATTACACTCTGGCTGCAATCTATACCCAGGACGCGGCGAAATCCGTTCGGCTGCGGACGCTGGGCGGAATTGACGCTTACATGGCGGAAAAAAGTGGAGTATTTACCACCTATGCCGGAACACTGGATGCTGCATGGCTCTTTGCCGACGGCAATTTCAATCCGACCGGCAACCGCTGGTACGGCAGCTATACCGGTGTTACCGACGGCACCCGGCATAACGGCTATGTGAACTATGTCGCCCTGGCCGGCAACGCCCAGTCGGTCAAAGTCGATCCTTCCCGCAAATGCATGCCGATGGGTACTTATGTAGTGGCCGAAGACCTGTGATCGGTCGGACTTGATAGCGACCGCCGCCGGATTGCGCCGAGCAATCCGACGGTTCCGGCGGCGTGACTGAATATTTGCGGCGGACATTCTGTCAGAATGTCCGCCGCAAATTGCTGGATCGGGATGTTTCGCTCAATTCATCAATTATCGTAGGGCAGCCAGTTTTTCTGCGGCAGAGCCCAACCGTAACTCGCGGAATTGCCGTAGTTGGCAATGGGCTTGGCGGCGGCGACATTGCCGGCCAGGCTCACGAAATTGGCATTGGCGTTGTGCCGGGTTCCGGAAACTTTCTTGGCCGAGCCGGAGCCGTAGTAAGAGTTGGTCTGGGTGCTGTCGGCATCGGCGAAAAGCCACGCATCTTCCGGGCTCTGGGCGAAGGTTGCGCTGTCGTGACTGGCGAGATATTTTTCCGCGCCGGGATAAGTTTTGATATCGGCCCGGATTGTGTACACCGCGCTGAGCACGTAGTTGCAGCTCTTGCTCAGGTCGCCGTTTTCGGATTCCCCGGAAGGACAGACATAGAATTTGAATTTGTTGGCCAGAATCCAGGTCAGGTCGTCATGATAATAGGGCAGCGCGCCGGACGATTTGACTTCGGTGTAATAAATTGCCAGCAGGTTCGGCCAGATCGTTTTACCGCCGCCGGGAGCCGAATCGACATTGGTGACCGGGATAATGTACTCGCGATTGTCATCGCGGTACATGGTGGCGGTCAACCCCATCTGTTTGAGGTTGTTGACGCAGGCCGTGGCACGGGCGCGCTCCCGCGCCGCCGACAGGGCCGGCAGCAGCATGGCCGCCAGAATGGCGATGATGGCGATCACGACGAGGAGTTCAATGAGGGTGAAGCGTGGGCGCATGATGAGGGTCTCCTTGATGATGGTTAACGGATCATTTGTTTCAGTTGAATGACTTTGGGGGGATCAGGCAGGAGGAAATCCCAGATCGGCAAGCCGACAGGTTCGCCGACCGTCCGGGCTTGCATGGCGAAGAAGTCAAGCCATGCGTCCGGGCGGACAGCCAATTCCGAATTGCCGAAGGGCTGAGCCGCGAAAAAAACAACCTTGCCCTGGCCGACACGACGCTCGATCGCAGCCGCCGTGCCGTCGGGGTAGGTCATGAGCACCCGATCGCCGGCAGCCGGAGTCAAGACGTAGCTGGCAAACCGCGATCCCGTCGGCGCCGGAACGTGTTCGACCGCGGCCAGATGGAGCGTTTTGCCATTCCAGCCCAAACTGCCGTTGGCGGAGGTTTTGACCGCAAGATCGGCGGCGCCGGTCAATTCCCGCCTCGCCGGCTCGGCGGAACCGTCGATATTCCGGCTCATGAACAGAGGATCGAAGACCACGAGAGTTCCTCCTGCTTTGACCCAGTCGGCGATGGCTTGCGCGATTTCCGGCGTGGTATAAGTCATGGCCGGAACATAAAGCAGTTTGTAGTCGGCAAGTTTCACCGTTCCGGCCGTCAGCGCGGTATCGGAGACGATCCGGAAATTGCTCTTCAGTCCCTCGCCGAGAATCGCATAAATGCTGTAAAGCGCGTGCTGGGCAAAGTCCTGTTTGGCCCATTTATCGAAATTGGAATACCAGATCAATGTCCGGGTTTCGGTCGGCAATGGGAGTTTGTCCATGGTTGCAATCTCTTTGGACAGTTCCAGCATCGCGGCGTAGTCATCGAAGATTTCCCACGGTGCGCTTTCACAATACCACATCAGCCGTCCCGCGCCATTCTTCAAGGCCTGACTGGCCCATTCACGCATGGCTGCGAGGTCGCCGTGCGCGCCATGGTAGATGAAGCATTGCGGCATGGTCATGACTTGGGCGTTCGGGACCAGATCGTGCAATACCCGGGTTGAAAAGCCGGTATGATAGATCGCGCGGGCCATGCCGTAACTGGCGTTGGCGCTGGTGGGGTAGGGGTCGCAGGCAATCAGTTCCGCAATATCGTTCAGATTGGCGGCGTCAAGGTTGGACTGCCCCGACACGTTGTTGTCAGTGGTCAAATGAAACGGCTTGCCGGGGAAGACGGCTTTGAAGCTCGCCTGATGCCGGGCGAAGGTTTTTTTGAGCTCTGCATTCCACCAGCGGTAAAACGCAATCCGAGCCAGGGGCAGATCGGCGGCGGCGCATTCCGGATCGAATGGCGAACCAAACCGGCCGAAGCCGTATTCCTGCCGGATTTTCCGGGAGAGTTCCGCCAGATCGGCGGCATGTTCCCGGTTGATCCGGGGATCGAAGGAATTGCCGATGGCATTGGTCGGTTCATCGATGCCCATGGCGAACTTCAAGGTCTTTTGCATCCATTCATAATCGGGGCTCTGGGCCCGGCTGCGGATGAAATTGTCGACGGTTTCGGCATAGGCCGGGTCAATCGGGTCGCAAAGGAAATCGTTGCCGGGATCGAAGTATTTTGCGCCGTTTCGCCGGGCGGCGCGTCCGAGATCGCTGTTGTCAATGGCGAAGGGAAAGAGCATGTGGTATTTTTCATACAGCGTCGCCACGCGGCCCCGTCCGAGTTCAAATGTCCATGGCCATGGCGGGCCGCCGATGCCGGCTTCTCCCCAGGCGCGCAGCAGTTCATCCTGCCAGGCGGAGAATTCGGCGTCGGAGATGTGCGCCATCATCGTTTTGGGAAAATCGGAACGGTTGATACCCTGAGACCAGAGGTCGACCTGATAGCCGCCGGGAACGCCCCGCTCCGTCAGCGCAGCGAATTGTGGCGTGGGCCGGGCTATCGTAAAATTCAATGTTTCGTTGTTGCGATTGCGGCGGACGGTCAGGTTTTTTCCGTCATACTGCAATATGCCGTATTTGCCGACATCGAAAAAAGTGCCGCTATAATCGTTCCAGGCGGTATTTTCATCACTTGATTTGCTTTCCCGGGTAAAGTTGACTGCGACGTCAAACTCTTCCGACGCGTCAAGCCCGAGAGTGGCCCATGGGATGAGAAAACAGGTGATGTACCCGTCCGGAGTGCGCTCGGCCCGGCTTTGCCATGCACCGGACCAGTTTTTATCACTGTGCCAAGGGTCTCCGGGGACGCGCTGTTTGAGTGCGGCATCATATCGCGTATTGATCGCATTGACCGCGAACTGCCAGCCCTGCTGACGTTTGCGGTCGAAGAGAAAGACGGTATTGCAGTCGTCGCGCCAGAGTGCTCCGTCCGGTTCCTTCACGGTCGCCTTGACGCCATCGGACGCCAGATTGCGGAAGGCGACGTAAAGTCCCTGCTGATCGGCGGCGAACTGGATGGCCGTGGTCTCCAGTCCCGGTTTGCCGCGCGTGTAGAATCCGTAGCTCACCAACCCGGGATTCCAGACCGGATCGCTCAGGGCGGCATTCAGCATTCCGGCCTTGACTGGTACGGTGACCTCATCCGGCATGAAAGAGACTTCGATATCATCCAGCAGCAGTTCTGTTTCCGAGCCTTCCAGCGTCAACACATATTGAACTCCGACCGTGGCCGCGGGCACGGTGAATACCTGTTCGAATTTTTTCCAGTCCGTCGCTTCCGGCACGTCAAAATGCGCATTGCCGGCGGACCCGTTGCCCTGGCCCGGCAGATTGAAGTTGAGCAAACCGGAGAATTTGCCGGCCGGCTTCAGAAATTTGTACATGAAACTCAGCTTGAAAGTTCCCGGTCCCGGCTGCTGGAGCGCCATTCCGGAATAAAAAATCAGGCTTCCGGCGGGTTTGACGACTTTGAGCGCGCCGGTTCCCGAAACGATATCGGTTGTTTCCCGGACAAGGCATTGCTGCTTCTCCTGGGGCCAGACGGACATGGTGACTTTTTCATCGAAAGAGTGTTTTTCCGAATAACGCGGCGGTGGCTCGGCGCCGCGCAGTGTCAAAGCCGCCAGCAGCAAAAGTGAAACGGAGCAATGCAATACGTTCATGAACGGACAGTCCTTTCTGCGGTAAACGGTGATGGCAACGGATCGAGAAACTCGATATCGTGTTTGATGAAACGGTGAATCGGTTTTTCCGGACGCGCCAGGAGAAGCTCGCGCAGCGCCTGCCAGAGCGGCCGGGTCAACTCATTATAATCAAACTCCTTGAGCCGAACCAGACGGCACGAAGTTTCGGCTTCCGGCGGCCGGGCGGTAACAACCGTAATGTGGTGCAATGGAGACTGCTCCAGCAATCGGATGCTGCAACTGTCCAGATGACTCCAGTTGATGACGGCTTCGACGGGGTGCGCATGAATCAAATGGGCCAGAATTTGCTGGGTCTGTTCGTCTGTGGAACGATGGGCGTCCGGCAGAAAATCATCATAATCATGGTATGGCAACCCGAGCTTCAGCTTGATTTTTTTCCATTCCGCCCGAATGAGATTGGCATAGCCCTCCAGCACCGAGGTGAAACACAGCGCAATGTGCCGGAATCCGCGGCATTGCAGTCTGGATGCGATTTCCAGAATGGCATCGAAGGCGGCGTTTTCAACGAAGCTCAGTTTGGGGTAATTGGGAAGACGGTTGGCCGAGACGAATGGAATGCCGTGGCTTTCCAGAAAGACCGCCATGTCCAGAGTCAGCGAGCTGTTGGTAAAAATGACTCCGGCGAAATCCGCTTTGAACAACCGTTCCGCCAGAAACGGCATTCGGATTTTCGGCAGTCCCAGCACCAGCGGCGAATAGCCGTCGATTTCCAGCAGTTCGCTTAACTGTCGGAAGGTCCCGAAGCGAATCAACTCTTCCAGTTTGTGGCCGGACACCAGACCGATCAGGCCGCCGCCATGGTGAGCCGACGGGGTGATCCCGATGCCGGCATTGCCCCGGCGCATGACGATCAGTTTCTGCGTCGCCAGCGGCCGCAGCGCATTGAGCATGGTTTGACGGGCCACGCCGAATTCTGCCGCCAGGGCGCGTGTCGACGGCAGTGTGTCGACATAGAGTCCGGCGTGAATGCGGTCGGCGATGGCGGTGGTGATGGCGGCGAATTTGGCGGCGCTCATGGCAAAAACACTCCTCGGGTTTGCTTAATAATTATACTAAACAAGGACCGATTTGTCAAGAATCCATCCTGGCGAACTTGCCGGTTTGGATGGCCGCACCTAGACCATGGAGAAGCCATGGCAACGGTAATATTTTCCGGGAAATTGAGGCGGAAGTGAAACTGGGGAAAGACGTTATCAATTTTTTATGGCTATGGATTTTCCGGTATTGCGTGTATCGGACCAATCAGCGGCATTTCCGCGGCTTCTTAAGGAAAGCAGATGAATTTTCGCGGCGGACATTCTGACAGAATGTCCGCCGCGGGTTATTTGACACTGGAGGGAACCGTCCCGATTGCGGGTATTTCATCGCTCCCGGGAGCGGCGCAGCATTCAACAATCAATCAATCTTATATTCGTCGAAAAATTTGGCTCCACCGGCCAGGTCGGCCGCCTTGTCGCCTTGTTTGAAGGTTCTGGTGCCGGTATGACCGCCCAGGTAAATTGCGTTGGCCGCCGTGACATGGGCATTGGAAGCGAGGAACCAGGTCGGATGCAGAATCGGACCGACATCCATGCCGACAGCCACTCCGGGATCGTCACGACCGACGATCAGACGTGCCGGCAGTTTGTTGGAGGCTTGTCCAATTCCGCGCAAATAGGCGTATGACAGGTATTTGTTGGCGGTGCCGTAATCTCGATACTGTACGGTGTCGCTGGGGCATTTGCCGTGGCGTTCGTAAAAATCGAAGTAACCCGTCGCATCGGGAATTTCGCCGAAGTAGCCGCCGAGCATGATCTGGCAAAAGGAACCGGTGCTGTCAGTGGTGTATTTGACATCGATGGAGTAGAGCGCGCTGCCCGCCGGGATGTAATCTTTGTTATTGCCGGCATACATCAAAATTCCAGTCCCCATCTGTTTGAGTTTATTCAGACAATTGGCACTGCGGGCGCGTTCCCGCGCCGCCGACAAAGCCGGCAGCAGCATGGCGGCCAGAATGGCGATGATGGCGATCACGACCAGGAGTTCAATGAGGGTGAAAGTGTGGCTTTTTTTCATGATTCGATTCCTTTTGTCTGAAGGTTATTTAAAGTTCCACTTGAACAAAATCTTCCGGCTTGACTTCAATACTGCCTCCGGGATAGCTGACGGTCTGGGCGGATTTTCCGGTATTGAACAAGGTCAGCAGTTTCCTGTCGTTGTATTCATGGAGCCGATAACGTATGGAAGGGGACATGCCGGTAAGCTTCATCTGCTCATCAATGCGTTTGCCCTTGAGATAAAAGTCGGCATATTTCGCTATGGCATTCACGCCCTGATTGATCGCGTTGAGCCGCTCGCCGTCGTAGGCGATGGCCGTGAAGAAGCAGAATCCTTTGCCGCCGCTTGCCGCCAGTCCCAGAATCTCCATGCGGATTTCCGGTGCGGAAGGATGTTTGTAGCTCCACGAGGGCATCTGCACTGCCGGCAATGCTTCGGTGATGTAGGGCACGGCGTAAACCGGCTTGGTCAATGTCCGGGCATCCGCGTCGATGTGGTCGAGGAAATCGGTGCCCTCATAGTTGTAATAGCTGATGAGGTGCGCATCGATGGCGCCGTCGGCCCGGTCGTAGGCCAGAGTATCGGTCGGGATGTTGTCGACGAAACTTTGAGCCTTGCCGTCGAGCGCCAGCGTATAATCATAAGCGCGTAACTCCGCATCGGGACGGATCTCACGCAACAGGTCCCGGGTCATCCGGTGCAGCCGCACGGTCAGATCGTTGCGAAAGTCCGACCATTGCTTGCGGTAACGGGAGAGGATCATTCGGGAATCCAGCGGCTCGCTCTCCGGAATGTGTGCGAATTTGCGGAATTCCGCGACGGTTGCCGGATGGAAGCAGGATTGCGAACTGGCGCCATTGCCCCAGAATTCGATGTCGATCAGGGCGACCGGAGTACGGTCAGCCGGCAGCAGATTGAGTTTGTTGTGCAGATATTTTTTATATTCCGCGCGCAGTTGGGGATCGGTCAGGACCAACCCCAGCGCCGCATGGCTGCGGTCTTCGCGTCCGTCGGCCAGCGTGATGCCCGGAACTTTGCTGGTATAGGCGCCCGGATAATCGGGACCGTGGATCAGAATTTGCGCATTGAAGTCCACAGCGGCGGCCAGCTTGGCCGCAAAGCCCTGGTTTTCATGCAGGGTTCCGGCCCGAATGCCGGAATCCATGTAACTCTTCAGCAGTTCCCGGCGCGCGGCTTCGTCGCACACTTGAATGTTGTTCAATCCGAAGCATCCGATTTCAAAACCTTCGATTTTCGGCGCCGGTGCGGGGGCGGGCAGGATGGCGATCGGAAGAGTTCGGGTCTCGCCGCGGGTGGTCCCCGATTGCAGTTCGAATTTGAATACGCCCGGCGTTCCCGGGACGGCATCAGACCGAACCGCGAGCAGCAAGCCGGTATAATAGTTGGGCTGTCCCTGCATCATGACACTGCGCCAGTCGTAGGGATTGATGATACGGTAGCGCCTGGCATTCGGCGTCTGCGTTTTCAATTCTTCCACCGCCAGCGGTTCCTTGCCGTAGGTGCCATATTGCGCGGTCAGAAGTTCCACATGCGAGGAAAGCTCGAATTCGACCACGGTGTCGCCCGTCAGTTTCTTATCTCCGGCCAGCATCAGGAAAAAGTAGTTCGCGCGTCCTGTGGCGAGTTTGATTTCCGGCGCCTTGCTGTCAAGATAACCGAAGAGTTCGGCCGGGAATACAATCGCCCACAGCGGTGCTTTTTGTTTCATCGCCAGCATTCGTGTTTCTCCGGCATTGGCCGGCCGGAAATAAAGATTGTCGATCACAATTTCTCCTTCCTTCGCGTTGAATATCCATGGCCGCACGGTCACAGCCTCTGGGTGAAGCGCAAAGGGCAATTCGGCCGGCCGGAAATCGCCGCCAGCCGCCAGCGGCGTTTCGGCAATCGCGGTGTCAATCAGTTTGCCGTTGACGTCGAACTGTTCGACGGCCAGCATTGCAGAGGCGCCCCTGCCGACTTTGACCATGGCGGCGAGTACCTGAGCGCGACCGTCTTGGAATGTCTTCGCCGGAATGCCTTTCTTAAGCGTGGCGCCGTACCCCGATTTGCCTTTGCCATAAACGATTTTCAATGCGCCCGCGTCGCCGTATCCGACCGGTATGTGAGCGATGGCGGCATCTCCTTCGACCATGCCCGGGGCATAGCAGGTCCAGGCATCGGCGCTGGAGGGTTGAAGAAAATCTTCGCTCCAGACCCACTGCGGTTCGACCTTTTCAAACTGCACATCGTCGAGCCAGACATTGCCGGAAACATTGTTGAGAATACAGTTCGGCAAGATTTCGGTCAGACGGCCGCCGGCGTAATTTTCGGTGGCCGGGAAGCGATAAAAATATTCCCGATATTGCCAGTCGGCAGCAATCGGCTCCACCGCACCGGTCACCGAGAGCGCCATTACGGTTTCGCTACGCCCCGGCCAGCTGATCGTCGGCGCCACCCGCAGGGCGGCTGTTCCTGTGCCCGGGGAATCGGTTTTTATCCAGCAGGAAAATTGATATAATCCGCCGGCGATCGGGGCGGCCGGGATTGGAAAGGAAAGTGCCGAACGGGTGTTGTTGATGAACCGGGCCGCTCCCGGCTTGGCATGGCCGGTCGCGGCATCGTATTCCACCCGGGCTGAAGTTTCTCCGGCCTTCCAGTAACGCCACCGGGCCACGTCGGCTTCGGTATCGAACCCTTCCCGGAGTTCCGCGGCGGTGAGCATTCCGCCTGCGGACAATAATAACAGCCAGTTCATGATGGAGCGCATGGTGTCAGTTCCTTTTTTTTACAGGTGTAAATTAGATGATATATCGTTCCTGAAAAAGAATTTTAAAAGATTACATATGACTCAGAATTTCATCATCCGCCAGCAGGAAAGGAATCTTTTCGAACGCGGTTCCCGGCTCCTGATTGAGCATTCGGTTCATCATCGCCCAGGCGCGCCGGCCGATCTGTTTGGAGTCGTGCACCCAGATGCCGACTTCCGCCGTGCTGCTTTCGACTACGAAAAAGTTTCGATCAAGTTCCAGTGTCACTCCACATGCCCGGGCTGCGGCCATGATCGGCTCGATGAACATTGTGCCGTCGACCAGTATTCCGGTTGCCGGACCTCCTTCCCGGAAGCAGGCGTCCAACCGTTTCAACCAGTCGGGATGATCGGGATTGAGTAGTACTCCATGGACACCCCGGGTGCGGTATGTCGACAACTGTGCTTCGAAAGCCTGATTCAGCCGTAAGTTGGGTTGGCAGGTCTCGGGAAGGCACGAAACGGCGGCCAGCCGCCGACAGCCGTGGGCGATCATCCGGGTCATGCACTCGGCGACCAGTTGTTCATGGTCGGAACGTACCCATCCGGCCGCAATGCCCAAAGGAAAAGGGTAGTCGACATTGGCCAGGACCAATGGCAGATTGCAGTGCAGCAGTTTCGCGACATAATTCAAATCGGTATTGAAATCCTGGACGATGATGCCGTCAACCCGGCGGTCGCGAACCGTATTGAAAAATTTGTCGTTGACGCCGAAAAATACCATCGGCCGGTAGTCGGTCTGGTTGATCGAATGACAGATGCCGTGGAAAATGCGCAGATGATGCAGTGAAAACGACTCGGTGAAACGCTCCGGCAAGACGATGGCGATATTGTAGCTGCGCCTGGTCTTCAGCGCCCGGCCGGTGAAATTCGGCCGGTATCCGAGCTCTTTGGCGGCGGCGAAGATGCGCTTCCGGGTTTCCGGCTTGACTTTGTCGCGGGCCGCTTCGCTGAAAGCATAGCTGACCAATGCGCCGCTGACGCCGCAGGCTTGCGCTACGTCGTCGCGGGTCACGGAGCAGGATGGAGAACGGGATACCATGGGATCGACCTTGTTTTTACACGTGTAATTTTTATTTAATTATACTGGATTTCCGATCGTTTGTCAAGGGGGCAATATGAAAAATAGTGAAAATTTCGTGGTCGCCGGGTCGTTCCGGAAATCCGTCCGGTGGCGGAAGCAGACCGCCGCGGCATTGGCGCTGCCCGGCGGCCGCCTCGCGTTCGATTGCGCTGCGTCAGAAACCGGTCGAAATCGCGCACATTTCCGTAAACAGGTCGGTGCGATGGCGAGCACATCCGACAGGGATGCAGCGATCTTTTTCATGAAGTCCTCGATTGGTCATGCGGGGAATATGGTTCGTAGCGATTGGCCGTCGGGTTTTTCAGGGGAAAATACACCGTTACCGATATTTTGTCCGCCGGACCCGGTAAAAGTCGGACAATTCGGTTTGCGGTATTTCCGGAAGCTTCCCGAACCGGTCGTATACAGGGGGCGGGTTGACATTGTCCAGCTTGTGCGCACCCGGTACAAATGATTGCGCCGGTGAAAAACTGGGATGAAAACCATGGATTTTCATATTTCTGTCGATCCCGGCGCCGAATATGGCCGGGGGATCTATCAGGACGGTTTGCTGCTGGAAACGCCGCTGCCGCTGATTTGGGGCGCCGTCAACGCCGTGACCGTCCGCCTGGCGACCGGGGAGGGGACCGCGGGCGATGTGCCGGTAACGGATTTCACCCGCACGGTGGTACGGGTCGTCTGGCCGGAGGAGGTTCTGGCGGTGACCGGAGAAGGCGTTGCGGTCCGGCGGGACGAGGCGGGGTTCGTGACGGTTTCGATCTCGGATGTAGCGCTTGATACGCCGAATATCGTCAATCGCATTTGCGATCATCGGGTTGAAGATCGCAATTGCGAACCCGACTACGAGGAGCAGCACACCTATTGCCGGGCGACGCTGGAAATTCTCGGTTATGCCGATTTTGGCGATGAAACCATCCGCCGCCGCATCGGGATTCCGGTGAAAATTTTCAATCAGAGCAAATCGCCGCTGGGCGCGCCGCCCGAACCCCGGAGCGAATATCTGACCGCCGGTGAAACCGCGGCGGCGATCCGGCAGGCGCTTGAGGATGTCGCCGCCGAACCGGCGGCAATGGTCGTGCCGGTGGCGGACCGAGTCTATTATCACGCGAATTACGGCACGGTCTGCTATCTCGATGACGAAAATGATCTTGCGTTCGTCGGCTACCAGGCGGCGGGGTGGAGCAGGATCAAACTCTGGCTGGTGACGGCGGACGGTTCCGTAACCGGCAATATCGTGCTTAAGGTCGGATCAGCGCGCTTTGTGGCGGCAGTCGGTGCGTCTGTGGCGGCGGTGGAACTTGAGTTCTCCGTTCCGGCGACCGGGCTTGTCGCGATCGAGCGCGATACCATCGACGCTTCCGATACGCTCAAGGACGGCTCGGGCAATATCGTGACCGCGCTGGCCGTCGATTGGAGGGTGTGCTGATGGCGGCGATTGATTACTGGATGGCTGCGGCCAGGCGCCCATCGTGCCTGATGGCGGCATTTCCGTATCGCGGCGGCATCGTGGCGTCTCCGCTCAAGCCGGGCGTGATGTGGCCCTCGGACACGCTGCGTAATTTTGCGGCGGAACCGGCGACATGGGATTGGTTTCAGACCTGGATTGCGGAAAATTTTGCGGCGACCGATGATTTCGAGTTCGAACTAACCGTAAGTCGGTTCGCAACCAACGCGACCGAGGCGTATTGGTCTCCGGTCGGCAACGGACCCTTCATTCGCGTCTACAACACTGTCAATCTGGGCGCCAGAATTTATTGCAGCCTGTTCAATAATGCGAGCGTTGCGCTGTGGGGAACTGCAAATGAACCTCCGCCGGGGGTGGTTAAAATTCGATTTTCCGCAATCGGCACAGTCCGTCGCTCCTATGTGAACGACATTTTGTCTGACGAGCGGTCCACTCCGGATCGTTTGACCGCGTTTACCAATATGGTACCAACCTCTAATTTTTCCGGGAATATGATCAGTGCGGTATTCCGCAATCTGACCACCGGCAAATCGTGGAGTTATCCGACGTGGCATGAGGAAAAGCGGTTGCTGACCTATGGCAATGTCCGCCGCGACCGCGGCGTGTTCGAGGCGGCCAATGCGGGACTCGGCTGGACCATTAAAACGCCGCTGACCGGTATGGCTGGAACGGTGCTGGAACGCAGGGCAACCGGGGGCTATGCCAACAGCGGCAAATTCAATCCATCGACCGGAATTTACACCGGAGCGGCGAGCGACAAACTGTTTGCGCTGCTGGTATTCAATCGGACTCTGCCGTCAAACGAAATCGCGGCATTCAACTGAGGAGACAATAATGGCTTATTACAAGAACGGGTTACCCTATACTGGGCCGAAGATGAGCAAACAATGGTACGAGGATAACGGCTATATCACCAAGGCGCCGGAAGCTGCTCCGGAAATCCGGCGCTATGATCAGCTCAAGATCATCCGGGCGCTGGGCGAAGGTTGGACCGCGAAACGCGCGGAGCTGGAAGCCGCCGGTCTGCTGGACAAATTCCTGGTGGCATCGCATCTTTCGACTGCGGATGAGGATTTCGCGGCGGTGCTGAAAACGCTTACGGACGACGAACGCGCGCTGCTCGACGGAAAATGTCGGCGAGAGGAGATGGAATAAGCCGCGGGGAGGGCAGACGAAACATCGGATCACCGTCGATCCGGGCATGACGGGGGGCGTTCGTCATGCCCGTACGCATCAATGAGGATTGATATATTACTGCTCTTCCAAAAATTCTTCATTTTCTAGCGACATACTCTTGACTTTTCATGGGTGCATGATAAACTAATCCATCTCGGGACGGAAAACCGGAGAAGTTGCGGCACCCCGGGAATGCGGGCCCCGACAGTATTTTGCGATAAATATAGAATTGTATGCGAATGAATTGGTTATTCAGGGTTAAAAAGATAATTTCACGCTTGTTTTTGACCTTGACCGCGGTGGCTCTGGCATCGCTCGCGGCATTTTTATTTCCATCCTGTGCGCAATGGGCCCTGCCGGGCGTATTGACGATACTTGTTCTGGGCGGCTGCGTCGGACCAATGGTCTTGAATCGTTTGAGTCGGATGTATCCGCAATTCACCGCGGAGGGACTGTCCGAACCGCGTTATCTGATTGCGGTTCCCGGGGGCGGGTTTCAGCAACATTCCCGGCGGGTGCCGGAGAGCTGGTTCAGCGATAATCTCGTGATTCGGCTGATCGAGGCCGGGCGTGTGGCCGAAATGCTGCAACATGCGGGAATCGACTTCCGGCTTTGCGTCTCCATGCCGGATCATCCGGAACTGAATGCGCGGAAACGCCAGGGGCTTCAGTCTTTTTTGGCCCGGTTCGGGATTGCGCCGGAACAGGTGCTGGTGATCGATACCGCGAGGGAT
The DNA here is from genome assembly GCA_036677805.1 of Victivallaceae bacterium. Taxonomy (GTDB): domain Bacteria; phylum Verrucomicrobiota; class Lentisphaeria; order Victivallales; family Victivallaceae; genus SIG78. Next base: position 454,618 of record JAVBVS010000016.1, on the reverse strand, counting down.
TCCGAAGCCGAAATAACGGCATTCAACTGGTATTCAATGCCAATTATCCTTGTTTCCAATTCATGGCACTTGCCGCGCCTCATGCAAATTGCCCGATATTGCCACTGCGACTGCCTGCCGGCTCCGGGAGGACAATTAGTCGGGCTTCCGCGGGAAGGATTCCGGGCCCTCTGTCCGACCGCCGGCGCTCTGGCCATGTTGGAATGCGCGCTGCATGAACTTGTCGGAATGATGCAGCTTTTCTGTAAATACCGAATTCTCCGGGGGCAAACTCCCGACGCATCGCGCCGATAGGCATTCGGTCTTATTTCCCTGTGAAGCAGGATTGACTTCCCCGGAATATGCAGTACATTAAAGGGAATTTATGGGTTCCGGGTTCGGGCCGTCGCCATGAGGTAAACGATCTTGCCGATGCCGCCCCCGGAAAAATGAAGGCGGAATTTCCGAGCGGCCCGGCGGGCCGATTCATTCCGCACCATTATTGCGGTCTGGAAAATTTTACGGTTGCGGAGAAAAGGTGAATCATATCATACAAAAAAATCCGGGCCGCTTCTGGGGATTTGCCTATTTGTGGCCGCGTACGGAGAAGCTGATGGAACGCCGGTTGCGGGGGGCGGGAATTGACTGTTATCTCCCGCTGCTTCCCAAGGCGCGGGTGCATCATTCCACCAAGATCATCACCGAAATTCCCATGATTCCGGGATACATTTTCCTATGCGTCGACGACCGGGAACGCTATGAGCTGAAACGGCAGGAACCCAAATTCGTTCAAATTGAACTGTTGCGGGAAGAGCATCAGGAAAATCGATTCATTCAGGAACTCAACGCCCTGCGGCAGTGCGAACAGCTGGCGCGGGAAGCCCCCATCCTGGTGAATCCCGATATTATGGCTGGAGACAAGGTTCTGGTTACGGCGGGAGCGTTGAAAGGACTGGTCACCGACGTGGTGAGACGGGAGGACGGCCAAAATCTGATAGTGATCAATATCACCATCCTCAACCGGCATGTGGAGTATTCGGTTCCCTCGGAAACGCTGAGCAAGATCACTGCGTAAAAAGCGCGAATGGCGACGGCCGAAATTCCGACGGCAGAAAAAAGCAGCCGGAAAGCGGCAGCGGGAACAACTCCGCCGAGGCTTGCGGCAGAACCGGAATTCCGTGGCGACGTACCGTTGCCTGAGGGGCGGGGGGCATTGCGCCGGGCCTTTCGAAACGAATGATTCAGTCAAATATTTAGCCTTATTTTCATGGAAAAAATTGACTTTTCGCAATCATCCGTGTATATTTAACGGAATTTCTTTGTTTCGAACGTTTCAGTCATGAAGACAATCGTTGGAACGATCTGATGGATGTCGGGATGGTCTTGCCGTGCTGAGCGGAAACAGAAATTCGGAACGCGGGTTTTACCGGCATGACAGACGGCAGCACCGACTGCAATCCGGTAGCTTTCCGCATTCCAGAGATCGGAATTGAAAAAGTCTTTCGCCGAATGTTATCGGAAGAACTCAGAATCTGTTCCTGTTGCTGGATGATATTCCCGCGACGGTGCTACGGCATATTCATGTGGAACCGATTTCACGATACCGCTTGCCCGACATGCCTTGATGCCGGAGCGGCGGGAGCAAGACGACGACGGATATTGCGGCGTGAGGCCGTTGTCAGGATAATTTCGCGTCGGCCGGACCCGGTAGCGTTCCTCGTTGAGACTGCAGGAAAGAGGAAGTTTGCTCAAGATGCTGCTGGCATTGCGGATTCCATATGAATCGATGGAAAAACACATCGGCTCCGGCGGACACAGTATTGTTTTGGGGGCCAATTAAAGTACGGGGGAAGAGAAAAATGTTGGAAAAGATCAAAAACGGTGAAAGCAGGATTGCGCTCATTGGCCTCGGTTATGTGGGCCTGCCGCTGGCGGTCGAGTTCGGCAAAAAATTCGACACGGTCGGATTCGATGTGAAAGCCGACCGGCTGGAGGCGTTGCGCAAAGGCATTGACGGCACACTGGAAACCTCCGCCGAGGATCTGAAGGCGGCCACCCGGCTCCGATATTCAGGAAACCCGGAGGATTTGAGCGACCGGGACATTTTTATTGTCACCGTCCCGACGCCGGTCGACAAGTATAACCGGCCCGACCTGACCCCCTTGTACCGGGCCAGTGAAACCGTCGGCAAAAGCATGAAAAAGGGTGCGATCGTCATCTATGAAAGCACGGTTTATCCGGGCTGTACCGAAGAGGAATGCGTTCCGGTGCTGGAAAAGTTTTCCGGCCTGAAATTCAACCGCGATTTCTTCTGCGGCTACAGCCCGGAGCGCATCAATCCCGGCGACAAGCAGCATACGCTCACCCAGATTCTGAAGATCACTTCGGGATCAACCCCTGAAATCGCGAACGTTGTCGATGCCCTCTACAATTCGATTTTGAAAAATGGCACTCATAAAGCCGACAGCATGAAGGTGGCGGAGGCGGCCAAAGTCATCGAGAACTCGCAGCGCGATCTCAATATCGCGTTTGTCAATGAGCTGGCGAAGATATTTCACCTGATCGGCATCGATACCCAGGACGTACTGGAGGCGGCCGGGACCAAGTGGAACTTCCTAAAATTCCAGCCGGGACTGGTCGGCGGACACTGCATCGGCGTCGATCCCTACTATCTGACTGGACACGCCGCGTAAGCATGCCCTGACTTACCTTTCATACTACTCCACAAACGCCGGTGAACGCAGTGGATTTGCGTTGTTTCCTCCGTTGCATTCCTTGCTATTTTCTCTTCTAATTCTCTTGTCTTCCAGCCTTGGAATTTCTCTGATTCTAACAGATTTTTGGTCTGATACAATCTTCTTTTTTTAATCTATCTATTTTATTATTAGTGGATTAGATGTATTGTATCGTGCATCGATATTGTTAAGGGACCAGAAACGTCTCAGTATTCGTAATCGATTTTTGAATAATACCTTACGGCTTTTGATGGTTTACTTTTCGCTGATTCAGTCGGTGACTTGCCCCTGAGCAAAATCGAAGTTTGCTCCCATCAAAACAATTTGCTTCCCACCCAAAAGATACTTCCGGAAATAATCTTTCCCATGTATTTGTGCCATTCCCAATTCTGCACTTTTCTCCAGTTTGAATTCAAACAAGTAGATTGATAGTGTCCGAAGTCTTGCGCACATTTCAGAGGGGGAAATTTAAACTTTTATGTTAGCGAAAGATTGCATTTGGCGGGACGGAGGGTATGTTATTGGTTGGTTCCGAAACCGGAAAAACAGCCGGGTAACGGACAGCGATTTGTTTGGCATGATGCTCCGGCCAAATGATGTCACATGGTACAGATAATTCAATTTACGTTATTTAAAGGATTTTTATCTTAGCCCTCTTTAGTTGAGGGAAGTTGAGCAATTGCCTGCAGAACCGAAATCATGACCGAAATGTAATTCATAATATGGAATTCATACGATCAATATGTACACCCGGTCCTGCTGTCAAAGCCAGCTTTATTTTCAGCCAGTTTGGCGTCCGGATGGGGAACCGGAAATGCATTGTCTGACCGGAACGCACAACCGCAACCGATTCAATGTCCAGAGTTGCGGCCAAAAATATGAAAATCGATAAAATTGGGGGAGAAATTTATCGATGAATGTTCGATATCACCATCTTTCTAAGGGACTGCGGTTAATAAATAATTTTTTACCGTATTTTATATGCCTATTGCTGCTGACCCAAATTATTTTTTTTATATATTTTACTCTCTATATAAAAAATGGGGAAGCGAATTATACGTACTTAATCCCTGATATCAAAAGGCCATTTTCTATTGATTTTTTGTTGAGCTTAATCTGCCTTAATCAGGCCGTTATTGCCTTAGAATTGAGGGATATAAAATTAATCAGAAAAGGGTATTTTATTATATTTGGTGTACTTCATTTTTTAATTTGCTATTGTATATATCATAAGATCACTCTGCTTATTCCGCTCTTGGGCAGTGAACTGACAGCCGAACAGCGAGAATGTCTCCCCGAAATCAACATTAAGACTGTCTTCTTATTTTATGTGACATACTCTATTTTTTTATTTGGCATTTTGGTTGCATCATCATTTTTTAATAAATATCCTTGGCGTAGATAGTCCGTAATATATGTATATTCCAGTGGAGAAAATTTGAATTATTATTCCGGCGGAAGATTGCATTTGACGGGACGGAAGGTATGTTATTGATTGGCTCTGGGACCGGGGAAACGGACGGATGCGCAAACTGGAAATGAAGCGATGAAATTCACCATTACCGAAGAGGATAAGGCGGCGCTGTGCCGCCAGGCGCCGGAATTCGCCCCCGTGGTCGCCCGGACCGAACTGGAGGATTTCGAGTGCCACAACGACCTCTTTCCGGCATTGTTCGAAGCCATCGTGTCGCAGCAGCTTTCCGGCAAAGCCGCCGCCGCGATTTACGGCAAGCTCGAAACGCTTCTGGGCGCCATCACCGCCGAGCGGCTTCAGGCGGCTTCGATCGAAGCCTTGCGCGGCTGCGGGCTTTCGGCGCGCAAAGCCGAATATCTCCACGGCATTGCGGCCGCGGTGCTGAGCGGCGCCATCGATTTCGACCGCCTCGCCCAAAGCGACGACGCCACCGTGATCGCGGAGCTGGTCAAACTCAAAGGCGTCGGCGTCTGGACCGCGGAAATGCTGCTGATTTTCACCCTCGGCCGCAAGGATGTGCTGAGTTACCGCGACCTCGGCATCCGCCGCGGCCTCATGCTGCTCAACCGGTGCGAAACCCTCGAAGACAGCGACTTCGAGTTTTACCGCCGCCGCTATTCCCCTTACGGCACTCTCGCCTCGCTCTATCTGTGGCGTTTTCAGGACGGTGAGTGATGCGCGAACTGAATCTGCTCAATGGCGATTGCGCCCGCGACGGCTGGCAGCAGGCCGAAAGGCCGGGCGAAGTGCTGGTCTGGCGCGAAAATTATCTGGAAGGCGCGCTGCCTCAGGATTGTGATCCCGACACCTTCAACCGCGTCCGGGCAACCGAGCTTCATCGTCATTCCCCGGAAAAATCGGCAGCCGCGATTCTGACCGAATTGCGCGCCATGCACCGGACTCTGACCGGATTGCAGCGCGGCGACCGGCTCCGGCTGTGGTTTGACCGCTGCCCCTTCGACCGCACGATGCTGGCGCGGATTCTGACGCTGCTCGACGGCATGACCGACCGGCCCGAAGTCCGGCTGATCGCCGCCGATACGGTCTGGGACGCGGCCGCGTTCCGCCAAACCTGGCCGGAAAAAATTCTGACCGCCGCCGACTTCGCCGTCGGTACGCAGCGCTGGCGCGATTACCTCCGGGGAGCCGCGCCGGAAACACTGCTCGATTTGCTGTACCGGGCAACGCCATGAAATCCCGAAGCACACCCGCCGCCATGCCGGAAACACTCGCGCTGCCACCCGATTTCGCGTCCCGGATCACTGGTTGGTATCGCGTCAACGCGCGCGTCCTGCCGTGGCGGCAGGATCGGAACCCCTACCGCGTCTGGGTCTCCGAGATCATGCTCCAGCAGACCCGGGTCGAGGCGGTGATCGCCTATTTCGAGCGCTTCATGCAAGCACTGCCCACAGTCGAAGCACTGGCCGAAGCGCCGGAGGAGCTGTTGATGAAGCTCTGGGCGGGGCTCGGGTATTACCGCCGCGCCCGCTATCTTCACATGTGCGCGCAAACCCTCGTTTCCGATTGCCGGGGAATTTTTCCCGATACCGTGGAGGGTTTGCGCCGGTTGCCCGGCATCGGGCGTTATACCGCGGGCGCCATCGCCTCCATCGCCTTCGAGCGGCCCGCGCCCGCGGTGGACGGCAATGTATTGCGGGTGCTGTCGCGCCTGACCGCCCGGATCGTCACCGTCGACGAGGCCGAAGCGGCGCTGCTGCCGCGCTACCCCGCCGGCAGCTGCGGCGACTTCACCCAGAGCCTGATGGAGCTGGGGGCGACGGTGTGTCTGCCCAATGGCGCGCCCGACTGCCTGCGGTGCCCGTTTGGCGGCGACTGCCTGGCGAAACTTCGCGGTACGCCGACCGCCTTTCCGCCGCCCGCGGTCAAACCGCCGCGCAAAATCGAAGAACGCACGGTTTTCCTGCTCTTTCATCAAGGCCGGATCGCCGTGCGCCGCCGCCCGGACCGGGGCGTACTCGCCGGATTGTGGGAATTGCCCAATGTCGCCGGAGATCATCCCGAACTGGCGGAAAGTTACGGCACACTCCGCGCGACGCGCAAGGCCCGGCACATCTTCACTCATCTCGAGTGGCACATGACCGTCTGCGAAATCGATGCGCGCGAAGAGTTCCCCGAATTTCAGTGGGGATGCCCGGATCAATATCCGCTGCCGAGCGCCTTCGCCGGATTGCTGCCCGGCGGCCGCTCCGGCAAGCGCGCTACCGCACCTGACCGGGATTGACCTTCGGCGGCAGATTGACCAACTCGCGGAACGCGCGCAGCTCGCCGTCGAGCATGGTCCGCACCTGCCGGATTTTCCAATCCAGATGCCAGGCGTCGGTCACATACTCCATCGACGGCTCCCAGCCGAGGCGCGAATCCGCCTGAACCAGCGGGATTGCGGCTTCGGCATTGGCAATCTCGGCCAGCGCCAGCGCTTCCAGCCGGTCGAGCAGGCCGTTGGCCTCCGCGGCGCTTTCCGCCGCCATCAGCTTCACGTTCAGGAGATACCACTCCTTGACATGACAGGCGGTCAGAATGCTCGAGGCGATGAATCCGCCGAGATTGATCTGATACTCCAACGCTTCACGCTTGCGCTCCGGCGTCAGCGGCCGCGCCTTTTCGAGCAGCGCCAGCCCCTTCCGGAAAGCCTCGTGCAGCCGCCGAAGCGCGCGCAGCTCCACCGGAAAGCGCAGGAATCCCGGCGACTGCCGGGTGCTTTCGTAGGGCTGATAGAGCGTCTTGATGATCTGCCAGCCGAAATGCGCGCCCGGCGTGGTCGGAAACTGAATCTCCTTGCCGCCCATGGTCCGGGTGATGTTGGGGTGAAAAATCAGGGGATAGGAGGGGCCCACCCGGAGCGGTCCGTACTGCTCTTCGTTGCTCGCGACATAATCGTCGCGCATGGCGTCGCTCCAGAGCTGCCAGCATTCCAGCGCCAGCGGCGCGGCTTCGGCCCCGAAATCGCGCACCGCCAGCTGCCGGAGCAGCGTCGCCCCGTCGTTTCGCGGCTCCCAGAAGAGCATCCGCCCGAGGTCGGTCACCACCGAGGGATACCAGCCGTAGTGGTGATTGTCATAATAGCTCTCCACCTTCCATGCTTCCCGGGCGTGATCGAGCGAGGCGAAGCGCCGCAGCCACTGCTGCGGCACCGGCACATACGGAATCACCCCGAAGTCCCAGGTCGCCCCGGCGGTGTTGGCCGTGCACAGAATCGCAATGCCCCTGCTGTGGGCGTATTCCGATTCGCTGGTGAAATAGTAACCCGGCCGGTCGGCGGAGATGCTGTAGTCGCGCACCTGGCAGAGCAGGCCTTCGCGTTCGATTTCGCGGCCCATCTCAAAGGTGATCTGGACCATCACGCCCGGCGGCAGATGGTCGAGGAAACGCCGCCGGACGGCCGGTTCGGCGTAATACCAGTTGTAGGTGTTGAAGATCACCAGCGCGTCGGGCTTGGCTTTGCGCACCGCGTTGCAGACCATACCGAGCCACTTGGGGTAATCCGTGCACGGCCACCAGCCTGGACTGGGCTTGGGATCGGGAATGCCGTCGATCACGCTTTCGCGGTAGCTCTTGCCGGTGGTCTCGGGGTCGCGGCTCGGGAATTCGGCGGTTTCGCCGACCAACATCACGCCCTTGGCTTTGGGGTAATATTCGAACAGCCGGGTGTAGACGTTTTCAAAGAATTCGCGGGCGTCGGGTTCGTCGGGGTGCTTGAAGCCCGGCAAATAGCCGTAGAGCACTACATCCAGCCCGTACAGCTCCGCCCGGTCGATCACGTCGTTGACGTCGAGCGATCCGACGTGGGTGCGGTCGATGCCGGTGATGAAGATCACCACCGCGGTGAAACCGGCATGCGCGACCGCGTTCAGCTGTTCGCTCGGGAAACAGTCGATGCCCCAGCCGGAATGAACCATCCGCAGCGGCACCAGCGGCCGGCGGACGCTGCTGCCCGGCGTCAGGAAAGGCGCTTCACGCAGATTCAGCAGGTCTTCGAGATAAATGCACCCGGCGATCACCCCTTTGGGATCGCGCCCGGCGATGGTCACGCCGTCGGCTTCAACCGTAAAACGGTAGGCGCGCTCGGTGGCAAGGGTTTCATCGAGGGTCAGGCGAATCGTCTTCGCCCCGGCCTCTGTCCGGCGCTCGAACGCCAGCGGCAGCGCCATCGCAACCTCGAAATAATCGGCCAGGTCTTTCCCGGCCTGAACGATCCGCCGGTCGGCATCAGGCGCGCAGACGATCTTCCATGCTGCCGTAATTGTAATTTCACCCGGTTGCGGCCGGGCCGCCGGATCGCGCCGGCCGGAATGATGAACCGTGCCGATGCGTTCGCGGAATTCATAATTGCGTTCCAGTTGCTTCATAAAAGGACTCCGACTCGTCGCTAGTGGATTGTTTAATCACAAAAAAAAATGCGCCTTCCCGGTAATATAACCGATCAGGCGCATTTTCAAATCCCCGACTGCCGCCGGCGGGGAGTATTTTGTGACAAAATATGACAACCGCTGACAATTTCCGGCAAAACATCCCGCCGGATTCAACTGCAGCAGGCGCAGTTGGCCAAGCCGCCCAGACTGGTTTCCTTATAAGCATTGGCCATCGCCCGCCCGGTTTCGAGCATGGCCGCCAAAACTTCGTCGAAACTCACCAGACTCGAATCGGCGCTTCCGGTCCCGGCCAGCAGAAAAGCGTTGTAAGCCGCCACCGCGCCCGCGGCATTGCGCTCGATGCACGGAATCTGGACATAGCCGCCGACCGGGTCGCAGCTCAATCCGAGATGGTGCTCAAGCGCGATTTCGGCGGCGCATTCGACCGTCCGCGCATCCAGTCCGTGCGTCTGGCACAAAAACGCCGCCCCCATTGCGGACGCGACGCCGATTTCGCCCTGACACCCCACTTCGGCCCCCGCAATACTGGCATTGCGCCGCGCCACCAATCCGATCAGACCGGCGGCCAGCAAGCCTTCCCGGAGCTGTTCCGGGGGCGCCGCCTCATGATGTTTCAGAAAATAGACCAGCCCCGGCAGCAGGCCCGCCGAACCCGAAGTCGGCGCGGTCACCACCAGCGAACCCGCGGCGTTCTCCTCGGCCGCCGCCAAAGCATAGGCGTCGATGAACAGCAGGTTCTCTCCTTGGTCCGCTTCCCGCCGTTGAACGGCGGCGGCATGCACCGTCGCCGCGCGGCGCGATACGCCCAGCGCTCCGGGCAGTTTGCCGGAAGCCTGAAGCCCGCGCTCGACCGATTGCAGCATGGCGTCAAGGCGGCGGTCGAGTTCGCTCGGCATGTCAAGTTCCGGATGAAGGAAGCGTTCATTGGCCAGAACCGCATCCGGCAAAGACAGACCGTGTTTGACCAGCATTTTCTGAAAGGTATCGAGATTGCGGTAGCGGCAGGGCGGCAGTTGTCCCGGCACGCCGCTTTCCCGGGGCAGTTCGCCGGCGACTTCGATGAACCCGCCGCCTACCGAATAGTAGGTCACGCCATGGGATTTGCCGGCTTCCCGGATCACCACCGTGTTGGCGCAGGGAAAGTCATGCGGTTCGGGATGAAAATAGAACTGAATTTGCCACGCGTCCTCATGGAAGCAATTGCTCTTGTCCAGCGCCAGCCGGTTCAACCGCACGGTATCGCACCGCTCCGGGACATCGCCGAGAAATCCGGCGACAATCGCCCGGTCGCTGCCGTGGCCGCGACCGGTCAGCGCCATTGAACCGTAAAAATCGACCTCGATCCGCCGCGCCGCCGAATGCCGCGCGATAAAATCATTGGCCATGCGCATCGGGCCGATGGTATGGGAACTCGAAGGCCCCGGACCGATCTTGAAAATATCCAGAATGGAGTCGACAATGGGATTCATCATTTATTCCTGCGTGTTTTTAAACAAATTCTAGCGGAGGCAGTCCTTGAGCCCCGCAATCACCATCTGCACCGCGACCGCCGCGATAATGAGGCCGGTCAGGCGGATCAACGGCCCCAGCAGATGAAGTTTTTCCAGCACCCGGTTGATGCCGTGAGCGAACAGCATGACGACAAAATTGACCGCAATCGCCGCCGTCAGCGATACGATCATGAACGGCAGCCCGAACTCCGCCGTGCCCGAGATGCTCGCCGCGATCGTTCCCGGTCCCGCGATCAGCGGCGCCGCCAGCGGCACCAGCGAAAGGTCGGTGAAATTGACGATCTGGGGATGCTCCTTCCGGATCACGAACCGCCCTTCGCGCACGGCCACCCAGCCGATCATGAAAAGCACCAGTCCGCCGGTGATTTTCAGCGAATAAAGTTCGACCCGGAAGATCTTGCTCAATACCATCTCGCCCGCCCCCGCCAGCGCCACCAGGATCACCAGCGCCGCCAGCGACGATTTCCACGCCAGCTCGAAAATCTCCGCTTTGGTCAGAGGCGGCTCATACGTCGCCAGAAACATCACCTTGCTCGCCGGATTGAGCAGCGCCAGCAGATACAGCGAATTCTCCACCACTTCCGGCAAATTGAAGTGTCCCCCCATGCCCGACCGCTCCCCTCGACAACTTTTATGACTGAAGCGCAACAGTGCGGAAACGTCGGAAAACGCGCCCGCCGAACGATTGCGAAGGATAATATAGTCCGAACTTGCCGGATTTACAAATTTCAGGCGCCAAGCGCCGCCGGCCGCTATTGATACAACCGCTCGTTATCCTGCATGTCCATCCACATGGCGAAAAACATCGCCTGAAGCCCGGTCACGCTGAGGAACAGGAAGGCGAGGACCGGCAAAGTCCCGACCGTTCGCCCGCTGACCGCGTAATAGATGATTTTGCCCGCATAGGGAATCGCGCAGAGCAACAACAGGAATGAGAGATGGTAAAGCAGAAACAGCGGATGAAAATCCCGGAAAAGATATTTTTTCCACAACCGGTAGAAAAACAGTTTCAACAGCAGCCACGAAACTTTGCGGACCACCTTGCGGATTTTCATCTTGCTCTGTTCGCCGATGTGATAGACCGGCTTGATCCGGACCTCGCTCACCGTGCAGTAAGCGATATTGAGCTTGACCAGCATGTCATTGGGATAGCCGTAATAGCGGTAGATGTCGTAGATGTCGATCGCTTCCAGCGCGGCCAACGAAATGGTCGCATAGCCGGTCTGGGTGTCCGAAACGTGCCAGTAACCGGAGGCCAGCTTGGTCAGAATCGACAATACCGAGTTGCCGAAGAACCGCAACTTGGGAATGGCGATGCGCGCGCCCTGGTGAATCAGCCGGTTGCCCTTCACGTAATCACATTGTCCGGAAACCACCGGCAGACAAAGCGATTCGAGTTCCGCCGGATCCATCTGGCCGTCGCCATCCATGGAGCCGGTGCAGTCGATGGCATGATCGCGGCACCATTTATAACCCGAAATAATACCGCCGCCTTTGCCCTGATTGGTCTTGTGATTGAGCAATACGATCCGGCGGTCGGGACCGCCGGAAACGATTTCGACTTCCGGATAAAACTTTTCCTCTTCCCGGCGCGCGGCGGCCAGCTGCCGGAGCACGGCGTCGTGAATCCGGTCGCCGCCGGACTTGTCCGGCGGAGCCGGCAGCGGGCGGAGCGGATCGCAGGGGCCGTTGAAATACCCTTCGACCACCGCCCGGGTCCGGTCGGTGGAGGTGTCGTTGACGATCACGATGCGATCGACGAATTCGGGCATGGTCTCGATGACCATGCCGATCTGAGTTTCCTCGTTGTAGGCCGGAACCACCACGCCGACACTTTTGCCGTGAAGCATAATCGTATTACTCCTATTTTAATGCCAGGATGCCGGCGATGATCAGCAGCGAACCGAAAATTTTGCGGCCGTCGATCTTTTCATGCAAAAAAAGTTTCGACGCCAGCAGAATGAAAATATAACTCAACGCCGAATATCCGCACATTTTGCTCAGGGTGCAGTAGCGCGCCGCCACCACCAGACACAGCGGTGAAGCGATCAGAAAAGAGACGCCCGCCCACAATTCCCACAACCGCAGCTTGGCGAACAGCGTCCCCTCCAGCGCCGCCACCCGTTTGACCAGCAGCAATCCCGCCGCATTGCTCAGCGCCATGCCGATCAATAATAATTCGATCATTGCCCGCCTCCCGGCACCGGCGCCGGAACCGCGTAGCGTTCCCGCGACATCGTGATCACCAGAATGCCGATGCAGATCAGGCTCAACGCGCCGGTCTGCCGCCAGGTAAAGGGTTCGTGCCAGAAAACAATATCCACCAGATAGGTCAGAAAATAATTGAGTTCCAGGATCGGATAGACGAACGACAGCTGGAAGCGCTTGCCGACGAAGAGCCAGAGTAACAGCCGGATCAAATAGGTCGAGCCCCATAGCCCGGCAAAAATCAGCAGGATCAGCGTCGCTGGAAAACGGATTTCAAGCGAGAAGCGTTCCGCCACCATCTTGCCCAGAACCACGCTGAAAAGATTGCACAACAGCAGCAGCACAATCGCCATGGCGGCAATGACGTTGCGCCGGGCCTCAAAGGTATTTTTCAAGTTCCGGATCATTTTTCAATATTTCCAGCAGCATTTTGAGTTGTTGGGCCTTGCTTTTGGGGCAGACCAGAGTGGCGTCTCCGGACTGGATCACCGCGACGTCGCGCATGCCGAGCAAGCCGATGAGCCGCTTGTCCTCCCCCAGCACCAGACAGTTTTCGGTATCAGCCAGCGCGACCTCGCCCGCGGTGATATTGCCCCATTCATCCTGGGCATGGTAACGGGCGAGCGCGTTCCAGCTGCCGAGATCGTCCCAGGCAAACGGCGTATCGCCGACCCAGACGTTGGCGGCTTTTTCCATCACGGCAATGTCGATCGAGAGCGCCGGACATTGGCCGAAGTGTTCCGCAATGCAATGAGTCACATCCTGCGCCGTGGCGCAGCGATCGGAAAATTCCGCCAGCTCCGGCGCAAATTGCCGGAAGGCCTTGCCGATGGCGTCGAGGCTCCAGACGAAAATGCCGCTGTTCCATTTGAAGTTCCCGGCGTCGAACAACCGCTGGGCTTCGGCGCGTTCCGGTTTCTCCCGGAAACTCAGGGCGTTGCGAAACCCCGGCACCAGGGCGTCACCGCATTGAATGTAACCGTAACCGGTCGCCGGGAAGCTCGGCGTGATGCCGAACGTGATCAGAATATCGCGTCTGGCCGCCTCCGCGGCGGCGCGGCGCAAAACCAGCCGCAACGCCTCCACCGGCCGGATCGCATGATCGGCGGGCAATACCATCATCACGGTTTCCGGAGTCGGATGACGGCGCCGGATCAGGCCCGCAGCCAGTGCGACGCAGGGCGCGGTGTTGCGGCCCTCGGGTTCGCCGATGATGTTGTCCGGCGGAATTGCCCGCAGCAATTCCCGCGTCCGTTCGAGATAGCGGACGTTGGTGATGACCAGAATGCGTTCCGGCGGCACCAGTCCGTCGAGCCGGGCGACGGTTTCTTCCAGCAGCGTCCGGTCGCCGTTGAGTTTCAGGAATTGTTTCGGAACGTCGCGGCGGCCCAGCGGCCAGAAACGTTCGCCGCGCCCCCCGGCCATGATCACGGCACAGGTGTCAGGACTGTTCATGGTGTCTTACTCCGATTTCGCCTTGCGATGTTCGAGAAATATGCGCAACGCCTCGTGCCAGTCCGGCATCGGCGGCAATCCGAGCAACCGCAGGTTCATTTTTTCCAGACGTGAATTCGGCGGCCGCGGCGCCGGCCGGGGATATTCCCGAGTCGAGCACGGGACGACCGTTTGGCCGATGCCCGCCAGACGGAAGATTTCGACCGCGAATTCATACCAGCTGGCCTCGCCTTCGCAGGTCAGATGAATGGTGCCGACGATTTCGGGCCGAGCCAGAATCTCCCGCAGTTTTTCCGCCACCGCCAGCGTACTGGTGGGATTGCCCCGCTGGTCGTCCACCACCTTCAGTTCCGGACGGGTGCCGTCGGCCAGCGCCAGCATGGTGTGGACGAAGCTCGGCCCGTCTTCGCCGTAGAGCCAGGAGATGCGGGCGATCACGTGGTCGGGGCAGTGGGTTCTGACCGCCTGTTCGCCGGCGAATTTGCTCCGGCCGTAAACCGTCGCCCCGCCGCTGGCTGGATCGAATTCACAGTAGGGCCGATCCAGCGCGCCGTCAAAAACATAGTCGGTTGAAATCGCAATCAGTCTGACATGATGGCGGAAACAGGCCGCCGCCACGTTGGCGCTGCCCAGCGCGTTGAGCTTGAAAGCCGCATCGCGTTCGGTTTCGCAGCGGTCGACCGCGGTCATCGCGGCGCAGTGGATAACCGCGTCGGGACGCGCCGCCGCCAGAAACCGGTCGAAACCGCGCGCGTCGGTGATATCCGTTTCCGGCAGGTCCGCAACGCTCAATTCATGCTCCCGGAGCACCCGCTGCAATGTGCGTCCGAGCATGCCCCTGCCGCCGGTAATGACGATTTTCATAGGCTTTGTCCTGCTTCCGGTCCATCCCCGAGTTCGGCGTCCGCCAGTCTGGGATGATGTTTGTCCTTTTCCGCCAGAATGATTTCATGGGGGGGCAGCTGCCAGTCGATGCCGAGCGCGGGATCGTCGAACGCGATGCCGCGCTCGGATTCCGGCACATACCGATTGTCGCATTTGTAACCGAAAAGCGCCGTTTCGCTCAGGATCGAAAAACCGTGCGCCATGCCGCGCGGGACGAAAACCTGGCGCTTGTTTTCCCCGGAAAGTTCGATTGCGACATGCCGCCCGAAGGTCGGCGAACCCCGCCGGATGTCGACCACCACATCCAGCACCGTGCCGGTGATGGCGCGCACCAGTTTGCTCTGGCTCCATGGCGGCAGCTGGTAGTGCAGTCCGCGCAACACGCCATGCCGGGAAAAGGACTCGTTGTCCTGCACGAAGACGGCGTCAAGCCCGAGCGCGGCGTATTTCTCCCGGCTCCAGCACTCCATGAAATACCCCCGCACATCACCGTAAACATCCGGTTCGAGGACGAATACACCCGCCAGTAATGTAGCTATCTTTTTCATTATACCTCAGCTGATCAGGCGGAGCAGGTATTGCCCATATTCAGTTTTATCGAAATTCCGACAGATCGCATGGATGTCATCTTTGCTCATCCAGCCGTTTTCATAAGCGATTTCCGGCAGACAGGCTACCTGCAACCCTTGCCGGGTTTCAACAGTCTGAATGAAATTGGCAGCTTCAAGCATGCTTTTATGAGTTCCAGTATCGAGCCAGGCATATCCCCGGCCCAACTTTTCCACATGCAATTTTCCGGCGTGCAGATAGGCATTGTTGACTTCGGTGATTTCGAGCTCCCCCCGCGCCGAAGGCTTGATCCCGGCGGCGATTCCGATGACATCATTATCATAGAAATAGAGTCCGGAAACCGCGTAATTGGACTTCGGCCGGACGGGCTTCTCCTCGATCGAAACCGCATTGCCGGTCTCATCGAACTCCACGACGCCGAAGCGTTCGGGATCGCTCACATAATAGCCGAAAATCGTGGCGCCCGTTTCGCGCTGCGCCGCCCGATGCAACAGTTCCCGAAGATTGGCGCCATGGAAAATATTGTCGCCAAGTACCATCGCCACCCGGTCGCAGTCGATGAAATCGGCGCCGATAATGAAAGCCTGCGCAAGCCCTTCCGGGCGCGGCTGAGTGGCGTAGGAAAGACGAACGCCGAATCCCGAGCCGTCGCCGAGCAGGCGTTGAAACGCCACCTGATCTTCCGGCGTGGTGATAATCAGAATATCCTGAATCCCGGCCAACATCAGAACGCTCAACGGATAGTATACCATCGGTTTGTCGTAAATTGCCAGCAGCTGTTTCGATACGCCAAGCGTAATCGGATGCAACCGCGAACCGGTTCCACCGGCCAGTACGATGCCCTTCATGACGATTGCCCTCCCCTCCCGAGCCGCTCTCCGACGTATTTCTTTGACCGGATCGGCTGCCACCACCAACTGTTGTCCAGATACCATCGGACCGTCCGCCGGATCCCCGAATCAAAATCCTCTTCGGGTTCCCAGCCGAGTTCGTTGCGCAGCTTGGACGCATCGATCGCATAACGCAGGTCATGACCGGGCCGATCGGTCACAAAAGTGATCTGGTCACCATATTTTCCGGAAGTTTTCGGCCGCAGCTCATCCAGAATTCCGCAGATGGTCCGAACCACCTCCAGATTGGTGCGTTCGTTATGTCCGCCGACATTGTAAGTCTCGCCAGGAACTCCCTTCTGATTGATCAGCCAGAGCGCTTTGGCGTGATCGTCGACGTAAAGCCAGTCGCGCACATTATCGCCTTTGCCGTAAATCGGCAGCGGCTTGCCATCCAGCGCATTCAGAATCACCAACGGAATGAGTTTTTCCGGGAAATGGTAAGGGCCGTAGTTATTGGAACAGTTGCTGACCAGCACCGGCAGGCCGTAAGTGTGGCCCCAGGCCCGCACCAGATGATCGCTCGAGGCTTTGCTTGCCGAGTAAGGCGACCGCGGATCGTAGGGCGTCGTTTCCTTGAAGAAACCCTCCCGGCCGAGCGAGCCGTAAACCTCATCGGTGGAAATATGCTGAAAGCGGAACGCCTTGCGCTTTGCTTCCGGCAATGGTTTCCAATATTCGAGCGCCGCATGAAGCAGATTGGCGGTGCCCATCACATTGGTCTCAATGAACGCCAACGGGGCGTCGATCGAACGGTCGACATGGCTTTCCGCGGCAAGGTGCATCACGGCGTCGGGCCGGAAATCGGCAAAAAGCTGCTTGACCTCCGGGCTGCAGATGTCCATGCGGACAAAATGGTAATGGGGGGCATTCCCGATCTCACGGAGGCTTTCGAGATTGCCCGCATAGGTCAACTTGTCGATATTCAACACTTCGGCCAGTTGATTTTCAACCAGATACCGGACCAGCGCTGATCCGATGAACCCCGCCCCTCCGGTGATGATGATTTTTTTCATAGCGTCCTCTGCCAATCAGTGTTGAAAATGAGTCCGTGCGCTCTTGCCGATCGGATAGACATTGAAGCCGATCTCAAAAAGTTTTTCGTGGTCGAAGATGTTGCGACCGTCAAAAAGGAAAGCCGGCTTCTCCATGGATGCGAAAATCCGCTCGAAGTCAAGCCCCTGAAAGCTCTGCCAATCGGTCATCAATGCAATCGCATGAGCTCCCGCGGCCGCTTCATAGGGACAATCGCAGAATTCGACCGCGCCCGCCGGAGCGACCGCGAGCTCAAGTTCGGCGTTTCGCAACGCCTGGGGATCATGAATCGCGAGTTTGGCGCGCTCCTCGAGAAGCCGGTTGCAAACCGCGATCGCCGGAGACTCGCGGGTGTCACCGGTATCCGCCTTGAACGCAAATCCGAAAACCGCAATCTTCTTGCCCGCTACCGTGTTGAACATCGCGGAAACCATATTGCGCACAAACCGCGCCGCCTGGAAGTCATTCATTTTGACCACCTGCTCCCAGTAGGCCGCGACCTCCGGCAAACCGTAATATTCACAGAGATAAACCAGATTCAGGATATCCTTCTTGAAGCAGGAACCGCCGAAGCCGACGCTGGCCTTGAGGAACTTCGCTCCGATCCGGCTGTCGCGGCCGGCCGCCGAAGCGACTTCGGCGATGTTGGCCCCGGTCTTTTCACATAGAGCCGAAATACTGTTGATCGACGAAACACGCTGCGCCAGCAATGCGTTGGAAACCAGTTTGGTCAACTCGCTCGACCACAAGTTGGTGGTGATGATCTTCTCCTTCGGCACCCAGCGGGCGTAGATCGCCGCCACTTCCTCCAGCGCGGCACGGCCTTCCGGGGTTTCCATCCCGCCGATCAATACGCGGTCGGGACAGTTCAGATCCGCGACGGCAGTGCCTTCGGCGAGGAATTCGGGGTTGGAAATGATCTGGAACCGGAGGCCCTTGGTATTGGAGTGCAGCACCCGGCTCAGCGCTTCGGCGGTACGGACCGGGAGGGTGCTTTTTTCGACCACGATTTTGTCGCTGTCGGCGTGTTCGACAATGCTCCGGGCAGTATTCTCAAGATATTGCAGGTCGGCTGCCTTGCCGGCCCCGGCGCCAAAAGTTTTGGTCGGCGTATTGACGCTGACGAAAATGATGTCGGCCGCCTTGATCGCCGCAGGAATATCGTTCGAGTAGAATAAGTTGCGGTTGCGGCAGCGCTTTACCACCGCATCCAATCCGGGTTCGTAGATCGGCAGCGCCTCGGAATTCCAGGCCGCAATCCGTTTTTCATTGATATCGACTACGGTGACAGTGATATCCGGACACTTGTCGGCGATCACCGCCATGGTCGGACCGCCGACATAGCCGGCACCGATGCAAAGAATACGTTTCACTTCTACTGATTCTCTCTTATTTTTGTAGACAAAAATCGGCATCTTCCTGCAACAACTGCTCGAAATAGGCAATGGTTTGGGTTAATCCTTCACGCAATTGCGTCGTCGGCTGCCAGTTCAACACTTCCCGGGCTTTCGTAATATCCGGCTGGCGCTGCTTCGGATCGTCGGCAGGCAGCGGCAAGTGGATGATTTTCGAACGGGAATTGATCAGATCGATCACCATCTCAGCCAATTGTAAAATCGTAAATTCGCCCGGATTGCCAATATTGATCGGTCCGGTCACCTTGTCGTCGGTCGCCATCAGGCGCATCATGCCATCGATCAGATCGTCCCGATAGCAGAAACTGCGGGTTTGCAAACCGTCGCCATATATGGTGATGTCTTTATCCTGCAACGCCTGCAAAATAAAATTGCTGACCACTCGGCCGTCATTGGGATGCATCCGAGGCCCGTAAGCATTGAAAATGCGAACAATTTTTACCGGCAAATTGCACTGTGTCCGGTAGCTCATGAATAAGGTTTCGGCGCAACGCTTGCCCTCATCGTAACAGGAGCGGATGCCGATGGGGTTGACATTGCCCCAGTATTCCTCGACTTGCGGATGGATATTGGGATCACCGTAGACTTCAGAAGTCGAAGCCTGGATAATTTTAGCGTTTAAACGCTTGGCCAGACCGAGCATATTGATTGCGCCGTGGACGCATGTTTTGACTGTCTGTACCGGGTCGCGTTGGTAGTGGAGCGGCGCAGCCGGGCAGGCGAGGTTGTAAATCTGATCGCATTCGACATAGAGAGGAAAGGTTATGTCATGCCGGACCAATTCAAATTTCGGGTTTTCCAGCAGATGGTAGATATTCCGCTTGGAACCGGTATAAAAGTTATCGACGCAGATCACCTCGTTACCTTCGGTCAACAGCTGTTCACACAAATAAGATCCAAGAAACCCACTGCCTCCGGTAACCAGAATTCGTTTCATTTCCTGTTATCCTCTGCTTTGATTAAAGAATCGACGATTCGTTCCGCGGTGTGCCCATCCCACAGTTCCGGGCGCTGCGGTTGGCGGTTGGAGTTCATCACCTGGCAATAAGCCTGCCGGATCCGGGCAACTTCATTGCCGACCAGAAACGACGCGCCGCCGTGCTCTTTCAAAGTAACCGGACGCTCGGTATTCCAGCGCAAAGTCAAGCACGGCGTACCCAGTACGCAACACTCTTCCTGCAAGCCGCCGGAGTCGGTCAGCATCACTCTGGCCCCCATGTTGAGCCGGAGCATATCGTGATACCCCAGCGGGTTGAGCAAAATGACGTTCGCCCGGACCCGCTCCCACAAGCCGAATCCTTCGAGTTGTTTGCGGGCGCGCGGATGAATCGGCCACAACAACGGCATGTCGGCGGCCACTTCCATGGTCAGAAAATCAACCAGCGGCCCCAGGGTTTCAAGCTGATCGACATTGCTCGGACGATGCATGGTCACAACCGCAAAGCCATTTTCGGGAAGCACCGGAATCGCACGCGGCTCCAGCAGTTCACGGCCGGCGATTTCCGCCGGAGTCCGGGAGGCGGCAACGGCGCGTTGCGCTTCAAGGGTATCGATCATGATGTTTCCGACAAAAGCGATTCGTTCGTCGGCAACGCCTTCGGCCTTCAGATTGGCGTTGGAAATCCGGTCGGGCGTGAGCAGCAGGTCCGCCAGCCGGTCGGTGACGAGCCGGTTGACTTCCTCGGGCATGTCGATGTCACCGGAACGCAGGCCGGCCTCGATGTGGGCGAGCTTTATGTGTTCTTTTTTTGCGACGATGGCGCAGGCGCAAGTGGCGTTGACGTCACCGACTACGACGATCCAGTCCGGTTTTTCCGCCCTGACCACCTTTTCGAATTCGATCATGGTCCTGCCGACCTGCTCGGCATGACTGCCCGACCCGATGTTGAGATGGATGTCCGGCTCGGGGATGCCGAGATCGACGAAAAATGAATCCGACATCCGCACATCATAATGCTGTCCGGTATGAACCAGAACATGTTTGATTTCCGGATGTTTCGCCAGTTCCTTACAGAATGGAGCGATTTTCATAAAATTGGGCCGAGCCCCGACAACGCTGATGATTTTCATGGACCGTCCTGTTACTTTTTCAATATCGGCACCAGAACCCAGCCATTGGGCGTTTCCGTAAACTCGCGACAGGTAAATAACCAGATCACGACTTTTTTATTCTTCAACCATGCTGGATCTTTGGCTGCCTTGCGATAGAGGTTGACCCGCACCGCAGTGGCCGCAGAGCCTTTGACCGCCATCCGTTCAATGGGCATTTTCAATTCGTATGCCAGCTGCTCGCCGAATCCGGCATGTTCGGCAAGCATGTCGCCGCCTGCGGAAAAAACCAGTCCGTGACTGTCGCTCAGGAGCAGGACCGGACTGGTCTCATCGAAGGTTTTCTCCTCGATTTCACGGATCGTCAAAGTTTCAGAGGGCGCGGCATTTTTATCCAACGATGCCATCAGGTCGCCGACGATCGTCACCGGTTTTTCCGTCGTCTTGAAGTCGGTGTCGCCCTTCAGGCCGATCTGCTGCGCGACTTTCTTTGCCGCGACTTCGATTCCGGCCGGATTCCAGTGGGCATCCTGTTTGCAGTAAACCGGAGCTCCAGCCTTCGCAAAATCATCGCTTAAGTCAAGCACGTCGACACCCTTTGCGCGCAGTTCGGCATAAAACGGCTTCAAATAAACCATGGCGTCGCTCGGCTTGAGCGGCGCAAGCGGCTGAAGCGCGAGCTTGGGCGGCACCGGCACGACGATCAACCGGATATTCTGTTCTTTGAGCGCATCGTTGAATGCCGTGACGGCCGGAACCGGATCGGGATATTTGTCGGCTTTTGCCGTCCGGGAAACGGCGCCATCGGCCAGCGGACCTTTGCTCAGATGGTCCAGTTCATTGCGACTGTAGAGCCAGCCATCGTTTCCCTTGAGCGTAATCGTCTCCGGTTCGACTTTGGACAACTGTTCGCGTGCGAATGACGCCACATCCGACGCGCCGTCTGCCGCCAGCCCCCCCAACGCCACACAACACCATAGTCCGGTCAGCCAACTTTTTCTCATTTCAATTCTCCCCAAAGCGGTTCCTGCAACAAAAGTTCTTCGTCATCGAGGTCGCTGCGATTCCAGCCGCCGAATTTCGCTTCCGCTTCGCCGCTCCATGGCATCAGCGTCAAGGTCACCCGGTCGCCGGGCCGCCACTGTGCCGCGGGCGTCCACACATTGTCGACCATACTTTTAATATACACCAAAGCCTGTTCATTGCCACCATCGATGTCGACCAAATGCACACTCATAATATGATCTTTGTACGGCGCCGAATGCGGTTGCGGCACCGTGGAAACCTGTTGAACCGTTGCCGTAACGCTACGTGGCGCTGCCAACGACAGGAATTTGGTTTCGGGCGCTTTGCCCAACGTCAGGTCGAGCATTTTCCAGTTGCCGTCGGCCAGTTCCCGGATGGCGAATTCGTAAATCACGATTTTTTTGTCCGCAAGTCGGTCGCGTCCCCGCCGGAGTTCATTGCTCAGAAGTTCGCGGGTGGCGAACGCTCCGGCGTCATTGCGCGCAATCACATCGATATTATAGCCGAGGTGGGCGCTCAACCGTTCGGCCAGCCCGGATTTTTCGCCCCAGTTCATGGCCGGAACACTGTAGATATTGGTGAAGCTGTCTCCCAGCAGCAAAACCGGTGCATCCGATGCGACGCGGAAATCCCGGCGGGGCCGGACGGATACGGTTTCGACGGCGAAAAACTTTTCCGGCATGGGCAGTTTGAGCATCGCGGCAATATCGCCGAGATGGGTTATCTGCTGCGGCGTGGAATGATCCTGCGATTTCCGGCCCGATATCAATTCAGCCAGCCGGGCGGCTGCGATTTCCATCCCTTCCGGCGTCCAGTGCGTATCGGTTTTAAGATAGGGTTCCGTTCCGACGGTACGCAACAGCGCGAAATCCGGCGCCAGGTCCAATACCGTGATGTCATTGGCCTCCATGATCCGGCGGAATTCGTCACAGGAGGGATTCCGTAAAACCGTACCGATCCCGGCATTGCCACCGAGCTTGTCGCCATACAGCATCGGTTTGACCGGAGCCGGCAACAGGATGAGGCGAATGCCGCGCGCCTTCAACTGACGCTGGAAATCCAGAATGGCGCGTACCGGATCAGGCTGTCCGCCCTTGAGTTGGCGTTTGTAGAGCCGTTCCGGACGCAGGAACCCCGGATCGGCCAGATAGTTGAAATCGCTTGCATAAAAAAGCCAGCCGTCGGTTCCCACAATCACCTTTTCATTGCCGGAAGAGAATACCCCGGTCAGGAATTCCTGCGCCGGTTCCAGCAGGACGGCCCGCAACAACGAACAGTCTTCCAACGCCGTTTCATAACTTTTGAGCGCAGCCCCCAGTTGATCGGAGGGCGCCGCGGTCAGCCGCTCTCCCAGCTGCAGCTCCTGAATTTCGCTCAGCGGTTTGTTCCGGGTTTCATACCAAATTTGCGCCACCGGATAAAGCGCGATCAACGCCAGAAACAACAGGCTTAACATCAACTGCTGACTTCGTCCGATTTCAGTATGACCGATTTCGATTTTTGCGATTTCTTCGCGGGATAACTTTTCATTGCTCATGTCGTTGTCTTTCCGACTAGAAGATAAAGTAGATGAACGGATTATAGCTTTGGGTGGTCAGTGCAATCAATGCCAGCAGAAAAACGATCCAAGCCCAGATGATTTTAGGCCAAGTCAGCTTGCGCGTAAAGTCCCAAGTCGAGGGAAGACACCACACTGCGATCCCGGCCAAGATAAAATTTACCAGATAATAGGGAGAATAGATCACCCCTCCGACTACCGCGCCGCCGCCATCGGCGGTACTGCAGCCAACGAACATGCTGGACAGATAGCGCCAGGCATCAGGCAGCGTATCGGCCCGGAAGAATACCCACGCGATCAGCACAACGAAAAAGGTTAGCAGTACCTGAATGATTTTCGGCATGCGATGATAAATACTTTCTTTGCCGAGCGCGCGCTCGAACGCCAGATAGCCGCCATGAATGCCGCCCCAGATCAGAAAGTTCCAACTGGCGCCATGCCACAAGCCGCCCAGCAGCATGACCAATGTCAGATTGACATAGGTGCGGATTTTACCTTTGCGGTTGCCACCCAGGGGGATATAAAGATAGTCACGCAGCCAGGTTGACAGACTCAGGTGCCAACGCCGCCAGAATTCCGTAATGGATTGGGATTTATACGGCGAATCGAAGTTTTTGGCAAAAACGAATCCGAGCATCAGCCCGAGGCCGATGGCCATATCCGAATAGCCGGAAAAGTCGTAGTAAATCTGAAACGCATACGCCGTGATGCCATACCAGGCATCTCCGGAATGAAGGTCGACGGTGGAAAAGCAGACATCGGCGATCTTGCCGCAGGGATTGGCAAGGAGGATTTTTTTGCCCATGCCGAACATGAAAAATGCCACCCCCCGCGCGAATTTTTCCCAACTGTAGGTTCGTTCAACCAGCTGGTCGGCCACATCCTGAAAACGGATGATCGGACCGGCCACCAATTGCGGAAACATCGACACGAAACAGGCGTAATCAATCCAACTGGTCACCACTTTGGCGTCGCCGCGGTAGAGATCGATCACATAACTCATACTCTGAAAGGTATAAAAACTGATTCCGAGCGGCAGAATCACCCGGAAAAATCCGGCATACTGCCATTCCGGGATCCCCATCCCCGCCATGAGTGCATTGTAATTTTCCACTCCGAAATTGAAATACTTGAAAAAGCCGAGCACCGCGAGATCGACGACAACCGAAACGATCAGGAACAATCTTTTCTGCCGGGGAAATTTCGCCATCAAACGGCCGTCCGTATAGTCGACAGTGGTAGTGAAAAGCATCAGCAGCATGAACCACGGATTGGCCCAGCCGTAAAAGATATAACTGACCAGCGTGAGGGTCAAATGTTTGAGCTTTTTCGGGCTCAGGTAATAAACCGCCAACGCCAGTGGCAGAAAGAAGAACAAAAATAGATAACTTGAAAAGACCATGGCTACTCCTATTGATATATCTTTAATACTACGAAGCGCAAAGATGCAAAACCCACTAACAGTTAAGCCGAAATGCCCAGCATGAGCCGGCAGGATAAATGGTATTTTATTAAACGTTGCATCTTAAGATCAACTTGAGCTGCCCCGTGCGGTTGTTTTCCTGGCCGGGCAAGCGTTATGTTTGATGTCAGGGAGCATAAAGCTCTATTTTTTTCCATGCAATAAGTGTATCTTTTTGAGCTCCGGATAATTTTATGGATATGCTCCGGGCATCCGCGGCCAAAGGTGCGACTGCGGTTTTCCACTCCAGAATGTATTGCGTCGGCATTAAGGGTACCAAAACATCATTGATATACAACTGTCCGCGTTGTTGCGGGCTCACAATATAAGTGATTTTTAGCATTGTACCCGTAACAATCTTCTGATTCACGTTTACCTGAAAAACCTCTTTTTTCGTGTTTTCCTCCGAAACCACCACCTCCGTTTCGCCATTGAACTTCTGGCGAAAAATTTTCCAGATATTCTTCTTGCCTTCTGGAATTTGCAGTTTATCCAAGTCCACGTAATCTGGAGTCGGCGGTAGAAAGGTCCGAACCAACCGCATTCCGGACAATAAAGTCATATTCCGGTCGTATTCGGCAATATCCACAAACTGAAACGATTCGAACATGGAAGAGGAAAATGGGAACAGGCACACAACTTTCCCCTTTAAATATCGTTCGTGTTCCAACAATAACCGCATGGGAATAATTGCCGCTGGCCCATTGCCATCCATTCGAAACTCATGAACGGAATAACCGCTTATCCTGGCTAACGCAGAGGCCAGACTGGAATCTTTCTGCGGTGTTTGAATAAATGAGTTTCCGATCAGAAGTATTTTGGCTTGAGGATCGGATTTTATAATTTTATTATTCAACAAAATGGTTGGAAAAGTATAAATCTCCCCGGGAGTTCTAGGGCCGATATCAACTCCTTCCGGAAATCGATAACGTTCTCTACACCATCCGTTTTGCAATTCTTCAGTAAACATTTCCGGGGTAAAAGATCGATTGAGCAGAGTCGAAAAACGTTGCATTCGCGCAGCAAGACAATTTGCCAATGGCATCACACACCCCCATCCCGGGTGATCATTGGGATAGACAAAAGTGAATTCGTAGTTTCGGGTTTCAGCAAGAACATCATCCGTAAAGTAAATGGCTTCAATCCCATTTCTCAGGAGAGTTGCGACAATCTCTTGGGAAGCGGAATCGGGAATCTTCATAAATTCAGGATTGAACACCCTGGCCGCAATTGCCCGATAGTCAGGAATTACCGCGATGATCAGTTGCACATTATGAAAACTCAAAAACTGATTTAAATGTATCAATGCTTTTAGATTATGGGAAAAATCCGGATGATGTAATAAGGTAAATTGACGTGGTAATTCGAAAATTCCATCTCCGAAGCGTCCCCAGGCAAAAGAATCTTGTTGAGGTGGGGAACTGTATTGGGGATTTCTTTGAGCCCATATATCATTGAAATGTTGATTTATTGACTCTATCTCTGCTGGTGTCAATATATCCTTTTCAATCCGAGCAAGGTCATTCGCAATATTATCCTTGCGTATATTTACAATTGATTGAGTCAATGGTGGATTTAATGGATTCAAAAATCGAGAATGATAGCGAATTGTGTCGGAAAATTCAATTGTTCTTGGCTTACTTAGAGCTTATCTACTAATAAAATCGTCTAAATCGGATATATCGAACAGATCCTGTTAAAAACGATCATGGCGCTGGCCAATTGCACGAGCCCAAGGAACGAGACTTCCTCTTTTTCGTAGCGCACATGAATTTTACGAAACCTGTTATACCACGAATGTCCGAGCTCCACAATCCAGCGTTTGGCCTTAAAGCCTTTTTCAATCAGCTTTTTTTCTTCGCCGCGCGGTCTGATATGAGGGATGAAACCATTCGAAACGGCAGTCTGGCTTTTGCCGACGTATCCTGCATCCAAACAAAGGTTTTCCACAGGAGGAAGCGCTCCCGGATGTACCGCCGAAGGAGAAATTCTTTTCTCCAGCAACTCATCCAGAATCACGCAATCATTCCGATTGGCGGCGGTTACGACGATTGACAACGGGATGCCATGTTCGTCTGCGAGGAGATGTCTTTTGCTTCCATTTTTTTCCCCTATCGGTGGGACTGGGGCCGACCGCGCTCTGTGCCATTGGCGCTTTTGTATAGGTGCCATCTGCCGATTGCCACTCCCATGCAACTCCCTCCATTTCGTCGTATTCGGCCACCCCGGCTTTCCAGAGTTTTTCAAAGAATCCGCAACGGGACCATTGCATGAATTTTTTATGGATGGATTTCGGAGAGATATTATCATACTCCAATCGCGGAAGCGCATCCCAAATAATTCCGGTTCGCAAAACATAAACAATTGCAGCAAAGTATGTTTTGTCGCTATAACCTGCTTTTTTCCCACCGCCTGGCTTGCGTTTATACTCGCGATCCGATGTCCGCAACGATGCCGGAACCAGTGGTTCGACCTTCGCCCAGAATTCATCCGTAATTTCCCATGTCCTGAAGCGCTGCATTGCCATATCTGACTCCCGTGGCGTTGTTTTATTGCTACTTAAATCAATATAGCATCAAACCGGCCCAAAGTCAATTATTAGTAGATAAGCTCTTAATTCTGAGATGATTTCACCTTTTATCAAAAAAAATGATTCCAGATCAAAGGAATCCAAAGTATCAATTTGCTGTACGGTACGTTTCGACTCTTCAAGCATATCAAACGGAATCACCCAGGCTCGTAACATCATTCCGGTTTTCCAGTTTGCATAGCTTGTATTTTTATACTCAACAAATCCAGGCACAAC
This sequence comes from Victivallaceae bacterium, assembly GCA_036677805.1. GTDB lineage: Bacteria > Verrucomicrobiota > Lentisphaeria > Victivallales > Victivallaceae > SIG78. The sequence continues at coordinate 427,169 of JAVBVS010000016.1, read as the reverse complement.
GAGTTTGATTTTTTGGGGCAAAAGTTGTCCCTTCAGAATATTATTGACTTTTACGGAAATAGTAAAGTAACAATCCGGATAGTTTGATTGACGAGGATCGACTATCGATGAACATTCCATAATCTGGCCATCGAAGAATGTGCCCTTCGGATTTTGCTCTGCGCCATTGAGGCCTGTGATAAAAAGCAAAAGCCATGCTGATATAAAAAATACTTTTCCCATTTGTTTCGCTGTATTCTTGCGTTTAATCAAAATTTATTTTCCTGAAAAAAATTTCTAATTATGGCTTGTCAAACTGAATGGCTTATGTTGCCATATCATAATCCTGATATTTCCGCAATGGAAATCAGACTGGGAGCAAATAACTGCCGAGATATTTCCGCTTCATATGCGAATCTCGCGATCCAGCACTCGTGTTTTATTCTTTTTGTAATTATATTAATATACCTATAAAGAAAGGTAAGGTAAACATAAAATCCCCAGTCTGAATATTCAATAAAAATAGCATACTGCAACGAGAGAAATAGCCTGAAATTGAATTTGATCCTTCTATTGTAACGATAAAGTGGTATCGCAAAAAACACAATCTAGATCGGCAGAAAACTTCTCAGTCTATCGCAAACAATTCTATGGATTCAATTACTGGAGGATTTTTACGTTCAACGCCTCCTTGGAAAAAAATGTGGATGGGAGTACCATCGTTATTTACCATAAACTCCAAAGTAACACGCGGGATCCCGGTAAGGGCTTGAAAATCTTTATGTTGCCCAATTGAAACATGGATTCTCAGATAATTATGACGGGCAATGGCCATTCGAACCAATACGGTTTTAGCTGATTCAACTGGCACAGAAGGCAGTGTCAGAATACCGCCGTCACCCTTCGGTTTGCCATCCTTAGGATAAATCAACAAGCCGGAATTCGCTGGGACAAAAACATCCTCAGGCTCCCAGACGATCGAAGAATCCGGCGGGTTCAATAGATATTTTTTTATTGGAATAAGAGAATAGGACTTTGATATATTTTCCGGCAAAGGCGAAAGTTCCCGTCCCCAGGTATTGGGATGCATAACTATAATCACCACGCGTCGTTGCGCTAATAATTCCGGTTTTTGCACCATCATTCGGAAAATGCCTTCTTCAATGCCGTCCCGATACATCCAAGCAGGCTTAATCCCGGTTAAATAGGTCAGATAATGGGGAATTGATCCTCCATCTGGACGAGATGGATATGCACCAAAAGAATTACTGACCATTAAGATGGGCGATGGGGTATCTTCTGATAGTACTACCGGATACCCGTCTTGAGTACGAACAACAGAATAACGAAGTGGCTGTTGAGGTGAGAATTTAGGATTTCCCGGAGGGTAGTAATTGCGAGGGAATGAAAGATTCGGAGAATAAGAACTTTCCACCAATGAATAAGAACCTTTGGGGACATCATTAAAATGATAACGGGCAAGGCGTTTTGCTAATTGTTCCGCGGCAATCCGCGAAGCACCTTCGAAGGGATGCCCTTCGGCTGCAACCTGATAAAAATACATTAAAGGAAAACGTTTTCGACCATCCAGCATTGCCAATGTCGGATCAACCACTTCAATATCATTTTCCAGCAGATTACGAAGCAATTCAACCCAACGAGGATTGGGATGAGGTGTCTTGCCATCGGAAAATAAATCAAAAGCGATGTCTCCTTTGGTGGGAATCCGTAATAAAATCATGTCGATATTCAATTGTTTCAGAAAGTTCTGATACTTAAGTAACTCAGGGATCTGTTTTTCCGGCTTTACCGATTGGAGCGGTATCGCTACTGAAGATGCGGCAAAAAAAGAATCCCCAATCCAACGACGGTCTCCCCGTTTTTTTGCAGCATTATTCTGCATGACTGCAATTTGCAGCCGTTGCGCCCATGAATCGACACTTCCCTCGGCGGCAATCCAATGGTTAACCTGTGCCAAATCCGTCGCTATCGCTTGAGCCCTCGCTTGTTTTTCTTCCAACGAAGCTGGCGGTAACGTAGCTATGACAGCCGGAGTTCGGGTGACTTTTTCAAAATGCATGGCAGGAGCAGATTTGAAACGAATCACCTTCTTTGCAGATTCCGTATAATAATAAACCAAATCAAGTTCCTGCAATGAGTCTGCGACTTGAATTTGTCGAACTGTTTCCGGCTGATTGTCATACAAACCAGCAGAGACTTCAATCTTATCATTGACATTCAGAATGTTGGCGGGCAAAAGCTTAAAATTACGCATAATCGGAATTATAAGCATAATCTCTCGATCAATTGGAGTACCAATAGGTTGAACCGCATAAATTTTCAACTTTATGGCATAATTACAATCGGCATAATCATTTTTTGCCGGATCTGGAAGCTTTGAACTGGCAACGACAGTTCCTTCCAGCAATAAAGTATGAGAAGAAACTTCGCCCCCCTTCACAACAGAAAGGAAGCAACCGAGCAGACAATAAATGAGGAACTTTTTCATTTCACTTTAAAACCTATCAAATCAATAAAACGAAATAACGACAAAGCCATCTTTTTTAGGGGAAAAAACCTCTTAATGCAACATCTGACTGTCCTAAAAGATTTTCATGCGAGATACTGCGAGAAAGCAGGAATGGCGTTTTACAGTGGACCATACAAGTGCAGATCCTCCCATGATCAGATCCACCCAACATCCTCAATTTACTTCTCGAACCGTTCCTGTTTCATAATATGCCAACGCTCGAAACGCCCATGCTTCGCTCCAACGCATATAGGGGATTCGAATCGTAAAATGCGTATCCTTTCGGAAGTAAAATATTCCCCTGGATTCATCATACATATTTTCCAATAACCAACGGAGAATCCGGTTTGTCAAATCACGATACAATTTACCTTCCTGGCCAAAAAAACAAATTGCCTCCGCCGGCGCATGGATATCGACCAGATACTGACGATTGTGATAGTATTTGGGAGTTCCATCCGATAGAAAAAAGTTCTGAGCATAAAATTCCCGGCCCGCTTCATATTGAGATTGGTATTCCGGTACCAACCCCAGCTTCAAAAAGCGCCGTAAAGCTTCGAGGTTAAATCCGGTGTGAAAACTGTCGATCCAGCTTTGTGCTGTGGTTTCAGCATAGGCCCAAGCCCCATCGTTATGCTGGTATTTCATGCTGTAGGCCAGACTTGCCAGCGCGGGATCAAGCAGTTCGGGCCGATCATATTGCACGGCCATACGCGCCAGCAACGAGGCCCCAAGCATGTTGGCATTGTGGACGAAATTTCGATCCAGAGGCGTATAGCTGAAACAGAAGGTGTCGCCTTCGTTTTTGCGGTTGAGTTCCTTGAGTATGAATTCGGGAATGGCGCGCGCAAGTTCCAATGCCATCTCATTGCCGGAGACTTCGAAGCAGTCCAGTAAGGCATGGCCGACGAATGCGCTGTTCACAATGGTCGGAGTATAGCAAGGAAGGCATTGAGACCGATTTTGCCACGGAAAGTTATACCCCCAGCCATTGCCGGCGATATTCGGGGAGCGGGTGGACCTCAGCATCTGAACCAGCGTGTCCATGCGCGTGAACCATTCCGGATCGGCATGAACACGATAAAGCTGGGCACAACTCTCCAGAAAAAGCGCCAGCGCCTTGGGATTCACTCCGGGTCTGACCCGGAGAAGCGGTCGGAAATTAATCGGACAACGCCGCCCGAATTGCGTCAACGCAATGCGCCCCCAACGGGTTCCCAGGGAAAGGACCCCTGCCAATGGCGAATTAAGCATGTCATAGGGGTCATATCCCGCATAATCACGGGCCTCGGCGTACGCAGCGAGCCGTCGGAGCATCACTTCCGTGTTCATCAAATCGTGATCTCCACCGGCATCTTTTCACGCAATGAGGTCATCGCGGCAAACCCCGCCACAGTCACGGACTTGAGTTCTTCGAACGAAATCGGCGATGGCTCTCCGGTTTTCAGTGCGGCAAGGAATGCCGCAACCATTTCCGGCTGTCCCTTGGCCTGATTCCAGAGCTTTTCTCGTGCATTCCGTCGCCCATGGAGTTCGAGTTCACGAAAATCGTTCAAGATTACGCTCGCACCGGCGTGATGCGCTTCGAAGTATTCCTTGGACAGCGATTTTGCCCCATTGGCATAGTAGGCCAGCACACCGATCGAGCCGTTGGCGAATTCGAGCTGAATACTGACCGTATCCTGGAATCCATTGGGATCAGGAAGCGCAGAGGCAAACACCTTGGTCGGCATACTGCCGCAGACCCAAGTCATGAAGTCGATGAAATGGCAACCTTCTCCGATGATTCGTCCGCCGCCAATTTCGGCATCCTGAATCCAGCTGTCTCCGGGAATCATACCGGCACTCACCCGATAAATCATGCTCATTGGTCCACTGCCAAGTGCTTTCTTGAGTTTGACTGCCAGCGGCGAAAAGCGGCGATTGAAGCCCACCATCAACTGCTTTCCACTTTGCCGGTATGCCTCTTCAACAGCCAACAGTTCCGTGATCGTAAGCGCCAGCGGTTTTTCGACGAAAACATGTTTCCCATGCCGCAATGCCTGTTCCACGTAATGCGCATGAGAGTCATGGCGGGTTGCAATGAATACGGTATTGACGGACGGATCATCAAAAATTAAATCTTCAGTATCCGTGCATGATGCGAAGCCGAAGCGTTCTGCCACCCGACGCGAGGTCGTTCCGCTGTTGGTCAGTACCGAAACCCTGGCAATTGCCGGGTCATGCAAAGGCAAATTAGGCAGAAGATTACCCTGGGCGTAATTGCCGGCGCCGATAAATGCGATCCCCACCCGGCTTTCCGGCCCGGACGAAACGGCGGCATGGACCGGAACAATTTTCCGTTGCAATTCTTTTTCGGTATCATATCCCAGTACAATTCCGGTGAATGGTTCGGTCTTATTGACAATCAGATCGTAGGCACGAGGCGCTTCCTCAAAACGAAACCGGTGAGTGGTCAGGCTTTTTACATCAATGCGTCCTGCCAACAGCAGTTTTTGAAACGCCTCCATGTTGCGTTTTTCCGTCCAGCGCACATATTCAATCGGGTAATCAAGTCCCTTTTCCTCATACTCAAGATCGTAACGGCCGGGCCCATAGGAACAGGACATTTTCAATTCCAGCTCCTTGCGATAGTAATCGTTGCGGTCAAAACCGGTCGGAACCGCGCCGAGAATTACCACAGTTGCTTTGCGGCGAGCAACTTTACCGGCAAAATTCACTGGATCGAGACTGGAGGTTGCCGCTGCGATAATCACAGCATCGACACCTGCGCCATCGGTGAAATCCTCAATCGTATTCTCAATGCCCGTGGCATTGCGTTCCAGCGGCAGATCAAGGAACTGCGCTGCTTTTTTTACCGCTCCCGGCGCAACATCGACTCCGACAACCCGGCAACCCGAGGCTCGACATAATTGCGCCGCCAGCTGCCCCAGCAACCCCAAGCCGATTATCATGACTGTGTCGCCGAGATGCAATCCCGCCTGGCGAACTCCCTGCATTGCAATCGCCCCAAGCGTATTGTAAGCGGCATCCGCCAAGTCAGCCGCCGGGTCAAGCTTTACACACAGATTGACCGGAACCGCAACGACTTCGGCATGGCTGGCATAACCGACCCCGGCGCAGGCCACTTTGTCTCCTGGGGACAGACCTACAACCTCCTCGCCGACTTCGATGATTGTTCCGGCGGAACTGTATCCGCATGGCGAATAGGCTTCCAATTTCTTGGTGACGGCCCGATAGGCGGCAAGAGGACCGGAGCGGCGAACGACTTCCAAAACTTGCCGAACTTGATCCGGTCGGGCCTTGGCCTTGCTTAGTAAACTCTTGCGAGCTGCTGTGGCTGTAGAACCCTCGGTCCCAGCGCTAATAACAGAAAAATGATTGCGAATCAAAAGCATTCCGGGAGCTAACTGTGGAAAAGGGACTTCAATTACTTTAGCTTCCCCATTTTTTAATTTTTGAACCAATTGCTCCATAATTGCGATTTCTCCAGATTCTAAAATTTAATTTTAATATAAATATTTCTTACTCTAGCCGTTTCCGGCAGCACTGTTACAAATTGTAGATTTACCCAAATATGCTGTATTTTTATGAAAGATGAACTTTTGCTGCCGGATTCAACTCTTCGTATAATTGTGCTACCTCATGAAAAATGTTTTTTGCATCGAAGCGCTTTACTCTATTCCGAATACGATCATGAATGTCTTCCCGAACGCATAAATTTTCAAAATATTCCAGTGCTTGAATAAAACCACCGATATCTCCCGGCGGCAGTAATTTACCGATGCGTTCGTCACCATCAGTGATTTCCGGAATACCACTGATTGCGGTAGAAACAAAGGGAAGCCCAAAACACATTGCTTCCAGAATGGAGATAGGCATCCCTTCATTATAAGAAGGCAGGAAAAAAATATCGCTATTCCGAAATAACTGTTCTTTATGGGCAGAATCCGCCCATCCATGGTAATGAAAATTTGAAAGTTCCGCCGCCGCTTGTTCTACTTCCATCTGTAATTCACCAATTCCAGCAAGATGAAAATTCCAGTGAGGATGTTTATCTGCGCATTGACGGGCGACAACGATTAAATCCCTGATCCCTTTGGATGGGATCAAGAAGCCCAGGCATAGAATGTTATATCCTTTTCTATCAGGCAAAGGCAATAACGATTGAGCACTTGTGAGTAAAATCGGGTTATAAATCACTCTAATTTTATCGGCATATTCGGGATATTCCGACTGTAGTTTCATCTGCCAATTTTTACATAACACAACAATTATATCGGCTCGGGCAAAAGTATAACGGATAAAGAAGCGAGCCCCCCCCCGTGATTCTAGAAAAAACTGATCAAATTGGCTGGAATGTAGATGCAGAATAGTTTTTCGATGCAATCCATGCCCGAGGCAAAGTAACAGCCCCTCCCGAAGGAAGCTCAAGTTGGCGGAAGAATGTATATGCAGAATCTTGATCCGGCGGGAAAATAATAATTCTAGGAATAAATGTGAGAATGCACTTATAAAAACTAATGAATTCTGAAATTTTGAGCCATGTTTATACAATGTAGTTCGCATGGGAACGAAATTAAAATGATAGTTCCCTCGGGTATAGGCTGCGACATACGCTTTTACCACACTCGAAATGCCACCATTTAAATGAGGATGTCCACCAATGCAAATAATCTTTTCTTGATGCAGTTTTTTCATTATTATTAATATCGTTGATTTATTGTATGAAAGGCCGACGAAGAGCTTGCATATTCTTTAGAAGATTGATGTACTTCGATCTTATTACTCGCATTCAAGCCCCTAACATACTGGCAAAGGATTCCTAACATAACGCAGTAGGTGCCGGTAATAGCAAAATTTTTACTCATAGAATAGTAATATTGAAAAAAACTCATAATCAGACCGGCCATAGCCATACCCAAGCCATAGGCTTTCCAAAATGGCTCCGGAGCTCGGCGGAAAGCTTGGACTCCCCAGTAAGTACCAAGCAAAAAGAACAGGAATACTAGAATGGCTACCGGCAACCCAAATTGAAGACCATACCAGAGAAAACCGTTGATTCCATACTCAATGTTTAGCAGATTCATTTGAGACTGTTCTGCCGCATCATAAGAGCCGTCACGTACAAAGAGTTGTGGTCCCATACCGAAAAAACAAACTGAAACATCCTCCTGCAAAACACGCATTCCCATGCAAAGGGCACTGGTGCGACCAGTCGCGGTATCATTCACCGAGTACTGTTCTGTGGAAGTGTGATTTTCAACCATTGTGATCAGATGTTCCCATTCAAACGTTCCCCATATCGTATGTTCCGGATTCAAAGTAGGAATCAGGCGAACAAAAATATAAATGAATACAGCTCCAACAAGTACTATGGGAATGAGATACCGCAAAAATACTTTCCAGCGTTGTCCATAGTAAGTGTAAATCATGAACTCTAAAATCATTATTAGAGGGATCAATAGAAGGAGTGCCCGTTTCCCGCCAGCAAAACCGCAGAATGAAAATCCGACAAACAGTACCAGAAATCTCAAAAAATTAATTTGTTTGATCAAATAGTATGCCAGTACAAATGAGATGGCAATTCCCACAAAAAAGGAAGTACTGGAATGGCCGAGCATCCCTAGGGCATTCTCTGTACTACCCCATAGAAAAAACTTAATTACCCCGAGAGGAATTTGTAAAACACATAAGAAGAAAATGACTTTCACTGCATATTTCAGCTCTGCTTCCGGTACTTTATTCAACATAACGAAAAATAATACAAACTGAAAAAAGCTCCAGCGCATTGCGTTGATGCTATCTCCCCAAGAGGCCTGATTGATCACAAAACCGATTAATAATAGCGGAATACACAGAATAAGCAATATCCCTTTGTTGCAATTACGCAATGATTCTTCTGGACTGGCAAATAGTATTTGGAGTATAAACAACCCCAATGGAATCATATTTAGAGCCCCCCAGCCATAGCGGCTGACAGAGTACAGCTCAACCAGACTTCCGAACAGTATGTTAAGACCTAAAACGATCAGAATAATTGTGGTTGTCATATGTAATTTCATAGGTGAGCACCAAAGTAGGGAAGCATTTTCTCAATGTTGCTTAAAGAATGATATTGCGCTGCATAATCATGCGCCCACCCACCTTGCTGATCTCGTATCTCCGGGAAATCCAAGAGTTCTTGGAGGTCAGAAATCAGCTTTTGGGGGGTTCCTGAACAAACGCCAAGCTTATGTTTTTGCAAAATATTGTCCGGATCTACTTGTACACTAAGCACTGGAAGATAACGTTGCCAAGCTTGAATAAATGTATTCGGAAAACCTTCAACTTCACTGGTATTGACCAATACATACCCTTTTTGCAGTTCCAGATTGACTTGTTCTTGGGAAAGTTCGCCCTTCCCAATTAGATTGGGAAGTTGCTCCGCCATACAAAATTGTTTGGTATCGCGTCCAATCATAATAAACCTGACATCTGGAAAATTTTGAAAATGCCGAGCTAGCATAGCAAAAATCTCCGGATGCTTATTCGGCTTAATATTTGCCAGCCAAACAATATTTCTTACACGTCGCTGAGGCCTATTCTCCCCTTCTGGATCTGGATGAAAATTCCCGATGATCAGATCGGCCGCGCGGTGAAATACTTTCCGGAGCATTTGGTCCTGATAATTCGCCTGAGCAATGACATAAGTAACCTCTTTTATTGCACGAATGCGCAGATATCGATTGAATAAATCAAATACCCAATATCGCGAGAAAGCACGTACAGGAACCATCATGACATCATGAGCACTGGCAATATGCCAAATTGTTGTGGAATGATATGTTTTGCCGTAATGAGCAATTCCACCGGTCAGGCCACTGGCCACTCGTTGGTAGATGATATCTGGTTGAATTTTTTTCAGCAAACGGTTTACCTGAGGAATATATAGAAAAAAAGTGTCCCCGAACCGTCGCCAAAATGTTTTTTTAGGCAAAGCGTAAAGCGTAAATCCTTCCGATTGCATTACCTGGGGTCCAGGAGCCGTTCGCACATAAATGAACGAAACATCAGCAAAAGCCTGAAGGCGGCGGGCTAAAAGATAAGCCTGATATTCCGCACCACCCGACATGAGCGGGAAAAAACCACAGACAAACACTATTTTTTTACGTTTTTCCTGCATGCTTTTAACATTGCCTTAATCGCATTGACATGAAGTTCATAATTTCCCAGAGCCTTAAAAAGTCGGCGAGAGGTCAAGCCCTTTTGCTGAATAGTCTCACGCGAAAGTGTGCCCCAATATTTCAACGCTTGAGACAGGGAATTCACATCCCGGGTTTTTACAATGGTTCCATTTTCATGCTCCTCAATCAAATCGGGAGCGCCACCAACCATGTCGGATACGATCAATGGACATCCCATGGCCGCAGCCTCGCAACATACAGTGCTGAAGCCATCGCGATGTGACGGCAAAACAAAGACATCCAAGCTGCGATAAATTTCGGGAAGATACTCAGGCGCCGCCCACGGCAAAACTTCACAGTCGTTTATGGCGTCCGCCTTCTGCTTTAAATCCTCCGCATAATCCCCATTCCCGCCGATCAGGAATAACGCAATCCCCTGTGTTTCCCGCTGGACTATCTGAAATGCCTCCAATAACTCTTCCAATCCCTTGGCTCGCACAAATCGCCCGACATAACCGAATTTTATCCGATCCCGATAGCGCTCAAATATGGCTTTCCAGGGAAATTCTTCCGTCACAATCGGGCGTTTCCCAATATCTTCACACATCATCGGCCAAAGCAGAATTTTCTCATGAGCAATCCCGAGGCGTTCAGTCAGATGCCGGGTACTGTTAGTCCCTTCCGAAAGAATGAAGTCAGCCCGTTTTAAAATCCATGCGGCCAATTGCTGATTCCAACGCAAAATACGATAACGTGGAGATTCAAAAAACCATACCTCATTGACATAAGCCAGCTTATATTTAAAAAATGGACGCAGCAACAAGGCAAATTTAGAATGCAGCGGAAATTGTGTGGAGCAAATAACCAAATCGTAGTGCGTCTTCCAGAATACCCGGAACATTTTGTAAAATAATCGCAAGGGATCATGCCAACGCATTCGACTGAGTTTGCCAGAGCGCATATTCCATATTGCATAACTGACTTTGTTGAGATAATCAGGACTGGGGGTCCCGTTTTTTCGCTGATGGGAAACATCCACAACTTTGAAATCAAACCGTTGCGCTAAATACAGAAACAATTCTTCCCGGGCATGAAAATACCCTGGAGAAAAATAAATCACCTTCGGATCCGGCATATCTTTCCCTTCCCAGTCAACGTCAATGACGTTGCATGATACAGTTCATTCCAGAATTTATCATCTGAATAAAGAATTCTTTTCCTCTTGGCAGATGATAATTCATAGTTCGCAGCGATAGCCCTATAATCACTGTCTTATACGAATATTACTATCAAAAAACGACCTGTGAATTTGCGCCCCCTTTATCATGGCACTCTAAATAATATTGTACTGAATTTCATGGCTTGTGTCCTAATTTAATGTCCCACTTTGGGGATGGACACAGATAAACTTTTATATTCGCACACAAGTTCGACACAGCGCTGGAAATTCCCATCACAATGCAAGCGAGTTTCCGGCACATGCCGAATTGCTTCGCTCATATGAATTCGCAAATCTCGGTTGCGTGCCAATCGCAACATGGCAGCGGCTAAAGCAGGACTGTCTTTTACCGGAACATACAATACAGAATCCTCATCTTGAAGAATTTTCCGGATCCCTTGTAACGGGGTCGTAATCAAAGGAATACCGATCAGCATAGCTTCATACCAGACCTTGGCGAATCCTTCCGAATAAGATGGAAAAACCAACACATCACTGCCGCGTAGATAGCTACCCACTTCAATATTTGTTTTGCTCCCCCAAAGCCGGATTTGTTTCGCTAGTTTATTTTTTGCTATGAAAGAACGTATTTCCGGCTCCAGAGTCCCTTGGCCAACCAAATTCAAACCGGCGTGAGGTATGGTGTCGGCAATACGCTTGAATGCATCCAGTAATTCGCGTACCCCTTTTGCGGCTTCCAAGCGGCCGACGTAGAGAAAACTGAAATCAAAGCCAGGAAACTCAGATTCTGACGGCAATGCTTCAAAAAACTCTCGCGGATAATGTGGTAGACGCAACAGAAATGTTTGGGCAATTCCAGCGCTCTTCAATTTCTCGGCAAAATAGGGTGCCGGTGCGGTAAAATAATGAACCCGGAAAAGCTTGAACCACCTACAAGCACGTGAATTTAATTGATCTTCGCGCGCAAAACAAATCACGGGCTCGATGCGAAACATACGAGCCAATAACAACTTCAATGGTAACAGACTTTGCTCAAAGAAAAATAACATATCCGGACGGAACTTCAATACATTCCATAAAAGCAACAGCTTATATAACAATTCTTTCAATCGCCGCTTGCTCAGACTGCCTGTGCCTATCGGCCAACAAATTGCCTGACAGTTTGTTCGTGAAGTACAACGATTTTGAGCTGTTCTACAAACAGCGCCGATCCAAACAGAATGTTGTTCGGCAAGCTTAGCCATGTCCCAGATCAATTCAATGGAATTATTTTTCCAGACTCCATCCAATCGCAATAATTCATCTGCTACTGGTCCACTTTTGACAAAAGCTAATCTCATTATTTTTTGTCCATCTGGGCTAGATTACGCAAAAATGTAAATAAGTCATGAGCGATTACATCCCAGCGAAATGATCCGATACTTGCAGTAATAACCTGAACACGATAGGATTTCCTCCTTGCCCAAAGCAACTCCAACGCACGCTCGAATGATTCCGGAGTATCTCGACACAGGATACCATTGGCCTCAGTAATGACCAATCGATTTTCATGCGTTTCCGTAGCAATAACCGGCATTCCCGCAGCCAGATATTCAAAAGTCTTGGTCGGAGGCTGCATATCGAACATCGGTATGATTGGCACAAAAGAAACACCAACATTAGCTTTTCGCCAATGCTCCTTCAATTGATCATGTTGAATGTAGCCAGACAAAGAAATGTAGGATTGCAGAGACATGTCGGTGATCATTTCCCGCAACCGATTCTCTTCCGGACCATTCCCGATGATTTCATAGTGAAGAGGAATTTCCGGATGGCGTTCGATAAAAAGTTTTACCCCCAAGAGGGTATGTTCCAACTTACGATTGAAAAAAGTACCAACATAAATCAAACGCATAGAGTCAAATACCCGATCCGGCATATCCAATGGCACTGCCCCCAAGGGCAGGTAAAAATATTTTCGCCGAGGGATTTTTAATTGTGCAGCCAACCCGGCAGAAATCACTGAGATATGCTTAAAAAAACAGCCATCCCAGCGAATGATCAAATTTTCCAATTTACGTCGGAATGCGGACTGCTTTACGCTGCCACTGCGAATGTCCATTAAATAATTTTGCCGTGGGGCAATCCATCTTAACAGAGAACAAAATGGAAAATATTTAATAAATATCACATCATATTTCCCATAGAAAACTTCGCTCACTACCGTGAAGAAATATTGCAGAAAAGCTATTATACTCCCCCAACTGCTTTTCCTCTTCCCCGCCGGAGTAGTAATCACCCGAATTCCCGGCATTAACACTTCCGGAAGATTGCGTGACCTGCCAATGTAGGTGATATCAAAATCATCCGGCCGATAACGACAATAATAATAATTACCCATATGATAACCAAACTGAGTTGTTCCCAGTAACAGCATTCGTATCTTCAAATTCTCACCTGACAATATTTCTTATTAACATTTTAAGGCGCGCGACGCCTGCTTCTGACAACCCCAATGGTTGTGTTTGATTGGGTGCTTTATAATCAGTTTCTGCATCTAATGCAAGGTCGCTTGGAATCAATGTAATTTGTGATGCTCCAATATATTTCTGCCGGAGATAGCGCACTAGAGCCCGTTGTGCCAGTTGCACCTCTCTCCAGTAGGAGCTGTTTTGTGGCGGACGTACTTCCGGAAAATGATCGGACCCAGGAAGCGGGAAGGGTAGGAATAAATACAGCTTTGCCTGCGGATAAGTATTGCGAATCGTATGGATATATTTATCTGCCCATGAAAACATTTGTGGCCAGTAAACAGGCTGATGATAGGCAATGGCTTCTCCTGGCGACCAGAATACCCACAACTGCTTTACGGTGTCATCGGTGGCATTCGGGGTCGCACGAAATATTCGGACTCCAGGAAGGTCGGCAAATCCCCGCGACGTCATATGCCGAGAGTCTTTATAGACACTCCATGTTCCTGCACCATCAGACCATAATTGTTCGGGACTCGGAAGATTATCCGGCTTCCAGTCTCGAATTCCTACCACCAATATGTCGCCAGCCGGAGGAAAAGATGAATCAGGAATACTTTGTAAGCGTGTTTCTGCTTGAGCTACCAACCATTTGTGAGAGTCTAACACCGAGATTGTAACAGGTGTGTCTGCCTCTGAAGCAGAGTCCGATGGCCACACATGCAACCACTTCCCCGAAGTTTTTGCTCGACATCCCTGTACATCAAAGATATAATCCTCAGAATGGCCGGATCCAAGCAGATTGTCAACACATAAACTGAGGCCTTGAGAAGCATTACAAGGCAATATTGCGGGGACTGTCAGGGCTATAGGATTTTTTTGCGAGAGCAATGCTCCGGGTTGCCTGGCATTCGGGTCCAAGGGGATAGAAAAATCATATTCCAGCAATAATAATTTTTCCCGATGATATTGAGCTGCAGCAAGGACCTTGAATGGATTGACTTTTGAATCGCTTAAATAACGCTCCTGAAAATATTTCAATGCTTCTGCCTGAATCAGAATAAAAATCTTGCGATATTCCAGACGCGCTTTTTGCAGCTGCTGGAAGAAAAAACTATATACCCATTCCGATTTGTCACCGGAATAAAAAACCACGATATCCATTCCGCTGAAAAATTCAATCCGTTGATCTTGAGTAAAATTAAAAAGACAAACCTCCTTTTCTGGAATTCCTCGGGCCGCATAAACCAACGCGGAAGAAAACATCGGAATGTATTCCTTATCCGCACGCGTAGTACGCCATATCCGAGCCAATCCCAAAATGCATAGAAACGCCATAAAAGCCAGTAAAATAAAGTTGCGTATTTTTCTATTCATATTATGTTGTTTCAACTGACGATCTATTTCCAACACCCCCACAACGGCAACGAAAAGCAACAGGAATCCAGGCCATAAAAAGTAGCGCTTACCACTCATGCCCAAGGCAACCCTACTGATAATACCAATGCAACAAAAAAAACCAGGCAATAATAAAGCGTACCGCCATCTCTTAAAAAAAATACAGGCTATTATCCCGAGAACGAAAAAAACGGTAATTCCAAAAAACATCCCCTCCACTAAACTTTGAATTAGATTCATATCATTGCTCAGATGTTAGAAGAGTCCGCGAAACATAACCCAGTGATAACCAAAGCCAGCCAACAAAAATTGTAATCCCAGCGGCAAAATCGTTGCTGCGACAAGTAAAACTCCGCAATGCTCAATGCTACACGCAAGCCGACGCGACCATGTATAGTCACACTTCGACCAATAACGAGCACCAAGCAAAAGAACACCGGGAAGTAATTCCAAGTATTCAAAGCGGCAACACGCCGCCAAGCCCAGCGGTAAGCCGGCCAAGCCCCACCATAAACTACCTGCTAAGCGTATTGGGTCTTGCCATAAGATCAGTAATTGCAACAGGAACCAGGCTGCAAAAAAAACATATGGGACATCACGAAGCGCAAACGATCCATACAGAACTAGATAAGGATAAGCAACGGTCATTGCGGCGGAAATCAATCCTGCTCGAGTACTACGGAACAACCGCCTGCCAATATCATAACTGATCATAGGCAGGAAAGTACTGAGCAGAACGACAAAAAGTCTACCCCCAGTCAAGGGATCACAAAGTCCCAATTTCTGGACTCCAAGCATTGCCAATACCAAAAGCGGCGGCTTTAACTGATATTCCTGAAATTCTGCCTTCCGAGACATATCCCGGCTATTAGAGTAAACCTGAATACGTATATCGTCTGTTCGAACTTCACCGGAACGATACCAATGGGTCGCGAATCTTGCATAATCGGTTTCATCGCGCGAAGGTAATGCGGGACGAAACCATATCAAGCAGTGCAACAGCAGGCCATACAGAACAATTCCGAATAAAATCCAGCTATTGAAAGGACGTGTCATTTCAACGCTCAAATCCCCTCGGCGAGAACTGTGTCAAAAATATTTTTCCAGCGTCGCACCTGAACTTCATCGCCAAGAATTTCCTCATAATCCTTACGAATTCGCTGTGACATGGCCCATAATAATTCCCGGTCATCATACAAACGAATCAAACGATCTACCATATCAGAAACTTTCCGCTCAACCAGAAAACCGTTAACTCCGTCCTTGATTATCATAGCCGGGAACCCGATGGCCGT
This sequence comes from Victivallaceae bacterium, assembly GCA_036677805.1. Taxonomy (GTDB): domain Bacteria; phylum Verrucomicrobiota; class Lentisphaeria; order Victivallales; family Victivallaceae; genus SIG78. The sequence continues at coordinate 411,171 of JAVBVS010000016.1, read as the reverse complement.
AGAGATTGCAGGTACATTGCTTAAAGCGGCTTCGGAAAACAATGCCGGGCCAGCTTCAGATTCTGAAGCAATCAGTACAACATCCAGATCATCATAAAAGCGTGGCAATGTTTCCCGCGGCCCAAATTCACGGACTTTAAGCCGAATACCCGGTCGCTGCTTAGCCGCTGCGGTAACCGCAGGGACCACATAATCATAAAAACCCTTAATTGGTCGCGTAGCATTACCACTCCAACCCACCACAAAATCTTGTCCTTGGTGAAACTTCTTGGCAACTGGATTTTCAAAGCCTGCACAATTGCCGTTTGCCCAGAAAAAAGGGATAGGAAGCTCCGCATATAAGGATGGGATATCAGAATTCCCTGCAACCACAGCATGACAGCCAGCCAAATATTTCCGAGCAAATTCCTGCTGGGAAATGCCTTCGTCACCCGATTCTATGCCATTAGGAGGAAAGCTTGCGGTATAAATGCCCGGTAATACCTTCCGAGCTTTGATTTCCGGATATAATTTCCGCATATAAAAGCCGGAGAAGAATACAAGGTCGTAAGTACGGTCAGCTCGAATTCGCTGGTAACGATGCCGGGCAATCGCATGAGAATATTTTCGGCGAAGCGCTTTGAAAAAAGGGAGTTTTGGGGTCGAATAAAAACAGGTGAAATCGAGATAAAAATCAAATGACGATGAAAGATTGTTGATAATGAAATTACTGATATCGTGATATGCCCAATTCGGGCTATCCGCAACCAGCAAAATTTTTGATTTGATTTTAGTTTGTTGCATGAGATTGAGTTTTGAAAAATTTATTTTTTATTACGGGAAATATCCGTTGTGCCCACATCATGGAGTCAGTTTTTCCAAGAAAATTGAGCCCCAGATAACATATCAAGAACACACTGCCGGTAATCCCGAGTTTCAGCCAGTCGTTAGAGACGAATAACTGGCATCCCCAACTGGCAAAGCCGGCAATGACGGCGGTAAAAACAGTAGGCAGCAAATCACGGATTTGCGCAAATGTTCCGTAATCAATCAAACGTTTGGATATCCAGGTGTGACACAATATACCCAAGAAAGAATTGATGGCAGCTCCCCATGCCATAGCAACAATTCCCCAACGCATCGTCACAATGATTATCAGGACCATGATTACCTTTTTAATAATTTCCACAAGCAGATTCAAGTCGCTGCGACCTACGGCACGCATAACTTGAATATTAAAAATATGAATTGGAAAAAAGAAGAACTGGAGGCAGGCAATCTGCAGAAAGATGACTGCACCAAGCCATTTGGCCGTCAGCAAAATTCGTATGAAAGGTTCTGCCGCTACCAACAATACCCCCAAAATCGGTACCAGCAAAAACATCATCATCATCATAGTTTGTCGCATAAGCATTCTGATTTGTTCCCGGTCTTGTTGTATTTGGGAAAATACCGGAAACATGACATTTCCTAAAACCTGGTTTAGGGAATCTACTGCCAATTTAGGATAAGTTTGGCCTCGATTGTAATATCCTAAGTCTGAAACGCTGAAGCATTTTCCGATAATCAGCGTATACAACGCATTGGAAAAGAAATTAAGCAGGCTTGCCGCCAATAGACTACTGCCATATTTAAACATTTCGCCAAGCGCCCGAAGATCAATTTGGAATTTGGGCAACCAGTTCAAAATGAAGTAGAGCGACAAGGATGTGGCCAATACATTTACCATGCGTTGGCCGATTAAAGCCCATACTCCATATCCTCCATACGCCATTCCAATCCCCACGCCGGCAGAACACAAGAGCGCCAGGATTCTGGCCTGGAACAACTGCTTGAACTTCAATTGACGAGATAGCAATGCCGACTGAACAATCGTCAATCCGTTTAATACCGGTACGATTGCCATGACCCGCAGCAGAGGAATGATCTGAACGCGACCATAGAATGAGGCAATCCAAGGTGCTGTAGTATATAATCCGATTCCAAGGAGAAAACCAACCCCCAGATTCATCCAGAATACGGAACTGCAATCCGTTTCGCTGAGATTCTTGCGCTGAATCAATGCCATACGAAATCCGCCATCCACAAAAGTATCTGCGAATCCGATAAAAATCATCACCAACGCCACGAGCCCGAAGTCACTTGGGGCCAATAGGCGGGCCAGAATGACCGAAACTATTAATTGAACAACATTGATGCCGAAACGTTCCAGCCCTTGCCATAACATGCCGGAAATAACTTTTTGATGCAATCTTGACATAAATTATGATTCTAAAAATTCAATCGATCCGGGATAAAATTAGAAGAAAACCTAACTCGACCTCTACCTCTCCAAGGACGAAACCTCATCCCGTTTGGAGGCTTTCATGGTCAGAATTTTTCAAGAACACCGGGAGACTATTTTAAGATATTCAGTCCAATCCCCAATGTCAGTCCATGCTTTTGCGCTGACGGGAAAACATCCTACCCGGCCACCTTTATTACGAACTTTCTCGATTAAATCTGTAATTTGGTAATAAGAATCATCCGGAATTTCCCGAATAATCTCCGCATTGAGAATGTAAACACCAGTATTGGTCAAAAACGTGTGAACCGGTTTTTCCTGCAACTTGGTAATAATGCCATCCGGGCCGGTTTTTACCACGCCATATGGAATGGCGTAATCTTTCACCGCAGCCACAACGGTAATATCATTGCGATTGCGGATATGATAATCATAAACTTCACGATAATCCTGTTCAATCAGGATATCGCAATTGGATACAAAAAAAGGTCCATGAAACTTGTCTCGCAACAAAGTCACACTGCCGATGGTTCCCATGGGATGAGACTCATTGAAGAACTCGATGTTATATGATTTTTCCAGTGAGTTCAAATAATACTTTATCATTTCCGCTTTATAGTTGACCGACATATAAAATCGCTGGCATCCAATATCGGAAAATTGATCCAGAATTGTCTCCAGAATAGTCTTCTCGCCAATGGGAATCAGCGGTTTAGGTAGAACGTTGGTCAACGGTTTAAGGCGAGTGCCGAGTCCGCCAGCCATAATAACGACGGGGAGATCAATTTGCTCTCGCGTCCCCATAAGCTCCGATTTAAAAAACTCCTCCCAATTATATACTTTGACGAGTTTCCCGGCTTCATCAAGTACCGGCATGCATTCTGCTCGCATTTCGAACATGCGTTCTTTAACCGCAGTTATATCCTCTGTCGTTCTGGCATATTCCTTGGCAGCCACCTTGATTTCGGAAATGGGACGCAACAAGTTTGAATCGGCAATAATTGCACGCTGAATATCTCCAATAGTCAGCAGGCATAAGAAACAATCTTCCTTGAATACCAGCAACGATTTAACCCGTAAGTTATCCATCTGTTGCATGGCCGATAGAATTGTCGCGCTCTGGTCGATTTCTCTTCTGGAACAAAGTGCTTTCATAATTTGTTCAATCTACTAAAATGGAATTATTATTTTATTTTTTCCAAACTTTTACCGCAATATGTTCCCGGCAATGAAATGCTCTTTCGTACCACACTGCCTCCGCCGATCACACAGTGATCCGGCAAAGAGATTCCTTGAAAAATAATTGTACCGCTACCAATAAAACACTCACGACCAATACGACACCCTCCGTTGATGCGACATCCTGTCGATACATGGGAGAACGCCCCGAGCTGGACATCATGTTCAATATCTGCAAAACTGTTAATAATACAATGGGGCCCAACGGACGCTAAGTTGTTCACAAGAGCATGATGCAGAATCACACTGCCGACTCCCACCTTTGCATAATGCGCAACTCGAGCCGTAGATGCAATAATTTTGGCAAAAGTACCGCCGGCAGCTTCCACTTGTTTTACCAAGCGCACTCTAAGAAAACTGGAGGCGATTGAACCTACCGTAATGAGAAATTCCATTTTTTGAGCAACTAGTTCAGGAATCAACTCATCTCCTCCCAAACATGGATAGCCACAGAGAGCTTGTCCTGTTGTATCAAGGATACCCGCAATTTGATAAGTCTCCATAGATTCGATTGCATCTATTACAGATGCACAATGGCCGCCTCCGCCAATTAAAATGAGGTTCTTCATTACCCTTTTCGCATTCCGCTAGGTAAATTAACCAGCCGATCGGCAATTTGTTCCGCTTGGTCCAATGGACCGCATTCGCATGATTGAAACATATTCAAGCGATTCATCAATTCCCATACCGGTCGCGTCATCACACCATGATCGTTCGTATATTCGAGAAATTCATCCCTTTGTTTTCGATCTGGAAGCAATACTGCATTCAACCAGTAATTGGACCGGCAATTCGCTGGTTCCGTGAAAAATTCCACCCCCGAATTTTTATCAAAAAATTCGCGGTAAAGTTCTGCGGTTTCCCGCTTGTTTGCCAAAATAGATGGCAACTGTTCCAGTTGGGCACAGCCCAGCGCTGCATTGATGTTGGGCATTCGATAATTATAACCGATATGGTCATGAACGAAATTCCAACGGTGAGGAACTTTGGCCTGCGTGGTCAGATGCTTGGCGAATTTGGCCAAATCAGGGTCATTGAAAAGCAACATACCTCCACCACCGGTAGTAATGGTTTTATTGCCATTGAAACTCAATACGCCAACTTTCCCCAAAGTGCCGACATGTTTTCCATGGTACAGGGAGCCCGCGGCTTCAGCAGCATCTTCCACTAATTCCAGATGGAATTCCTGACACACCTCCTGCAATTCCGTCAAGTGTCCCGGGTGTCCAAACGTATGCATTGGCACACAAGCTTTAATGCGACGACCGGTCTTCCGATTAAAACATACTCCTCCCTGAACGTCGGCGTATGTTGTCAGGTATTCCCGCATACTGACCGGAGAGAGTCCTAGAGTATCGGCATCTACATCAAGAAATACCGGATGGGCCCCGAGATAACTTAACGCATTGCAGGTGGCGACGAAGGTCAATGGCTGCGTGATCACTTCATCTTCACGCTCGACGTCACACAGCAGCAACGCCATATGAAGCGCATTGGTTCCGTTTACACAAACGACAGCGGTACTCGTCCCGGTATAGGCCGCAATCATCTCTTCAAAGCGGTCAACAAAAGGACCGACACTGGAGACAAAGGTACTGTCGATGCATTCATTCAGATATTCTTTTTCCTTGCCACCAAAATATGGAGCATGAAGCGGAACAAACTGATCTGTTCCATAAATTTCATGAATAAAATCGACGAGTTGTTTAAACATTGTAAATATCCGTTTTATATTTACGGAGATTTTCCGGACGTGTGAACCATTGGATTGTTTCCGTCAAGCCGTCCCGAATGGAATATTTGGGGGTAAAGTCCGTTATAGATTTGATTTTCGAATTATCGCACCACAGGCGGAACACTTCTGAGTTTTTTGGACGGAGACGTTGCTGATCAGTTACAAATTCCACGTCGCTGTTCATCAATTCCCGGATCAACATCAATGTATCCCCAATGCTGATTTCAGAATTGGAACCAATATTGAATACATCTCCCACAGTCTGTTCTGATTCGGCCAGTGCAATAAAGCCGTGACAGGTATCAAGGACATAATTAAAATCGCGTGTTGGCGAAATGTCTCCCATATGAATTTGCTTTTTTCCTGCCGTAATTTGTGTGATAATTGACGGGATCACCGCCCGTGCGGATTGTCGTGGGCCATAAGTATTGAATGGACGAGCGATTGTAACGGGCAATCCAAAGGCATGATAAAAACTCATAGCAACAGCATCCGCCCCGATTTTACTGGCGCTATATGGCGACTGCGGCTGTAGCGGATGGGTTTCGCTGATCGGAACCGTTTGAGCAGTTCCATAAACTTCACTGGTTGATGTTTGGATTACCCGGCGTACGTTACAAGCCCGTGCCGCCTGGCAGATATTTAATGCACCTTTGACATTCGTATCGATATAACTATCAGGCGCAGAATAAGAATAGGGAATGGCAATTAATGCTGCAAGATTGAATACAGTATCAATATCCCGGCAAATCTCCCGGCACAAGTTCGGATCACGCACATCGCCTGTCACAATCTCCAATTCCGGGCGAGCAGAAACATCCTCCAGCCATCCCCAATCGTTAAAGGAATTATACAGGGCCAACGCACGAACTTGATAGCCCTTATTTAAAAGAGATTCAACCAAATGAGAACCAATGAATCCATCGGCCCCAGTAACCAATATTTTGTTGTCCATATTAATCAGAGTCTCCTTGGATTTTTTTCCACTATTATGTAATTGATTATTATTGCAAAACCAAGATAAAACCCAACCAATCCCCTGGTCCGGTCATATAGCTTTATTGAACAGTGCTACAGCAGAAAAACTCACTGCGCGCACTTTAATTCCATACCCTTTGAATGGACTTTTTTAGCTTTCTTCATCCAACTTGGAAACTTCAGTACATCCTTGCCCTATACAACTTATTCGCATCGTTAATCAACATACCGGACACAATATTGACGTCGATCGGTATCTTTTTTAACATTTTGTATATCAGCAATATTTTTCGAGAGTCCCCTTATCCATGGTCATTGGGCCCTCCAATCAGGAGGTCAAAGATTTTCAAAATACCATTTTGTTGCTTGCTTTAAGCCCTGTTTTACACTGAATTCCGGCGCATAGCCAAGCAATGTCTTTGCCTTGTCGATACAAGCCAGACTGTGCGGAATGTCCCCGGCCCGATTGGACCCGTAAACCGGTTTGACTTCAGCAATCGCAGAATCAAATTCCGCCAGATTTTCCCGCAGATAATCGAAGAGTTCGTTCAGTGTTGTGCGTTCGCCAAAGGCCACGTTGTAGACCTGATTGACCGCTTCCGCCCGGTCGGCCAGCAGGGCCAGCTGATTGGCCTGGACGACATTATCAACATAGGTGAAATCCCGACTGTAGGAGCCGTCGCCGTTGATAATGGGACTTTCATGCTTCATCAGACTCATCACGAATTTGGGAATGACTGCCGCATAGGCACCGAACGGATCTTGCCGTCGTCCGAAGACATTAAAATAGCGCAACCCGATTGTCTCAATGCCGTAGAGTTTACTGAAATTCTCCGCATACAGCTCATTGACGTATTTGGTGATGGCATAAGGACTGAGGGGGGTGCCGATCTTGTCTTCAACCTTCGGCAAGGTTGCACTGTCGCCGTACGTTGAGGAGCTGGCCGCATAGACAAAGCGCTTGACCTTCGCTTCCTGGGCGGCAAAGAGCATGTTTACAAAGCCGGAAATATTGACTTCCGTTGAAGTCATCGGGTCTTTCACTGAGCGCGGAACACTGCCGAGCGCCGCTTCGTGCAGCACGTAATCAACTCCGGAAACCGCTTCGCGGCACTTTTCCATGTCGCGAATATCGCCGACGATCAGTTTGAACGCCTTATTGCCGACGAAAGGCACCAGATTCTCCATTTTACCGGTGGCAAAGTTATCCAGTACGACCACCTCATTGCGCTGTGCGAGCAAAGCTTCGACCAGATTAGAGCCGATAAATCCAGCCCCGCCGGTCACCAAAACTTTTGTATTCTCAAGTTTCTGCTTCATGATTGATCTTTCATTATTTCCCATGCCTGCTGCATGGTCTGAAATTTATATTCAGCACAAATATGCTGCAATTTACCCATGGTTGTTTTAAGATTGACATAACACTTAAAGTATCTTTTCATACTGAGCGGCAATCGTGGATGATTTGGATCAACCTCACGGGGATGAACATAAAAAATCACCGACTGCCCCTGGGCTTCAAGCCTCCGAACGCCAGCCCGGATAAGCCACCAGGGAGCCAGTCGCAAATATCCCCCCCCGAAAACACTGAACCTATGCCCCAGAAGTGACAGTACTGACTGCGGAAATTCCACAATATCCCCATTGTTGGTTTTTTCCACATAGGGTGTCATAGGAGATGTATTCATCCCCCCATGTCCTCGAGTTGCCGGAAAAACACTTGAATCATAACGATATCCGGCTTCAGCAACGGTATCAAAAAACCAATTCGTATCATCCAGGATACCGAATCCTGCTGCACGAAATCCCAAAACCTGACCACCAGAGATATCTTCCAGAATTTTTTTTGCCTTCGAAATATCCTCTAAAAACGCTTTGCGCCCGACCTGATAGGCCAACAGGTGAGCATAACCGTGGCTGGCGATTTCATGCCCGGCATTCAAACATTCCCTCACCAATTCAGGGTGACGTTCGGCAAACCAACCCAGCCAGAAGAAGGTTGCTTTCACATTGTACTGCGCGAAAAGGTCCAGAAAACGCTTCACCGATCTATCAAACCGTACCTCTTTGGAATCCCATTCGCTCAATTGGGGAACACACGGAGCATCCAGGATGTTGAACCAATCTTCAACATCGACGGTCATGCATTGGGGAATCGGCATCAATTCATCTCCCGGCATTCTTTTGAAATGATTTCACCGTTGCGAACACGAAAACTGGTTGTCGCCATCGAACATACCACCCGGTCGCTCGCACTGTCATAATAAAATGCGTCCAATCGAGATATTCCATGAGTATGGAGACATTTGATTTTATCTACCCCGTAGGGATGTTCTGCAATCCCGGCAAAACGATCACCATGGATTGAAAATTCCAGCGCCATAATTTCACAATCGGGGAACAGGTAACGTAAATAATATGCCGGCGATGCAGAGAGGATGATTACCCTGTTGCCCGCTTTTCGTTCCGCCTCCAGAATTCTACATATGGGGGACAATTTTATTTTCGGGGCGAAATCTTTGCATAAGTTTTCGAACGCCTCCAATGCCATCGGCAAAAATAACTTCGTTTGCAGCCACTTCTCCCGTTTTACGGAAATCCAATGCAACTTGGAAGCAATCTTTAAAACAGCGTATACCGGCGACAGAAGCAATCCTCGCGGTGTTTGTTTCATTCGCCATCTCAAAAGTTGGTCAAAAGAGTCTTGAAACGTCAGGGTTTTATCAAAATCGAATACAATTATTTTCATCGTCGGAAAAACCTAAAAAAATTCTTGATTTTCATCAATGCCTGAAAGTTAAACCAAAGCGCTCTTGCTTTATTGGCATAACTCCAATTAATGAAACAGGTGTTGCGGAAACACCAGAAGTTTCGAATGCCTTTTCCGCATCGCAATAAATATTGTAACAGGTCCACAGGAAAAAACCAACGGATATACGCCTCATCGCGCGGAGTCGGTAAAACAGTTGGATATTCGCAACATAAACGCACATAATTACTCAACAGATTGCTGCCGCCATATTCGGAAAGCAGGACAGATCCCCATAAGCGGGGATTGGCTTCTATGATCTTATATTCTTTTTCAAGCGGATCATAGAGAAATTCCAACATGATAAGACCGGAATATTTTATCTGCCGCAGAAATTTCAGGCCGCTGTTCAGGATTTCTTCATTTTTGGAAAAACGGGACAATACCGTCACACCGCCTTCCGGCGGTGAAGTTCTGATGCGCTGATGAGTATATGCGCCAATCGGTTCCCCGTTTTTACAGAGAGCGAAAAATCCTTCCACATCTTTACCATTGCCAATCATTTTTTGAACGACATATGGTTCTGTTGCCATGGCTACTTTCAGCGGTTCCTGGAGATCGGCGCGAGTATGCAGATGAAAAACGCCGCGCCCGCCGCCGCCTTTGCAGGGCTTGGCAATCAGGGGAAAGTCCGAGTCAGCCCAATCTTCCGGATGCAATGGAGATAGAGTCCGAGGAATCGGGATTTGATGCTCTGCACACATTTCCATTAACTGGCTTTTGTTTTGGAGACGTCTGAAAAGTTCCAGAGACGGCAGAAAATAACGGAAATTCTCCGGTCCGTGAGTGGCGGTATATTGCAGGAAAAGATCAACAGCATCTTCTTCCGTCGGAATGAAAACAATGGTTCCATCGGAATATTTCCGGCCAATGACTTCCAAATCCAGCGAAAAGTCTTCCAAGGAATCTGTTCGTAATAATTCTCGAATTCCGCGATAACAGAATACGGCGTTGATTTCAGCCATTATGCCGACATGAGGAATTCCGAGGATGACTTTTATTTCCGGACATGAGTGTTGAATAATTGCAACAGTATCAAAACATTTCCGGAAAAATATGGAAGGGATCAACGCGTAGTATTTGACTGAACTTTTCATCAGAATTTTCCGGTTAGGAAGCGCAACAGAATCCCCAAAACCACAAACTGTCTCTTCCAACGTTTCAAGTTGTAAAGATCAAAAAACTGCCGATAAAAACCTTCCCATTTAAAGATCTTTATCCACCAGTCCGGAACCGGTTTAACGCGTTCAGTGTACAGATCGTAACTTCCGCCCAATCCCATATACAACGCTGAATATTCTTGCAATAGGCGTTGCATGAAAAATTCCTGCTTGGGAGAACCCATGGCGACAAATACGACATCGGCGCCGGACCTTTTGATTTCATCGCGCAATGCAGGCTCCTCCTCGGGTTTGAAAAATCCGTTTCTGAAGCCGACGATACGAATTCCGGGATAATCTTTCTGCAATCGGCCAATTGTATCGGTAAGCACCTCAGATTTGGCTCCTACTAGAAAGTATTTCGTATCAGCCGGAAAAGTCTTTATCAGTTCCAGCCACAGAGCAGCCCCCCGAATCTTAGCGGCGGCGGGATATCCTCGATGCCGTACGGCGTATTGCGCGGCAACGCCATCGCAATAACCGATGCCTTCCGTATTGATGAGTCGGCCAAACGCCGGGTCCTCATTGAGCAATTTTTCTGCACCGAGTGCGACCAATATCCCATGTTTCCCTCGGACAAAATCAATCAGTTCCAAGCTGGAAGCAAAGGGGTACACCCTTTTATGGAATATTGTTATCGGATTCATATTATGAATGATGAAACTCCCTTCTTTCTGACCTGCCATCGAATTGTTTATCTGCCGCGCCTGAATATTGCTCAAGAGCCCAAAGGCCGGGTTTTGCCCACTCATCCAAGCCGCTACAATTTCAGGACTCGGAAATTACAGCCGTCCGTCAACCATGTTCGAAGGCAGCATGCCCTTGATGTCAAAAATTACGGCATTGCCATTACGATATTTGCACACATCGAACTCTTTGAATTCCCGGTGCGATACCGCCAGGATGATCGCGTCGTAAGCGCCGTCTTTCAGTTCCGCAATATTCTGAATCGATTTCAATCCGTATTCATGTTCGACTTCCGCCGGAACCGCCCAAGGATCGAAAATATCGACTTCGCAGCCGAATTCTTCCAACCCACGCACCACGTCAACTGCATGGGAGTTGCGAATGTCCGGACAATTTTCCTTGAAGGTGATCCCAAGCTGCAGGACTTTGGCGTTGTAGATCTTGCGTTCTTTGCGGATCATCAGTTTTACGATTTCGTCCGCCACGTATTTGCCCATACCATCGTTAATGCGACGACCGGCAAGAATCACTTCGGGAAGATAACCAAGTGCTTGTGCTTTGTGTGTCAGATAGTAAGGGTCGACGCCAATGCAGTGCCCGCCGACCAACCCCGGCTGGAACTTCAGGAAGTTCCACTTGGTGCCGGCGGCCTCCAAAACATCCTGCGTGTCGATGCCGATCAGATGGAAGATCTTCGCCAGTTCATTGACAAACGCGATGTTGAGGTCGCGCTGGGAGTTCTCGATGACCTTGGCCGCTTCGGCCACCTTCATGGAGCTGGCTTTATGAGTACCGTTTTTCAGAATCGAATTGTAGAGAGTATCGACGATTTCAGCAACTTCCGGCGTAGATCCCGAGGTGATCTTCAAAATCTTAGTCAGGGTGTGTTCTTTGTCGCCAGGATTAATCCGCTCCGGACTGTACCCGCAACTGAAATCGACATTGAATTTCAATCCGCTGAATTTTTCCAACACCGGTACGCACTCTTCTTCCGTACACCCCGGGTAAACGGTACTTTCGTAGATTACAATAGCACCGGGCTTCAGCACTTTGCCGGCGGTTTCACTGGCCTTGTACAGCGGCGTCAGGTCCGGACGGTTGTACTTGTCCACCGGCGTCGGCACGGTGACGATGAAGATATCCCGATCCTTCAGGTCTTCAGGATGGCAGGAGTAGCGAAGTTTTTTTGCTGATTTTAGATCCTCCGAGGAGGTTTCCAGGGTTGCGTCCACACCACTGCGCAACGCCTCTAACCGGTCCGGCTTGACATCGAAACCGACCGTGTCGAACTTTTTACCGAACTCGACCGCCAGCGGCAGGCCGACATACCCCAAGCCAATCAAAGCGATTTTGATTTCACCGGACTTGATTTTCTGCAACATTTTTTCCCCCGATATGGTATAATTGATATCGCCAGATAAGTTATCACTGAAAAATTCTGTGCTGATCCCATGGGAAGGGCGGCACGCACTTTACGCTGCTTTTCCAGACCAATATTTCCAGAAAGACTGTTTTCGTGCAATTCGCTCCATCGTATGCCGGCCGAGAATCAGACGATAGCGCGGAATCACATGCCATTCCCTTGTGTGGAAGCTTTTTATGGCAATCACCCTGTGGTTTGAATTGATAATCTTATCATGAGTTCCATGTGAAGCTTTTTTAAAATACAAATGCCCTAACATGAATGCAAACACGGCAAGAGGGGCGAAGGGATATGCTTTTTTCATGATATATTCAATATTGTTTCCGGCTACGTGGTGATTTTTTTCAGAATCTCCGCCGAAACCGGGTATTCTACATGTCGATTCAGAATCGTGATGTTCACAATAATCACATCATCGCGTCCGTCATCGCGTCTCACAACTTCGGTTTCCAGTCCCTGCAACGAACCAGAGGTGATCAATACCTTATCGCCTTTCTGAACCCCCGGATTGACCAATATCGGCGCTTCCTGCGCCAGCAGTTCACATTGGCGCAATGCGTTCAACTCGCGAATCAATATGGTTTCGTTATATTCTTCCCGCAGAAGCTCGATCTGGACGAATTTCTCTTCCATGCGTTTCAAACTGGTTCTTGCGTCGTCATCGGTACAAAGAAAAATATATCCGGTGACCATTGGCACCATCGAGACAACCTTTGTACCATGATGCAATCTGGCCTTCGGCATCAGCGGAAGGTAGTGCACAACCTCCATGGCCGCCAGTCTGGCGGCGACAACCTTCTCGCTACGGGGACGCAAATATCCATACCCCCAGAAGCATCCCGGTATTTTCCCGATGAAGTCGATACCCGTATCCCTTTCGACAAACTCAAATATCTCCATGCCGTAGCCCCGTCACGGGAATTTCATCCCGTAACGGAGCTATCAAGCTGATGTCATAGGGGGCATCGCTACAAAAAACAAGAATCTCAGCAAATTACTGAAATTCTTGTCGGCATCAATGCCCTCTTGATCGAAACTTCAATGTGGCGATTAAGGGTAAACAATTGAATCGTATTCACAAAAAATGGTGAATTCAAGTCCATTTTACCCATAGATATGTCGCTCTCTCATGCCCGTTCTGATCAAAATTATCGTTAATACTTTAACCGCATCGACGATAAAAGTCAAGACCTCATTGTGATACTTAATCAATTTTTCATGTATTCCTCCAGTAGGGAAGGGTTAATTGCCGATCACGGTCTGACTCGTGACCCCAAAGAATTTCGTACCATTCCAGTTAGTACCGGTAATGAATTTAGCGGCACCGCTCAAGCTCTTGAATACGCGGCCACGCACTTCGTATCCTTTCGGACGGACGGTCACAACGAACTTTTCCCCCTTCCATTCCCGGATCAGTTGCGATCCAATGTACAACCCATGGCGATCCGGCTTCTTCATACCTTGCGTGTAGGCTCTCCACAGCAGCTCCTCCAGGTGTTCCGGAACGCGTCCGAAAGCGTTCTCCTGAAGCCGGTGAGCAATCTGACGTCGCATGAAGGATACGTGCATCTCTTCCGGCGGATTTCGCTTGAACAGCGTTTGCCATTGTGCCACCAACTCCGGGCGAAAGGCCAGAGTCAGAGAGGCTAGTTCTCGTTCGATGGCGCCGCTGACAATTCCCGGGGTTTTAAAAAACTTTTCATGCTGTTTTGCCCATGACATCGGAATCTGCTGGGCAAGTTTGCCAAGGCCGAGACCGTCCGGCTCAACACCGGAACAATAAGCGACGACAAGTTCTGTGGAGAGCGTACCCAACCCGAGGATGCGGATGACCCGACAGCGATCCCAGCCGGTCATTTTCATAATAGCGGTGACATCCCGAATGGAACCTTCTCGCATTCCTTGCGCCCAGATGCGCCCCTGGGCAATGGCTCTGACCACAGGCATTTGCAATGGCAGCAGGTCTCGATCTTCCTCGGGTACGATTATCGTACGCAGTGGTTTGCGCCTGACAATGATCGGAACGCTGAACAGGATGCTTCCGTCCGGCTGGAACTCCGGCACAACCGGTTCTGAATCTGATTCTGGTTCCGGATCGTTGTCGGAACGCCGCTTGAATGTGTGTTCCCGGGCAATTTCAACAACCATTTGCCGCAGGCCGAACGGATTGAGGAAGAATCTCATGGAATCGGTAAACATCTCGATTTTGTGGATCAGCAACCGCAGGATACCGCGTTTCTCGAGCGGGAACAGGGCATCCCACAATACGTTGATATCACTAAGGGTATCGAGAATCTCCTGTTGCCCGATATCCGGATGGCTTTGCCGCAATTGCCGGATGACTTCGTCGGCAATGATGCGGGTTCGAAAGATCCGTCCGAGCTGCTTAAGGAGAATTTCTTCAATATCTCCGGCAGGAAAGAGACGCAACGGACATTCGTGGCCCGGTATCCGTTTCTTCTTTTTGCAATAATAGTAATGATAACGCTGCTTAGGTTTGTCGCTATAAGTCGGCAACATTAGATCATGGCAATAGCCGCAGTAAATCAGGCCGGCCAGTGGGTAGGTATCAATGGAGTAGGGTTCGTAGTCTTTGCGTTTGGCAGTCTGTTCATGCAGAATCTGTTGGGCCTCGTTGAATGTCTCTTCCGCAATAATCGGTTGATGGACGCCGTCGAACAACTGATCATGCCATGGCACTTTGCCGATGTACACCGGAGTTTTCAGAACTCGATAGAGGGACTCAATGTCCCACTTTTTCCCGCCCCGCCGGTTACCGTTTTTCGTCGTCCAGCATTTAGTGGTCAGCCCGCGTTTGTTCAATTCGATGCAGACGAGTCGCGCGGAGCGATATTGACGATATAGTTGGAAAATCAGTTTCACCGTCTCGGTTTCTTCCTGATTGATGACCATCATTTTATCTTTGCGGTCATAGCCGAGGTGGGGCATTCCGCCGGAGAGCATGCCGCGTTTTCGGGTGCCAGCCATCTTATCTCGGATTCGTTCACCAATGATCTCCCGCTCGTATTGGGCAAAGCTGATCAATACGTTCAACATCATGCGTCCGGAACTCGTCGAAGTGTTGATTTCCTGTGTGACCGCAACAAAGCTGACGTGATAATCGTCAAATACTTGGAGCAGTTTGGTAAAATCGCCGATAGAGCGCGAAAGACGGTCGATTTTATAGACTAAAATAATGTCTATCTTACCCTCTTTGATATCTTCCATGAGTTTTGTCAGGGCTGGGCGACGGGTATCTCCACCGGAAAATCCACCATCGTCGTAGTGCTCCGGCAGGCAGATCCATCCATTGGCTTTTTGGCTGGCGATATAATTTTCTCCGGCGTCCCGCTGGGCATCGAGACTGTTATAGGAAAGTTCCAAGCCATCTTCACAGCTTTTTCTGGTATAGATCGCGCAGCGTTTAGTTTCCATGATTCACTCCGAAAAATTCCTTTCCATTCCGTTGCCTGCCGGTAATATGATTGGCGGCACCACTCAGGGTTTTGAATTGTAATTCACCGTATTGAAAACCAGTTGCGGTTACGATTAACTCATAGCATTGCCCACGCCACTTTTTGCGTAGTATGGTTCCGACTGCGAAACTGGCATATTGTGCTGTTGCATTGTTTTCGCGGTACAACCGCCGCCACAGCTGGGAACAGTGTTTTTGGTGGATGGCGGGGGGGCAGGGCGAGGCAGACTGAAAATATTCCTTGATACAATCAAGAGCATACTGTTCTAAATTCCGTCTTCTTTTTTCTTTTTCCTGGCGTTCCATTGTTTGTTTCACCTCCGTATGGACTGTGCTTATATTGCCCCGGGATTGCGTCAATAGCAAGTTGGGGACCGGTAATTTGGGCCTTTCTTCGGCTGTTTTCCAGATTGGCAGAATGGATTCGGACAATGGCTCCTGCGATCAGCGAAGTCAGGTCTTTCAATGTGGAATTTTCCATCGGGATGAGTTTGCGCATGATGTTTTTCCTTATACCCGTTGCTTGCGAAGTTCGGAAAGTTTGAGTTTTCCTTCGGTGCGAACCGAAGACGTTGGCGTGGCCGAACTGCCGCTATTGCGCTGCGCGGAGAGTTTAATTCGTGGTCTTGCTGTCGTGCGGACTGGCAAAACCTCCGGGAGCGACGCTCCGAGCATGGAACCGCAGACCGCGCATCCGGCGACGCAGTCAAGCCAGTGATTGTCGGCGCGTTCGGGTTTGAGTTTCCATTCATCCACCGTCCGGCCGCGTCCCTGCGTTCTCACCCGGTATTCCGCCGTCAGATGTTCGGCCAGCAGCTGGTGGATGCCGGGGATGCGCCCGTAAAGCGACAGTGTCCCCTTATCGCCAAGCGGTACGGCAAGCCGGGCGTGGACGAAACTTTTCCAGAAGTTCGTATCGTAAATCACATGCCGGATCGCCCGCTTGCCGGCTACATTCGGCATCATCCAGTTGAAGCCGAGCCGATCGCCCGGTTGTTTCCTGTATTCGGTCATCGGTTTCGAGGAGGCGCCGACGTAGCGTCCGTGCGACGGCAGAATGACACCGGAATACGAACTTTGACGGCAGAACTGATAGACGATGTCGGTGGATTGGCCCCAGTTCGCATCGATCAGCGCCTTTTCGATTTTCAACATCGCGCCGTCCTCGCGTTCCCATTCCCGCCCCAGGCAATCACCGATCAGGGCGTTCAATGCCGCGTACAATCCGCCCTCGAAACCCGCGTTTGAATAGAGCGCTTGAATCGTCGGATTGGCGTCGGTCAGGCTGAACCGCCGCCGGTGCTGATCGGGATACGTGCCGTAATCGACCACCGCGCCGGTGAAATCCTCCGCCCACGCGATTACGACATAGAAAAGCAGAGCCTTATGTACATCGATGAACATCGTGAGTTTGTCGCAGGCCAGCGGGATTCGCCCCTTGCCCAGCCCGTTTATTTTGGCGCAGATTTCATCAATCGACAGCATGGAATCATCCTGGGTCTCTTCCGGCAGGGGATCGTTCTGATACTCGCTGGCGAAAGCCGCCTCATCCTGAAATTTCAGGTTCATCGCGTGCTGAAGCGCACTCTCCTCGTCGTGGTTGAACCGCGCTTCCCACGACACTTCCGCGCCGGCGTCCATCGCTTCACGGTTGGCCCGATAGAAGTCGGTGGCCGCCTGAAAGTTGCCGTCCGTCCGCAGCGCTTCGGCGCGTATTTCGGCGTATGCCTCCCACAGTTTCATATTGATCGGGAACTTGTATATCATTTTCGTCTTCTCGCCGTTCCAGTCCGGATGAGTCTGACGGTTCAGGATAATGTCGGCCATATCGCCCGGGCGAATGATCGTGCAAGGCATAATGCCCGAGATCTTCTGCCCCGGTCCGGCGAGGCCGAGAATGTCACCGGCCAGCACCCGCACCCGTTTTCTCGTCTGCTCCAGACTGCCGGCGGATTCTGAAGTTTGCGGATCGTCGATGATGACCAGCGAAGGACGCACGCTTCGTCCGTCGGCCCGCTTGTACTTCATCCCCCGGACGCGCCCGGTGATTCCCGCCACACGGACGATAATGCCGCTCGCCCTGCCGCCCGCAATGGTCGGCAGCACGATTTCATTCGACGTCCAGGTGATCCGGGTACGTTCGCCAAGATACAGCTGCCCCGCGCACCGGTTGGCTATGCCCTCGAGTTGTCCAATCGGAAAGCAGACCTCGGGGAAGTCCTCGGCCAGTTTTTCGTTGACCTCAAGTTCGGTTTTTATCGAATCGAGCATTTCCAGCGCCGCCGATTCAGTCGCGCCGATCAATGTGACAAACTCGCGGTGTCCGTAAAGCATGGCCCAGAGGCAGGCGGTTTCCGCCAGGGAACTTTTGCCGGAACCGCGCGCCATGGCCAACGCGAACAGACCTCCGAAAAGCACCGCCGTTTCGATTTTGGCGATGACTTTCAGATGATCAGGCGACCATGCCAGGGTGTAGGTTTCAGGAAAGTAGCTTTCGCAGAACAACTGAAAATTGCGCTCGCAAGCCGCTTTGCGCGCCGGATTCGCGACCGGCGGGAGATTGCCGATGTCGCGCCCGATCAGGGACTGTTCCGCCTGGCGCATCCGCTCGGCATCGCGTCGGTCATCGTAACCGCGCGGTCCGGAGACATCCCGTACCGTGTGTTTCTCGTCGCACAACCAGGCGATGTATTTGAGAAGATTGATGTTGCGGCTGTTGTCGGATGCGGCGATTCGGAAGCCGACGCGGTTGAAGTCGCGGTAAATCCGTGCCTGGGCCAGGATAAAGCCGAGCGGAGTGGAATTGATCAGGCGCGCTACTTCCACCGGGCGCATGGAATTCGGATTAATCGGCATTCTCGTCTCCGGTCTGTTGCGCCAGCCACGCGGCATAGTGAATCAGGTTGACGGTACCATCGGCATTCCGCGGCGCGCCGGCTTCAAAATCAGCGGCCAGACTCTCTTCGCTGATTGTCCGGCATCCCGCCTGTTTCAGCAGACGGATAAGCAGTTCCGGCCGCAATGCTGTCAACTTCAGGGGATTATTCATCTTATCACCTTTATAATCAACATATTTTCGATATTCATGTTGCTATGTCCCGAGACGCATGGTTATATATGCCCAGCGATCGGAAATAAGCTCAAAACAACAAACCCGAACAGGAGGCCGACATGAGCAACCAACAAATCACCGCCGGAACTATCGCAATCGCCAAGGTCGGACGCAACGACGTAGAAATCACCGTCCTTGAGAAACTCGAAACCGGCTGGAGGGTACGGAGCAACCGCTCTGGCAGGGAATTCCATGTACGCGTCATTGAACGGGTGATGAACATCCCGTCCGTGGGCACGGCATTCGAAAAGGCCGGGAATGCAACGGCCGATTCCGCCTTGGAACTGGTCATCCGTTCCGGTGCGGGAAAACTTTCGCTCCTCAGCGCAGCCGCGCGGGTTCTTGAGATAAGTCGGACTCCGATGAATTGCAGGGAGATAATCGCCAAGGCGGTTTCCGCCGAACTGTGGATACCTTCCGCCGCCAAAACTCCGGAACAGAGTCTGTACAGTGCTATTTTTCGCGAAATCAGCGGGAAAAAGCATCCCCGTTTCAGAAAAAGCGCCGAACGAAAGGGTGCTTTTGAATACAACCGATAAGCAGATTCGACCGGGGAGCATGAATTTCCAGTATTCCCGACACAATCCTTGCAGATTTGAAGTTTAACTTGAAATCGGCAAAACATGTGCTATATTGTTTTTTGGCAAGGATCAGGAGGCAACAGCATGATAAACAGGGCAATTCAATCACAACTGCTGCGGCTGTGGGAAAGTTATCCCGTAGTCACGATAACTGGCCCCCGTCAATCAGGCAAAACCACGCTGGCACGGGCTACTTTTCCTGACTTTCACTATGTAAGTTTGGAAAGACCGGATATTCGCCGAATGGCCGAGGCTGATGCCAATGCTTTTCTGCGTTCTTATCCACCTCCCATTATTATTGACGAAATCCAACGGGTTCCGCAACTCTTGAGTTATATTCAGGTAATCGTTGATGAATCCGGCAAAAACGGGCAATATCTCCTGACCGGAAGTCATCAGCCGCAACTCAATGCAGGGGTTGCCCAGTCGCTGGCCGGACGTACCGGACTTTTGCGTCTGTTGCCGTTATCCATTCAGGAATTGACCGAAGCGGGCATTTCATTGGAACGCGATGAATATCTCTTCAAGGGATTTATGCCGCGAGTCTACAACAATCCGCTGGCCCCGCAAACGTTCTACAGTGATTACTTTGCCACCTACATCGACAAAGATGTCAGGCAGATGATCAACGTCAAAAACATCTCCGCTTTTGAAACTTTCATCAAACTGCTGGCTGGACGGACCGGGCAATTAGTAAACCAAAGTTCTTTGGCAAACGATGTCGGTGTATCTTCCAACACAATCGCGGAATGGATTTCCGTGCTGGAGGCGAGTTATATCGTTTTCCGTTTGTCTTGTTACTATGAGAATTTTGGCAAACGCCTGATCAAGAACCAGAAGCTTTACTTCACCGAAGTCGGCCTTGTGACCTGGTTGCTCGGCATTCACGATCCGGCGCAAGTTGCTCGCGATCCGCTTTTTGGAGGACTGTTCGAAAACATGGTGGTGGTAGAAGCGGTGAAGGCCCGCCTCAATGCCGGGCTTGATCCGGAACTTTTTTTCTTCCGCGATTCCGCCGGCACTGAAGTCGACCTACTGTTCCGTAAAAACCATGACCGGCTGGTTCCGGTGGAAATCAAAGGTGGTATGACCTGGAACAAAGAATTTGCCGCCAATATTCTCAAATTGCGTAAACTCTCTCCGAAATTTTCGGACGGCTTTGTGGTTTACGGCGGTGATCTTACTCCGGAAATTGATCAGATAAAATTCATCAACTTCAAGAACTCCGCTCAGATTGTCGATTAAGCCGATATCCGGTAAGATTTCTGGCAGGGCATTTATTCGACTTCCAATTCAACCTTCGGTTCGACCGGAGGTGTTTTTTCAATCCAATCACATCCTTCGCCGAACTTGAATTCCGCCCAGCGCCGACGAATTACGTCGCAGTACTTCTCGTCGAGCTCCATCATGCGACAGACGCGGCTGGTTTGCTCGCAGGCGATCAAGGTGCTTCCCGAGCCACCGAAGGTATCGATGACAATCTCGTCGCGCCGACTGGAATTTTTGATGAGATAGACGAGCATCTCAACCGGTTTGGCCGTCGGGTGTCCGATGTTTTGCGTCGGTTTATGAAATTCCAGTACCGTGGTCTGGCAACGGTCGGAATACCAGTTGTGGGCGGCGCCGTCTTTCCAGCCGTACAAGCATGGTTCATGGCGAAAATGGTAATCGCACCGTCCGAGCACCAATGCGTTTTTTACCCAGACCAGGCATTCCCGCACCTTCAACCCCGCGTCCCGGCAGGCGCCCCGGAAGTTGTACCCTTCCGTATCGGCATGGAAGATGTAATATCCCGCGCCCGGCTTCATCGCTTCCACCGCGTTGTTGAAACTGTCGTTCAGGAAGGCGCGGAATTGTCCGTCTTCGAGATCGTCGTTCTCAAGCGTTTGGCCGAGACTGTTCGTGTATCCCACATTATAGGGCGGATCGGTGAGCCAGAGGTCGGCGGTCACCCCGTCCATCAGCGCGGTTACGTCGTCCGCGTTCATCGCATCGCCGCACATCAGAAGGTGATCGCCGAGGCGGTAAATCCGCCCACGCATGGAATCGCCGGTTTTCGGAATCCCGGGCACGGCGTCGGGTTCGGTTTCACCCGCCGCCACGACGTCCTCCTCCGGTCCGTTCAGCAGCCGGCCGAGTTCGTCGGGATCAAAGCCGAGAAGGGAAAGGTCGAAGTCCGCGTCCTGAAGTTCCTTGAGCTCCAGCGGCAGGAGGTCATAGTCCCACTGGGCAATCTCGGCGGTCTTGTTGTCCGCGATCCGGTAGGCCCGCACCTGTTCCGATGTCAGGTTGTCCGCCACAAGGACGGGGACCTCCTTCAACCCGAGCCGGAGCGCCGCCTTATAACGGGTGTGGCCGGCAATGATGATGCGATCATTGTCCACAATGATCGGGCTTCTAAACCCGAATTCCCGGATTGAATTCGCCACCGCCTCCACCGCCTCGTCGTTGAGCCGGGGATTTTTGTCATAAGGATGAAGTTCCGAGAGTTTCATGTTCGTAATATTCATACAGTTTCTTTCTTTGAGTTGAAATTGCGTTATTTCAAAAATCGATTTTGAATTAGCGCATGATTTCAGTAGAGGAATTGCTTCTGTTGGCAGGGGCAGGATTGACAATTTGTAAGCTATTTCTTTTGGGAAATGAAATGCTAGCAGATATGTGATATCGGCTAGTAAGAAAAAATGTGACATGAGCTTGGTATTGTCGATTTTGTTCATTCTACCGGCAGTGTTCACGAAACATGAACTACAAATAAAAAATGAACAATGAAAAAGTCTTGGGATAAGACTCTGAATAAGATCATCCCATGCGCATATACAAAGGGTGAAAGTGACCGACCCCCGGACCCGTTCCCGGCCCCGCTGCCCCGGCTTCGCTAGCATCGATCCTTTTGTGGATTACCGGAGGGACTTCGCACAGCGGCCCCGCGTGGCCCGTTTACGGGCAAGCGTGAAGCGAGGCTGAGTCCTCAGGAGGAGCCAACGGGTCCTCCCTGTGAATCCCTGTGTCCGAGGGCGGCGGAAGGAGTCGGCATGATAAGCAGACTTGCTTGCGGCTGATAAAAAAATTCCCGACGCGGAATTTTAGGTGGAATTGAGCTTGAAAATGACTTCCGCCGCCCTTACGTCCGGGATTTCTTCTCCTTCCACGAGTATGGATTCCCGGAACCCAGAGTATGGGCCATCCGGTAAACCTGGGAGCGGCTGATCCCGGCAAGCGCGGCGACGCCTTCCGCCGAGAGTCCGGATTGAATGGCCTTGAACAAAAACTCCCGGCGACGCATTCTGTCGCGTTGGGGAACCCAGAGATAGCCGCCGTGCCAGTGCTTCTGAATCTCGGTCAGCAGTTCAGATGGAAGCACATCGACGGCATTACTGTACAGCTTCATGGAACGCCTCCTGCGAAACACGCACCCGCCACCTTCGAATTCGCATGCGCGATACCCCCCATTTTACCCCTGAATACATGCATATACACCTACCTTCTTCTAACCTATATATTTATAATGATATATATTGATGATGAAAGATTTAGAGGTTCGAAAAAACCTTCGAAAAATGTTCGAAAGTTCGAGGACTTTTCACCCCGGAGGTTCGAAAAAACGCGGATTTTTTCGAACCTTTTTCTAACCTTTCCGCGTCTTGGATTCCGCCATTCCGGGCGGCGGAAAAAGGACCCGGAAGCGGCCGTTCTCGAGCTTAATCCATTGCCGTTCCATCAATTCCGCCAGCAGCTTGCCACGATCCGCCGAAGTCGTGCCCGTCCCGGTTGAGTAGCGGGAAATGATACTGGTCAGCACGCCGTCACCCCGGTCCCGATCCCGAACGATCTCAAAGATCCGTTTGAGTTTCGTTTCGATCTCCCTGGCGTTTCCGATGTCGTCCGTAACGCCGGCAAGCATTTTCTCCGCATTGGCGAAGAACCACAGTGTCAGCAGTTTCGCCCGCTCGCGAACGTCGTCGGTAATGATGACGGATTCGCCCTGGGTCTTGACGGAGTGGTTCACCGAGAGCATGACCATGAAGCGCGGATAATACTCGTTACAAAGCCGCCGCCATGATGGATTGAGTTTGGGATCGCAATTGTCGAGAAACATTTTCTGCAGCCCGTCCGAATAATCCTCCTCAAGTTCCACCGATCCCTTCTTGCGGAGAAAGGTGTCGGCGATCGCCCTTATCCGCCCCATAATCCGAATCGTGTCGAACCGCGCGGGATTGCCGTAAAATTCCGGCATTCGGGCGAAGATGAACCGGCCGAGAAAACCGGTGTCGATGTCCTGCATATGAACGAGGCGGTCGAAAACATTCGGCTGGATATTGGCCAGAATATTGGGACAGCAGTAATCCACCCGCCGATTGGCCGCGCCACGTCCCCGGTCCGAAAAATTCTGATTGTAGTAGCCCTGGCCGAACGCCTCGGTCAGAAAACCGGTCGCCTTGCTCTGCCAGTGATGCGCATCCAGCCAGTTCGCCATCTCCGAAATACACAACAGTCCGTTCGGCTTGCGGGTAAGCACATTCGCCAATCCCTCGGCGCTGCCGGAGGTGCCGAGGTCCCAGTCGGCAATGACGTTTTCGCCGTCGGCGCATTTGACGCAGGGATTGTGCATGCGGGAAAACTTGCTGATGAGATTCCCAATATCCTTTCCCGAGGCCGAGTTCGCCGCGACCATGCCGTAGACATTGCAGACCTGGCCGCCGGCGGTGTTGATTTTGAGCCTTGCGCGATCGGCTCCGATCAGGGCCACGACGCCGAGATTTCCACCGTAACGGCGCTGGAGTTCTTCCGTGGATGCTTCGCCGGTAAGACAGCACGCGGCGGTTACGATCGCTTTCATCAGCGCGCCCGCCAGCGGCAGCGGCGGTCTGGTCACACTCGCGTAAATCGCGCAAAGCTCGCCGAGGAGAGTGCCTTGAAGCACCCGGGTTTCGATGTCTCCGCCGCTGATCTCCCGCCATGGGCGGATGACCTCCGGCTCCGGGGGAATCATCATTTCCGGTTGGGAAGGCAGCAAATTTTCAATATTGACTCCGGGGGATTCGCACGGTGGATCGTAACAGCCGGGTTCGCGCAATTCCCGCAGCTTCGGCCAGTCATTGCCTTGGCAGGAATTATGATGGCAGGTGAAGGCAATCGCGCCGGAGGACTGCTGAATCAGGACGGCGGACTTGTTGGTATGCTCCGAATGAAACGGGCAGACCGGAAATATCCAGCGGCGACCGCCTTTCCACGGTTGCGGCTCGCCGAGTTCCGGACAATACCGCCGAATCCAGTCGTCGAGATTGAAATTGCCGTGTGTGTTTGCCGCGGCGGCCTTTTGACTCCCGTCAACCGATGATTGCCCGCATCCCGCGATATCCTCAAGCCGGGCACGGCTTACCGTGAGCAGCTCCCGAGGTTCCGAAAATAGAATCGCCATGCGGTGCGGCCGTTCCCCGGTATAATCGCCTTTCCGGTTCATGGTACCGGGAAGACGCCAGATGCGGGCCGGATTGTGGACCGTCAGATCGACATGGACCCGCTCATCCGAAGCCTTGGCGATCTCCTTCAGGCAGGTGTGGACCAGTCCCTCATCGTTCACCGGCAGGTCGATACGGTACATGAGCTGAGCGCCGTTCCCGCTGTCGATGATCAGCGGCTCCGGCCAGCCGAGCGAGGCGAGTCCGGTCCGGATTTCATGGGCTTTCTCCATCGCCGCGTCATGTTCGTCCTCGCTGCTGGAAATTCCGCTCGGACGCACCGCGTCGCAGTCGATCAGCAGCCAGCGGCGGACGAGGATGTCCGCATCGGCGGTGGCCGGTTCGCGGCCGACGGAACGCAGGCGGTTTACGGCCCGGGTCAGCAATGCCGGATTCACCGGATTGACCGTCGCATAGGCGCCTCGATAACCGCTCAGCTTTCCCAGGGTTTCCGCCACGACGGGAATATGTTCGAAATCGAAATATCCCGACTCCACATGTTCGCGCCGATATCCCGCCGTCACCGCGTCCAGAACGCGTACCTCGAAAACATCGCCGGGCTGAAACCACAACCGCAGCGCATGGGTGAGTTCGTCCGCGTCAACCATTCCTTCTATCGCTCCTCATCGTCAAAATTCTTCAAAAAACGCAGTGCCATGGCGGCGGTATGAACAGCTTCCGTCATCATCAAGTGGCGGGAGGCTTTCTTTTCATCCGCATTCAGCGCCGCCTGGATCAGTTCGCCCGCTTCCTCGGCGACCACGGCGCCGGCGTGAATCGGATTGCGCGGCCAGTCGGGATGGAGCTTCTCGGCGCGTTCAAGCTCGGCAAGAACTCGAATCAAAACAGTTTCGATACGCATGACATACCTCTTCGGGGGAAAGTTTTTTCAGTATTCTCAAAACGGGATTTCGTCGGGATCGTACAGGTCGTCAGGGGCATTGCGGACGGTGTCCGGCGGCGGCTCATAGACCGGACGCGACTTCAGTCTCCAACCGACCACTCGCGCGAATTTTTCCCCGGCGATCGTTTTCACGGTAATGCTTTCCGGATCGGCCAGCATTCCCGCCGATGCCGAAGCGACGGCTTCCCGGGCGGTTGTCGGAATCGGGAGTCCGTACGCCGCGCGTTCCCGCCACCATTTGATGAACTTTTCACGGGCATAGCCGGTATGTTCCGGACATACCCACTCGCTCTTGAATTCATTGAACCCGACCTGATAATCGATGCGCAAAGTCCGCGGAGCGTCCGGATCGGCGCCCCGCTTCTCATGAATCGCGTAGCAGGTGTCCAGCACCTCATACTCCGTGTAATCCGCCTGGCCGGAAAGCACGGCGGCCGTGGATGCCGTGCCGGAAAGATTTCCATTCCCATCGTTCGGTGGAAACTCATATCCGCAATCCGGACACACCCGGTAACCGGCGTGGATGAGCGCCAGGCACTGCGGACACTTTTTCGCCGGAGCTTCGCCGCCCTTTCCCGCGCCGGGTTCCCTGGCCCTGATCATGTCCACGGGGCCGTGCCGGAGAATATTTCCGCCGTAATCGAGAACCAGGCAATTGCTCTTCCCTTCGCAAATCCGGGTCCCGCGACCGATCATCTGAATAAGAAGTCCCGGGGAATTGGTCGGACGCAGCAGCACGATACAGTCGGTATTCGGAGCATCGAACCCCGTGGTCAACACATTCATGTTGACCAGGAACCTCAGCGGCGGTTTGTTGCAGAAGAGATCGTTCGGCACCGGCTCGCCCTTGAATCTGGCAATGATTTCAGCACGTTCGGCGGATGGCGTACCGCCGGTCACCACCGCGCACTCCTCGCCGGAATACGCCATGATCTTTTCGGCGACATGCTCGCAATGGGCGACGCTGGAAGCGAAAATCAGCACACTTTTCCGGGTCCGCGTCAACTCGACAATTTCCCGGCAGGCGGACGAAACCAAGGTCTCCGTGTCCATCGCGGCGGCCACTTCATCACCGACAAACTCGCCGCCGCGAATATGAAGCTGATCGAACCGTGCTTCCGCGCGGCCGGCCTTTGAGATCAGCGGCGAGAGGTAGCCCTGGTTGATCATCTCCCGGAGGCCGATCTCAAAGCACACCTCGTTCAACGGGTTTTCCGGTCGGCAGATAAGACCGCCCTTGAGCCGAAACGGCGTCGCGGTCATCCCGATCAGCCGGACATCGGGATTGATCACCTTCATGTCGGCCAGGAAAGTCCGATACATCCCGTCCCCGTCCGGCGCGATCAAATGCGCTTCGTCGATCATGATCAGATCGAACGGACCAAGCTCACACGCCTTGTTATAGACGCTCTGAATTCCGGCGACGATTACCTGTTCTCCGGTATCATGGGACTTCAGTCCCGCCGAAAAAACGCCGATTCTCAATTCCGGACAGAGCTTTCGGATCTTGTCGGCGTTCTGTTCCAAAAGTTCCCTGACGTGGGCGACGATCAAGACCCTTCCGTTCCAGCGCTCAACCGCGTCCTTTGCGATCTGAGCCAGACAGACCGCCTTGCCGCCGCCGGTCGGAATTACCACGCACGGATTCGTGTTTTTTGTCCGCAGGTGCTCATACACGGCGGCGACGGCTTCCTGTTGATAGGGCCGCAGCAAAAAGCTCATGGGATATTTTCCCCCGCCTTTCCGGAAAGGATGCACTGCTTTGAGGACGACACGGATATCATTTCCTCGAGGCGGACCGAACACCTGCCGCCTTCAACGGGCTCGCCCATTTCCAGCAGGATCCGCTTGATCTGACAGTCATCCTTGAACAATCCGGCCGCCTGCAGCGTGTCGAGCAAAACCTTTCCGCCGACATTGTCCAGATCCCGGCGCCGCCGGTCGGGCGGGCGGAATGCGGCGTAAAGCGCGATTCCGCCCGGAAGCGGGCGAATGTTTTTTTGACGCACCAGCGCATTTACCATCTCCCGGTAGCGGCGTCCTTCGCGACTGATCAGCACACGGGGGCCGACATGCCGGTAATAGTGATTGACGGAAGGCGGGTAAGGCAGCTCCAGTTCGATCACTTGTTTCTGGCCCACGGCGGCGCGCCGTTGGTCTGCGGCGGCGGAACGGAGGCGGCCGCCGCGCCGGTGGCGCCGGTTCTCGGGGCATAGCCCTTGACCTCATTGGTGATTTCGTCCGTTTCGGTGTTCTTGCGACACCGGACGGTGATGCTCAACGGCAGATTGTGCAGCTCAATGGAATCCTTGGGCTCCGGCACATTGACCGCGCGGCAGATGGCGGAAAGATCGGCGCGGGCGATCTGGACCGCCTGCGAATTCGGATTTTCGAGATTCAACCGCGCCCAGACCTTGCGTCCCCGGTAATCGCCTTCGATGACTTCAAAGGCGAGTTCGAGATACTGGCCGTTGCCGGTCTTGGTCGGTTTCATTTCGGAATCCGTGATGACGGCCGCGTATTTGCCCGCCGGAATGGGCTCGTATCCGGTGGAGGGTTCGACTTCGTTCGCATTGAAATTGAGAGTAGCCATTCTTGTTTTCCTCTGTTGTTATGCCATACTGAACGCGTGATTGGACGCGGTTTGGATTTTCGGCGGTACGGGGCGCGGATCACGAACCGCCGCGGTTGGCGCGCCGGGACAGCGAATGTGCTCACGGTAGGATTTTCCGGTTTGCTCCTCGGTGACGATTCGGCAGGTTTCTCCGGCGCGGATCGGAAATCCGCAAAAATCACAGGCGGCTGGATGCCGATTGACCTCATGACGGACAATCATTTTCCTTCATCCTTTTTCCCGCGCGTTTTACCCACATCAAAGACTTTCCGATCCTTGAACTCTTCGCGTTTCCCCTTATTCCAATTGCTCACCGGGCGAAAATAGCCGCACACGCGACTGAATATCTCGCAGACCGCGCCGCATTTACTCATGATCCTCCTCCACCTTCCGATACGCTTCGACAAACGCCTGCCAGGAAAGCGGCAGTTCGGCCGGAAGCCCATAACGGTTCTTGGCGATGCAGGCCGGCGATCCGACGGTCCGAATCATGCGTTCGCCCCCCTCCGCGCCGATGGGAGCGGCAATGGCGCGTTCCCCGCTGAATCCGGCATTTTCCTTTTGAATCCGGAACTTTTTATTGGCGAAAAACACCGCGTCCGCCCATTCGGAAATCAGTGCGGCCGCGTGTTTGTGCAGGCGCGGCGTGTAGCGGTCGTAGGCGGCATTTTCCGGGTCCTCGAAACGTTCGACTTTGGCATGGGCGACCAAGACCGCGATCATGTCGCGCCGGTCGCGGATTTCCTGGAGAACGGCGATGACCTTGCGCCAATGCGTAAGGGCGTGGGTGTAGCCGCGTCCATAGCCGCCATCGGCTTTCTCAATGTTCCTCACTCCGAATTCCCGGCAGACCTCGTCAAAAATCAGCCGTTCAAGCCAGTCGGCGGAATCGATCACCACCGTCCGGTATTCGTGCGGTTCGTCGCGGATGGCGGTCAATTCCGCCAGCACTTCGGCGATCGATTTCGCCAGCGGAAATTTGTGGCAGTTGATCTCGCCGAGGCCATCCTCGGTCTGAATGAAAATCGGATTCGGCGCGGAGGCGGCTAGCGTCGACTTGCCGATACCCTCGCTGCCGTAAATCATGATCCGAGGCGGCCGCTTTTCACGGCCCGACTGAATGTTTTCAAGCATTCCCATTGAATTGATCCTTTGCTGTAATGGTGGTTGTCACGGTAATGATGGTTCAGGCGTCCCGGCGGAACGGCAATGCGATCGCGAACTGCATCGACACTTCCCGGTAGGCCGACTCAATCCCCAATTGTTCCTCGCGGATGGATTCCAGAATCTCGACGTTCCCGTAGTAGAGAATCACATTGGCCTTTTGCAGTTTATCCTCCGAAACACCGAGCCGGGCCAGAAGCTCGGCGATCGGCGGCGGCAAGGTGCTCCGGACATTCCGTCGCATTCGTCCGCGTTTTCCCGGGAGAGGCAATCCGCGCAGATGTTCGAGAATCCGGTAATCCGAAAACGCGGATGCCGGGGTTTCGTCGTCGGATTCGTCGAGAATCGCATCAACGGGCGGGAACGAGAGCGGAAAAACCGGAATCGAAGTCAGCAGAGCTTCGGGAGAATAGAAACAAGGGTCCATAACATTCCTCACAGGCTGTCAATGATTCTGATGTCCTCGTATCCGGTCGGCCATACGCCGGATGCGCGGCAGGCGCGGAAACGTTCCAGGGCGGCAAGGTTGACGACTTCGGCCAGATCCAGCACCTCGTCCGTGAGCCGCCATACCCCGGCGGAGAACGGTTCGTTCTTCTCGACCGCGATCAGGTGGACCGGAACATTTCCGCCGGTTGCCCGCCGGATGATCGCCCGATAGAAGGCGAGCTGATAAAGATAGCCGTAGCGTCTGGCGTCGGCCTCGAACCAGCGGAGCGAATCGCAGGTTTTCAGATCGACCAGACCGGCGCGGGAGGAATACCAGTCCATGCGGATCTGGCACGGGACTCCATGATAATCGATGCGGACCACGCCTTCCGCCACTCCGTCGGTCAGCAGTTCGGAAGCCGCCGGATGAAGCCAGACTCCGGTCTGAAGCTTCAAAAGAAAGTTGAAATCCCCGCCGGAAACGACTTCCCGGTTCTGCGACGCCGCCCATTCCAAGTAAGCCTTGCTTTTCGCGCCATAGGGTTCACCGGTCCTGGGATTGATCGGACCGTCCGCGATCAGATAATCACGGTCAAAAGCGTGACGGCCCTCGAGAATCAGGCAGTGTGCCGCCCGGCCGAGGATAAACGCCGGGGATTCGGGTTCTTCAATCCGGTCAAGGATCTTCTTATGATACAGCGCGGGACTTTCCCGAAAGTCGGCCAGAAAATGGCTCGACATGAATTCGCCGTTGCGGGCGCGGGCATGATATTCATTCGCCGATTCTTGTATGAAAAACAGTTTTTGCATGACGCCTCTTGGGTTGATGCGTTGAACGACAGACATGACGGAAGGAGAAACACGGGTCTCCGCTTACTAAATACGAGAGACCCGGTGAAACAGTGTCATTTGAGCGGGAAATCAACCCGTGATTCCATGCGAAATGAACACTTTGCGGATTTCCAGAAAGCGGCGGAAGGCTGTTTTTCGTGAGATTCCGAAAGGCTCCATGATATCCACCGGGCTTTTGCAGCCCTCGCGTACGATGTATTCGCAAATTTCACGCAGCTCGTCCGGAAGCCGCGAAGTGACCATCCGGATGTCCATGACGAGCGCCAGCCGTTCGGAATCATCCTTTTCCGTGCCGTCGGCGATGGTCATGTCGCGGTTGACCAGATCACGATAAAACACGGGACTGTGCGGCTTGCTTCCGGGAACGCGGTCATCCAGAGTGAAATCGGCGCGCCGATTGATTTCGGAATCCGGCCCGACATGCTTCCGGATGATATCGGTCAATGTGTGATAAATGACGACGGCCCGGAACGCGGCCCACTTGTTGACGGCCGGGTCGAACTTTTCCATGCGCCGGAGCAGGACCAGGACCACGTCATGTTCAATGTCCCTCAAATCATCGGAGGTGATACCGTTCACCGTGGAGAGTTTTTTGGCGACCAGATCGTGAATGATTTTGAGGTCATGACAATCCAGCCGATGCCTGCGATACTTTCCGGGATGTCTCATGGGAAAAACTCCTTTGACCGCCGGGACGACGGCGGTTTCGGGATTTTTCCCTGGCGATCCTGGTTTCTGTTTTGAAACCGACGTCGCCCTTTAATGGTGACATGTCACACGTGACGAAACAAAAGCGAACCGACTTCCACTCGAATTTCGCTTGAAGTATTTGTGGATTAACGGAATAATCCGTCTCGAATTTTTCTTTGTTTTTTTACGGCAAGCGATCGGCGGCGGCGTGTTTTGTCACAGCGGTCACACGGAAAAACAAAAATCCGGCCCCGCATTGCCGCGAAGTCGGATCGGAAGGATGGGTTAACGTTCCCGAAGCCGTCGATGATAGGTTGTACTGCGGGATTCCGGGGAAATTTTGAAGCGCGGCACATAAGCCGAATGGTCGCAGTCAAACACAAAAGGGTCGGTTTCAAGATGAAAGAATTGTTTCAGCACGGCGGACAGACGACGCTTTTTCTGGCGATCCCGGGACGAGATCTGATTCCCCGACCAGGCCGGCGCCAACATGCCGTTGTTCTCGGCCAGAAACAGAAGCAGCTTCCAATTCGCGTCGGGATCTCCGGTACGGGCGTCCTTCATTCCCATTTCCTGATAAGCGAAGGTCGGATGGAACGAACCCACGGTACAGCTTACCGTGTGCAAATCGAGAAAATGCAAATGAATATCCTCCCAGCGGCTTCCGGTCTGCAACGGAAATCCTCCGGCGATTTTATCGACGACGATTTCCTCCCGGATGAAACGCTGAATAACCGGATGCGGCGGAGATATCAGCGAGGGACGGCATTGCCGGTCAACGGCGATGACCTCCTGAATCGGAACATAGGTGACCGGCAGCGCGTTGAGTGTGCTTCGGATATTTTGATCGGTCTTGTCAAAATGTGGTGACAATACAACGCAGGGACTGTTATCCGCGGCCATCAGGCGGCTGCAGCACTCCAGCATGTAGCCGGGCATCAGGTAGGAAATGTACAGGCGGCCGCATACCCGTGTCCCGAGGCGAAAGCCCCCGAGAAGCCATGTCCCGGGCGCGTTGCCCGGCCGGACATCCGGTTCAATCGGCAAGGTTGCCGCAACCCGGGCATGGAATGCTTCGCAGCGAAATCGCATGGGACGTAAATCCGGCGCATTCAGCGAAAGCGGAGCCGTATGTCCCCGGGGACATACGCCGATATATTCCCCCGACTGTTGTGCCCGCACCCGCAAATGAAGACAATCCGGACATCCGTCACGGAACGGGCATGGGATGAATCCCGCCGTTTTCCCTCCGGACGGCGCAAGAAATTCGCTCAGCGCGTCGAAATCCACAAGATGTGAAAACTGTTCCCGCCAGCCGCCGCGATGGTAAGCGAATCCGGGCTCGTCAATCCAATAGGCAAGCTCGTCCCAGAAATTATTGGTCTCCTCAAGGATTCGCATCGGAGAGCTCCACACAACCTTGAGCGGCAAGAAACAATTCGAATTCATCCGCTCTCGGGTCCCGCCGCAACCCGGTCAGGCTTCGTTCCGTAACGTGAAAGTGCCGTGTGCTTTCATCATTGAACCGAACCATGAAGCAAAGCCGGGTGATAATGACGCCCGACTTCTTACTCCGGTATTCCTCCATGAACCGTTCCCAGGCGGAACCGCCGGTTTGAAAATGGATGGTGTGTTCCCGATTGACCATGCCGAGCGTGAATCCGCGAAAGACAACCCGGGAAATGGTATACACCTCTCCGGGCGGCGCAGCGCACCACGGAAGCATCTTCTTCAGGCAATAACGTTTTCGGGGAACCAGCCGGACGCCAAGAAGCGCGCGTCCGAAAACCTGAATGGCGATGAGGGCGAAGAGAACGTCTCCGGAAGGGAAGGAAATTTTTCGCGCCAGGATATCGAAGATAATCATCCGGGGGATATCGTCATCGCCGACACGGATTTCGAAGGACTGAATTTTTTCTTTTTCCGTGAACCGAAGGCTCAGCCGGATTCCGGAACGAAACGCCGAAAGGATTTGCGTCATCTCCCTTTCCAGCATTTGTTCCCGGTCGGGCGGAGATGGAAACAGCGGCAGCAGGTCGTTATCGGTACTGAAGGAGAGTGTTTCCTCCCGGTCATCCGGCGTCGGGTTTCCTTCCGCCGGGAAACGCGCCATTGTCTTGTCCGTCATTGCAAGCCCCCTGTACTTTGTAAAAGCGAAGTGAACGCCGCATCCCTTCGCATTATATAAAGAGTATCGGAGGCCCGCAATATCAGAACATCGTAACCTCCGCATTGCTGAACGACAATATTAATATTCCATCAACTCGTAATCGGTCCGATGGTCGTAATTGAAACGGCATTTCCTGATCGCCATGAAGCATGACCGCGTTTCTGGCGAGCTTGAACTTGACGAGTTTCATATCGCCGTTCAAATTCACAATCGCGGTATTGCCGGTGGTGGGAACAGATCGTTTGCGAAAAACAAGGAGGTCGCCGGGGGATGCGGAGCCGCTCAATGGTCCGTCGTGGAGGACTTGGAGCGAAAAGAGCTCATGATCGGAATTCCCGTCCGCACAGGTGATCCGAGCTTCTCCGACAGGAGGACTTCGAAATGCCAGAACCCTGTCGTTTTTCAGGAACCCGACAATCGGAATCGTCACCAGTTCTTTTTCGTCGAAAGGCTTCAGAACCTTGTAGTTTCGACTCCAGGAGGCGGAACGTTCAATACAGCCTTGCTTCCGCAGACTGTTCAGAATGTATTTCACCGATGATTCCTGCAACGACAGTGCCGCCGCGAGTTCCCGGATTCCCGGGACGCGGTCATGTTGGCGAAGGTGACGGCAGATTTCGCAAAGAACCATCGTTTCGCGTTCGGTCAGTCTGTTTTCGGGACGTCGCATTTTACCTCCCTCCATTTCCGCTTTATGAAAGAAAATAACATGCTTCCGAGGAATATGCAAGCCTGACTTTACAAAAAAGCCAATTTTATTTTACTGGCTTTTATTATCATCCCGGCGTGATGTTCCGGAATTTCAATTCAAGGCTTTTGCCCGCTCTCCGCCTTCATTTTTCGCCTCAAATGACACTGTTCCGGGGGGCCTCTCGTATTTAGAAAGTGAGAACACGCGCTTTCCGGCGAAGGAAGCGGTAAAAAAAACAGGAATGGGGAAAGCATGGGTGAAGAACAAGCGATGGAAGATAATATCCGCGGGAATGCGGCCGGGCCGAGGTCCGCCGAAGTCGACGGGCAGAAGGTCGAACAGCATTCCCTGCCGGATCTGATTGCGGCGGATGAGTACCTCGCGTCGAAAAAGGCGATAAAATCCCGCACAAGCGGCCTGAAATTTTCCAAACTGAGCCATTCAGGGGCGTGAGTTTTTTTATGTTCAATACGTTGAAAACGATATTTTGCGGACGAACGCCTCCAAAACCGTTCGTCCCGGCCGTTCGAGGATGGTTCGATGCCTCCCGGACAACGAAGGACAATTCGAAACATTGGGCGGCGGCCGATCACCTTTCCGCCGACATGGAAGCCGCGCCAGAAGTCCGCCGGACACTCCGGATGCGTTCCCGCTACGAGATATCCAACAACAGCTACGCAAAGGGCCTGGTCCAGATGCTGGCGAACGATACCATCGGTACCGGACCGCGCCTGCAGATGCTTTCCTCCGATGAGGATTTCAACGATGAGGTTGAAAGCGCCTTCATGAATTGGGCGGACGCGGCAAAACTTCCGGCGAAGCTTCGAACCATGCGGATGGCCCGTTGCCAGGATGGGGAAGCGTTCGCCGTGCTGGCGACCAATCCGAAAATTCGTCATCCGGTCAAGCTGGATTTGATGCTGATTGAGGCCGATCGCGTCTCCGGCGATCTGAAATGGCTGGAGGATGACCTCTCGGTCGATGGAATCGCATTCGATACCTGGGGCAATCCGATCGATTACCGGGTGCTGAAATACCACCCCGGCGACATTCACTATATGCCGGGTGATGAGTCGATCCATATTCCGGCGGAATACATGCTCCATATTTTCCGTCAGGATCGTCCCGGCCTTCATCGCGGAGTTCCGGAGCTGACGGCGGCGCTTCCGCTTTTCGCTCAATTGAGACGTTACAACCTGGCTGTCCTGTCCGCCGCGGAGGCCGCCGCCGATTTCGCCGCGATTCTCTATACCGACGCCCCGCCGAACGGTGAATCGGACGAGGTTGAGCCGATGGACTCGATCCCGCTGGAGCGGAACATGATGCTGACCGTTCCCGCCGGTTGGAAGATGGGCCAGCTCGACCCGAAACAGCCGGCCGCGAATCATGCCGAGTTCGTAAAAATCATTCTCTCCGAAATTGCGCGGTGCGTGGTTGCCACTTATGGGACGCTGGCCGGCGACTTTTCCGGCCACAACTATGCGTCGGGCCGACTCGACAATCAGATCTATCACAAGTCGATTCTGGTCGATCGGAATTTTTGGGAAAGCGAAGTCCTGAATCGCATTTTTGAAGTGTGGTTTCGGGAATACTCCCTCTCCCGGATGCGACAGTCGCCGCTGGACCGGCACACGTGGTTTTGGGACGGTTTCCCGCACGTCGATCCCGGCAAGGAAGCCTCGGCACAGGAAAAACGCCTCGCCAATCACACCACCACGCTCGCCGCCGAATGCGCGAAAGATGGCCGCGATTACATGGCGGTTCTACGTCAGCGCGGCAAGGAAATCCGATTGATGCGGGAATTCGGAATTCCAATCCCCGACGAGAAATCAACCGAACAAGTAAAAAGCGAACCGGATGACGGTTCCGAACCTGTGGAGTAAATCATTTTGAACGATTTTACTTTGATCGAGGCCGCCGCCGGCGGCCGTCCCAAGGTAGCCGGCGTGGCCTATTCCGGCGGAAAGATGAACCTGCCCGGCTGGAAGCATCCGGTCGTGGTCGATCTGGCCGGACTGGAGATTCCTGAGACCGTGCCGCTGCTGACGAACCATGAGAACAAGACCGAAGCACGGGTCGGCATGATCTCGGCGAACGTCCGGAACAACGCGCTGGAAATCAGCGGCGAAATCGTCTCGGACAGCAAGGACGCGCAGGATATCGTCGCGCAGGCCAAGGCCGGAGCCGACTGGCAGCTTTCCATCGGCGCGGATGTGAAGGAATGCGAGCTCGTTCAGGGGAAACATGAGGTGAACGGCCTGATGCTTGAAGGCCCATTCTACCATATCCGAAAATCCGTACTCCGTGAAGTATCGGTGGTCGCCGTCGGCGCGGACTCGAAAACCGCCATGAAGGTTGCCGCGAAATTCAACCTTTCCAATATCCAAGGAGATGCCATGTCCCAAGAACCCGAGAAGAAAGAAGCCGCCGTAAAGGCGGAAACCGTCGTCCCGCCGATTATGCCGGAGAAAAAGCCGGAGACCGAACCGCCCGCCAAAGCGGAACGCGGCTGCGAGCCGGAGAAGAAGGTGGGAGCTGAGACCGTTCCGCCCGCGATTCAGGCCGGCGCCGTCGATGTGGCGGGCACCGCCCGGGAAGCCGCCACCGCGGCAGTGAAGGCCGAACGCGAGCGCGTTTCGACCATTCAGGGGATCTGTGCCGGTGATTACCCGGAAATCGAACGCGAAGCGATCAGCGCGGGCTGGACGCCGGAGGTTGTGACGAAGAAAGTGCTGGAAACCATGCGCGCCGAACGTCCGGCCGCCAGCGTGAGTATTTCCGTCAAAGCCAAACCGGAGGGAGGCGAACTTCGCAAAACCATTGAGGCGGCGATGTGTCTCCGCGTCGGCGTGGATGCCGACACCCTGGAGAAATCCTATGGCGCGCCGATCGTCGAAGCCGGGATGCGCGACATGGACATGCCGCTTCGCCAGCTTCTGATCGAGTGCATGAAGCTCGACGGCATTCCCTACAGCCGGGGCTTCGACAACGAGACCATCCGCGCCGCGTTCAGTTCGGTCAGTCTGCCGGGCATCCTGAGCAACGTCGCCAATAAGAAACTGCTGCAGAGCTACACGGCTCAGCCGGTGATCGCCACCAAGTTGTGTTCCACCGGCGACCTCAATGACTTCAAGGAGAACGACCGCTTCCGGCTTACCGACGTCGGCGACCTGCTGCCGATCGCCGCGGACGGCGAGATCAAGGAGGGCGGCCTGCTGGAAGAGGCGGCCAAGAACCAGCTCGACACCTACGGCAAGAAGTTCTGCCTGACGCGCAAAATGATCATCAACGACGATCTCGGCGCGTTCATGAAGGTGCCGACCGCCATGGGGAACCGCGCCGCCCGCCTGATCGATCAGCTGTTCTTCTCCCGCCTCCTGTCGAATCCGACCCAGACGGACGGGAAGACCCTGTTCCACAGCGGGCACAAAAACCTGCTGACCGGCGCGACCAGTGCGCTCTCCTCCGACAGTCTCAAGAAGGCGATCCAGCTCTTCCTGGACCAGGTGGACGCGGATGGTCAGCCGATCAGTGTCGAGCCGAAGTTCCTGCTGGTTCCGACCGCGCTCAAGCACCTCGCTATTGAGCTGACGCAGGGCGCGACGCTGATTATGGCGGGAACTGAAAACTCCGTTCGCCCGGCGCTGAACGTCCTCGCGGACGAGCACCTCTCCGTGGTTTCCAGCCCGTATCTCGGCAACAGCGCCTATGACGGCGCGAGCCAGACCGGGTGGTATCTCTTCGGAGATCCGCAGACCGTCGATACCTGGGAGATCGGGTTCCTGAAGGGCAAGCGCACTCCCACGGTCGAACGTGGCGAGACCGATTTCAACACCCTCGGCCTCTGGTTCCGGGTGTACTTCGACCTCGGCGTCCGCGAGCAGGACCATCGCGGCATGGTAAAATCCAACGGCGCGGCCTAAACGCCCGAGTCACAGCCGCCGGATGGTGAAATATCCGTTCGGCACAACCTCAAATCCAAGGAGATTTTTATGATCGCCCGTTATGTGCAAAAAGGTGAATCCATCGACTACCGTCCGTCCGCCGCCGTCGCGGCGGGGGACGTTGTTGCTCTCGGAACCCTGATCGGCATCGCCCGGTTAGATATCGCCGCCGGCACGCTCGGCAGTCTCGCCGTGGTCGGCGTTTTTGATGTGGCGAAAGCCGCCGGGGCAATTGCCGCCGGAGCCGCCGTCTACTGGGATGCGGCCAACCACGCCGTTACCACGGTCGCCGCCGGGAATCCGTATCTCGGCAAGGCGATTGCCGCCGCCGAAGCATCCGATGAACTGGCGCGCGTCCTTCTCAACGCGCCATACGACACGGATACGAATACGAGTTACAGCGCCGCGACGGCGGACGTGCCCGGACTTGTGAAGAAAGGTGCGGCTGTGACGGATTGCACCTTCGCGGGCGAATCCGCGACAGACGCGGAAACGCAGCTGAATGCGCTTCTCGCCTCGCTTCGCGCCGCCGGCATCATTGCTGGAGCATAGCGGTGGGAATACTGGAACAGGCCGCTGAGTGGCTTGAATCCAGGCGGTTGATGGAACTTTCCGTTCCGGCGGTGTATGTCCGCCGGAGCGGAGAGCGAATTCCGGTCAATGTGACGCCGGGCAGAACGCTGTTTCGTGCCGAAGACCAATACGGTGTGACCGTCCGGACGGAAAGCCGCGATTTTCTGATTGCGGCTTCCGAACTTTCCAATGAACCGGAACGAGGAGATTCCGTCATCCATGCCGGATGCCGCTATGAAGTGCTTGCGCCGAGCGGAGAGCCGGTGTGGCGGTGGAGCGGTTCGTATCATTGGACACGGCGGATTCACACAAAGGAAATGGAGGAACTATGAGAAGCAAGATTGAACGGATTCCCTTTCACGGCAATGAAATTCTGATCGTTGAAAAAGATGGCAAAAAACTCGTAGCGATGAAACCGGTTGTGGAGGCCATCGGACTTGAATGGAGAAAGCAATTCGAGCTAATCAGACGAGATCCAGTCCTGTCAGCGCAAGGTATCACCATTACGGGGATACCTACCAATGGCGGACCGCAGGAAATGTTTTGTCTGCCGCTCGAATACTTGAACGGCTGGCTGTTCAAAGTTCCGGCGAGCAGATATCACGGCGAGCGTCGCAAAGCCATCGAATTGTATCAGCGTGAATGTTATCAGACGCTTTACGACTACTGGCACAATGGCGGTGCGGTAAATCCGCGTCTGGACGAACGTCAGGCTACTGGGATTGTCGAAAAAGTTGCGGCTGCCGGAGACGGCAGATTTCCCGAGGAAATCACCGGATTTCTAAAAATGATTTGCGAGAAACTGGATGCCAGCACCAAGGCGTTGAATCGCGCAGCCGGCAGAATCGTTTATTTGGAAAATTTTCAGCCACATGGCAAGCCGGGAGAAATCTCGGAAATCACCGGACGTCCGAAAGATCGGGTTACCCGCGGCTATTACACCAGCAATCCGCGGTCAAAACTTCTTGCTGCGTTGGCGATGCTGCCGGAATTGCCATGGGAGGGAATAAATGCCGAATGACATACCCGACCACCGGGATTTGTGGGAGGCCGTGAATCAATCACGGCTTGAGCTTGCGGAGTTGAAAGGCATGTTGAAGATGCATTTTGAGGTTGGACAGCACCATTATCCGCCCTGCAAGCCCGCCGCCGACCTGCAGAAAACGATGCTGTCGGCCATGGGCGCGGCGGTGCTCGCGCTGATCGCCGCCATCGGCAACATCGTCATGGAATTCATGCGGAGGTGATGATGTCGGAAGTGCTGAATATTGCCAACGCGGTCGCTGCCGAATTGTCCGATTATCACGCCGAAGTCCTCTATTTTCCGGAATACGAATTGCGGGATTTGGACGAAATGCGCGTGGTGGTCGTGCCGCTCTCGACGGAATACAAGGCCGTTTCCAGAACCGCCCGCGAGGAGCTGCCGAAAGTCCAAGTCGGCGTCCTGAAACGATGCGGCGAGGACGGACTCGACGCGATGCTTCAATTTGTCGAGGGACTCGGCCTTGGGTTCCTGAACCGAAAACTGGCCGGGGCGACGTGCGTATGCGTCGCCTACAATCCTATCTACTCGCCGGAGCATCTCCGGGAGCGCGGCCAGTTCACCAGCGTGATTGAACTCACGTTCAAGCTCGTCAAGGCATGACCGGAACGAAAGTCCGGGTCGAATTCGACGATGCCGAGGTGATTTCCAAGGTGAGGAAGGGCAGTCTGAAAGCCCTCCGCCGTGCCGGGGCGTATATCCGCAAGTCAGCAAGGAACGCGGTTTCCCGCTCTTCAAAGGCTTCCAGTCCCGGGACGCCGCCGCACACCCGCCGAGGCTTGCTGAAACGCTCGATTCTCTTCGGCGTG
This sequence comes from Victivallaceae bacterium, assembly GCA_036677805.1. GTDB lineage: Bacteria > Verrucomicrobiota > Lentisphaeria > Victivallales > Victivallaceae > SIG78. The sequence goes on along the minus strand of JAVBVS010000016.1, from coordinate 370,365 downwards.
GAAAAGAACCGCATGGCAGTGGTGATCGGCCCCGCGAAAAAGTTCATCGGAATCTCCATGACCGCCCATGAATTCGGCGGCATGTACCGCCGCCGCAAATATCCCAAGCGACCGCTGATGGGACCGACGCTGGTGAAAACCGCCCCGGCGCTTCCCAAACTGTGGGCGGACTCTGTAAAACCATAAACACAAGGAGTTTTCTCTTATGGCTATCGTTCTCGGCCTTGACACGAAGCTGCTTCGGGGAACCGCCGGCGCGACCGGCGCGACCGAAGTCAAAAACGTCAAAGACCTTACCCTCAACCTCGAATCCGGCGAAGCGGACGTGACCACCCGTGCGACGCAAGGCTGGAAGGCATCCGTGGCGACGCTGAAGGAGGCATCGTTGGAGTTCGGCATCCTTTACGACACCGAGGACGCGGACTTCACCGCTTTCCAGACGGCGTATTTCGGCAACACGCCGATTTCGCTGTTCGTGACGGACGGCAATGGCAGCGGACTCGACGCCGACTGGTCGATCACCGGATTCAGCATGGAGCAAAACCTCGAAGAGGCCGTCACGGTGTCCGTCACCGCGAAGCCGACCGCTTCGACCCGCGCTCCGGTATGGACGTAATCACATTAGAGTTCCACAGCGTTTGTCAGTATTTGCGGGTTCGACTTCACAAGTTCGCATCCTGCGGTCAAGATGGAAACCTTGCAACCGATCAGGCACGTTAATTCATTCTGAAGTTCAACAATCGCAAACAAGGGCTTGGATTCTTGAAATTGAACGATAAAATCAATTTCAATATCCTGTTCTTCTTTTTGCTCGGCGCTCTCTTGGGTCAGTTTAAAACTGTCCACGCCAAAACGCCGCATGACTGATCCGATTTGCGCCTTCAGGGCACGTAGTCTGTCGACCGCGGCTTGACGGGTTTGCAGTGTCTTTTCATAATCCGCCCGTGCGGACAGATATTCCGGCATGGCACGAATTATCGACAGGGCCGAGGCGACATCGCCTTGGGAAATTTCCCAGACCGCATTCAAGTCAATGCCGAAGTAGTGATGCGCCAAAAGATCGCGGAAACGAGCCATGTGCGACCACGGGACATTGGGATGTTTCGAAATAAAATCGGAAGAGAGGTTTTTCACGGCCTCTCCAAGAATTTCAAATTTTCGTTCGATGGCATCCCTTCGCATTTTTTCTACAAGAAATGCGGCCTTGCCATCGCTCGTATATTCGGCAATATCCTTCAATGCGTCGACAATGTTCAACAGAAAGAATGCATCTCCTCGGCTGCTCATAACAGAACCGCCTCTTTCAGAACGCTTTCACGCAAATAGGGATTCAACCCGTTTTTTGAGACAACATCAACTTTGCAGTCAAGCAAGGCTTCCAGCGCATCTTGAATATCCATCATGTCGAACAGCGTGGCCTGAGGTCGAAGATCCACAAGAAGATCGACGTCGCTTCCCGGCGTCTCCTCCTTACGGGCGCAAGAACCGAAGACATACACCTTACGGGCATGATGCCTTTGCGCAATCCGATAGATCTCGGCTTTCAGCCGTTGAAGTCTGTCAAGCTGGCACATTTGCGATTCCTGTTTAAGTTGAAATTCCGGTACAAAACCTCTGGAATTTAATGTACAACCTCAAATGGATTTTTCAAGTTTTTTCTTCCGTCAACCCTATTTACAACAAAGGACTGTTTCCATATGAAAAGTTTTACCGACAACGCCGGGCGCGTGTGGACGCTCGCGGTGAACGTCGCCGCGATCAAGCGCGTTCGGGCGCTCTGCGACGTGGATTTGAATTCCATCATCGAACTGGACGCGAAGAACCAGCCGAGCGCGAAACTGCTGGAACGACTCTCGACCGATCCTGTTTTGCTCGTGGACGTGCTCTACGCCGTCTGCAAGCCGGAGTGCGATTCCAGGAATGTGACGGACGGGGAATTCGGGGCGGCGATGGCCGGGGACGCCATCGACCACGCGACTTCGGCGCTTCTCGACGAGATCATCGATTTTTTCCCCGAGGCGAAACGGCTGGCGTTCAAAAAGATTCTGTCGGCGACCAGACGTTTCGAGGAGATCGCCCGAAAGAAGATGAACGACCTTCTGTCGGACGGCAAGTTCGAAGACCGTCTGGTGTCCGAGCTGGAACGGTTGACCGGCTTGTCTGCGAGTGCGCCGGAATCTGCGGAGTGAACCCCGACCCGTTCACCCTGCGCGAACTCGTAAAAATGGCCGAGGGACGGGGACGGCTGGAATGGGGACAAACCTCCTGTCTCATGGCGCTGGTCGCCAACATCCTCCGCGATCCAAAGAAGAGCAAGCCAGTCAAACCAGCGGATTTCAACCCGTATTCACAAAAGGCGAAGCCGGTGATGAAAATCACCATGGCGCAGCTCAGGAGGATGCTTCCCGACCCGAAAAGGATGGTAATTACCGCTTGACGTAGGCGGTGTTTTTCCCGGCTCCGACTTTTTGAATGACTCCCTCGTCAAGCATTTGCTTGAGGGTCTGTTCAATCATGGCGATACTGATATCGGGGCAGGCATCCGCGATGTCGCGCTTGGAAATTTTGCCCAACCGTTGTTCAAACACCAGCCGGATGCGTTCCGATTTGTTCGAACGGGAAAGAACCGTGTGTTCAACCCGATCCGAAAATTCGCGGTATGCTTTTAATACAATTCCAAGTAAATACCGCAGAAACGGAATGTAATCGTTTTTTCCGTCATTCCAACCGGACGAACTCTCCTGCAAGGTTTCGTAATAGGTTCGCTTTGACTTTTCAATCAGCATTTCCAAACTGATGTATTTCCCGACGATGTAGCCGCCGCGGTAAAGCAGCAGCAACGTCAACAACCGACTCATGCGTCCATTGCCGTCATTGAACGGGTGGACACAGAGAAAATCGAACACGAAAAGCGCGGACAGCAGGAGCGGGTCATGCGTCCCTTGCCGGATGGCCCCGTCGAATGCGTGACAAAGCCGTTCCATGGCATCCGGCGTTTCAAGGGCGGAAACGGGCTTGAACCGGACATGGTTTTGACCATCCGGGCCTTTTTCGGCGATAAGATTGTCGCTGTTCTTCCAGTGTCCGCCGATTCCGGACGGATGGAACGAATAGAGGTCGCGGTGCAGCTGCAGAATCGAATTCGGCGTGACGGGGATGTATTCATAATTTTCATGAATGGTCGCCAGCACGTCCCGGTATCCGGCGATTTCCTTTTCATTGCGGTTGATCGGTTCGATCTTTTTCTCGACCAGTTCCTTCAACCGTTCGTCCGAGGTGAAAATTCCTTCGATGCGGTTGGAGGCGTCGGTGCTTTGAATAACCGCGACTTCCAACAGCGTCCGCAGAATATCCCGCTTGGCGGTGACATATAAATCCTGCTTTCCGCGATACTCGTGGATGGCGGACAAAAGATTGCTGATTTCAGGCGTCAGCAGCTTTGCCGGAAACGACGTGTAATCAAAAGTTCTCATGTTCGGCTTCCCTCGGTTATGATCTTTCTGCCTATACCATAACCGCGTTCTGCATAATTTTCAAATCAAAATAGGCAGAATGAGCGAATTTATAGGCAGAACCATTTTAAAGGAGGTGATTTCGATTGGCGGGTGCAAGCGGTAATGTGAAGGCCGGCCGGGCGTTTGTCGAGATCATGCTCGACCAGACCAGGCTGGAGCGCGGTCTCAAACAGGCGCAAGCGAAGATAAAGAATTTCGGCACATCGCTGACCACCGCCGGAAAAGGCATGGTGACGGTGGCGACCATCGCGGCGGCTCCGTTCGCGTTCGCCACCAAGACGTTCGCGGATTTCGACGACCAGATGCGGATGGTCAAGGCGGTCTCCGGCGCGACCGAAAAGGAATTCCAGCGGCTGACCGAGGTCGCGGAAAAGCTGGGACGCGAAACCAGTTTCACCGCAAAACAGGTGGCGGACGGCATGACTGCCATGGGCCGGATGGGCTTCAACGCCAAAGAGATCGAAGCGGCGATTCCGGCGGTTCTGAACCTGTCGAGAGCGACCGGGACGGATCTTGCGGAGGCCGCTGAAATCGCGGCCAACAACATGCGGGTGTTCGGCATCGAAAGTTCCAAAATGGCGGATGTGTCGGACATCCTGACCGCGACCGCGAACGGTTCGGCGCAGACGCTGACCGACCTTGCCGAAGGCTTGAAGATGGCCGGTCCGCAGGCGGCGGCGGCGAAGGACAACATCGTCAACGTCTCCGGCGCATTGGGCGTGCTGGCGAATATGGGCATCAAGGGCTCGCTTGCTGGAACGGCCCTTCGGAAATCCTACTCGCAATTCGCCAAAACGGACGTACAGGACAAGCTGAAAGCCATCGGGATTGCGACTGTCGACGCCAACGGAAATCTGCGGAGCATGCCTGAGATCATGGCGGACATCGCCAAGGCGATGGCGACGATGCCGACCGCCAAACGCCTCGGATTTGCAGAGGAGATTTTCGACTTGCGCGGCTCGCTCGCGGGGCTTCAGCTCGGCGGCAACATCCAACAGCTGGACGATTTCATCAAGAAACTGAAGAACGTCCAGGGAACGGCGGCCTCGACTTCGGCGGAAATGGACAAAGGCGTCGGCGGGGCGTTCCGCATCTTCATGTCGGCGGTGGAAGGCGTCGAGATCTCCGTCGGACGGATCATCGGCGACGCACTGACGCTGCTTCTCAATAAAATGTCAGTCATCCTGACCAAGACCGCGGAATGGATCGCGGCGCACGGTTTATGATGGCGCCGTCAGAACATATTACCCCGGTTTCGCGGTTGACGACGCCTTCAGCAAACATCCGATCATGTTTCAAGACAGCATCCTGAAATTCGAACGAAACGAATTGAAGGGGCCTTCGGGATTTCAACAGTTTCTGAAGAGCACGATAAGACGGTTCGCTCAAAGTGTTCATTTTGATTTCTGCGGAATCTTTTTCCTTTCCGACGCAAAAATTCTTTGCGAAGAGGTGTCCATCATCTCGAAGGCGCATTTTTCTCCCGCCCCAATGATTCAGGATCACGAGGACAACGCGGTTCAATCCCTGACCGAGGAACTTCGGCGGAAAAACGAAGAAGCGATGAACTATCGCCGGGAACTTATCAATCTGAAAGCCGAATTGACCAGACAGCGCCGCAAGACACAAGAAGTGAAAGAAAAATGTGTCCGCGTCGCGGTGATTGACAAGTCCGGCAAATCCACGTATCCCGATTCGTTTGATAAAATTGCCGACTGGACAAAACATGAACTGGCGGGCAAGGTCCTGCTGCATCCCCGGGCGGAACGGGGACTATCCAAGGCGCAGTACGAGTCGCCGGAACTGGTTTGTCAAGCCTTGCTGCTGCTGGGCAATGAATACCGTAACGCCCGCCTGGGAACCTCCAGTGATTATAAATTCAAAAAACGCTGTCGAGAACTCGGTCTCCTCTGTAAGGGCTCAATCGATAAATCCCGTGCCGGCGAAGAAGGCGGTCAGTATTTCGTGAATTATCCCTGTGGAAGCGATCAGCAGCAATTTCTCAAAATGAAGATATGCAAAGGCACATCCTACCACAGAAGATATTGCCTGCGCATTTACTTCTTCTGGGATTCGGCATCGGAACTTGTCGTAGTGGGATCGCTCCCACATCACCTTTCAAATCGGGCAAGTTGAGGGAAATCATGTCGGAACCGCTTGTTGATGAGGTAAAGAAAATTGCACGGCGTGAAGCGGAACGGATTGTACGAATCTTATTACCGAAAACGGTTGATGATAAACTTTCCGATATAAACAAACGACTTCTCCTGACAGAAAAGATGATTCATTCGGCCTCGGCAAGTAACGATCACGAATCTCCGAAGAAACTGGCCGGGATGGAGATGGTCACGTTCCGAATCCAGCATGGATTGTCACAACGGGAATTGGCGCTACTTCTTGGGAGTCATTACACCTCGATTTGCCGCTGGGAGAAAGGGCGATTCCAGCCCGGAACAAAAACAGTACAACAGTTCAAGGAATTACGACAGATGACACATGGTGACATTATTGCCAACCTTAGAGCATTCAGTTCAAAAGAATATGAGTTAACGACCATAGAAAAACAACAATGTTGACGCAAAGAAATCGAATTATTACTACTGTCTGCGTGGTCAAAATTGTCTATTCGATATGATGGGGTGTCGACCATGCATACGGTTTGAGCATGATTCGCCCAATAAGACCAACGGACTAATGGAATAATGACAATGGCATCTATCCAAAAAATCATCGCGGAACGAATTCGAATCTTCATTCATAATGAAATCAAAAAATATTTCCGATTACAAAATGCTGAAAGTCGTAAAATGAAAGATGAATTGGCTGAATGCAAAAAAAGACTATCCAAACTTGAAAAAGAGGCTGAGATGGAATGTAAAAAAACAATTGAACGGTGGTTTGAACAAATAAGAGCCAATGGAACAATACTTAAGACACTACAAAAAAAACTTGGCGTATCACAAACAGAACTGGCAATTTTACTGGGTACCAACCCAGCAACTGTCAATCGGTGGGAATCCGGAAAGGTTAGACTCTCACGAAAATCATGTGAGAAAGTCGCAAAAATTCGCTCTTTAACTAGATCGGAAGCACAACAACTGTTAAAAAAAGAATGTTTTCGTAGCATCGAATGACCTGGCATTTGTACCGTGATATTAGAGACTGCGATTGCTTCAACAATTCCGAGATAAATTCAGCGATACGCTGTAATATCTTTTTGAAATTTGCGTTAGAATCATATTCAATACTTGCTGAAATAGCTCACGCAATATATTTTTATGTAGCGTTCCCTTGCTTTTTAATTACTGGAGTTAGAAATCAAGGAAATCATTTATTAAATTGAAAGGATTAAAATGTCTCACTCCGATGTCCTAAACAGGCTGAATTCGTTTATGAGAAATATTGCCGATGATAATTTACATGAACTCATACAGAACATGCAAGCATCATTAGATTATGCTATGGAAAAGTTAAAAATATATGAAGAAATTTTAGTATCAAGTACTAAAACATCTCAGCCAAAATTATCAGATTCTCAGAAGCGCCGCCTAGCCCGGCATGGGGAAAAATTAAATGAGTATATTCTTTCAACTATTGAAACTACGTTTTCACCTTCAACAATTCGAGACTGGTATCGTAAACTTATTGGGAATAAATACAGTACAAACAATAATGGACAAAGAAGAAGAGGCCGAAAGGCTATTTCGGGAGAACTCATACAGGTAATTCTCCGCCTTGCAAAAAATACGGAATGGGGATATAAACGCATTGTAGATTACATGAAGTATTTAGGGTATAGCGTCTCCGCCACAACAGTAAAAAAAGTCTTAGACGATTATGGTATTATTCCTGATCCTGAACGCCAGAAGAGAGGGAATTGGGATAAATTTATTTCAACCCATCAAGATGTAATTGCTGCAACTGACTTTGCTACCGCAGAAATTCTAACAGAAAATGGCTTGGAGCGACACCATATTTTATTCTTTGAGGATATCATGACCCGTGAAGTAAAACTAGGCGGTATTTGTCATAACCCGAATGGAAACTGGATGAAGCAGGTTGCACGAAATATGTGTGATATGTGGGACGGTTTTTTACTCGGGAAGAAATATATTATCCATGATCGGGATCCTTTATTTACACATAAATTTTCAATGATTATGAAATCGATAGGGATTACTTGTAAAACAACGACTCCACGACAACCCAATATGAATGCATATATTGAATCGTTTATTGGATCTTTCAAGTCTGAATGTCTCAATAAATTAATACTGACAAGTAAGGAACAATTATGCTATATTGTTCAAGAATACCTTGAGTACTATAATCATGAACGACCACATTATGGTTTAGAAGGGGCTATGATAAAACCGTATCCTCAGGACCCGGATGGAGAAATTATGGAATTTTCCAGGCTCGGTGGACTTCTTCTTTCATACCGTCGAGTAAAAACAGCAGCATAACATGGTGTAAGGATAGTGGCCATAACAAATAACATATTCTTGATGCTTGTTTGTAATATTGCTCTAATGGAGTATAATAATATTGCGTGAAGGTTTAGAATAAGTGTACCCCTCTATAAACGCTCTTGATGCTTTATAAGATTTTCTTACCAATTATTACCTCACCAGCAGTCAAATATGTATAATATTTAGACCATTTTTCCTGTTTGCTTTTTGGGGACGCACAAAGCCCAGGCGCTCGGCTATCTGCCCGAAGTCATCCTGGCCGGGCGCCGGATCAATGACGGCATGGGAAAATATGTGGCGGATGAAATTGTGAAACTGATGATTCGCCGAGAACGCAAGATTTATCATGCGAAAGTGTTGCAGCTGGGCATAACCTTCAAGGAGAACTGCCCGGGAATAGCGGCGGCGGTAAAACTCGAAATCGCTGTCTTCTAGGGTTTCGCGCCGGTTGAGCAGCATGAGGCCGCGGCGGATGCCGAGGTCGCGGTAACTCAGCACATCCTTGCGCCCGAGGGTGAAAATCAGCAGCATTTCCGCGGTCCAGACGCCGACGCCCTTGAGCTTGACCAGTTCCGCGATTACGGTGGCGTCGTCGCTTTGGGCGAGGCGGTCGAAATCGATGGCGCCGCTCAGCACCGCGGCCGCAATGCCGTGAAGATATTCGGCTTTGCGCGCCGAAAGCCCGCAGCCGCGCAACGCTTCCATCGAAGCCGCCTGAAGCCGCTCGGCGGTGATGGCGCCCAGAAGCGTTTCGAGCTTGCCGTAGATCGCGGCGGCGGCTTTGCCGGAGAGCTGCTGCGACACGATGGCTTCGAACAATGCCGGAAAGAGGTCGTTGTGGCACTCGAAATCCTCCAGTTCGGTCCGGACGATCACGGGGGCGAATTCCGGCGCCTGGCGGCACAGCGCCGCCTTATCCTCTTCGGTAATGGTGAATTTCATCGCTTCATTTCCGGTTTGCGCATCCGTCCGTTTCCCCGGTCCCGGAGCCAATCAATAACATACCTTCCGTCCCGTCAAATGCAATATCTGTTTTGTGGAAAAAGGTCGAAATTTCCGGCGCCTGGCATAGATTTCGGAAAATGTGTCGGAAGATGCGAATCAAAGGATGTTTTAAATCTCCTGAATCTGAAAAATTTTGCTTGAAAAATGCTATGCTCGAATTAATTTAATTCTGTATGAACCGGACGGGCAATAAAAAAATGCGGGGGCGGCCATGAAACTGGTGAAAGTGCTTGATCTTGTCAATCAGATCGAAAAAAGTTCCTTCTTTAAAATGCTGGATTCCTTTTCGGAGATGATCAAGGAACCCAATGGAAAGTCGATAATACCAGACGGCGGCAGCAAATGTATGAGCGATGCCTGCCAGATCAAGGAACTGTTCGACCGTGTATCATCGCTTTATCTGGATGACCTGAGCAATCGCATTGATTTTGATCCGCAATTGCTTCTGCTGGTCAATATTCTGGTTCGGGACGGAAATTCCATTCTGGAGCGAAGCTGGCTGGAACAGCTTTATAAAAAAGAACACGCCAAGCTGTCGGCAAATGTCAGGGAACTCGGCGAATCTACTTCGGACGATCCGCGCAGCAGGGATTACAAAATCTTTCGGGCGTGCGTCCGCGAAGCTTATGCCAATGACGAAAAAAACAATCACGATTGTGCGGTTACTCGTGACGAAAAATCAATTTTGAATGTTTTGGGCCGCGAATTCGAATTCTCCCATGCCGAAATCCTGACACTTTACGCGGCGGAAATTCCGATTGAACTGCTGGGCATTGATGAAATCATTGCTTTGATCAAGGATTCGGGAATTGGATTCTACAGCCGGAAGAATCTTAAGATTTATATTCCGGACGAGATTATTTTTCTGCTCCGGAAGATTCTGAAAATTGATCTTCCCAACAAATATTTCCGCCGTATTCTCAAACAGTTGCAGACCTCTCAGCTGAATCGGCTGCTGAAAAAATACAATATCAAGTTGAGTCCTGAAGCAGCGGGGAGCAATGAGGAAAAGATCAAGGCGATTTTGGCGGCGGGGATTGATGTTAAAAGCGCGCTTCTTGCTGATATTCATTTGCCAGATACATCAAAAACGGAAATTCGGGATTTTCTGTTGAAAATCATTCAGAATCTGAATATGGAATTGGGCAAAATCGGAGCATCGCCGGAAGAGCGGCTGGATTTGATGCTGGAGTATTTTCACCGCCTTGACGCGCAGGACAATATTGACATGTCCATCGATGCCTATGACAATCTGATCGATGACATCATGGCGGTAATCCCGGCAATGAACGAACGGGTGCGTTTTGAGTTCGAACTTTGTCCCGAGCGGGTTATGGAGCTTGCAGTGCTGCTTGATTACAATATCAAGCCGTATGATCTGACCTACTTGATGTCGGAAGCCGAACTGCGGAAATTCTGCGAGGAAAAGCAGATCAGTTCCCGCGGCAACATGATCAAGAATATTCTCGGCAAATACGGTGACGTTCAAAGCCGTATGCTGGAGAACTACGATTTGATTGCGGCCCGGGATATTAATGCGCTCAAAAGCAATCGTATTGCCATCAAGGAGAGCGAACTTGGCGTCAAATTCGAGTTTTTGACCAAAGAAATATTGACTGGTCTGGGCTTTCAGGTCGACGACAAACTTAAAAGCGAGATCAATACCAACAAGGATAAGATCGATATTGTAATTTCCCTCGGGCAGAATCGGATCATTATTGTGGAGTGCAAAACCAGCCGTGAGGTGGAGTATGATAAGTATTCTTCGCTTTCGCGTCAATTGAAAAGCTATCAGAAACTTTGCCGGGATAAAAATTATCAGGTGGTCAGGACCATTCTGGTGGCTTCCGATTACAGTCAGAATTTCGTTGATGCCTCCATCAAGGATTGGGAGTTGGAACTTTCGCTGGTGACGGCCGAGGGCCTGAAGGAGATGTGGAATATATTCCGGGATAAGAAAATGACCGAATTGCCCATCGGGGTTTTCGGCAATAATTTAAAGTTGGATCCCGAGAAAGTCAGGGCGCTTCTTGATCGCTGAGTATCCTGACCGAATCAGAAATAATCTTTACCAGTCTTTTTCCGGGGTTTCGACATCGCGGGCGTAGTTCAGGGTCGGCTCGCGCGGGAAGAATTCGCTGCGGGCGGATTCGCGCCGGATAATGCCGAAAGCGCCGGTCTTGGGATAGTGAGCGATGTCCGGATCGTTGATGGTGTCGAACTCAATGTAGACCAGCGGCTCGTCGGCCGAGGTGTTGGCGATCTTGTGGGCGCCGCCGGGCTTCGCCGGGCAGAAAATCACGTCCCCCGCGGCAATGGGTTGTTCGCCCGCCTCGGTCAATACCATGCCGCGGCCGCTGATGATGTAGAAAACTTCCTCGTTGCATTCATGATAATGATAGGGGAAATTGGCCTTGCCCGGCGGCAGGCGGTAGAAGGCGACGCTGCAGTGATGATCGTCGGTTTTGCCCACCACCGCGAAATTGTCGAATTCGTCGTGATCCCCGAACTGCCGGTGAACCGGCGTCAGTTCGGCCATGCGCGTCAGCAGCAGTTTATCGTAAGCCATCTCGATGCTCCTTTCCATGGCGGCGGACCGCCTTGCTCCATTGCCAAAGACTGCGGATTCGCGGAGTTTGTTCGCCGTCCGGGTTGGAAGGCGGAACAAATTCAGCGATGCCGCATATTATGATGCTGCATGCTGCGGTTCACCCGCGACAGAAATTTCTTCTGGAACGAGGCTTCCCGGTCCATCAGCCGGTAACTGGCGCATTTCACCAGATCGGCCGCGCACATGCCGATGAGGTTGTAAAGCCAGACGAAGCCCTGAAGCGTCCACGGCAGCCGCGGCATCAGCAGGCCGAATCCGGCCAGCAGCGCCGCCAGAATCTGGGTGCCGACAATTGCCGAAAACAGTATTTTGCCGGGGTAGGGCGGCCGGAAGAACGAACCCGGATTGCGCGTCACGAAAAGCAGCAGATGGCCGCCTGCGACCAGTTGGAGAAAGGTCATGGTCTGGAGCATGTCGCGGGTGAGGGTGAAGCCCGCTACGGCAGCCCCGGTGCGTTCCAGATGCAGTCCGACGCAGAAGAGCAGAAATGTCTGGAACAATGAAAACATTCCCAGCACCGAGGAGACGGTGAGCACCCGGCCCATGCGCCAGCGCAGCGGTTTGGGCGAAATCAGCGTATTGTCGTAGGCGATGCTCATGATCGGAATGTCGTCGAGCAGCGCCAGCACGATGATCATGATCGCGGTCAGCGGCGTTACGCCGGGGAAGAGAATCATGCAGAGCACCACGAACACCATGATGTCGATGCTCATCGCCACCCGGTAGATCACATAGCTGGTCATGCGCTCGAAAATCTGCCGCGCGGTTTCGATCGCCTGGATGATCACGCTCAAGCCCGGTCCGGTGAGGATCAGCGCCGCCGCCGCCCGCGCGGCGTCGGTCGCGCCGGAAACCGCGATGCCGGCGTCGGCCTGTTTCAGGGCGGGCGCGTCATTGACGCCGTCGCCGGTCATGGCCACGATGTGGCCGCGGCTTTGCAGGGCTTTAACGATGCCGTATTTGTGTTCCGGGAAGACCCGGCCGAAGCCGTCGGCTTTTTCGATGCTGGCGGCCACCGACTCCGGCAGATGCTCGACGTCATACTGGCCGAAGAGGTCGGCCGCCTTCACGATATGGGTGCCCATGCCGAGACGGCCGGAAATTTCCGCCGCGATGGCGATATCGTCGCCGGTCACCATTTTCACCTCCAGCCCGTGCGCCCGGGCCTGGGCGATGGTTTCGGCCGAGTCGTCGCGCGGCGGGTCGAACATCGGCAGCAAGCCGAGCAATATCCAGCTTTTTCCGTCATCGTCGGAGCGCGCGACTCCCAGAGTGCGGTAGCCCCTGGCCGCGAAGTCGGCGACACAGGCGTCCGCATTCTGCCGCAAGCCGTCGTCAGGGGCGCAGAGCCCGACGATCACTTGCGGCGCACCCTTGGTGAACCGCAGCGTCCGGCCGTCCGGTGCGGTCACGGTGCTTTCGGTGCGCTTGCCGACCGGATCGAAGGGGATGTACTTCACCGGGTGGTAGCAGTCGAGCGCCGCCGGATCGGTCAGCGCCCGAAGTACGGTCAGATCGATGACGTCGGTGCTGTCGCGTTTGCTGGCCAGCGCCCCGGCCAGAATGCATTCGGCCGCATCTTTGGCCTGAAACAGCCTGGGCTCGCCCAGCGTGAGCTGGTTCTTGGTCAGGGTTCCGGTCTTGTCCGAACAGAGGATGTCCACCCCGGCGATTTCCTCCAGCGATTGCAGCCGGGCCACGATCGCTTTGCAGCGGGACATGGCCAGCGCACCGAGCGCCATGGTGATCGAGAGCACCGCGGGCATCGCCACCGGGATCGAGGCGACCGCCAGAATCAGCACGAATTTGACCAGCGAAAGCACGCTGTGCACGGTTAGCCGGCCGGTCGCCGCGTAATCGCGGAAAAGCACGATCAAGCTCATCAATACGCACAGCACCGCCGCCAGCACGATCAGAAAATTGCCGATGCGCATGACCGTCTGCTGAAAATGGGAAACGTTGCCGGCGTCGGCCACCAGCCGGGCGGTCCGGCCGAAGAAGGAATAGCGGCCGGTCGCGGTGACGACGGCGTTCATTTCGCCCTGCTTGACAACCGAGCCGGAATAGGCCGCATCGCCGATTCTCTTGGATACCGGCAATGATTCGCCGGTCAGCGCCGACTGGTCGGCGCTGAGGTATTCGCCGGAAATCAGTTTGACGTCGGCGGGAATCACATCGCCGAGTTTGAGCGCGATCACATCGCCGGGCACCAGCATCGCGGCGTCGAGATCGCGCCATTGGCCGTCGCGCAGCGTCCGGGCCTTGAGCGCCAGACCTTTTTTGAGCGCCTCCAGCGCGTTGCCCGCCTTGTGCTCCTCCCAAAATCCGATCAGGGCGTTGAAGAGCAGCATGACGATGATTACGGCGAAATCGCCGAGGTCTCCGGCGATCAGCGAAAGGATCGCCGCCGCTTCGATCATCCACGGGATCGGTCCCCAGAACAACTCGAACAGCTGGCGCCAGGCGCTGGTCTTCTGCTCCTCCAGCGCATTGGGCCCGCATTGCTCCAGCCGCTTCGCCGCCTCCGCGGCGGACAGACCCTGTTCGGAGCCGCCGATTTTCCGATAAACATCCGGCAGCGGCATTGGGGCGGCGGTTTCCGAATCCAGCATGAAACTCGGCGGCGGCGGTTCTTTTGCAATTGGCATGTCAGGACCTCATTGATCGAATTGGTTTTTTCAGTGATGTTCGACCATACTTGCGACGCATGTTTCACGGCGCTTGGCTCAGAAACAGCAGAGCCAGCCGATCAGAATCAGCATGGAGGCCAGCGCCGTCGGCGCGCCGTAGCGGGTGAATTCCCAGAACGAAATGCGGATGCGATAACTTTCGGCGCACTGCACGGCGATGACGTTGGCGAGACTGCCGATGATGATCAGATTGCCGGCGAAGGCGTTGGACATGGCCAGCGCGTAGCAGTTCAACGGCTGAGTCAGGTCGGAGACCTTGACCAGCAGCATCACCGTCGCCGAATTGTTGATGCAGTTGCTCAGCACGCCTGAAATCGCCGCCAGCTCGATCGGACGGTTGAGGTCGATGCCGTGCCGGGTCAGAAAATCGACCATCACGCTCGACAGCCCGGAATCAACGAAGGCGCCGACCACCACGAACAGTCCGATGAACAGCACCAGCAATTGCCAGTTGACCTCGCGCAGCACGTTTCGGCTCGGCAGCATATGACTGCACAGCAGCAATCCGGCTCCGGCCATCGCAACCAGATAATGCGGATAGTCGGTGAATACGAAAAGCACGATCAGGATGGTCAGGATGCCGGTGCCCTTGATGGTGCGCCACCGGTTGAACGGCAGGGCGTCATCTTCCGGAATGACGGCTTCGCTGTCGCCGGCCAGTTGGAAGGAGTGCCGTCCCAATCGGTAAACCACGCCATAGCAGACCAGGAGCGAAAGCGCCACCGGCGCCGCCGCGAAAAGCATGTACGAGCCGAAGGAGAGGTGGCCGATGGCGCCGATCAGAACGTTCTGGGCGTTGCCGATGGTGGTCAGCGCGCAGCCGATGTTGGAGGCCAATGCGAGTCCGATCAGGAACGGCACCGGATTGAGTTTGCGGTTCAGCAACGCCGTCGTGATTACCGGAGCGATCGCAAGCACCACTACGTCGTTGTTGAGAAAGGCCGAGAGCACGCCTCCAAGCACGATCAGCACCGCCAGAAAATGCGCCGGACGGTCAAGCAGGGAATGCAGGACAGTCCGGGTGATCCAGCGGTAGAATCCGGCGAAATGGAGCTGCGCCGCGATCACCATCAATGCGAAAAGCAGCAGGACCGACTCCATATTGACCGCGGCGACCGCCTGGGTCAGATTGATGCAGCCGAAGGCGAGCATGGCGATGGCGCCGAGCAGCGCGATTCCGGTCCGGTCGAGTTGCAGAAAAAACCAGTGCCCGACCGCCAGTCCGGAATAGGTGGTCAGAAAAATGATCAGCGTGGCGATTCTGATATAATCCGGACTGACATGGATGATGCTGGTCATTATTTCCGTTTTTTCCGCTTTTTTTCTTTCCTGGATTTTTTCGCGGCCTCCGTGGCCGGACAGTCATTGTCTTGATCCGGGGAATCCGCGGGCGCAGTTTCCGGTCCGGACTTCGCGGTTTTGCCCTTGCCGGGAAGACGGTCCTGGTGGTAGAGCTGACGGATTTTTTCGATGTCGATGGTGGCCGGCGGAATCTTCGGGTCCATCGCCTCCAGGGTTTTCACCAGAATATCGGAAACGGCCAGATTGCGGAAGTTCTTGTCGTTGGACGGGATGACGAACCAGGGCGCATGGTCGGTCGAACAATGGGCGATGGCGTCATTAAACGCCGCGATGTAATCGTCCCAGTATTCGCGCTCGGTATAATCGTTTTCGCTGATTTTCCAGTGCTTGGCCGGATCGTTGAGACGCTCGCCGAAGCGTTTCAGCTGTTCATCCTTGCTGATGTGGAGATAAAATTTGATGATCGTGGTGCGGTTGTCATGAAGAATCTTTTCAAAGCCGTTGATGAAATCGAAACGCTGCTTGAGCTCCTTGCCCGTCATCGCGCCGTGAACCCGTTCGACCAGCACCGCTTCGTAGTGGGAACGGTTGAAGATCACGATTTCGCCGGCGCGGGGCGCGACGCAGTGCTCGCGCCACAGAAAGTCATGCGCCGCTTCCAGCGCGGTCGGCACCTTGAACGATTGCGAACGGCAGCCCTGCGGATTCATATGGAACAGCACGTGATTGATCACGCCGTCCTTGCCGCCGGCGTCCAGCGCCTGGAGCACGATCAGCAGCGACTGCCGATTTTCCGCATAGAGTTTGTATTGCAGTTCCAGCAGTTTGCGGCCGTTTTCGGTGATTCTGGCCTCGATTTTGTCCTTGTCCTCCCAGCCGCAATGCTCGTCCGGAGAAATTTTCCCGAGCTGGACCCGTCGGCCCGGCTTGACCCGGAATTGATTGTAAAAATCCATTTCCCTTCCTCCCCGTTGAATATTACGCCATGACCGGAATCCGGTTGCCGTATTGCGGGATTGCCCCATCCGCCGATTCCGCGGCCGCCGTTCGGATAAATCCATTCCATCTATTGACTGGCTGAAATCCGGGAATGTTCTGGGAGGAAGCGAAAAGCCGGAATTTCCGGGGGGTGACGGGTCAGCGCAACTCGCTCAGGGTCAAATACCCGTACCGTTCGAGATAGCGCAGGTAATTCATGGCGGAATCCAGCGTTTCCGGCGTACAGGGACGGCCGAGTACGTATTCGGCGATCCGGGCGACGTCAAACAGTGTGCGTTTGCCGTCGAAAAGCGAAAATTCGAACAGCCCCGGCAGAGGCCCCGGAAATTTCCGGCGCTCGGCGGCGGGAATGCGTCCCAGGCTGAATGGCGCGGGGACGTTGCGGCGCGCGACCACCAGCCGGGCCGCCGTGATTTCGGCGGCGGACGTGGCGGCGGAAACGGCGGCAGACGGCAGGTTTTGCGGCAGGACGAAAATTCGCCGGAGCGTGGCCGCGCCGGTCAGCTGCTTTCGGACGAACCGGTTCAGCGACAGCAAGCGCCGCCGCTGGTAATCGGCGAACTGACGTAATTGAAAATATGCTTTTGACGGAGATGACTCGTGGTGTTGAACCGTTGCGGCAATCCGGTCGGCTTCACGCCGGTATTCGGCTGCGGCCCGGTGTCTGATTCGCATCGCATAGGCGGCCGCTTCGGCCGGGCCGCCGGTCAATATGGCGGCATAGGCGGCGTTGATTGCGAGCATCCGTCGCGTCAGCTCCCAGTCGACGTCGTGAAACAGCGCCCCGGTGTGATGATGGCAGCCGGGACTTTCCGATTTGAGCCAGTTGGTCGGAACTCCGAGCAGAGGATCGCAGCCGAAGGTGTCGTCGGAGAGGTTGCCGGGAGCTGCGGCATACCGCAATTCGGGATCGAATTCCTGAATCAATTCGTCAAGCAGCAGTTCGCCGAAAAACGGCAGCGCGTAACTGCTTTGGCGGCTGACCAGAGGAATGCCGAGCCGGCGATAGCTCAGATGGCCGGTGCTGTCCAGGTTGAGTGCGCATTGAATCCGTTGGCGGCGCGCCGGGGCGGCCAGATAATGAGCGAAGCCGTAACGCTCCATGGAGAGCACCACCCGGAGTCCTTTTTCGAGCGGCGGCAACCGATTGCGGCGGATCAGGTCGGTCAAGGCCCGGCCGATGGCGGCGGCCCCGGCGGCGCCATTGGCGTCATCGGCGGGAAAGGGTTCGTACAGATGGGCGAAGAGCGCCACTTCCCGGCGGCTGCGGCCGGGAATCAGCCCGGTGACGGTGTAGATGGCGCCGTCGTAAATATTCACCGGAGCCGTCGCGTGAACGTGAAGCCGGCGTTCGGCCAGAAGCCGCTTCAACCATCGTCCGATTGCCGGTCTGAGCGCGAAAAGCGGAATCCGCGGGTCATCTTTGAGATGGTACCAGCCGAAACGGCCCTGACCGTTCATCCAGCGGATATCGTCGGGACAGAGTTCGGCATCGGCTTCAACGTAACAGGCGAGGCCCAGCGCGCCGGCCCGGGCGAAGTCGCTGTACGCGCCGGGATTGCAATCGAGCAGCACGAATTTGCCGGCGGCGCGGCGGAAGTCGCGTTCGGCGGTGAACCCGCTCCCGTCGATGAGTTCGGCGGCGATTCCGGCAGGAGGCGTGCCGCCGCTCCAGGTCACCAGCGCCAGCGGCTGCGATTCGGTGTCGGCCAGAGTCCGGAATGCGTCCGGCAAATCGGGGTCGGTCAGTGTCAACTTCGCCCGGCCGGTCCGGTCCCAGGCTTGAGGCATCACGCAGTCGAGCGCGGAGCTGACGCCGTCGGCTTTCATCGCCATGCGGCGGACTTGGGAGAATCCAGCGTGTTCGAGCATTTTCACGCAGAATCGGCTGGAGTCATTGAAATCGCGATGGCAGACCGACTTTTCAAGTTCGTAAAGTTTCATGGTGTCGCGTTCGCACTGCGCCATGTCGAGGGCAGCGGTCAGCATTCGGAAGCGGGATGGGTTCATGATGATGGTATCCAAGGTGGAATGACAACGGCGCAGCCGGTCTTCAGGGGCGGCGCCGCCAGTGGAGAAGCCGGAAACGCCCCGGCGGTACGGACAATTGTGTCAATTCTTCGGCGGACAGTTCGCATCCGGTGAGAACATCACGGGCCGCGGCGCCGGCGATCGGCGGCTCAATCCGGCAGCCGTCGGCGCTGCGGCGGTAGTTGCCGATCAGCGTCAGCGCCTCGTCGGTATTGCGGACGCCGGAAACGGTCATGACCGGATTGTGGCATTCGGGGGTGAAAATTTCACCGCCGAAGATCAGATCCTGATAGCGAATGATCTGGTTCATGGCTCGGGCGTGATAGTAGAAGTAGACAGGGCTGACGAAGCCGCGCCAGGGGTAGTAACAGAATCCGGCGCCGCCATTGAGCATGGTTTCGTAAATCATCGCTTCGAGATGCCACGGTTCGTACGCGCCATAGGTGCCGGGAGTCAGGACCGGAATGATCGTACGCCGGGTTTTGTCCTCCTGGCGTTCGAAATTTCCCCGGATCGAGTCGTGGACGCGGAGTTCGCTGCCGGCGACATAAAGGCTCGGCATCGGGCCGGCGACAAATTGCCGGTTGAGCGCCCATTTTTCAAACCCGTGGTAGCTTTCGTTCAGCGCCTGCCGGTTGTAATTGTAAATTTCCGGCCGCGGGATGCCGGCGGTTTGCGCACCCCGGTCGACCGCGGCGGTAAGATCGCGATTGAGTTCGACGCTCAGGTCGTCGAGATAGTCCTCCCACGATTTGCCGGATTTCTCCTGCCCCTCGGCGCAGCGCGAACATTGCCGGACGCGCGGCATCGACCCGCCCCAGTGTTCGACGTCCCATTGGATGTAAGCCGGCTTGAATTCGATCACGGCGCGGGTGATTTTGTCGAGTTCGGCCTGATAGCTCTTGCCCCGGTAGCTCGGACAGGGATTGCGGTCGGGGATATCCGTCGGATATTGACACCAGATTTCGTCTTGCGGCAGGTTGTCCCGGCGGTACATTTCCGCAAGGCCGTTGAAGCCCAGCACGATCTTGAATCCGCATTCCCGCGCGGCGGCGGCCATGGCGCGGTAATCGGCCGGGAAGGCGTCGACGCCGCGCCGCATGTACATGTAAGGATAAATCTGAATCCCGGAAAAACCGAGTTTGCGGAGGTTGTCGAAGTAGCCGGGCCAGACTTGATCGCCGATGCCCATGCGGCTTATTGCCGTAAGACCGCGAAAAGGTTGTGTGCATTCGGGCAGGGTGATGACTGCAAGTTCGCGCTCGGACTCGTGGGATGGCCGGCCGTCGATGGTGAGATAGAAATAGGCGCGGGCGCCATTCCGCGGGGCTTCCGGCCCCGCTTGGAAAAAGAGCGGCTGATATTCGAAAAATGCGGCCTGCTGTCCGGCTTCGGCGGGAATGGCGCGGGTGAAGCGCGTATAACGGGTGCCGTTGCGTTCGATGGCTTCGGCGCGGACGCCTTCGCCTTTGACTTCAATGCCGGCGGGCAGTTCGACCACCTGGATGAGTTCGGACCGGCCGGGAGCCGGGCGCAGGTCGCGGAGGCGGAAGTAGTTGGGGGCGGCCATATTGTCCGCGATGTAAAATTTGCCGTTTTCGGCCGGCGCCGCCACGATGCCGTCGGTCAGCCGTTTTTCGCCGGGCCAGGAGTAGGGTGCGGCGGAGACGGTGGCGGCATCCGCGGCCTTGAGAACGGCCAGTTCGTCGCAGTAGAGATTGCCGCCGTCGGGGACGATGCGGAGCATCACGTAGCGGGCATCGGCATGAATGGCGAGTTCAAACGGATAGCAGAAAATGTCCCGGTCATTCTCCTCCAGATAATACTGGGTCCGGAAGTCGCTCTGGTCTTTTTCGCCGGGTTCGAGCTTGAGCATCGGCGGTGCGGCCGGATAGAACAGCTCGCCATCCTTGCTGACCCATGCCGCGAGACTTTTCGGCGACCGCTGGTATTGGTTGACCTTTTCGCCGCAGTTGATGCGGATTACGGCCTTGTCGACCGGTTCGACGCGGCCGAGATCGACTATGAAATCGATGCCGCCGGAGAGATCGACCCCGGTACGCCAGCCGACCGCCGCGGCATCGAAGCGCAGGATGTCGTCACTGCGCGCGGTCAGCTTGCCGTCGGTAAGATCGGCGGCGTCGGTGTCGCCGCGGCTGGTGTTGCGGAAATTCGGCTGGAATGAAAATTCAACTTTTTTGCCCAATGCCAGGTTGGTTTGTCCGGCGATGGCCTTTTGCCACCGGGCGCGGCTGTCGGCGGTGCGCGGGTTGGTCTTGGGAATGGCGTCCGGAACAGCTTTGTCGGTGGCGACGGCAAAATCAAATCCCGGCGTGCCGTAGCTGAACGTTCCGCCCGGCAAGGTCGCTGCGAAGATCAGCGAACTGCCTTGAAGCGCCTTGTCCTCCTGATCGAGCAGGCGTGTGGCCGTGGCAGCGACTTTGATTTCGGCGGTATAAATGCCGTCGCCGGCTTTCGCGTCGCCGTTTTCGCCGTTGTCGTTGAGACTGATCGGGGCGCCGAAATTCACCGGAGCCATATTTCCGGCGTAATAGGCCTGGACCGCGATGGTGTCGGAACTTGTTTCACCGTAATATTTGACGGTGAAGGAATCGCCGATTTTCACCACATTCCGGTCGGATTCGATGGTCAGGCCGCCGATCGGAATCGTGACGGTGCGGATTGTTGCGATGTCATACCAGCCGCCGGGGGCGCTGCCGCGCGGCCCGCGCAACGTCAGTGCCAGGGTGAAACTGTTTTTCGGCAAGGCAAAGGTGTTCCAGCCTTGAAACAATGAACCGAAGATGCTGCCGTTGGCGGAAACATTGCCGGCGGTCATGAAGTGCTCGGGTTTTTCACTGCGTCCGGCTTGAATCTGAAGGTATTTTTCGCCTTGGACCGGAATGCGCAACTTGGCGGTTCCCCAGCCGCGCTCGCCGGTTTCGCGCAGTCGCATCGCGTCACCGGCCGGTTCGGCGGTCAGATCCTTGAGCTTCCATTGATCGATTCCGGCGGCACCGCCGACTTCCCAGGCGACTGCCGTCAGGACCGGGAGCAGGAACGCCGCCAGCACTTCGGACCGGATTTTCATTATTTCACCTCCACAAAATTCATATTGGCGAGCGCGATATCGGTCGAAACTCCGTTGGCATAGCCCCAGCCGATGCTGGATGCGCCATTGCTGCCTGCCGCCGCCGCCGGATCGAAGGCCGGAAAAACCAGCGATTCCGCGTGGCCGTCGGCGAAGGCGACCGAACTCTGGCCTCCGGGGGCGGGACAGTCGGTGGTATCGAGTGTGCGGTTTTCTCCTCCGCCGTGCCGGAAGCTGATATTGGCAACCATGCTGGCGTGGGTTCCGGCGGTGCTGTTGTTATCGGCCAACAGCCGGATTGCGCTCGGGTCGGGGAATCCGGATATTTTGAATTGCCTCCGGTATTTTGCCGTCGCACTGCCGTGGACGCCCATGGCATAATAATTGCTGGTATAGGTCACGCCATTGTATCCGGTGGCGGTTTCGGCCGGGCACTGGAATGTTTTGCCATACCGGAAATCAATGCCGTAGGGCGGTTCCCGGACATCGGAACCGGTCTGCCCCGCGTAGCCCGAGAGCAAGGCATACCATTCGCTGGCCCAGGTCGCTGTCCCTCCGGCAATGCGTCCCGGCACCAGCCAGTCGTTGTAATCACCGGCATAAAGTACAACGGCATGGCCGATTTGTTTGAAATTGTTGATGCAGGCCGCGCTTTTGGCGGTTGCCCGGGCGGCCGAGAGCGCCGGGAGCAGCAGTGCCGCAAGAATTGCGATGATCGCAATCACGACCAGGAGTTCTATCAGGGTGAAACATTGGCGTGATCTCATTCCGGCGTTCTCCTTCCTGTGCATAATTTTCCACGACACTCCAAGTATACCTTGAAATCGGGCTGAAATCAAGTCCTTCCGGCCGGTTTGACGAGAGGAATGCGGCTTTATGCACAGTTTTTAGAAAAAAATACACAGATTGCGCGTCGGATTGGCATTTCCTTATCTCCAGAACTATATTATGGTTATGGAAGATAATGGAATCAATGCCGATAAACGTCGCCGGGCCGAGGAGTTCATTCACACCCGGACGGTATTGCTCGCTCCGGGCGAAGCGCTGCCGGGATTGCGGACGCTGATGCGGCAGAGCGGCCTCGGCCGGGTCGTGCTCGAGGCCGCGCTGCGCCGCGAGGTGGCCGCCGGGCGGCTGGCGGCGCAGCCGCGCAGCGGTTATTTCCGGAGTCGGGATGCCGCGGTCCCCGGCCGCGGCGGAGACCGCATTGGTGTGGTGGTAACCGATTTCTGTCATCAGTTGGAGGGCTT
Organism: Victivallaceae bacterium; assembly: GCA_036677805.1. GTDB lineage: Bacteria > Verrucomicrobiota > Lentisphaeria > Victivallales > Victivallaceae > SIG78. The sequence goes on along the minus strand of JAVBVS010000016.1, from coordinate 347,399 downwards.
CGGCGAAGACCGGCGGCCCAGTTTTGCCCATCGCACGGTGACGCGGCTTTACGAGGCGGGCCTGAGTCGCGGCATGGCGCTGGAGATTTGCCGCTTCGATGAAAAGGCGACGGTCTTCGATTATGTGCGCGACTTGGAAAAGCGGCGGCTCCGCCGGATTTTCTGCGCCATGCCGCCCGGAACCGAGCTGGTGCGTGCGCTGCGCGGCTCCGGGTGCGAAATCGTGGTGCTTTCGGGGAACGATCCGGCTCCGCCGGAGGTTTTCGCGGTGCGTTTTCCGGTCGGCATGACACGGCTGGGGTGCCATTATCTCCTGCGTTGCGGCCGCCGCCGGATCGGACTGGTCGACTATCAGCCGCCGGGGCAATCCGGGAAAATTCGCCAGAGTACCGCCGAATATTACCGGTTCATGGCGGAACGGAATCTCAAAATCGAGCCGCATTGGCTGGTGCATTATCCGCCGGAAGGGGCACTCTTCGACGGACTGGAACGGATGTTTGCCGCTGCCCCCGTTCCGGACGGGTTGATTGTGCCGACGACCTGGCTGCCGGAACTCTATCGCGTTCTGGTGCGGCATTCGCGATTGGTCGGGCGCGATGTGGCTGTGGTCGGAGTCGGAACCCCGGTCGAACTGCGGCCGCGCCCGGCGATTGTGGTCAATTCGCCCGATGAGCTGGCCGGGGTCGGGTGGCGGTTGATGACGAAATTGCTCGCCGGCGGCAGTCCGGAACAGGTTGTGTTGCCTTTGCGGCTGCTGCCCGGCGGCATGGCCGGCGGTGCGCCGGAGTACGAGCTGCCGGAACAATGAGGCCGCATCCGGCGTCAATCGGGAAGGATGGCTGCAAATGTTGAAAAGTTTATGGCTGCTGATGGCGATGGGACTGACGGCGGGAATCATTCATGCCGCGGAAGGCGTTCGGGAATTCCGGTTCGGCGAGGTCCGGGTCTGGGCGCTTCAGGATGCGGCGGCCGCCATGCCGCGGACGCTTTTCGCCGCCGCCGGAAAACCGCTGCCCGATACGTTTCCGGAACAGTTTCCGGCCTCGGTCAATGTCTTTCTGGTGCGAAGCCGGAATTGCAATATTCTGATCGATACCGGTTACGGCCCCGGCCGGGGGGCCTTGGCGGAACGGCTGGCGGCGCTTGGAATCGCGCCGGCCAGGATCGACGCCGTCTTCTTGACCCATATTCACCCCGATCACGCCAACGGGCTGCTCGATGCCGCCGGCAAGGCCGCGTTTCCCGCGGCGAAACTTTATGTGGCCGAAGCCGAATACGCCTCCTGCCGTCCGGAACTGGCGCGTTGCCTGGAGCCTTACCGCGACCGGTTGATCCGATTCGACTTCGGCCGGGAATTGCCGGGCGGTCTGGTCGGCGTCGAGGCATCCGGGCATACGCCGGGGCATACGCTTTACCGACTCGGCAATCTTTATTTCGCCGGCGATATCGTCCATGCGGCGGCGTTGCAGTTGCCGCATCCGGAGTATTGCGCACGCTATGACGCGATGCCGGAAAAAGCAGTCCGCAGCCGTCGTGCGGTATTGCGGGAGGCTGCGGCAAATCAGGCGGTATTATTGGGTGCTCACATTCCGTTTCCCGGAGCGGTTGCGGTCAAATCCGATGGCGGCGGATTTTCCGCTTATCCGCTGTAATCCAGCCGGGAAATGCGGCCAATGCCGAATGCCGCCGCCCCCGCCGGTTTGACTGGCGCGGCGGCGGTTGAGGTAAAAAAATATCGGAAATCCGACTGCCTTGCCGTCATGTGCCTTGTTTTTCATCATAAGAGGATTATATTTAAAAGATGCATGGATTGATCGCTCTCCGAGGGGGGCTGCCGGCGGGATGATTTCCGGCGGATGTTGGGTTCAATATTTTATGGCCGGACGGGCAGGCGGTAAATTTTTTTTCATGGTAAAAGGTGATGCTGGCGCGAAATATGAAAAACGCAACGGGCGGGGTTTTAAATTGCTTGCTGGCGATGGTCGTCGCGGTGCTGGCCGCGGGCGCGGAATCCTTCGCCGGTGACTTGTCCGCGGGGGCGCCGCCGCCGCCGATCCGGGTCGGTTTTTTCGAATTCGACGGATATCATATGATCGATGCCGCCGGAGCGCGTTCCGGCTACGGCTATGAGTATCTCCAGCGCCTGGCGGCTTACGGCGGATGGAAATACGAGTACGTCGGCTTCGACAAAAGCTGGGCGGACATGGCGCCCATGCTGGAGCGCGGTGAAATCGATCTGATCACCGGGGCGGTGAAGACGCCGGCGCGGCAGGAGAAGTTCGAGTTTTCCACCTGGCCGACCGGCTGGTCCTCGGTGATCATGACGGTCAAGGCCGGAAATTCACGCTACGCGCCCGGCGACTACGTCAATTGGAATGGCATCCGGGTCGGGATGCTGGCCGGGACCGGCAGAATGGCTCCGTTCGATGCGCTGGCCCGGGAAAAGGGCTTTACCTGTCAGTTCCGGGAATTCCGGCAGATCGATGAACTTTTGCAAGCCCTGCAGCGGGGGGAAATCGACGCCGCCGTGACCGGAAGCCGGCGGACCACCGACCGCGAATGGATCTATGAACAGTTCGGGTTCCAACCGGTTTTCCTTATGGCGCGGAAAGGCGACAGGGCGTTGCTGGACAAAATCAATGCGGCCCAGATTGCACTGGAGCGGGATGATCCGCAGTGGCAGCGGGATCTGCAGGTGCGTTACTATGGCAATTTCAACTCCGGGAGCGGCATTGTCTTTTCTCCGGTGGAGCGGAGTTTCATCGCGGCCGCCATCGCCGCCAAGCGAGTGTTTCGAGTGCTGGTCCAACCTGACTTCCGACCCTATTCGAGAATTGAAAACGGGAAATCAAGCGGCATCATGGAGGATATTCTGGCGCTGCTGGCGGAGCGTACCGGACTCGATTTCCGGGTGCTGGGGCCTCGGGATTGGCAGGAATATTCCACGGCGCTCGGCAAGGGCGATTGCGAATTGCTGCTGGATTGCCGGTACGATTACGCCTGGGCGGAACAGATGGGTTTTTATCTGACTCCGCCTTACCTCTCCGCTTCGGTTTCGCGGCTCACCCGCAAGACATTTTCCGGGACGCCCCGTTCGATCGCGGTTCTTGCCGGAACTGACGTGGTCGCCAATCTCCGGAAGAAAAACGCAGCCGAAGTTGCGGTGGTGCCGTATCATACCGTCGATGAGGTGGTCGCCGCAGTCAAAAACGGCGATCAGGATGCCGCCTATCTCTATACCGCCGTGGCCGAGGCGGCGCTTGGCGGCGACAGCGGCCACGGCTTGGCATCCGACATCATGCCGGGCTATCTGTCGCAATTCGCCATCGGCATTGCCAATCGTGCGGATCCGCTGCTGGTGTCGATCGTCACCAAGGCGGTACGCAGCTTGTCCCAGGAAGACATCGAGCAGATCATACTCAAATACAGCGTTCGTCCGGTACGTCAGTTTTCGGTGCGGGACTGGATTTCCGCCAATCCGATCAAGGCTTTGCTGATGCTTTTGACGCCGCTTTTGTTGTTGATTGCGGCGCTGGGCGGCATTTTGCTGTCGCGGCGGAGCGCGTACCGCAAGGCGATGGTGATCAAAAAAATTCCATGCCGTTATTTTGTGGCCGATTACGAGGGCCGGATTCTGGAATACGAACTGGGCAGTCTCTCGGGCTTCATTCCAACCGACCGGCCGTTTCGCAAAATCGCCGATCTGCCGGATGCCGCCATGGCGGCGCGGGCGCTCAAATTGATCCGGCAGGTGTTGGACGACGGCAAACCGGCCAATGTCGAATATGCCTTCGGCGACTCGAAACGGTCCGCCACCGTTTCCCGCCTGCCGTTCGAGTTGTTCAAGCGCGATACCGTGGTCTGGATCTCGCAGGATACCACCGAATTGCAGAATACCAAGGAAAATGCCCAGATGCTGGCGGAGCGGCTGAACCTCACCCTGCAATCCATCGGCGACGCGGTGATCGCCACCGACGCCGATGGCCGGATCACTCTGGTCAACCGGGTGGCGGAGGCGCTGACCGGCTGGCCGCAGGCGGAAGCGGTCGGCAGACCGCATGAAGAGGTCTTCCGGATCGTCGGCAGCGATGATGAGCATGTGGTGTCCTCGCCGGTATGGAAAGTGCTTTCCTCGGGTAAAATCATGACTCTTCCCGATCATACCGATCTGGTGGCGAGAAACGGCAAACGCTACCGGATTGCGGACAGCGCCGCGCCGATCCGGGCTCCGGAGGGAAATATCATCGGGGCGATTCTGGTCTTCCGGGATGTGACCGAGGACTGCGCCAACCGCGCCCGGCTTCAGGAGGCGGTGATGCTGCTTGAGTACGCCGCGTCGCTGGTGCGCGGCGCCTCCTTCCGGCTTCAGGTCAAAACCCGGGAGGTGACCGGTTCCCGCGATCTGGGGGAACTCTGGCCGGTCGAGAACGGAAAATTGATTGCGCCGGAACGCTGGGTTTACGGTGAGGATCTGGCGCAATTCAACCGGGCGTTTGAAGAGATGGTTGCCAATGGGAATGCCAATGCGAATTGCATCGATTACCGTTCGGTGTACTACGGCGAAATGCGCTATTATCGGCTGCGGGCGACCGCCGACCGGGGGGATGCGCGAAAATCCGGACTGGTCGGCGTAATTCAGGATGTCACCGAATACAACGCGCTGACCCGCAATGAAAAATTGCTCAAGGAGTGTTTTGAGCGGGTGTTCCGGGAAACCGAGCCGCTGGCTGCGATCCGTCAGATTCTGGAAATCATTCGCGCCGGAGTCGGCGCCTTCGGCTGTTATTTGTTGCATCTGGATCTTGACTGTCATACCGGGCGTTGTGTCGCCGAGGCGCATATCGGCGGCGATTCGTCTTTGTTCGGCCCGAGCCGGCCGCAATACAAGTTCGATCTTTTTGAGCCGTGGCTGCTGCTGCTGAAACAGCATCGGATGGTGATGCTGCCCAATGCCGAGGATCCGGCTCAGCTCGAACAGGTCGGCTCCCGCAGTGCCTTCTGGGGCGGCCATCATGTCAAATCGCTCTATTGTGCCGGAGTCTGGAAGGACAACCAGCTCTGGGGCGATATCGGCGTGGTTTATCTGGCCCGGCGGGTACGGTTTTCAGTGCACGATGTCGCCTTCCTGCGTTCGGCCTCGCAGCTGATCGGATTGATTCTGGAGCGCAAGGTGTCGCAGTCGGGTCTCGAGGTCGCATTGAAACAGGCGGAAAATTCCGTCAGGAATGAAAAAAGGCTGAAGTCGTGCCTGAGCGAAATCATATCCAATGACATTTGATGCGTATTGAGCGCGGACAAGGAGAAGCGATCATGGCGGAACCCGTCAAAAAGAACTGCCCGTGCACCTGGCCGGGGTGCGAAAATCACGGCAAGTGCAAGGCTTGTCAGGCCAACCATCATCCGCACGGCGAAAAAACCGCCTGTGAAAAACTCGCTTCCGGAACGCTTTCCCGATGAAAATTCTGGTCGACTGCGACGCCATGCCCCGGCCGCTGAAAGAGGCGCTGGCCAAAGCCGCCGAACGCGAAAAAATCACGGTATTTTTCGTCGCCGCGCAACTGCCGCGCCTGACGGAATCGGCGTTTCTGAAACCGGTCGGCGCGGGGCGGGCGTTCGACGGCGCGGACGACTGGATTGCGGAGCATGCCGATCCCGGCGATCTGGTGGTGACCGCCGATATTCCGCTGGCCGACCGGGCCATTGCCAGGCAGGCGGAAGTCCTGAATACCCGGGGCGAATTCTTCACCCCGGAAAACATCAAAAACGCCATGGCCATGCGCGAACTTCTGGCGGAGTTGCGGCAAACCGGCGAATGTTCCGGGGGACCGGCGCCGTTTTCGGAACGGCAGCGGGTCGATTTCATCAATGCGTTGACCCGATATCTCCAGCGGCGGCGGCCATGAGATACCGCGAACCGCTTTTCCGTCCGCCGGCCGAGGCCGACAGTCTGATCTTTCAGGTCGCCTACGGCTGCCCTCACAACAGCTGCCGCTTCTGCGGCATGTACAAGGGGGTGGTCTATCGCCGGCGCGACCGCGGCGAACTGCTGGCGGAGATTGCCGCCGCCGGACGGCGCTACCCGGAAACCGGGCGGGTCTTTCTGGCCGACGGCGATGTGATGGCGCTCTCCGGCGACAATCTGATCGATTGTCTGGAGGCGTTGAATGCGGCTTTTCCCCGGTTGGCCCGGGTCAATCTCTATGCCAACGGCAGTTCGATCGCCGCAAAGAGCGACGCCGAGCTTCGCCAACTTCGGGACTTGAAGCTCAACACGCTTTATGTCGGGCTGGAAAGCGGTTGCCAACCGGTCCTCGATGGGTGGGGGAAGACGGAAGCGGTCGAGATCATGATCGCGGCGGTCGTCCGGGCGCAGGAGTTCGGTTTCCGGGCGTCGGTAATGATTTTGCTCGGCCTTGGCGGCCGGACCCGGCGTGAAGAACATATTGAGGCGACGGCGGCGGCGCTGAACCGGATGCAGCCGCGGCTGCTTGCCGCCTTGCGCTACATCGCGCTGCCCGGGTTGCCGCCGCCGGATGGGTATCATCCGGCCAGCGAGTACGAGGCGGTTGATGAGTTGCGCCGGATCGTATCCGGCCTGAAGTTGGAGCGGACGGTATTCCGCGCCGACCATTCATCCAATCCGATGCCGCTGGCCGGACGGTTCCCCGCCGACCGCGAGCGGCTGTTGGCCGAGCTTGAAGCGGAACTCGCTTCGGGTTTGCTGGACCGGCGAGGCCCCGGACGCACTCCGCTTTTTCTGTAACCGGCGGCGGATTTCAGGCCAGGCTGATTATTCCAGTAAATTCCGATAAATTGCCAGCATGGCATCGGAAAAACAGCAGAAAATGACATAGCGCGGCGGTTCCCTCCGCCATTCGCGTACCGTATGGACTGCGATGCGGGCGGCTTCATGTGGCGGATAGCGGTAAACGCCGGTACTGATCGCGGGGAAGGCCAGCGAACGGCAGCCGGCGTCGGCGGCCAGCGTCAGGGAGTTCCGATAACAGTCGCGGAGAAGTTCAGGCTCGCCGCAGTCGCCGCCCCGCCAGACCGGGCCCGGCGTATGGATCACATAACGCGCCGGCAGGCGGAAGCCCGGCGTGATCCGGGCTTTGCCGGTCGGACAGCCGCCGAATTCGCGGCAGGCCTCCAGCAGTTCCGGCCCGGCGGCGCGGTGAATGGCGCCGTCCACACCGCCGCCGCCCAGCAGCGAGCAATTGGCGGCGTTGACAATGGCGTCCACACTCAACGTCGTGATGTCTTCCTTGACGGCCTGAAGCAGAAGTCCGGTCATGTTACGCCTCTTTATCCGGCGACTTTGCCGGTGATTGCCTCGACGAGTTGCCCGGCTTTGCGGCAGGCGTCGACTGAGGGCTCTGGCGTTCCCGCCAGGGGATCGTCCAGTCCGAGCGCCCGCCACTTGAATGCGCCCATGCGGTGAAACGGCAGCAGTTCGATCCGCCGGACGCAGCGGTAGGGTTTCAGGAATTCCGCCAGTTTGCGCAGTTGCGACTCCTCCAGCGTCCACTCCGGCACCAGTACATGGCGGATCCAGACCGCCTTGCCGGTCGCTTCGCAGTAATCCAGCGTCGCCAGCGTTTGCCGGTTGTCCTGCCCGGTCAGTCTCAGGCAGAGCTCGGGATCGATGGCTTTGATGTCGAGCAGGAGCAGATCGGCGGCGTCGATGACCGCCGCGCTTTGCTCCAGCGGCAACGAACCGGCGGTGTCGAGCGCGGTGTGGAAGCCGTGTTCATGGCACCGGCGGAGCAGCTCCAGCGCGAAATCCCTTTGCCGCAGCGGTTCGCCGCCCGAGATGGTGACGCCGCCGGTACGGAGGAAACTGCGGCAGGATTCGATCCGGCGCAACAGTTCGGAAACCGTGACTTCCTCTCCGCCGCCGGCGTCGCGGCTGTCCGGGTTGTGGCAGTAAAGACAGCGCAGCGGACAGCCCTGAAAAAAGACCACGAAGCGGATGCCGGGGCCGTCAAGGGTTCCGAAACTTTCCAGCGAATGAATCCTGCCGGTGATTTCCGCCATGGTAACGTGTCAGAGTTTCTGATGAAAGGTACGGTTGACCACGTCGAGCTGCTGTTCGCGCGTGAGTTTGATGAAATTCACCGCATAGCCGGAAACCCGTACGGTGAGCTGCGGATACTTTTCGGGATGCGCCATTGCATCGAGCAGCGTTTCCCGCTGGAGTACGTTGATGTTGAGATGGTGGCCGTTTTCGGCGAAGTATCCGTCAAGCAGCGCGACCAGATTGGCGGCTTTTTCCCCGGCGGTCCGGCCGAGCGTGTCGGGTACGATGCTGAAGGTGTAACTGATGCCGTCCTCGGCGTAGTCGTAGGGCAGTTTGGACACCGATTTCAGCGCGGCGACTGCGCCGTTGACATCGCGTCCGTGCATCGGGTTGGCGCCGGGGGCGAAGGGTTCTCCGGCTTTGCGTCCGTCCGGGGTCGAGGCGGTCATTTTGCCGTACATCACGTTGCTGGTGATGGTCAGGATCGACAGCGTCGGGCGGGATTTGCGGTAGGCATGATGGCTGGCGAGCTTCTTTTCGAAGCGTTTTACGATGTCGACGGCAATCCGGTCGACGCGGTCATCGTCGTTGCCGAATTTCGGGAAGTCGCCTTCGGTGATGAAGTCGATTGCCAGCCCCGCTTCGTTGCGCACCGGCTTGACCTTGGCGTACTTGATCGCCGAAAGGCTGTCGGCCAGCACCGACAAGCCCGCGATGCCGCCGGCCATGGTGCGCACGATGTTCTCGTCGTGCAGGGCCATTTCGATGCGTTCGTAGCAGTATTTGTCATGCATGTAATGAATGATGTTCAACGTGTCGATGTAGAGCTTCGAGAGCCAGTCGGTGACCTCTTCGAAGTTGCGCATGACCTCATTATAATCGAGGTATTCCGCTCCGGCCAGCACCCGGATGGCGGGGCCGATCTGTTCGTTGCCGCAGCTGATGTCCTGACCGCCGTTGATGGCGTAGAGCAAGGCCTTGGCCAGATTGCAGCGCGCGCCGAAAAATTGCATCTGCTTGCCGATTTTCATGGCCGAAACGCAGCAGGCGATGCCGTAGTCGTCGCCGAACTTCACCCGCATCAGGTCGTCGTTTTCGTATTGGATGGAAGAGGTCAGGATGGAGATTTCGGCGCAGAAGCGCTTGAAGTTATCCGGCAGGCGCTCGCTCCACAGCACGGTGAGGTTCGGCTCCGGCGCCGGTCCCAGATTGATCAGGGTGTGCAGCACCCGGTAGCTCATTCTGGTCACCATGTGCCGTCCGTCGAGCCCCATTCCGGCCAGCGATTCCGTCACCCAGGTGGGATCGCCGCTGAAAAGCTCGTCGTAGGCCGGCGTCCTGAGGAAACGGACGATCCGCAGTTTCATGATGAAGTGGTCGACGAATTCCTGAATCTCCGATTCGGTGTATCTGCCCGAGGCGAGGTCGGCCTCGGCGTAGCAGTCGAGAAAGGTGGCAATCCGTCCGATCGACATCGCCGCGCCGTTCTGCTCCTTGACCGCCGCCAGATAGGCGAAATAGAGCCACTGGATCGCCTCGCGGGTATTTTGCGCGGGACGCGAAAGATCGAATCCGTAGCTTGCGGCCATTTCCTTGAGTTCTTCGAGCGCCTTGATCTGTTCGGCGATCTCCTCGCGGTTGCGGATATGCTCGGAATCCATTACGTCGATGACCATTTCCCGCTTGGCCCGGCGTTTGGCCTCGATCAGGCAGTCGACCCCGTAGAGCGGCACCCGGCGGTAGTCGCCGATGATCCGCCCGCGGCCGTAGGCGTCGGGCAATCCGGTCATGATCCCGGCGTGGCGGGCTTTCTTCATTTCATCGGTGTAGACGTCGAACACGCCGTCGTTGTGGGTTTTGCGGTATTGGAAGACATGGGCGACGGCGGGGTCCATTTCGCAGCCGTAGGCTTCCAGCTCGGTATAGATCAGCCGGAAGCCGCCGAAGGGCATGATCGCCCGTTTCAGCGGTTCGTCAGTCTGGAGCCCGACGATCTGTTCAAGCCCCCGGTCGATGTAACCCGGCGCATGAGACGTAATGGTGGCGATGGTGGCGGTATCGATATCGTAGACGCCCCGGCGTTCCCGCTCGACCTGCATTTTGTCGGCGAGGATTTGCCACAGTTTCCGGGTGCGTTCGGTCGGTCCGGCCAGGAAGGCGGCGTCGCCGTCGTACGGCGTGTAGTTGCGCTGGATGAAGTCGCGTACGTTAACTTCCTGATTCCAGATTCCGGATTGGAACTTCATGCTCTCTCTTTCTGTTGCTTGGCTGTCCGCCTGCCGCCGCGGAAACGCCGTCGCCGCAATCCGCGGACGGGCTGGAAAAATAGAAATTCACAGGCCCGGAACGGGTCCGGATGAATCGGATTGCGAAAAAACTTCCCCGCACTCATCGTAAGGTGCCCGGCGGCTCCATACTATAGCGGCGTACCGGGGAAAATCAAGCGGCAGGGGTGGATTTGACTGATTTTTTCCGGCTTCTTCCAAAAATGCCCGCTGGATCGATCGTCATGAAAAGTCGGTTGACGGAATATTTTCAATAAATTTCATGACAGGGGGTTGAAAAGCCGATTTTTTTATATTATATTTATGTCAAAACTGGAACAATTGTTGAAAAGTGTTGTATTTTTTATGGCGAAGTCTTCTCAAATCAGCGCGATTCTCCGGGAGCGCATCCTGCGTGGCGACTATGGCGACCGGTTGCCGCCATTGCGTTCGCTCGCTGCTGAATTTGCAGTGAATATCAAGACGATAAGCAATGTTATCCGGTTGTTCGCTTCCAATGGCGATGTGGAGGTCAAGCATGGCAGCGGAATCTACATCTGCTCCAATTGCCATCAAGGGATTGAGGTTGAAACTGGAACAGTTTCAAATGGAACAATTGCCCGGCGGCCGCTGGTGGCGGTATTGATGCGGCGGTATGGCGATTTTTTCGCCGGATTCTTTCATGCGACGGTGGCGGAGCTGGAAAAAAACGGGGCGATTCCGGTGCTGATGCCGGACCGTTCCACCGATGTGACCCGGGCGGTTCTGGACGATCTGCTTGAGCGCGATATCCGGGCGCTGATCATCGACGGCGGGCTGTATCAGGTCGACTGCGATTATCTGGCGACTCATGCCGCCCGTTCGCCGCGGCTGGTTTTTCTGGTCGGCCGACCGGGCTGGTTCCGGCCGGGGGCGGCCTATGTCCTGAGCGATTATTATCTGGGCGCCTGCCGGGTGGTGGAGCATCTCTACGCACTTGGCCACCGCCGGATTCTGATGGTGAATTCCCGGCTGAACAAATTTTCCGCCGCGGGATTCCGCTATACCCGGCACCATGATTTTAACGACGGTTTTCTGCAGTCGGCCCGCGAACACGGAATATCCGATACGGTACGGATGTGGGAGCTGTCGCTCAATCACGAAAATCTGGGCGAGGAGCCTCATGGGGAAGCATTTCGGGAGCTGATGACGCACCCGGACCGGCCGACGGCGATCGTTTCGTTTATCGACAGCGTCTGTTTCTCGGCGATTCCCGTATTGTCCAAACTCGGGTTGCGGGTGCCGCGCGATGTAAGCCTGATCGGCTATCACGACACTTCGCTGGCGACCGCGGCGCCGGTGGCGCTCTCCAGCGTTTCGCTGCGGCCGGAAGTCATCGCCCGGCGGGCGGCGGCGCTGGCGCTCAACGGGCGCGAACTCGTCTGCGAAACGGTGGAGCCGGAACTGGTGTTGCGCCGTTCCACGGCAAAGTGTACGACGATTTGAAGCGGGCCGTTTGGGCCGATGGATGTTTTGCGTGTTTTGAATGCCGCGTTTCCCGTGCCGCTCAAGCGGCATCCGGAAACGCGGAATCCGGAACGCGGCAGGTCGCTTCCCGCGATCCCGCGAACCTTTGCCAAGACCGCCGCGTCGGGAGCATCCGCTCCGGCGGCAGGGCGCGCCAGCCGAAAACATGATACGGCAGGGCGCGCCGGTACGCACAGAGGTGAAGCAATGAACCGTTTCCGCAAGCATTTTACCTTGATTGAACTCCTGGTTGTGATCGCGATTATCGCGATCCTGGCCGCCATGCTCCTGCCGGCGCTGTCGGCGGCCCGGGAGCGGGCGCGGGCGGCGCGCTGCACGGCGCAGCTCAAGGACATCGGCCTGGCCATCCACATGTATTTCGATTTGTCCGGCGGCGAGTATTTCTACTCCGCCAATGCCAGCAGCTCCAACTCCGACACCGGCGACAAAAACGGCCAGTTCTACTGGTCGAGCAAATTGGTCCAGCTGGGGTTGATGGAAAATCCCCGGGTATTGTTCTGCCCGTCGTTTCCGTTGGAAGATGCGCCGTCGCTGGGCTATCCCGATACGGCATTTTCCTACGGCGCACCCTACATTACGGTGACCTCGGCCACGCCGTATCCGGCCTTCGATCTGAGGCAGTCGGCGCTGAAAGTCGATCCGACCCGGACCTTCATGGTCGGCGACGGTTACAGCAAGGGGGCGAAAAAACCCGCCGTGAAGATGATTCCGAATTACAACGCCACCAGCGAAAACTACAGCCGTCCGGCGCTGGTTCACGGCGGCCGCTGCAACATGCTGATGGTTGACGGCCATGTCGAGTCGTCGGGCAAAAGCGACCTTGGCCGTCTTTACAGCGTGTCCATGTACAACGGCAGCAATCTGCGGGTGGCGATCGCCTACGATCCGGCCGCGGATGCTTATGTGTCGATTACGGCGGTGGATTGAGCGGAAGGCAGGTCATGATGATGTTCGGGAAGAAACTGATATCCGGTGCGGCGCTGCTGGCGGCGCTGTCGCTGTACGGCAATTATGACGACGCGGCGATGAAGCAGCTCTGGCAGGACCGCATCGCCGGAACCAATCTGGCCGCCGGCGTGGCGCTGTCGTATGCGCCGACGCCGGATTACAAATTGACGATGGCCGGCGGTACCGACGGCGCCGACCTCACGGACGGCAAACTGGTCACTCGCAACGCTCAGGCGATCTGGTTCGACGGCGGCGCGGTCGGCTGGCAGGCGGCGGGCGAGAAGACTGTGGTGCTCGATTTCGGCCGGCCGGTCAATGTCGGCAAACTGGTCTGGCGGGTCGTCGCCGGAAACCGCGTCCGCGGCTTTTCCGGTCCCAGACAGATTGCCGTTTACGGCGGCGACGCTTCGGGCCGCGCCGCGCTGCTGGCCGAATACCATCGGGCGGGCGACGACCTGGCTTCGCCGGACAACTATTCGCTGCCCGATCTCGGCGAGCTTGAAAACAGCCAGTCGGTCTATGTGTATCCGATTGCAATTCCGCTTGGGGACACCCGGGTGAGCAAATTGATCATACGGTTCGAACAGGATTCGCCGTTTCTGGTCTCCGATGAGCTGGCGGTGATCGCCGGAGCGGGAGAGGGACGGCTGCCGGACCCGTCGAAACTGCTCGCGGTGCAGACCGCGGGCGTCTGGATCGCTTCGCCGGAAGCGCGCCTGCCGCTGCTGCCGGGGGCGGCATTGCCGGTCTGGCTCAATCAGAGTGATTACCGGGTCGGCGGTGCGAAACAACCGGTGGAATATGAATTCATTTTGCCGCCGGGGGTTCGCATGGAAGCATCCGGTCTGGGGGCGCCTGCGCAGCGCGAAGGCCGGACGGTTTACCGCCTCGCCGCCGGCGGCAACCGCCGCATCGGCCCGATCTATTGGTCGGTTGATGGCGACGCGGCGGAATATGCGGTCCGTTATCGCGCGGTGGCGCCCGGCGATGAAGCGCAGCCGGAGCAGACGGTGGTGCTGTATGCCGCTTCATGGCCGGAGTTGCCCGCTTCGGACAATCATGAGGCGTGGTATTTCGGCATCGGCTGGATCGGCGATGGATTGCGCATGCAGTGGCCGGATTTCGCCGGAACCAGTCGCCGGATCGGGTTCGATCTGGTGGCCACGCATCCCTCCGGATGGGTCAATCCGGCGCTGGAGTCGGGGACGTTGACTCTGGACCAGTTGCGCAATGCCGCCGATCCTGCGGTGTTTTTGCCGGAAAGCCGGTCGCTGGCGGAACTGCGGCGGGCCGGGTTTAAAATCATGATGAACTATTCGCCGTTTCATGTTGTGAACTGGCGCTTCAAGAACGACCGGGAATACCGCTGTCTCGGCGCGGAGAAGGGCATTCACGATTCGTGGTGCATGAGTTATGCCGGGAAATACCGGCAGATGGAAATCGACGCCATCGTCGCGTCGTATGAGGTGATTGGCGGCGCGGAGCTGGTGATGTTCGATACCGAACTGTTCGGCACTAGTTATCAGGCGGCGCTGAACTGCACGCGCTGCCGGCAGGCGTTTGCGGCGTCGGGCATGAGCGATTTCCGGCAATATTTCGTGCGTGAAGTCGCGCGCTTCTTCCATGAGACCGTACAATCGGTGAAAGCGGTTGCGCAGCGCCGGAACTGGCCGGAGCCGCGATTTGCGCTGTACGGCATCACCGGCAAGGTTTTCGGCAGTCACGGGTTCATCACCGTGGGCGATCTGCCGGGCATCGATATTCAGAGTCCATCACTTTATGTCGGCAATCATCCGGCCGAAATCGCCCGCGGGGTGAGTGAGGCGGTGGGGGCATCGGCGCTGCCGGTGATTCCGTGGCTGACGACCGCAACCTACGGTTACGTCACGCCGGTGAACTGCAAAATCATGGTCTGGGCGAATTTTGTGAACGGCGCTCGGGGCGGAGTCTATTATCAGGCTTCCGACCTGAACCCGGCGCAGCTTCATGCGATTGCCGAAGCCATGGCGGCGCTGCGGCCTCAGGCGGCGGTTCTGCAACACGGGCGTCCGGCATCGGACGAGTTTCAGTCGTCCGATCCGGCGGTTCGGGTGGCGGCCTGTCGGGACGGCGGCCGTGCGCTGCTGCTGCTGTATAATTCGGGTGCTGCGGCACGGACAGTGACCTTGAAGCACGGCGACTGGAGCCGGCAATACACCGTTCCGGCGCGGGATGCGATTCTGGCGGCGGAAAATTTGAAGTAAGAAAACGAGGACTCCCCCGATGTTGATTGAATACCATCCCGGCTGCCCGGTACCGCCGGCGCCGGAAACGCCGCGAATCCGCGGGCTTTTTCTGGCCGCTTATGCCATGCTTCAGGACGCCATGCTGCTGGAAAAACATTTTCCGGTGACGGTGACCGCGGTCGCCGTGCGCGGCTGGAATACGCCGCAGGGCGATTTCGGCTGGAAGGAGTTCTACTGGCCGGAACTTGCGGAAACCCGTGAAACCGTGCTGGCCGGACTGGCCGCCGCACTGGCTTCCCGATATGACTTTCTGGCGATTGACGGCGCGCCCGGCTGGCGGGATTATCCGGACGATTTGCGGTCCAAACTCGCGGCTGCCGCACCGGTGATTCTGGCTACCGGCTGGAATGACGATGATTTCGGCGCGGCTTTTCCCGCCTGGCGGGAAGAACGCGCCATGACGGCGGCCAGCGGCGCGTTTGCGGCGCGCATCGGCCATGCCGGTCCGGACCTGACGGTAATCCGGCTGACCCGCAATTTCAATACCCGCTATGGCGACTGGTTTCTGGGGCAGGGGACAACGCCCGGCGAACTCGAAGCCGATTTGGCGGAAGTTTTTACCCTGCTGACCGGAAAATGTCCGGAAATCGACCTGGAACCGGCGGGCGACGCTTGGCGGCTGACCGGCGATAATCCGGTCTGGCGGATTGCCGACGGCCGTGACGGCCGGATCGTGGCCGCCGGCAGCGGCGCCGGGACTCTGCGTTGGAATCATTTTCCCGGCGGCGAATACTGGTGGCACGTCCGCGGCGGCTCCGGCGGCGAAATCCGGCGGCGGGTCGCGGTCGAACGCGGCGGCGGTTGCCGGATCGTCCCCGCGGTGACGGTGGTCGAGCCCGGCGGCGAACTGCGCCTGGCGGTGACTGCGCCGTCGGTGGCGCAGTTGCGCTGGCAGTGGCGCGACGGTTGGGATCGACTGCTGGCCGAAGGCTCGGCGCCGGCGGCTGACTCGCTGATTTTGTCCGTACCGGACAGCAGCCGGAGCGCGTGGACTTCGCTGCGGATGGAATTCGACGATGCTTTCGGTCCGATCGCCATTCGCGAAACGACGGTCTGGATTCCGGCGGCCCGGCTGCGTCACGACCTGTCCTTTCTGCATTGGTATCCGGACGATTCGGCGGCCTGGAAACGATACGGATATCTGGATGCGCTGCGGCGCGAAACCGGAGCCGACGCCATCTGCAACTGCGACCGGGGAGCGGCGGCGGCGGAACAGGCCGGACGGGCGCGTCTGGCGACGGTGCCGTATGTGAGCTTCCTGCACAAACTGGCGCTGGACGATGGACTTTTCGACCCCGCATGGCGCAAGCGGATGTGCGAACAGGCCCGCGCATCCGTGGCCAATCATCGTGGTATTGCGCTGGGCTATACGCTGGGCGACGAATGCTATCTGGATGCGTTCACTCGGGAGGGCCGCTTCACCCGGCGGCCCGAGGTCTGGGCGAAGTTCCGGCTTTACCTCAGGGAAGTCTATGGTTCGCTGGAGGCGTTGAACCGGGAATGGGAACGCGCCTTCCGGGAGTGGGATGAGATCGTTTTCGACGACGAGGCCGAACTGCCGGCCGATTTCGCCAATCCTGCGCCATGGCATGATTTTCGGGTTTTTCTCGCCCGGGAATTCCGGGCTTTGTTTCAGGAGCTCCGGCAGGAAATCCGGCGGCTGTCGCCCGGCGCGGCGGTCGGCTGGGACGGCAATGAAAATTTTTCCAGCTACGACGGGATGGATTACGAATTTCACGCCCGCGATGTGGAAATCGCGGTGCTCTATGCGGGCAGTTCGTTCGGTGCCAAAAGCGGTCCGGGCAATGTGATCTTCAACAGCGCGTTGATGAATGCGTTCCGGTCGGAGTCCGCGCTTTCCGGGGCGTTCATGAACGGCATCCATTCGGGCAGCGGTGCGGAATTCGCCGCCTGGACGCTGTTGTTCCAGGGATGCAACAGCCTCTGGCAGTGGCACGCCAGCCGTCCCGACCCCGAATGCGGCGCCCTCGACTGGCGCTGGCGCCCGACGGCGCGGATGACGGCGCTGACGGCGGTGCGGCGCGAAATGGACGAGGGCGCCGCCACCCTGCTGGCGCACAGCCGGCGCGCGGTTTCGCCGGTGGCCATCTTCTATTCCGGCAACAACTATCACGCCTCGACGGTTGAAAGCGGGGTCGGCAACCACATCAACAACATGGGCATGGCCCGGGTGGAATTCTGGCATGCCGATCGCCTGGTCGGGCGGACCATCGCCGCCGACGATGGGTTGCGCCGGATGTTCGATCACGAACCGCAGGGGCACTATGTGGCGGCGTTCAAAAATTTTTATACTTTGTGCAGCGACCTCGGGTTTCAGCCCGGCATCGTGAGCGGCGACATGGCGGTCGCGGGCGGGCTGCGGAATTCATCGGTCAAACTCCTGATCCTGCCGTTCGTCTGTGCGCTCTCCGATGCGGAAGCGGCGGCGATCCGGGAATTTGTGGCCGCGGGCGGCTGTGTGCTGGCCGATTACCGCTGCGGCGTCCGCGACGAACACGGCAAGATGCGCGCTTCCGGCGCGCTGGACGATCTCTTCGGTTTCCGGCGGCGGTCTCCGGCGGCGGTCCGGCTGGCGGGGTATGCGGAAGTGGAGTACGCCTTCGCCGCTGGCGGCCGCTACGACTGCTGCTTCGGCGACGACATCGAGGTGCCCGGCGGCGGCTGTGTGCTCTCGGCCTACGACGACGGGACGCCGATGCCGAACAGCGGCTGCGCGGTTTACGGCAACCGGCCGGACGGCGCTCCGGCTTTGATCGTGAACCATACCGGCAAGGGCCGTTCGATTTATCTCAATTTCGACTGCTACAGTTATGTCCACGACCGCCGCAAGCACGGACATGCGCACTGGCTGGAGCTTTTTGCGCTGCTTTTCTGGAAAGAGGCGCAAACGGCCGAGCCCGGTACGCCGAAAACGCGTTGGGGCAATCTGATCGGAACCGCGGCCTGTTACCGGCGGCAGGATGGCGACAACCTCTACATCGGGATCGTGCCGGATTATTCGATCCGGCCCGATTACGAACAGCAGGCGCGCTTGGCAATGCCGCCGGAACGCCATGTTTACGATTTGCGCCGCCATGCGTTGCTGGGGCAGGGCGACATCGAATTCGCCTACTGTCCGGGTCGCCCGGAATTGTTTGCCGCACTTTCCTTCCGGCTGCTGGGCTGGCATTGGGAAAATCTGACCTTGATCGCCGACGTCGCCGACGGCCGGATGGCGGGGCCGCTGGCGGTCCGGTTGCGCCTGATTGCTCCCGACGGTTCCGCGCCCGAAGTCTATGAGGAAACCCGCTATGTCGAGCGGGGCCGGCTGGAATATCGTTTGCCGCTGGCGATCGACGATGCTCCGGGCCGCTGGCGGATCGAGGCGCGGTGTCCGTTGACCGGTACGGTCGCCACCGCCGAAGTGCGTCATCCCGGCATCGGCGAAAACTCGCCCGCGGCGCAGTAGGCGGGATATTTCCGCAGCCGTTCGTTTCCGCTTCCCGGACCTTAACCGGCGGGAAGCGGATGTTTTTTTGACGGCGATTCGCCGTTTTTTCTTATGGTCCGTGGCAAAATCCCGGAAGCGGTGGTATCTTATCGGCGGACCATCGCGGCGGTTCCGGCATCGGGCCGGGCCGGAGCGGGGCAATTCAGGGAGGCGTTATGGCCGGGACTTTTCGGGAAATCGATCTGGCGGGCTGGAAGCGGGCCACACACTGTCAGATTTTCCGCAACCATCTGCTGCCGCAGTATGCGGTCAGCTTCGAACTCGATGTCACCGCATTCCGGCGCATGACGAAGGCGGCCGGATATTCCTTCACCTTGGCCATGATTCATACCGTGACGCGGTGCGCCGGAGAAATCGAGGAATTCCGCTACCGTTTTCTTGACGGCAGGGTGGTGCTTTACGATACGATCGACACCGCGTTCGCGTATCTGAACCCGGAAACCGAGTTGTTCAAGTTCGTCGCGGCGCCGATGCAGCCGTCGCTGGCCGGATATGTGGCGCTGGCCCGGCGTATTGCCGAAAACCAGAAAGAATATTTCACCGGTCCTCCGGCCAATGACGTCTTTATTTTTTCGCCGCTGCCGTGGGTGAGCTTTACCCATGTTTCCCATACCGATTCGGGCAAAAAGGAGCAGGCGGCGCCGATGTTCGACTGGGGGAAGTTCTTCGACCGCGGCGGCCGGACCATCCTGCCGTTTTCGGTTCAGGTTCATCACTCGTTCGTCGACGGCATCCATATCGGCAAGCTGGCGGACCGGCTTCAGCACCGTCTCGATAGCGCAAGCGTCGGCGATTGAGCCGGGGAAAGGGGGGGCGCAAATGGGGTGTTATTTCATCGTTTCGGTCCGGATCGAACGGCCGGAAAAGCGGGCGCTCTATGAGGAATACATCTGTTTGGTCAAACCACTGGTGGAGTCCTTCGGTGGCGAATATCTGGTGCGGAGCGAAAATCTGGAGTATGCCGGCGGCGACTGGCGCCCGGACCGGCTGATCGTGATCCGTTTTCCCGACCGGGGGGCGCTGGACCGCTGTTTCCGGTCGCCGGAGTATGAAAAAATCAAAAATCTGCGCATCGAATCGGTGGCCGCCAGCGTGGTGATCGCGGAAGGGCGCTGAATTCGCAATATGCGGAAAGGAGCGGGGGAAGATGAAACAATCCCGGACCGGAAAATGTTCGGTCGACGACATCCGGAAGCGGTTTGATGGCGATGTCGAACGGTTCAGCCGGCTCGAAACCGGACAGGTTTCCACCGTCGACGCCAGGCTCAGCATGGAACTTATCACCCAGGCGGCGTTTCACGCCACCAGTCCGATCGGCCGGATCCTCGATATCGGGTGCGGCGCGGGCAACAATACGCTCAAATTGCTGGAGCTGACGCCGTCCGCCGACTGCGATTTGCTGGATTTGAGCCGGCCGATGCTGGAAAGGGCGCGCGAACGGGTGAGCGCGGCCACCACCGGCAAGGTGACGACGATCCAGTCCGATTTCCGCACGGCGGAGCTGGCTGAGGGAACTTACGACGTGATTCTCGCGGCGGCGGTGCTGCATCATCTGCGCGACGATGCCGACTGGGAGGCGGCCTTCACCAGACTGTACCGGCTGCTGCGGCCGGGCGGCAGCGTCTGGATCACCGATCTGGTGCATCACGAAAACGCGGCGGTCCAGAAGCTGATGTGGCGGCGTTACGGCGACTATCTGTCCGGTGTCGGCGGCGATGATTATTGCCGGAAGGTATTCGATTACATTGACTTCGAAGATTCGCCGCGTCCGGTCACCTATCAGCTGGAGCTGTTGCGCAAAGTCGGCTTCGGCACGGTTGAGCTGCTGCACAAGAATTCCTGCTTCGCCGCCTTCGGCGCGATCAGGTGATGATCGGAAAAAGCCGGCCCGTTCCTTTCCGGGAACGGGCCGGCGTGAGCGTCGCAATCCGATGGATCAGCGCAGCCACTCCGCTTCGCGGACGACCGCCCGGCGGATTGCCGCGGCGCATTCCGGCGTCAGCTGATAATTCATCAGACAGAGCGGCGTCTGGAAAATGCCGAGTTCAACCAGTATCTGTTTTTCCCCGGCCAGCCAGCAGCTGATGGAGCGGCCGCCGAAGCAGTCGTACATCAGCTCGTTCAGGCGTTCCTGAAGCGCCGTCGCTTCATCGAGCCGCCCGTTGCGGGCGAGTTCGAACACCGCTTGGGCCAGACGTCCGTTGAAACAGGCGCCGCCGATCATCATGCCGTCGTAACCGGCGCACGCGGCGCCGACGCAGTCGAATTCGTTGCCGGAATAGGCGAAAAACGGCTTCCGGCCGCGAAGCATGTCGCGCGCGGCGATGATGGCGCGGGTGTCCTCCTCGGTACAGGCGCTGTCCTTGAGCGTCACGACGTTCGGCAGCGCGGCCAGCCGGACGATGGTTTCGGGCGCGATCGCCACCGCGGCGCTCTTGCCTCGATGGTAGATGCCTACCGGAATCGGACTGGCTTCGATCACCCTGCGGTACATCTCGAAGAGATACTCCTGGGTCGGCTGGAGGCACATGAACGGCGGCGCGATCACGAACAGATCGACTCCGGCGGCGGTGAAATAACGGATGTTTTCAATCATCCGCTCGGCCGAATTGTCGGTGATCTGGAGCGCGGTCGCCATGCGTCCGGCATTGGCCGCGACGGTTGCCCGGGCGAGCTCGAAGAGCATCCGCCGCGGGAGCAGCGGCCCCTCTCCGGCGGTGCCGCCGATGAATACGCCGCGGATGCCGAGACGGTCGTGATGGTCGGCCAGTTTGTTGACCGCCTCAAGGTCGAGCTGTCCATGCCGGTCGAACGGCGTCGGGGCCGCCGACCAGACGGTGCTCATAAAAGATTCATTCCACATAAAACCGCTCACTTCAAAATATTCAACTCGCGCAGCGCCTGGGTGAAAAGCTCCATTTCCGCGTCATTGAGATTACGGTACGGTGCGCGGCGGCGGCGGCTGCCGAAGCCGAAAAGCTCCAGCGTGGCCTTGATTCCGGCGTCGAACCCGCCCGGCTGTTTGACCAGCAAATCGAAATAGGGCCAGTCGTAATCGCGGATGACCGCGCTCATTCCGGAAAACTCCCTCCGTTCGCAGGCCTGCCAGAAGTTCCACGCCAGATCGGGTCGGAACATGCCCAGCGTCGACAGATAGCCGGTCGCGCCATAGGGCTGGATGTTCAGGAAGTTCTGCTTCTGCCCGCCGGCGAAGACCGCGGCCTTATCTCCGACCGCGGCGGCGAGGCGGCGCGAAACGGCGTTGCAACTGTCGTCCTTGATGGCCAGCACCGCATTGGAACGTTCGAGGGTTTTCTGGATATTGATGATCCCGGCGTCGGTGCCGCCGAGCGGCGAAAAAATCAGCATCAGCGGGATGATTTTGCCGGTTTCGACATAATAGTCGGCCAGACTTTCGATGTCGGCGGAATTGGCCCAGTTGCAGGGGAAGGGCAAAAACAGATCGGCGCCGCACTCTTTGGCGAAATGCGCGAATTCAAAGGTGCGCCTGGCGATGTGGCCGAATTCGGTCACGCAGACCAGCGCGCGTTTGCGGGTGTGTTCGACCGTGAAGCGGCAGATGGCGGCCATTTCGGCATCGTTCATGCTGTTGTAATGGCTGTTGCCGGGAGTCAGGAAAATCATCCTGAAACCGCTGGCGATCTGAAAATCGATCATCTTCGCCACCGCGTCGAAATCGATTTCGTCATCGGCGGTGAAGGGGGTCGGGATCGAGCACACCGGTCCGGTGAGCGCGAAGCGGACATGGGCTTTTAAATCTTCCATCGTCAATATTCCTGGGTTGGCAATTGAATGTCCGATCGACGTCAATCAACTGCGGTGAATTCCATCATACGATCTTGAATGTTGCGGGCGAACGCGGCGGATTGCCGCCTCGCCGCACCGACATGCATGTTATGCTTGACCAAGGCTTATGGTTTCGTCCCTTTGTGCTTTTTTACGGAATGCTGTAGGTATGAGTTTTGAAATCGGCATCGAGCAGGTAAACCGCCGTCGCCGCGCTTCCCACCCGGGTTTTGGCTTCCGCCGCGAATTCATCCATGCCGACCGAGGCGGCGTGGCCGTCCCCATACATGGCATTCATGCGGTTGGCATGGCGGAACTGGGCATTGCCGTTGCCGGCGCTGTAAGTCAGTTGCCACATGACGTGCTGCGTCCAGCCCGGATTGATCACGATTTTTCCCGAGGTATAGCCGCTGGCATATTGCCAGGCCGATTCCCCGCCCAGCGCCAGTGCCGCCGGATCGGCGGATTTTTCGGTCCGCACCATGGCGTAGGCGCTGGTCGACTGAAAGACGTCGGATGAGTAATCCTTGGCCTGATAACAGATGCCGTAAGTGAAGTTGTGTGCCATGAAGTAGCCGGGTTGAATGGACGGGCAGAGCATGGTATTTTTGGTATCCGTATCCATATAATTTTCCCAGAGGGTAGTCCAGAACTTGGAAACGCCGCCGGGCGAGGCGTATACGCAGACCGCGCCGGCGTGATCGGAGGCGTAGAGTGTGGCATACAATCCCATCTGTTTCAGATTGCTGAGACAGCTGGCGGCCTTGGCGCGTTCGCGCGCCGCCGACAGCGCCGGCAGCAGCATGGCCGCCAGAATGGCGATGATCGCGATCACCACGAGGAGTTCAATGAGGGTAAATACTCTGTCTTTGTTCATGATTTTATCCTTTCCGGTTGCATTGATGATACAGGAATGCTGAACCCGGCCGGACCGGTAGAGGCAAGGCGTATCCGTTCGCGAAATTCTTTCATAACCGGCAATCCTTTCCGGATGGGGCTGAAATTACTGTTTGGCTTTGTTCTGGACGTCACCGTTGTCGTCGAGATAATAAATTTTGGTGCCGAGGATGCGTTCCGAAGCCTCCTCGACATAGCCATCCAGCGCGAGGGGATCGACATGGCCGTCGGCATAGAGAAAATTGGCCATGTTGTTGTGGTGAAAATAGACCGGAAAATAGGAGGTGCTGGATAACGAAATTCCCCAGTACGCCCGCGAAATGATGTCCCCGATTGAGAGCCCGGCATCGTTGATGGTCAATTTGCTGGCCGCCTCGGCGATAATCGCGAGTTTTGATACATCCGGAATTTTGCCGATCAAAATGGTGGTGAAACCGCCTCCGGAACCCGCCGCGCCGCTCGGATAATCATTGGCGGCGCGGGCCATGCCGTAAGTATAACCGCGGTTGACGAATTGTGCCGGCGGCAGCGACGGGCAGACCAGGAAATCGCGACTGGTATCACGGGCGGCGTACCCGAGCGTGGTGCCGATGTACGGAGTCATGAACTCATTCCAGTTTTTGGTCGTCGGGGACAGATAATAACCGGTGGTGAACTGTTCGTCGTTATCCTGGGCGTACATCAGCTGGTACAATCCGATCTGCTTTTCATTGGCGACGCAATGCGCGGCCTTGGCACGTTCGCGCGCTGCCGACAGCGCCGGCAGCAGTATGGCCGCCAGAATGGCGATGATGGCGATCACCACCAGGAGTTCGATGAGCGTGAAAAATCTGCTCCTCTTCATGGTATTCATCCTCTTTGGCTGAACAATGACCGGTGAATTTTGAATACGATTTTGCGGATCGGCTGTACGCCGTCGCCGACGGTGAAACTGGTGATATGCGCTTCTTCCGGCCAATAAATCGCGAATGTCTGCGGCGTCAGCGTCAATTGCAGCGCGGATTCGAGCTCCGGCTGGAACAACCGGTAGTCTTTTTCGACATCGAATTCCATGGTCGGCGTCAGGCCGGCGGCGGACAGGCGGCAGTAATTGAGTTCGGCGCCGCAGAGCAGGGTCTGAATGTCGGCATAGTCGCGGTGGATTTCCCAGACCGCCCGGGCAAGTTCCGGCGTGGTTTGGGAGTCGAAGACTGACGCTCTGGCCAATTTGCCGTGCAATTCCCACGACCCGGCGGCCATATCCGGCGCGGCGTTGCGCCGGAACGCGGCCACGGCCTCCGCCGCTTCCGGCAGCAGTGCGGCATAATTCAGAAAATTGCACCATTGATCGAAAATCATCTTGTTTTACGCTCCTTTCAAAGGATCATTCAATAAACCGAGGTTCGGATATCCAGCAGCGGCTGTTCGAAGACGACGAAACGTTTCAGTTCCGACCGGTCGGCCAGAATGCGCGCCAGATTGCCGCTGCCGGCGTTGAAAGGCCGGAGACCGTCAGCGCCCTGCGCCAGAAACTCCGCAAAGATCGCTTTGAACATCGTTTCGGACAGATTCCGGCGTTCGATCTTGACCAGCCCTTTTTCTTCCTCGGGCGTGGGATCGCCGCCATAAATGGTGGCTTCGACGCGGGGGATCAGGAGCACCGGGCGCGGCGATTTCCGGATCATCGCGGTGAAAGGCTCCAGCGGAAAGGTCTTCTGGCTGCCGATCTGATAAATTCCGGGAGAAATCACATCGACCAGTCCGGCCGCCAGAATGGCGGGAAGATCGATGCCGTGTTTGGCATAATCCTGATAGTCGAAGCTGATTTCCAGCGCGGTGCCGGGGGAAATTTCATCAATCGCCTGCCGCACGTTCTTCAGATGTTCGGTCATGATTTCCCCGATCATCGTTTTCCAGTTGTCATTCATGTAATCCTGAGGCGTGCATTGGCCGTAACGCCGGGTATATTCGGCCACCAGCGGCGGATCGTAGAGGAAAAATGGCGGATGGCGCAGAAATTCGATCACGATGGCGTCGGGCTTGTAGGCCGCGATTTCACGGATCATGTCGAGATAAAATTTACGGATTTCCGGATAAGCGTAACTGGGCTGGGCGTGTTTTCTGCCGTCGACGCCGACCATGAAGAATTCGGGATGGTCGATCAGATACTGGGCGTTCATCGAGGTGCCGTTGGTATAATAGGCATTGGCCCGTTGCGTGACCGAGAAGCGCAAGCCGTCGGCCCGGCTGCGGTCGCGGAGAATCCGGATCGGATCGCGGCCCGTGCTCAGCAGCTGCTGCAACCGTTCGGCGGCCAGTCGGTCGCCGTCGCGGTAGAATTTCACGTCCTTTTGCTGTCCGAACTCCGTGGCCACTTTGCTCGGGTAATTGACCGCGCTGGTGCCGACGCACCAGTCGTAGGCGAAGACTCCGGTGGCTTTGGCATTGTCGATGCGCTGTTCCAATTCGGCGGGGGTGACTTCCCGGAAAAAGAAGTCGCTGTAGCCGTCGGCATGGAGAATTACCGTCGGTTTGACTTCCGGCGGTGCGGCGTAAAGCGCCATCTTCTCCGTACTGAGTGGCGAAAGTTTGACCGGACCCAGTTCCGCGCCGGAACCGACCGCTTCAAACGTGATGCGGTCGCCCTTCTTCAAGGCTGCCGCACCGGCAAAGGATTCGCCGGCCAGAGCGTCGGCGGCGTCGGCCGGATGCCACAGCTGCAAGGCGAGATCGCGTTCCGACTGCGGCGTCTTGACCTTGAAACCGCCGCGCCCCCGGATGGTGGCGTAGATGGCGAAATTGCCGTCGGTAGGGACTTCGAATTCGGCCTTGGCTCCGGCCTTCTCCGCAGTCAGAAAATCGGTCGGAACGCCGCCAAGTCGGAAGGCGGTATTGCGCCAGCCTTCGGCGGTCTGCGGTTTCAGGAGGATATCGGCGGTGTTGCAGCGCAGCCGGGTCTCCCGGACCAACGGGAAGCTGGCGCCGTCCTCGATCAGGATCAGCTCCAGATCGAGGATGCCGGAGCTGGCGCCGGGATCGACGGTCGCGGTGAAATTTTCACCGTCAGGAATTGCCGCAAAACTCTTTTGCCAGAGTACGGCGTTGCGGCTTTTGTCCCGGATCGTCGCTGTCCCGGCGGCCTTGCCGATGCCGTTGAGCTTGAAGCTCACCGGAAAGGCGCCTCCGGCGCTCGGCGGCGCGGCGAACTCCGCGATCGCGGCCTGCGTACCCGGCAGCGCCTTGATCGCATTGTTCAAACGGCGGGTGCCGTAAACATAGAAGGCATTGTTCCACGGCGCGTAAATCCGGAAGAAGCGGCCGGGAAATTTGCCTGCCAGCGTGACCCGGGCATAGACCACATTCCCGATGCGATAATAAGCCGTGGTGACGACCGGGGTGACGGCCTGAAATTTTTGTCCGTCGTCACTCACATAGACGATGGCTTTTTCCAGACCGGTGGCGGTTTCCGGACGATGCGCTTCCATTTTTTCGAGATCGAGCACGATGCGTCCCACATCCGCCGGTTGGTTCAGGGCGAATTCGATCACCCGGCGTTTCCACGGCCAGCCGATCTGGGACGTGCCGCCCTGGCCGCGATAGGGCTGGGTGGCGGCGGCGGCGTCATCGATCAAATCCTGAAAACCGCAGCCCGCCAGCGGCAGGGCGGTCTTCAGCCAGTCGGAATCGAGGGTTTTCAATTCCGGGTAATCGGCGATCGCCGGATCCGGTCCGACCGGAGCATCGGCCCAGACTTCGACTTCCTTCATGGCATCGAGCAGGCCGTAAACATAGCTTGGCTTGGTGCGCGGGGCGTAAAGCTGAAAATAGCGTGCTTCCGGCAGTCCGGTCACTGTCACGGTTTCCACGACGGCGCCGTCGACCGTTGCCGAAGTCACCGTGATTTGAGGAGCGGACACCGGTTGCAGCGCCTGGGGGTCGTTGCCGGCGAAAACCTTGAGCCCGGCAGCGCCGGATTCCGTTTCCGGACTGGCGGGGGTCAATTTATGCAACGGCAGCACAATCTTTTCCGGCCGCATCGGGCGTTGCAGGTCGATTGCCAGCGCCCGGGTGGCATAGGGGAAGGCGATCCGGCGCGCCGAGACTTTTTTCTCGGGAAACCGGGTGAAATCGGCATCTTTCGCGTCGTTGAACCCGACGAATGGCTTTTGCCTGACCGCCGCGCCGAAGGCCCCGCCGGCCAGAATCAACGCCAGAACAATGCTTTGCAGTTTGATCATTTGCATCTCCTTAGAATTCGGTTAATTTTCCAATTGGTGTACTTCGCCGTTGGAATACCCCCAGACCAGTCCCTGATAACGTTCCGGCGCCACTTCCGGCCCGAAGAGATGCCAGCCCGCCATATAGAGCAGGGTTGCGAAAAGACCCGGTATGCCGACCCAGGTGAAGCTCAATACCTGAGGCTGCGTCGGATCTCCGGTATGGCTGAAATAATACCACAATGCGCAGCCCATTGCGAATGCCCCGGGGATTTGCGCCGCCACGAACCAGCTCAGCCGCCACATCCGGACCCGGATCCGCCAGAGTCCGATCAGGACCAGCAGCAGCGCGGCCGCGGCGGGGCACAGCACCCATTCCAGCCCGAGCGGACCGGCCAATCCGAGGTCGCCGGAGGCTTTGAAGGTGACTTCGCCGCGCTTGCTGAAGGTGTACC
Organism: Victivallaceae bacterium; assembly: GCA_036677805.1. Classification (GTDB taxonomy): domain Bacteria; phylum Verrucomicrobiota; class Lentisphaeria; order Victivallales; family Victivallaceae; genus SIG78. Next base: position 319,489 of record JAVBVS010000016.1, on the reverse strand, counting down.
AGAGTAGCATCGCCACCTTGAACCCGTAACCGAAAGCAATCATGCTCCAGAATGAGAGCGAACTGGCTTTGCGTGAAAAAATTGCGAACCCGTAATTGAAAATGCCGACCGTTACCGTGAAAATTCCGAAGATCATCCCGACTTCGACCATCGTCTGGTCGAGCCAGCGTGCCGAAAAATCCTGCATCAGGGCGAAGCCGATCACCAGCGCTCCGACGGCGATGGTGGCGAATTTTGAAAAATTCACCTGCCGCCGGTCGTCGGCATCCCGCCGGAGGTAAGGCAAATAGACTTCCTTGAGCCAGACCGAGGCATCGCCGTTGAAGATGCTCGACAGCGTACTCATGGCCGCCGCCAATGCTGCCGCGATGAACAATCCCGGCAGCAGCGGCGGCAGCTTGGTCGCGACGAAGGTGAAGAGCGCCAGATCGCCCGCGGTGACCCGCGGGTCCGGGAATTGCGCGTAGTAACTGTAAATCGCCAGCCCGATGAAGTCCAGCAGCAGACACAACGGCAGGGTAATCAGCGCGCTGGAAAACTGCGCTTTGACCGCGTTGCGCACCGAGCCGGTGGCCATCAGCCGCTGGACGGTCATCTGGCTGACGCCGGTGCTGAGCGCGCCGAAAACCCGTTCGATCAGCAATGCCCAGAAGGTCAGCCGGACATAGGGCCAGAGCGTGTAAAAATCGGCTTCGTTGAAGCGGCTCAGCCCGTGGCCGTGTTCGAAGGCATAAGTGACTGCGCCCACCGCGCCGCCGGGAGTCAACCAGCAGAGCGTGACGATCAGACCGCCCATGCCCGCCAGCATCACGAAAAACTGGACAAAATCGGTCCATACCACCGCCCGCAGTCCGCCGGTGCCGGTATAAATCACTGAAATGCCGCCGACCGCCAGAATCGTCGCCCAGCACGGCCAGCCGGCGGCGGCTTCAAAAATCTTGGCTGTAGTCAGCAGCACCATCCCGCCGTAGAGGACCGAGCTGTAGCAATGTCCGAGCGCCGCGAGCAATCGAACATATGGGTCATAGCGGTAGGCCAGGTATTCGAACGGAGTGAACGCCTGAATCTTGAAGAAGAATTTGGTGAACAGCAGGACCGACAGCACTCCGATGAATGGCGTGAAAAGGGAAATAATCCCCCAGTCCAACCCGTGATTGTAGATTTCGCCGGGGCCCATCACCAGACTGTAGGTCGAAAAGACCGACATCAGCATCGACACCGCCACCGGGAACCATGGCATCTTGCGGCCGCCGAGCAGAAAATCCGCGGCGTCGCTTTTATTTTTGGCAAAATACCAGCCGATTGCAAGCATGGCAACAAAATAGAGGACGATAATCAGGTAATCGGCCCATGACAACGCAATATTCATTGAATGCGGTTCTCCTGTTGGTTTGTTTTTCGAATATAGTATACTATAAAAAAAAACGGAAAAACAGTCTGAAAACCGCTGTTTTAACACAAAATTCTAGGAATGATATCAAATTTTTAAGATTCGTGCATTTCTTCCAGCGGCGTCCGGCCGAATTTCCGGCGGTAGCACACATCGAAGTAATGGGGGTAGTTCCAGCCGCAGAGCTGAGCCACCTCCTTGACCTGGTACTTGCGCTGGCGGAGCAGCCGCCGGGCGGTTTCCAGTCGGTAGTCGCGCAGATAGGTCAGCGGAGTGCAGTGGTGAACTTTCCGGAATACCTGCTGCATGTAGTTGGGCGACAATCCGGCGGCGGCGGCGACTTCCGCCATGGTCAGGTTGCCGCGGTAATAGTGTTCGTGGATATAGTTGCAGATGATTTCCACCGGTTCGTTCATGATCCGGTAATCGCCCTGTTCCAGAAAGAGCGTCAGGGCCGAAATTACGCCCGCCACGACCAGTTGGAGGTGGCCGGCGTCGGTGAATTCCCGGCGGCAGAAGGCGTTCAGCGCCGACAGCGCTTCGCCCAGACCGATGCCGTAACTTTCAATCCCGCGGTTCAGCGGAATCACGATATTGGCGGCTTTGCCGCGCAGATAGTAGAGCATGTCCACGTCGAAACGCACCGTGATATGGGCGGGGTGTTCGTTCTCGAACAGTCCCGGATGGGCCACGCCCGCCGGCGAGAGCCGGATTTCGCGCAGGGTCTCATAGTCGACGCTCGTGGCGTCGAGCATGCCGAAAAGCAGCCGGATTTCGAACAGTTCGTGACAATGGCGGCTGCGGGTCGAGTGCGGTTCATCGGCGCTGTCGGAGACCCGCAGCACCCGGCTGAAATCACGGCAGCTGGCGACGGTATGACGCACGACCTTGAGATATTCGATTTCGTTCATGATCGCAATATACCGCCGGTTGCGGACATTTGCAAGCGCGGACGGTGATGGTGCGGAATGTCATGCCATGCGATACAGGTCTGCCCCGTCCCGGACGCACTGCATGACCGCGCCGTCCTCCGCCGACAGTACGGCGATGTCGGCCTGCAATCCTTCGCGCAGAGCACCCAACCGGTCGTTCAGCCGCAACTGCCGGGCCGCGTTGCCGGAAGTCGCCGCCACGGCTTCCGACGGTGAGAAGCCGAACCGTTCGATCAGATTCCTGAAAACCCGGTTCATGGTCAGACAGCTTCCGACGATGGTTTCCGGGTGGTCCTGCAAACGGCAGACGCCGCGGTTGCAGAGCGTATATTTCCGGCCGTCGGTCATCGCATAAACGCCGTCGGGCAGTCCCGCCCCCTGCATGGCGTCGGTGATGGCGATGATGCGCCTTGCGCCGGCCGCTCGCCGGGTCAGCGCGATCAATTCCTCCGGCACATGAAATCCATCGCCGATCAACTCGATCATCAGCCGGTCATCCAGCAGCACGGCATCCGCCAGCGACGGCTGGACAACGCCGTCTTTCACTGTTCTGCCGTCATAGGTATCATAAAGATGGCATACCTGCGCAATGCCTGCCGCTACGGCCGCGGACAACTCCCCGCAGGAGAGTCCGCAGTGGCCCATCGACATTACGACCCCGCGCCCGGCCAGCCGTCGGATGACCTCTCCGGCTCCGGGCAGTTCCGGCGCGATGGTCATTATTCTCAACGTCTCCCCGGCGGTTTCCCACAGCAATTCCACTTCCGCAAGGTCGGGCAGCCGTAAAAACGCCGGATTCATGCCGCCGCCGTGCTCCGCATTCAGATAAGGCCCTTCAAGATGCGTCCCCGCGATCCGGGCGGCGCCGGCGATCGGATGCTCCGCCAGTCGGCGCACCGCGCGCAGAAATTCGATCATAACCTCTGTGGGTTCCGAATCGAGCGTCGGACACAAGGTCGTGACCCCGGTAGCGGGCGCGAATTCGGCCATGCCGCGCACATCCTGGGGATGCAGGGACCCCCAGGGACCGAGCCCGTGCAGATGCAGATCGATGAAGCCCGGCACCACCCAGGGCGCGCCGGATTGCGGTGCGTCCTGCCGCCGGATGGTTTCAATTATTTTGCCGCGGGTGTGCAGCGCGCCGAAGAATACTTCGTTGCCGACGACAAGGTTCCCGGTAATTTCCATGTTTCGTTTGATCTCCGTCGATGAAAACCTGATGCCCGGACGAGTTGCGGTTGCGACGGACCGGCGCATCCTCCACGATATGCATTGGGGTTCATGGTCTTAATATACTGTCTGCCGTGAAAGTTGCAAGCTGTTCGCAGGGTTATACGAAACTGTTGAGGAATTCGATGTCGAGCTGGATCGCCGGATTGTATCGCCTCATCCGGGCGGTGAGGCGCGCGGTGATCTCCTCGTAGGACAAGGCGTAGTTGCGCGGCGTCAGCAGATGGAAGTGGAGCGTGTCCGGCGCCTGGGGGTCCAGTCTGAAATCGTAGAGCTTGAGCTTGGCGTCGAGTTCCGAGACGGCTTCCTCCATCCGGGCGCGCCACAGCTTGATCACGGGGTCCGCCACATCGTAGGGGTCGCAGTGGAGGATGAGCCGGATCGGCATGGTCCGGGCGATCGCCACTTCGGCCGCTTCGAGTGCGTCGTGCATATGCAGCAGGTCGCCGTCGCGGTTGACTTCGGCGTGGGCGGTGGCGTAATATTGGCCGGGTCCGTAATTGTGCATGATGATGTCATGGACGCCGCAGATGTCGGGACATTGCAGCAGTCGGGCCCGCAGTTCCTCGACCAGCGCCCGGTCGGGGCATTCGCCGACCAGGGGACTCATGGCGTTGCGGAGTATTTTGACGCCGCCGTACATGACGAAAAGCGCCACCAGCGTTCCGGCGTATCCGTCGACCGGCAGCGCGGTGAAACGCGAAGCGAAAAGAGCGCCCAGCACGACGGCGGTGGTCAGCATGTCACTCAAACTGTCGAACGCGGCGGCGTTGATCGCCTGCGAATCGATCCTGCGGCCGATCGTGCGGTAAAAGAAAAACAGCCACAGCTTGACCAGAATCGTCGCCCCGTAGATGGCGATCACGAAATTGTCGGCGGCGATCGCCTTATGGGAAAATATCCGGGCGACCGATTCCTTGAGAAAATCCATGCCGACCGCGATGATGATCACCGCCACGATCAGCGCGGCGACGTATTCGAGCCGCCCATGTCCGAAGGGGTGTTCGTTGTCGGCCGGCCGCGCGGAGAGCCGGAAGCCGAACACCGTCACCGCCGACGAGCCGGAGTCGGAAAGGTTGTTGAGGGCGTCGGCGGCGATCGCCACGCTGCCGGAAAAGAGGCCGATGCCGAGTTTTACTCCGAAAAGGAACAAATTCACCGCAATGCCGACGCAGCCGCTGGCAATGCCGTAGGCCAGGCGCACCGGCGGCAACTCCGGCCGGGCGCTGTTCTTGACCAAAAAACGAATGATGATTTCAGAGAGCATGAGGCACCGGACCCTTTCCTGCGAAAACGCGCATTGTGGCGTTGGTCTGTTGGCCATCCCGGTCTCCGATGAATTCGGCCGGGATGGGAAAATCAAATGAAAAATATGAATTATGCATCGCCATGAAGCTCCGTTTCACTCCGGCTGCCGCCGGACCAGAACCGATGGCACCAATCCGAGCGTAACCACCAGCAGCAGCACCATGACGGCGCAGGCCAGCAGAATGGCATCATACCGGCACAGTTCCATGCCGAGCCAACGCCAGTGTTCGCGCAGCACATCCAGATCCAGCGCCGCTGCGGCCGTAACCCCGGCGACCGCGGTTCCCATATGGCCGGCCGCCATCAGAGTCGAGGAGGCCAGCGAACTGTTCTTTTCCGGCGTGATCATGATCGTTTCGGCGGTAATGGCGATATTGCTGGCCGCCAAAGCGAGGCTGAACGCAAAATGCGCCAGAAACAGGATCGGCAGCACGAGTCCGCCGCCGCCCAGCCCCCGCATGATGAACAGCAGCAGAATCACCGCAAAGCTCAGGTGACAGATGATGAAAACCAGCTTGGTTCCGATCCGGTCGACCAATCGCCCGCCGACGAAAAATCCGAGAACCGAACCCGCCAGACCGACATTGGCCAGCCAGATGACGGTTCCGGCCGAAAGATTCAGCACCTCTTTTTCCAGCACTGCGAACAGGGTCGGGCAATAGGCGGTAAAAATTTTCAGCAAGAAAACATATGCGCCGAACGAGGAAAAGCCGCGCAGATACAACACGTCCGTCAACGCCTGACGAAACGGCTTGTCCGGCGGCGGCCCCTGTTCCACCTCGGGAATGCGGTTGTAGAAAAACGACCGCATCAGCATCAGTCCGGCGATGACTGCGATGATGATCTGATAAACCCACAGGGCGTTGCAGCGGCCGAGCACCCAGGCTGCCGCCCCGGCGACCGCGATGCAGGAAAATTGCCATGAAATGCGCAGCGTTCCGAAGAAGCGCCCCCGGACTTGCGCCGGCACCACTCCGCCGAGCAGCGCAAACCATGAGGACTGGAACATTGAAAGCCCCAGCGACAGCAGCACCGTGCCCGTGATCGCCAGCAGCTCCGCGGCGCCCCGGGCGGCAAAGCCGGACGTGGCGATGATCAGCATTCCGGCCACGCAGAGGAGGTTGCCCGAGCCGCCGATCTTTTTTTTGCCTATCCGTTCGGCGTAATAAGCGGCCGGAATCGTGCAGATCAGGCACATCGAGGGAATGGCCAGATAAGTCACCACTTTGGTCTGGCTGATGCCCAGCGCCAGGAGGTAGAGCAGCATGATGCCGTTTTCGAACAATGAGATGCCGAGCATGCCGAAGCATTGTGCGAAAATCGCATTGCGCATGGCTTTTTTTCCGGCGGCGGGAGAGAGTGTTTCACTGGAGTTCATAGTTGTTTCATCGGTAAAAATTCGACTTGAAGGTGGAATTGGGATCCGTCACGACCCGCCGGCGGATTGCAATCTCATCGGGCATGATCATGCTTGCGGTGCGCCGGGGGAAAGTATGCCGCGGTCCGATTGGCGATTTTGACCAGGATCAGCATCACCGGCACCTCCACCAGCACGCCGACGATGGTCGCCAGCGCTACCGGCGAGGCGGTGCCGAATACCGCGATCGCCACCGCGACCGAAAGTTCGAAGAAATTCGAGGCGCCGATCATGCCCGCCGGAGCGGCCACATCGTAGGGCAGTTTCAGCCACCGGCAGGCCAGATAGGCGATGAAGAAAATCAGGAAGGTTTGAAGAATCAAAGGGACGGCGATCAGAACGATGTGCAGCGGATTGCCGAGGATCACCTTGCCCTGAAACGAGAAGATGATGACCAGTGTCAGCAGCAATCCCGCAATGGTGACGCGGTTGAATTTCGGGATGAAGCTGCCTTCAAAATAGGCCAGACCCTTGCGGGCGATCACCGCGTGCCGGGTCAGAACGCCGCCGGCGAGCGGAATCACCACAAACAGCAGCACCGACAGAATCAACGTGCTCCACGGCACCGAGACATCGCTCAAGCCAAGCAGGAATTTGACGATCGGAATGAACGCCACGAGAATGATCAGGTCGTTGGTCGCCACCTGGACTACGGTATACGCCGGATTGCCCCGGGTCAGCAGGCTCCAGACGAAAACCATTGCCGTACAGGGCGCGGCGCCCAACAGAACCGCTCCGGCCAGATAGTCGCGGGCCAGGTCGGGGGCGATCCAGTTTGAGAAGAGCACATAAAAGAAGAACGCCGCGATTCCATACATGGTGAACGGTTTGATCAGCCAGTTCACCACCCAGGTTACAAACAACCCCTCCGGGTTTTTGCCGACGTTGCGGATGCTTTCAAAATCCACTTTCATCATCATCGGATAGATCATCAGCCAGATCAGCACCGCGATCGGCACGGAGACCTGTTCGTATTCAAATTTTCCCAGAAAAGCCGGAACGCCCGGCAGGAATCGGCCGATCAGCACACCGGCGATCATACACAGGATCACCCAGACGGTCAGGTAACGTTCAAAAAATCCAATGCCGACGGATTCATGTTTTTTCATGGTAAAATCTCCGGAAGTTGTTCCACGAAAGCCTTGATTTCATCCCTTACCCGGCGATAGCAGTCGAGCTTTTCCGCTTCGGTCGGACACGCTTTCGCCAGTTGCGGCGGATCGTCGAAGCCGACATGCACGACCTTGGCCGGCCCGAGAAAAATCGGGCAGCTTTCCCGGGCATGGCCGCAGACCGTCACCACATAATCGAACTCGATTCCCGCCAGTTCCTCCACCGGTTTGGAACGCTGCGCCGCAATATCCACTCCGGCTTCGGCCATGACTTTCACCGCGTACGGATTCAAGCCATGGGTTTCGATGCCGGCGGAATACGGCTCAAGCACTGCGCTTTTCAGGGCGCGCGCCCAGCCTTCCGCCATCTGGCTCCGGCAGCTGTTGCCGGTACAGAGAAATAAAATTTTCAGCATGATGCTTTCCCGGATTTCATACCCGTTTTCGCCCCGCATCGGCGGACGGTGAACGCCGTCAGCGGCAGATGAAACGTCGCGCTTCCCGCCCGGTCCCCCGGGGCCTGCCGGAAAAGCCCGGCCCACGCGTCCCGGAGTTTCTCCCGCCCCGTTTCGGAAAGCAGGTAGGAAGAATAAAAAAACGGCACCAGCAACTCGGCCAGCGCTACCGGCGTTTCCTGAAAAATTACCGTGAAATTCGTAAATTGCAAATCGTCATCGAAATTTTCGGTCCGGGAAAATAGCTCCCGGATGCCCCGAACGCTGCCGAATTCCGGCACGCCCACGGCAATCCGCTTTTCCGGCGGAACCTCCTGAAGCACGATCGCCGCCAGCGTTTTCCGGACCGCGTCGAACAGCGCGTTGCCGTCGGATACGCCCGGAATGACCGCCGCGAACGTGCCGGACGGGCGCAGAATCCGCGCAATTTCCGCCAGCGGCGGTTCGATCGGACGGAAAAGCATGATGGCCATATGGCAGAGCACCGCATCCATGGACGCGTCCGGCAAAGACAGCCCGGCGGCGGATTCCTCATGGAATCCGACATTGGCGCAATCCCGGCAGCGGGCTGCGGCCAGAGTCAGTTCCGCATGGTTCAGATCGATTCCGACGACCCGTCCGGAGGGTCCGACGCGCTGTGAGATCAGCTGCGTCAGCGCGCCGCTGCCGCAGGCGAGGTCGGCCACGCTCATATTTTCGCGCAATCCGGCGGCGTCCGCCAGCATTTGGTAGCTGGAGCAGCCGGTGGTCGTTTTACCGCGATTCAGCACGTTTTCCGTAATTCCCGGCGCGGCGTCATGCACCGTCATCAGGAATTGCGCCGCCCGGTCGAGGGCCGGAGAGTCTTCGGAGCTCATTTTCGATAATAACCTTTGATTAAGTCGGGGACAGATTCATTCTTTGCCGCCGCAACCGCATTCGCAGCACTGGCCGGATCGGCTCAAAATGGCGGTGGCGCAGCCGACACCCGTTCGCACCGTTATCGCGCTGGACGGGCAATTTTTCGCGCACGCGCCGCACTCCAGACATGCGTCCTTTGCCACGATCACGGCCTTCCGGTTGCGGAGGGCGAGCACTCCGCGCGGACAGACATTCCGGCAGAATCCGCAGCCGGTACAGACGTCGGCGTCGATCTTCAGCGTCACAACATTTTTGAGATACAAAAACATAGTTTCATCCTTTGTTCAGCAATGCCGGCAGCATCAGCAACAGCAGGCCGGAAATTCCAGCCGCCCATTGCAGTCTGATGCCGATGCGGGTTTCGAGTTGCGTGCCGGATAACGAGGTATAAGGCGATGCTCCGGTATAGGCCAGCATGAGAAAAGAGGAAACTGCCAGCGTCAGCAGGCTCCAGCCTCCGGTTTGCAGCATATTTGCGATGCCGGTCAGCGGCAGCAAACCGGCGGCGAACATGATTCCAATCGCCAATATGCCGGAAAATACGCCCTTTACGGCAAAGGCGCGTCCCGGGAGCCATGGAAATAATACCGGACCGAGCACTACGCCGCCGGCGAACGCAATCAGCAGACGAATGGCGGACAAACCGAGATTTTTCAGACTGCAATCGGAAGCGCCGATTGCGGCCGCAATCGCACATGCGGCGACGATTCCCGCGAGCCACTTCATCCAGTGCACGATTTCCACCGGCACCACCGCCAGGCGTTCGCCAAGGCGGAACGTCACGGTCCGCATCTCGGCTGTCGCCTGCATTCCGCTCTTCAGAAATTGCGGCAGATCGACGGCGCGCACCGGACCGTAAACGACGCGGAATCCACTGGCGGCATGGACTTCGTGCGCCGCAACCCCGGGAGCGCCCAGCTGCGGCACAATCAATGTGCGGTGCGATACCAGTTCGGAGAGGCGCGAAACGGCTATCCGGTTGACCAGTTCCGCCGTCCCGAATGTACCTTTGCCGGCGGCGCACCAGACATTGACTCCTTTGGTATCCAACACCAGCAGCCATGCGTCGATCCCCCGCAATGCCCGCCGCAGATGATCGACGGTGAGCTTATAGTTGGCCGTGACCAGTACCGGAGATTCATTGGACGGATTGCCCGCCGCATAGATTCCGGGCGGGACGGCATAATTCATCCGTCCGATATCCAGGCGCATCCGGATCGCGCCGAAGCGGTCTTGCCACGACCAGTCATGGCCGATTTTTCCGACCGGACCGATCGGAGTGGTCAGCATTGCGACGACAAAAGACGGAGAAGCGGCCATTTCATTTGAACCGTGATAATTCATTTTCAGCGGAACTTTCAAATAGTTTTATTGTTTCATCAGGGAAGCGATGTCGTCGAAACGGCATAGCGATTCCCCTTGCATCAGTTCGGAAAAACTTCCGGTGTCATGAATGATTTTCAGATTTTTTTTCAGCGCGGCGATCATCGTCTGAATCGCGATCGTCGGCAGACTGACTCGCGCCACGCCGCGGTCCAGCAGCTCCCGAATGGAAAAACCGCCGATATTGTATGCCATTCCGGCGGCGATGCTGACCGGTCCGACGATCTCTTTCACCAGAGTTTCAACTTCTTCGAGCGAAGCGACCTTGGTGACGAAAACCATGTCCGCGCCCGCTTCCAGAAACAGATTGCCCGGGATAATGCTTTCCTCGAATCCCGCCGGACGGGAATCGAACGCCGTCAGCGCATCGGTTCGGGCATTGATCACCAATTCCGGGTTGCCCGCGGCGGCGGCGCTTGCTCTGGCTGTTTTGAGCTTGGCGACCGCACTTGAGCGGTCGATCACCTGAACCGAAGGGCCCTGAAGAATCCGGTCTTCGATATTGATTCCGGATACTCCGGCCCGAACATAATCGGCAATGGTTCCGACGATGTCGCCGAACCCATCCTCTCCGTCCGCCATGACCGGAAACGTCACACTCTGCACGATCGCCCGGGTAATTGCCAGATTGCGGTCGCGGCCGAAATCACGTTCCCGCAGACCGCCATTGGCCAGCGCCATGCTGAATCCCGAACACTGAACCGCGGCGAATCCCGCCTGTTCGATCAACATCGCCGACAATGGATCGCAGGCGTCCGGCATCACCAGCGCGCCGCCGGCGATCAGGGCCTTCAATCCGGCTGAGTTGCTCATGATTGTTCCTTGCGGCAAAGACAAAGCTTCTTTTTTTCGGCCTCGACCCGCAGCCGGATTTCCGCCAACCGGAGGGAATCCCCGAGGATTCTCGGGTTGTCCTGGAGTTGCCGCAAAAGCCATGAAATGATTTCGGTCTCGGCAGCGCCCGCCTTGCCGTCCGCCAGCCGGTAATAGGTCCACTTCCCGGAACGGCGGGTGGCGACCAGATCGGCCTGCTTCAGAATGGACATGTGCTTGGAAACGGTCGACGGCGCCAATTCCAGCATTTCAATGATCCGGCAGACGCACATCTCGCCATTTTGCAGCATGGCCAGGGCGCGAATCCGGTTTTCATCCGCCAGCGCGCGAGCAATATTCAATACTTTTTTCAATATCACATCTCCTACAATTCGCCATATGACGAAATATATATCGTGAAAAAGTTATTTCAAACCCGAACCGTCGAATGATTGAAAAAATATATCTCCGGCGAGTCGGGCAGGTATTCAGCGGGCTAACGTTACCGTTACCGTCAGGTACAATCCGACGATCAGGAAGATCAGGCCGGTCACGCGTTGCGCCCAAACTTCGAATTCCGCGACCCGGTGATACAGCCGCCCGATGCGATTGGCCCCGAATGCCAGCAGAAACGCAAACCACAAAACCGGCAGCCCGGTGGCGATCCCGAAAATCACCGGCAGGGCAATCCGGGACTCCGCCTTTACCGCCAGCGGCAGCAGACTGCCGAAAAACAGCGCCGCCGAAGTCGGACAGAAGCTCAGGGCAAAGATCACGCCGAGCAGAAGCGCGCCGGACAGGCCGCATTGTTCGGCGCACCGCCCGGCCGCCGCGCCGATTCCGCCTCCTGAATTCATGCCGAATTTTAAAAGATCAAGCAGAACCAGCGCCACCAGAATCAGGAGCGGCCCCATCAAAAGATTCATATATTTTTGCAGCAGGTGGGAGAGCTCCGGCGCCGCCGTCAGGCCGCTGATCAGCAGCATGCCGAGAATCGCATAAGTGAGCGTTCGCCCCAGCGTGTAGAGCGCTCCGGCGCCGAGGACCGCGCCGATTTTTCCGACTTTGCGGCCGACAAAACTGATCGCGGCGATATTGGTCGCCAGCGGACACGGGCTGATCGAGCACAGGAAGCCGAGCCAGGCCGCGGTTGCGCACCCCCAGAAGAATTCTCCGGTCATTGCATTTGCTCCACCCCGTTCCGGATGTAAGTGGAAAATGCTTCGGGATTGCGCACCAGCGTCCAGACCTCGGGAAAGGCGGTGAACTTCGAGCCTTTCCGCATCACCACAATTTTGGAATTCAGCGCGAAATCGGCGATGAAATGTTCATTGCGAGGCTCGTCGAGATTCACCGACTCAAAAACGATATCGCCGGATTTCAGTTTCGCCGGGAAATCGGTTTCGAGCGTTTTCCGGGTCAGCTCTTCAATCCTGCGGCAGGTCGGACAGCGTTGATTGCCGTGAAAATAATACACGGTCAGCGTTTTGTCCGCGGCCGGGACCGGCGCGGCCGGCTGCACCGCCGGGAGCGCCGTTCGCGCCGCCGTTTCCCGATAAATCGCCCAGCCGAGGCTGGCGACCGCGAAGCAGAGCAGCAATATTCCGGCCAGACGTTTTACCGGGATCTGCCGTCCGGTGCCGCAAGCGCATGGCATGGGCACGGGTTCGAGCTTCAGCAGTGCGGCGATTTCGGCGGGGGAGCAGACCTTGCCCTGACGCAGAATCTTGCCGTCGACCGCCAGCGCCGGCGTCTGGAGCACTCCGGCTGCGACGATGGCGTCCAAGTCGGTGACTTTTTCCAATTCCGCGTCCATGCCGGCGACGCGGAGAGCCGTTTCAACGTGGTTATAAAGCCGTTTGCATTGAGCGCATCCGGAGCCGTAAATTTGGATTTTCATCGCCGATGTTCCTTATGATCATTCAATAGATGAGGTTCAGAATCCAGCCGCAAAGGGTGAAGAAAATCAGCAGATAGACGGCGAAAATCAGCAGCAGCCGGATTTGCATCACCTTCCTGAGCATGATGAATTCCGGCAGGCTGGCCGCCGCCGTGGAGAGCATGAAGGCGAAGGCCGTGCCGATCGGCAGTCCTTTTTGAATCAGCGCGCCGACCACCGGAATCACGCCGGTGGCATTGGCGTAGGTCGGAATGCCGACCGCCACCGCCAGCGGGACGCTCCACCACTGGCCGCCGCCCAGATAGCCGGCGATGAATTCATCCGGCACGAAGCCGTGCAGAAAAGCGCCCAGCGCAATCCCGAGGACCACCCACAGCCAGATGCGCTGAAGAATGTCGCGCACTTCCTGCAACGCGAAACGGTGGCGGTAACGGCGGTCGATTTTTTCCGGGAGCGGCGCATCCGCGGACGATCCGGAGCAGCAGCGGCAGGGACGGGGCGGTTCCGCCATCAGGAACCGCTCGGCTTTGATCGCGTCGAAAAAGAATCCGCCCAGAATTCCGGCGAGCAAACCGAAGCCGACATAAATTCCGGTCAGGCCCCAGCCGACGATGCCGCCGAGCATGGCCACCGCGGCCTCATTGATCATGGGCGACGCGATCAGGAACGCCATGGCGATGCCGAGCGGAATCCGCGCCGCGATGAACCCGAGGAAAAGCGGAATGCTGGAACATGAGCAGAACGGCGTCACCGCCCCCAGCAACGCCGCCAATACATAGCCCGGGAACCGGCTGCGACCGGAAAGAAAAATGCGGACGCGGTCCATCGGCAATCCGGCGCGAATCCAGCCGATGGCATAAATCATCAGCATCAGCAGAACGAAAATTTTGGCGGTATCCTCGAGGAAGAAATGAATTCCGCCGCCCCATCGCGATTCCGGCGCCAGGCCGAACACGGCGTAGGTCAGCCAATCCGCCAGCCAGGTGAAAACGATCATGCAAACAACTCCTTATATTTTGTCAAACGCCCAAATGAACAGTAAAAAAAATTATGTCCTTTTTTCCACACAGTCAAGCATGGCGAGGATGCACGGACAGGTCAGCCGGTAGTAAACCGATTTGCCGCGCTTGTCGTCCGTGATCACGCCCGCCCGCTTCAGAATCGCCAGATGCTGGCTGATGGTGGAGAAATCGACTCCGACCGCCGCCACGAACTCGCAGACGCAATGTTCGCCGTCGGCCAGCTGCTTCACGATCCACAGCCGGGTGGGATGGCCCAGCGCCTTGAATACATTCGCCTCTTTCCGGCAATCGGTTTTATCGTAGTTCAACATCACAATCCTTGGTTATTTGGTAATATAACATAATGTTTGAAAATATCAAGCTTCCGATTGAAAAAACGGAACGTACAAACGCAGGACGCGGTCCGATAGCTGCCGGAGGCGCCAATATCCAAAGAAGAACGGGAGGATGCGATGCGAAAACCCAGACTCGGAATCAGCAGCTGCCTCCTGGGCGAACCGGTTCGTTACGACGGCCAGCACCAGTTGAATCTCTTTCTGCGCGACGAACTCGGCGCGGCGGTGGAGTGGGTGCCGGTCTGTCCCGAAGTCGAATGCGGTCTGCCGGTACCGCGGGAAGCCATGCGCCTTGTCGGCGATCCGGCTCATCCGCGATTGATGACCAATCATACGGGGCAGGATTTGACCCGGCGCATGCTCGATTACTGCCGGCAGCGGGTGGAGGCGCTGGCCGGGGAACGGCTGGACGGCTTCGTTTTCAAAAAAGGCTCTCCCTCCAGCGGTCTGGAACGGGTGAAAGTTTATTCCGCCCGGGGAGTGGCCGGCAAAAACGGCCGGGGGCTGTTTGCGGCGGCTTTCGTCGCACGATTTCCCGAATTGCCGGTGATCGAGGACGGGATGCTTCAGGACCGGTTTCTGCGCGAGCGCTTCCTGAACCGGATTTTCACCGCGGCCCGCTGGCATGAGCTTCTGGAAACGGCGCGGACGAAGCAGGGGCTGTCGGAATTTCAGGGCCGTCACAAACTGATGCTGATGAGTCACGCTCCGGGCCGCTATGCCGAACTGGGGCGGCTGGTGGAGACCGGCGATTTCGAGGCTTACAAACGGAAACTCGACGAACTTCTGGCGCTGCGTCCGACGCTGGCGAAACACGTCAATGTCATGCAGCACATCCTCGGCTATTTCAAACGCGATCTGGAACCGTGGGAAAAGCAGGAGCTGCTGGAGGCGATCGCGGATTGCCGCACGGGCAGGAGCACGCTGGCGGTGCCCCTGACGCTGCTGCGCCACTATGCCCGGAAATACCGCAAGGATTATCTGCTCCGCCAGACCTGGTGGGAGCTCCTCGGCCCTTACTATCTATAAGTTGCCGGAAGAAAAACCCGGAACATAACGGATGTTGGACCATTGGTTCAGATTCCGGAGTCTTGATTCCAGAATCAGGTTTTCAAATTCTGCTTCCGGAATTCAGGGGGGGCGGCGCTTGCCGAAAGTGTTACTTTTTTGTTTTTTTTAGATTTTTTCTTACTTTTTCGGATTCCGTTCAAAAATTTCCATACGGACGATTGCAGCCAGCGCCTGGAGTTCTTCGTCCGCCCCTTCGGCGGGGCCGATAAGATGGATCAGTTCACGGCCGGGCCGGGGAGCAAAAACATCGGGAAGCGGAGCTCGTGAGTTGTTTTCGCCGGAGAGTGCGATATATTACTCAACTCAAAGATATTGTTGCTTCGACATGAAATCCGAAGGTTCAGGAATCATGACCCGTTTTCTCTCCCATCGCGGCGAATCGGACGATGCGCCGGAAAATACGCTGGAAGCATTTCAGTTGGCTATGGCGCGCGATTCCGACGGCATCGAACTCGATATCCGGTTGACCGCCGACAATCAGGTGGTTTGCGTACACGATGAAACCCTTGACCGGATAACGGGGGTTCCGCTGGCGGTGCGGACGGCGACGCTTGCCGAATTGCGGCGGTATTTTCCGGTGCCGCTGTTCGCCGAGGCGCTGGCGGCGCTGCTGCCCGGCAAAGCCATGCAGATCGAATTGAAGGGGACGCCGGAGGTGATTCCGGGCTTGAAAGCCATCCTTGACGGCTGGCGGGGCGACCGCCGGCGGTTGACGATCAGTTCGTTTGAAGCCGAAACCATCCGTGCCGCCGCTGATGCGTTTCCCGATCTGGCACGGCTCCTGCTGGTGGATGTGGAGTCACTTTTCGGCCACTTTCCGACGGTCGGCGAAGTGGTCCGGTATCTGGAGCCGTTGCGTTGCGGCATCAGTTTTCGGGCGAGCTTCGCCGCTGCTGCGGAATGGGTGCGCGCATTGCAGCGGCTCAAGTTCGGCGTAGTCTGCTGGGGCGTCGCGTCCGACGAACTCGGTTTGCGGATGGCGGAACTCGGTGTCGATGCGCTGACCTGCAATCACGCCGTTGCCTTGCGTCGACGCTGGAATGCGCGGATTTGAGCCGTCTGCATTCCGTGTTCGTTTTTTTGAAAATATGCCGTGAGTTGCTGTTGCAATATTGTCGGAACGGTGTTTATTAACCATCAATGCAAGATGTGCGGTCGGTTGCGGCATTCGGATCGGTTCGCCGCCGCGGCCTCGGTATCAAGGGAATATCATGGACGGTTGGCGAAGATTTTGGGCGTGGTCTCGGCTGGCGGTATTGATGGCCGGCATGATGCCGGTCGGCGCGGCGGCTGCCGAAACCGCGGGCGGACCGGCCGTAAAGACGACTTACCGGCAGTATCTCGACCAGTTGCGCCGCGATCGGGAGAATGAAATCGTGCTGGCAACCCGGCGGGTTGCGGAGGTCAAGGCGGTCTGGGTCGCGATTGTTCGGGACGACGCTTTCGCCGCCCGTTCCGAAGATGGCGATCCGGCGCTGATGAATCGCCGCCGCGATGCTGCGATTCTGCGGGTTTACGATTTCAATTCCGACGGCATTCTTGCGCCGGAGGAAAAGGAACGCTACCGGGCGGATATGGCGCTGGCCTTCCGCTATGCCGGAAAGAGCAGGAAACCGGCCGAACGAAAACGTGTCGATGAGGCGAAAAAACAAGATGTCCGGCCGGAAGCGGCGGCATCGGTCAATCCTCTCCAGGTCGAGAAAAATTCCGAAATCGAGTCCCGCGGGGACGGCGCGCAGATCATCCGGCCCCGGAGCGCCGGCGGCGGAACCGTTGCCGATGTTTCTCAGCCTGAAAGCGGCGTCGCCGCCGATACCGGCGAACTCACTGAGGCAGAGGAAATCACGGTGATGGATCCGGTTTTGCTCCGGCTCCCGGAAGGCGTCGAGGCCCGGAAATTCAATAGTGTCGTCGTCCGCCGCAATGGGCAGGAAATCCGCCGCAAGTACGATATTGAGCTGGCTTATGACGAGTGGCGCGAAACGCATACCATATCCTGTATCGTACCCGGTGCGGCCTGGGACGATCCGGGCAACCGGATTGCGGTTGTCCGCCGGAGCGGCTTGCGTTCCAAACCATTGCTGGAGTTCGATTCCGGCGGGACGGGGACGATTTATGAATATAGCGAAACTCCGCATCAGGAACGGATCACCCGCCGTGCCGGGGGCATGGAAAACAGTTACGATGACGCCGCCCGCCGGATCGTTTCCGGAACCCGCACTGTGACCGTGCGCAATAAGAATAACAACGCCGTGATCGAACAGGTGGCATACGATATCGCATCCGGCATCAAGCTTTCCGGGGAGCGCAATACCTACGACCTCAAGGGACGCTTGATCCGGACCGATTATGCCGATGGTTCCAGCGAGTTGACGGCCTATCGCAAAAATCTGGTGGCGAGCCGGACCGACCGGAATGGCAGCGTACGCAGTTACGAATACGACCGGGACGGCCGCCTGATTGCCGAAACCTTCGACGGCATTGTCAACCGTTACCGTCTTGATGCCGCGGGCCGGGTGACCGGCGTTACTGTGGTCGGTCGCAACGGCGGCACGATCGACCGCGAAATTCGGCAATATGACGCCGCGGGCCGTCCGACGGCCGCGACCGACGCCGTGGACGCCGGGCGGCATCTCGGCGGTCCCGGATGGCCCGGAAATCCTGCTGACGGGACTGCGGTTTTTCGCAACCCGATCGATTGGGGGAATCGGACCGGGTACGGCGAAGGCAGTCGCGAGAGCCGGATTGGCGACGATCGGGACCGTCTGCTTCCGAGCACTTTGGCTGTGAACCGCACGGCACCGGGCGAATATGATGTTTCCGATACCACGGTACGCACCGTGGTCGATCTCAATGCCGACGGTACGGACGATGCCGGCGATCTGGTTACGGAAACCCGGACCCGTTATGAGAACTACCGCGGCGTTCCCTGCCGGGTGGTCGCGCGCACTCGTCTGCAAAATGGCGAATCCGCACCCCTGGAAAGCCGGATCGAAAGTGTCGACGGCAATGAATCCTGGTATATCGACCGCCGCGGCGGCGTGACTCATCACAAGCGGGAGCGGGCCGGGGAGGGGCGGTGGCGCGAACTGAACGTGTTGCCGGACGGTACCGCTACGGTCAGAACCTTCTGCAATGGACGGTTGCTGGCCGAGGAGCAATGGCGGAATAACGGCAATCCCGGCATTCGGGCCGATTATGAATATGATGAATTCAATCGCATGATCAGGCAGACGGAAAGCCTGACCGGCCGGGTGTTGAATACGGTCGATCTGGCGTATGATCGCAACGATCAATTGATCAGCCGCAGTGAAAATGATCGTAAAACCCTCTATCGGTATGATGCGATGGGGCGGCTTCAGGAGTGCGTGCTGCCGGACGGCCGGGTTGAAACGATGGTTTACGATCGTTGCGGCAAGCTCGAATCCCGGCAGAAATCGGGCGTCCTGAGCCGTTACGAATACAATGACCGCGGCGAACCGGCGTCTTTGACCCTGCTGGCGGATGGAGAAAAACCGGTCGTGTTCCGTTTTCTTTACGATTCGCGGCAGCATCTTGCCGGCATCGAGCGGCCCGACGGTTCCCGCATCGGGCTGGCCTTCGACGCCGCCGGTTTTCCGCTCCGGCGGACATTGGCGCGGAAGGTCGACGGCGAAGCGGTTGCGGTATTCACCGAGTATGACGCGGCGGGACGCCTGACCGGCATTCGCGGCTCCGGTCAGGCTTCGGCCGTGCGCATCGCCTATGATTTGCTGGATCGTCCGGTCACGGTGGCCGACAGCGCTGGAACCCGTAAATTCACTTATGTTGAAGAGGACGGCGTTTTGACGGTTACGGAGACCGTGCCGTGGGCTGAAGGATGGGTGCTCGGCCGGGAATACGACGTCTCCGGACGGCTGCGGAAACTGATCTTGCCGATGGCCGACAAGGCGGCCCGGACGATTGATTTCGATTACGACGGCGCGGGCAACCCGGCGATGGTTTCCGACGGCAGTTTTTTCTGGCGTTGCAGTTACGGTCCGGCGGGCCGGAGGCCGGAGACGATCACCTGGTCCAATGGCGCCGGGGTCGTGCCGCTGACGGTCCGTTACCGGTATGACGGCAATCGGTTGTCCGGAATTTCGGGCCGGACGCCAGCCGGAACGCAGGAAATTGCGTTGCGCCGCGATGCCGACGGCCGGGTGATCGAACGGGTATTGCCGGATGGCGTCCGCTTTGGTTATGACTACGATCGTTTCGGGCGGATGCTGTCCGCCGCCGCTGAAGGCGGTGAAAAAAACAGGGGCGGTGGCAAATTCGAATATACTTATGACGGGTTCGGGCGGCGCATTGCGCGGGCGGTGGAGTCGGCCGACGGCCGGAAAGAGGAGGCGACTCCGGTCAATGTCCGCGGCCGCTATCTGGCTGTCGGCGACCTTCCGCTGGAATATGACGCCGACGGCAATCTGGTTCGCGGCTTTCACCGTTACCGTGGAGAGTACGACAGTGAAAATCGGTTGATCCGGCTCGCCAGCCCGGATATCCGGCTGGAGTTTTCCTATGATTATCGCGGCCGCTGCTGGAGCCGGCGGCGTTACGCGCCGGATCGCGCCGGAGTCTGGACGCTGCGCGGCGAAACCCGGTTTCTTTATGACGGGGATCGCCTCCTGGCCGAATATCGGATGGCGGATGGCATTCCGGTGCTCGAACAAAGTTATGTGTGGGCGCCGCCGTCGTCGCCGGATTTGTTGCGGATGGTTCCGCTGTGGAACGCCCAAGGTGCGGAATACCGCTTTTATTTTGCGGACGACACCGGATCGGTGCTGTTCCTGCTCGACGAAACGGGTACGGTGAATGCCGCGTACGATTATGCGCCGGACGGTTCGGTCATCAATGCCCGCGGCCGCGACGCTTTGCGCAATCCCTGGCGGCAGAGCGCAATCGGCTATACCGATTCGGAAACGGGACTGGTTCTGACTCCGGGCGGGCTGTGGTACAGTCCGGAACTTGGCGAACTCCTTTCCGGCGGCGATACGCCGGAGCCGGGATTCAGCCGGTGATGACCATCATTTCGTGGGTGCTTTTCTGAACGCGGTGGTCGGTTGCGATCAGCGCAACCGTGTGCGTCCGGGCAAAATAGCCGGCCACATCGCGCGCCAGTGCGGTGGCCTCTCAATTCAGATTGCAGATCGGGAAAATACGGACTTTCCGGCACCGGCGCAGCATTTCCGCGATCGCGGCGATATGAAATTCATAACCCAGATTTTCATACAGCAGCAGGAAATGCGAACTCAGTCCGAGTCCATAACTTTGATCGGGCAGCGCCACCGGGTCGGGCAGGGCGTGTTCGACATACCGTCCAGCCGATTTTCCCGATTCGTAGTCGCGGAGGAATTCCGCCATCGCCGCCATCCGCAGCGCTTTGAGTTCGGCGAGGTTTTTGATCCGGGTCCAGAGATAACGGTCAGGCGGAACATCGTCCGGTATTCTTCGAAGCTCCGTCCCCATGGGACGACCTCCTTGAGCGGAAATGCCATATCGTAAACTCCCGTTGGTCCGGATAATGTATCACGGATCGGAAAAAGTTGCAACCGTCGATTGCTTTGTGGCTCGGGAAACAGTATATTGAACCGGGGCGAAAAATAATATGGAACACAACATCCTCATCCGTCGGGCGAGTGCGGTCGATCTTCCCGCGATGGCGCGGATCATGGCCGATAATTTCGACCATGCCATGCCGGAACATTCGCCTGCCATTCGGGAGAAATTCAAGACGCATTGTTCCGTGGCTGCCTTGCAGGAGCAGCTGGATTGGAAAGAGGTATTCGTCGTCAGCGAAGATATGGCCGTCGTCGGAACCGGCGCTCTGGCCAATTTCGGGACGCCGGACCTGCCGCGCTGGAGCGTGTCGAATTTCTTCATCGCGCCGGAAGCGCATGGCCGGGGGTATGGCCGGCTGCTGTTGAGCCACCTCATTACCCTCGCTCGCAAGAGAGGCGCTTCCGAACTTCATGTGCCGAGCAGCCTGACCGCCATCGGCTTTTACCGCAAATACGGTTTTGTCGCGGCCGACTGCCAGTCGCCGGAGGACACCGCCGATGAGATCACCTGGATGACGAAACGGTTATCCTGAAGGATCGTCGCGTGGAACGCCGGGAAGAGACCCGGGACCGGAGCGCGCTCCGGCGGATCAGTCGCCAACCACAAAAATCGCAACCGGGAAAGAAGAAAATATGATGAAAGATGTTGCAACTACCATTGGCAATCTGATCGATGCCCAGAAAATCGCCTATTTGTCGTCGGTCGATGAAGCCGGCTTCCCCAATACCAAGGCGATGCTGGCGCCGCGTGAGCGGGATGGCATCGCGGTACTCTATTTCACCACCAACACTTCGTCGCGCCGGGTGAGGCAGTTTCGCGCCAATGCCAAAGCCTGCGTCTACTTCGCCGACACCCGTTTTTTTCGCGGCGTGATGCTCAAGGGGACGATCGAAGTTCTGACCGATGAGGCCAGCAAGGAGCGAATCTGGCGCGCCGGAGATACCATGTATTATCCCGGCGGCGTCACCGACCCGGATTACTGCGTTCTGAAATTCACCGCGACCGGCGGCCGTTATTACAGCAACTTCAAGTCGGAAGACTTCGACTTGAAGTAACCTGCCGCCGGAATGGGGACGATTCAGCGCAGCTTTTCCAGCTTGCGGCGGGCTTCGCCGACGTCGCCGCCACTTTCCCGGATGATGGCGGCCACGCGGTCGTAGCCGAGGCGGGGAACGAACTCCGCGGCGAAGGCGTAGGAGCCGTCGAGCAGCTCGCGGCAGCGTTCGGGGCAGGCCTCCAGCGTGGCGATGCAGCGCTCCCGGAAGATTCTGACCGCGGCGGTCAGCAGCGACAGGCTTTCCAGCAGCGCATCCGCGATCAGCGGCAGGAAGGCGTTGAGCTCGAATTCGCCCGCCGCCGCCGCCGTGGCGATTGCCGCATCATTGGCCATTGCCCGGATGGCCGCCTGAGTGACCATCTCCGGGATCACCGGATTGACTTTGCCGGGCATGATCGTACTGCCCGCCTGAAGCTCGGCCAGTCGGATTTCGCCGAGGCCGCCCTTGGGGCCGGAATTCATCCGGCGGAGGTCGCCGGAAATTTTCATCAGATTGACCGCCAGCGCCTTGAGCAGTCCGGAAACCTCGACGAAGACGTCGTTGTTCTGAGTCAGGTCCATCGGATATTCCGCCCGGGCAAGGCCGATGCCGGTGGCTTCCCGCAAAAGCTCCGTGACTTTGAAAACATACTTTTTATCCGCGTTGGTCCCGGTGCCGACGGCGGTGCCGCCGAGATTGGTCTGGCGGAGGCGTTCCTCGATCTTGTACAGCCGCCAGCGGTCGCGGGCGACCGCCTGGGCGAAGGCGCCGAACTCTTCGCCGAGAGTGATCGGCACCGCGTCCATCCATTCGGTCCGGCCGAGCTTCGGAATCCGGCCGAAGGCATTTTCCTTTTCCTGAAGCCGTTCCTGCAACGCGGCGCACTCCTCGCTCAACCGGCGGAGCAGGCGGATTGCGGCGATGCGCAGCGCGGTCGGAAAGACATCGTTGGTGGACTGGCCGCGGTTGATGGTGTCGAGCGGATGGATCAGACCGTAATGGCCCGGCTTTTCGCCGAGGATTTGCAGCGCCAGATTGGCGATCACTTCGTTGACATTCATATGCAGCGAGGTTCCCGCGCCGCCCTGAAGCGCGTCGACCGGGAAAAACGCCATCGCTTCGCCATTGAGAATCCGGTCGCAGGCGGCGGCCGCCGCCGCCCAGACCGGTTTTCGCGCCGGATCGGCTTCGAGTTGCCCCCAGGCGGTCACGGCCGCTTTTTTGACAGTGGCGAAGGCCCGGATCAATTCGGGATGGACCGGGCGGAAGTTGAGGTCGAAGTTGGCCGCGGCGCGCGCGGTCTGGATGCCGTAGAGGCAATTTTTCGGCAGTTCGACGGCGCCCAGTTTATCCGTTTCGGTTCGGCTTGCGCTCATGAATCAATCCTCCAGCAGGCAAAGCAGTTCGGGGAAGGGCCGGAGCGTCCGTTTGAGAATGCCCTGCATGAAGGCGATGGCGATGCCGTAGTTGGTCATCGGCACCCGCCGTTCGTCGGCGTGGCGGCGGCGGAAGCGCATTTCGCGCTCGTTAAGCATGCACCCGCCGCAGTGGATCACCAGTTTGTAGGGTGACAGGTCTTCGGGGAAATCGTTGCCGGCGGTAAACTCAAACTCCACGTCGGCATCGGCGTATTGCCGGATCCAGCGCGGCAGCTTGACCGTGCCGATGTCGTCGCACTGGCGGTGATGGGTACAGCCTTCGGCGATCAGAATCCGGTCCCCGTCGCGGAGATCGTCGAGCACGGCCGCGCCCTCGACGGCCGCGGCGAGCACGCCTTTGTAGCGGGCCATCAGAATCGAAAACGAGGTCAGCAGAATATCGTCGGGGGTGTCGGCGGCGACTTTGGCGAAAACCTGACTGTCGGTGATCACCATCCGCGGTTTTTTGCCGAGCGCGGCGAGCGTGTCGCGCAGTTCGTGCTCCTTGACTACGATGGCGGCGGCGTCCGCTTCGAGAATATCGCGGATGGTCTGCTGCTGGGGCAGGATCAGCCGCCCTTTCGGCGCGGCTTTGTCGATCGGCACCACCAGCACCACGAAATCCGACGGCGCGACCAGATCGCCGACAATCCGGAGCTTGGAATCTTCCGTCCTGCCGAGTTCTCCGATCATTTCGCGCAGCTCGCGGATGCCGCTTTTTGCGGTGGCGCTGACGTAGATCGCGCCGGGTTCGGTTCGGGCGGGAACGGCGGGCAGCAGATCGGATTTGTTGAATACGATCAGGCGGGGAATGTTTTTGCGGTCGAATTCGGCCAGCAGTTCCCGGTCCGCGGCGGTCAACCCGACGGTGGCGTCGACCACCAGCAGGGCAAGATCGATGCGGTTCAGCACCTGCCGGGTTTTGGCGATGCGCTTGGCGCCGAGTTCGCCCTCGTCGTCGATGCCCGGGGTGTCGACGATCACCACGGGGCCCAGCGGCAAAAGCTCCATGGCCTTTGAAACCGGGTCGGTGGTGGTGCCCTTGACCTCCGAAACAATGGCCAGGTCCTGGCCGGTCACCGCGTTGACCACGCTCGATTTGCCCGCGTTTCTGCGGCCGAAAAATCCGATGTGCACGCGATTGGCGGAAGGCGTCGCATTCAAGTCCGTACCCATATCCAAAAACTCTCCCCAAAATTGCCGCCGCCGGTCATTTTTCCGGCGCTTGTTTCATCCGATAACATAGCATGACGGCGCATGGAATGCAATGGCGGAGCCGGTCGCATCAGACAAAAAAGGGGGCTTCCGGGAAAAATAACGGATTTGATCGCCGCCGGATTTGATTTCGCCGCCGGAGACGGTACATTAATTTCGGTTCGAGGCCCGTTCCAGTCCTGGACGGGGCCGAAAACCGCAGCTTAACGGAAGAGGAGGAGCAGAGATGGCCAATCAAACGCAATTCAAGGGAACGCCGGTCAACGTCGCCGGAAAATTCGTCACCGCCGGGATAAAAGCTCCGGATTTCAGCCTGACCAAGGCCGACCTGAGTCGTTTCACGCTGGGCGACGGCAAGGAAAAGAAGCTGCTGCTGAACATTTTCCCGAGCATCGACACCCCGGTCTGCTCGCTCTCCGTGCGCAAGTTCAACGAGCTTGCGGCGCAGATGAAAAACACGCTGGTGCTGTGCATTTCCAAGGATCTGCCCTTCGCCCAGAGTCGTTTCTGCGCCGCCGAGGGCATCAAAAATGTGCTGACGCTGTCCGATTTTCATTATGCCTCCACCTTCGGCAAGGATTACGGCGTACTGATGACCGACGGGCCCCTGAGCGGTCTGCTGACCCGCTCCGTGGTGATCATCGACGCCGCCGGCAAGATCGCCTACGCCCGGACGACCAACGACATCGTCGACGAGCCGGATTACGAGGCCGCATTGAAGGCGCTCGCCCAGGCTTGAGTCGAAGCAGCGAACGAAACTTCAGCTCCCGTCGCATAAAACGGTCCGGCGGGAGCTGTTTTTTGGCAGGCCAAGCGGTTCAGAGCAGCTGCCAGCGCGCGACGGCTTCGGCGAGGATGCTCTCCGGAGGATTGCTCAAGGCCTCGAAGCGCCGCTTCAGTTCCGGCGGCGAGGCGGCCGCCGCCAGCGGATGGTCGGCCCACGCCAGCAGATCGAGGTCGTTGTAATCGTTGCCCAGAGCATAACTCGGCATG
The DNA here is from genome assembly GCA_036677805.1 of Victivallaceae bacterium. GTDB lineage: Bacteria > Verrucomicrobiota > Lentisphaeria > Victivallales > Victivallaceae > SIG78. Next base: position 293,978 of record JAVBVS010000016.1, on the reverse strand, counting down.
CCGGGGGCGAAGCGGTCGCAGAGCCAGGCCGCGGCGGAAGCTTTGTTGACTCCGGGCGCGAAAATTTCCAGCCACAAACTTTCGTGGTCGATCGGAGAAGTCGCCCGGACGACCGAATAATCCGGCCTGAGTTCCGCCGCCAGCGCTTCCGCGGCGGGGGCTTCGCCGGAGTCGAAAATCGCCAGCAGCTGGCTTGCTCCGCCGGCGCCGTCCCACTCTTCGGGGAGGAGCCGGGGCGACTGCGCGAAACGGCCGAGGCGGCGATAGAAATCCGCCCGCGTGCCGGAATCCGGCAGCGCGGCGCAATAATGACAGTGATGGTTGTCGGGCAGCGGCGCATGAACCATGAAATTGGCTCCCGCCGCCCGCAGTTTCTGCACCGCCGCCGCGGCGGTTGCCGCGGAGAGCTCGCTGCGGCGGAGCAGATGGCGCGTCGGCCAGTCGAGGATGCCGACGCCGGTGGAGCAGATGGCGAAAGCCAGCGGCAGTTCCGGCGGCAGCACCCGCTCCAGCAGCATCAGGTTGCGGCCGCTGGCGGCGACCACGCCGACGCCGGAATCGGCCAGCCGGACGATCATCGCCGCGTTGGCCGCCGACACCGGCGCGCTGCCGGCAATCAGCGTATCGTCGAGGTCGCAGAAAATCAGGGCCCGGTACCGGCGCAAGTCACTCATGGAGCCGCTCCAGCAGCCGTGGAATCGCACGTTCGAATTCGACCCCGTACCAGGCGTGACGGGGGGAATTCATGGTGCATTCGATGCAGTCGACGGTATAGTCGGCCGCCAGCGCGAGCGCTTTTTCCAGCCGCAACCCCCGCATCAGCGCCCCCACCGCGGTGCTTGAAAAAATATCGCCGGTGCCGTGAAACGACACGTCGAGGCGGCGGTGGAAATAGCTGAAAAACTCGTCCTTTTCGGCATGATAGCCCATCACCCCGACCTGATTCGGCGTGAAACTCACGCCGGTAAGCACCGCATGAGGCGCTCCCAGATCTGCCAGCCGCTTCAGAAGCTCGCGGATATAAGCTTCGTCATAGCCTCCGGCGCAATAGGGCCGGTCGAGCAGGAAGGCCGCTTCGGTGAGGTTGGGTACGATCACGTCGGCCCGGGCGCAGAGCCCGGCCATGGCGCGGGCGAATTCCGGGGTGAAGCCGGGGTAAAGTTTGCCGTTGTCGGCCATGACCGGGTCGATGAAGACCAGATTGTCCGGGGTTTTGAAATCGGCGATGAATTCCGCCACCAGCGCCAGCTGTTCGAAGGAGCCGAGGTATCCGGTGTAAATGGCGTCGAAGCCGATGTTTTCCGCCTTCCAGTGCGCGGCGATCGGTTTGATGTCGCAGGTCAGGTCGCGGAAGGTGAAGTTTTTGAACATGGTGTGGGTCGAGAGCACCGCGGTCGGCAGCACGGCGGTTTCCACCCCCATCGCCGAAATGATCGGCAGCGCCACGGTGAGCGAACACTTGCCGACGCAGGAAATATCCTGAATGGTCACGATTCTTTTCATGGGATTGATCCTTTTCTGAGTCCATAGTATACCACCGTAACCGTCCCGATGCAAATTTCCGTCGGGTTTATTTCTTCTTGTACCTGCGGGATGACTGGTCCTTGCGGAAGTTCATCGCCGGAGCAACGAAAATATATCGATATCCGACCGGCGGGCCTCGTTTCCTTAATGGCATTTCCATGACGGGACGATGGACTTTGAGTCGAAAGAATCAAGTTGTATAGTCTTTTTGCATTGAGGATGAAAGTTATATATGATTTTTCGGCGGTTTGTGACCGGAAAGCCGGCCGGCCGATTGTTTTTTCGGATTTTTTCATTATACTTAATGGCAGACGCAATTGTTGAAAGCCGGAGTTTTGCCATGCCGAAGAGTGCCGCCGAACAACCGCTTCACCGCCGGATCCGCGAAATTCTGGAGGTGGAGTTCGCCGCTTTGCCGGCCAATACCCGGGTGCCCGCCGCCCGAGCGCTGGCGGAGCGTTTTGGCGTTTCCTACATGACCGTCACCCGGGCGCTCAACGATCTGGAAAATAAGGGACTGCTTGAGCGGGTCCGGGGCAGCGGCAGTTTTACCCGGCTCAATACGGCCGAACGCGGAAAGCAGCCGATTTATTTCGCCTTGCCCAGTACCGTGATCTTCCGCTATCCGGTGACTTTTTTTTCGGTTACGGCTTACGGCGGGGCATTGCAGGAGGCGCGGGATTCCGGAGTCAAGCTTGAAATGCTGATCACCGGGCGTTCCAACACCCAGAATGATCTGGACCGGGAGGTGCTGGACAATCTGGCGCCCTACAGCCGGGTGATTGTCGCGGGCTACTGGTTTTATCCGATTTTTCCGTGGCTCCAGCGGAAACACTGCCGGGTTTCCTTCCTCGACAATCAGGATGAAGCGGAGCCGGAATTCGCCCGCTCGATTACCGGATTCCACAAGCTGCGCCTCGCCCGCACGGAGCTGGTGGCACAGGGTGTGAAGCTGCTTTATGCGGCCGGGCGGCGGCATATCCTCCTGCTTCACAGCGGGGTGCGTTACGATGTGCCGTGGCGCCGGGGCTATCGCGCGGGACTGGCCGCCTGCGGCCTCGAATACAATCCCAACATCGAACTGTTCACCAATCGGGACCAGGAAATGGTCATGGATGAAATGGCCATCTCCATTCTCTCCCGCCGCCGCCATTTTTTCGACGCCATTCTCGCGGTAAGCTATGTCCAGGCCGTCGGCGCCTATCAGGCGCTGCGTCGGGCGCAGTTGACGGTACCGAAGGATGTGTCAATTCTGGCGTTGGAGGATAATCCGGCGCTGGAACGGAATCCGCTGCCGCTTTCGGCCATCGGCTTCGATTACGAAATGGCCGGACGCATGGCGCTTCGGCAACTGCTGGCGGATTCGCCGGAACCGCTGGTTGAAACGGTGCCGGTGGTGGAGAATTTCCGGTGTTCCATCTGATTGAAAACAATCAATCCCAATAAGAAAAGAGTGCTGCAATGAAACTGAGACATTGGCTGGGGGTGTTCGGCGTACTGGTCTCCGGCGTCGCCGGGGCGGAAGAGATGTTGAAAATTCAACGGGTGGCCGATCCGCCGCCTGCGGTCGACGGGTCGCTTTCGCGATTGCTGCGCCTGACCGAAATCCACCGCCTTGACGCGCGGCAGACGGTTTTCGGAGCCGACAAGCTTTCCGGAGAGGGCGATCTGGCCGCCGAAGCGATCGTCGGTTATGATCCGAACTATCTTTATCTTGGCGTCACGGTCACGGACGATACCTTTCGCCAGCAGAATTCCCAGAGCAATCTCTGGAAGGGCGACCACATCATGCTGCTGGTCGATTATCCGGTTCAGGAAAATGGCAAGGCCGATCTGAAGAAGGTTTTCCGCATCGGCATTTCGCCGGGCAATTTTGCGGAGATCAAGCCTGAAGTATTCCAGTGGAATCCGGTGTTGCAGGCGCTGCCCGAGGCCCGGGCGGCCGCGGTCCGCACCGCTTCCGGATACAAGATCGAAGCGGCGTTGCCATGGTCGGTTTTCGGCATCAAACAGGTCGAGGAAGGCATGACTCTGAAACTCGATCTGCTGGTCAGCGACACCGACGGCGATAATCAGGAGAGCGTCCTGAGTCTCAACGGCAAGCCCGGACGGCTGCTCAATTCCCCCGACCGTTTCGGTCTTGCGGTGCTCACCGACGGCAATCTGCGGGTCGATCCGGCCAAACTCCGCAGCGGCAAGGTGGAAAAGCTCGGCGACACGTTGCGGATTGCGCCTCAGACCGCGAACACGGTAAAGATTCCCGATGCGCTGGCGGCCAACGCCCGGGAACTCCGGGTGCGGGCTTACCTTGACGCCGGCAAATACGCCGGAGCCACCAATGCCCTGAAGGTCGCGGTCAACGGCACCGTGCTGGACGGTTCGCGGCTGCGCAACCGCGGTGACAAGATCGAATTCGGCACTCATATCATCGCTTCCGAAAATGCCGGACACGTCTTCTATCTGCCCTACGCCGGAAGTTTCGATCCCGAAAAATGTCCGGGATTCATGTCCAACGGCGAGCGCATCGACCCCTTCGATTTCCGTTTTGACCTGACCGGCTTGCTGAAACCTTCGGGCAACACGGTTGCGATTACCAACGCCCGCGACAAAATCACCCAGCCGCTGGTGGCCGAACTGGCGCTGTGCGATGTATTGAGCCCGGCGCTGGCCGCCCGCAAGCTTGCCGACGCGCCGACCGGCGAGATTCCGGCGATCGAGCCATTGGTCAAGTTGACGCAGCCGCTTTATAGCGCGAATATTGCTCCGGGCGGCGCGGTCGCGGTCAAGCTCAACGGCCAAACCTACACGGTTGACTCCGCCTACTCCACCCTGACCCCCGGCTGGGCGGCGCTGGGCGCTGCCAAACAGCCGCAGGAATGGCGGACTTTCACGGTCAAGGGCGATACGCTGTCGGCCGCCACAAGCGACTTCCGGCTGGAACGCACCATCAGGATGCTTCCGACCCACATTCAGGTCGTCGACAAACTGACCAATCTGACCGACCGCGATCTGCCGCTGATGTATCGTCATGAATTTGCCCCCGGCAAATACGAAGCCGGTTATATCGGCGGTCAGAAAACGAGCGGCGCCGCCTACGCGGTCGAATCCGGCGAACATCCGGCCAGTCTGGCCATTGCCGGCGACGGCGGCCTGGGATTGCTCGCCGAGGACGATTATACCCGGGCGCAGGGGGGCAACTACCTTCAGGACGGCAAGTTCGGCCTCCGCAACATGCGTTTCGTACTGACTCCGGGCCGCGAAATCGCCACCGAATTCAGCCTCTATCCGCTGGAGAAGGGCGATCACTTCCTGTTCATCAACCGGGTCCGCGACGCCTGGGAAAACAACTTCACCATCGACGGTTCCACCGGTTTCATGGGCGCCGGCGCTCTGCTGGCGCGGCAGACGGTCGACAGTTTCCGGACCTACAGCCGCAACAAATCGATGAATTTCGTGCTCTTCGGCGGCCATACGGTCGGCAACATCGCCATGCACGGCAATGCCTGGAACGAGGTCGACCTGTCGAGCTACGCCAAAGCGTTCGCGCTGACCCGCGCCGCCCGACCCGAACTGCCGGTCTACATCTACTTCCACTGTTATATTTCCAATGGCAAAAACGATGTCGCCGAATTCGCCGACGCCCGGGTGCTCACCTCCAATGGCCTTCAGGCCGATTACGGCGGCGGCCATTATCCGATTTTCATGCCGGTCGAAGGTGGCAAATTCGCTCAGGTTCAGGAACAGCTGATCGAAAAGCGGCTGAACGAGCTTGGCGCGGACGCCATCTACTGGGACGAGATCGCCTATTCCAGCGTCAAATACAACTTCAATCCCGATTGCTGGGATGGTGTCAGCGCGATCATCGACCCGGCCACCCACCGGATTACCCGCAAAGTCAGCTGCGTCACGCTTGCCACGCTGCCCTGGCGGATGAAGGTGACCGAAAAGATGATCGCCATGTCCAAGGCCAAAAACAGCGGCCGTCCCGCCCTGATCGGCAACGGCGCGCCGATGACCCGGAGCTTCAACCGCTTCAAGTTCCCGCGCTTCATCGAAACCGGCAGCATCACCAACCTGGTGCTGGGCCAGCTTTACACTCCGCTGGCGCTGGGCGACCATCTCGGCGAAAAAGACGAGGTCGACAGTTACAAGAATATGGTCCGGGGGCTGGATTACGGCGCGGTCTACTACTGGTACCGCAATACGCTGGAAGCGACCCATCCGACCCTGACCGACGCCATGTTTCCGATTACGCCGATCGACCTCGGGGCAGGCTATATTGTGGGCAAGGAACGCATCCTGACCAATCGTAGCGGTTATTTCGGATGGGGCGACGGCTCGAAATTCACTTCACGGGTCTTCAACCGGAGCGGGGTCGAAGTGAAGGACTATCAAATTCCGGCGGTAACCCGGGACGGAAAAAATTTCGCCGAGGTCCGGATTCCCGAAGGTTACAGCGTCGCATTGATTCGTCAATAATCCAAGTTCCCGGAGCGGGGGATGGGCCGCCGCTCTGGGATTTTCAAACCCAGTCAAGGATAACATTCAGGGAGGAAAAAACAATGAACGCAACCTCAAGATTTACATTGATAGAACTCCTGGTGGTGATCGCGATCATCGCCATTCTGGCCGCCATGCTGCTGCCGGCGCTGTCGGCGGCGCGGGAGCGGGCGCGCAGCGCCAGCTGCATCAATAAACTCAAGCAGATCGGCGTCGCGGAAATGATGTATTCCACCACCAACAAAGATCTTATCGCGGTGGACGTCCAGAAAAATTACGACATTGCCAATACCGTGACCAACGGCAATCTCATGACTTCCAACTATCCCGCGTTCATTCTGGTCGAAGGCGGCTATTTCGGCGTTGACCGTCCAACCTCCACCATCGAAACCCAGGAGCAGTGCGAGCGGTTCTACAAGTGTCCGAGCGATACTTCCAATTTCACCGCGACGACGATTTCCTACAACTATTACGTCTGGAAGAAGGCCCACAGCGGCTGGGGTACGCCCGAAGTCGCGGCGCGTTTCATCATCGGCCGCGACAATCCCGGCGCCATGACCTGGGCGGACTGCATCTGGACCACCGCGCCGAACCATGCTGTCGGGGCCAATCTGCTGCATCTCGGCGGGCATGTTCGCGGCATCAACAGCAAGCCTTCGGACACGGTTGCGCTGGCTTGGGGCGATCGTTATCGCAAGGTGCTCGACGATATCAGTTATTGAGCATCGGCTTGCCGGCGGCGTCCGGAATGGAAAAATTTCCGGTCATGACCCGTTGCGGAGTCGCAATTCGCCGGATCGGTGCTATATTGGGAAAAAGACCGGTCACGGCCGCGGCGGCGGCGGACAACCCGATCATGGATGATGATGAATATGGAAATGCAGGCAACCCGACTGGATGAATCGCTCCGGGCGATCGACGCCCATGCGCATTTGTGGCTTTCCGGCAAGACGTTTGACTCCGCCCGGGTCGACCGGATGCTGGCTCTGATGGATCGAGTCGGGATTTGGGAAGTGGCGCTGTCGCTGCCGATTACGGAAGCGGCGGCGGACCCTGCGCAGTTCCGGGCGGCCAACGACCTGATTCTGGAGGCGATGCGCTATTCGCCGCGGGTCCGCGGCTTCTGTTTCGTCAATCCGGGGTATGTCCGCGAGGCGCTGGCTGAAATCGACCGCTGCGTCGGGCAAAGCGGCATGCTCGGCATCAAGCTCTACCATCAATACCGGATCGACGATCCGGCGATGGCGCCGGTGCTGGAGCGCTGCGGTGAATGCGGCATTCCGGTGCTGATGCACGCGGCTTATTGCAATTCCGACGCCGTTCGCGCTTCCCAACCCAATCTCACCACCGCCGCGATGCTGGCGGCGGCGGCGCGGCGTTATCCGCAAACGACCTTCATCCATGGCCATATCTGCTGCGGCGACGTTTATTGGTCGCTGCGCCAGATGCGGCTGGCCGGATGTGAAAATTACTACTGCGACGTCTGCGGTTCCAACTTCGATCTGGGATTGGTGCGCCAGGTGATCGACGCCGTCGGCGCGCGCCAGGTGCTTTTCGGCAGCGATAACGCTTTCACCGAAGCCGTGTGCAAATATGCCGAGGCCGATTTGCCGGCCGCGGAGGCCCGATTGGTTTATCGCGGCAATTTCGAACGGATCCTCAGCCGGAGGAATATCTGAATCATGCAGGGCTTCGACATCAACTGTGCCATTGGTCACTTTCCATTCCGCCGGCTTCCGTTCGGGACTTTGCCCGAATTGGCGCAGATGCACGCCGCCGTCGGCATCCGGGGCGGGGCGGTGAGCAATATCAACAGCGCCTGCTACCGGGATGCGCATGAAGGCAATCGCGAGCTTGACGCCGCGTTGCGCGAATTCGGCAGTCCGGATTATGTCGGAATCGGCACGGTGAATCCCGTCTACCCGGATTGGGAACGCGATTTCGGAGAGTGCGTGGAGCGTTTCGGTTTCAAGGCGGTCCGGCTGTTGCCGCGTTATCACGGTTACGACTGGGCGGAACCGGCGTTGGAACAGTTCTTCGCCATGGCCGCCGCCGCCGGACTGCCGGTGATGGTGCCCTGCCGGCTGGAGGACTGCCGCCACCGGGCCTTGCTGGATGTGACCACGGAAATGACGCTGGCCGAGCTGAACGCGGTGGCGGCGAAGCATCCGGAGGTGAAGTTCATCGCCGCCGAATATTACATCTTCGAACGCGACGCGGTCCATGCTCCGGCCAATATTTACTATGAATTTTCCCGGATTCTCGAAGATTTCTATCCGATCGAAAGCCTGCGTGACACGGTCGGCTCCCGGCGTCTCCTGCTGGGCACCGGACTGCCGTTCAAAAATCCGCAGGTATCCGTTACCAAACTGCTTAACGCCTCCTGGGCGCCGGATGAAATGGCGGCGGTCGCCGCCGGCAACGCTTCCGCGCTGCTGCATCGCCCGGCGTAAAATCGGTTCGGGAAGAGCGGTTCCGAGCTGTTTGTTTCACGTCTTTGCCGACATTCTCTCGCCGGACCGGGTGCCCCCCAAAAATATTTTTCTCTCCGACGTGAATTTTCCATTGTATTTCCGAAAATCCATTCTATAATATAGGCCATGCCATTTCAACGCCATTGCAGGAACGAGGTGGAATGATCATGGCCAAAATCTAACGGAGAGTGGAAAATGGGTGTTCATTGGATTGACTGGTCGATTCTGGGAGCGATGGCGGCCATTGTGGTGGGCGTCACGTTATTCACCAAACGGTACATGCGCAGCATCGCGGACTTCCTTGCCGCCGACCGACTGGCGGGGCGCTATCTGTTGACCGTGGCGAGCGGTTTTTTCGGTGCGATTTCGCTGGTGGCAACGTGGGAAATGACCTATTCGACCGGTCTGCCGCCGACGTGGTGGGCCATGATCGGGGCGCCGGTGGGGTTGTTTTTGGGCTTGACCGGGTTCATCACCTACCGCTTCCGGCAGACCCGGGCATTGACCCTGGCTCAGTTTCTCGAAGAACGGTACAGCCGCAAGTTCCGGTATTACGCCGGGCTTCTCTGCTGGATTTCCGGGGTGCTCAATTACGGTATTTTTCCGTTGATCACCGCCAATCTGCTGATTTACTTCCTGGCGATTCCGCCGCATTTTCAGCTCTGGGGCTTCACCGTTTCGACGCTTCCGGTGGTGATGGCGGTTTATCTCGGACTGGCGGTATTCATCGCCTGTTCCGGCGGACAGATCACCATCATGATCACCGACTTCCTGCAGGGATCGTTCATGATGCTCACTTTCGTGGCGATCATGATCTATCTGCTGTGCCAGTTTTCGTGGGGCAGCGTCATGGAAGGATTGGCCTATGGCGCCAAACCCGGCGAGTCGATGATCAATCCCTTCGGCGGCAGCGCCACTGACGATTTCAGCATCTGGTACTTCCTGATCGGTGTTTTCAGCGCGGTTTACAACGCCCGCAGCTGGCAGGGCAACTCCGGCTATGGCGCCGCGGCCAAAACGCCGCATGAGGCGGTGGTGGCCGGCGTGATCGGCGGCTGGCGCGGCATGGCGCAGAACATGTGTGTGCTGCTGATTCCCCTGATCGCCTATGCCGTGATGAACCTGCCCGCGTTCGCGCATATCGCCGCGCCGATTCAGGCGGAAATCAGCGGCCTCGGCGACGCGCAGCTGCAGACCCAGATGACGGTGCCGCTGTTCCTCAAGCATGTGCTTCCGGTTGGATTCTATGGCCTTTTCGCCGCGATCATTCTCGGTTGCGCGCTGAGCTGCGACGACACCTATACTCACTCCTGGGGTACGATTCTGGTTCAGGACGTGATCATTCCGCTGCGCAACAAACCCTTTGCCACGAAGACCCATTTTCTGGTGCTCCGGCTTTCGATCCTCGGTGTGGCGCTGTTCGGTTTCTTTTTCAGTCTGCTCTTTCCGATGAAGGATTATATTCTGATGTTCTTCGCTCTGACCGGAGCCATTTATCTCGGCGGCGCCGGGGCGGTGATCATCGGCGGCTTGTACTGGCGGCGCGGTACTACCGCGGCGGCATGGACGGCGCTGACCATCGGGACGGTGCTCGGGTTCGGCGGGGTGGTGATCCAGCAGTGCTGGGAACCGTTCATCGACGCTTTCATGGATGCGCGGAAACTGGGTCCGGTTTCCGGACTGGCCATCATCTGCGGCTTTATTTTCATCGTGCTGCTGGTGGTCGGCGCTTTGTTGTGGACCAATCGCCGCAAGGCGGCCTCAATCAATATTCTGATCGGCGTGGTGGTCGGCATCTTCGGCCTTACGGTGTGGTCGAACTGGGGCGATATCTGTCAGTATATCCAGAGTTCTCCGGCGCTGCGCGACTATCTGGTGGCGCATAAGACGAAGTTCCCGATCAACGGTCAGTGGATTTACTTCTGGGCGATGCTGGCGGCCAGCGTTTCGTACGTCCTGGTATCGCTGGTTGGCCCCCGGACCGACTTCAACATGGATAAACTGTTGCATCGCGGCAAATATGCGATCGCTTCCGACCGGGTCAAGGGCGACGAGACCAGTGAACGGGTGTCGCGCCGGATTACATTTTCCAAACTGGTCGGCGTCACGGCGGAATTCTCCCGCTTCGAGCGGCTGCTGTTCTACTGCTCGTTTGCCTGGTCGATGGGCTGGTGGGGCATTTTCGTAGTCGGGACGGTGGTCAATCTGTTCTATAAGGTTTCCGACAATGCCTGGAGCTGGTACTGGTGGTTCTACATCTGGGTCAGCGTATTCCTCGGCATCATGTGCACCGTGTGGGTTTTCTGCGGCGGCATCCGCGATGCGCGGCGATTGTTCCACGACCTCACCCACCGGCGGATCGACATGGCCGACGACGGGTTTGTGCGCGATACCAAAAAATAATGCCGGAATTCCGCCCGGAAAAACTTTCCGGGCGGGCCGGTTGAAAAAATCCGCAAGCGGGCGACTTCGTGCCTGCTTGCGGATTTTTGTATGGGGCTGAGGGAACTGCCCGCCGGCGGTTATCGGATGGAAACTCCGAGTCCGGGAATGCCGAGCCCGTCTCGGCGGGCCAGCTGGTAGGCGGCTTCGCCGCTTCCGGTGGCGGCGCTCAAACGTCCGCACCAGCGCCACTCGTGATTGGGACCGTATTGGCCGTTGTGCACCGGATTGGCCGAAAAAGCGCAGATTTCGTGCAGCGCCCCGACCGCGGCGAAGAGTCGCCGGTAGAGTTCGCGGGCCGGAATCACGTCACCGTATTGGGCGCCGAGCCTGAACAGGACTTCAAGGTCTTTGTGTTCGTCGCGCAGGGCCATGCCGCCGCCGAGACACCAGTTGGTTTCAACCTGATAACGGCTGCAGGGCGGGCAGATGCAGCAGCAGCCTTCGGTCAGTTCGACCGGAATGTCGGGAGTTGCGACCATCCGGGCGATGACCTCATAAAGGTTGTCCTCGGCGATCGGCTCGTATTTGCCGTCGAGGATGCCCTGGCCGTAAAAGCAGCACATGCAGAGCAGGTGATGGGGGCGGATGTGCAAAATGGATGCGTTTTTGATGGCGGCGACATCGCGCCGCTTGATCCGGCTCCGGCACTCTTCCGTCGGCTGAGGCAACACCTCCCGGCCTGAAGGCAGCTTCTGAGCCAGTTCGTAGAATCCGCTTTCGGCGTAGGGACAGCCCTGCCAGGTTTCGCCGCCGGCGGAGTTTCCGGCGCAGAAATTGCGGGGCGATTTGATGACCTCGCCCACCTGTTCGATCAAATCGTCGGCGGGCTTGGCCTGTCCCGGCGTCATTTTCAGGAAACGCAGGATATTCAGATCGCGGCGGCGGTTCAGGAGCGCGCCTCCGGCGTCCTCACTGCAACCCGGATTCTGTACGGAGTAGACCGAGGAGCAGTTGCAGTTGAGTTCCAACATCTGCTGGGGACGGCGGCGGACCTGCTGGAGCAGGTTTTCGACCGCCGGGCCCTGGACCAGTTCAAGGGGCGAACCTTTGCCGACCCGGCAGAACAGACACATCAGATGATAAGGACGGACGGAGATACTGGTTTTCATGGTCATTCCGGTTCCAATGGTTTTCGTAAGGATCAATTTCCGGTAATTTTGTGTTGAATACTATCGGGAGCTCCGTACCAGAGCCGCGCTGAAGCCCTCCGGAATTCGCACTTCGGCATAGGTTTTGCCGTCGCGTACGATTTTCGGCACGGCGATCTTTGCGGTTTCACGCCCGGCGCGGTCGAAAACATGCGCCGTAAAACCGGAGTCGTCGCCCCAGCCGAAGAGTCCGCTGGTGTTGGTCAGAATGCGTTCCCGGCCGATGATATAGCCTTTGCCCAGCGCCACCGGCGTGATCGGAAACATGAAGCTGGTCAGGGTCGGATTGGCCGGCACGATATCGGGATAGTAGTAATACACACTGCCGTAATTCAGCGCCTTCAACATATCTTTGTAGGCGTCAAGTTCGGTTTTGACCGTCAGGTGATCGCCCAGGGAAATCGGCGTATAGAGCTGGCTCAACACCAGATTGGTGATGCTTCCGGTTTCCGTGAACCGCGGAAAGTGGAACTCCCGCATCCGGCGTGTGAACGGCGCGCCGTTGGCGACCAGCAACCCGTGGCCGCGTTGCAGCAGGCGCTCGATCATACCCAGCCGCCACTCTTCGGTCAGAAGGGGGACGGAGGTAATTTTCCGGATCGTCTTGTGGGTGCGTCCGTCGATTTCCGCGGTATAGCCGTCCCAGTAGCGGTCACTGTAGCTGAAGGGCGATTTCGAATACTCGAGTTCATCCCAGTAAATGGCATCCACGCCTTGCGCGAAACGCAGATCGATCACCTTTTCCTGCATTTGAGCGAATTCCGATCCCGGAATCGGCACGAAGATCGGATAGCGACCCCCGCCGTAATCGGCCACTTCGCCATTGGGCGTAATCAGCGCCTGATCCCGATAGCGTTCGAAGTCGCCGTCGCCATTGGAGATGAAGCAGTGATAGTAGGTCAAGACCTTGACTGACGGCATGGCTTCACGAATCCGCCGCGCCGTCTCGCCCAGATAGGAAAGGTCGATCTGGGTGAAGCGGTTGCCGTGCTGGGCAATGCCCACGCCGCTCTTATAATCATAGGGGATGCTGATTTCGGCGTATTTCGCGCCGGAGTTGGTCAACTGCCGGCGCAGAATGTCGGCGGTTTTGCCGCGCATCAGGTAGAGGAAGCACCAGGATCCGTCAATGGTGAAATTGACCTTCCAGTTGTCGCGGATGCGATTGATGAAGACATACTGTTCCGGTTTTTCCAGCGGATAAACCGAAAATTCCAGCTCCACCGTCTTGCCCGGTGTCAGCAGCAGCCGTTCATTGGCGAGGCCAAGCTTGTCGCCGATGCAGTATTGGTAGCCTTGAATCCGGGTCAGGTCGTCTTCGGCCACCAGCCCCAGACCGGAGCGGGGCTCCAGCGTCAAAGCGGTCGGCCGCGCCGGCGTAGCGTTGCGGGTGTCCGGCGTGATTTTCGGATAACCGGAGACAAAGACCTTCGCTTCCGGAACGACTTCGGAAAAATGGCGGTAGAGCAGCGGCAGTTCGGCATCGGCCAGATTGGTTACGGCGTCCTTGACCGTGACATGATCGTCATGGCGTTCGATCGTGCGGCGGACCCGGAAGTCTCTGCTTTGGAGTTCGGCTTCGTCGCCCCGCACGGTTACGGTACCGTCGCCGGCGGCGCCGAAACGGGCCCAATCCGGCTTCAGCGTCGAAAATTCCGAAGCAATATTCCGGGTGTCGCCCTTGACCGTGACCGACAAACCGCCGTCGGCGGCGAGTACGGCGCGATAACAATCCTTCGCCGCCCGGTGCGCCGGCTCAATCACCGGCAGCTCTCCCGCAGGCGCGTCGGCCAGAGTCAGGCGGTTGGCCGGCATCCGATATTCCGATGCGGAAATTTCATAATTCAAGGCATTTTTGACATCCGCCTGATGCTCGATGGTGACGACATTCTCGCCTTCCGGGCGGATCAGGTTGCCGATGTCAAAAACGAATTCGTTCGGATTGATGGTCACGCCATTGCTGTAAAATGGCGGATAGCCCTTGCCGTCCAGCGGGCCGTAAGTGGTAAACCAGAGGCCGTCGCCGGCGCAGCCGGCAAGGTCGTTCTGCGCGAATTGAATATTGGTGTCGCGGTTCAGGCAGCGCTCCTGATTCAACGGCGCGCCGTTGAAAAGAATCCGTCCGCCGCGCGTGCCTCCGGCATAGCCGGGATAGTCGATGGCCATGCGCACGGTCAGGGTTTGGGCCTTCTGCGCCGCCGCCGGCGGCAATTTGATTTCCGCGCGCTGCCCGTAGGCGGCAATTTGACCGAGGGGGCTACGCCAGAGTTCGGCGCTTTTGATTGCGGCGGGATCAAAGGTGCCGTCCGCTCGCGCAAACACGCCTTCCAGCAGGCGATCCGGCGTCCAAGGCCGGATCGGCGCGGGCTTGCCGCTCAGCGAGAGCATCGTATCCTGCTCCCCGGAATCGGTGTCGCTCAGGAGCACGTCAAACCGCAGCCGGTCATGGATTTCCGGCGGCGGCGCTCCGAAAATCTTCCACGGAATCGCCGCTTCCAGCCGGTATCCGGTTCCGTCATTGCGTGCGGCAACCCGGATGCTGGCGGTCGGTGTGCCTTCCGGGCGGAAAACCCAGGCTTCCGGTGGATTTCCGGCGAAATTGCCCGGAGAAAAGCCGAACGCAAAAAGATTTTTCTCCGCCGTTCCCGGCAGATAGGGATATTGCACCACCAGCATGATGTGATCGCCCTTCCAGAGATTGCACTGGGTATAGGCCTGATCCAGCCGGTCATCGGTGACGGTAGCGCCGAGATAGAGAAACTCCCGATCGTAGCCCAATACCGCCACCCCGGAAATATCTTCGGAGCTGCTGCATTTTTCCTTCCCGTAAACCGTATGTTTCGCGGGCGTGAGCACCTGCTGCCCGGCCAGTTTGTTCAGGCGGTCCAACGCGCCGTCAACCGCCGGAGGCGGATCGGAAACCCAGGCTACCGGCTCCAGCGCCGCCGCCACTCCGGCGAGGCACAACAAAAAAGGCAGAAATACTTTCTTCATGGCAATATCGATCCTTAAAACGGTTTCAATCAATAAGTGATGTCATCCAGCGCGCTCCGAACGCGCGTCCCCCAGGCAACATAGGTCTGCTGGGCGGCACTCAGCGGCAGGCTCTTGACATGACCGCCCAGATACAGAGCATTGACATTGCCGTTGGGGTGATTGTTCTTGGTCCCCGGATACATGTCGAAGAAAATGCAGCTTCCCGGGTTGTCCCGTCCGATGATCAGGCGGCCTTCGGGCGCCGGCGAACCCCAGCCGCTGTGGGCCTTACTCCAGATCAGGAACGTATAGGAAATCGTCTGGGGCGAGCCGCTCAAATTGAAGTTGGCCGAATCGCTCGGACAGCGGAAATAGTTGCCGGCCTGAAGCTCGGCATCCTCCGCCGAAACCGGCGCGTCGGCGCCGAAACATCCGCCATAGACCAGTTTTCCGCTCGGGTCGGCGCTGCCCCAGCCGTTGGCAATGCTGACGCTGTTCGGCTGGCTGTAATCGGTGTTTGCATAGACGGCGATGTGATCTTTATTGACCGAGCCATACATGAATTCCGCAACTCCGACCTGCTTCTGCCGGTTGATGCAATTGGCCGAGCGCGCCCGTTCCCGCGCCGCCGACAACGCCGGCAGCAGCATCGCGGCCAGAATGGCGATGATGGCGATTACGACAAGAAGTTCAATGAGCGTAAAATGTCTTTTCATCTCGATCCCCTGGTTGAATGGTTGCAATTGCGCAAGGAAAAAAATACCAACGGTATTATTATACCAAACATTTTTTTATTTGTCAAGGGCAGAAAGATTTTTTTGCAAATAATCTTTTTTGTGCTATTGTTAAGCAGTTCGCGGTTTCGTCCGGAAGGTTGTCCGGCGATTTGCGGCAAAATTCGTTGCGCCATGTTCAGGGAAAGGATTTCCGATGCACCCCGCCACCCGCCAAGCGTACGATGTGTTGACGGCTCGTCTCAAAGAAGGTTTTTATCCGGCGAACAGCTTTCTGCCGTCGGAACGGGAGCTGGGGCTGGAGTTCAATTTGAGTCGGACCGCCATCCGCAATATGGTGCAGCAGCTGGCCGCGGCGGGGCAGGTCGCCCTGGTGCCGCGGCGCGGCATTCTGGCGCTGCCGGCCGCACTCACTGCCGGATGCGAGCTCCGGCAGCTTCTGGTCGTTGCCGCTTATTGCGGGGGCGACATCCATTCCCAGATCGTGCCGGAAGCGGTGCAACTGTTGACCGCGATCGGCAACGCGGCCGAAAAACGCGGCGTCCGGGTCCAGATTCTGTTCAAATCCATCGACGATTTCGATGCCGGCGCGATCATCCGCCGTTATCGGGCCGGAGAGTTTCAGGCGGTGGCTTTCGCCGAAATCTGTTCGTTGCCGCTGGCGGAAAAACTGTTGGGCGCGGGGATCCCGCTGACGGTGGTCAATTGCGAAACCGCTGATGACATTCCTGCCGTCCGGGTCGATTTCCGGGAAATCGGCCGCACTGCCGCCCGTGAACTGCTGGGTCTCGGGCATCGCCGTTTCGGTATGGTCAACGGCCCCGGAGAGCGATTCATTTTCGCGCAAATGCTGGCCGGGTTCCGCGGCGCTCTGGCCGAGGAAGGCATCATCCTGACGCCGGACCGGGTGGTGGAGCTGTCGCTGGGACCGACCGAAGTGGCCAATCCCCGGATCGGGGCGCTGCTGCATCTGAATGGCGTGATTCCCGCCGCGGGCAGCGCCGCCGATCCGGCGTTGATCCGGCTGCTGGGCGAGCCCGACCGGCCGACGGCATTATTGGTGGCACGGGACTGTCGGGCCGCCTATGTCTACTGGTGCTGCCGGGTGCTGGGCATCCGGATTCCGGAAATGCTGTCGCTGGTTTCCTACGACAACTTGACTTGGAGCGAGGCGCCGGAACTGGGGCTGACCACGATTGCGGAACCGTTTGCGGAGCTGGGTGAGGCCGCGCTTGAGATGCTGCAATCCTGGTGCCTTACCCGGCAGCGGCCCGCCAGCCGGAGCGTGGCCGGTCCGTTGATCCGGCGGCGCAGCGCGATACTGTGCGCCGCGCACTGAGGCCGCGGTTCAGATTCGCTTCATGCCTTCGGCCAGGCGCTGGGCCGGACGCACTCTTCCGGCAGTTCCGGGACGATGGCGGCGATGGCCCGGAGCAGATCGTCGGCCAAAGCGCCGCGCGCGGCCAGTTTCAGATTTTCCTGCAATTGTTCCGGAGTATCCACGCCGGTCAGAATGCTCTGACAGGCCGGATCGCTCAGCAAATAGCGGAAGTAAAGTTCGCCGGGGGGCATTCCGGCGCTGTCGGCCAGCTGTTCAAGCCGGATTCGCACCGGCAGCACGGTTTCGGCCAGCGGGCGGGAGAGTTCGCCGGCGGGCTTGAACAGCAATCCCTGCAAATAGACGCTGCGTACGAAAATCCGTTGTCCGGCGCGGTGCGCCCGTTGCAGATAAATTTGAAACCGCCGGTCCAGAATATTGGCCGGAACCTGGGTGGCCGGCAGCAGCATTGGGCCCAGCTGCGCCAGTCCGGCGAGACTGTCGAGCGACGCCCCGATGAAGCCGGTCAGGCCGCGGCGGCGCAACGCTTCCAGCAGCGGCAGATATTCAAGATCGTTTTCGTTGTGGAGCAGCAATCCGTCGAGGGTGTCGCGGCGCAATGCTTTGAGCGAAGCGCAGACCGACTTTTCGACCGCTTGTTCGGCATCGGCCCGGGAGCGGATTTCCGGGTAGAGTTTGACCTTCGAAATCAGATGAAAATGTCCCGCCAGACCGGTTCGCGCCAGCGCCGCGCCGAGGCGCTCCTCGCTGTCGCCGTAGGCTCTGGCCGTGTCGAGCGCGTCGATGCCGCCGTCGGCGGCGGTGCGCAAAATAGCATCGATGCGGCCGTCGTCGGGCTTGCCCGAGCAGTTATTGATGCCGTAATTCAGTCCGAATTGGACCGTACCGAGAATGAGCTTGGAAAATGGCATGGGGAATCAGCCTTATTGTTAGCGGAAGCGGCCGGGAAATCACCGGAGGACGGCGCGGCTTCGGGTCCAACCGGCTGTCCCCGGCGGATCAGGCGGTGAAAATGCCGGACGACAGCAGACTCTGACGTACCGCGTCGTGGGCCTGCTGGGGGTCGCGCATGCGCAGCGCGTGGTAGATGCGGGTGTGGGTTTCAACCGTGTCCGGGCTGCGTTCGAGAAAAAGTTCGGGATCGGCGCTGCCCCACATTTCGGAAACCGAAAAGAGATAAAAGCAATCGGTCAACTGGCGCGCGAAGCGGGTCAGCGCGATATTGTCGGCGGCATCGAAAATCGCCAGATGGAAATTCATGTCGGCGGTATTCATGGCCAGCGCCTTCCGGGCGAAGAGCTCGGGATCGTTGCGCACCTGGGCCAGCTCCTTGTCGCAGGCGCTCATGACCGCCAGTTTTTCACCGATCGCCATGAGTTTTTCCAGCGATGCATTGGTCGCGGCTTCGCTGGCGGCGAAAGGCTCGATCAGCAGCCGCAGCTGCATATACTGGCGCACTTCCTTCACCGAGATGCGCCGGACCACGGCCCCGACATTGGGCCGGTATTCCAGCAACCCCTGCGACGCCAGTTCCATGATTGCCTCGCGGGCGGGGGCGATCGAAATACCGATGGCTTTGGCGATGCGTTCGGCGGTGATCCGTTCGCCCTGGGCAATCCGCCGGTAGATCAGGGAATCGCGGATATAATCCATGGCCCGTTGTTTGTAAGTTTCGGTCTTGGACATGGTTTCCTCACAATCTTGAATCGGTTTACTTACAATTTACCATGTATTTTATAAAAAACAAGTTATTTTCATAGAATTCAAGAAAAAAATATCAAAATTTTATATAAAGTTGATTTGAATTTGTAAATTACCCGACCTATATTTTTTATCGGAAACTGGATGATACAACTCTGAGGCATGATTATGAAGATGGTTATTCTCGACGGTTACGCCCTCAATCCGGGAGATCTGGATTATGCGCCGCTGGGCCGCCTGGGCGAGCTCACGGTCTACGATTTCACCCGGTCGGAGGAGGTCGTGGAGCGCGCCCGGGGCGCCGAGGCGCTGTTTACCAACAAAACCCGGCTGTCCGGCGAGGTGCTGGCGCAATTGCCCGGATTGCGCTACATCGGCGTATTGGCGACCGGTTACGATGTGGTCGACATCCAGGCCGCCCGCGCCCGCGGGATCGCGGTGACCAATATCCCCTGTTACGGGACCGATTCGGTGGCCCAGATGGTCTTCGCCCACATCCTCAATCTCGCCCATCAGGTCGAGCATCACGCCCGCGGCGTGGCCCAGGGCCGCTGGAGCGCCAGCCGCGATTTCTGTTACTGGGATAAACCGCTGATCGAACTGGCGGGCAAGACCGTCGGCATCGTCGGTTTCGGCCGCATCGGGCGACGTGTCGGTGAAATCGCCCGCGCGTTCGGCATGCGGGTCGTCGCCTGCGATTCCGGCGCTGCGCTGCCGGAGTGGGCGGAGGCGCTGGCCTTGCCGGAATTGCTGGCGCAAAGCGATGTGGTCACGCTGCACTGTCCGTTGACCGCCGCCACCCGCGGCTTGATCAACCGCGATACGCTGAAACTGATGAAGCCGACGGCGTTTCTGATCAACACCAGCCGCGGTCCGCTGATCGCTGCCGCCGACCTGGCGGCGGCGCTGCAAAATGGCGTGATCGCCGCCGCCGGTCTGGACGTGCTTGAAGTCGAACCTCCGCCCGCCGATTGTCCGCTCTTCGGTCTGGACCGCTGCCGGATTACGCCGCACATCGCCTGGGCCACGCTGGAAGCCCGAACCCGGCTGCTCCGGACCGCGATCGACAATCTCGAACGGTTTCTGGCCGGCAATCCGGTCAATGTGGTGAATCCATGAATGCATTGGTCAAAAATCCGGCGGCAATCCGGCTGGGCATCGTCGGCTATACTCCCGGCAACGGTCATCCCTACAGCTGGAGCGCAATCATCAACGGCTTCGACCGCGAACGGATGAACCGCGAATGCGTCGGCGACGGCATGGGTTTCACCGGCTATCTGAACAAGATTGCGCCGGAACGGCTCGGCATCGCCGGGGTCCGGGTCACCCACGTGGCCTGTGAAGGCATCGACAAGGCCGCGCACATCGCGGCGGTCTGCGGCATCGACCGGGTCTGTCCGCGTCCGGAAGCGATGATCGGGCAGGTCGACGCGGTGATTGTCGCCACCGACATCGGCGGCGAACACGTGCGCCGGGCGCATCCCTTCATCGCGGCCGGAGTGCCGCTGTTCATCGACAAGCCGCTCTGCGACCGGGCGGCCGATCTGGCGGTTTTCGAACAGTGGGCCGCGGAGGGCGCGAAATTTCTGTCGTCGAGCTCCATGCGCTACGCCAAGGAATTGGTTCCCTACCATCGCAACCATCATGAGATCGGACGGTTGCTGATGATCACCATGCCGATGTGCAAAAGTCTGGAAACCTACGGCATTCATGCGCTGGAGGCGGTTTATCCGATCGTGGGGCCGGGATTCGCGACGGTGCGGACCGTGCCGCTCGACCGGGGGGCGATCGTGCACCTCCACCATGCTTCCGGCGTCGAGGTGGTATTGAATTCACTTTACGACAGCAGTTACGGCGCGCCGGTTCAGCTTTACGGGACGCAGGGCAGTCTGAGTCTGAGTTATGGCGACAGTTTCAGCGCCTTCCGGGCGCAATTATGCGCGTTCGTCGATTATCTGCGCAGCGGCGTCGAGCCTTATCCGCGCGCTGAAACCTTCGAACTGATGCGTATCCTGAACGCGGCCATCGCCAGCCGCGATCAAGGCGGTGAATTGATGATGTTGTGAGCTTGTTCCTATTCATAAAATCGATCGGGAAAGGGAAAATGAGATGAAACGACGGCATATGGGTTCATGGCTGCTGGTTTTGCTGCTGGCGGCTCAGGGATTGGCGGCCGCTCCCCGGTGCACGGGCCGGATGGACCGTAAAAATGCGCTCTATCAGCCGGGCGAGACCGCGAAGGTGACTTTGTTCTGGAGCGAGGACAAAAAACCGCTGGCCGAAGGAGCCTTCACCGTTGCAGCCACGGTCGACGGCATGCGCGAACTGGCGCGCCGGAGTTTCGATCTGGCGCAGGGCAACCCGGCGGTCTGGGAACTCCCGCTGAACGAACCCGGCATCGTACAGTTTGAAATCGTCGAATCCAGTTTCGGCGGCAAGGGCGTCGCGGCGGCGGCGGCGATCGCTCCGGATAAGCTGGCGCTGCCCGCGGAACGGTTCGATCCGCTGCCATTCTGGCAAAAGGCGCGGGCCGATTTCAAAACCAGGGCGACGATCACCCGCCGCGATCTGCCGCAATTTTCCGATGCCGGGCGGAAAACCGAACTGCTGGTCTGCGAGGTCGGCGGCAAGGAGAAATTTTACGCTTTCTGGTGCCGTCCGGCCGCGCCGGGCCAATATCCGCTTTTGGTCAATACGCCGTCGCACGGCATGGGGCCTTTTACTCCGGCGCTGGAATTTCCGCGCACCGATTTCGTGCCGGAAGGCGTGATGACGCTGGCGGTCAACATCCATCGCTTTCCGCCGCAGGCCACCGCCGCCGCGCAGAAAGCCGCATTCGACAAGATTGCCGGATATTACTTCTGTCGTCCGGGAACCTCGATCGAGGATTATTATTTTACCGCCGCCGTGCTGGCGATTCAGGAATTCATCGACTATGTGGCGCAGCAGCCGGAGTGCGACAGCCGTCATATCGTCGCGGCGGGATCGAGTCAGGGCGGCGGGTTGACCTTGGTTTCGGCTGCGATCAATCCGAAGATCACCGCCGCCGCGGTCAACGTTCCGGCCTTCTGCGACTTCTCGCCCGCGTCCGGCGTCCGCATGAAAGGCTGGCCGGTTTCGCGTTCCGGCTTCGATCAAAGTGCGGAAACCGCGCAGGTGATGCGTTATTTCGACGCGGGCAATCTGGCGGCTGCGATCAAGGTTCCGGTCGTATTTTCGGCCGGATATTTCGACCGGGTTTGTCCGGCCAACGGAATTTATGCGGTCTATCATGCCGTGCCCGGCGAAAAGAGCATGTATCCCATGCCGATTTCGGCGCATGTGGTGCTGCCCGGCTATCTCGCCGTGGTCGACGAATTCATCCGCAAGCAGCTGAAATAATCCGCAATCAAGTTAAAATCAATCAAGGGAGTTATAAAATATTTAAAGATTTTATATAATCACTATTGATTTTTGTTAAATTTTTTCGTATAATTATATAAATAGAAAATCGTTTCGTAGTTTCAAGCAAGAAAGATCAAAGATTATGACGGGAAAACAATTCCGGGAAGCGCTTCATGCCGGAAAAAAACTTTACGGTACGCACATGACCTGCCTGAACAATTTCAGCGCGATCAAGATCATGATTGACGGCGGTTTGGACTTCGCCTTCATCTGCGGCGAGCATATGGTGCTCGACTCACAGCAAATCAACCATTTGTGCCTCTTTTACCGGGCCAATGGCGTGGTGCCGATCGTGCGCATCTCCAACCCCGATCCGACCGAGGCGACGCGGGCGCTGGACCTGGGCGCTCAGGGCATTGTGGCGCCCTATGTCGAAGAGGTGGCGGATGTCAGGAAACTGGTCGGCGCGGTCCGCTACCGTCCGCTCAAGGGCAAACAATTGCAGCCGATTCTGGCCGGCGGCGCGCCGAGCGGGGAATACCGGGAATTTTTCGAGCGCTTCAATGCGGACAACTTCCTGATCGTCGGCATCGAAAGTCAAACCGCTTATGAACGGTTCGACGCCTTGACCGACGTGCCGGGCGTGGACGGCATCTTTCTCGGTCCCCACGACATCAGCGTATCGGTCGGATATCCCGAGGCCTGGATGCGGAGCGAATACCTCGATCTGATGAAACACTGCGTGGTCCGGGCCCGGGCGAAGAATCTGGGAGCGGGCATCCATCTGCCGACCAAGCTCCGGGAGGTCATCCGGGGGCGCGAACTGGTGGAGATGGGCATGAACTGGATTCTCGACGGCGCGGACGCCACCTGGGCGGCCCAGTGCTTTGCCGAACGCCGGGCCGAATTCGGCGTAGGCGAGTATCGGAAGGATATTCCGGCCGATGCCACGCGCATCGCCAGTTGTGCCACAGTGGATTTTCCGGGCAAATGAGTTTCCGCTTTCCGGCAGGACGCAAACGGCGCCGGATGATGATTGCGGCCACGAGGGAAGAAGCGACGACGTGAAGTCAATGATATACCACAGGGAAAGGGCGTTGAGAATGAAGCGAGTGCGGACGATATGGACGGTCCTGCTGCTGGTCGCCGGTATGGCTCTGGGCGCGGCCCCGGCGGATCTGGCATTGGAATGGAAGTTCGACGAAGGACAGGGCGCGACCGCCGTCGACAGCTCCGGCAACAACCGCAACGGTACGGTCAGGGAGACGCTTTACGAACCGTGCGGCGGCGGCTTTGCGATGCGGCTGCCGGGCGGGGGCAAACATATTTTGTTCAAAAGCCAGCCCGGATTGAATCTCGGCAATCAGGCCGGTTTTGAATTCTGGTTCAAGCCGGAAGCACTCGCAAAGAAGGGCTTTCACCAATTGATGGGTGAAAGCGCCCGCAGTTATCTTGTCGGTCAGAACGGTTCTCTGATCGTATTCTACGCCGCCGGCGGCGACAATCAGATCAGCGCGCCGCTCGCAATCGGCCGCTGGAATCATGTGGTCGCCACCTTTGACGGCAAAAACCTGAATCTGGCGGTCAATGGCGAAATCGTCAAGACCGCCGCCTCCAAACGCGAGGAACTGCCCTACGCGGTCAACGCCTTCGTCATCGGCATGAGCAATCCCAAGCTCAATCAGCCTGCGGGCACGGTGGATGAGGTTCGAATCTACCGGCGGGCGCTTACGGCCGGGGAAATCAAAGCGCAGTATGAGGCCACTCGCGCGGCGCATGCCGCTCCGGCCGAACCCGCCGCGGCAGCGGCTCCGGCAACGCCGGAAGCTCCGGTCGAACCCGTCGCGGTAGCGGCTCCGGCAACGCCGGAAGTTCCGGCCGTTTCCGCTGCTCCGGCGGCGGCAACCGATGATGCGGAAAGCAATGCCTTCTTCGCCGCGCCCGCCACGGGCGTCCGGGTGCGGCAGTCGGCCGACCGGCTGCTGATCGCCAATGAGCATCTCGGACTGGAGTTCCGCAAAACCGGCTCCGATATCGAATTGGTCCGGTTGTACGGCATGGCGGCGAAATGCGATTTTCTGGCGGCTTCGACGCCGCTCTTTGCGGCGCAGCTCGGCATCGATCCGGCGCTGGCGCCCAACAACGATCAGCGTCACGGCTATTCCCACGGCATTCTGAAAAATGTGATGCCGCGCATGGCCAAGGCCCTCGGCGCCTTCACCGTGACTGGCAAGGATGCCAAAAGGGCCGCGTGGCAGGTGGCGGAGGGGCCCGACGGCGTGACCGTCACCTTCCGCTGGGAGAATGTCCGGCTGCAGAAGGAGGACAATAAATTTCAGGTTTCCGGCACCGTGACGCTGAAACCGGGCGACCGCTTCAGCCGCTGGCGGGTGGCGACCGAAAATCACAGCGCGCGCTACGGTCTCGAACGGATTTATTTTCCGCAATGCGCCTTCGGCGCCATCGGCGGCAAGGACGACAATGTGATCGTTTTTCCGAAGTGGCGCGGCGGCATGATCCGCAATCCCTTTGCGGCCAAGGCGGGACTGGGCGAGAACTATCACCGCAACGGCGCATACTATCCCTATTACATCAACATGCAGTTCTTCGCGCTCTACAACGATGCCGTGAAGCAGGGCATCTATTTCGGCACCTTCGATCCGACCCCCAATATGACTCAGTTCATCATCGACAACCAGCCGGAGCGGATCGACTGGCGGATCGCCCACTTTCCACCCAATCTCTGGTTCCGCGACGAGGATTATGCGCAGAGTTACGATACCGTGGTCGGCCCCTTTGCCGGCGACTGGTATGACGCCTGCATGATCTACCGCGACTGGGCCACCCGCCAGAGCTGGTGCGCCAAAGGCAAAACCCGCGACCGCAAAGATATTCCCGAATGGTCGAAGTACGTGCCGCTGCATTTCTACACTCAACTCGGCGACAGCGCCACCGGCACCAATGACGTATATGAAAATCAGCGCATTGCCGCCGCCGATGCCGCCAGGTGGCTGGCGTGGAGCGGCAGCGATCTGGTCTTCAACTGGTATGGCTGGAGCAATCCCGCCGACGCCGGCGCCACCGAAAACAACTGGCCGGGCAACAGCCGGCGCATGCGCAATCGTCCCGGCGACCGCTGGACCGGCTTCGTGAACCGTCACAGTCCTTTCGGCAATTATCCGGCGCAAGGCGCGCTGCCGGAAATGGCGGCGATTGTCGAATCCCTGCGGAAATCCGGCGGCTATGTGGTACCCTACCTCTGCGCG
Organism: Victivallaceae bacterium; assembly: GCA_036677805.1. GTDB lineage: Bacteria > Verrucomicrobiota > Lentisphaeria > Victivallales > Victivallaceae > SIG78. The sequence continues at coordinate 268,487 of JAVBVS010000016.1, read as the reverse complement.
ACCATCTACGACGACGGCTCCAGCGAGAACGCGCCCTATGCCGCCAGGCTCAGGAACGGCGCTGCGCGCGATCTCTTCGGCAATGTGCTCTTCTATGAAAATATCGGCTGGAACATGTGCGGCTGGGATTCCGCCTGGCAGCAGCGGCTGACCGAAGAATCGGTCGCCGTGATCCGGCAGGAGCATGTGGCCGGGGTCTATCTCGATACCATCCACGGCATGTGTCAGCCCTGCTATTGGACGCCCCATGGCCACAGCGCGGCCGGGGCCTCCTGCGGCACCCTGGGCATGCACCGGTTGCTGGAGCAGGTCTATGCCGGCGTCAAAAAGGATTTCCCCGACGCCCTGATCGAAGGCGAGGACCCGGCGGAAAATATGATCGACGTTCAGGACAACGTGCTTTACCAGCGCAACATGCGGGTGGAGAACAAGGTGCCGCTTTTCGCCGCGGTCTACGGTGATTACATCCCGCGCAGTTCGGTGGGCAAGATTCAGCTGGAAGACCGGTTCTTCTACCTCGAATGCGCCTCAATGTTCGTCGAAGGCGCGCAGATCGGCCGCCTGACGCTGCGTCCGCGCCCCGCCGCCTCGGTGCTGGATTTCGACAAGCCGGAACACCGGGAACACTTCGCGTTCCTGAAGCAGGTGATCGACTATTATAAGCTCGAATCGGCCCGGCGTTACCTCTGTCTGGGCCAGGTGCTGCGCCCGGTACGCTTTCTCAAGCCCGCAACCATGCCGATGATTTCTTACGCCAGCGACGAAACCGGCGAAACCGATTCCGGAGCCACGCTGGCGGAAGCGGCCAACAGCAGCTTTGATGTGCTTCAGAGCGGAGTCTTCCGCGCCGCCGACGGCAGCATGGGCATCTTCCTGGTCAATGTCGGCAAAGAAGGCATCGAATATGCTTTCGATCTCAAGCCGTATGGCGCCGCGGCGGCGCGAATCGCGCCGGACGGCGGCAGCACTCCCGTAGCGGGCGCCACCGTATCCGGGACGCTCCGGCCGCGCGAAATCACCATGTACATTGTGAAATAACCATAATCATAAGGAAAGGACGAGAGATGAAAGCCAAAGTTCAGAGACGACCCCTCGGCCACGGGAACTTCACCCTCATTGAGCTCCTCGTGGTGATCGCGATTATCGCCATTCTGGCGGCCATGCTGCTGCCCGCGCTGTCCGCGGCCCGGGAACGGGCCAAAGCCGCTCAATGCACCTCCAATCTCAAACAGTGCGGCCTCGGGTTCATCCTTTACGCCGACGACAACGACGATATCGCGCCCTGTTACTACAGCAGCACCAAGGCCTACTGGCCCGCCACGCTGATTGTGGACCAGTATCTGCCGGATACCCGGGGCATCTATGCCTGTCCCTCCTGTTATTTTACCGGCGTGTACTCCACCAACTGCTACGGCGCGCTGCCTTATGCCGGACTGAGCCAGACGGCGCAGATTGCGGTGGCGCACGGCGCCGGCGCGATCCAGTACAGCCCCAACCTCAAGAAACTGCCGGCGGGGATGCCGCTTCTGGCCGACAGCATCAATTCCGACTCGAGTGCCGGCAACCTGACTCAGTCCTGCTATATCCGCTTCGCTTCCAATTACGGAGCACATGCGCGGCATCAGAATATCTGCAATGTCGCGCTTTCCGACGGCAGCGTCACCGGCGCGGGACCTTATTTCTTCGATGAACTCTTTAAGAACAACAACCTTACGATGAGCACCGGAACCGAGGTGCATGTGGCGGTTTTCAGCCCCGCCAATGACTTTCCGGCCGGAGCCGGGGTGGTCAACGGTTACAAAATCCTCAACTGGTGGAAATAGGTGCGTTGATGATCTGCAAATGGATGCCATTGCCATTGCTGTTACTGGCCGCGGGCACGGTTTTCGCCGAGACGGACAAGTCGCTGGTTCTGCATTATGACTTCGCCGAAAATACCGGCAATGCCGTGATCGACAAAAGTTCCTATGCCATGCCCGGCAAGGTGATCAACGGCGCATACCTGGCTGAATTGGACGGTGAGCGGGGAGTGATGCGCCTCAACGGCGAAAACGCCTATATCGACTGCGGCAATGCGCCGCAACTGGCCTTCAACTATGATTTGAGCTTTGAAATCACCGTGCGCCAGAACGGACCGATTCCCTCCAAGGGCGCGGTGATTTTCAGCGATCTCGACAAGCGGGAGTGCATGTTTTTCATCACCAACTGGCATACGCTTCAGCTTTATATGGGCAATCGGGCGGAACAGAGCAGTTCCGGACTGCCGGTCGACCGCGGGTTGGTCGGCCCGGAGTGGTCGCATATCACCGTGGTGATGGAATTTCCCCGTTGCCGCTTCTACCGCAACGGTGTGCTGATCGCCGACCAGTTGATGATTGTGCCGCCTGAAAAAACGGTCAAGTCAAGCCGGAAATTCATCGGCGGCTTTCCTCAGGGCAGTTCCGCGCCCATCGACGTGGCGGACTTCAAACTTTACAATCGTGCGCTCTCTCGATATGAGGTGGCGCGGCATTACGCCGGGAAAGAGGTGACGGACAAGATTGATTACGAACTCTTCTGTGAACCGGATTTCTATCGCAACACGATCAACCTGCGGGCGGCGAGCAAGGGCGTGGACAGTCGCGGCAATACGGCCGCATTTCGAGTGCGGGAATTGACCGGACGTGGCGATTTTACGGAGGCTTCGCCCGGTACGGGACGCTTCAACGCGGGGGCGGAGATTGCCGGATTGGATAAACTCGCCGGCAATTCCTGTGAAGTGGAAGCTGAAATCCGGACCGCCGACGGCAAGGTGCTCAAAACTCTGCACAAACAGCTGTCGCTAGAGAAACCTTATTTCGTGCATTCGCCCGAGGGTAAATTGCAGGGTAAGGCACCCGCGCCGTGGACGCCGCTGGAAACCGTCAGCACCGACGGCAAACTTGCTTTGAAGGTATGGAATCGCACGTACGAATTTCCGGCCACGGGGCCGATGATCGGCGCGATCGATACCGCCGGGACGGAGATTCTGGCCGCGCCCGCCACGCTCAATCTCAATGGCAAGGCGTTGGCGAGAACGGCGCTCAAGGTGGAACAGGCCGATGCGCTGGCGGCAACCTTTACCGACCGGTTCGAACAGGGCGGCCTGACTGTGACCGGCAAAAGCGTGGCCGAATACGACGGCTACATTATCTTTGACTACACGTTGACTGCCGACCGACCGACTGAAATCGGCAGTTTCAACCTTACCGTGCCGTTCAAGCAGGAATACGCCAATCTGGCCTGCGCCGACCGGGTGTTCGATCCGCCTTCGCGGGATCTGCTGGGCGACGCGTGGTTCTCCGGCGAGATCGGGGAGGGGCAGAATTTTCAATTTACGCCCAATCTGTTCATCGGCAATGCCGATCTGGGATTGACTTTTCAGGCGGAAAGCGATGAATTCTATCGCAATGGCGACCGCCAGAAAGCAATCCAGATTTTGCGCGACGGCAAGACCACCACGCTCAAAATCAACTTCATCGATACGCCGACTAAGCTCAAGCCCGGCGAATGCTTCCACTACCGCTTCGCGCTGATGGCCTTTCCGGCCAAACCGCAGGCCCACGACATCTGGGATTTGCGCCTGGCGCGGGCCGAACCTTATGGCGGCGACCTTGATACTCCCGATGCCGAAATCGACGGCAAACCGGCGTTTCAGGATGATCAGGACAGGGGCTTCAAACGGTTGTTTTTCAACGTCAACGAATCCTTCAGCTGGCCGCTTTCCCGCCCCGGCTCCGCCGCTTACGACATGGCGCTGCACCGCTATATCGACACCGCGCACAGCTATGGGCTCAAGGTGCATCCCTATCTGATTCATCAGCGCATTCCGGTCAATATTCCGGAATTCGAGGTCTATGGACCGTATATGGTCAAATATCCCTGGGCGCAATATTCCCAGGGGTTCAACGGGCCCGATCCCGATGTCGCGCGGCCGGGGCCGATATCGGTCAAATACGGCGCCAACTCCCAGCAGACGCTGTTCATGTGCTTCAACAGCGAGGCATTGCGCGACGCGGTCGCGGCCAGTCTGGCGAAGCGGCTGGATATTTTCGGCGACGACGGCGTCTATCTCGACGGCACCTGCCATCTGGTCCCGTGCAGTAATCCGTTGCACGGTTGCGGCTATGTCGGAACCGACGGCAAGCGCCGTCCGACCTATCCGACCTTCGCGGTGCGGGAAATGCTCCGGCGCATCTATCTTCTGACCCGGGCGCGGAACCCTGAGAACATCGTCGACGTCCATTGTTCGTGGGGTTACAACATGCCCGCGCTGGCCTATGCCGATGTGATGTGGAACGGAGAACGGTGGTTTCAGTTCCGCGCCCGGAAACCGGAATCGGCTGCCGCCGAATTGCCGGTCGGTCGGTTCCTGGCCGAACATACCGGCAGACAGATCGGCATCGCCGCCGACATACTGACCTACCGGCTCGGCGGCGATATGCCGGTGGCCGGGGTTTCGCTGCTCTACGATGTGCCGCCGCGGTTCAACAGTACGGAAACCTTCTTCACCCGGCTTTACAAGATGCGGGAGGAGTTCGGCATCAAGGAGGCGGAGAAGTTCTTTTTTTACGACAACCATGGCGCGGCTGCGGTCACGCCGGAGGCGGTGAAGGCGACCTTGTTCAACCATCCGCACAACGGCATGCTGCTCTTCGTCAGCAACTGGTCGACGCAGGCGCAGAATGCGACCGTGAAATTGAATCTGCCGCTGCTCAAGCAGTCCGGCACCGCGTGGCAGGGCATTGATTACCTGGCCGGAACGCCGGTTGCGGTTTCGCCGGAAGGCGAATTCAAGATTACGCTGAGTCCGCAGCAGTGGACTTATATCTGGATCAAAAGGAAATAATATGGCTTTAAAAATCGATCTGCAGGTGATTCACTCCGGCTATGACCGCAAAAGTTGCTTCGTCCATGCCCGCGCCGGCATGGTCAGGGGACTGGGACAGCCCTTCGCCGTGGTCCTGACCATGAGCAAGATGAGTCTGGAGCGCGGCAAGAACGACTGCTATTACGAACTCTATGAGATGCGCACTCTCGACGGCGGTCGCACCTGGAGCGCCCCGGTGTCGCTGGCGGACGTGCTCGGACGGGTGCCGTACGACGGCGGCGAGGCCGTGGTCTGCGATTTCTGGCCGATGTGGCACGAAGCGAGCCGGACTCTGCTCGGCACTGGGCACAGCTGTTTTTATCAGCATGATGATCAACCGCGCGAATATCCGGCCCGCGACACCGTTTACAGCACTTACGACGCGGCAACCGGACAATGGGCGCGGTGGCGGCGGTTTCAGCCTCAGGATCAGGAAAAATTTCACAGCGAAGGAGCCGGTTCGACCCAGCGTTTCGATCTGCCCGACGGGACGATTCTGCTGCCGAGCTACTTTCTGCGCACCGGCGGCGTGATCGACGATCCTCAAACCACCATGACCGCGGCTTCGACCGTGCTTCATTGCGTTTTCGACGGCCGGGAGCTGCGTTACATCGAACATGGCGATGAACTTTATCATCCGACCGGACGCGGTTTCGGCGAGCCGTCGCTGACCGAACTCAACGGCCGCTTTTTCCTGACTCTGCGCAATAATGACGACGGTTTCGTCTGCGCCGGCGACGACGGACTGCATTTCGGTCCGGTCCGGCCGTGGTGTTTCGACGACGGTTCGACGCTCGGCAACTACAACACCCAGCAGCACTGGGTCACGTTGAACGGCAGGCTCTATCTGGTCTATACCCGCAAAGGCGCGAACAACGACCATATTCCGCGTCACCGGGCGCCGCTGTTCATCGCCGAGGTCAATCCCGAACGGCTGTGCGTGATCCGCGCCACCGAACAGATCGTGGTGCCGGAGCGCGGCGCCCGGCTGGGCAACTTCGGCATCACCCGGATCAGCGACCGCGAAAGCTGGGTCACGGTTTCGGAATGGATGCAGACCACCTGGCCGGACCCGTGGGATTGCACCGTGTGCGAAAAATACGGTGCCGACAACCGTGTTTATGTCGCAAAATTAACTGCGGAGTGAGGGACCCCGCAGCGTTTCGTAACGGACTGAATAATACGATGACACCCCGCTTCAACCGGCCGACGGCGGACGATGCCGCCGTACACTCCCGGCCGGTTGAAGATTTTTTGTCGAAAAATTCCGGGCCGGACCCGGACCAAGGATGGAATGCGATGGACAATCTGGCGATGTTTTCCCTGAAGGGCAAGGTGGCTCTGGTCACCGGCGGCGCGGGCAAGTACGGCCGTTCGATCACCGAAGCACTGGCGGGTGCCGGCGCGATCACTTATATCGCTTCCCGCAGTCTGGATAAACTTCAGGCATTGGCCGGGGAATGGCAGGCGCAGGGCTGCGACGTCCGGGCCATTGCCATGGATCAGGGCGATCAGGCTTCGATCGGAGCGGCCGTCGCCGCGATCGCCGAAGCGCACGGCACGATCGATATTCTGGTCAACAATGCCGTGACCCGTTCCGCCGCCGTCGGCTGGGACCACGATATGAGCGATTACGACCGCAGTCTCCATGTCAATGCGTCGGGCCTGTTCTATCTGACCAATGCCGTCGCCAAACGGATGAAGGCCGGAGGCTCCGGCTCGATCATCAACATCGGCTCGATGATGGGGGTGACCGGCGTCGAAAACGCCAACTATGAAGGCACCGACTATCCGACCGATCTGTCGCCGATCTATTTTTACGAAAAAGGCGGCATGGTCAACTTCACCCGCCATGCCGCCAGTATTTTCGGACCCTTCGGCGTCCGGGTCAACTGCGTCAATCCCGGCGGTTTTCAGACTCCGGAGCATCCCGAACGCTTTTTGCGCAATTACGCCGCCCGCACTCAGCTCGGACGCATGGCCGGCAAGGACGATTTGAAAGGCATCGTGATTCTGCTGGCCTCCGAGGCGTCGAGCTATATCACCGGTGCGATCATTCCGGTCGACGGCGGTTATACTGCGAAATAACCGCCTGCCGGAGTCGCCGGCTACGGCGCGTCGGGCGGAGCAGCCGGATGCTGATGGAATACTTTTTCCTTCAGCCATTCCCGCAAGGTCTGGAAGATGGCGTAGAAACCCGGGGTGAACATGATCCCGATCACGGTCGCCAGCAACATGCCGGAGAAGGTCGTGATGCCGATGGCCCGGCGGCTGGCCGAGCCCGCGCCGGTGGCGACCACCAGCGGGAAAACCCCGAAAAGAAAGCTCCAGGCGGTCATCAGCACCGCGCGGTAGCGCAGATTGGCGCCGTTCAGCGCGGCATCGTAGATGGAGAGTCCGCGCTCCCGTTCCTGCTTGGAAAACTCCACCACCAGAATTGCGTTCTTGGCGGTCAACCCGATCAGCATCACCATCCCGAGCTGGGCGTAAATACTCATGGTTTCATGAGTGAGGAAGAGCCCGGCCAGCGCACCGAAACTGGCGAACGCCACCGCCATCATCACCGGTACCGGAATGGTCCAGCTTTCGTACTGCGCAACCAGAAAGAGGTAGGCGAAGAGGATTGCCAGCGCCATCATGACGCCCAATTGCCCCTGATTTTCCTTTTCCTGGTAACTCATGCCGAACCATTCGACATGGTAGTCGCGCGGCAGCGAGAGCTTTTCGACGATCTGAATCAGATCGCCGGTGGAGGCTCCGGGGTTGGCCTGCACGTTCATTTCCGCCGAAGTGAGCTTGTTGAAGCGCTGGATCCGGCGCGGGCCGACCACGAATTTCAACTCGCCGACGGAACTCAGCGGCACCATTTCTCCCTGGGTGTTCTGAATCTGAATGTTGCGGATGTCGTCGAGCGAGGAACGGTTTTCCCGGTTGGACTGCATCTTCACATAGAAACTGTTGCCGAGGAGATTGAAGTCGTTGATATAAAACGAAGCCAGTTTGCTTTGCAGCGTCGCGTAAATCTTGCTGGCGGAAATGCCGAGCGTTTCCGCCTTGTCGCGGTTGATATCCAGATAGAGCTGCGGCGTGTCGGCGTTGTAACTGCTGATGGCATAGAGCACCCGGGGGTCTTTGGCGATTTCGCCGCCGGTCTGCCGTGCCAGTCGGGAGAGCGTTTGAGGATCGACATCGCCTTCGCCCGAGAGCATGAAGGTGGCGCCCCCGGTGACGCCAAGACCCATGATCGCCGGCGGCGCGAAACACATGATCTGCGCCGACGGAATCGAAGCGGCGACGCCCTGTACCTGTTGAATCAGATAGCCCAGCTGAAGCTGCGGAGTTTTGCGCTGGTCCCAGGGCTCAAGTTTGATGATGGCCAGACCGCAGTTTTCTCCGTTTCCGCCCATGAAACCGAACCCGGAAACCAGAAGCACGTTGCGGACGCCCGGAATCTTTTTGACCTTGTCGCGGAATTCGACCAGCGCGCGTTCGGTTCGCACCTGGGTGGCTCCCGGCGGCAGCTGGATGTCGCACATGATGGCGCCCTTGTCTTCGGTCGGCAGGAAGGAACTCAGAATGTTACGCTGGAAGAACCAGATGCCCGCCACCACCATGCCGAACAGGAACAGCGTGAGAATCATCTTCCGGACCAGCAGCTTGACCCCGGTCAGGTAAATGCTCCGGGAGCCGTTGATGACGAAGTTGAACGGCTTGAAGAATCGGGACGGCGTTTCCGGGACCGGCCGGAGAATCAGAGAACACATGGCCGGACTCAGCGTCATCGCCACCACGGTTGAGAAACAGAGCGAAATGCACATGGTGACCGCAAACTGACGGTAGATGTTGCCCACCATCCCGCCGTAGAACGCCAGCGGGGTGTAGCAGGCCACCGTCACCAGCGTGGTGGCGATGATCGCGCCGGTGATCTGGGTCATGCTTTTGATGGCGGCGTCGCGGGCGGAAAGCTTTTCGCGTTCCATCAGCGCCTGGCAGTTTTCGACCACCACGATGGCGTCGTCGACCAGGGAGCCGATCACCAGAATCAATCCGAACATGGTCAGTACGTTGATGCTGTAACCCATCAAAAGCATCACCGGAAAGGTCGCCAGCAGCGATACCGGAATCGCCAGTGTCGGCACCAGCGTCGCCCGCCAGTCCTGAAGAAAAATCCAGGTGATCAGTACCACCAGTCCCAGCGCAATGACCAGCGTCCAGACGATTTCCTCCAGCGTAATCACGATGAACTCGGTCGGGTCGTAGGCCACTTCATAGGTAACGCCTTCCGGGAAGCGGGTCTTCAGCCGCTCCAATTCGGTCTTGACCTGCTTGACGGTGGCCAGCGCATTGGCCGTGCTGCTGCGGTAGATCGCCATGCCGACGGCTTCGTCGTTGTTGAACCAGAGTTTGCCGGAGTAGTTCTGGGCGCCGAGTTCGAGTTGGGCGATATCCTTGAGGCGCACCAGATTGCCTTTGCCGTCATTGCGTACGATGATGTTGCCGAATTCCTCGGTCGTCTTGAGCCGGCCCTGGACATTGAGTTTGTACTCAAGGTATTTATTGCTGTTTTCGGACCCGATGGTGCCGGCCGCCGCTTGGACGTTCTGCGACTGCACGGCATTGGCAATGTCTTCGGTCGAAATGCCGAGACCGGCCATCCGGATCGGGTCGAGCCAGATGCGCATGCTGTAGACCAGAAGCGACAGCACTTTGGCCGAACCCACGCCTTCGATCCGCGCCAGCGGGTCCTTGACGGTGGTATTCACATAATTGTTCAACTCCAGTACCGAGAGCTTCCGGCCGTTGGTCATGAAGACGAACACCGCCAGCATGTCGGAGGTGCTTTTGTCGACATTGACACCGACGCGCTTGACATCTTCCGGCAGCTTGGCTTCGGCGCGCTTGAGCGCATTCTGGACATTGACCATGGCCATGTCGGAGTTGGTTCCGCTGCGGAAGGTGACCGTACAGGCATAATTGCCGGAATTGTCGCAGGTCGAAGAGTAGTAGAGCAGGTCCTCCACGCCGTTGAGCTCATCCTCAATCGGAATGGCGACGGTTTCCGCCACCACCCCGGCGCTGGCTCCGGCGTAATTGGTCGTCACCTGAATCTGAGGCGGTGCGATTTCGGGATATTCCGCCACCGGAAGATGGTTGACCGAGAGCAGCCCGGCCAGCACCATCACCAGGCTGATCACGACTGCGAAGCGCGGTCGATCGATGAAGAATTTCGAAAACATCTTGTTCAATCCTCCTGCGCCACCGGGGCCACTTTCTCCCCGGGCATCACTTTGTGAGTGCCGTCGACAATCACGGTTTCACCGGATTTGAGCCCGGATTTGATCAGAATCAGATCGCCGAGATCGCTGCCGAGCTTGACATCGCGCCGGACCACCTGGTTTTCGGCATCGAGCGTATAGACATAGGCATCGTATGAGTCGTGCATGACCGCCGAAGGCCGCACCGCGGGCAGACGCACGCCGGTATTTTTGGTCAGCAGCACCGTGACCGTGCTGCCGGGCAGCAGTTTCCGTCCGGCATTGGGAAAGCGGGCGAAAATCTGGATGGTGTCGGTTTGCCGGTTGGCTTCATTGTCGATCAATTCCACCGCGCCGGCCTCTTCGTAACGGCTGTCATCGGCCAGTTTGAGCGCGATGTTGGCTTCGCTCTTGAGGCTTTCCAGCGAACCGAACAGCGTGATGTAGTCACGGTTGCTCATCGCGAAACGCACCCGGAGCGGCGCGATCTGGTTGATCGTGCACAGCACACCGGAATTGGGCGTGATATAGTTTCCTGGAGTATAGTTGGTTACCCCGATCAAGCCGTCCATGGGAGCATAGATCACGGTATTCTTGAGATCGTCCTGCGCGGTGATGAGCGCCGCTTCCGCGGCGCGCATGGCCGATTTGAAGGCTTCCAGCGCGCTCAGCGTATTTTCCATCGAATCCTTGCTGGTGGCCTGCTTGGAATAAAGCGTATGGGTCCGGTCATAGTTGTTCTGGGCATACTCCAGCCGCGCCCTGCATTCGGCGATCTTGGCTTCGGCGCTCTTGACTTCGGCCTCATAACGGATGGGATCGAATTTGTAGAGCATCTGCCCTTTTTTCACGAAATCGCCATCCTTGAAGCCGATTTCGAGCAGCTCGCCGGACACCCGTGGAACCAGCTGCACCACCGCGGGCGAAAGCACCAGACCGGAATAACGGCGCGACTCGACGTCATCGGCTTCAACGACCTTGCCGGTCGTCACCGCCGGAACCGGGCGCTGGGGCGGTCCGCCGCCGGGAGCGGCGTGGAGTGCGCCGGCGGCCAGCAAAGTGAATATCGGAAGCAGAAAAAGTTGTTTTTTCATGATGATGGATCTTTCTCGAAACAAAATTGAAGAGGAATGACTTGATCGACAGGATGTCAGGATTCGGACGGGACGTTCGCCGCAATCCGGCTGTGCCAGATATCGTCGGCCCGGCTCTGAAGTTGGTTCAATACTTTCTGGAATACCGTGGCGTCTTCCGGCGCGATGCCCGCACAGCAGAGACTCATGATTTCGGAAATTTTACGATTGTGTTCCCGGCGGAGCTCCTCGCCGCGCGCCGTCGGGCGGATGACCACCGCCCGGCGGTCGGTCGGCGACGGACAGCGCTCGACAATGTCCTCCTTGACCAGCCAGTCAACAGTTTGGGAAACCGCGCTGGGAGTCAGGTTGAGCTCCGTCGCGATTTCCTTGAGCATGATTCCTTCCGACGGCTGCGAAAAAATCACTGCCGCCACCCGGGCCTGAGCGAGTGTCAGCTGCCCCGGCAGGTCGGATGTCGCTACGCTTAATGAACGCAGCCGGTCCACCAGATGCAGCAGCGATTCCCAGCTCGATTGCATGTGCGGACTCCTGAAAAGTTTGTTTAGACTTCTGAATAGTTTAGTTGTTTAAAATAATCCAAAATTGCCGGATTGCAAGCCGGAAACAGGGCGGAAATTGAAAAATTATCGGAATTTTAGCGCGGCGGGGCGCAAAAAATCCGGCGTCGCATTGCGGAAACGCGGCGCCGGACAGCCGGCCGGAAAAACGGCTACCGCAGTTTCAGCGTACCCAGCGCCATCAAAGCGAAAATGCCGGCCAGAATCCAGAATCGAATGACAATCTGGGTTTCGGTCCAGCCGAGTTTTTCGAAGTGATGATGGATGGGGGTGCACAGGAAGATGCGCTTGCCGCCGGTGAGTTTGAAATAGGCAACCTGAAGCATCACCGAACCGATCTCCATGACAAAGACGCCGCCCACCAGGAAGAGCAGGAACTCCTGCCGCACCAGCACCGCCAGCAATCCGATGATGCCGCCCAGCGCCAGACTGCCGGTGTCGCCCATGAACATGGACGCCGGATGACAGTTGTACCACAGAAAGCCGATACAGGCGCCGACCACCGCCGCGGCGAAGACCACCGCTTCGCTCGCTCCGGGCAGAAACGGAATCAGCAGGTATTCGGCGAAAATCCGGTGGCCGCTCAAATAAGCCATCGCGCCATAGGCGAGGGTGGCGAAGATCATGCAGCCGGTCGACAGACCGTCCTTGCCATCGGTCAGATTGACCGCGTTGGATGCGCCCATGATCGCTCCGACCGAAAAAACCGACACCCAGACGCCGGTCGCCACCGGCAGACTGATGAACGGCAGATTCAACTCCCGCATATAGGGGCCGAACTCCGGCAACTGATAAAACCAGACCACCGCCCCGGTTGCCACCAGGAATTGACCCAACAGTTTGATTTTGCCCGGCACGCCGTCGCGCCGCCGGTAGGCGACTTTGGCGAAGTCGTCGGCAAAGCCGAGCAACCCCAGCAATACGGTCGAGCCGATCAGAATCCAGCTCAACTCCCGGGGCTGCATCCAGAGAAACGACGCGACCGTAATGGCGAAGATGATCAGGATGCCGCCCATGCTCGGCGTTTTGTCTTTGCGGGCATCGACGAATTCCTCGATGATGCCGCCGTAGCGGCTGGGAGCCGTCGCCCGGAATTTTTTCAGCTGCCGGACCGTAAACGGTCCCAGCACGATCACCAGCAGAAAAGCCAGCGCCGCGGCTCCGCCGGCCCGGAAACTCACATAATTGAACAACCGCAGAAATCCCCAGTTGGAATGGTGGCTCAACAACGACAAATAGTAAAACATGACTGCCCGATGTTCCTTCGAAATGATGATTGCAGTACATTAATCCGGATTCTCTTTTTTGCAACCCCGGAAGCATGGAAAATGACCGGAAAAAAGCGGTCGCTCCGGAGTCGCGGCGACCCGGGCGGGGAAGCCCGCCGCGGAAACCGCTTTTTGTGAACCCGGAGGCTTGACAAAAGGGCCGGGAAGGTGTATACTTCCAGTACTGTTTTTTATGGGAAATCGGGAATCCGGGAGAGTGCGCCATGGGATATCGGACTGATCAGTATCTGCAACGTAAAACCGTCGACGTCACCGCCGAATACGGATCGGAAACGTTTACCGGAAATGTGATCAACGCCGATGTGACCGCCCGGGTCAGCCGTTATCTGGTCGACGGATCGATCGTGCGCGGCGACCTTTACACCGTGACGCTGGCCGCCGGGGAAACGTTGTGCTTCGCCCTGACCAATACCTCCGACGACGGTTCGCGGCTGGACATCACCGCGCAGACGAAACTGGCGGCGAAGCCCGGCGCGGCATTGCGCGGCGATGAGAACCTGTTGGTCAAGCATCAGGAAATCGACAACAGCGGCTTCTACACCCTGACCAATTCCGGCGCTGAAACGATGACTTATTATGTTACGGTCGGCAATGATCTGGAAACTTCCCAGACTTCGCTTTCCACCGGCATCGACGGGATCAAGGATTATGTGCTCGGGTTGACCAAGACCGCGTACAAGCTGGTGACCACCCGTCTCGACGACGCCACCGCGCCGGAGCTGGCGGAGGCCCCCGAGGTGACGCTTCACGGGTCGAGCGTGGCGGTGACCTGGGAGAAGGGGACCGACAATCTTTTCGTCGCCGGGTATGAATATGAAATCACCGATGGCGGCGGGACCGTGGTCGCAAGCGGGCAGTCCCGATTCAATTTCCTGATGTTCAATGATCTAGCCGCCGGAGACTATCGGCTGTCGCTGAAGGCGTTCGATCTTGGCGGCAACCGGAGCGCGGCGGTGACCGCCGATTTTACCGTGACTCCCGATGCTGCTGCGTTCTATCGCGGCGTCAATGGGACGTTGCTGCCCGAGGCGGACGATTGGACGCTCCTCGGCGAATTTTCTCCGACCGTGCTCGGCAATTACTACATCGGCGACTTCCAGTGCTCGACCGAGGTCGACCTGACCGTCGCCATTTACGACAACAACGGCCGGAAGCCGAAGCTGTTGACCACCGCTCGGGTCGTCGCCGGCAAATTGGACGCCGACAGCATCGACAAGGTCATGCTCTCCGGCGGCAGTTATCTGGTGAAGGTCAGGGGCGCCGGCCAGGTGAAGGTCGATTATGTTTTCGGGGTGAAGTGCGACGCCTTTCCGGCGGCGACCGACGACAACGAATTCGCCAAGGCCGGAACGGTCGATCCGGTCATCAACGGCGAGGCGACGATTGCCGGCTGGGTCGGCGTCGGCGACGTGAGCGACTTCTATGAATTCACCGCCGATACGCCCGGTGAACTGGGGTTCGAGATCGGCGACATCGACGGCAGACTCAAGGTCACGCTGTATGGTGAAAACGGCAAAAAGCTCCGGCGGGTGACGGTCGACGAGGCCGGTGTGCTGTTCAAGGATATCGTGACTCCGGGCGACGGGCGGAAATATTATATTTCGGTAAGCTCCGCCGACAACGGCAAAGGCGGGGAGAATTCGCCTTATGAGATTACGATGACCTACCGTCAGTTCGAAGCCGACGAAGGCGACAGCATCAGCGCGCCCCAGGGGGCGCTGGCGTCGGCCGGATCGGTCGACGGTTGGGTCGGCTACGGCGACGCGGCCGATTACTATTCGGTCACGATTACGGCCGATGAGGCCGGACTGCACCAGCTGCAGCTCAAGGATGTCGACGACAAGGATGCGAAGATCACCTTGTACTATGAAGGCAGGAAGATCGCTTCGATCACCGGCGGCAACGGCTACAGCGATTACATCAATCTTTTGGTCGGCAAGTATACGCTGGTGGTGGAGTCGCGCGATAAAGGCAAGGGCAAATATAACAGCGATTACACCGTCGACCTCAAGCATTGGACCAGTTTCGGCGCGGTCAAGGACGGTTCGCTGACCATCGACAAGATCAACTCCCAGCGCTACAGCGCCTATATTTCGGTGGCCCTGACTGCGGGCAGTTACGATCTGAACGCCCTGACCGCGGCAGGCTTCACCTATGAGCTTTTCCGCAACAGCAAGGGGGCGCTCAAGGCGATTTCAGCCAAGGGCGGAACGTTCACCGTTTCCGCCGATGATACCTACTACATCCGGTTGTTCAACGCTACCGCCGCCGCCGTCTCGGGCGATCTGACGGTGGCGAACAACCTCTTCGGCTGGACTCCGGCGACCGATGATGATGCCGCGGCGAGCTCCATCGCCGATGCGTCCGCCGCGAGTCTGCTTTATGACGGCGGCCCGGCGGCGGTCTGCGATTCCGCGGCGGCGGCGCTGACCGATTCGCCGGCCGGCAACAGGAAGGATTATACGCTGCTGGCGTAGATTCCGGACCGGAGGTTACGGATAATCGTAGCCGTCGAGATCCTGACTGTCGAAGTGAGTCCAGGGCATGGCGCGTTCAAAATTCAGGAATGCTTCATTGATCGTTGGCGCTTCGACGGTTTCGCCGGCCGGCGCCAGCGGCGGGCAGTGATCGTTCGAATCCAGCAGCACCAGGCGCACGGGCCCTTGAACGCGGTAAGGCGCGATGGCGTTGCGCCGTTTGAGCCCGTCCCGGACCCGGTCGTAGATGCGCTTGCAGGCGGTGGCGGGAATCAGCGAACAGGCCATGTAGGGCGAGAGCGCCTGCTTGACTTCAGCCACGGCGATGCCGGGGATTTTTTCCATGAATTCGGCGGCGATCTTGTCGTCGCCCGACATCATCACCGCGGGGACGCCGAAATCCCCGGCGATGGCGGCGGCCATGGTGCCTTCGCTCAGGAAAAATGCGCCGTCGTTGACCGACCAGCGGGAGTGGGGGATGATCGCTTTGGGGGTCGCGCCCATGGCATGCATGCCGATCAGCACCATTGCGTCGAAACTTGCATTCAGCAGCGGCAGCCAGTGCGGACCGCTGCAATTCCGGCCGTGAATGATCCGGCAGCGGGGATCAAGCTCCTCGAAGATGATGTTGTAGCCCGAACCGTGGTTGTCGTTGACCAGAACCTCGGTGGCTCCGGCGTCGAAGGCGGCCTTGACCGCGGCGTTGACTTCGGCGGTCAGCAGCCGGTACATGCGCAGCCGGTGCTGTACCGCCTCGGGGTCTTTCTTGGCGCGATTTTCCCGAAAACAGAATCCCGCGACGCCTTCGATGTCGGTCTGGACATAAACTTTCACGATTCACTCCTCCTGATGATTTTGTCGAATGTACCGCGGACATATCGCGCCGATATGATGGGGAAAAATTTCCCCGGTTCCCAATGATCGAAGTAATATATAGCGGGGGCCGGCCAAATTCAAAGCCGCGACATGACAAATCGGCGGAATTCCAGCGGAGGGAAAATCGGCCGCGGCTTCCCCGCCGGTCTTGCAAACAATGGCCGCGGATGATATAGTAAATCCATTATGAGCAATCCCCGATATACCGCCATCGCCGCGGAACTCAAAAGCCGCATCCTGCGCCGGGTTTACCGCCGCGTTCTGCCGTCGCTGCGGACGCTGGCGGAGGAGTTCGGCTGCGCCCGCCAGACGGCGGGCAACGCGGTGGCGCTGCTGTGCCGGGACCGGCTGGCGCTGGCGGCGCCGCGTTCGGGCATCCGGGTGATGCCGCCGCGGCGGCGGCAGGGCCCTTTGATCGGGCTGGTGTCGCAGGATTCGCCGAAGTTGCTTTTGGGCAACACGGACGTTCAGAAGCTGATGGCCCGTGCCGCGGAGGACGGGTTCCGGATGGAGCTGCTGAGTTTTCCCGAACGCTATTTTTCTCCGGAATTGGGACGGCGTTTCGGACGGCGCTTTGCCGGATTGATTTTCGTTTACAGTACGCTGACGGTGGAGACGGCGTACTGGCTGACGGCCCATAACGTGCCGTTTGTGTCCGGCAATCGCCTGCCGCTGCTGCCGGCGCTCAATTATGTCGAACACGACAATGAACGCGCTTTGCGCGGGCTGGCTTTGCGGCTGCTGGAGCGGGGGTATCGCCGGATCGGACTTTTTTTCCCGGGTGCGCTGGAGAATTATTCGGATTTGTCGATGGCGCTCTGGCACCGGATCAAATCGGAATATCATCTGCCGCCCCTGGCCGTCGACCGGTTCCGGGTCGACTGGTCGTTGTCGCCGGAGCTCAAACTGCGTCATCTGGAACGTTTTCTCCGCCATGGCGAGGATATTCCCGAGGCGATGATCTTCTGGCAGTCGCTGCCCGCCGGTTTCCGTCCGGTGCCGGGCATGCTGCATCTTTATGCGCATCACGACGATCGTTCGGAGGCCCGAGGTCCCGAGTTTGTGGCATTCCGTTCCGCGCCCGACAACAACCGGTATCTGCTGTTCGGGCTCTATGAAGCCATGCGCGAGCTGCTCTGGTATCCGCCGGCGGCGCCGATCCACCGTTCGGCCCCGATGGAATTCACGTTGCTTCAGGAGATTCCGCCGGTCGGGAAGAGCTGAAGAAAGCGGCGGTGCTGCTCCTTGTCGCCATAGGGATCGGGCGCTTCCGAAGCAAGCTCCCCGGGGCGGTAATTGGATTGGACCGTCCGGATTTCGATTTTGCGCGCGTCGTCGTCGCGCACAAACCATATTTTCCACGTCCGGCAGCCGAGCCGCCACATTCCGCCGGGATGGTCCGGGCCATCCAGCCGCTTACGGCGGCGATCACCCGGATTGTATACCAGTTGCACCCGGCAGAAGTTGGCCAGATCCGGGCCGCCGGCGTCGAGAACGGCGGCGATCCGGGCTCGGGCTTCGGGGCTGAAATCGACCGCATATTGCGCCGGTTCGATGCGATCGCGCCATCCGGCGCGCGATTCCGGGAAGGCGTCGGCTTCGGGGATATAGGGCTTGACATCCAGCACCGGCGTCCCGTCAAGCAGATCGGAATTGCCGAGTTCGAGGCCTTCGGGGGCGACCGCGAGCAATGCCACCGCGCTCAGCCCGATCGGGTTGGGCCGATGGGGCGAACGCGTCGCCAGCACACTGTAACGTTTGCCGTCGGGGGAGACCGGAGGCCGGACTTTGGGTTTCCAGGAACATTCCGGATTGCGGTCGAAAACGAAGATCAGCCAGATGCGGTCGAATCCTTCGAGATCGGCCGCCGCCGGCGCCATCCGCGCCGGATCCGCCCACTCCAGAAACGCGCCGCGCCCGGCAAAGACCGGCTGACGCGGCGCTTCAAAACGATATTGGTTCGGGCTTCGGATCCACCCGATCGGAGCGAACTGGAAGCATTCCGGCAAAATTATTCTCCGGCGTTCTTGCCGTCGATCACCCGGCCGTCGTCTTCATAATTGCGCACATCGCTGCCCAGAGTCTTGAAAAGCTTGCCGATGTCGACGAAGCCGCCGATGAGGAACCAGACGGTGGTGCCGATACCGAGGAAGAAGCCCAGCATCACGTAGAATTTCCACATGATCAGCCATTGCAGCGGCTCCCATTTGAATACGAACTGGCCCAGCGTGCCCATCAGGAAACAGCCCGTCCAGATCAAGGTCCAGATGATCGAGGCGAAGAACAGAATCCGGTCGAAACGGGTGAATTCGTTGGTCAGCCCCAGAATCCGCCAGACCCTGCCGGCGCTCCAGGCTTCGGCGTGTTCGCCGGTGGTGTCGTAGATGCCGCGATGGAGCATGCGGTCGAGATTGAACGGTTTCAGGCCGTGGACCCGGCGATCGATCCACGATACGATGAAATAGCTGGTGAAGCCGATCAGGGTGATCGTGAATGCCAGCACCTGTCCGTTGACCGGGAATCTGGTCTGATTGGCCTCCAGCCATTGCGCCAGCGGCATACTCATCCAGTTGTTGCGCAGCAATGCGGTTTCAAGCCAGCTGCCTTCGACAATTTGTGTCAGCACCGGAACCAGATGATGGGTCCAGGTCTGCTGGATGGCGATGCTGCCCAGCGCCAGCGAGGAGCCGAGGATCATCGCGACCCAGGCGCCGAGGGTCGAGCCGCTTTTGCTGTAAAGTCCGCCGATCAGGACGGCGCCGGCGCCGCCGGTGAAAATTGCCCCCGTGATCTGGAAGAAGAGCAGGATGTATTCGGTCTGTTTGAACAGATAGCTGAAGAAGAAGGCGAAAACGCCGACGAAAATGATCGAATAGCGCAACAGCTGAATATGCTGCTTTTCGGTGAACGGTTTCTGGCGGAAGGGCAGGATCACATCCTGAATCAGAATCGTGCCCCAGCTGTGCATGTAGGTATCGTCGGTTGAGAGCATCGCCGCGAACATCACCGCGGAGAACAGCCCCATGAAGCCGACCGGCAGGACGTAGCTCAGGAACAACGGCACCCGGGCCTGGGTCACATCCTGCCCGGAAAGCCCGCCGAGAATATCCTGAACGTGGCGCGCCCCTTCGGCGAACTGCGGATTGTTGAAGAAGGTGAAGGCGCAGATCGGAATGAAGATCAGCAGCGAGGTCTGGATCAGCGCGCGCCAGGTGCCGAGGAAGCGCGACATCTTCGCCTCGTGGGCGCTTTTGGCCGCGGCGTTGTAACCGGAACCGCCCTGCCAGGTGCCGTTGCTCAGGATGGTGAGCACGATCCCCATCAGAAAGAACCAGATGTTGAAGTCGGGAATTTTGGTGGTTTCAAACGGATTGAACAGCGATTCTCCGGGATTGGCCGCGGCATGGACCGTAAGGGTTTCGAAGATCGTATCCCAATCGAAGCGCAGCACCAGGAAAATCATCAGAATCAGGAAGGCGATATTGCAGAAGGTGCCCTGAATGAAGTCGGTCAGCATGATGGCGATCTGCCCGCCGAAAATGGCGAAGACCACGCCGAGACCGATGGCCAGCAGCAGCAGACAGACGTAGGTGCTGAATTCCAGGGGGATCCCCGGAATTCGGAAAGTGTCGGGCAAGCGGCAGAAAAAGATGAAGAATTTGACCGAAACCGAGGGGAAGATGCCGTAGTTGAGCACCCCGGAAAGCCAGCCGAGAATGCCGCTGAAAATACGGAAGTTGCGGCTGTAGCGCACTTCGAAGAACTGGGCCATGGTCAGACAGCGGGTTTCCCGGAAACGGTAGTAGACCCAGCCGGAAATCGACATGATCAGACCGATCGGTCCCATCAGAAAACTCCACCATATCGGCGCAAATCCGGCCACGTAGTATTGTTCGAAGTTGGCGACGATGGAAATGGCCCCGATCCCCGCGATACTGCTGGTGATGGTCAGAAGATAGCGCCCCGCGCAGCGGTTGGCCGCCAGGAAGTCGGCGGTACTTTTGACATAACGCTGACAGAAGATCAGCGTTCCAATCAGTACTGCGATCAGTACTCCGACAATACTCCAGTCGACCCAGTGCATTTCTCCTCCCGTGATGGAAATTGATCGTTGTTGATTGAATTTGCAAATTGTTTCGATAATGTACACCGCTTTCCTGAAATAGCAAATCGCTTGGGGAATGATTTCGGCAACGATTGCCGCCGAGCAGAAAAAATAAAAAAATACGATGCGATATCGGGGGATACGAAGAACTTTGCCGGTCGAAACGCGGTCTAAACCGGAGAGTTTTTCCGACTGGGAAAGGAGTGGGGAATTATGAGTCTGGTTACGAAAATGGCGCCGGATTTCACCGCCGAAGCGGTGCTGGCGGATGGGTCGATCGATAAGTTCACGTTGTCGAACTGGCGCGGCAAATACGTGATCCTGTTTTTCTATCCGCTGGATTTCACCTTCGTCTGTCCGACGGAAATTCTGGCTTTCGACCGCGCGCTCGCGAATTTTTTGCCGCTCAATACCGAAGTGGTTTCGGTTTCGGTCGATTCGATCTATGCCCACTACGCCTGGCGCAATACCGATCGCCGGCACGGCGGGATCGGGCCGGTGAGTTTCCCGATGGTATCGGACATGTCGCGGAAGATTTCCACGGATTACGGCGTATTGCTGAACGATTCTCTGGCTTTGCGCGGTCTGTTCCTGATCGACAAGGAGGGCATCGTCCGGCACGAGGTGGTCAACGATCTGCCGCTCGGCCGCAGTGTCGATGAGACGTTGCGCATGGTCAAGGCGCTGCAATTCTACGAAGCCTACGGCGATGTCTGTCCGGCCGACTGGCACGAGGGAGACGCTGCGGTTCATCCCAATGCCGCCGGGGTCAAGGCATACATCGCCAAGCATCATTGAGTCGGAGCGCAATGTCGCGAGTCCGCCGCGCCGGGGAATTCCGGCGCGGTTTTTTTATGCTTTTTTCAGGGAACGTTATTGAAAAGGGTTTCTTTTGCTGTATTGTATGACCATGTATTTTAAATTTTCGGCAGAACGGGCAATCGGGGACAGATGAATTTTCCGGAAAATAAAATTCGGACGGCGCTGGTGATCGGCGGGGTGCGCGGCATCGGCCGCGCGGTCGCGCAGCGGTTGGCCCAAGATGGTTTCGACATTGTGGCGACTGCCCGCCGGTGTGACGAGATGGCCCGGGAGACGGAGGCGCTGGTGCGGAATTCGGGACGCGGATTCCGCCTGTTGACGTTCGATGTCCGCGACCGCGCCGCCATTCAGGCGGCCTATGATGCGGAATTCGGCGAATCCGGCGCTCCGGACGCGGTGGTTTACAACGCCGGCGTGGCGCGGGACAATCTCTGGGTATTCATGGGGCCGGAGGAGTGGAATGAAGTGCTCGAAGTCAATCTCGGCGGTTTTTACAATACCGTCCAGCCGTTGCTTTTCGGCATGCTGGCGCGGAAGTCGGGGCGGA
This sequence comes from Victivallaceae bacterium, assembly GCA_036677805.1. Lineage (GTDB taxonomy): Bacteria > Verrucomicrobiota > Lentisphaeria > Victivallales > Victivallaceae > SIG78. The sequence continues at coordinate 246,574 of JAVBVS010000016.1, read as the reverse complement.
TTGTGGCGGTCAGTTCGGTTTCCGGACAGGTCGGTCAGGCCGGGCAGGTCAATTATTCGGCGGCGAAGGCCGGTCTGATCGGCGCGGTCAGGGCGCTGGCGCGCGAAGTGGGGCGCAAGAATGTCCTGGTCAATGCGGTCGCGCCCGGATTCATCGCGACGGAAATGACCCGCGAAGTGCCGCTGGACAAGGTTTTGCCGCTGATTCCGCTGAACCGGCCGGGCGCGGTCGACGAGGTGGCGGGCGCGGTGAGTTTTTTGTGCGGACCGGACAGCGGCTATATTCACGGGCAGGTGCTGGCGGTCAACGGCGGATTGGCCATGTAGCGTATTTTCGGCCGGCGGCGGAGATGGAGCTTGACGAGTTTGAACAATCAACATGCGGTGGTGGTGGGCGCCGGCGCGGGCGGTCTGACGATGGCGCTTTTGCTGGCTGCCGCCGGCCGCCGGGTGACGTTGCTTGAAATTACGCCGCGCATCGGCGGGTATCTCCAGCGCTTCCGCCGGGAAGGGGTGCCGTTCGACACCGGATTCCATTTCACCGGCGGTTTTGAAAATGTGCTGGCGCAGATGCTGCGGGTGCTGCGCATCGACGATGTGGTGCATGAGGAGGCGTTCGGCAGCCGGATATTCTTCGGCGACACCGGCCGCGGCCTGACCTTGCCCGGCGGCGGCTGGCAGGCGGTCGCCGACTACCTGTCGGAAGAGTATCCGGAGCAGCGCGAACGGATTCAAGCCTATTACCGGTGCGAGCGGGAGGTGATTGAGCATACGCCGATGTTCGATTTGCGTGACGGCGATGTCGCGGGCAAGCTGATGCTCAACGAGTACGATTTTCTGACCCTGGACGATTATCTGGACAAACTGGGCGTAACCGGGGAATTGCGTGCGGTGCTGAGCAGCGCCGCCATGTGCCACGGGACGCCGCCCTGCGAAACCTCGGTTACGCATCATTGCCGGGTGAGTTACGGACTGGGCAACCATATTGCGCGGGTCCGGCGCGGGGGCGATGCTTTTCTGGAGGGCTTCCGGCGCGAGGCGGCGCGGCTGGGCATCACGGTGCGGACCGGGGTGACGGTGACGGAATGTCTGGAATGGTCCGGGCGGGAGTGCCGCCGGGTGGGATTGAGCGACGGCGGCGAACTGGAGTTCGACGCGATGTTTCTGGCGATTCATCCGCGGTCGATCCTGCGTCTGCTGCCGGAGCGCGTCGGCAATGCGTTCTTTCGGGAACGGGTGGCGGCGCTGGAGGACAGCTGCGGCTTTTTTTCGGTTTTCGGGGTGCTTGACGAGGCGCTGAAGGCGCCGTCGGAGCTGACCTCCTATATGTCGACGGCGGACTTGAACCGGATTCTGTTGCCCGGCCGCGGGGCCAGCGGCACCGGCATGGTGAGCGCGCACGAAGTCGATGCGGAAGGGCGCCCGGTGACCACGCTGACGGCGTTTCGGACCGCCTATCCGGCGGAAACGCGGCAGTGGGAAGGCATGCCGGACCGGGAGTCCGATCCGGCTTATCGGGAATACAAGGAGCGGATGACCGAAACGGTGCTGGCGGAAGTCTTTCGGGCTTATCCGCAATATCGCGGCAAACTCCGGGTGCTGGCGAGTTCGTCGCTCCTGAGCTGCCGTGATTATGTGCCGCCGACGGGATGCGCCTACGGGGTGCGGCAGAAATTGGGCGAGCCGCGATTGTTCGGGCGGTTGCCGGTGCGCAATTTTTATGCGCTGGGACATGGGGCGCTGATTCCCGGTGTGCTGGGGACGATGATGGCGTCGTTTCTGCTGTTCCGGCAGATGGTCGGAGAGCAGACGTATCATGCGGTGATCCGGGATGTCTGACCGGATGGGATTGTGACGAAACTATGGATTGCGGTGAAATGACGGACCGGCGGCGGGTGGTGATTACCGGAATGGGAGTGACGAGCGCTCTGGGCGATACGCCCGGGGCGCTCTATGACGCTTTGCGCACCGGACGAAGCGCGGTGCGGGCGATGCCGGAGTGGAGCGGCGAATTCGCCGGAATTCCGCTGGCCGCGCCGGTCGCGGTCGACGAGGAGCGCGTCCGGGCGATTCCGCGCAAATTCCGGCGCGCCATGGGCGATGCCGCGGTCTATGCGGCGCTGGCGGCGCTGGAAGCGCGGGCGATGGCCGGGCTGGATGATGCGTTGCTGGCGTCCGGCCGCGTCGGGTGTGCGGTGAGTTCGACCATGGGTAGCTCGCGGAGCATCATCGAGGCGACGGAAATCCTGCTTGCGGGGCGGCGCGAGGAGATGCCCGCGATGCAGTTTTTCAAGTGCGTATCCCACTCGTCGGCGCTGAATGTCGGCAATCTGCTGGGTTTGACCGGGGTGATGCTTTCGCCCTGTTCGGCGTGCGCGTCGGGCGCTCAGGCGATCGGCGCGGCGTATGAACAGATTCGGATGGGACGCCAGGAGGTGATGTTCGCCGGCGGCAGCGACGAGGTGACGCCGGCGGCGTCGGGATCGTTTGCGCTGCTGTCTGCACTGGCGGAGGGCGGCGGCGCGTTTGCGCCGGAAGCCGCCTCGCGCCCCTTTGATGCGCGGCGCAGCGGACTGGTCTGCGGCGCGGGCGCGGGAATTGTGGTGCTGGAGGAGTACGAACACGCGCGGCGGCGCGGAGCCGAGCCGCTGGCGGAGATCATCGGTTATGCGACCAATGCCAATGGCGTCCATGTCAGCCAGTCCGATGCGCGGTCGATCGAGCGCTGCATCCGTCTGGCGCTGGCGGATGCCGGCATCGCTCCGGCGGCGGTCGATTACATCAGCGCCCATGCCACGGCGACGCTGGCGGGCGATTGTGAGGAGGCGGCGGCGCTGCGGACGGTTTTCGGCGGCGGGGTGCCGGTGGCGGGGATGAAGGGCCATCTCGGCCATACGCTGGGAGCCTCCGGGGCGCTGGAACTGGCGGCCTTGTGCGAAATGTTCCGTCACGGCGAATTGCTGCCGACGCTGAATCTGGAAGAACCGGCGGCGGATTGCGCCGGTCTTGACCATGTGACGCGGCTGCGTCCGGGGCGGGTCGGCATCGCGCTGAAGACTGCCATTGCCTTCGGCGGAGTGAATGCGGTGCTGGCGGTGAAGAATTTACGGTGAGTTTACGGCAATAACCATATGTGGGAACGAGGCTAAGATGACCAATGACGAAATCAGGGCGCTGATCGATTCGATTTTTATCGAACAGTTCGAGCTTGACCCCGCCGATCTGGCGCCGGAAAAGGAAATTTTCAAGGACCTGGGATTGGACAGTCTGGATATTGTGGACCTGGTGATCGGATTGCAGCGCAAGTTCGGCATTCCGCTGAAACAGAATGAGGAGATCCGGAAGATCGTGACCGTGGGCGACGTATACGGTTTCTTTATCAGACTGGCGGCGGAGAATCCGGAATTCGCCGCTAAAATCGCCGCCAAATAACGAAAACTCCGATTTTATGGACAAACCAGCGCCGGAAACGGCGGCCGCAGCGATGCGACCGGGAAAATTCCGACCGACATTGCCGATTTATCTGGCGATGGGATTCTGGACGGTATGTTTCTGCCTGGTGACGGCGGGGCCGTTTCTGGTGGTGCTCGGATTCGGCTCGCGGCGCGGCTGCGGACGATTCTGCCGGCGGCTGATCTGGTGGTACGGACGGCTGATGATCCATGTCGCGGTGTGGCCGTGGGTCCGGGTCCGGGTGGTCAATCCCGAGGCTTGCCGGCGGCGTCCGTCCGGGGTCTGGGTGTTCAACCACCGCTCGGGATCGGATCCGTTCCTGATGGCGGCGCTGGGCTTCAGCGAATTGGTTCAGGCGGTCAACGGCTGGCCGATGCGATTGCCGTTTTTCGGCTATTTCGCGCGGCTGGGCGGGTATCTTGATATTACGAATATGAGTTATGAGGCGATGACGGAGCAGATGCGCGAACTCTTCGCTTCCGGGGTGGCGCTGATGGCGTTTCCGGAGGGGACGCGGTCGGGGTCGCGAGAACTGGGGCAATTCCGCAGCGGCGTATTCAAACTGGCGCGGGAGCTTGAGGCGCCGATTTATGCCTGCTGCATCGTCGGCAACGAGCAGCTGCCGGATCGGAGTTTCCGGTTCGGATGCGGCACGGTCCGGGTGGCGTTTCTGCGGGAATTTACCCGTGATGAGGTGGTCCGGGCGCCCAATGCCTTCGTGCTGAAGCGGCAGGTGCGCGAAACGATCCGGCGGGGAATGGCGGAACTTGAAGGAAGGGACGCGTTGGAATCATGAAATTCGATCTGCAGACGCGGCTGGATTTCGCGGAACCGGCGGCGATCCGGGCGGAACAGACGCGGCTTTTGAATGAGCATGTGGATTATTGCCGGACGCATTCGCCCTATTACCGGCGGCTGCTCCGGGATTGGCCGGAACGGCCGCTGACGCTGGAAATGCTGGCCGAACTGCCGACTACCGGCAAGGCCGAACTGGCCGAGCACAACCTTGATTTCATCGCCGCGCCGGCGGACCGGATCGCCGATATCAGTTTCACCAGCGGAACCACCGGCAAGCCGTGCCAGATATGTTATACCGAAAACGACCTCCAGCGGCTCGGCTACAATGACGCCCGGGGCTATCTGGCCGCCGGGATGCGCCGGGGCGACCGGGTGCTGCTCACCTGCACCATCGACCGCTGTTTCATCGCCGGGCTGGCCTATTATTCGGGGGTGGTGCAAATGGGCGGGGCGGCCATCCGCAACGGCTTGAATACGCTCGAAAGCCATGCCGAAATCATGCGGATGGTCCGGCCCGACGCGATCGTCGGCGTCCCGTCCTTTCTGGTCAAGCTCGGCGCTTATCTGGCGGAAATCGGATATGATTGCGGTTCGGTGCGGACTATCGTCTGCATCGGCGAACCGCTTCGCAGCCGGGAGCTGGAGCCGACTCCGCTCGGAGCCCGGCTCGAAGCATATTTTCCCGGCGCGGCCCACTCGACCTACGCGTCGTCGGAGATGGTTACCAGCTTTACCGAGTGCGCGATACGCTCCGGCGGCCATCCGCCCGCTGATCTGGCGGTGGTGGAGATTCTCGATGATGCGGGCAACGTGCTGCCGCCGGGCGAGACCGGCGAGGTGGTGGTGACGCCGCTTCAGGTGACCGGCATGCCGCTGCTGCGTTTCCGCACCGGCGATGTGTCGTTTCTGGTGCCGGAGCAGCATTGCGGCTGCGGGCGCAACACCTTCCGGCTGGGCCCGGTGCTCGGACGCAAGGCGCAGATGCTCAAAATCCGGGGGACGACGCTTTTTCCGAATTCGTTTTTCACCGTGCTTGACGGCATCGGCGCGGTGGCGGAGTATTATATGGAGGTTTCCGGGACCGCATTGAGCGACGAGGTGCGGATTTTCGTGGCGCCGGCCGATGAAAGTTGTTCCACGGCGGCGATCGCCGAGGCGCTTTATCGTCGAACCCGGCTGCATGTGCCGGTGGAGGCGGTCGATCCGGCGACGGCGCGGGCACGGGTTTTCGGGGTGTCGCGCAAGCCGGTGCGCTTTTTTGATTTCAGGAAAAATTGACGATGACCATGACTCACGAATTCAGCGCGGCGATTTTCGACTTCAGCGACGAAGCGATCCGGCAGGCAGCCGCGGCCGGGCGGCTGCTGGCGATGGAGATTGAATTCAACCGCGCCTGCAATTATCGCTGTCCCTACTGCTATGCCGGCGAACCGCAAATGGAATTGCCGTGCATGAGCTCCGAAGAGATCGATTCCGTGATCCGGCAGGCGGCGGCGCTCGGAGTGCGCAAGCTGGTGGTGCTGGGCGGCGAGCCGCTGTTGTACCAGGGATTGGGGGAAAAACTGGCGCTGATTGCCGAATGCGGCATGGTGGCGGAGGTTTTCACCAACGGCGCTCTGCTGACGCCGGAGCTGGCGGCGCTTTTTTATCGTTACCGGGCGCGGGTGGTACTCAAATTCAATTCGCTGCGTCCTGAGGTTCAGGAGCGCATGACCGGAGTTCCCGGCGCGCTGGACAAAGCGCTGCGCGCGCTGGAAATCCTGCGGCAGTCCGGTTATTCCGAACCCGGATTGCTGGCGGCGAGTTCGGTGATCTGCAGCGAAAACGTCGATGACATGCCGAGCTTGTGGCGGTGGCTCCGGATTCACGACATCATTCCCTATTTTGAAATCATGACGCCGCAGGGGCGGATGCTTCAGAACCGCTATCTTCATGTCGAGCCCCGGCGGCTGCGGGAGGTTTTCGAGGAAATCGCCGCGATCGACCGCGAATTCGGGCGGGAGTGGGAGCCGCAGCCGCCGCTGGTCGGGGGGAAATGCTTCCGCCACCTCTACTCCTGTCTGGTCAACGCCTCGGGCGAGGTGCTGCCCTGCGTCGGCGTGACTACGGTGCTGGGCAATATCCGGGAAAGGCCGGTTGCGCAGATTCTGGCCGAGAGCAGTGTGATCCGCGATCTGAAGGATTACCGCAGCAAACTTAAGGGACCGTGCCGGAGATGCGCCAGGAGCGAGGAATGCTACGGCTGCCGCGGCGCCGCTTACCAGATGACCGGCGATTATCTCGGCTCCGATCCGCTGTGCTGGCTCAACGCCGACCGGCAGCATGAAATCCGGTTTCTGCCGCACGATGCGCGCGGGCTTCTGCCCCATGGCGCGCCGATGGGGATGATTGACACCGTGCTGCAAAGCGGCGAAGAGACGCTGCTTCAGGCCGAGATCCGCGCCGACAACCGGTTTTTGGATTCGGTCGGGGTTTTCGACCGTGCGGCGGTGCCGGAGCTGGCGGCGCAGGCGGCGGCGGCGGCCGAGAGTTTCCGGGAAGACGGACGGATCGTGCCCGGAATGCTGGTCGGGATCTCCAGTGTGGCTTTCGCTGCCGATATTGTCCGCGGTGACCGCCTGATCGTCGCCATCCGCGAGACCGGACGGCTGAATGAATGGCATATCGTAAAATTCCGGATTGTGCGCGAGACGGATGGCGCGCAGCTGGCAAGCGGAGATTTGAAACTATGCGTATCGGCATCCTGATCCTCTCCCTGGCGGTGATTCCGGCGGCGGTCCGGTGCGTCGCCGATGACGGTGTGGCCGGGCTGCGGGCGGAGTTGGAGCGCAATTTGAAGGAGGCGCAGAGCGTCCGGGCCGATTTCGTTCAGATTCGCCGCTTCAAAGCGCTCGGCGCTGAATTGAAAGTCAAAGGCGATCTGACGGTGGCCGCAGACGGGCGTATGGCCTGGAACGTGCTGGAGCCGATGCGCTATCTGTGCATCCTGACCCCGGAGGGGATCAAGCAGTGGGACGAGGATTCCGATACGGTGCTGACTTTGTCGCAGCGCGAATTGCCCTGGCTGAAAGCGCTTCATGAAGGGTTGCAGAGCTGGTTCAAGGCCGATTTCCGGATTCTGGAGCGCGACTTTGCGCTGTCGCGGCAGGACGAACGGAGTTTGAAACTCGTACCGAAGCCCGGTACGATCTATTTTGACGCGCTCCAAGAGGTGGTGTTGACATTTGCGGCGGACGGCCGCCATCTGGAGCGCGTGGTGACGGTGGAAAAGAGCGGCGATGTGATCACGCTTGAATTTCAACGGGTTCAGATCAACTCCAATATTCCGGACACGACATGGCAGATTCCTCCCGTTTTGAAAAAACCGTAACCCGGATGCTGATCGGCGCGGCGCGGCGCCGCCGCTGCTGGCGGTGGGTTCTGGCGGCGCTGCTGGTTCTGGCGGCCCTGGTGCTTTGCCGGGCCCATTACGGCGCGGATGTCACTGCGCTGCTGCCGCCCGATTCCGATTCGGCCCGGGGCTTTGAACTGTTGCGGAAGAGCGGACTGGCCGAGAGCGTGCGGATTGAATTTCTGATTCCCGCCGGGGTCGAGACGGCGATTGTCCGTCTGGATCAAACCGCCATGCAATTGCGGGCGCTGCCCGGAGTGCGCCGGGTCGAATTCCGTTATGGCGGGATGAACTACTCCGCCGGAATCGCGGAACTCGCGCGCCGGATGCCGGAGTGGAGCGATCCGGCGATTGTGGAACAAAGCGACCCGGACGCCATGGCGGCGGCGCTGCGGAAATTGCTTCTGGCGCCCGGCGGCGGCAGCGGCATGACGGTCATGCTCGACTGGACCGGTTCGACCCGTGCCATGCTGGGGGCGCTGGACCGGCTCCGGCGCCGGAGCGGGCTGGATTCGAATCCGGCTTATCCTTTCATGGTTGACCGCGATGGCAAGCGCGCGCTGATGCAGCTGGAGTTGGCGGCATTTTGCGCCGACACGGCGCGTTCCCGCGCGGTGCTGGGGGGAATTCAGGCGGTGCTCCAGTCGCTGCCGCCGGAGATCACGGCGCGGATTCTGGCGCCGCACTGGCATGCGCTGGCCAATGAAACGATCATGAAACGCGATATCGTGCTGGCATCCTGGAGTTCGCTGTTGCTGTTGGGGATGGTATTTCTGGCGGTATACCGCGGACACTGTTCGAGCTTGTGGATTCCGCTGCTGCCGCTGCCGGCGGCGGCGCTGGCGCTGGCGGTGACGGCGTTGTTTCAGCAGGAGCTTTACTATTTCGTGGTCGGCATGGGCGGCGGCATCGTCGGGGTGGCGGTCGACCAGGGCATTCATGTCTATGTGGCCAATCACGGGACGATGGGATTGCGCCGGGTGGGGCGGCTGATCCGGGCATTGCTGACCGGTTGCCTGACTTCGGCGGGGGTTTTCTGGCTGCTGCTTTTCACCGATATTCCCGGCTACCGCCAGCTGGGCTATTTTGCCGGGGGGGCGTTGGTGGCGAGTTTGCTGCTGATGCTGCTGGTGTTGCCGGGTTTGATGCGCAAGAAGGATGCTCCGGTCATTCGGGCCGGGCGGTGGGAGCTGGCGCCGCGCTGGCACAGATTGGTGTTGCTGCTGTGGATATTGCTGATGCTGCCGGCCTTGTGGGTCTGGCGCGGGTTGCCGTTCAAGGCCGACATGGAGGAGTTTGACGGGACGCCGGAGGCGATCCTTGCCGAAGAGCGGGATTTTGCCGCAGCGTGGCGGACCGGACTCAACCCGGCGCTGCTGCTGGCCGAAGGCGCATCCGAGGATGAGGTGCTGGCGCGGACCCGCGAACTGGCGCGCCTGTTGACCGCCGAGGGTATTCCGGCGCTGGGCGCCGGCTCGTTTTACCCGGAGCGCGCGGAACGCCTGAGGCGGTGCGCCCAGTGGCGGCAGCTGGCGGAGACGGGGGCGTTGGAAACGCTGCGGGAACGTTGGCGCGAGGCGCTGGTGCGCCGCGGTTTGCCCGAAGGACTGGGCGGCGAAATGATTTCCGGCTGGCAGTCGAGCTGGAGCCGAACCGGCGACGGTCCGGTTCCGGAACTGCTTCAGCCGGTGCTGGAGCGGCTGGTCCGGCGCGGCGACGACGGCGGCTGGCTCGGACTGGTGCTCTTTGAGGATAAACCGGGTGATGTGGCCGAAGTTCAGACTCTGATTCGGGAAATGCCCGGCGTCGGGGTGGTGTCGCAGAGCGGCTTCGGGGCGCTGCTGGCGGCCGATTTCGCGGCGCGGATTCCGGGGCTGCTGGCGGTGGCTGTTGGCGGCGTGATCCTGGCGGCGTGGCTGTTTTTCCGGTCGCTGAAGCTGATGCTGCTGGCGCTGGTGCCGGTGGCGACGGCGGCGGGGATATTGATCCTGCTGCTCTGGGCCTCGGGGATGGCGCTCAATCTGATCGTCTGCTTTGCCGGGGTGATTCTGGCCGGGCTGACCATCGATTACGGCGTGTTTGCGGTGAGTGCGCTGCAACGGCCGGAAATGGCCGCTTCGCTGCGCAGCGCAATGGTGGTTTCAGCGGTGACGACGGTGGCGGGAACCGGACCGCTGTTGTTGACCAGCCACCCGATTCTGTTTCAGAGTGGAGTGATGCTGTGCACCGGGATTGCGGCGGCGGCGGCGGGCGCGCTGCTGGTGGTGCCGGCGCTGGCCGGGTGGCGGGATCGGGGCCGGCATGGACTGAGTTCGGCGCTCGGGCTGCTGCTGTTGGCGGGAATGCTTGCTGGCTGCCGGAGCCTGCCCGAAGACCACTGGCCGCCGCTGACGCTTTCCGGGGATGAAATCCGGCGGGAATTGGCCGACTGGCGGTCGAGCGAAGCGCCGGGAATGGAACTGCATTACCGGGGAGTGATGGAATTCGGTTCGAGAAAGATACCGCTTTTGCTGCTGGGGCGGATGAAATCCGGCGAGCGGATGCTGGCACTGGCGGTTCTGGCTCCGACGGCGGTCAAGATTTACGAAGTGGCGGGCAGAGACGGGACGCTGCAACGTTATGAGTTGTCGGGTTTTCTGGCCGGGAGTCGGCCGGAGATGGTGGCCCGGACATTGTATGGCGACTGGAGCGCGGTCTTTCTGGATAATCATCCGGCGGTTCCGGCGGCGCTTGAGGTCGGCCCCTACAGTGTGACTTTCCGGCTGCCGGGGGCCGATGGCGGCGAAGTTGAATATGTTTTCGCCGGGCGGCCGCTGGTGCTGGCGCGCAAGACGGCGCGGGGTTTCTGGGGCCGGCGCTGGCAGGTCGACTATGGTATGGACGGCTGGCAGCGCGATCAAAATGGCGATTGGCGCGTGGTCGGGGCGGAGTACGAAAACTTCCGTACCGGCTACCGCGAACGGATACGAAGCGAAAGGATGGATCAGGATGGCGGCGGACTCGATCATCAGCCGGGCGGTCCGGGCGTGCCGGACCAGCGTCGGGACGATTCCGGGCGAACCCGGTGAGGATGGCATCCGGCGGGTGAACGGCACCTACCGGTTCGGGGCGGATTTTGCGGGTTTTGCAGGGCACTTCCCGGGCAATCCGGTGGTGCCGGGCGTTTGTCTGCTGGAAGCGGCGCGACAGCTGGCGGCGGAAGCCGTCGGCGGAACATTGGTCTTGACCGCGGTCCGGCAGGTGAAGTTTTATCGGCCGCTGCTGCCGGGAGACGGCATCGACATGGAGGTGACCTGCAAACCCGGCGGGTCGGCCGGAAAATTTTTCGTCACCGGCCAGGCGGTACTCGCCGGGGGCGGCGCGGCTGTCGCCAAATTTCAGTGGGAGGGACATTCGGCATGAGACGGAAAAAACATTATTTTGAAACCCGGCCCGGCGATCCCGAACCGTTGCGGGTGACCATCGCCCGGACGGTGCATTTCAGCGAGGTGGACGCGTTGTCCATCGCCTGGCATGGGCGCTATCTGGAATTTTTTGAAGAGGGCCACACCGAACTGATGCGCCGGGCCGGGCTGACCTATCAGCAATACCGTCAATACGATCTCGGCGCGCCGATGGTCCAGAGCCATGTCGATTATTTCCGGCCGCTGGAGCTGGATGAGCGTTTTACGGTGGAGGCGAGCCTGATCTGGTGCGACGGGGCGAGGCTCAACGTCGAATACCGGATCGACAAGGCGGACGGCGTCCCGGCGGCGACCGGTTTTACGGTGCAGATGTTTGTCGACTGGCGGAGCCGCGAACCCTACATGGTCGAGCCGGAAATTTTTCTGGAATGCAAGCGGCGCTGGCGGGAAGGGGTGCTCTGAATGGGAACGGGACGGCCGGGATGCCGGATTGTGGCCATGGGTGCGGTCAGCGCGGCGGGAAATACGCCCGAAGCGCTGTTGAATGCGCTGTATGACCACCGCGACTGCTTCCGTGTGCCGCGCCATTTTGATTCGCGCGGGCGCAGGCTTGGCGTGATCGCCGCGCTGGACGGGCGAAGCGATGCTTCGCGCGGCGTGGCGCTGCTGGAACTGCTGCGCGAAAGCTGGCCGTGGCCGGAAGGGCTGCGTGCTTGTCCCATGCCGCTTTATCTGGCGACGACGGTGGGGTTGATCGATGAGCTGGAGCGCGCCGCCGCGCCGGAGGCGGTCCCGGATACCAGCATGAGGATGCTGGCCGAAGCGCGGCGGATTTTCGGCGCGTCCCGGGGATTGCTGGCGGCCGAGGCGTGTGCGTCGGGTTCGCGGGCCGTCGAATGGGCGGCTCAGGCGGTGATCGAGGGTGCGGAAGCGGCGGCGCTGGCGATCGGTTCGGACATCGCCGGCGAATTCGTGACCGCCGGGTTCGACGCTTTGGGCGCGCTGTCGCCGACGGTGGCGCGGCCTTACTCCGCGACGCGCGACGGGCTGACGCTGGGCGAAGCGGCGGCGGGCGTGGTGTTGATGCGCGATGAATTGGCGGAGCGTCTCGGCTTGCCGGAGCTGGGCCGGGTAATGGGTTGGGGAGCGAGCTGCGACGCCGCCCATATTACCGCGCCGGATGCGAGTGGAATTCATCTGGCCGAAGCCATCCGGCGGGCGCTGGAAGCCGGCCGCTGTCCGGCTTCCGGGCTGGCGGGCATCGTCGGGCATGGCACCGGGACGGTATACAATGACGCGGCCGAGCTCGCCGGATTAAGCCGGGCGCTGGGCGAAACCGATGGCGGGCCGCTTTTTTCGCTCAAAGGCATGGTGGGCCATACGCTGGGGGCGACCGGTGTGCTTCAGCTGATCACAGGCTTGCTCGCGGTGAAGCAGGGACGTTGGCCGGGAGCGAACTATCTTGCCGCCGCCGATACGGTGATGCCGGAAGCCGCCGGGCGGCTTGGCCGCGCCGCGCGGCCGGTCACCGGCCGGCGCTTCCTTTCGATTGCCATCGGGTTCGGCGGTCTCAACAATGTTCTGCTGGCGGAGGGGAGGCGGCCATGAAAATCGAAGGCGGAGCCAGGGTGTCAAGGGACGAAATCCGGTTGCTGCGCAGCCGCCGTCATCTGGCGGCGGCCGGACTCGATGCTTTGAAACGGTTGCTGGCCGCGGAGGCGGAAACCGCGGACTGGGCCGATTTCCGGCGCGCGGGCGACGCGGTGAAGCTGACCATGCTGGCCGCGGTCGGCGCGATAATCGATTCCGGAGGAATGCATCATGACAATGCCGGACTCGGCATCCTGGGCTGGAATGGCGCGGGATGCTGCGGCGAAAATGCGCGCTTCTGGAGCGACTATGTGGAAAATGCGCGCATGGGACGGGGCGGCCTGTTTGTCGGCACGCTGAATTCGATTCCGGTCTGCGAAGCGGCGATTGCTCTCGGCGCGCATGGCGCGGCGGGCTACGTCTCCGGCGACGACTGGGAGCTGGCGGCGTCGGCGTTTCTGCGCGGCAACCGGCTGTCGCGGATGCTGCTGGTCGAAACCGGTCCGGCGCGGGCCGATGCATTGCTCCTGGCCCCGTCGGAAACGTCGCTGCGGTCCGGCGGCGGGGAATTTGGAAATTTCTGTGACCGGATTAACGAGGTGATGTTGTGGTCAAAATGATGCTGATTTATCCGCGCTGGCCGAAGCTGCCGAACCAGCCGGTGTTCAATCTGCCGCCGATGGGGCCGGTGTCCTTTGCCGCCGCGCTGCCGGAGGAGGTCGAAGTCAAGTTTTACGACGAAAACGTCGAACCGGTTCAGTGCGACGAACCCTGCGATCTGGTGGCGATTTCCTGCATGCTGAGCTGCCAGACGCCGCGCGGCTATGAGTTGGCCGATTATTTTCGCGCCCGGGGCAAGACCGTGCTGATGGGCGGCATCGCCATCATGCTTCATGCCGAAGAGGCGATGACCCATGCTTCGAGCGTATTTCTGGGCGAGGCAGAGGGGCGCATGGAGCGGGTGATCCGGGATTTCAAGGACGGGCGGCTGGAGAAGGTCTATTACTATCTGAACGACTTTCCCGACACCGCGTTGATCGGCCCGGCGCGGCGTGACATCCTGAACCGCGAACTTTACAATTTCCGCGGCATCCAGATGGTCGATCTGGTCCACGCTTCGCGGGGGTGCCGCTTCAACTGTTTTCCCTGCTGCACGCCTTATCTCGGCGGGCGCAAGTTCCGGCCGCGGCCGATCGACCGGGTGGTCGAGGAGCTGGAGTCGATTCCCAACAACCGGCTTTTCATCGTCGACAACTCTCTGGCGCAGGACGACGAATGGGAGAAGGCGTTGTTCAGGGCGATTGCGCCGCTGAAGAAGAAATGGGTTTCCCATCCGATCAAGGACGATGACGAAATCCTGAAGCAGGCGGCGGAAGCCGGAGCGTGGTATGTCTATCAGGCGGTGTTCGACACCTCCGACTATATCCGCAATCGGGTCCGGCGTTACAAGGATCACGGCATCGGCGTCGAGGGCACCATTATCCTCGGCACCGACGATCAGTCGCTCGACGATATCAAGCGCCTGATCGATTTTCTGCTCGAAATCGACCTCGATCTGGCGGAATTCACGGTGCTGACGCCGTTTCCGCATTCGGCGATCGCACAACAGCTGGAATCGGAGAAGCGGGTGCTGCACCATGACTGGATCCGCTACACCGCCGGCGAGGTGGTGTTCAAGCCGGCGAAGATGACGGTCGACGAGCTCCAGTGGGCTTACGAATACGCCTGGAACACCTTTTATCACGATGTGAGCAAAGAGTTCAAGATGGCCAAGCTCTACATCGATGTGATGAAAAAAGAACAGTCCGACGGCAGCTATCGGGAACTTGCGCCGAGCCGCCGCCGCTGGGGCAAAGAGGAGCGCTGAGCCATGCGCATTCTGCTGTCGGCGGCCAATTTCTGCGACGACCCTTATATCGTTTATCCGCTGGGGATGAGCGTGGCGGCCACCGCATTGGAACGCGCCGGGCACCGGGTGCTTCAGTTCGATCCGCTGGCGGCGGGCGGGCTGGAGCATTATCCGGCGGCCTTGAAAACCGCGCTGGAGGCATTCCGCCCGGAGCTGATCGGGGTAAGTCTGCGCAACCTCGACAATATCGACAGCTGCACGGTCGACTGCCGACTGCTGGGACACAGCATGGCGCTGATCCGGCTGCTCCGGGAAAATGCCACGGGCATTCCGGTGGTGCTGGGAGGACCGGCATTCACCCTTTACCCCGAGGCGCTGCTGGTGACGACCGGCTGTGAATACGGCGTGGCCGGGGAAGGGGAATCCGCATTGGCGGAGCTGGCCGGGGAACTCGCCGCCGGACGCATTCCGAAACCCGGAACGATTTTTCGCGGCAATATGCCGGAGATCGCGGGCGCAAGCTACCAACCCGATATTGCGCGGTTCTACTGCGACGAAACCCACATGCTGCCGGTGCAGACCAAGCGCGGCTGTCCCTTCCGCTGCGCCTACTGCACCTATCCCATGCTGGAAGGGAGGGTTATGCGTTCGCGCGATCTCGAAGCGGTTCTGGATGATATCAGTCGCATCCGCCGGGATTATCCCGAGGCGATGATCTACTTCGTCGACGCGGTTTTCAACGATCCGGCGCGCGAGTTCGAGCCGCTGGTCAAGGCGATGATCGAACGCCGCCTCACGGTTCCTTGGACCGGATTCATCACGCCGGGCCATCTGCGCGGCGGCGATCTTGAGCTGCTGGCGGCCTCCGGCATGGTGGCGGCGGACCTCGGCGTCGACGCCGCCGCCGATGCGACATTGGCCGGGCTGGGCAAGAGTTTCACTTTCGCCGAGGTCAGGCGCTGCTGCGCCGGATTGCATGAGCTTGGCGTCGGTGTCACCACCAGCGTGATGTTCGGCGGTCCCGGCGAAACTTACGATACGGTGCGCGAAGGCGTCGCCAATCTCCGCAGTCTGGAACCGGTCTATTCGATTGTTTTTTCCGGCATCCGGATTCTGGACGGCGCGCCGCTGCTGGAGGTGGCGCGCCGCGAAGGACAGGTTCCGGAAAACTGGAACGGGATCGGGTCGCTCTATTACTTTGCGCCGGGTCTCGACCGGGTGCGCCTGCATGAAATGCTGCTGGCCGGGTTCGCCGACAGCCGCTATTGCGTTTATCCGCCGGGCCGCCGCAACCGCGACTTGCGGCTGATCCACAAATTCGGCTATGTCAAGCTGCGCGAGCTCGATCTGACTCGCCGCCAGTGAGGTTTGTTTATGGGTGAAAAAAACATCTGGTGCGTGATTCCGGTCTATAACAACGCCGCCACCGTGGCGGAAGTCGCGGCGCGCGCCGCGACCTTGCTGCCCGGCCGGGTACTGGTCGTCGACGACGGGTCGAGCGACTGGCCGGAGGCCCTGGAGCGCCGGATTGAAGCCGCCGGGGCGACCCTGCTCCATCACGAACGCAATCGCGGCAAGGGCGCGGCGCTGCTCACCGCGGCGGCGTATCTGGAGCGGCAACAGGCCGATTACATGATTACCGTCGACGCCGACGGCCAGCATTACCCGGAGGATATGCCCGTCATGCTGGAGATTCTGAACGGATCGCCGTACAACGAATTTCTCCTGGTTGGCTGCCGCGATTTCACGGCGGCCAACATTCCCGACGCCAGCCGTTTCGGCCGGCGGTTCTCCAATTTCTGGTTCCGGCTTGAAACCGGGCGGCGGTGCGATGACACCCAGAGCGGCTTCCGCGCCTATCCGGTCGGGGCGCTCCTGCGGATGCGCTGTTTTTCGCGCCACTATAACTTTGAAACCGAGGCGCTGGTCCGAGGCGCGTGGGGCGGGCTCGACGTGCGCGATGTGCCGATTCGCGTCTATTACCCGGAGCCGGAAAAACGGGTCAGCCATTTCCGTAAATTCAAGGATAATTTCCGGATATCCTTGCTCCATGTGCATTTGCTTGCGATTCGGCTCTGCCCGCTGCCGCGGCCCGATCTGAGCGGCCGGCCCCATGAGCGGGTCCGGCTGTGGCCGCTGCTGCGCCATCCGGGGCAATTCTTCCGCGCGCTGCTGCGTGAAAACAGCACTCCCGAGGAGCTGGCGCTGGCGGCGGCGACGGGCACTCTGCTCGCGGTGCTGCCGCTGGTGGGCTGCCACATCGCGGTGATTCTGTACGTTGCGACGCGCTTCCGGCTCAACCGGATCATGGCGCTGGCGATTCAGAACCTTTTCATGCCGCCATTATCGCCGTTTTTGTGCATCGAGCTTGGGTATTTTTTCCGGCACGGACGTTTCTGGACCGAACTCACGCTGGCGAGCGTGACCCGGGAGCTGCCGCTGCGGTTTTATGAATGGCTGCTCGGCAGTCTGGTGCTGGCGCCGTTTTTCGCGCTGCTCTGCGGCGGAGCGGTATGGCTGATTGCGGCGGCGGTCGCACGGAGGATGCTTTGTCATGGCGCCAAATGAAATGTTGAGCGCCCGGCGCGGCAACCGGATTGGAATCGGTTTCTTCCGGATTTTCACGCGGTTGCTTGGAGTGCGCCACGCGTGTAATTTCGTCTGGTTCGTGGCCTTTTTCTATGCGCTCTTCGACCGCGAGGCGAAGCGGCGCTCTCGGGGATACCTGACCGCGCGCTTTCCGGCGGTGTCGGGCTTCCGGCTGTGGTTTCACACCTATCGGCTGCTGGCGGCGCAGGGCGAAGCGCTGGTGATCGCCGGATTTCTGGCCGAAAGGCCGTGGCGCGAGTTGCCCGGCATCCGGGAAAACGGCGCGGTGATCGTAGATGCGCTGGCTGCGCCGCAAGGGGTGGTGATTGTGACCAGCCATTTCGGCTGCTGGCAGGCGGCGCTGGCCGGGCTGGCGGAGTTCGGGCGCAAGGTCAATCTGCTGGTGGCTCCCGACGCCAATCCGGCGGTGCGCAAGCAGATGGCGCTGGAGGGCAACGCAGAATATTTTCACGAAATCGACGTCAACGGCTTCATGGGCGGTCTGCCCGAATGCCTGGCGGCGGTCGAGCGCGGCGAAGTGGTCTGCATCATGGGCGACCGCGCGGGCGAAGCGGCGTCCGGACAGCTGCTGGAAATGCCGTTTCTGGGCCGACCGAGCGCGTTCCCGGTGTCGCCCTACTGGGTGGCGGCGCGCGCCGGGGTCGCGGTCATTCCGATGTTCGTCGCCTGCGAACGCCGCCCGTTCCGGCTGCGGCTGGTTTTCGGCGATCCGATCGAACTCGCGGACTGCCCTGAGGGACGCATTCCGGCGGCCATGCTGCGGCCCGCGCTGGCGCGCTATGTCGAAACGCTGGAAACCATGGCGCAACGCTATCCCTGGCAGATTTTCCGCTTCGAGGATTGAAGCGATTGCATTCAATCTTTCCGATCGGACAAACTTTTTCCGCAATCTTGCCTTCGGCTGAAGTTATCTATTGAAATGGACTTGTTGTATTGATTTTACCCCTGTTGTCTATATGAAATTGTTGAATTTCTTCTCGCTTTCTCTTGAATTGCCCCCCGGTTTCGAGGTATAATTATTACGGGACAGGAAAGGGAGGCGGCAATGTCATTCAAGTTGAATCGCGACGACTCGGAAAATTCTCTGCACGAACAGCTGGTCCGGGGCTTGAGTGCGGAGTTTGCGTTGTTGCCCCCGGAGACCCGTTTGCCGAGCGCGCCCGAATTGAAGGAGCGGTTCAATGTGGCCTACATGACCGTGACCCGGGCACTCGACGAACTGGCCGATCGCGGCGAAATCGTACGGATTCGCGGCCGGGGCAGTTTTACCGCCAACCGCAAACTGGATACAGTATATGTTCTTACGCCGTGCCCTTCGACGGTCTGGAACAAGGACACCTCGGTGTTGGACGGCGTTCTTGAGGAGGCTCGCAAGCTTGGCATCGCAGTACGCTCCATCTATGCGACCTTGAACAATAACCCGCCCGATATCCATATTCCGAGCCTGGAACGGATTCCGGAAGGCGCGGCGGTGGTGGTGCCGGGAATGTGGTACTGCCATTTGTTCGATTGGCTCAAGCAGCGGCGCTGTAACGTGGCATTTATCGATGACGATTGCGTCGGCTGCGCCTATATCGAGCGCCGGTATCCCGAGTGGCATCGGATTGTGCCACCTCGGTTCAGTACTGCTGTCGAAGCGGTACGCATCCTGAAAAATTCCGGGCGGAAGAGGATTCTGCTGTTGCACTACAGCACGATGTATATGGATGCGGTACCGCGCGGCTTCCGGGAGGGATTGGCGGCGGTAAATCTGCCTTTCGATCCCCGGCTGGAGATTCACCTCTGGGGGGATTTGCAGATGATTCAGGGGGAAATCCATGTGCTTTATCTTGACGGGGTGAAGTTCGACGCATTGGTGACACAGTCGGCGCTTTATGCATTGGCCGCGGTTGAAATGCTGCTTGCGCGCGGCATCCGGATTCCCGAGGATCTCGCTGTCGTTTCTCTGGAGGACAGTCCGCTGTTGTCGGCTTGTGCCGTACCAGTTAGCGCTATCGATTCCAATCGCGGTGGAACCGGAGCAAAAGCAGTCAGAATTTTATCCGAAATGCCGTCCGGACCGGTTCGGAGTACAGTCGATTTCAAGTTTTTCAAACGCAAGTCTCTATGAAAAAAATACTCACAACCAACCCAAAAGGTGTAAAAAATGAAAAAAACATTCACGCTTATTGAACTTCTGGTGGTCATTGCAATCATTGCGATTCTGGCGGCGATGCTGCTGCCGGCGCTGTCGGCGGCGCGGGAACGCGCTCGCGGCTCGAACTGCCTTGCAAAGCTCAAGCAGATCGGAATGGCGGAATTTACATACAGCACGGTCAATCGAGACTATCGACCTGCCGTAACGGGAACAAATTTTGATAATAGTGATACTGTAGAGTTGGGTTCCTATTGGCATCCTTATTATCCGGCGGTACTATTGATTCAGGGTGGTTACTTCGGAACGGAATATCCGCAGAGTATGGAAGATTCGATTATGCAGGCGACCAATTTTTTCAAATGCCCCAGTGACACCGAAAACTTCGGGTTGGACAGAACTCCACAGACGCCGTATTTGTCTTATAATTACTATATGTGGAAAACTGCGCACAGTGCATGGGGCAGTCCGTTGCCGGTCGGCCGCCTTCTCATGGGACATGACGATCCCGGTGCGGCCATCTGGTCGGATATCTTTGCCGCGCCCTCAAATCATCCCAATGATCGGGCAAATATCCTGCACCTTGGCGGTCATGTCCGCGGCATTTCCCTGAATGCCACACAGAAAGCCTATATCGGCAGTTGGGGCAACTGTTTCCGTTATATTCTTGACGATATTACCTATTGAGGATGGAGTAAGGAGTCTGATGATGAAGAAAGCAGGATTCTGGGGATTGGCGGTGCTTCTGGCCGGAATGAGCCTTGCCGCGCTGGAACCGGTGGCATTGGTGTCCGACCCGCCGCCGGCAGTCGACGGCTCTCTCGACCGTTTGAGCAAACTCGCCGGACAGCAGGCGCTTTCTCCGGAGAAAAATACGGTTTACGGCAGGGAAAATTGTGGAGACGCCAACGACTTTTCCGGCGGCGCGGTGCTGGGGTATGACCATAATTTTCTCTATCTCGGCGTTACCGTGCGCGACGACCAGCTGGTCCAGAAACATACGCAGGGGGATTTGTGGAAGGGCGATCATGCGATGCTGGTGGTGCAATATCCCTATCTGCCGGGCAAGGACGACAAAAACATCTACGTCTTCGGGTTTTCACCGGGCAATTTTGCCGGCATCGCTCCCGAGGCATGGGTATTCCGCCCCGAAGGTACGCCGAATGCCGACATCCGGGTGGCGGCGCAGCGCGATTCCGGCGGCTACCGGCTGGAGGCGGCGATTCCGTGGTCGGTGTTCAACGCTCCGGCTCCGGCGATTCACGACCGGCTGCGGTTCGATACCCTGCTGAGCGATTCCGACAGCGGCGAACAGGATACCTTGCTGTCGCAAAGCGCCAGACCGGCGCAGCCGCGGCCGTGGGATCTGGCGCGTCTGATCGACGGCGTGTTTGCGCGGGCCGACGGCTCTTTTGACTCCGGCGCGGTCAAAACCGCCGCGCTCTGGAATTCCGAACCCGGTCGCCTGGAAAAAGGCAAAAGCACCGAAATTGTGATTCCGCCCGAGGTCGCGAAGCGGGCTCAAAGCCTGACTGTGCGCATGGCTTTCGACCGGCCCCAATACGCCGGCGGCACCCGCGGCGGCAGGCTTGAGCTCAACGGCAAGCCGCTGGATGCGGCGCGCTGCCTGAACCGCGATGCCAACATCCAGTTTGAACAGCATGACATGGGCGCCTCCGGCGGCGACGGCGTCTGGTTCACCACCTACGGACCGCTTGACAGCAAGGGCTATCCGGCATTTTCCAGCAACGGCACGGCCATCGATCCCAATGAGTTCGTTTTCGACGTGAGCGATCTGCTGAAGCCGGAAGGGCCGAACAAACTGATCGTCGCCCACCGCGCTCAGACCGACTGTCCGCTGTCCTGGCAGGTTTCGGCCTCGGAATTCAAAATGCCGGCCAATCGGCTGACTCTCAAGGATGCTCCGACCGGCGAACTTCCGGTGATCGAGCCGGCGCATCGGGCGAAGCCGGGCTTTTATCAGGTCAAACTTGATGCCGAAGGCGCGGTCGCGGTGACGGTCAACGGCCGGACTTATCGGGTGGAGTCGGAATTTTCGACTTTGAAGCCGGATTGGGCGCGCTTCGGCGCGCCGGGCGACGGCGCCGTGACGGTCAAAGGTGATACGGCGGAACTTAAAAGCAAGGATTTCACCGTAAGCCGGGTGATTGAGCGGCAGGCGGATTGCATTGCGGTCAAGGACACCGTAACCAATCTTTCCGGGACCGATCTGCCGCTGATGGTCCGCAATTTCACGGCGGTAACTCCGGAGGCGAAGGTGTTCGTCGCGGGCTATCCCAAGATTTCGGCTTCCAGCCGCAATGCGGCGCCGGTCAACCCGACTTCGCTGGCGCTGGAGAAAACCTCCGGGATCGGCCTGGTGGCGGAGGATGACCTCAGCCGGATTCAGGGATATAATTACTGCAATGACGGCAAGCTCGGCATGGCGGATGAGCGATTGGTGCTGACGCCGGGCAAAACCGTGACGCTGGAATTCTCGGTCTACCCGCTGGAAAAACCGGAACAGTATGTGTTCATCAACCGCATCCGCGACAACTGGGGCGTCAATTTCACTATCGACGGTCCCGGATGCTTCCTGTCATCACGTCTGACCACCGCGCCGGAAACGCTCAAACGGCAGTTGGACAGCTACAGCGCCAAGTACGGCATTTTCGCTGTGACCTTCATTTATGGCAAGGATGGCGGCGTCGCCCAGCATGGCAACCGCTATACCCAGATCGATCTTTCCTATTTGAACGACAGCGGAAAAAAGGTCAGGCAGGCCAAACCCGACGTCAAGGTTTTCACCTATTTTCACTGCTTCATCTCCAACGGCGACGGGGACAAGGAAACTTTTGCCGACGATGCGTTGATCGCCGCCAACGGCGAAGTGGTCGATTATTCGGGCGGAAAATACCCGATTTTCGTGCCGCGTCCGGGATCGAAATTCGCGGCGATGCAGGACAAGGTGATCGATTTGCGCTTCGATCAGGGGATCGACGCGATCTACTGGGACGAACTGGAGTATTCCAAGTCGCCGTTCAGCTACAGCGACAAGTACTGGGACGGCGTGAGCGCGGAAATCGACGGCAAAACCCACCGCATCAGCCGCAAGATCAGTTCGGTGCCGATCCTGACCGAATCGTGGCGGCTGGCGATGATCGACAAACTTCTGAAACGCGGCAACGGGTTGCTGATCGCCAATGGCGCGCCCTTTACCAAGGCGATGCGGGAACGGCATTTTCCGCGTTTCGTTGAAACCGGCAGCATCACCAATCTGGTGCAGGCGCAACTCTACACGCCGATTTCGCTGGGCGACCACCTTACCGTCCGGACGCCGCTCGACGCCTACAAGGATATGCTCAAGGCGTTGAATTACGGGAGTGTTTATTACTATTATGCCGATACCGTGGGCAGCGCGCCGACTTTGACCGATGCGATGTATCCGATCACTCCGGTGGCGCTGGGGCAGGGCTGCATCATCGGTCAGGAACGGATTCTGACCAATACCAGCGGACTCTTCGGCTGGGGCGACCGCTCCGACTTCACCGCGCGGGTGTTCGACCGGACGGGGCGCGAAAAGCCGGATTTCAAGGTGCCGAAGATCGAGCGTGACGGCAAAGTCTATGCCGAAGTCAGGATTCCCGAAGGCTACGGCGTGGCGCTGATCCGGAAATGAGGCGGAACCGGGATTTTTGCGGAAAAAGTTTGCATCTTGGCGGATCGATGGTATATTAATGGAATGCGTTTCCGTTAAAAACGCTTCCGATGGTTGCCCTGCGCTTGTCCGGCCGGGGAATTGCTGTCGGGAAACGAAAATTCAGGAAAAGGATGAACATCATGGACAAAGCGACCAAGACCGCCACGATTCAGCAGTATGCCCGCCAGGAAGGCGACACCGGCAGCCCCGAAGTGCAGGTGGCGCTGCTGACCAAGCGCATCGCCCACCTGACCGAGCATCTGAAGATCAACCGCAAGGATTACAGCACCCAGACCGGGCTGATTGCGATGGTCAACCGCCGCAAGAAGCTCCTGAGCTATCTGGCGCGGGAAAACTTCGAGCGCTATGTCGCGCTGTGCGAAGAATTGGATATCCGCCGCAAGTAATCTTGCCGGATTGCAGCAACGATTGAACGGATCGGCCCGACGGCCGGTCCGTTTTTTTGTGCCGTTATCGGCGGTTATGGCGGAAAAACGCCGTTTTTTTTATGGGTGAAGTTTGTTTTTTGGCCGGATCGGCGCTATAGTATGTATTGGCGGTTTGTGGTTTTTGTGCTGGGTATCCGACAAAGACCGGCGCGGGGTTGCTTGCGGAACATTCGGTCGTTGAATGAGATCAGTGTGGAATTCGGTTCGCTATCAGCATCCGGGGAAGGCATCGATGAAATGTCCCGGGGGTTGATACCGCGATTCCGCAGCTTTTCCTGGCGAAAAGTTTCTCTTCCATGCCAACGGTCGCCGGAACGAAACGTTCCGGTGCGAATTTCTCCAAGCGTCATGCCGTGCGTCGGCCGGGGTTTCACGGGTATGCGGGCCTGTTCAGTTCCGGCGGTTGGCCATGCACTGAAATCACAACGGGAATTTTCCGCCGGCGCCTGTTTGCGAAGCCGCCGCCGGCAATCATGTTCCTTATTTTCAGAAAGGCCGAATCAATCATGGCTGAACAAAAAGCAATCTTCAATCTTCCCGACGGCCGTCCCGTCGAAATCGCCACCGGCAAGCTGGCCAATCTGGCCGCCGGCGCCTGTACCGTGCGCATGGGCGATACCGTGCTGCTGGTCGCGGCCTGTTCCGGACCGGCGCGTCCGGACACCGATTTCCTCGCACTTCAGGTCGACTATCGTGAGAAGTACAGCGCGGCGGGCAAATTCCCCGGCGGCTACATCAAGCGCGAAGGCCGTCCGAGCAGGAAAGAAATTCTGACCTGCCGCCTGACCGACCGCCCGCTGCGTCCGTTGTTTCCGAAGGGCTATTTTGATGAAATTCAGATTCAGGCGCTGGTGCTTTCCGCCGACGGCGTGAATGAACCCGACGTGCTGACCATCGTCGGCGCGAGTACGGCGCTGATGCTTTCCGATCTGCCGTTTCAGGGGCCGATCGGCGCGGTGCGCGTCGGCAAGGTCGACGGCAAGCTGGTGGCCAACCCGACCCGCGAAGAGATGGAACGCAGCACGATCGAACTGATCTACGCCGGACTGCCCGATCAGGTGATCATGATCGAAGGCGAAGCGGAATTCTGTTCCGAAGCCGAAATGAAGGAGGCGATGTACTTCGCCAATGAAGCGGTGAAAGCGCAGTGCCAGGCTCAGATCGAGCTGGCCAAAGTCGCGGGCAAGGCCAAGAAGACCCCGAAGCTCTTCCTGGTGCCGGAAGCGCTGACCGCCGGACTCGAAAAATTCTGCCGTGACCGCATCGACGCGGTCTGCACCGTGCCGGGCAAGGCCGACCGTCTCGAGGCGATGGATGCCCTGAGCGCCGATGCCAGCGCCGCGCTGCGGCCTGAATTCCCCGATATGAGCGACGCCCAGTTCGCCTACAATATGCGTATCGCCTACGACGATCTGATCCGCGACACCACCCGCCGGCTGATTCTCGACAAGCATTATCGCGCCGACGGCCGCCAGATCGACGAAATCCGGCCGCTTTCGGCCGAAGTCGCGGTGTTGCCGGTGGTGCACGGCAGTGCTTTGTTTTCGCGCGGCGAAACCCAGGCGCTGGTGCTTGCAACCCTGGGCAATGAAAAGGACGCGCAGGAAGAGGACGATCTGACCGGCAACGGCGGCAGCAAGGTCGACCGCTTCTATCTCCACTACAATTTTCCGAACTACAGCGTCGGCGAAGTCGGCCGGATCACCGGTCCGGGCCGCCGCGAAATCGGCCACGGCAATCTGGCCGAACGGTCGGTGGCGCGGGTGATGCCGAAGGATTTCCCCTATGTGGTGCGCTGCGTTTCCGAAATCATGTCGAGCAACGGCTCGACTTCGATGGCTTCGGTCTGCGGCGCGACGCTGGCGCTGATGGACGCCGGGGTGCCGATCAAGGCGCCGGTGGCGGGCATCAGCTGCGGTCTGGTGACCGGCGACGGCAAGCAGCTGCTGCTGACCGATATCATCGGCGCGGAAGACCACTTCGGCGATATGGACTTCAAGGTCTGCGGCACCCGTGACGGCATCACCGGCTTCCAGCTCGATCTGAAGCTGCCGGGCATCGCCATCGATCTGCTTTGCGAAGCGATGGAGCGCAACCGTCAGGCGCGGTTGAAGATTCTCGACGTGATCGAAGCGTGCATGCCGGCGCCGCGCGCCGATATCAGCGAACGCGCTCCGCGCATCGAAGTGATCCAGATCAATCCGGCCAAGATCGGCGCGCTGATCGGCCCCGGCGGCAAGAATATCAAGGCCATCACCGAGGAAACCCATTCGAATATTGACGTCGATGACAGCGGCAGCGTGAAGATCATGGCGTCCAACCGGGAATGGCTCGAAGCGGCCAAGCTCCGGGTGCTCGGTTCGACCGCCGAAGCGGAAATCGGCAAGATTTACCGCGGCAAGGTGGTCAGCATCCGCGATTTCGGCGCGTTCGTCGAAATTCTGCCGGGACAGGAAGGCCTGCTCCACATTTCGGAAATGGCCAACTACCGGGTGGCCGCGGTGACCGATTTGATGAGCGAAGGCGATTTTGTCACGGTCAAGGTGATCGACATCGACAATTCCGGCAAGGTGCGTCTGAGCCGCAAGGCGGCGCTGGCCGAAATCGACAAGTAAGCGACAGGATCGCGTTCCCCGGAAGCGGGGGATTTTTGCGCAGAAACTTCAAGACGGACGGCGTTTCCGCCTTGAAGTTTTCTGTTTTCAGAGTAAATTCATGATGATGCAACCGATGTGATTTTCATGCGCTCCGGGAGGGAAGCAACCGATTCTATGGATGACTCCAGACTCACCCCGATGATGCAGCAGTACCGCGCGGCCAAGGCCGATATCCCCGAGGATGCGATTCTGCTCTTCCGGCTCGGGGACTTCTACGAAATGTTCTTCGACGACGCGGTGCGGGGCAGCGCGCTGATGGAGCTGACGCTGACCAAGCGGCAGGGCTATCCCATGTGCGGATTTCCCTATCACGCGCTTGACGCGCAGCTGCCGCGCTTGCTCAATGCCGGGGTCAAGGTCGCCATCGCGGAGCAGCTCGAGGACCCGAAGCTGGCCAAGGGCATCGTTAAACGCGCGATCACCCGGATCATCACTCCGGGCACGGTCATCGATGCGAGCGTGCTCAATCCGGCGGTCAGCAATTTTCTGGTGGCGCTCAATCTCGGCAAGAGCAACTATGCGCTGGCATCGCTTGACATCAGCACCGGGGAATTCAAGGTGGCCGAATTCGCCGACCGCGCGGCGGCGGAGAGCGAACTCGCCCGGCTTGCGGCGCGGGAATGTCTGGTGCCGGGCGGCAAGCTCGAAAGCTGGAAACTCGACGGCAAGCTCCCGGCGGTGCGCAATCAGGTGCTCTTCACCGAACTTGACGACTGGATTTTCGCCGCCGAATTCGCCGCCGACACGCTGCGCCGCCATTTTCAGGTGATGTCGCTCGACGGCCTCGGCTGCCGGGATTTGAGCAGCGGCCTCGGGGCGGCGGCGGCGGTGCTTTATTACGCGGCGGAGAATCTGCGCCAGGATGTGCGCCACATCACCCGGCTCCGGGTCTACCGCACCGGCAACTTCATGGAGCTCGACGCCATTTCGCAGCGCAATCTCGAACTGGTCGAGCCGATGTTCGGCAGCGACAAATCGGTGACGCTGCTGGGCACGCTCGACAAAACCAATACCCCGATGGGCGGTCGTTTGCTGCGCGACTGGATTCTGCGTCCGTTGTATGACAAAATGGAGATCGACCGGCGGCTTGACGCGGTGGAAGTCCTGCGCGACGATCCGCTGACGCTGGCCGAAATCGGTGAAACCCTCGGCGTGGTGCGCGATCTGGAACGGATCACCGGGCGGCTCAATCTGGGCAGCGCCAATGCGCGCGATCTGGCGGCGCTGAGTGTGAGCCTCGGGATTCTGCCGGGGCTCAAGGCATTGCTGGCGGAGTTCGACGCGCCGCTGCTGCGCGAACTCGACGGCCAGATCGTTCCGCAGCCCGAGCTGGTGGCGGAAATCGACCGGGCGCTCAACGATGAACTGCCGCTGAGCGTGAGCGAAGGCGGCGTGATCCGGCCGGGCTATCACGCCGGTCTGGACGAGTTGCGCCGGGCGGCGACCGAGGGCAAAAGCTGGCTGTCGGGCATTCAGAGCCGCGAACAGGAGCGCACCGGGATCAAATCGCTCAAAGTCAAGTACAATCAGGTTTTCGGCTACTACATCGAAGTGAGCAAGGCCAATCTGCCGATGGTGCCGGAGGATTACATCCGCAAGCAGACGCTGGTCAACGCCGAACGCTTCATCACGCCGGAACTGAAGGAGCTGGAAAGCAAGATCCTCGGCGCGGAGGAAAAATCCAAGGCGCTGGAGCTGGAGTTGTTCCAGGCGCTGCGCCAGCAGGCGCTGGCTTATACGCTCGACATTCAGAACGGTGCGCGGCAGATCGCGGTGCTGGATGTGATCTGCGCGCTGGCTGAATGCGCGCGCGAGCGCCGCTATGTGCGCCCGGTGATCCGCGTCGATGAGCAGCTTTTGATCAAAGGCGGCCGCCATCCGGTGCTCGAACTCAATCTCAAGCAGGAAAACTTTGTGCCCAACGATGTGACGCTCGACGGCGACCGCAACCGGATGATGCTGATCACCGGTCCCAATATGGCGGGCAAATCGACCTACATCCGCCAGACCGCGCTGCTGGTGCTGATGGCCCAGATGGGCTCCTTCGTGCCGGCGGATTCCGCCGAGATCGGACTGGTCGACCGGATATTCACCCGGGTCGGCGCGGCCGACGACCTGGCTCGCGGCCAGAGCACCTTCATGGTCGAAATGGTCGAAACCGCCAACATTCTGAATTACGCCACGCCGAAAAGTCTGGTGATTCTCGACGAAATCGGCCGCGGCACCAGCACTTTCGA
This sequence comes from Victivallaceae bacterium, assembly GCA_036677805.1. Lineage (GTDB taxonomy): Bacteria > Verrucomicrobiota > Lentisphaeria > Victivallales > Victivallaceae > SIG78. The sequence goes on along the minus strand of JAVBVS010000016.1, from coordinate 218,303 downwards.
CGGCTTGAGCATCGCCTGGGCGGTGGCCGAATACCTGCACGACGACGAACATTGCCGCTGCCGCACCCAGTTCGCCACCCATTATCACGAACTGACCGAACTGGCCGCCAGCAAGCGCGGGATCAACAACTACAACGTCGCGGTGCGCGAATACGGCGAAAAGATCATTTTTCTGCGCCAGATCGTGCCCGGCGCCACCGACCGCAGCTACGGCATTCACGTCGCTCAGCTGGCCGGACTGCCGCGCGACGTGGTCAATCGGGCGCGTGAAATTCTGGAGGTGCTGGAAACCGGCGCGCCGCAGCGCGGCGACGGCGGCCCTGAGCCGGTGCGGCTGAGCGAGTTGGCCAAGTCGGCCGGGCATCGTCCCAAACGCAACATTCGCAAAAACAACGAGGAAGAGGAGCCGTGGCAGCAGCGGTTGTTTTGACCCGCCGCGCCGGAACGGCGTCTCAGGAGAATCTGTCATGAAATCAAAAGCGGTGGTGCTGTTGTCGGGCGGGCTCGATTCCGCAACTTGTCTCGCGGCGGCGCTCAAGGCCGGGTTTGAAGTTTATGCGCTGAGTTTCGATTACCAGCAGCGCCATCACAGCGAATTGGTCGCCGCGCGGCGGGTGGCGGCGGCGGCCGGAGTCGCCGGCCATCAGGTCATGGAGGTCAATCTGCGGCAATGGGGCGGTTCGGCGTTGACCGCCGACGGCATCGCGGTGCCGGAGAATCGGGAAGATAACGGCATTCCGGTGACTTACGTTCCGGCGCGAAACCTGATTTTTCTGGCGTTGGCCACCGGTTACGCCGAGGCGCTGGGGGCGCGCGATATTTTCATCGGCGTCAATTCGGTCGATTACTCGGGCTACCCGGATTGCCGCCCGGCCTTCATCGGCGCATTCGCCGAGGCGGCGCGGCTCGGAACCCGGGCGGCGGACGAAGAGTGGAAGTTCGTCATCCATACGCCGCTGCAATATTGGAGCAAAAGCGAAATCATCCGGCACGGGCTGGAGCTTGACGTGGACTATTCGCTTACCGTCAGTTGTTATCAGGCCGACGCCGAAGGACGGGCCTGCGGGGTCTGCGACAGCTGCCGCCTGCGCCGCGCCGGATTTGCCGAAGCCGGGGTGCCCGACCCCACGCGTTACCGCTGAGCCGGGCGGCTTTACGACCTGCAATGCCGCAAAAAAAGCGGGAGGGCGGCATCCCGTCCTCCCGCAATTCGTCCGCCGCTTCTCCGGGCGTCAGTCGACCAGTTCGGCTTCGACCGCCGGAGCCTGGCACGTAAAGGTCAGCTTGCCTTCCTTGTCGACAGCGACGTCGAGTTCGCCGCCGTCGGCCAGTTCGCCGGAAATCAGCAGGTGCGACACCGGCGTTTCCAGTTCGCGGATTACCGCCCGCTTCAGCGGTCGGGCGCCGAAAGCCGGATCGTAGCCGATTTCGACCAGGCGCTTGCGCGCCGCTTCGCTGATGGTGAACTTCACTTCGTGGTCTTCCAGCCGCCGCGCAAACAGCTTCATCTGGATGTCGACGATGTTCAGCAGGTCTTTTTCGCTCAGCTGGTGGAAAATCAGCACCTCATCAATCCGGTTCAGAAATTCCGGTCGGAAGTGGCGCTTCAGTTCGGCCATGACCTCGTCCTTGACTTCGTCGATTGCGCCCTTGTGTTCCAGAATCAGCTGGCTGCCGAGGTTGCTGGTCATGATGATGATCGTATTCTTGAAGCTGACCGTCCGTCCCTGCGAATCGGTGATCCGGCCGTCTTCCAGAATCTGGAGCAGGATGTTGAACACATCGTAATGCGCCTTTTCGATTTCATCGAACAGCACCACCGAATAGGGCTTGCGCCGCACCGCTTCGGTCAGCTGGCCGCCTTCCTCATAGCCGACGTATCCCGGAGGCGCGCCGACCAGCCGCGACACGCTGTGTTTTTCCATATATTCGGACATGTCGATGCGGATCACGCTGCGTTCGTCGTCGAAAAGCTCCTCGGCCAGCGCCCGCGCCAGTTCCGTCTTGCCGACCCCGGTCGGTCCCATGAAGATGAACGACGCGATCGGCCGGTTCGGGTCCTGCAGGCCGGCCCGCGCCCGCAGGACCGCGTCGGCCACCGCCTGAACCGCTTCGTTCTGCCCGATCACCCGTTCGTGCAGATGATCGGCCAGCGCCAGCAGCTTCAGCTTTTCGCTGGCCAGCAGCTTGGTCACCGGAATGTGGGTCCAGCGGCTTACGATGGCGGCGATGTCCTCGTCGCCGACCTCTTCCTTGAGCAGCCGCGAACCCGACATGTGCTTGAGCTTGTCGTCGGCCTGACGGATCTGTTTTTCAATTCCCGGAATGGTGCCGTGGCGGAGTTCCGCGGCCTTGTTCAGGTCGTACTCGCGTTCGGCCTTTTCCAGCTGCACCTTCGCCAGTTCCAGCGTTTCGCGCAGTTCCCGGATGGCGGCGATCGACTTCTTTTCATTTTCCCAGCGCCCGCGCAGTTCGGCGTCCTGGCTCTTGAGTTCGGCCAGTTCCGCTTCCAGCGCTTCGCGCCGTTTGACCGAAGCGGCGTCGGTGTCCTTTTTCAACCCGGTGATTTCAATTTCCATCCGCATGGCTTTGCGTTCGATTTCATCGATTTCAACCGGAGAACTTTCGATTTCGGTCCGCAGTACCGCCGCCGCCTCATCGACCAGGTCGATCGCCTTGTCGGGCAGAAAACGGTCGGCGATGTATTTGTCCGAAAGCACCGCCGCCGCGACCAGCGCGCTGTCCTGCAGATGAATGCCGTGATGCAGCTCGTACCGTTCCTTCAGTCCGCGCAGGATCGAGATGGTGTCTTCGACCGAGGGCGGAGCCACCAGCACCGACTGGAACCGCCGTTCCAGCGCCGCATCTTTTTCGATATACTTGCGGTATTCGTCGAGCGTCGTCGCTCCGATGCAGTGCAGCTCGCCGCGCGCCAGCATGGGCTTCAGCAGGTTGCCCGCGTCCATCGAGCCTTCGCTTGCGCCGGCGCCGACCACGGTATGCAGTTCGTCGATGAACAGAATCACGTTGCCGGCGGAGCTGGTCACTTCCTTGAGCACCGCCTTGAGCCGTTCTTCGAATTCGCCGCGGTATTTGGCCCCGGCGATCAGGCTGCCCATGTCGAGCGCCACCAGCTTGCGGTTTTTCAGACTTTCCGGCACGTCGCCTTTGACGATGCGCAGCGCCAGTCCTTCGACGATGGCGGTTTTGCCGACCCCCGGCTCTCCGATCAGCACCGGATTGTTCTTGGTCCGGCGCGACAGAATCTGGATCACCCGGCGGATTTCCTCGTCACGGCCGATCACCGGGTCGAGTTTGCCCTGAGTCGCCATCAGCGTCAGGTCGCGCCCGTATTTATTCAGCGCGTCGAAAGTATTTTCCGGATCGGCCGAAGTCACCCGCTGATTGCCGCGGATGCTTTGCAGCGCCTGAAGCATCTGATTGTAATCGATACCGGCCTCCTTCAGCAGCTTGCCGGCGGCGCCCTTGCTTTTGACCAGAGCCAGGAGCAGATGCTCGACGCTGACGTACTCGTCCTTCATTTCGGCGGCGATGGCGTCGGCGGCGACCAGAATTTCGCTGAATTCCCGCGACTGGTAGACTTCATTCTGGCTGTTGCCCTGCAACCGGGCGAGACGCGCGAGGCCGGCGTCGACCGCGTTGGCCAGCATATCCGGCGCGACGCTCATCCGTTCGAGGATGCTTCCGGCCAGTCCGTCCTGCTGTTCGAGCAGGGCTTTGAGCAGGTGCAGATCGGTCATTTCGGTATGGCGCGAGGCGACCGCCAGCTGATGCGCGGCCATCAGCGCTTCTTTGCTGCGGTTGGTGAATTTTTCAAGGTTCATAGTGTGGATTCTCCTTTCGCAATTTCAGTTTTTGATGATATCGAGAAGGATTCAGCAGATTGCATGCCAAAAATTATTTTGAACTTGAACCCGGCTCCGGTGCGTCAGAATGCCCATGGCTGCGTGTCATTTTGACCCATCATTTTTTTATCGGCGGCTTGTTTTTTTTATAGACCGAACTATAGTAATAAAGGTTTTCCATCGAGATAAAACTTCACCATTTCGGAACGATGCGCGCGAACGAAAAAATTACCTGCCCGGTCTGCGGCGAAACGAGCGTGGCCAAACTCAAGCTCCGGCTCGACGGGTTCACCCCCGCCGGCGAAGAGCTGGTCTGCATGCTCTGCGGCGCCGGTCTCGGCGCGCCCGAAACGGAGACCGCCGCCGGTCCCGGCGCGGAAAAGCTTCACGACCTCGGTGTGCTGCTGGGTGCGGCGCCTGCCGCTCCGGCGCGGCTGGCCGCCGCAACTGCTGAACAGCGCTTCTGCAAAGATTGCGTGTATTTCATCGAGCATCCCTTTGTCACGCGCTGCGCCCTCGACCAGCATGCCGCCGACGCGATGGCGGACTGTCCGCGATACGTCGCCCGACATGCCTGAATCCGCGCTTCAGCTTGAAAATCCTTGATCCGGGTAGTATATTACCCCCATTCTATCCATATACTTTCTCAGGGGAAATGTGACATGAAAGAAAAATTGCTGGCTCTGCTGGGCAAGAATGCCGCATTGAGCATCGACGAGATGGCCGAGCGCCTCGACGCCGACGCCGATACCGTCCGCCGGGCGCTGGCCGAGTTGATCGCCGACCATGCGATCGCCGGTTACAAGGCGATTCTGGATGAAAACAACTTTACCGATCACGCCGTTCAAGCTCTGATCGAAGTCAAGGTCACGCCGCGGCGCGACGGCGGCTTCGACCAGACCGCCAGGCGGATCGCGCGCTTCGCCGAAGTGACCGATCTGTGCCTGGTTTCCGGCGGGTTCGACCTGCTGGTCACGGTGCGCGGCGAATCGCTGCGCGAAGTGGCCGCTTTCGTGGCGGAAAAGCTCTCGACCATCGAGGGCGTCAATTCGACCTCCACCGCGTTCCAACTCAAGAAATACAAGGAATCCGGCCGACTGCTGGAAATGGATGATAATTATGAACGGCTCCAAGTTTGCCCCTGAATCTTTCGTGGTATCCGCCATCCGGGATCTGCCCAAAAGCGGCATCCGTGAATTTTTCGATCTGGTGGCCGGGCGCAGCGACATCATCTCGCTCGGCGTCGGCGAACCCGACTTCGTGACTCCGTGGAACATCCGGGAAAGCGCGATCTACTCGCTCGAATCCGGCCACACCACCTACACCTCCAATGCCGGAACTCCGGCGCTGCGCCGCGCCATCTGCCACTATCTGGCGCAGCATTATCATGTCAATTACGATTACGAACACGAGTGTTTGGTCACCATCGGCGTCAGCGAAGCGCTCGACCTGGCCATCCGCGCGCTGGTCGATCCCGGCGACGAAGTGATTTACACGTCTCCCTGCTTCGTATCTTATCCGACCGAAGTGCTGATGGCGCGGGGCGTGCCGGTGCCGCTGGTCACGCGCGAGGATGATGAGTTCAGCGTCAATCCGGCCGAACTGCGCAAGCTGATTACGCCGCGCAGCAAGATCCTGCTGCTCAATTTTCCCTGCAATCCGACCGGCGCGGTCGCCGATGAGGCCACGCTGCGCGAGATTGCCGACATCGTGACGGCCAACAATATGCTGGTGATCACCGACGAAATCTATTCGGAGCTGGTTTACGACTGCAAAATCACGTCGATCGCGTCGCTGCCGGGGATGAAGGAGCGGACCATTTTTCTGCACGGCTTCTCGAAAGCCTTCGCCATGACCGGATTCCGCATCGGTTACGCGACCGGGCCGCGACCGGTGATCGAGGCGATGTTCAAGATTCACCAGTATGCGATCATGTGCGCGCCGATCACCGCGCAGGAAGCCGCGCTCGACGCGCTCAAATCCGGTCACCGTGAAATGATATCGATGCGCGATTCCTACTGGGAACGGCGCAATCTGATCGTGCGCGGACTGCGTGACGCCGGGCTGCCGTGCGTGATGCCCAAGGGGGCATTCTACGCTTTTCCGCGGATAGCGCCGACGGGCATGACCTCGCGCGAATTCGCCGAGGGCTTGCTCCGGGAAGAGAGCGTCGCGGTGGTGCCGGGGTCGGCCTTCGGTCCCGGCGGCGAAGGGTATGTGCGTGCCTGTTACGCCACTGCCGAAGCGGACATCGTGACCGCGCTCGAACGTATCAAACGCTTTGTGGAGCGTCACCGCCGGTGACTTAACCCGAGGAGATCGCATTATGAACCGGTTCCGGACGGCTTGGCTGCTGGGTGCGATTGCGTTTTCCGCCGCATGGTGCGGCGTCGGCTGCCGGGCCGTTCCGGTTTCGGACCGCTATCAGCTGCTGCTGACCGGCAGCGATTACGAAAATACCGTCGGAGCGGAGGCTTACGCCGAGTATAAAAAGAAACTCAAGGTGTCCGGCGACAAAAAATACACCGCGGCGCTCGATCGGGTCGGGCCCGCGCTCAAGGCGGTGGCTCCGGCCAATGATTTTCAATGGGAATTCCTGGTATTTGAAGACAGTACCGCCAACGCTTTCTGTCTGCCCGGCGGCAAAGTCGGCGTCTACAGCGGACTCTTCCGCTACGTCGCCAACGACGCCGAACTGGCCTGCGTGGTCGCCCATGAAATCGCCCATGCGATCGCCCGCCACAGCGGCGAGCGGATGTCATGGGACGCCTTGCGTTCGCTGGGGGCGACGGCCGTCGAAGCCACGATCGACGATCCGTGGGTCGCTTCGGCCTACGGGGTCGGAACGCAGTTCGGGGTGATGCTGCCCTTCAGCCGCGCCAACGAAAGCGAGGCCGACTACATCGGCTTAATCATGATGGCGCAGGCCGGCTACGATCCGCATGCCGCGATCACCTTCTGGAAGAAGTTCGGCGACACCGGGACGGGGTCGAAGATTGCCGGCTGGCTGTCGACCCATCCGGGCGGCGCCGATCGCATCGCCGATCTGGAAAAGGACCTGCCGAAGGCTGAGGCCTGTTACCGCAAGGTCGCCAGGCCTCGCGGCCTCGGCGTCAAGCTCCAGTGACCGCGCCGCTGGTTCCGGCGGCGTGAAGTTTTACTTTTTCCGCCGCCAGCAGCCGTTCGAAACGCCGGCCGTATTCGACGTAGGTTTCCCGCCGCCGCAGCGCCTGAATCCGCGGATCGTCGCGATTGTCGCCGGGTTGGAAGAGCGGCGTCATGTGGGGCTCGATGGAGAATCCGCCGTCGTAACCGTGCGCCAGCAGGTCGCCGACGATTTTCGTCACTTCGCCGGCGCCTTCGCCGGGAAAGGTGAAGGTCATGTTGCGGGAGCCGTCGGGGCCGACCTGCATGATGCCGTCTTTGATATGGACATAGCCGATGAATTCGCGGACATTGCGGTAAAATTCCCAACTCGACTGCGACGGACGCGCGACCGGATCGTCCCGGTCCGGCGTAAACACCGGGTTGCCGGTGTCGAAAACCAGGGTGAGGGCGGGCGATCGCACCCGTTCCAGCAGTTTCAACGTATGCCGATAGGACAGTCCGCCGTAATTCATGCAATTTTCATGGCCGTACCGGACGCCATGATCGGCGCAGATTCGAACCAGAGTGTTGAGTTTGGCGAAAATGATCGCTTCAAGTTCCGGCGTGTCGGGTGTTTCGTCCTTCGGTACCAGGAAACTCATGCCGCGAAGCATCTTGATTCCAAGTTTCCGCATTCGCGGCAGAACCAGCTCCAGCTCTTCCCGGCTGGCGGCGAAATCCTCCTCGCGGCGCGGGTGGCGGCTCCAGTTGGCGATCCGGCTGGCGTAACAATTGATCTCCAGACCGGCCTCCGCCAGCGCGGCGGCGACCGCTTCGAATTCGGCTTCGCCGATATGCGCAAGCTCGCTGTCGCCGATGAACATGCTTTCAATATAATGCCAGCCGAGTTCCCGGGTTACGGCGATTTGATCGGCAAAAACTCTTCCCGCCTCGCTGGCGAATCCGCTTAAAAACATCGTCTTTTCTCCTGCGTTTCGGCCGGCGGCAATTCCGCCGGCGGTTGCTGAATCCGATTGCTGTTCCGGCGGGGTTCAGAATGGGCGCACAGCCGGAGTTCCGGCGGATGCCGCCACCAATTTTGCCAGCTCAGCGGCATAGGCGACCGCATCCAGCAGCAGGTCGACCGCTCGCCCGGTCAGACCTGCCAGCAGCATCGCATTGCCCAGTTCCAGACTGCGGATGCCTTCCTCCAGCGGGGCGATCAACGGCTCCTGACGCAGCACCGCCGCTGCCAGATTTTCGATCACGACCGCGTGTCCGCTCGGCTCCTGCTGGATCGGAATCGAACAATCCCAGCACGGCGGCATGGCGAAACTCATGGCAGTCGACCGGCTGAATACGGAAGTTTCAATTTCGTTGCGCCGGAAAGAGAGCTGCCCATTTTCCAGAATCACCCGGCCGCGCTCGGCGGCGATTTCCAGCCGGTTGGTTCCGGGCGCCTCGCCGGTGGTGGTGATGAAATTGCCGATTTTGCCGTCGGCGTATTCCAGACAGGCGTTGACTTCGTCCTCGACTTCGATACGGTGATATTTGCCGCATGCCGCCATTGCCCGGACTTTCATCGGCATGCCGAAGAACCACTGCCACAGATCAAGCTGGTGCGGACACTGGTTGAGCAGTACGCCGCCGCCTTCGCCCCGCCAGGTCGCCCGCCAGTCGCCGGAGTCGTAATAGTGCTGGCTGCGGAACCAGTCGGTTATGATCCAGCTGATTCGCCGGATGGCGCCGAATTCCCCGGCATCGATCAGCTGTTTGAGCTTCCGGTGCACGGCCACGGTCCGGAGATTGAACATGGCCGATTTGACCGTCGCCGGATATTGCTCCGCCGCGCGCAGCAGCCGCTCGGCCTCGGCCTTGTGGACCGCAATCGGTTTTTCCACGATCAGATGCTTGCCCGCCGCCATGGCGCGGATCGCCAGGTCGACGTGACTGTAATGCGGCGTGGCGACAATCACCGCGTCAATCGGAGCTTCGCGGAAAAAGCGTTCCGCATCGTCGAAGGTCCGGCAATCCGGCGTCAGGCGGGGCGCGATCCGCTTCAGCGCCGCGGGGCTGACATCGCAGACTGCGGTCAATTCGGCAATGTCGATTTTTTTGACGAATTCAACATGGGCCGAACCCATGTTGCCGACTCCGATGATGCCGAAACGCACCCGATTCATAAATTCCGTCCATTGGGTTAAGAGTTTATCACGCCATAAGCGAAAACGCTCTGATCGGCGATTGCCTGTCCGGCGCCTTGATCGTGGCATTCTCAGGATCAGTGACAAACTCCAGGTTGTTTTCGATGACGATTAATGTATGGAAAAAAACGGTTTTTTGCAAATTGCAATCTCCATTTTCCGGTGATAAAGCTGTACTGATGTATTATAATATTTTTTTGTTATTACGGTTTAATTTTCCGGAATGATTATTTTTTCAGCACCAAATAAAAATCAATCATTTATTTTTGAAATTTGAAAAGCTGTATTCTTGTATTATATTGATTGCAATGCAGTTTTTTTGCTTTTTTCGGAGTTCGGCCATGCTTTCCAAAACCGCCCTGCTGGAGCGGCATCTGCTCGACGAAATCAATTCCGGCAAGCGTCCGCCCGGCAGCCGCATCGCTTCGCGCAACCGGCTGGCCGACAAGTATCACTGTTCGCGGACGACGGTGGAGCGGGCGGTCGCCAATCTGGTCCGCTCCGGCCATCTCGGCGGACGCAAGGGGTCCGGAACCTTCGTCCGGCCTGGACCTTACGGCGTTGCGATTCAGGAAATCATTGTCGTCGCCAACAATCTCTCCTGGGACATGCATCAATATCCTTTTTCGGATATCTTCTTTGACTTTCCGGAAACGGCGCCGCCGTTGCGCTGGATGGAGTTCGATTACGTCCGGGATCATATGGACCGATTGTTCGACGCGCCCCGCGCCGTGATCTGGCTGCTGCCGCTTTCGTCGCAGATCGACATGATGGAGCATCTTCATTCCAAAGGGATTCCGCAGTTGCTGATCAACCGGGATTACGGGCGTATGGATGCCATCATCACCGATCCCGAGAGCAGCATCCGCGAAGGCCTCTCCTGGTTGATGATCGAGGCGGGTCGGGAGCTGGCTTTCGTAGCGCACCAGCCGTCGTATCTGCGTCCGTATCAGATGCCCCGGATGCTGGCTTTTTACGAATTGTGCATCAAACTTGGCGCCCGGCTGGCTCCGGAGGCGCTGCTGGTCAGGGATTTCTCCGCGCCGGAAGACTGTTTTGAGGAAATCGGGTTGCAACTTTTCAGCCGGGACCGCTGCCCCCGCGGAGTATTCGTGCTCAATTGCGATCTTGCGCCGCAATTCATTCAGACTGCCGCGCGATATCATCGGCATGTGGGAAAAGATTACTTTCTGCTGACTCTGGACGAAGAACCGCAGCTGGCGCGATTCAAGGGGGTGGCGATCATGCGGCAGTCATTCCGGCTCTTCCGGCAGGAAATCCTGCATTGGCTCGGCCATGTCGCCAGCCGGAGCCCGGAGCGTTTCCTGGCCCGGCCGAAAACCGAATTGATCGTTCAGCAGTAAAGAATCTGGAAAAATGCCGCGCCGAACCTGAGATTCGGCACGGCATTTTATTATCGTCGGCTCAGTAAAGCAGCGCTGGTTCCAGCTTTTCAATGCCCACCGGCAGCGTCTGGCGCAGCTCGATCGACTTGATCGCCAGCCGGGCGAGATAGACCGCAATCCAGCCGGCGTTTTCGTCGCAGGGACTCGGCGTATTATTTTCGATTGCGTCGAAAAATCCGTCGATCACGGCGGTATGGCCTTTGTCGACCACGGCGGCGCCGAGGATCGCGCGCTTGTCGCGGGTTTTGGCCATGGCGGCATGGTATTTGGCCAGATACCCGGACAGACCGCCCTCGGTCCCGACTGCGGGCAGCGGGTCGCGCTGGAGAGCGAAGATTTCGCGGGGATTGCCGGGGATGCCGTAATAGTTGTTTTCCACGAAGAAATCATTGCGGAACATCACGCCGTTGGCGGTGGCGTAAAAGGTTTCCTTGGGGTAATCGAAGGTGCCGCCCGAGGAATAGCTGATCGTGGCCGAATCGCCGGATTCGAATTTGAGGTGAATGCCGTGGGTCAGGCGCGGCGACCCCCAGGCGGTGATTTCCACCGGGTGCTGGGGCGCGAAGAACCAGCAGGCGAGGTCGAGCCAATGCACCGTTTCCCCCATGATGATGCCGCCGCCGGTGGCCGGATCGAGATGGATCATGCGATAGGAGCTGCTTTCGTCCTGAATGTTGAGGTAGAACTGGGAATACTTTTCCTCGGGCAGCAGCGCGCGGTCGGTTTCGATATAGCGCCAGGGATTGAACTCGGGATGGGCCAGATGATCGCGGAAACGGTCGCGGAGCGCCTTCATCGCGGGCGCCATGCGGCGGTTCATGTCCACCGCCAGCTTGACTTTGTGTTTGCGCACCGCGCGCATGATGGCGAAGGCTTCGGCCTCTTCCAGCGCCATCGGCTTTTCGCAGATGATGTGCTTGCCGCGGGCGGCGGCGCTTTCGATGATCGGGCGGTGCGCCTCATGGCTGGTGGCGATTTTGATGATGTCGACTTCGGGGTCGTCGAGGACGGTTTCGAGCCGGTCGACTGCGTACGGCACATGGAATTTGGCGGCGATCTGCCGGGCGCGGTCAAGTGAAATATCACAGCAGTACTTGACCGTGGAGCGTGGATTGGCGGTGAAGTTGGGCAGGTCCTGGAATTCGGCGAACGCGCCGCAGCCGATCTGGGCAATCACAAATTTTTTCATCGGAAAATTCTCCTTGCAAAAGGTTCTATTTTGAATATACTGGAGAATTTTGAAAAAAATATGGTATTTTGTACGAAAATATGTGATTTTGCCCGAATCTTGCGGTTTTTCCGGAATTTCAGGGCAACTCGATCCTGAATCCCCAGTCAAGCAGTTTTTCGGCGAAAAGGAAACAATCGGGCCGCTTCTGGAACCCGGTGACCATGCCGATCAGACGCCGTCCGTTGCGGCGGCAGCTGAACGCCAGACAGTGGCCCGCCGCCTGGGTGAACCCGGTTTTCATGCCCTCCATGCCCGGGACTTTGCCGAGCAGCCGGTTGCCGTTGGCCACCGGACCGTGGGCGGTGGCAGCCTGCTGCAACCCGGTATAACGCAGAATCATCGGATACTCGTAAACCCGTTCGATCAGGAGGGCGAAGTCATTGGCGCTGGCCGTGTTCATTTTGGTCGCTTCGTTCTGAGAATAGATCGGCAGCCCGTTGGCATTGACGAAGTGGCTCTGGGTCATGCCGATTTCGCGCGCCTTGTCGTTCATCATGGCGATGAAATTGGCGGTGCGTCCGTTGCCGAAATACTCGGCGATGAGGTGGGCGGCGTCATTGGCGCTTTTGAGCATGGCGCAGGTGAAGAGTTCGTGGACGGAGACCTTTTCGCCGGGTTTGAAATGCATCTTGACCGGCGCGGTTTCGGTGGCGTCGATCGAGACCGTGGCCAGCGAATCGAGATCGATGCTCGGCCGCCGTTCCAATTCTTCGAACGCGGTGTAGATCGTAAGCAGCTTGGTCAGCGAGGCGATCGGCACCGGGGCGTGGCTGTTGTACTCCCAGATCACCTTGCGCCGGTCGAGATCGATCAGAATGCCGGCTTTCATTTTGAACGGACGCAGATTTTCGGGCAGAACCCGGGCCGTGCTGTAGTCGAACGGCTGGCCGAATCCGGCGGTCTGCGGTTCGACTTTGTAGCGGTAAACCGGCGCTGGCGGCGGTGGCGGCGGCGCCGGTTCTTCCGGCACATCGGTTTTCGGCGGCGTGGAGATGGTGGCGGAGTGGCGGAGAACGGCGGCGGCTACGACCAGGCCGAGGATGACGGAAGCCGCCACCATCGCCGGCAGTATGTATCTGGATTTCATGATAAGCAATCGACCTGTGTTTGACAAATTCCCGGGTTGGACAACCATTCCATTAATATAATACCGGATGACGATGATTGCTTGCCCGCAATGCGCTATTTTTACGGATTTTTGCTTGTATTTGGCGGTTCCGGGCGCTATATTTTTCCATGTCCGGGCTGGGTGGTGTGATTTTTCGGTGAAACATTTCGGACGAAGCTTGGGTTGGGCATGAAAATATTGCAGGTGCTGCCCCGATTCGATCAATCGGTCTGGGGGGCGACGGAAAATCTGGTCTGGCACTTGTCCCGGGAACTCATGGCGCGCGGCACGGTCTGTACCATTGCCGCGACCCGCGAACCGGCGCAATGTGCGCTCGAGGTCGTCGAGGGCATCGAAATCCATCGCTTTTTATGTGCGCCCGAGCGCTGGCGCTGGCATCGCAAGGTGCACGGCGATGAAGTCAGTTATGATGAGCTGGAGTCGCCCGCGCTGGATGTTTTCCTGCGCAAGAACCGGTTTGACCTGATTCATTGTTTTGCGTTCGGATCATTGGCGCGCGACGTCTATGCCGCCGCCGCCGAGATGGGGATTCCCTTCATCATGCATTGCCGCAGTTGCGATTACCGCAGCTGCGACATGGCGCAGCCGCCGCGGGGCGGGACGGCGGAGCGGCGGATGCTGCTGGCCGATCCGAAGTTGTTTGAAGAGGCGGTGGCGATCAATTCCGAAGCTCTGGCTGGAGCCGATCTGGTGCTGGCCGGCGACCGCAACCTGACGCGCGGTCTGAGTGACTGGCTGGAAAATGGCCGGGTCGAATATTTTCCGCCGGGCGTGGATTACGATTATTTCAACCAGCCGGCCAAGGTCGATTTCCGTTCTTTCTACCAGATTCCGCCGCAACGGGCGATCCTCCTGGCGGTCGGCGGCATTCTGAGCTGCAAGAACCAGAAGGCGCTGATCGAGACCGTGATGGTTTTGAACAACCGAGGCCGGAATTGCCATCTGGTGCTGTTGGGGGCGGTGTTGTCGCGGCAATATCTGCGGGAACTCGAAGCGATCGCCGCGGAGCGCGCGATGGGCGACCGGATGACCGTCATTCCCGGACTGCCGCCGGGGGACGAACGGTTTCGCGCGGCTTATCAGTCGGCGGCGCTGGTGGTGCAGCCCTCCCAGTATGATGTGGTGGGCATGACGGTGCTGGAAGCGTTTGCGGCGGGGGCCGTAACCTGCGTGGCGCGGGTCGGCGGCGGTTCGGACTTGGTGCGGGACGGGGAAAATGGATTTTTCGGGACGCCGAGTTGCTTCCCGGAATGGATCGCCCGGTGCGAGCGTCTGCTCGATCCGCGGAATTACGCCGAGCTCGAAAAAATCCGGGTGGCGGCGTACAAGACCGCGCGCGAGTTCCGGTGGGAGCTGCGGGCGGCGGATTTGCTGAACATCTATCAACGTATATTGGAACGGAATCACGGCAAAACAGGGATGGTGTCATGAAGGAATATTTGTTGAAAAATGGCCGTCTGATCGATCCGGTGCGCAACATCGACGCGATGTGCGACCTGGGCGTAAGCGACAGGCATATGGCCGATCCCGGATCGTTGCGCAATCCGGAAGTGATCGACCTCAAGGGCAAGGTGGTGGCGCCGGGATTCATTGATCTGCACGTCCATCTCCGACAGCCGGGCAATGCGGCCGCGGAAACCATCGCCACCGGCACCATGGCCGCCGCCGCGGGCGGCTTTACCGCGATTGTGGCCATGCCCAACACCAGCCCCGCCGCCGACACCGCCGGGGCGATCGAATATCTGCGCAGCTGCGCCAAGCAGAGCGGCGTGGTCAAGGTGCTGGCCTCCGGCTGCATGACCAAAGGCCTCGAAGGTGTGGAAATGGCGCCGATCGGCACCTTGAAAAGCGCCGGCGTGGTCGCCCTGACCGACGACGGCCGCTGCATTCAGAACCACGGCCTGATGCGCCATGTGGTGGAATATGCGAAAAGTTTCGGATTGCCGATTCTCGACCACTGCGAAGAAAATACTCTGGCGGCGGGCGGGGTGATGCACGAAGGCCAGTGGTCGGTGCTGCTGGGCTTCAAAGCCATGCCCGCTCTGGCCGAGGCGCTGATCGTGGCCCGGGACATCATGCTGGCGCGCGCCATCGACTGGCCGATCCATCTCCAGCATATCAGCACCGCCGAGAGCATCAATCTCGTCCGCGATGCCCGCCGCCGCAATATCCGGGTGACCGCCGAAGCGACGCCGCACCATATCGCGCTGACCGACGAGTGCATCAAGACCTTCGATACCAACTATAAAATGAATCCGCCGCTGCGTTCGGCCGCCGACCGGCAGGCGTTGTGCGAAGCATTGGCCGACGGCACGGTCACGGTGATCGCCACCGACCATGCGCCGCATACCGCGACCAGCAAGATCGTGGAATTCGATTACGCGCCCTTCGGCATCATCGGTCTGGAAACGGCGTTGCCGGTGACCTTGACCGAACTGGTTCATACCGGCGTTCTGAGCCTGAGCGACTGGGTGGCGAAATTCACCCGGGGGCCGGCGGAAGTGCTGATGATGAACGATTATTCGCTGGCCGAGGGCCGTCCGGCCGATATCACGGTGATCGATCCCGAGTTGGAGTTCACGATCGATCCGGAACAGTTCAAAAGCAAGAGCCGTAACACGCCCTTCGGCGGCAAAAAGTGCTGCGGCAAGGCGGTCGGCACCATGGTCGACGGGCGTTGGGTCTACAGTGAGCTTTGACGGTCTGGCGCCGCGGCGCGGGGCCTGGCGCCATGTTTATATTCATGTGCCGTTTTGCGCGTCGAAATGCGGTTACTGCGCGTTTTACTCCGTGGCGCCGGGAAGCGCCGCGCAGCGGAAAGCTTACCTCGACGAACTCGAGCGTCGTTTGCGGCAAATCGAGTTCACCGCTCCGGCGGCGACGCTCTACCTCGGCGGCGGCACGCCGAACTTCCTGGCCGATGCGGAGCTGGAACGCCTGTTGGCGCTGGCGGCGCGTTATATCCCGCTGGAATCCGCGGCCGAAATCTCCTGCGAACTCAATCCCGAATCGCTGACCGCGGACAAATGGGGACTGTTGCGTGCCTTCGCAACCCGGATCAGCCTCGGGGTGCAGAGCTTCAGTGCCGCCATCCGCGCCCGTCTCGGTCGGCATTGCCGGGAAGAGCATCTCGAACGGGCATTGGCGCTGGTCAAGGATCGATTGCCAGACCAGCAGTGGAATTGCGATCTTATTTATGGCGTCGCGGGGACGCAATGGGCGGATTGGGAAGGCGATCTGCGCCGGGTGCTGGCGTTGAACGTCGATCACGTTTCGTGTTATGCGCTGACTCCGGAGGAAAACAGCCGGCTCGGATTGACCGGACTGGCGACGCTGGATGATGCGGCGCAGGCCGATTGGTGGCTGCAAACCGGGAAACTGCTGGCCGCCGGCGGCATCGGCCGCTATGAGATATCGAATTACGCGCGGCCGGGCCGGGAGTGCCGTCACAATATCGGCGTCTGGCGGGGCGAAACCTTGCTCGGGCTGGGACCGGCGGCGGCGGGTTTCGACGGCTGCGACCGTTATGCCGAACCGGCAAGTCTTGATGACTGGCTGAGGGGCGACGAACCCGAAATCGACCGGGTGTCGCCGCGCTGCCGGGAAGCGGAGATTTTCGCGGTCAACCTCCGGACGGCGCGGGGGTGGAGCCGCACGGAGTGGGAACGGCTCCGGCCCGGAAGCTGGGACGGCTGGCAATGCCGTTGCCTGGAATTGCAGCGGCAACAGCCGGAGTGGTGGCGGATCGGGCCGGATCAAATCCGCCTGAGCGAAGCCGGATTGCTGTTCTGGGACAGTGTGGCGATGGCGCTTTTGCCATAGTCAGGGTCAGGATAATTATAAGGATTGAAGCAGTTGCTATGAAGTTCGGACGGTTTGATTTTGCCGCGTTTGCGCTGTTCATGGCCTACGCGGCCTGTTCGCTGGCGGTGCCGGTGGTGTTGGTGGAATTGGCCCGGGACCTTGATTTCGCGCTGGAGTCGGGCGGGATGAGCAAGGGCGGCGCGCTGCAGCTCGGACGCAGCATTCCGATGGTGGCGGCCATGCTTTGCAGCGGCTTTGTGGCGGCGCGTTTCGGATTGCGCCGGTCGCTGGGGATGGCGGCGCTGATGATGAGCGCGGGCATCATGCTGGCGGCGTTGTCGCCGTGGTACGGGATGCTTTTTCTGGTGCTGATTCTGGCCGGATTCGGCGAAGGCTGGGTCGAGGGGTTGGGGACGCCGCTGGTTCAGGAACTGCATGTGAATGACGAACCCGGACGGTATATCAATTTCGCCCACGCCTTCTGGTCGATCGGCATTTTTCTGCTGGTGCCGGTGATCGGACTGCTGCTCTGGCTGGAGGTCTCCTGGCGGCTGGTGGTGGTCGGGGTGGGGTTGCTCACGCTGGCGCCCGCGGCCATGCTGCTGCTGCCGGGCTGCAGCCGGGTGGCGCGGCTGGAAGGCCGCGGTTCGCTGGAAATCCGGACGACGGTGGCGCGGACCATGGCGATTCTGCGCCGCCGCCGCTTCTGGCTCTTTTTTGCGGCGATGTTCGTCGCGGGGGGAGGGGAGTTCTGCCTGACCTTCTGGTGTGCGACCTTGCTGCGATTGGAATACGGCGCGTCGGCGTTGCTCGGCGGCGTCGGCACGGCGGTTTTTGCCGCCGGGATGATGATCGGACGGACCGGCAGCGGAGTCCTGGTCAAGCAGCGGCAGCTGCCGCTGCTGGTAATCATGGCGGCAGCGGCCGGAACCGTGATTACGGCGCTTTTCCCCTTCACTCATCATCTGGCAGCCATTCTGGCGCTGCTCTTTCTGGGCGGACTGGCGACCGCGCCTTTCTGGCCGAGCGTGCAGAGTTATTGCGCCGACCGGATGCCGGAGGTGGACAGCACATTGCTTTTCGTACTGCTTTCCTGCGCCGGAATTCCGGGATGCGGCATCTTTACGGCGGTGCTGGGAGTCCTCGGCGACCTCTACGGGTTGCGGCTTTCCTTTTTCCTGATCCCCGGCTGTTATCTGCTGTTGCTGCTTTTGATCGGGGCCGACTATTGGCTGCTGGGCGGGCGGCAGACGGTCCGCGCTCCGGCAGAGCGGAATTAATCGCGTCGCCGACCGGAGTCTCCAACGGACTCAGAGGATAAAAAAAGCCCCCGGAATTTTCCGGGGGCTTTTTGCTTTCTGGATGGACAGTGCGCTTACAGCAGTTCGGCGATCTGAACCGCGTTGAGCGCCGCGCCCTTGAGCACCTGGTCGCCGCTGACGAACATGTCGATGCCCTTCTTGTCGTGGCGCGACAGATCCTGGCGGATGCGTCCGGCAAGCACATTGTACTGTTCGGAGGCATCGATCGGCATCGGATAGCGCTTGTTGGCGGGATCGTCGACCAGCGTGACGCCCGGCGCCTTGGCGAGAATGGCACGGACTTCTTCCGGCGTCACATCCTCTTCGAATTCCATATTGAGCGCTTCGGAATGGGCGCGCAGGATCGGCACCCGCACGCAGGTGCAGGTGACCATCAGCTCCGGATAATGGAGCATCTTGCGGCTTTCGTTGACCATCTTGAGCTCTTCTTTGGTATAGCCGTTGTCGTAGAAGACATCGATGTGCGGGATCAGATTGAATCCGATCCGGTGCGCGAAGGCTTTCGGCGCAATGGCTTCGCCGTTGAGCAACTGCCGGGTCTGCACCAGAAGTTCATCCATGCCCTTGGCGCCCGCGCCGCTGGTGGCCTGATAGGTCGCGGCGACCAGACGCTTGAGCTTCTTGGCCCGGTGCAGCGGCGCCACCGCGACCAGCATGATGATGGTCGTGCAGTTGGGATTGGCGATTACGCCCTTGTGCCACTTGATATCTTCGGGGTTGACTTCGGGCACGACCAGCGGCACGTCGTCTTCCATCCGGAAGGCGCTCGAATTGTCGATCATGACCGCGCCGGCCTTGACCACCGCGGGACGGAACTGCTTGGAGATGTCGCCGCCGGCGCTGAACAGCGCAATGTCGACGCCCCGGAACGAATCCGCGGTCAATTCTTCGACGGTGATGTCAGTGCCTTTGAACGTCAATTTTTTGCCCGCCGAACGGCTGGAGGCCAAAAGTTTGAGGTTCTTCACCGGAAAGTTGCGCTTTTCGAGCGTCTTGATCATTTCGATTCCGACCGCTCCGGTCGCGCCGGCAACGGCAACGTTGTAGGCTTTTGACATGTCTTGTTTCCCGTCTTTTGATTGAAACCTGATAACCTGTTTGGTCGTACCAAACCAAAAAATGTATAAAATAGACGATTTTTTGAAAAATGCAAATTTTTAACGGGAAATCGGCGGCTTTTTTGGAAAAAATCATGGGATGGGACTGCGCCGGGAAAAAAAATGCGAAAAATGTAGGGAGGGGACAGTTGCAAAAATTGCATTCGTTTTTTTTTCGGTTATTTTTTTCTGGACTGTCCGATGCCGTCCGGCAAACGGACGGAAAGATCGGAGTTTGGCGATGAATGAGAAAAATATGCTCCGGAAGGCGCTTCAGGCGCTGGCCCGGCCGGGGGCGGTGATTCTGATCCCGACCGAAACGGTTTACGGACTGGTTTGCGACTGGGAAGACGCCGCGGGCCGCGAACGGATTTATCAGCTGAAAGGGCGCGATCACGGCAAGCCGCTGGCGATGTTCGCTGCCGACGCGGCCATGGCCGAGCGTTTCGGAGTGCGGTTGAATGCCGCCGCGCGCCGGTTGCTGGAGCGGTTCGCGCCCGGACCGATTACGGTGATTGCGCCGGGTTCAGGGGCGTTGGCGACGGTGGGTCTGCGCATTCCGGATCACCCGTTTGTGCTGGAGCTGTTGCGGAGTTACGGGCGGCCGCTGGCCTCGACCAGCGCCAACGCTTCGGGGCGGCCCAATGTGCTGTGCGTGGCCGATGCACTGACGGAACTGACCGGCCCGGTCGATCTGGCGATTGACGGCGGGCGGCTGCCTGAAGACGCCGCCGCCTCCACGGTGATCGACGCCACGGTCGAACCGGTGCGCATTCTGCGTTCCGGTCCGGTGAGTGAAGCGGAGATCCGCGCCTGTCTGGCCTGAGTTTGGCATCATTTTTTCAAAGCAAACGGCCGCCGCAGCGACAATCGTCTTGCGGCGGCCGTCAGTTTTTGGGGTGAACCTCCGCGTCAGGGGGCGCGGCGGTCGAGAATCACGATCGTGTAAACATTCAGCATTGCTTTCGGCAACGCGACCTGGCATTCGCCGCCGGGAAGGGTCGTGAAAGCAATCGTTTTGCGGCCCGCGAAATCGGGCGATACCGCATAGACCTGCCGGACCGGGAAACCGGGGCTGACGGTGAAGCTGATATCCTGCGCCAGCGCGGGATAGGCGACCTCCGGCGCCCGGTCGGTCATTACTTCGCCTTTTTTGATCGCAACTCCGGTCGCGTTCAGAAAATGGACCAGCAGCCGGTCGGGTTCGCGGTAAAGCGTGGCGTAAACTTTTTCCGGCGCGTCGGTCTGCCAGAGCGCGGCGCTGCCGAGCATCCGGCGCAATTCGCGATGGAGAAGCTCCGCCAGCGCGTCGTCGCGTTCGAACTGCCATTTTTTGCCCGGCGAAACCTCCGGCGCATAGAGCGCGCCGGCCAGCTCCAGCGGTTGATAGATCATTTTGCCTTTGCCGTACGGCTGTTCGATCCAGCACGGCAGCCGCTGCTGGTTGAAGGTTATATAGAGTGCGCTCTCCGGACGGAAACGACCGCGAAGCGGGAAGTAGTTGACCGGCTTTTTGAGTGTCAGGCGCGTACCGGAAGCATCTTCCAGTGCGGTCAATTTTTTCAGCGGCGTGGTTTTGGGCGAAAAACCGAAAACATCGGCGAACGCCCAGGTCTTGCGCGGATCGCCTTCGGCATCGAACAATCCGGTGTTGGTGGTGAGCCAGACGGTGCCGCCGGCACGGGCATAATCCTTGACCGCCTGAACCTCTTCATCGGCAAGACAGCCGGAGGCGCCCAGCGAAACGATATCGAATTGCCTGAGTACTTCGGGTTTCAGGCTGGCGCTGCCGATGACTTGATACGGCACATGCATCTCTTCCAGTGTCTGGGCCAGTCCGAAGAGCTCCGGTTCGAAACTCGCCAGACTGTTCCAGTCGCGGCTGCGGCCGGAGAAAAGCAGCGCGATCCGGGCCAGCGGTTCGGCGTGAGCGCGGTCCATGTTGTCGGGATGCGCCGCGAAGGTCTGGTAATCGCTTTTGCCGGGCGGACAGCGGTCGTAGGGCAGCAGCGGCTGCTGGGCGTTCATGTTGCTCAACGCATAGCAGAAATAACGGACATCCCAGTTGTTGTTGTAGAAGATCGCCCAGATCGGGGTGCGATAGGCGAAATGCAGCAGATTGAACGCCTTGCGGAAGGGGATTACCGCGCGGGCGCTGGCGAAGGCGTTGCGGGTCATGACTTCGGTGCCGAAAAAATCGATGACGCGGGCATATTCCTCCAGATCGCGGGTCGAGTTGTCACGCGGCAGGCTGAGTTTGAATCCATGATGGGTGGTATACTGCGTCAAAGTCAGGTTCGGATTGATCGTTTTGAGCGTGCGCCGCAAATCGACCAGCCAGTTGGTTTCCTTGATGCGCTTCCATTCAAACCACGCTTTCCAGAGCGGATGTTTGCGGTCGGTGAGCGCCGGATCAAGTTCGTTGACCGGAATCTGCCAGCCGGTATCGTGCTGGAATTTGGCCCGGCAGGCGGCGCAGACGCAACTGTGGCGGAAGAAATAGAGTTCGTCGAGCTGGAGGCCGTCGACGCCGAGTTTGACCAGGTCTTTGCAGTATTCGGTGTAGGTGCGGGTGAACTGATCGTTCATGATGCAGAACTGGAAGCTCGGCAGATTGTCATCAATGCTGCGCACGGTTTCCGGCAGCCGTTGGCAGAGGATGCGGAAGCCTTGGTCGAGGTTCCACAGCAAGGTTGCTTCGTGGTGTTCAATCACCTTGATCTCGTTCCGGTGGGCGGCGTCGACGATCTGGCCGATCATTTTTTTGCCGCGCTCAAGATGGGCCGGGTAGGTATGGCGCGAGTGCAGTCCGCCGGTCATGACCGCGTTGACGCCGATATCCTTCAGGCTGCCCATGTACTTTTCAAGCTCCGCGCGGTCAGCCCATTCGGCCATGGTATAGGCGCGCAGCGAAAAAATATTGGCCGTATAGCGCCAGACCAGCGCCGGGTTGTCCGGGTCGGGCAGTTCGACCGGCCGCTCCGGCATGCGCAACGGGGCCTTCATTTCCGCGCCCGGCGCCGGCAGCGCAAACCGTTCGCAACTGACGGCGAAAGCGCCCGCCGACTGCCAGTCGCGGTTGCGGAAAAGAATTGCCGGTTCATAGCCGTCGGTGACCCAGAGTGCGCGCCGGAAGGAAAAATCCTCGGCGTTGGCCAGCAGGAACTGTGTGGCGATTACCGAAACCAGAAAATTGCCGCGGAAGCGCACGCGCACTTCGCCGTCGCGCACCCACAGCGGCAGGGAAAGCGTGACCGCTTCCTGCTTACCGACGGAAAATGCCTTGGCCATCTCCTGCTGATTGCAGCTCAGATCGAAGCGGTTGGCCTGATTGCCGTAGTTGCCGATGCCGACGGTCACGATGTGAACGCCGTCGCGCAAGCCGGTAATCCGGAACTCCGCGTCGCAACCGGAGACGTTGGCGTAATAAGCTCCCTCGGGCGAATGAACCGTTGGTTTGAGTCCGGCGGGATCGGTCCAGCCGAATTGCCGCTCGGCGGCGTAGGCGGCAAGGTCGGCATGGCGGTACTGTCTGCCGGTTTTGGCGGCCCCAAAACTCAGGAAGTTTTCGGGCGTGAGATGGTCGTCGTAATGGAAGCGGCGCAGCGCGTGATAGCGGTCGTAGTCGGAAAATACGCCTTCCCGGATGCAGAGTTTGGCGCCGGTCAAACCGCCGTCCGGGGGCAGGCTGCTCTGCTGCCGGAGAATCAGCTTGTCGCCTTCGCGCACGATATCCCAGATGCCGCGGACGGAACTTTGCTGGTAATTGTTGATATAATCGCCCGGTCCCAGCGGATTGAGGTCGAAAATCAGCTTGAGACCGCCTTTCTGAATGGCCAGAAATCGGACTTTCCTGCCGCCGACGATACCGTCGGGGGTCGCGGCGGTGAATTGGCCCGAGATTTCCTCGATCTGCCGGGAATTGGTGGCATAGGCCTGATAGGTTGCGCCTTCCACCAGCGAATAGGGGATGACCACATCCAGCTGCTTGCCGGGAAAGCCCTGATGCGCGGCATTTTCAGTCATGAAAGTGATTTCGACCGTTCGCCCGCCGGGGTGGACCGCAACTTCCTGGCGGAAGCGGCGGTCGGCGGTTTCGCTCCACAGATTGGAAACCCGTCCCTCATCGGCAAGAGGAGTCAGCGAAGTTTGGGTGTCGGGCGTGAAGTCGCCCTCCGGCAGAACTTTCGAGACGATCGATTCGACCAGCGGCTCTCCACGATAAAAAATTTGATTGGCGGTGCCGGACGATTTCAGCGCGAAAGGCCCGGCCGCGACGAGCGGCCCGGCGAGCAACAGGGAACAGGGGATCAACAGTGAACGTTTCATGGTGGCTTTCTGGGGTTCGGGATGGCTTGCTTGCCGTCGGTCCCGCCGCCGACGGCCTGCGGCGGGTTCCGGTCCGGCGCGGCGCGGAATCAGCGGTCGTCGAGTCCGCCCTGCGCGATCACCTTTTCCCAGTTGGTCTGGAGCACCAGCGCCTTGTTGGGAATGCTGCGGACATATCCGCTCAGCGTCAGGACGTTGACCATCCCCGGATGGTTGGTGAGCCCCGCGGTCTCATCGCCGGCGACGACGCCGAAGTCGGCATTGACGGCGGCCCCCGGACTGCAGACGCCGTTGATCATGTCGCGGGCGAAAGAGGCATCATCCTTATAGTAGCTGGTATGGTTGGCGGAGAGCTTGGTGACCCATGCGGCGGTCATCCATATCTGGCGGTAGGAGTTGTATTTGGGTTGAAAATTGACGGTGTCGGAGGGACACTTGTAGAACTGTTCGCGCTGCATTTCCTGGTCCGCGCCGCCGGTGGCTCCGCCGGGCTCCTCGGTCCCGAAGTAGCCGCCGGCGATCAGGACATAACGGCCGCAGGTTTTATCGCCCTGATAGTTGCTGAAGAAACGGTTGTTGTTGGCGACGCTGGTGTCGATATTGATGTACGACGGGTTTATGAAATCGCGATTGTCTCCGGCGTACATGGAGTTGGCCAGACCGATCTGGCGCTGTTTGTTGATGCAGTTGGCGCTGCGCGCCCGTTCCCGGGCGGCGGAGAGCGCCGGCAGCAGCATGGCCGCCAGAATCGCGATAATGGCGATAACGACCAGGAGTTCGATCAGTGTGAAGGTTTTCCTCATTGCATTGTCCCTTTTCTTGACGGGTTGACGGTATGGTTGCGAATCATGATGGTTTCTTTCAACTCTGGCGGATGCACAGCGAAGTCGGGATCGCCACCGGCGGCAGTTCGCGGACATTCCGGGTCCACTGCTCCGCGAGCATGCGGCAGACGGTTTTGCCGACGGCTTCGAAATCGATGGCGATGGAGCTCAGCGGCGTCGAATAGCGTTCGGCTTCCGGCAGTCCGCTGCTGCCGATGACCGTGAAGTCGATCTTGGGACGCAAGCCGCGCCGCAAGCCCTCTTCCAGCACATAACGCGCGCTCCAGTCGCCATAGGAGACGACTGCGAACGGCGGCTGGAAGCGATCCCAGAGTTGGAGGTGCCGTTCGGCTTCGGGCAGTTCGTCCTGCGCCGATTCGACCAGAAAATTCTCCATCCCGACTCCCTGTTCCGCCAAGGTTCGGAACAAGGTGGAGTGGCGGACGTGAGGGTCGAATACATCGGTCCCGGGACTGGCGCTGCCGCCGCTGAGAAACACCGTGCGCTTGATGCCCAGCGACAGGATATAGAGTGCGCATTGCTCGAAAAAATTGCGATAATCGATGCTGACGACATTGTTGGAAGGGGCGACGCCGGCAAAGGACTTGACCACGACATAAGGTTTGCCGAGGTCTTCCAGCAGGGCATGGTGTTCGGGATGGGCCTGGAATACCTCGTCCAGCACCACACCGTCAACCTGCTTGATGAGTTCGCTTTGGCGCAGAATGGTATTCGCCGTCGGAATGATATTGATGTTTCTGCGTCCGCAGACCAGCGCCACTCCCTGATGCCACAGCCAGCTCCACGGTCCATGCTGATAGACGAAATCTTCACTGAGACAGCACAACAACACCAGTTTATGGGCCGGAGTCTTGTCGGTCAGACTGCCGACCGTGGCGCGCGCACCCTGGCGGCAGGAGATGATGCCGGCTGCAAGCAGGTCGCCGAAAACCCGCTTGGCGGTGGTCCGGCTGACGCGATGCTGCCGGGCGAATTCTTCGAGCGCCGGGAGTTGCATTCCTTGAGGATAGTGCCCCAGCGTGATCTGTCGGGTCAGCATTTCGCGCAGCTGTTGCCGCGGAGATTTTTCTCCCACCGGGATACGCATGACTTTCCAACCTCTTTTCCGGATTGATTGCCTGATTAAAAGATACTGAAAACAGCGGAAGAAGTCAATGGCGGGGCGTAAGTTTGGCCGGAAAAACCCGATTTTAAATGGTCTATGTTGAAACCTGTGCCAAAAACCGTGGGGCGGTTGGCCCGGAATGTCCGGAGGGAACCGGAAAAGCAGGAAAAAGCCGGGGCGGCGGGTTGCAAATCGGCAAAAAAAGGCTACATTACGTTGTCTTTCACAATTATGGACCCATAGCTCAGTCGGTTAGAGCAGGTGACTCATAATCTCCGGGGCGCTGGTTCAAGTCCAGCTGGGTCCACCAGTTTCAGCCCTTCAGGCGAGGGGGCGGCGACGGAGTTATTGCAACTTGTCTTCCGCCGGCGAAATGGCGGACTTTTTCTCCCGCATTTCTTCGATCAGGGCAATGACGCGCGCTTTTTCCTCTCCATTCATGGCCTGCCAGGCTTCCAGCAGATACTGGGTCAGGCGATCGACCGGCGGTCCGGCGGGACAGCAGGGAAGGAAACAACCCGCCGGGTAATCGATCTCCGTGGTCAAGACCATGATTCCGCGGCGGTTTTTATCCGCGATCTTCCCGCCATTTTTCCAATTGCTGATGGTTGCCCGCGACACCTTCAGGGCCGCGGCAACTTCCTGCCATTCGAAATTGTGCGTTTTACGATATTGTTCAAGGCGTTCAAAAATTTCTTGATCCGTCATAGTTCAATCTCCTTGCTGATAAGATACTGGTTTTTAATTATATTTCAAACATGATTGAATTATTTTTAATAAAACTTGTTATTTTTACACTTATTTGATTTGAATTTTACTTTAGTTTGACATATATTGATATTGTGATTAACCATGGGGGTGGCGATGATTATCCGACACAATATGCCAAAGAAATTTCAACCGATCATCCGCGACGACAGCGGCTCGCGTCGGTTGCGGTTGTCGCGGCTGGCACAGGAAACCGGCACACAGAAACAATTTCTGATGGAGAAAATTTTCGATGCCGGTATCAGAGTGGTGGAAGAGATTATAAACCGCGTCGAAGAAATATAGCAAAAACAGGGGAGTCGGGAAATGGAAAGCGGAATCGAGCTCATCGCCGCGGAATGTCGACGGCAGAGCGGAAGCGGGAACCGTATCGACGGCGATGATATTCTGTACCAGGTTACCGAAGCATTGTTATGGGTTGCCGTAAATTACGTATCGCCGTCCGACGAAAGTCGCAAGAATCTTGAAGCGGTCCGACCGGGCCGGCCGGCGGTCGAGCCTTGGGATACTCCGGTCCGGGAACTGGTCAGGGCCGGTATGTTGATTGCCGCTGCGATTGACCGGATGAATGCCGATGTCCGGCAACCGGGACGAACCGATCGCTGTGCCGCCTGCGACGGTGAGATCGGCGCTTGCCGGAATTGCCCCGAATGTGGATTGTCCGATATCCGTTCATAATTCCCGCCGGGGGCGCCGCGCCTGCGGCGTCATGACTGATTTCGGCTGGACTCCGGGTTATTTCTCGTGGCAGACGACGGCTTCGAATACGGTGAATTGCGCGCCTTCGCGCCAGTCGTCCGGACCCAGTCCGGCCTTCATCGCCAGATGGGTCAGCGTGGTCGGCAGATCCCAGTTCTGTTCCGGCGCCACCTGCGGCAGAAAGACTGCCGAGCGGCCATGCTTGGACAGGGTCATGCCGTGTTTCCCGATGACGATATCATGCCAGGTGGCGACCGGCCGGGGCGGGGTCAGGATCGAAATTTCGATTTTGGTATTCGGCCATTCCGCCGCCGTCATCGGCTGGAAGCGCGGATCGCGGAACGCCGAGGCGATCGCCAGTTCGGTCACCGCCTGATAGAGCGGCAGCCGGGGTTCGATTTCGCCGAGACAGCCGCGCAAGTCGCCGCTGTCGCGGGTATGCAGCGTGACGAAACAGCCCATCGGGGCGTTCAGGACCGGCGTGGCTTCCGCGGCGAAGGCATCCGGCGGCAGGGCCCGGCGGGTGCTCAAGGCATGTTCGATCGAACGGCGCGCCATGGAGAGCAGCAGGTGTTTCTCCGGCTCCGTCAACAGTGCGGAGGTCTTCTCGGCGGCGGCTTCCGGCCATGAGGCATAACCGGCGGCGCAGAGATAGCAGACGAAATCGGCCGCGTCCGCGGTCGACCCCACGCTGTTGGCGTAATGAAGCAGTTCGAACCGGGTGTCGGAAGGCGCCAGATGAAGCAGCAATGCGATCGCGTTGCGTCCGCAGATGGTGGCCCCGGTGCGCCGGATGAGGGCTTCGAACTGTTCGGCATTGACCGCCTTGATCGCCTCGAAGGCGGCAAGGTCAAGTTTTTTGACCTCTTCGACCGCATTCTTCCGAAACGGGGTATAGTCGAAACGGGTTCCATAATGAGTGAAGTCGGAGCTGATGACCAGCAGTGTTTCGGAATCGAGGATGCGCCGCAATGCCGTCGCGGCCCGGCGGACCCCGTCGGTACTCAATTCCGACACGATCAACGGCAGGATGCGGAATTCCTTCAGCGCATACTGCAGCAGCGGATATTCGATCTGGGCGGCGTGTTCTTCGGTATGTACTGCATCACTACGGTCGACGGGGAAGCCTTTTTTCAAGGTCAGCAGCGCCGTTTCGTCGAGCGCGATCGCGCCCAAGGGCGTGCTCACCAGCGAACTTTCCGGCGCTATCAGCCGGTCCCGGAAGCCGTAACGGTGGCTCGGCGCCAGCACGATGACCCGGCGGAACCCGGCGCCCATGATCCGGGCGATGCCATAGAGCGCGGTCGGCACGCTGTAACAATAACCGGCGTGGGGAAGGAGCAGGATATTCGGCGTCGGTCCGCGGCGGTCGGCGTCCGGAACCCGTTCGGCGTATTGGTCGAGCATGTGACGCAACTCATCGGCGTTGCCGGGATACCAGCTGCCGGCGACAGTGCTTGAAAGACAGGACATGATATTGTTTCCTCTTCAGTGATTTGGTTGCTGCTCAAATCGCCATGGCATTTTTGACGGTCAGTACCTCAAATTGCCCAGCAGTACGTTGGGGAACCCGAGGTCGTTGGCCAGTTTGCGGGCGCGGTACAGGGTGTTCGCCGGCGTCGGCGGCTGCTGAAATCCGCCCGCCGGGAAGTAACCCGAAAAGTGGATCGGCGTATCGTGCCCGAGTTCCCGCTCGACCCACTCCAGCAGGGCGCGGATCGATTCGTCCGAATCGTTGCATCCCGGAATCACCAGATTGGTTATTTCAAGATGGCCGCCGAACTCTTTTTTGAAAACCCGGCAGCTTTCCAGCACCGGCGCCAGCGTACCGCAGCAGAGTTTCGGATAAAACTCACCGAACCCTTTGACATCGATGTTGGCGGCGTCGATCAAGCGGTAGAAATCCCGGCGCGGCTCCGGATTGATGTAGCCGTTGGACACCAGCACCGTGCCGAGGCCGTGTTCGCGCGCCGCCCGGGCGATTTCCATGCCGTATTCGATGAAAACCGTCGGTTCGTTGTAAGTCAAGGCGACGGACTCGCAATGGGACTCGAGCGCCATCCGGACGATTTCTTCCGGCGAAACTTCCGGCAGTTGTCCGACCGCCTCCATACCGTGCCGCGACAGAAAATCATTCTGGCAGAACTGGCAGCCGAGATTGCAGCCCATCGTGCCGACGGAAAAGGTTTTGGTGCCGGGTCGATAAAAGGCGAGCGGCTTTTTTTCGATCGGATCGACTTGAAGCGCCGCCGGACGGCGATAGGTTTCGGCGATCAGTTTGCCTCCGACATGGCGGCGAACGCGGCAGAAACCGACCTTGTCCGGCGCAATGATGCAATTGTGCGGACAGAGGTCGCACTGAATGTTTCCGTTCGGCAGCGAATGGTAATAGCGTGCTTCCATGCTTCCGTCCCCCCTGTTTCAACCCCCCATTTGTGCATTAGACCGCACTTGCGGCGAAAAGGATGCCGTCAGCCGATCAGTTGTCATGGAGCTTTCGATGGTGAAAAAGGCTGCCGGACAAAAAAATAGACTTTTTTTTCATTTTCCCCCTTGATTTTTGCCATTTTATTTGGTATACTATAGCAAAGTCATCGAAACGTTTCGATTCAATCGGGAGCCGAGTATGTCCGCAGTGCGGAGCGTCAGTATCAAAGATGTGGCCAGAAGGGCGGGCGTGGCGATTTCCACAGCCTCGCTGGCGCTGAACGGCGGGGCCAGGGTCGCGCCGGAAACGCTGCGCCGGATTCAGGATGCCGCCATGGAATTGAATTATGTCGGCAACCGGATGGCCCGTCGCCTGAAGCGGGGGCGCAGCGGCGTACTTGGGGTCACGATTTTTCCCGGATTCAACGAATGCCACTTTGAGCTGGCGTTTCTGATTCAGGAGGAAGCCAGAAAGCACGGCTACGCCACCCGTTTTTTCTTCGAGGATTTGACCCGCCAGAACGATCTGGTGCAATTTTTCGGTGAAGTCAACGGACAGATCGATGGCCTGGTCTCTTATTCCGGTCCGGCGCTGGAGCAGTATCGGCAACTGGCGACGATGGGCATTCCTTGTGTGTTTCAGGATTCCGTGGAGGCGAAAGTGGATTTTGTGGCCATTGATTTCCGGGCCGGGGCCCGACTGGCGACGAAATATCTTCTGGAGCGCGGCTTCCGGAAAATCGCCACATTCTATACCGGCAAGGAAGTGCGTGGAGAGTTGCCGCAGGAACGGTTGCAGGGATACATCGACGCCATGACCGCGGCGGGTCTTGAGTACCGGAACCTGATTGTTGAATTTGATGGCAATCCGTTCGTGCACGAAGATTTGTACGAATTGGGCAGGCGCATTCTGCAAACCGCTCCGGAAGCGGTTTTCATCCGGTCGGATTTTGCCGCGCTGACGCTGCTGCGGGTGATCTGCGATCATGGACTGCGTCCCGGAAAAGATATTGCGGTGGTCGGGTTCGACAATATCAAGATGGGCCGGTACAGCAATCCGAGCTTGACCACCATCGACTATGATCAGCAGTGGCGGGCTCGCAAAATGGTGGAAATCCTGCTGGCCCGGATCGACGGCGCGGTCTTGCCGGTTCAGCATTGCGTCAGCAAATGCCGCCTGGTGAAGCGCGAGAGCGCCTGACGGAACCGGAACGGGCGGGGGGAATGGCATGGACTTCGATTTAATCCGATATTCGGAAGTTTGATCATGAAATCAGCAACATCAACAGGAGGGATGGGAAATGAAGCAGAGAAATGGATTCACATTGATAGAGCTTCTAGTGGTAATTGCGATCATTGCAATTCTGGCGGCGATGCTGCTGCCGGCGTTGTCGGCGGCGCGCGAACGGGCGCGCAACGCCGGATGCATCAACAAACTCAAGCAGACCGGCTCCGCTGAGTTCATGTACTCCGGCGACAACAAGGATTGGATTGCGGTCAATACCGTGCCTGCGCATACCGGGCTGCAATACACTTTCGTTTCCTCGACCATGATCCATCGCGCGCCGTGGAATCTGGTGACCGGCGGATATTTTTCCATGACTCCGAACGATGATACCGAACCGTCTGAAATTGAGGCGGAAAAGATTCGCGAGGCCAATTACAAGTGCCCCAGCGATACCACTTACTATGAGGTCCGGACTGACGGACACAATCAGATTTCCTATGAATTCGTCGCCTTCCCGCAATATGGCACCACGCCGGGCGGAAACGATTTTTACTGGGGCGCTCAGGCGCGCGAAATCGTGGGGCGCGACAATCCCGGCGCCGCCATTGTCTATGATTACGCCTGGGGCAACACCAATCCGGTCAGCAACAATGGCGTCGACAGCCGGATTGTCGGCGGCGCTTACAATCATCCGAACATGGTCAACGTGCTTTATCTCGGCGGCTACGTCAAGGGACTCCCGGTCAACAATACGATCCGGACCGCCCGCAACAACAACGGTTATCTGATCAATTTTCTGGATGACATCAAATAGTTGTCAGCGGCAGCTTGAAAATCCGAGTCAATTTTATGGAAAGGGCAGGGTTCGTGTTTCAAAAAAAATGGTTATTGATGCTGGCGGGCTTGCTGTCGGCATGGTATGTCGCGGCCGGCTCCGGTCCGCTTTTCCGGGCCGGGTTCGATGACAGCCATGAGCCCGAAATCTCGGCCAACCGGTCTCCGGTCCGGATATACGGTTCGCCCCGATTTCGCCCTGGCGTGAAGGATTCCGCCGTGCTGGTCGGGACCAAAGACCGGCTGGAATACAGCGCCGAAGGCAATTGGAACAATCGCGCCGGAACGCTGGTGTTTTATTTCGCGCCGTACAAATGGACTCCGGCCATGCGGAATTTCGCTTTCAGCGTGACGCTGAGCCGGGAGTCGGGCGATGATTTCCTGATTTACAAACTCAGTGACAGCACCGAGCTTTCATTCCTGCTGCGCAACAGCGCCAATCAGGGTTCCGGCAACGTCAAACTCGATGTCGCCGCTTGGAAGGAGGGGGAATTCCACCAGCTTGCGGTGACCTGGGATGCGTCGGTCGTGCGCTGCTATGTCGACGGCGTCTGTCAAGGCTCGTTCGCCAAATTCGATTTTCCGGACTTCCGGAATATCGTGGTGGGAACTCCATACCCCGGCTGGGCCAATCTCGGCGAAGAAAAATGGCTGATTGATGAACTTGAGCTTTATGATGCGCCGTGGAGCGAGGCGCAGCTCGCCGCCGCATTCCGGCAGTTCAAAACCGAGGTTCAGGCCGAACGCCCCTCGCAGGATTACCGGGAGTCCGCGCTTTTGTATGTGCCGTTTGACGATTCCTTTCAGGCCGGGAAAGCGCCGAAGGACGCCTTGAGCCGGAGCAACACTCCGGACCGGATCGCATTCGCACCGGGGATTGCCGGGAAGGCGATGAAGCTGGAGGGCGCAGCGCTGCCGTCGGTTTATTATACCGGAACCCGATTGCCTGATCCGGCGGCGGGCACCTGCATTGTCTGGGTCAAGCCGGAATGGCCGCCGGCCAGCGACGACGTTTACTTTCTGGTATCGTTTCTGGGCGGCAAAGGACGTCTGCTGCTCTACAAGCCGCACCAAACCGGCGAATTCGCGCTGCTGCTTCAGGACAACGCCCGGCCGGAGCCGGTCATGGCGCGGTCGGTGGTGGAGAATTACCGTCCGGGGGACTGGATCATGTTCGCCTTTACCTGGGATGCCAAAACCGCCCGGTTTTACATCAATGGCGAGGCCGCCGGCTCGGTGCCGGCCCTGACCGTGCCGTGGGATCTGGTCAATGTCGGAGCCGCCTATCGGGATTGGCCGTCGGTCGGAACCGGAGCGACGCTGTTCGACGATCTCTTGATTTTATCACAACCTCTGAACGGAACCGAAATCCGCGACTGGTACCGGAAAATGCTTGAAAACAATCCCGAATTGCAGGCCGCCGCGAAAAAATCGATCGAAGACCGGAAAGCGGCGGAAAAAAACAATCTGGCGCTGAAGCAGAACGGCGGCCGACTGGTCGCGTCGACCTTCGCGGATTATGAAGCGCGCTATTCGGACAACCTCATCGACAACAACCTGTCGACTTTGTGGAGTCCGTTCGGCACGGAACGCGAGCCGTTTTTTCTGGAACTCTATTTCCAATATCCGCGAACCATTGACCGCCTGACGCTGGAAACCGCGTCGCAGTGCCGGATCACGGCGGCCCGGGTGTTGAACTACAATGTCCGCACCGACTGCTTTGAAGAGGTAAAAAAACTTACGCCGAAAGAGCTTGAAACCGGGGTCGTCACATTCCCGCCGATTACGGTTTCACGGCTGCGGCTGGAGGTTGATTCCTGGGGCGAAGGCATGCCGACGCTGGCCGAGTTCGGCGCTTACGGACCGGAACAGCCGATCCCCGGCCGCAACGAACCCTATTGGGACGCCTGGTATATCTGGCACCAGGAAAAAGGCGACACCTACTATGCCGGCGAGATGCGTTACCTGCGGACCGAATTCGACCTTAAGGACATGAATTTTACCTCGGCGGTGATTCAGAGCCGTTCCAACGATTATTACAAGCTGTGGATCAACGACCAGCTCGTCGACACCGGCGCGGTGGCTTTGACGCCCCACGAGGTCGGCAAGATGCTGCGGCCCGGAAAAAATGTGATTGCGGCGGAAACCAAGCTCAGCCGCCACCCCGGCGTCTGGGGCTGGGGCGAATTTCTGACCGAACTGGCGATCAACTATCCGGGACATTCCAGGAAGATCGGCTCCGGGCCGGAATGGGTCGGCGCCGCCGAGGTTCCTGCGAACTGGCGCACGGCCGATTGCGATGCCTCCGGCTGGCAGAAGGTATTCTGCTACACCCGGCCGCCCGAGGGGCCGTGGGGAAGGATTCCCTATACCGACAGCGCGGTCAGAAGTCACGCCAGACTGGTTTCCGCCGCGATCCCTCCGGGACCCTATGAGCCGGGAACGGCGCTGAAACTCCAGTTCCGCCTGGCGGGGGAGGGCAATCTGGCGCGCGATTACTTCTTCGCCGTCGAGGGCGGCTTCGGTCCATTGCTCAAGCGTTACGGGGATTACTGTTTCAACCGCAAGCTGGCCGACTGCCGTGACAACGGTGACGGCACGGTCACGGTGACCTGCGATTTCGAGCTGCCGCCGTGGACGCCGCGCGCTCCGCAGCCGCTGCGTCTGGTCGGATTCAACCGTGCCACCGGGGTCGAACTTCAGATCGACGGCTTGCCTGACGGACAGGCCGGAATGCTGGCGATGGCTCCGGCTCCGGCGGTTCCGGCCGCCGCGGGCGTCGCGCGCATCGCCTATCCCAAAGGACAGGCGGCGTTTGAAATCGACGGCCGGACCGTCCCGCCCCTGATGTGGCGGGCGATCGACAACAACGATCCCCGGCGCTGCTACATGGAGGCGCATTACGGCGATATTCATGTCAAGAACTTCATCCTTTACGGCGGCAACATCGATGTCGGAGGCGACGCCGCGTTTGAAGCGATTTTCGCCACCCTGGACCGGCGCATCCGGACCTGGCTCGATATCGATCCGGAGGGCACGGCGATCGTATTGGTCGATCTGCGTCCGACCGCAAGCTGGATGGATGCCAATCCCGGCTGCCGCCATATCAACGCTTTCGGCCGCGAAAGCAATATCGTTTCCTTCGGTTCGGAAGTTTTCTACCGGGCATGCAGCGAATTCATGCGCAAGCTGATCGACCGGCTGAAACAACAGGATTATTATTCCCGGATCGTCGGTTTTCAGCCGTGGGTATGCGGCGTACCCGATTCCTGCATGGGGGGCGTCGAGGAAAATACCTGGCAGACCGACCGGACCAAGCTGACCGCCGGGGATTTCAATCCCGGCGCTCTGGAAAAATTCCGGGCGTTTCTGCGGACGCGTTACGGCAATGATGTGGAGCGGCTGCGCCGGGCCTGGCATCGCAATGATGTGACCTTCGATACCGCCGCGCCGGAAATCGCCCGGCTGGTGACGGAGCCGCCGGCGGGCGAGGTGCTGCGCGATCCGGCGGTCGAAGGCATGATGGCGTTCGATTACGCCGATTTCCTGCCGACGTTGCTGGGCAATTTCCAGCGCCGGTTCTTTGCCGAAGTCAAGGCGGCCACCGACCGCAAGAAGATGACCTTTACCCATTACGGCTTCATCGTCGAGCATATGCGCGGCCTGAACACTCCCGCGGGAGGCTTGAACGATAACAATTATGATTTGCCGCAATGGCTGGAGGACGACAACATCGACGGTTATATCGGCGCCCCCTGCTATGCGTCGCGCTTTTCCGGGCAGCCGCACCTGACCTATTTCCCGTGGTCGAGTTTCGCGCTGCATCGCCGGATGTATCTGCCCGATGACGATACGCGCTACTTCCAGAGCGGTGCCGTCAGCTACGGCCATAACCGCAGTCTGGCCGAAAGCCGCGCGGTCATCCGGCGCAATGTCGGGGCCGACATCACCCGCAATTTCGGCAGCTGGTTTGCGGATATGAGCGTGGGCACCGGCCGCGCCGGAATCGCCTGGACCGGCTACCGGGAAATCGCCGAGGAGCTCGGCGCCATGACCCGCCTTTATCGGGAAGCGCAGGAGCAGGGATACGAATCCGCGGCGGAAATTGCTGTCATCGTTTCGCCCGGAAGCATGAAATATCTTGACGTGATGTACGGCGCGACGCTGATGAACAGCCTGATCGCCCAGACCTATTACGAACAGATTTTCGACATCGGCGCACCGTTTGACATCTATATGCAGTCGGATTTGTCCGCGCCGGATTTTCCGCGCGGCCGCTACAAACTGTACTGCATGATGAACAGTTTCAATGTGCCGGCCGCGGACCGGGAGGCCATTGACGCCATCCGCCGGACCCGGCCCGGCACCACCTGGCTGTGGTTTTATCTTCCGGGATATGTCGATGCCGAAAAAGGCAACCGGGTCGAAAACATTGAAGCGTTGACCGGGATCAAAGTCCGGAAAGTCGCCGGCAAGGCGGTTCCCGCGGCGCGGTTCCGCCAAGGCGGCCACCGGCTGCTGGAGGGAGCCGTGGCCGGAACCGCGTTCCAGATGCCGCTGATGCCGGAAATCAGCGTGAAAATGCATCCGAATGAACTGGCTCCGCAATTGCGCATCGATGATCCGGCGGCCGAAGTTCTGGCGGAATTCCCCGACGGCGGCGGTGCGGTGGCGGTCAAGGATTGCGGCAGCTGGCGCAGCGTTTACACCGCGGTGCCTTATCTGAACAAGGCGTTTCTGCGCAATCTGCTGCGCTATGCCGGAGTGCATGTGTACACCGACGCGGAAGTGGTCTTTGACGCCAATCGCCGGTTCATCGTGTTGAATAACGGCAATCAAACCGACCGGCAGGTGCCGCTGGCGCTGCCGCGCCCGGCGCTTCGGGTCACCGATGCGCTGACCGGCGAAGTGCTCGGCCAATCCGTCCGGGAACTGGTCGTGCCCCTGCCGAAAACCACGACCCGGATTCTGCGGCTGGAGTGGCCGCAGGAGCAGAAGCCCTAAACAGAAGAAGGAAGTTTTTCCGAACGGTTCGGAAGCGGTTTGAGGCCGGATGTCGTTCGCCGGATGAGGCGGCGGCATCCGGCCGGTTTTTTCCCGGGGGGCGGGGGGAAAGATGGAACATCCCGATTGGAAACCGGCTCTGATTGAAGATCGAAGAGCAATTGCGGCAATGGGAGGGACACGAATGGACCGGTTTCTGGAAGCGGCTTACGAAGAGGCGTTGCGCGGGCTGGAGGAAGGCGGACTCCCCATCGGCGGCGCGCTGGTTCACCGGGGGCAGATCGTCGCCCGCGGACACAACCGGCGGATTCAGCAGGGCAATCCGATGCTTCACGGCGAAACCGATACGCTGGCCGCGGCGGGACGGCATCCGGCTTCATTCTACCGCGAATGCACTTTGTACACTACGCTTTCGCCCTGCATCATGTGCGCCGGGGCGATTGCGCTGTACAAGATTCCGAAGGTGGTGATCGGCGAGGCGGTCAACTTCGCCGGCGAGCCGGAATTCCTGCGCTCGCGCGGCGTCGAATTGACCATTGTCAACGATCCCGTGCTGATCGTGATGATGAAGCAATACATCGCCGGTCACCCGGAAATCTGGAACGAGGATATCGCCCGGTAGCCGTCGCCCGGAACATCTTTTCAAAAAATTCCGACAATCAGTCCAGACGGTTCAATCCCGCCGCCAGATCGTCCAGCAGGTCATCGCTATTTTCCAGCCCGACCGAAAGCCGGATCAGAGTGTCGGCGATCCCGCGTCGCCGCCGTTCCGCCGGCGCGATTGAAGCGTGGGTCATCTGAGCCGGGACGCAGAGCAGCGATTCCACGCCGCCGAGGCTTTCCGCCAAGAGAAAAAGCTTCAACCCCGCCATAAAGCGCCTGACCGCTTCGGGGCCGCCCTTCAGTTCAAAACTGAGCATTCCGCCGGCCACCCGCATCTGGCGGCGCGCCAGTTCGTGCTGCGGATGCGATTCCAGACCCGGATAATGGACCCGGGCGACTTGCGGACTCCGTTCCAGATAACGGGCGATCCGAAGCGCATTGGCGCTGTGTTCGAGCATCCGGATCTTGAGTGTTTTGAGCCCGCGCAGCTGGAGCCAGACGTCGAACGGTCCCGGCACGCCGCCGGCGGCGTTCTGAAAGAATTTCATTTTGGCGTGAAGCTCGGGGGCCGAGGTGATCGCCGCGCCGCCGATCAGATCGCTGTGACCGCCGATATACTTGGTGGTGCTGTGGACCACGAGGTCCGCGCCCAGCGCCAGCGGCTGTTGCAGATAGGGACTGGCGAAGGTGTTGTCCACCGCCAGCAGGGCTCCGGCCCGATGGGCGATGGCGGCGGTCGTGGCGATATCGGCCAATTTGAGCAGAGGATTGGTCGGACTTTCAAGCCAGATCAGCCGGGTGTCCGGCGTTACCGCGGCCGCCATGGCGGCAGGATCGGAAGCATCGGCGTAAACGATGTCGACGCCCCACGGGCGGAGCAATTTTTCAAAGATCCGGTAACTGCCGCCGTAAGTGTCGTCGCCCGCCACGATCCGGTCGCCGGGTTTCAGCAGCGGCTGAAGGACGCCGACTGTGGCCGCCGAGCCGGAGGCATAGGCCAATCCGAACCGGCCGCCTTCGACCAGCGCCAATGCCTGTTCGAGCGCGTCGCGGGTGGGATTGCCGGTGCGCGAGTATTCGTACCCCGCGCGGGGCTGGCCGAGCTCGTCCTGAAAATAGGTTGAGGTCTGGTAGATCGGCACGCTGACCGCGCCGGTGCGCGGCTCGGGAATGCTGCCGTCATGGATGGCGAGGGTTTCAAAATGCATGATCCGGGACTCCCTTGGTTTCTTCGAGGAAATGATTTTCGATCATCCAGCGGTCGTTGTAAAGCTTGCTCAGATAGTTGCGTCCGGTATCGGGCAGAATGACCACGATCTCTTTGGCGTCCGGGGTTTCGGCGGCGAATTTCAGCGCGGCGGCAAGCGCCGTCCCGGAAGAGCCTCCGGCGAGAATGCCTTCTTCGCGCGCCAATCTCCGGGCGGTCTGGAAGGATTCCCGGTCGGTGATGCGGTAAAACCGGTCGACGATATGACGGTCGTAGGTATCCGGGAAATAATCTTCGCCGATGCCCTCGACCTTGAATGGCGCCGGCTGGTCGCCGGAGAGAATCGAGCCCGGCGGATCGGCGCCGATGACCAGCAGTCCGGGGTTGCGTTCCTTGAGATAACGGCCCGCTCCGGAAAGCGTGCCGCCGGTGCCGATGCCGCCGGCCAGAACGTCGATGACGCCCTCGGTGTCGTGCCAGATTTCGGCTCCGGTCGAATGATAATGGGCCTCGGGATTGGCCGCATTTTCAAATTGCGCCACCCGGAAAGCGCCGGGAATCCGCGCCGCGATCGCCTTGGCCTTCTGAATGTAATTGTCGGGCGAATCCGGCGGCACTTTGGTCGGCGTCATCACCACTTCGGCGCCGAACGCTTTCAGCAGCGCCACTTTTTCATCGCTCATCTTATCCGGCATCACCACGATCAGTTTGTAGCCCTTGACCGCGGCCGCCATCGCCAGCCCGGCGCCGGTGTTGCCGGCGGTGGCCTCAACGATGGTTCCGCCCGGTTGGAGTTGGTTGCGGGCTTCGGCGACTTCGATCATATGGATGGCGGCGCGGTCCTTGATCGAACCGCCGGGGTTGAGTGCCTCCACCTTGACATAGATGTGCGACGCGAATTCCGCGCCGATTTTGTGGAGTTTCACCAGCGGCGTCGAACCGACCGCTTCCAGAATCGAATCCCGATACGACATGATTGTGTCCCTCTTTACTTTGAGTTTCCTTTGAATGTGGATGACTGATGATCAAAGATACTCCGAAAAAATGGATTTGTCAAGCCTGTTTTTTATAAAATCTACAAAAAGAGTAGTTTATTTTCAGGTTTTCTTGAGGGTATTTATTTTTATTTGCAAAGGAATATTTTGTGCTTGATTGTTGCTTTTTTGGGATTGGGATTATCGGGAAGATAAAATAAAAACATCTAAAAACAATACTATTTAGGTTGACTTTATCTAAAGTAGTGCTTTATTATATGGCGTCACGAAAAATGGAATGGTTCCCCGCCTCTTGAGAAAGACGGCGCGGCGATAGAAGAGGATGGGCGCGGTCATGGACAACGCAAACCAAAAATTATCGATCGTCGGTCTGCACAAAACGTTCGCCGCCGGCGGCGGAGAGCTTCAGGTGCTGTCCGATATCAATTTTGACGTTCTTCCCGGTGAATTCATCGCCATTGTCGGCGGCTCCGGGTGCGGCAAATCGACTCTGCTCAAGATCATTGCCGGATTCATCAAGGAATATGCCGGGTCGGTCGAGCTCAATGGCCGTCCGGTGACCGGACCGGGCCGGGACCGCGGCTTTGTTTTTCAGGAGCCGCGCCTGATGCCGTGGCTGACCGTCGCAGGCAATGTCGCCTTCGGTCTGACCCGACCCCGACGAGCGCGCGATCTGGTGGCGGAGTATCTCAGGCTGGTGGGATTGTCCGGCTTTGCCTACGCCTATCCTGAGCAGCTTTCCGGCGGCATGGCGCAACGCTGCGCCATCGCCCGGGCGTTGATCAACCGGCCGGAAATCCTGCTGCTCGATGAACCGTTCGGCGCGCTGGACGCGATTACCAAGATTTATCTCCAGGAGGAGCTGTTGAAAATTCATCGCGCCAGTCAAAGCGTGATGATCATGGTCACTCACGATATCGACGAGGCGATTTACCTGGCCGACCGGATCATCGTGATGACCCCGCGTCCCGGCCGCATCCGCGAGGTCGTGCCGGTGCGCCTGTCCCGGCCGCGGGACCGCAATGCACCCGACTTCGTCGCCATCAAACGCCGTATTTTTCATGAATTTTTCGCCGTCGCCGAACAGAAAATCGAGTATTTCATATGAACAATCTGAAAGCACAACTCAAACGCAAGGCCCGCGCCCTCGGCGCGGCTCTGGTCGGCTTCACCGACGTGGAGCGCTATCGGGAATATTTCCCGGATTCGCCGACGATTTTTCACCCCGACCGCATCTGGCCGGAGGCGAAATCGGTGATTGTGCTGGCCGTGCCGATGCCGCTGCCGATGCTGGAGACCACGCCGTCGATCAACTATCAGGAACTGTATACGACCAGCAATATCATGCTCGACCGGATCGCGTACGATCTGGTGCTGTATCTCGACGCGCGGGGATATCCGGCGATCTGGGCTCCGCGCGACGGTTATGCCGAACTCAAATATCTGGTCGATCGCGCCATGTCGAGTTTCAGCCATGTGATCGCCGGCTACCTTGCCGGCCTCGGCACCATCGGCTGGAATCATATGCTGTTGACTGAAGAGTATGGTCCGCGGGTCCGGCTGGTGTCGGTGCTGACCGCGGCCGAACTGGAGCCGGACCTGGTGCTGAAGAAGGATTTGTGTCTGCATTGCGACTGGTGCCGCAAAGCCTGTCCGGTCGGCGCATTGACCGGAGACCGGAAAGCGCCTTTTGCGAAAATGGATATGAACAGTTGCACCGTCCGGCATCAGGAGCTCAAGGAGCAGGGCAACTGGCCGTGCGGAATCTGCACCAAGGTCTGTCCGGTTGGCAGGGACCGTCAGCGGTACAACCGGACGAATCTCGGATGGTATCGCGAAGAGCTGGAAGGCAACCCCGAAAATAACGTCCATATCCGGGCATGGAATCATGTCCGGGCATTCGGTTCAAAACTCAGGAAAGGAGAACCCGATATATGAAAAACAAAATTCGAAAAATCACCTTTGCCGCCGGCATTCTGCCGGCATTGGCCGTGACCGCCGGGCTGTTCGCCGGCTGCGGCAGATCGGAGAACAAGACCGCCGTCAGAGCGGAGAATCCGCCGCCGGCCAAAAGGATTGCGCCGTCCGGTGAAAAGCTGGAGGAATTGCGGCTCGACTACGCCAACTGGAGCCCGGTCGGACTGGTTCTGCGGCAGCAGAAGTTTCTGGAAGACGAGTTCAGGGCCGACGGCACCCGGATCACCTGGGTTTTCAGTCAGGGCAGCAACAAATCGATGGAATTCCTGCGCAGCAACAGCATTGACATCGGCTCTTCCGCCGGCGTCGCCGCGCTGATCAGCTTCGCCAACGGCAATCCGATCAAAACGGTTTACATCAGCACCACGCCGGAATGGACGGCGCTGCTGGTCAAACCCGGCAGCGACGTGACGTCGGTCGCCGGTTTGAAGGGCAAAACCATCGCCGCCACGCCCGGAACCGATCCCTATGTCTTTCTGGTGCGGGCGCTTC
The DNA here is from genome assembly GCA_036677805.1 of Victivallaceae bacterium. Lineage (GTDB taxonomy): Bacteria > Verrucomicrobiota > Lentisphaeria > Victivallales > Victivallaceae > SIG78. The sequence continues at coordinate 176,644 of JAVBVS010000016.1, read as the reverse complement.
AGCAGGCCGGTCTTTCGCTCAAGGAGGTCAAGGTCGTGACGTTGCAGCATCCCGACGGCAAAAACGAACTGCTGCGCGGCCGGATCGACGCCTGGGCGGGGCTTGATCCGCTGATGGCGCAGGCCGAACTCGCCGGAGCCGGGTATCTTTACCGCAATGTCGATTTCAACACCTACAACGTGATCAGCGTCCGCCGCGATTTTGCGGAAAAGCATCCGGACGCGGTCCGGCGGGTGCTGGCGGCTTACGAAAAAGCCCGCGCCTGGGCCAAGGCGCATCCGGAGGAATTCGTGCGGCTGGTCGGTGACGAAGCGAAGATCACGCCGGAGGTGGCGCAATTGCTGGTCCGGCGCACCGGACTCGATGACTCCGCTTTTACCGGCAAACAGGAAGCGTCGATCATTGCCGCGGGCGAAGCGCTGCGCAGCGCCGGAATCCTGAAGGAAGGCGCGCCGATTGGAGAAATTGTCGGGCAGCTGATCGACCGCGGCTTTTTCACCGCTCCCGGCGGAGGGAAGTGAGGTGGTTTCATGGGATTTATCTTACCGGTTGTGATTGTGCTGGCATGGCAGCTGCTTTCCAGCCTGGGCTTAATCGCCGCCGAGAATCTGCCGGCGCCTTACACCATTGCGCGGACCGTGTTCGATCTGCTCCGGAGCGGCGATCTGCTTGAACATATCGCCGTCACCGGGCTGCGGGTGCTGACTGGATTCGGCCTCGGCGCGGCGGCGGGCACGGTGGCCGGGGCGCTGACCGGATATTTTCCGAAATTCCGGAAACTGGTCGCGCCGCTGCTTCAGGCGCTCGGCAACATCCCGTCGATGGCCTGGGTGCCGCTGTTTCTGTTGTGGCTCGGAATTTTTGAGGCCAGCAAGGTGGCACTGATTGCCACGGGAGTATTTTTTCCGGTTTATCTGATCTTCGCCTCGGGGATCGAACAGGTGGACGGCAAGCTGCTGGAGGTGGGCGATGTTTTTGCGCTGACTCCGTTGCAGCAGATTCTGCGGATCGTGGCTCCGGCGGCGCTGCCGTCGTGGATTACGGCGCTGCGCAGCGGACTCAGCCTCGGCTGGATGTTTGTGGTCGCGGCCGAACTGATGGGCGCGGCCCGCGGACTCGGCTTCCTGATGTACGACGCCCAGCAGACCAGCCGGGCCGACGTGATCATCGGCAGTATCGTGCTTTTCGCCATTCTGGGCAAGACGACCGACAGTCTGCTCGGCATGCTGGGACGACTGCTGATCAAACCGCGGTTGCGCGCGGCCTGAAGGAAGGGGTGGCGCGATGACAGTTTGGATACGCGATGCGGCTGCCGCCGACTCCATGACAGTCGCGGCGATCAAAAACGGCTATATTCTCTCCGGCGCGGCGAATTTTCATGAAAAGCCGGTGACGGCGGAGAAGATTGCCGCGGATATCGCCGCCATCCGCCGCCGCCACGGCGTTTTCATGGTGGCTGGAGCCGGTGATGGTATTGCAGGCTTTGCTGCCGCCGACGGGTTCCGGGAGCTGGCGGCCAACCGCCTGGCCGAATGGAGCATTTATCTCGCGCCGGAAGCGACCGGGCAGGGGATCGGACGGGCGCTGCTGACGGCGGTGATCCGGCGGCTGCGCGAAGACGGCTTTTATGCCGGACTGATGGCGGTGATCACCGCCGACAATGAAGGCAGTCTCCGGTTTCATCGCCGCAACGGGTTTGACGAAGCCGGATATTGGCGCAAAGCCGCGTGGAAGTTTGGCCGGTGGCACGATATTGTAGTATTGGAGTATTTGCTGTGAATATGGCAGCTGGGAAGACGGATGATCAGAAGCGGAGCGCCATGGACGAACTGGACGCCAAATACGCCCGGCTCCAATCCGATTTGCAACGGCTCGGCAGTGTTGTGGTGGCATTTTCCGGCGGCGTCGACTCGACGTTTCTGCTCAAGGCGGCCCATGACGCGCTCGGCGGAGAGGTTGTTGCCGTAACTGCCCGTTCCGGTTCGTTTCCGGCGCGGGAGCTTCAGGCGGCAGCCGCCTTCTGCCGGGCGGAGCAGATTCGACATTTGATCTGCGATTCAGAAGAGCTGGAAATTGAGGGGTTTGCCCGCAATCCTCCCAACCGCTGTTATTTGTGCAAAACCGAACTTTTTACCAAAATATGGGCTGTCGCCCGGGAATGGAACATTGCTCAGGTCGCGGAAGGTTCCAATCTTGACGACGACGGCGACTACCGGCCCGGATTGATCGCGGTCCGGGAACAGAATGTTTTGAGTCCGTTGCGGCAGGCCCGGTGGACCAAGGCGGAAATCCGCGAATGTTCCCGGCGTCTGGGGCTGGCGACCTGGGACAAGCCAGCCTTCGCCTGTCTGGCCTCCCGCTTCGTTTACGGCGAAACCATCACCCCGGAGAAGCTCGCGATGATCGACCGGGCGGAACAGTTTCTGCTTGACCGGGGGTTCCGGCAGGTGCGTGTCCGGATGCACCGGACACTGGCTCGGATTGAAATCAATCCGGCGGAATTCATCCGGCTGCTGGAACCGGGCTCGGCCGCGGAGATTTTCCATGCCTTGCGGGAGCTCGGCTTCTCCTATGTCACGCTTGATCTGAATGGCTATCGGACCGGCAGCATGAATGATACTCTGTCGCCGGAAGACCGGGTCCGTTGAGGAACCGGTTCCGGCTTCGCCGACGGAACCGGTTTTAGAGAAACAGCTCCGCCACCGGGAGCGGCGTATCGGGTCGCTTGACCGGCAATTCCAGCTGCAATGCATCCGCCGCACTCAGCTGTCCATGCACATTGGTGTGAGGAATTTGCAGGGGCCGCAACTCGGAGGCGTCGTGGAGCATCTGCGCATATTTGACCTTGTCGCCCAGACCGGGCAGCAGAATCCGCCGGTCCGGCCAGGAGAAGAAGTGCGCATAGAGCGTCCGTGTCGCCGGATTCCAGGTGTAACGGCAATCCTTCGGCTCCGGGAATTCTTCCGGCGCGCCGGAACAGCCGTGAATCGCACGATTGTGCCGCGTCATCCACCGGGCTACGCCCTGAAGGCAGTTCACACTGTCGTCCGGGAAAGCGCCGCGTCCGTCGGGTCCGACGTTGAGCAGCAGATTGCCGCTCCGGGAGACATGGCGGACCAGCATTTCGAGAACTTCGCCGGTGCTTTTGCAGCGGTCGTCATCGCGGGAATACCCCCAGGCGCTGCCGCGGAATACCTGACAGCCTTCCCACGGCAGCGGGTTGCCCGCGGCGTCGCGCACGCCTTCGCCCGGAATCGCCTGCTCCGGCGAGTCGAAGTCGGAAAACCCCGGCAGCCGGTTGACCAGAATATTCGGCTGAAGCCGTCGGATCAGCGCATTGAGCCGGGGTGCGTCCCACACCGCTTCGGTTTCCGGATAGGAGCCGTCGAACCACAGCAGATCGACCTGGCCGTAATGGGTCAGCAATTCCCGGACCTGATGGTGGAGGTACTCCGTGTAGGGCGCGAAGTCGCACCTGGCGGGGTGTCGGCGCAAAGGGTGACGGGCGTCGATCACATAATTCGGATGATGCCAGTCGGGCAGCGAATAGTAGATGCCGATTTTCAACCCTTCCGCCCGGAAGGCGTCGACAATCCCCCGCAGCAGGTCGCGTCGGCAGCGGGGCGCGGCGGTGGCCTTGTAATCGGTGAACTGCGAATCCCACAGACAGAAGCCGTCGTGGTGCTTGGCGGTGATCACCATGTATTTCATACCCGCGGCGCGGGCCAGCCGCGCCCACGCGGCCGGATCGAAAAGATCAGGCTGGAAATACTCGACATATTTGCGGTAATCCTCGTCGCCGAGCTCCTCGTGCGATTGCTGCCATTCGCCGCGCGCGCCGAGGGCATAGACTCCCCAGTGGAGAAAGAGGCCGAACCGGGCCTCATGAAACCAATCGAAATTTTTCTGCATCATGCTTCTGAATCAATCTTTTTTAGGATTTCGCTATTTTTGTCCGACAGCGTCGGTAAATTCGATTCGGTTTCAATTTTCTCTCTTGCCATGAACGTCATATTGTGGTTAAAGGGTGATTTTTTATGAATCATTCATTGATATTTCATTTTTTTCGATTACAGTAATAGTATAACTGGTAACGTTTCTATTTTCAATAGGAAGTGGATTGTTTTTTAATGGAAAGATGAATGGTTCATTATGACAAAGGAAAGTGAAATCCACGATTGGCTGCTGGGATTGATCCGGGAAGGCAAATTGCATGTTGGCGACAAGCTGCCTTCCGAATACGAACTCGCCGCGCAGTTCGACGTCAACAAGAGCACTGCCGCGAAGGCCCTGAAGCGCCTCGCCGGATCGGTTCGGGTCGAGCGCCGCCGCGGCGCCGCCGGAACGGTGCTGGCCGGAATGCCTCGTCCCCGCGCCATCGTCTATCGGATGACGGTGCTGTCGGGCTGGACTTTTTCGGCCCGGTTGCTCAAGGGGGCGCACACCGCGGCGGCGGCCCGGGGATATGTGCTTCAATATAAGGAAAATCCGATTCCGGAAAATAATTGCTGGATGGAACTGGCCGATTCCGGCTGCGCCGGAGTGCTTTTCACCTGCAGCGATCCGCCGCCGAAGGAGTTTCCGCTGCCGGCGGTGGCGGTGGGAGGCGACAATTACCGCAACTGCGTGGTCTCCGACGACTTTCACGGCTCGCTGCAATTGGGGCGGCGGCTGATTGCGCTTGGCCACCGCATGGCGGCTTTCGTTCAGATGGGGGCTTATCCGCAACGGCGTCGGGGCTTGGAACAGGCGTTCGCCGAAGCCGGCTGCCCGGTCGGGCCTGCGTATCAATACGAGGTGGCCGAGGAACGCACCTTCAATCCGGGCCAGCTGATCGCCACGATTCGCGCCCGGCATCCGGAAACCACGGTTCTGCTCTGTCACTCCGATCACATGGCCATGAAGCTGATTGAGTATCTTCACGGTCAGAATATCGACATTCCGCAGGAATTTTCCGTCACCGGCTTCGGCAACATGCGCGAATATCAGGATTTGTATCCGGTGACCTCGGTCGATCAGTACCCGGAAGAGCTGGGCTTCGTGGCCGCCAACGCGCTTATCGACCTGATCGAAGGCAAGCGCGCGGAAAATTTTGCGATCGCCCAGGCGACCGCCATGCTGCCGGGAGCCTCCATCGGTCCGGCGCGGCGGTGCTGAAGTTTGAGCCGGACAGCACGGGGAGTTGCCGCCGACAGGCGATGCGGCGAATTCCATCGAATCTTCGTTTCGTCCATGCTCTTTCCGTGAAATCTCCATATTTTTCGCCTTGCCGTCGGGCTTTTTTCGCGGTATAGTTTACTTGGAAATCAACGTGCAATCGCAATTCGAGGGAGGAACTTTATGCAGCGCAAAATCCGTATGGGCATGGTCGGCGGCGGTCCCGGCAGTTTCATCGGCGCGGTTCACCGCCGCGCGGCCAATCTGGATGGTCTGATCGAACTGGTCGCCGGATGCTTCAGCACCGATCCGGGCAAAAACGCCGCGACCGGGCGCGAGCTTTTCCTCGATCCGGCGCGGTGTTACTCTGATTACCACGCCATGTTCGACGCCGAGGCCCGTCGCGCCGACCGGATGGATTTCGTGGCCATTGTCACCCCCAACGCCACCCATTGCGAAATCGCCATGGCGGCATTGGAGCATGGCTTCGATGTGGTTTGCGACAAGCCGATGACCGTCGCCGTCGCCGAAGCCGAAATGCTGGCGGCCAAAGTCGAAAGCACCGGGCGGCTGTTTTGTCTGACTCACAACTACACCGCCTATCCGATGGTGCGCGAGGCGAAAGCTCTGGTTGCCGGAGGCGAGCTCGGCGCGATCCGCAAAATCATCGTCGAATACCCGCAGGGCTGGCTGGCCGCTCCCGTCGGCTCCGGCAACAAACAGGGCCAATGGCGCACCGATCCGAAGCAGTCTGGCATCAGCTGCTGCATCGGCGATATCGGCAGCCACGCGGAGAATCTGGCGGAATTCATCACCGGCTTGCGGATTACCGAAATGTGCGCCGATCTGCACAGTTTCGTGCCCGGCCGGACGCTGGATGACGACGGCAGCATCCTGCTGCATTTCGACAATGGCGCCCGGGGCGTGCTGATGGCCAGTCAGGTCGCCGTCGGCGAGGAAAATCCCTTCCGGATTCGCATTTACGGCGAAACCGCGGCGCTGGAGTGGTGTCAGGAATATCCGGAAAATCTGATTCTCAAGCGCAATGACGCGCCGCGTCAGTTATTGCGCCGCAACTGGGCCGGGCGCGGCGTCGCCGGGAGCCGTCTGCCGGCGGGCCACCCGGAAGGATTTTTCGAGGCGTTCGCCAATTTGTACTCCGACTTCGCCCGGCACATCGCCGCGCGCCAGGTCGGGGAAGCGTATCAGCCGTCGTATCCGACCGTGGCCGACGGCGTCCGGGGTATGAAATTCATCGCCGCCGCGGTCGCTAGCCGGGGGCAATGGGTGGCATTGTAGTCTTTCCGCATTGCGCAAGGTCCGCCGTATCCGGTTGCAAACCTTCCGGGCACGGCGGACCTTGTTTTTGGAGCGGCGGGGGGATTCGATAAAGCATTGGCGCCGGAAATTACGGAAAAAACTTGCAATCGGAGTCGATGATGATATATTATTACGTTTTTAATAATTGTAATAAATAATCCGCGATCTTTATTTTCCAGTATTGCTTCTTGTCTGGATGAATTGGATCCGCAGTTATTACGAAAATTGTAAAGGTAATATTATGAACCGATTCTTTACGCTCATCGAACTCCTCGTCGTGATCGCGATCATCGCCATTCTGGCGGCGATGCTGCTGCCGGCGCTGAGTTCGGCGAGGGAGAGCGCCAAATCGACGGCCTGCATCTCGAACCTGAAGCAGATCGGATTGGCGAGCAATCTCTATGCCGATGCGAACCGGGAGTACTGCGTCCCCTATACCACCGCCACCGGTTCCGGCAAAGTTAAGCTCGGCGACTACTGGTTCGGCGTGCGCAAGAGCGGCGGCTACGACATCACCGCCAGTCCGCTGCTGGGTCAATATTACGGCGACGCCCCCGGCGTCATGGTCTGCCCCGCTTCTTTCGAGCAAATTCCCGATCTTGCCCGGTGCGATAACGGCGGCGGCTACGGCTACAACGGCAAATGGTTCGGCGGTTACGACGCGCCGCATCTGCCGCGCTCCGGCATGGCGCAGCTGTCCAATACCATCATGTTCGGCGACTGCGCCAGCAGCGGCAAGTCGGCCACCGCTTACGATGTCGCCCGCTATACGCCGTACATGTATTGCAAAGTTCTGCCCGACGGCGCCCAGTGGTCGAACAAGACCAGCGGCACCGCCCATTTCCGGCACAACCGCCACAGCAATGTCGCCTGGGGCGACGGCCATGTCACTTCCGAAGGCGTGGGCACGCTCAACACCGGCCATGAATGCGCCAAAACCGCGCTGGTCGGTTTCATCGGCGCGGCGACGGTCGATCTCTACAACCCGACCCGCACCGACGACGCGTGCGCCGATTACTGACGGCCGCTATTCTTCGTTGCGGGACGCGCCCCAGGCGAAGACCGCCAGCAGCGCGAAGACCGCCGCGAGAATGGTCCATTTCAATCCCGAGGAGGAGAGCGCGGTGTGCTCGGCGGCTTTCTCCGGTTTCATCCGGAAGCCTTTGACCGGCACCGCGTCCTGTTGCTGCGGCGCGCTTTCCCGGGACGCTTCCGCCGGAGACGAAACTTCTTTTCGCCGTCCGTTCCCGGTCGCAGTGAATGATTCCGCCAGCTTCTGCCGCAGCTCCCGGCGTTCCCGGACCTGCGCATCGAGCGTTTTCGCGGCGGCTTTCTCGATCGCCGCCTGAAATTTCATCACCAGCTCCGGCGACAACACGCCGGGCATGGAAATCAAATTCACCACCATCTGATTGAGCAGCGGATTGTTGCAGGTGTGGTCGCAGCAGGCCATGCCGTAGCGGATCACGTTCTGCGCGTACTCCGCGGCCAGCGACTGGCGGGTCGCCGTGTCGGCGTTCCAGTAATCCTTGCGCACGGCTTCGAGCATCCGGCCGGTCATCGACTGGAAGGCCCAGGCGTTGTCGGCGAAGAACTCCTTCAGGTTCAACTGATAGCGGTCCTTGACGTAGATTTCGTAAAGCCGGGTCCAGTCGGCCGCGGAAACGTTGTCCGGCGTGACCGTCTGCCAGCCCCAGAGGTTGTCGGTCATGCGGGCGATGGTTTTGCCGCCGGAGTAGCGTTCGGCCGCCATGGCTTGAATCCATGCCTGGTTATAAAGCCGGGAATCGAGTTCGGCGGCCATGAAATCATCGAGCGCGGTGATTTTTTCGGCCGATTTCCGGCGCTGGTCGACAATGTATTCCCCCGGAGCCTTGCCCGAATTTTTGCGCACCGCGAGCGAGAGACCGCCGAAATATTGGTACATGTCGTCGATATCGGTCACGCCGTAGACATTGCTCGAACGGGAGTGAAACATGGCGTCCACATGGGTCAGGTTGGCCGCCAGCGCTGCCGGCGCCGCCCCGATTGCACCCCGGTCGTCGATGGAGCTGGCCATGCTGCGCTGGTAGAGCGCGGCGAGTTCGTCATCTTTTTCCCAGAGTCCGGAAGCCCCCGCAAGTTTGTTGACCCTGGTGCCGTAGGTGCCCGGCGCCGGGAAGAAAATCCGGCGCGTGCTCCAGTCGGCGATTTCGGCGGCGGAACGGCCTTCGGCTTTGAGCCGCGCCGCGCTCTCCTCGGTATTGCGCCGGATGAAGTTTTCGGCGTCATTCAGGCGCGACGCCTGGCGCTGGGCGCGGTCGAGGAGTTGCAGCAAATCGCCGAACTGATCGCGGCAGGCACCCGAGGCGGTGATCAGCACGTCGATCCGGGGCCGGTTCAGCTCCGCGCCCGGAACCGGCGTCACGCCGACGATCCGGCGGTTGGCGTCGTATTGGAGGCGCATCCCCATCAAGGCCAGCGCCATCGCGGCGTTGACGCCGTCGGTGCGGACGGTTTCGCCCGCCCAGAGAATGATGGCGATCTGGCGCGGCCAGCGGCCATGCTTCCGAATTTCGCGCTCCAGCAGTTCATCGGCCAGCTTGCGGCCCAGTGTCATCGCTTCGGCGGTCGGGATCAGCGCCGGATCGAAGGAGTAGAAATTGCGTCCGACCGGCAGCATGTCGGGATTGCGCACCGGATCGCCGGAGGGGCCGGGCGCGATGAAACGGCCGTCAAGCGCCCGCAGCAATGCGGTGATTTCGTCGGTTCCCGCCCGGCGCAGATCGGCCGCGGCGGCGTCGCGTCGCGCTTCGGGGAGCAGCGCGGTCATGGCGGCGATTTCCGCCTCGGAGGGGGCGACGCCGAAGGTGTGCAGCCCGAAGGGCGCGGGGCTCTCCCGGTGCTCGGCATACTCTTCAAGTTTTTCCAGCCAGTCGCCCTCGGGATCGAGATGGAGCCGCTCGGTCAGGCGGTGCTCGCGGGCAAATTGCAGCAGCGCGGCCTCCCGCTGCCGTCTGACTCCGGGATCGGCGCTGCGGCAGTCGCCGAGGCGCTGTCGGAGCTCGCTGAGAAACTCATCCTCCGGCGGAATCCGGAGAAACGGCGTCAGGTGGTCGATCATCACCGCCGCGGCGCGGCGTTTGGCGACGACGCCTTCGCCGATGCCGTCAGCGATGTAAGGATAAATTTCGACGATATCGCCGCGCACGACCCACGGCGCGCAGGCGTCGCTTAACCCGAGCTGTTTGCCCGGCAGCCATTCGCTCGAACCATGCCGCCCGAGGTGGATCATCGCATTGGCCTGGAATTCATGCCGGAGCCAGAGGTAAACCGCCAGATATTGGTGATGCGGCGCCAGCGTGGCGGAGTGCAGGAGCTTGTGCGGATCGTCGAGCCAGCCGCGCATGGGTTCCGGCAGGATCGTCAGACGGCCGCGCCGGAGCATCGGCAGGATGAAGTCGCCGCCGACGGTCATGATCGCGGCATTTTCCGGCGGTCCCCACTGCTCGACGACATCGTTGCGGAGCGCTTCGGGCAATTCGGCGAACCATTCGGCGTAACGGGCGCGCGGCAGCCGCACGGCATCGCCCGAAGCCGCCAGCGCATCCAGTTCGCCCGGAGCCCAGGAGCCGACGTTGCGGGCGGTGCGCAACATTTCCGCGGTCAGTTCCGTTTCGGATAATTTTTCGAGGCCGCCGGTGGCATAGCCGGCGCGGGCGAGGGCGTCAGCGATGACACTCAGGCTGCGCGGGACATTAAGATAGCTCGCGCCGATATTCTGCTTGCCGCCGGAGCCGTTATAGAGGAAAATGGCCACGTTCTTTTCGGAATCGGGCATTTTTCTGAGGTTGATCCATTGGCGGAGGCGCGACGCGGTAATGCGGATGGCGTCCGGAAACGGCTCCGCGGTCTGAATTTTCCGGCCCTCGGCGTCGACGGTCGTTCGATTGCCGAAGAGCAGCGACGGTTCGATCAGCCCGGAAATTTCCGGCGCGATGAAGCCGAAGGCCACCGCGAAGTCATTCATGCCGCGCGGCGAGGCCTCCCACTCCGGCGTGGTCTGACGATAGAGCCGCAGGGCGTTGAAAACCGGCAGGTCAAGGTCGGCCAGAGCGCTGCGCAACGCTTCGCCGAGGCCGGATTTGAACTTGAACGAAAGCGCCAGCACGGCATCGACCGTGGGTTTCTTGGCTCGGTCCAGCAGCAGTTCGCGGATCACCCGGACCTCATCGCCGTAGACGATTGCAACGTTGAGCTGCTGGCGCTCGAATTCCCGGGTCAGATGGCGGAATAAATCGAGTTCGGAGGGATTGATGCTGGCCGCGTGGACCGCGAAGGCGACCGTGCCATTGTCGGGCCGGGCATGGCCGGTGGCCTCCGCCCATTGCCGGTATTCGGCGATCGAGGAAAAAATCACCCCGGCGTCGGGATGGGTGACGCCGATTTCCGGCAGCGTCACCGGCGGCTCGAAGCGGACGGTTTGGTCCAATTCCTGATGGATGATCCAGCGGACCAGATTGCGGTAATTGGCTGGGCTCCGGGTGGCGCGGTAGGCTTGAACTTCCTCCGGCTCCAGCGCGCCGACGGCGGCGGGCAGACGCCGCGAGGCCAGCGCGTAAAGGCGGGTTTTCGACCGGTCGATCCGGTTGGCGGCCAGTTCCCGCAACTCCTTGACCAGCGCATTGATGATCAGGATGTCGGCCTGCTGCGCGCAGCGCTCGATCGCTTCCGGCGGATCGACTTGAACGCAGCGGTATTGGAAGTCGATCGCCTCCGGCAGATTCAGCTCGGCGAAGGCTTCGGCCAGCATTTCGGAATCGCTGCCGCCGCCGAGAAACACCACCCTGGCCGGGCCGGCCGCCGCCGTCACCTCGAAAAGAACGGAAAAACACAGCAAGAACAGCCGGAGCGCGCGCATGTCACTCCTCCGGGACGTAGATCATGGAGCCGTCTTCGAGCCGGTAGGCGGTGCCGAGCCGGACACCCTTGCCCGCGGCTTCCTCGCGGCTCATCTTGACCGCCTGAATCTTGCGCCCTTTTTTCTCGATCACCACCATTTCGCCTTGTTCGTTCTTTTTCACGATGGTGAGGTTGGAGTCTTTGGAAAAGATATCCTTCGCGTCGAAGACGGTGATCAGCGCCAGCAGCAGCGCGGAGATGAACACCACCGCGGTGTCGAACAGATTGACTACGCCGCTCATCGGATCGTCGCAGTCGTGGTCATCGGCGAAGAGCCGGTAATCACGCATGAATTTCATGAAAGAGCTTCTCCGTGAGGTATTCCATTTCCCGGATGTCGCTTTCCGCGAAGCGATGGCGGACGGTATAGATGAGATAGGCCATGCAGCCGATCAGCAGCCCGACCACGGTGGTGGTGTAGGCTACGACCAGCTCCGAGGTCATGACCGAGAGATCGCCCTGGCCGAGGCTGGCGAGCGCGGTGCCCATCGGCACGAGGGTGCCCATCAGACCCAGCGCGGGCCCGATCCGGGCGGCGATGCGGAATTTGTCCAGCATTGCGTTGCGGCGCTGAATCTGTTTGCGCAGCAGATTCTGGACCGCGGCTTCGGATGAGTCATGGTGCAATAGCTCCTCCAGCAGTTTGCGGTAGGCCGCGACCGGGCCGGAAAGACGGTCGGCATCCAGCCGCCGGCGCCGCACCCAGTCGGCCAGCGCCCGGCCGCATTCGAAGAAAATCCAGACCGAAAGGGCCGCCAGCAGCAGCAGCACCGGATAGAGCACACAGCTTGAAAGCATGAAAATGAAAGTTTTGATGCCGGCGAAAAGATCCATGAATCAACGTTCCTTGGGTTGCAGAGTTTCGGACAGGAAGCCCGCCGACGCCGCGATGGCCAGCAGGAGGCCGAGGCCCGCGAGCGGCCAGGAAACCACCGTCGGACCGCCGGTGGCGAGCGCCGCCGCATAGAGTTTGCCCGCATCCTGAAATTGCGGCGCAATCAGCAGGATCAGGAAAAAATAGAGCGCGATCAGAATCATCATCCGTCCGGTCAGATGCAGCGGCCGGAGCGCGAAGATTTTGCCCGCGGCCTGAAGACCGAGCAGAAATACGAGGTTGGCAAAAAGGAAGAATGCCGGGACCAGCCAGGACAGCATGGCCGTGGCCTGCGGCAGCAGCATGCGGGCGAAAGCGCAGACCAGAAAGACCGCCGCCGCGCAGACCGGGCAGGGGACCGCCAGCAGCAGCCAGCCCCGGGAATCGAGCGCGCCGAGGGTTGCGTTTTCGCGGCGGCACAGCAGCCGGACGCCCCAGGCCAGCAGTCCGGCGCAGAGCAGCAGATGGATGGCGGTGCCCGCTTGCAGGAACTTCATGGAGTCGCCCGCGAAACGGAAGAGATCGAAGCGCTCCAGCACAAAGAAGGCCGCGCCGAAAAGCAGCAGATACAAGCCCCAGGTGGCGGTCAGGAAAAGCGCGCGCCGGAGCGGGGAGGGCGTGACCGAGAAGAAATAATATTCTCCGACCGCCGTCTTGAAGGCGAAAATGCCCAGCGCCAGCGCCAGACCCATGGCAATGCCGATCAGTTCCGTGGACATATTTCTGTTGCCGTCTTATTACGTTTATTGAAATCGTAATAATATAACACCGGTTGCGACCGGAAACAAGGGGCGATTGCGATTTTGTCGTCCGATTTATGCCGGCGCGGTGATCTGTCATACGCTTCGCGCAGCACGATGGGAGCAGGGGTGAAAAAATACTCCGAGTCTCCTTGATTTCCGGACTGATCGGCGCTATGGTATTACGTTTTTAAAAATTATAATAATACGGGAGTCGGGATCATGTCATGGTTTGGAGAAGTCGGAGCGATTTCGCGTGAGGAGATGTTGCAACTGGTGCACCGGGCGGCGGAGGCGGCGCGGAAACGGATCTGCGCGCATCCCCGGAAAGTGTTGCTGCTGCCGCCGGACATCACCCGCGCCCACAGCGGAGCGGGCTGGATCGCGGAGGAGTTCTACCGGATTTTCGCCCGCGAGGCGGAGGTCTGGGTGATGCCGACGCTGGGCCAGCATGTGCCGCATACGCCGGAGGAAAACCGCCGGATGTTCGGTGCGATTCCGGAGGATCGGATTCTGGTGCACGATTGGCGCGAGGGCTGCTCTACGCTTGGTGCGGTTTCGGCGGAGTTCGTGAAAGAGGTTTCGCAGGGCCGGGCGGACTGGGAAATTCCGGTTTGCGTGAATTCGATTCTGTGCGACCGTTCGTGGGATCTGATCGTCAATATCGGCCATGTGGTGCCGCACGAAGTGCTGGGGTTCGCCAATCACAACAAGAATTATTTCATCGGCCTCGGCGGCAAGTCGATGATCTGCGCCTCTCATATGATGGCCGCCTGCTGCGGGATCGAAAACAACCTCGGTCGGCGGGTCACGCCGCTGCGGGCCTGCTACAATCAGGCGCAGGACGAGTATCTGGACGGATTGCCGGATTTCTTCTTTCAGGTGGTCATGGCGTATGACGACTCCGGCAAGCTGGCGCACACCGGGGTCTTCGTCGGCGACGATCTCCAGACCTATTACGACGCGGCGGATTTGTCGGCGCAACAGAACATCACCATCGTGCCGCCGCTCAAAAAGGTGGTCGCGGTGATGCAGGGCGACGAATTCCGCAGCACCTGGGTGGCCAACAAGGCGATTTACCGCACCCGCATGGCCATGGCCGACGGCGGCGAACTCCTGATCATCGCGCCGGGGCTCTGCCGCTTCGGCGAACAGCCGGAGGTCGACGCGGTGATCCGCCGGTACGGCTATTGCGGCACGCCGCGGATCATGGAATTGTGGAAGCGGGAGCCGGTGCTTCAGGATTTGACTCATGCCACCGCGCATCTGATTCACGGCTCGAGCGAAGGCCGGTTCCAAATCACCTATGCGCCGGGATATTTGAGCCGGGCCGAAATCGAGGGGGTGAATTTCAATTACGCCGATCTCGGCGAGACTCTGGCGCGTTATGATGTAACCCGGCTCAAAACCGGCTTCAACACCATGCCCGACGGCGAAGAGATTTACTTCATTTCAACCCCGTCGGCCGGTCTGTGGTCGACCCGCGAAAAACTTGAACGGGATTGAACCATTACGGGGGGAGGGCCGCGCGGCAATCGCGCGGCCTTTTTTTATGCTTTGCGAAAGAGCCGCCACAGCGGACGCTGCGACGGCGGCGCGATCAGGAAAAAGACCGCCGCCAGCCCCAGCGGCGCCAGCAGAAAGATCAGATGCCCGAATGTTTTGAGCAGCACCGCGCCCGCCGCCGCTCCGACGATGAAGCAGCCGATGACCAGATAGTAATGGTACGCCTTGGCGAGTTCGTCCCAGTCTCCGGTCACTCCGCTCCGGAACAGCGCTTCGGTGCCGCTGCGCAGATTGCCGGTGCACATGGTCGAGGCGAAGGGCAGTCCGCGCACCCGGCGGAAGGTCTGCACCTGAAGCGCGCAGACGAACGCGATCAACGCGTTGACCGCGAAGTCGAAGTCGCCGTAGGGGATGAACACCACCGGCGCCAGGCAAAGCAACTCCAGCGCGATCACCAGCTGATGCCAGCCGATCCGCCGGAACGCGGGCAGTTTGCGGTGGACGAGTTCGGCGGCGAAGACCCCGAGCGCATAGAACAGGATCGCCAGCAGATAGCGGCCGCATTGCCGCCATTGCAGCTCGGCCAGACTGTAGCCGAAAAGCACCATATTGCCGGTCACGGCATTGGCGAACACCTTGCCCCGGTACAAATAGGTGTAGATATCCAGAAAGCCGCCGACAACGCTCAACAGACAGGCGGCGGTCAGCCGTTCGGCGTGGATGGCGGAGGTGTTCATGAATCATTCCTTTCGGCAAACGCCATACTATACCGCCTGGAACGGAAAAGTTCAAATCCACCGGCGGTGATTGCGGCCCGGCAGGCATGTTCGGGGATGGTATCGAGGCTCGGGACGCCCGGGGAAAATAAAATTTTCAAAAAGTTAGATGTTTCTAATTGCAAAATGAAAAATTCCCATTATATTATTCCCGTCTAACATCTTCAAGGCCTCGTTTTCAGCAGGACGCAAAATGAGTGCTGCGGATTTGGAAGATTAAACTTAGTTTTTGCTAATAATGGACGATGCGGAAATGCCGGATGAAGTGCGGTCGGTGGGGGGACTTCCGGCGGCGGATGATTATGGAAAAAACCTCGCGGCGGAAAGAACCCCGGCCGGAGCGGAATTTACGGAATGATGAACGGTTAACTCAAGGATGGATGCCATGTTCGGAATGAAAAAGTGTTCCTGTGGAGAAGGCGGCCGCGGCGACGGATTGTGTGGCTGCCGCGGCCAGGCGGCGGAGCGAACGGAGCTGACGCTGGCCGAGCTTCCGATCGGCGCCACCGCGACCATCGTCACGGTCATGCCCAAGATGCGCGGGCGCAAGAAATTCGCCGATATCGGTCTGGTCGCCGGTTCGGAACTGCGGATGGAGGCGCATGCGCCTTTCGGCGGTCTGCTGCGGGTCAAGGTCATGGCGACGAGCATGGCGCTCCACCGCGACGATGCGGTCAATATTGTGATGCGGAAGGCGGGCGAATGACATGAAGCGGCATTACCGAATTGCGCTCGCGGGCAATCCCAACTGCGGCAAGACCTGCATTTTCAATGCGTTGACCGGCGCGCGGCAGCATGTCGGCAACTATCCCGGCGTGACCGTTGAAAGCAAGTCCGGTCGTTTCACCCTCCACGGCATGGAGATCGAGCTGATCGACCTCCCCGGAGTTTATTCGCTGTCGTCGAGTTCGCCGGAGGAAGAGGTGGTGTTTCAGGAGCTGATGAAGCCGGGCATCGACCTGATTCTCAACGTGATCGACTCCACCATCCCGCAGCGGAGCCTCTATCTGACCACGCAGCTGGCGGAGCTTCATATCCCGATGCTGCTGGCGTTCAATATGAGCGACGAAGCCGAAAGCAAGGGGGTCAAATTCGATCTGGATAAATTGGAACGCTACTTCGGCTCGCCGATCGTTCCGACCGTCGGCTGCAAAACCGGCGGAGTGCGGCCGCTGTTGGAGCGCCTGACGGAAACACTGAGCCGCCTTGGCGATCACGGCGTGCCCATGCTTTCCTATGGCGCGGATATTGACGATGCGGTGAATGCGGTGGCGGCTCGGATCGATGCGCTTCAGGCGTCGCGGTACAGTCATATCCCGTCGCGCTTCTTCGCCATCAAGCTCCTGGAGCGCGACTCCTCGGTCACGCGGATCGCGGAATTCCATCCGGCGGGCGAAGAGGTCGAAAATCAGATCAAACACCTCTGGAGCAAGCACGCCATCAACGCCGATACCTTCATGGCCGACCGCCGTTATGCGATGCTGGCCGGGGCCTGCCGCGACGCCATCGGCATATCGCAGGAGCGCCGCCGCGAAATTTCCGACCGGATCGATACGGTGATGACCAACCAGATTCTCGGATTGCCGCTCTTTTTCCTGATCATCTATTTGACGTTTTACTTTACCTTCACCTGCGCCGAGCCGTTCATGGGCTATATCGAAGACGGCTTCGCCTGGCTGGCCGACACGGTCAAAAATTCCTGGCCGGAAGCCAGCTGGCCCTATTGGCGTTCGCTCCTGACCGACGGGGTGATCGGCGGCGTGGGCGGCGTGCTGGTGTTTCTGCCCAACATTCTCTTTCTTTTCTTCGCCATTGCGCTGCTGGAGGACTCCGGCTACATGGCGCGCGCCGCCTTCGTGATGGACGGCATCATGCGCCGCTTCGGCCTTCAGGGCCGTTCCTTCGTGCCGCTGGTGCTCGGCTTCGGTTGCAGCGTGCCGGCGATCATGGCGACGCGCACCATCGAATCCGAACGCGACCGCACCACCACCATCATGGTCCTGCCGCTGATGAGCTGCGGCGCGCGGCTGCCGATTTATGCTTTGATCATTCCGGCATTTTTCGCGGCGCGTTATCAGGCGTTTGTGATGTGGCTGATTTATCTGATCGGAGTGGCGGTCGCCCTGATCGCGGCCCGGGTGATGAAGTCGACGCTGTTCAAAGGCGAGGGCGAGGTATATTTGATGGAGCTGCCGCCCTACCGCATGCCGACTTTCAAGAGCCTGATGCTCCATATGTGGGACCGCGGCCGGATGTATGTGCAGAAGGCCGGGACGATCATTCTGGCGACCAGCATCATTCTTTATATCTGCAACAGCTGGCCGGAGAAAAAGAAATTCTCCAGAGATTACGATGCCGCCATCGCCGCGGCTCAGGCCGCTCCGAAGCTCACCGCGGAGGAGCGGGACGCCGCCGTCGTCATGCTGGAAAATGCCAGACAGGCTGAGGCGATGGAGTATACCGTTTCGGGCCGGGTCGGCAAATTCCTCGAACCGGCATTCCGGCCCATCGGCTTCGACTGGAAGCTGACCACCGCGAGCATCGGCGCGCTGGCGGCCAAGGAAGTGTTCGTCTCTCAGCTGGGCATTCTCTATGCCGAAGGCGAGGCGGACGAGGAATCGGTGCCGCTGCGCGACCAGCTGGTGAAGCATTATACGCCGCTTCAGGGGTTTTGCATCATGATCTTCTGTCTGCTCTCGATTCCCTGTCTGGCGACGCTGGCGGTGATCAGACGCGAACTCAATTCGTGGAAGATGGCGGGGTTCGAGGCGGCCGGACTGCTGCTGCTGGCCTATGTCGTGACTCTGGTCGTCTACCAATCAGGACTGTTGTTTCAGATCGGAACGCAGCTGCTTGGCTGACTGTCCCTGAAGCCGGATATCCCCGTCCGGCAGACGGAACGATCATGGTGACGGTCCCAACCGATCCATTCGATCAGCGGATTCGTTTCACCCAGATATTTTCCGCATCGGAGAGAATCAGGTCGAAGGTTTCGCCGCCGCCGGCAAGGTGGTAGAAACGCTTGTCCAGCGATATCGACTCCAGGGTGATCGGTGTTCCGACTGTGAGATCAAGCCGCTCCGGATCTCTGAGATTGCGCCCGAAGCGCGCGACTTCGGCCGATTCGCCCGGCGCAAGATCGCTCAGGACGCAAAGCGTTCCGTGATGGCCGGCGGCCAGATTGTTCATCGCTTCGGTCAGATAAGTTTGCAGTTGCCGGGCGTCGGAGCGGTTTTCAATCGCTTCGGAGAAAATCACGAAACGCTCGACCGTTTCTTCATCGATGATGTGTTCCAGCTTGCAGGCGGTTTCGGATGCCTGTTGCACCGGCAGTCCGAGAATATCCGAGAAGAATTTCCGCAATACCCGGTGGCGGCGGATCACCCGGTCGGCAACCGTTTTGCCCGCCGGGGTGAGCGCCACCGGAAAGTGCGTGTTGTAGACGATGTAATTCATCCTCGCCAGCTGGCGCAGCGCGCCGGTCACGGAGGGCATCTTGACTTGAAGTCTGGCGGCGATTTCCTTGGAGTGGGCATGGCCCTCCACAGCGGTCAGTTCCGCGATCGCTTCGATGTAATCTTCCAGGCTTTCGGTCAGTTTCGCCGGCATGGCACTTGCTCCGTTCTGCTTGTCTGACGGGAATATAACACGGATTCCATGGAAAGCAAACCGGTATCGTGTTTTTCTTTTCGGAAAGCGGCGGCGGCAGCTGTGATGCAGAATTTGCGGGATTCCGATTTGCATGGCCCGATCCTGCCAGCTATATTATTGCAGGCTGCCGCGGCGCTGCCGGAGACATAGGGCGCGGCAAAGCGGCCGGAATATTCCGTCAAGGGAATCGGGGAGGCAGGCTATGATTTACTATTTTTCCACCACCGGCAACTCGCAATGGGTCGCGGAAGCGCTGGCCCGTGAGACCGGCGACCGCGCCGGGTCAATTACGGAACTCGTGAAACGCGGGGAAATTCCGCCGCCGGTTCGGTCCGGCGAGGTGCTCGGTATCGTGTTTCCGGTCTATGCCTGGGCGCCGCCCCGCTTCGTGGTCGATTTCGTGCGGCGGCTGGAGGTCGAGCCGGGCGCGTTCGTCTATGCCGTCGCCACCATGGGCGAATTCGCCGGAGACGCCGTCCGGCTGCTCGGCAAATCGATTGCGCTCGATAGCGGCTACACCGTCAAGATGCCTGCCAACTACATTCTGATGTACAATCGGGAGTCGGACAAATCGATTGCGGCCAAAATTGCCGAGGCCCGCAAACTCATTCCGCAAATCGGCGAGGGGATTCGGGCGAAGCGGCGGGAATTCCGCTTGCGTCGGGGGCCGTGTCCGGCGCTGATCTCCGCTCTGGTGGCGCCATTGTTCAGCCGGTTCGCCCGCGACCGGAAATTTGCCGCCGACAATCGCTGCACCGGCTGCGGGTTGTGCGTCAAACTCTGTCCGCTGGACAATATCACGCTGGAAAATGGCCGTCCGGTCTGGCACGGCGACTGCATGCAATGCGTCGCCTGCATCCAGAATTGTCCGGCCCGGGCAATCGACTACGGCCGCGCCACCCGCCGCCGACTGCAATACCGTCTGGACGAAACCATCCGCCGCGAGGAATAACTTCCGGCTGTTTCGGACTGTGCGCCTAGGGCACGCTCGGATGGCCGGAGCGCAATGCGCGCATCGAATTGGCTACGGCCAGCAGCGCGACGCCGACGTCGGCGAAGATCGCAACCCATACCGAGACGTGGCCCGTCACCGCCAGCAGCAGAATTGCGCCTTTGCAGCCGAGCGCGAACAGGATATTCTGCCAGACGATCCGCCGCGTCTTGCGCGCGATGCGGATGGCCAGCGCGATCCGCGCGAGGTCGTCATTCATCACCACCACATCCGCCGCTTCGATGGCGGCGTCGGAGCCGACGCCGCCCATGGCGATGCCGAGGTCGGCCCGGGCCAATACCGGAGCATCATTGATGCCGTCGCCGACGAAGACGGTCTTGCGGCCGGGCTTTTCGGTCGCCATCAGCCGTTCGAGTTCGCCGACTTTATCCTGCGGGAGCAGTTCGGCCCGCCAGAGATTGAGGCCGGCTGCCGCCGCCACCGCTTCGGCGGCGGCGCGGTTGTCGCCGGTCAGCATGGCCAGCCGTTCAACGCCGAGGCCGCGGAGTTCATCCAGCGTGGCTCTGACGCCGTCCCGGAGGCGGTCGGCGATGCGGATGGCGCCGAGATAACGGCCGTCGCGGACGACATGAACCGTGGTGCCGGAGGCCGCTTCGGGTTGTTCCAGGCCGATTTGCCGCATCAGTCTGGCGTTGCCGGCGTAAATCGTCGCTCCGGCGCTTTCGACCTTGACCCCCATACCCGGAAATTCACGGACTTCGGTCGCTTCAGCCGGAGGGCGTCCGTAAGCATTCAGGATCGAACGGGCGATCGGATGATTGGAATGCGCTTCGGCGGCGGCGGCCGAGCTCAGCAGCAAAGCCGCGTCGACGCCCGGCGCCGGACAGGATTCCGCCACTTCAAAAACACCCGCGGTCAGCGTCCCGGTTTTGTCGAATGCCACCGTCCCGACCGCGGTCAGGGCGTCGAGATCGTTGCCGCCCTTGACCAGAATGCCGTTGCGGGCGGCTCCCCCGATGCCGCCGAAAAATCCGAGCGGAATCGACAGCACCAGCGCACAGGGGCAGGAGATGATCAGCAGACTCAGCGCCCGGTAGACCCACTCGTCGAATGTGCCGAATCCGGCCAGCGGGGGAATCACGGCCAGCCCGGCGGCCAGCAGCACCACTCCGGGAGTATACCAGCGGGCAAAACGGGTGATGAACCGCTCCGTCGCCGACTTTTTTTCCGCCGCGTGGCGGACCAGTTCGAGAATCCGGCTGACGGTGGATTCGGCGAAGGGTCTGGAAACCCGGATTTCGAGGAGACCGTCGAGTGCAATGCCGCCGGAATAGACCGTCTTGCCGGGTTCGGCGTGAACCGGGGCGGCTTCTCCGGTCAGCGCCCGGAGGTCGAGGTAGGCTTCTCCGGTGAGAACTTCGCCGTCCAGCGGAATTTTTTCGCCGGGCTTGACTACGATGATGTCGCCGGGGACGACCGTTTCCGGCGCGACGGTATGCAGTATGCCGTCGCGCTTGACATGGGCCTGGTCGCTGCGCAGGTCGATCAGGCTTTCGATATTTTTCTGCGATCGGGCCACCGCGGCATTCTGAAGCAGTTCGCCGATGCCGTAAAAGATCATGACCGCGACCGCTTCGGCGCTTTCGCCGATGGCGAAAGCGCCGAGCGAAGCCAGACTCATCAGAAAATTTTCATCGAACAGCTGTCCCCGGCCGATATTCCGGGCGGCGGCCAGCAGCACCTCGAAACCCGCCAGCAGATAGGCGGCGAAGAAGAATCCGCCGGCCAGCCAGCCGGGCAATGGCGCCGATGCCGCCGCGACGGTGAGCAGAAACGCCGCGCCCAACCGCAGGATCATGCGGTTGCGGCCGCCGGATTCGGACCCGTGACCGCAACCACACCGGCATCCGCAGTCATTTTCACAGACGGTTTGATTCGAACCATGGTCAAGAGCCATGAAGAACTCCCGTTTATAGTTTTATACATATACCCGTATGGGTATAATAAAAATATACTCCAAACTCTTGGTTTTGTCAAGGGAAATTATGGAAAAAATCACGACATCCGGGAAAAATGTTCCAGCGCTTTTACGAAATCGGCGATGGTTTTGTCCGGATCGCCATTTTCGATGCCGTCGCGGACACAGTGTTTGAGGTGGCCTTCGAGGATCATCTGCCCGACCTTGTGCAGGGCGCTTTTGGCGGCGTTGATCTGGATCAGGATATCTTCGCAGCGGACTTCCTGATCGATCATTTTGTCCACGGCATTGAGTTGCCCGATGATCTTCCTGATCCGCAGATGCAGGCTTTCCGGATCCATGCATTGTTTCATGACGGCGCTCCCCTTTTTGGTCATGCGATAAGATACTTCCGGCAAATGCAAAATACAACTTTCATTGCATTGAATTCGGGGCATTACAGCCATGAGGAAATTCGGAATCGGCCGGAAGCGGCCGGGTGCGGCGGTAAAAAAAGAGGCTGTTGCAGAACATGTAGAGCCAGAAAAAAGCGACCATGAGCTTCTGCTGGAGCTGGCCTGTCGGAGTGGAGGGCAGCAGCCCCTCTTGCCTGAGCCGCTCCAGCGCGATCCAGATCAGGAGCACGAAGAAGGCGAATATCACCCAGAGCACATTGTCGGAACTTCGCGCCGCCGGCGTTTCACCGGCGAAGGCGCAGAGCAAGATCGCCAGCCCCAGCCCGCCGGAGGCGATGTAAGTGCACCAGTTGTGCCAGTCGGGCTGCCAGTTGTAGGGGATCAGCCCGATGCCCGCCAGCGCCGCGCCTCCGGCGATGGCGGCGCACCACAGCAGGTATTTCCGGGATTTGACCGCAATCATATTGCCCCGCAGTATGAAATAAGCGGCGCTCATGGCGCCGGCAAGCACCAGCGCGCTGTTGAAAACCGCGGCGGTGGGCCAGTTGCCGGTGCCGTCATTGAGCCGGGTAAGGCCCATGGCGCTCAGATAGTGCCGTCCCCAGGAGTAGGGAATCGGATAAGTGAACATGCACAGGACGATCATCCCGCCGACGGCGGCGGCGCAGAACAGAAAAATCAGCGCATAACGATGGAGTCCCGCCGCCGGCGACGAACCGGATGCGGAGACTCCGGCCATGACGGAAAGCGTGGATGATTGCTCGCAGTCCATGGAATAAACCTTTCTCGTGCGGTGATTGTGAAAACATGCCTGACAGGATAATCTACTCCATCCGGGGGATTTGTCAAGCAATCCGGGGAAACGGTTCAATACCACCGGAATTGTAGTGTTTTTTCCAAAGAAGGTTTCCTTCCGATTTGAAAAACAATATTTCCATGCCATATTAACCGTGGCAAAGCCGTTTCAGTACAAGGGAGTTTGAAGACGATGAAAATTTCGACCAAGGGCCGGTACGGGCTGCGGATACTGCTCGATCTGGCTCTGCGCGAAAACAATGCGCCGCGCATGATTCGCGACATCGCCGAATCGCAGCAGATTTCGGAAAAATACATCAGCCGCCTGATCATCGATCTGCGCCGGGCCAACATGGTGCGGAGCATCCGCGGCGCGAAGGGCGGATTCCGCCTCGCGCGGAGACCGGAAGAGCTGACGTTGCTCGATATCGTCGAAGCGATGGAAGGGCCGCTCTCAATCGTCGACTGTGTGCGTACGCCGGAAAAATGCGAACACCATGTTTCGTGCGTCACCCGCGATATCTGGGAGCGGCTCAACTCGGAATTCCGGGAGTCGATGCGCAAGATTACATTGCAGGAAATCATCGAAAAATACCGTCAGCATCATGCCGGAGACGGGGTTTTCGATTACTGCATCTGAATCGGAATTCCGAGCGCAATGAAAACCGGCCGGGTGGTCAACTGACGATCCGGCCGGTTTTTTATGGTTTCGATCTGATGCCGGCGGTCACTGGCGGATGATGGCCGCGGAGTAACCTTCGGGAATCCGGACTTCGGCGCAGGTCTTGCCGTCGCGCACGACTTTCGGAATGTCGAACTTCTCCTCGATGCCTTCACGATTGAAGACATGCGCGGCGAATTCGCTCGCGTCACCCCAGGTGAAGAGGCCGCTCCGATTGGTCAGGATGCGCTCCTGGCCGATGATATAGCCGGGGCCCAGCTCCAGCGGCGTGATCGGGTACATGTACGCGGTCAGGGTCGGGTGGGTCGCCGTGATCCGGGCGTTGTACCAGTAATAGACCGCGCCGTAATCAAGACCTTTGACCATGCTGCGGTAGGCGTCGAATTCGTTGCGTTCCGACAGGTGGTCGCCCAGCGCGATCGGCGTATAGAGCTGGCTTTGAACCAGATTGGTGATCGACCCGGTTTCGACGAAGCGCGGGAAGTGGAGACGGGTGAAGGTCCGGGTCTGCGGTGCGCCGTTGCCGATCAGATAACCGCGGCTCAGGATTTTCTCCACCATGGCCTTGCGCCAGTCCAGCGTCGCCAGCGTCACGTTGGTGACTTTGCGCATGATTTGATGGGTTTTCGGATTGATTTGCGCCGAAACGCCGTCCCAGTGCGCGGGGTTGAAATCGTATTTATACATCGAATAGGCGATTTCATCCCAGAAGATGCCTTCGATGCCCAGCGCATAGCGGGCGTCAAGCAATTCCTCCTGCCGCCTGGCGAAGGCGTTGCCGGTCACCGGCAGGAAGATCGGGTATTTGCCGCCCGCATAATCGCAAATGGCGCCGGTGGCGGTCTGCATGACCTCGGACTGGAATTCCTCCGCGTCTTTGGAGCCGTTGGCGATGAAGCTGTGGAAATAGATCGAACTGCGCACTTCCGGGGCGAGTTTGGCCAGCCGTTCGCGGAATTTGCGCGAGGGCTCCATGTCGACTTCAAGGAAGCGCGAGCCGTGGGTCACGATGGTGTTGATCACCGGGACGTTGTCCATGGCATAGCCGACGCTCTTGTTGGTCAGGAAGGCTTTGATCTCGGCATCGCTCAGATTGCCCAGCACACGGGCGGGGACGAAGGCGCCGCCCGCTGGAATGGTGAAGTTGACCCCCCAGTTGCGCCGGATGCGGTTGAGCAGGAGAAAATAATCCGCCTTCTCCAGCGGGTAGAACGAGTATTCGAGTTCCACGGTTTTGCCCGGAGCGACCGCCAGGTAGTTGTTTTCAATCCCGGCAAGGTTGTTGCGGCGGAAAATCTGGCCCTGCGCCCGGCTCAGGTCGTCCTCGGCCACCAGTCCGGCGCCGCTTTGGGCAAACAGGAAGGCCGCCACCGGATGCTCGCCGCTCTGCGTCACATAAACCGGTGCGGCGACTTCATAGCCGGCCGCGCGGAATCCGGCGACCGCTTCCGGCGCGGCGAATTCATGGCGGTACATCAGCGGCAGCAATTCGTCCGAACGGTTGGTCACCCGGTCGACGACCTGAACGTGGTCGGGATGGACGGTCAGTTCGCGCGCCAGGGTAAAGTTTTTGGTTTCGCCCTGGAAGCGGTTGCCTTCCGTCCGGCGCTGCGTCCATTCTCCGGGCGCAACGGCGGTGCCTGAGAGTTCCGCCCAGCCGGGAGTCAGCGTGGAGTAGGCGCTCGCGACCGTATAAGTACGCTTGTCCTGTTCGACTTTGACTGCGCCCGAGGCGTCAAGCACGGCATTGAATCCGGGCTTTTCCGGCGACGGCGTGACCGCGATCACCGGCAGTTCGCCGGTCGGCGCATCCTTGAGCGTGATCGATTCTTCGAGCTTCGGACTCAAGGCCCCGGACCCGGAAACCTGGACGAAAATCGGCGACTGGGTCGGCAGTTTCATGGCGTGGACGACTTCAAGCTGGTTGCCGGAAGGCCGCAGCAGTTTGGTGACATCGAAGCGCAGTTCATAGGGGTTGACGGTGACGCCGCCGGACCGGAACGCTTCGTTTTTGGCCATGTCGAAATTCGGCGAATAGGGCACATACCAGACATGGGCAAGATTGGCCGGACTCAGAATGTAATGGCGGAAATAGAGCTTCCGGTCACGGTTGCGGACCTCGTCAAGAGTCAAAGGCTTGCCGTTCAGCAGCAGCTTCATGACATAGGTCGCGCCGCCGGTCTTTTTGCTGTCGATGCGCGCTTCGACGATTAGTTCCTTGAGTTTGGCGGCGGTGGCGTCGTCGATCGGGATGACGATGGAGCCGGCATGCGGCACACTCTGGCTGGCGGCGATGGGGAATACCTCCGCATTCTGCCGCAGCGCCGGGTCGATGCGTCCGTTGGCGTCGGCCAGCACCGCGGTCAGCAGCCGGACCGGATCGTGCGGCCGTTGGCTGCTCCGATCGCCGCCGAGGCTCAACAGCGTATCCTGATCGTTGCCGTCGGAATCGCCGAGCAGCAGGTCGAATCCGAATTCGGTGCCGGCCTCCGGCTTGATCTTGAGCGTTTCCCACGGAATCGCCGCTTCCAGATTATAGCCGTCCGGCGTCTTGACCGCGGCGACTTTGATTGCGGAAGCATCCGCTCCGGCCGGACTCCAGATGTGGGCCTCGGGGGTGCTCTTTTCGAAATCGCCCGGCGACAATCCGATGCGGAATACTTTGGCCAGATCGGTGTTGGGTCCGGTCTGGCGCGGATAATTGACGACCAGCATCAGATGGTCGCCGCGCCAGAGGTCGCGGCCGAAGTAACTCTGGCGGTGCGCGTCGTCGCGCACCTTGGCGCCGACATACAGATAATGCTTGTCATAACCTGCCACCAGATCGGCGGAAAGGTCGCTGCTGCCGGTGTGGTTCTGCCGCCCGAAAATGATATGGTCGGGATTGTCGAGCGGCTTGAACGTCGGAAGCTTGGTCAGCCGTTCGGCCGTGCCGTCGAGCGCGGGCGGCGGGTCGGACACCAGCGCCACCGGGTATTCCGCGGCGTTGACGGCGCCGAGCGCGCACAGTCCGAGAACGATGGCCGGAATCCGGCACAGAATGCGTTGCAACATGATTGATCTCCTGCTTGTTGCTGATGGTGAATCCGGTTTATTCGTCGAGAAATTTCTGCGCCCGGTCGGGCAATGCGGCGATTGCGCGATAGGATTCCGGAATCGGCTTGGAGCCGACATGTCCGCCGAGGTAAAGAATATTCATGGTGTTGGGATGATTGTCATAGGTATTGGCGACCGAAGTGAATTTGCTGCTGTCCATATAGATCGCATTGCCGGGGCTGTCGGTTCCCGCCTGAGTGCGGGGAATGCGGTCCTGGTAAGTGGTGTAGCTGCTGTAATGATTTTTGGCCGCGGGCGCGTTCATATACATGATATTGTAGGAGATGTTGATTCCATTGTAAATCTGGGTGTCGGAGGGGCACTTGAAATATTTTTCACGCTCCGCCGAGACGCTGGTGGTGATGCTGAAGTATCCGTTTTCCATCAGAATTTGCGGCATCTGAGGCGTGCCGTAAGTCGTGCCGAAACTGTACATGCAGCCGTCGGCGTCGCGCACCCAGCCGAAAAGGAAGTCCTTGCTGTCTCCCGCATACATGAACTCCGCCAGTCCGATCTGCTTGAGTTTGTTGATGCAGCTGGCGGTGCGGGCGCGTTCCCGCGCCGCCGACAATGCCGGCAGCAGCATTGCCGCCAGAATGGCGATGATGGCAATTACAACCAGAAGCTCAATAAGCGTGAAACGGGCTTGCCTCACGCCTCCCGATGGTATGGAACGGGATGGATGATTCATTTGATTTCTCCTTTCAATGGGTTTTTATTGGACATCGGGTGATTCGTAACACCGGCTTCCGCAGGGAATTCGATCCGGGCCTGAAGGATCACTTTCCGGTCTTCATTGTTGTGAAAAAATTCCACGGCGTGTTCTCCGGCTTCCTGGAAGGGCAGCGACAACTGGATGAAGGGGGCCGCGCCTGGCGCTTCCAGCGTCATATTCAGCGACGCGACCGTAACCTCTTCCGGCGTGGCAATGCCGTTGCGGCGGAGCTGGACAATGACGCCGCGGGCCTGATCGTTGTTGGCGGTGATGACCGTGTCGAACGGTTGTTCGTCCCGGAATCCCAGCAGATGCAGAAATTCATATTGGGCCACCTGCTCGGTGGCATCGGAATGGACGAGCAAATCCGGGGTGTCGGCCAGATGGTGGCGGCGCAATCCCTCGTGATAGCCGAGCAGGAACGGATTGCGGCAATGGCTGAAGTTGTGCAGCAGCGCAATCCGCCGTTTGCCGCGGGCGGCAAGTTCCGCGATCAGATCGATGATGCTTTGCTGGCGGTCGATCACGATTTGCGGCCACTCCGCCAGCCATTGCCGGTAACAGTTGGCCGTTTCCGCCTGCATGTCGATATAGACCACCCGGTGGCGGCACTGGTGGATGGTTTCAAAGAGATCGCGGAACCAGGCGCCGCAGACGATCAGCCGGGAACCCGACGGCAGCGCTGCGATCAATTCCCGGTTGACCTCCCAGGAGATGTTGGTCGGCGAGGCGATCACCGTTTCGATCCGGCATCCGAGCCGGGCGGCGCATGCCAATGCCCCGGCATAGGAATGCATGACCGCGGACGCGCCGGGATATTTGATCGCTTCGATGCAGGGCAGCAGAAAATAGATATGCATCGGCATCGGATTGTCGACGAAGGTGCCGCTGCCCTGGACGCGCTTGAGGTAGCCCTCCGAAACCAGCGCATTCAACGCCCGGGCGACGGTGAGGCGCGACAACCCGTATTTGCGGCAGATGGCGTTTTCACTGGCGAAACGGGTGCCGGGCACGAGACGGGCGGCGCTTTCGCGCAACGCGTTGGTCAGTTGCTCGTGGAGCGGAGCCGCCGCGGTTTTGCTCAGTTTGAAATCGAGGTTCATCATGCCCTGCCGGTTGAAAAGTTGTTCTTACAACATTCCAAATATAACAAAAAAATCGGGCAAAAACAACCCCGGGACGGATGTTTTTCGGCGGAAAAGTTGTTATGTTGTCATATTTTACAAGCAGTCAAGTTGATGCGGAAAAGCGCTGTTTCGAGGCGCACAGGGAAGCCCGAGGCGGAAAAATACGGCGGGCGCGGAAACGCCCCCCGCACGAATCATTTTTCGCAGACCGCGACCACATTCCAGGCAAAACGCTTCATGCCCGGAATCTTTTTCAGCAAACGATCGCATTTTTCGAGGCGATTGAAGGACGGACGCAGGCGCGCTTCCTCGGAGATGATCTTTTTCCAGTAGCGTTCCTGGTTGGGATCGACCCGCTCAATCAGGTAGAAACGCAGAAAAATCCACAGCGTCGCCAGCCAGCAGGTGTCGCTGTCGACCTTGCGGAATTGCCGGCGGAATTCCTTGAGGACATTGATATGGAGCGGCATTTCATCCTCGGTGCGGACTTGGGAAGCCAGCTTGCGGTAGACGTTGATCACCGGATTGTGGCGCAGCGGCTCCCAAACGCAGAATTGGCCGCCGTCCTTGAGCACACGGCGGATTTCCGCAAGACAGCGGGCGCGGTCGGGCAGATGATGCAGCACATTGCCGGCGTAGACGATATCGAAGGTCGCGTCGGGATAGGGGATATTTTCGGCGTCCACCACGGCGGTTTCGACCTCGACCCGGTTGATCGCCGCGAGTTTGCGCACCGCTTCGAGCATACCGGGCGAACAATCCGAGGCGATGCAGTTTGCCCCCTGCGTCGCCAGATAAACGCTGGCTTCGCCGAGGCCGCAGCCGAGCTCAAGCACCTTTTTGCCCTTCACGTCGCCCAGATGGCGCGCGATGAAACGGTTTTCCGGCGCGGTGGAGCCGGTGAAGAAAGCTTTGACATCAATGGTGGCAATATCGGTTTCCAGCGCCCACTGGTCGTGAAAATCGGCCTCCTTGTCGAAAACATCGGGATGCAGATGAGTGACCATATCGATTCCTGATTTTGTGTCCAGATTGAATAGGGGACTCAGGCAATATAACGCGGACCGGTGAAAAAACAAATTTCCGAGGAATTTTCGGCATAAAAATCCTTGACTTTTTATCCGGAGGATATTACTATAAATATATTGATATTTTTTTATCAATTTTCCATTCCGAAACAGGGAGGGCTTATCATCATGACGGAAATGGCAAAAGCGGCGGTGCTTACGGCGCCGGGAAAATTCGAATTCCGGGAATTCCCGATTCCCGCGATCGGCGACGATGAAATGATCATCAGGGTGGAGGGCTGCGGCGTCTGCGGCACCGACGGGCACGAATACAAGCGCGATCCCTTCGGCCTCTGTCCGGTGGTGCTGGGGCATGAAGGCTCCGGCGAAATCGTGCGCATGGGCAAAAATATCAAAACCGATTCCGCCGGGCGGCCGCTGAAACTCGGCGACAGCATCGTCACCTGCATCATTCCCTGCGGGCGCTGCAACGCCTGCAAGAATACCCCGGCGCGGACCAATCTCTGCGAACATTGCGGCGTCTACGGCCTTTTTCCCGACGACGATACCCACCTCAACGGCTATTTCGCCACCCACATGAAGGTGCGCAGCGGCTCGACGTTTTTCAACGTTTCCGACATGACTCTCGACCAGCGGCTGCTGGTGGAGCCTTCGGCCGTGGCGGTGCACGCGGTCGAACGCGCCAAGACCACCGGACTGCTCCGGTTCGACACCAAAGTGCTGGTGCAGGGGGCGGGCCCCATCGGGCTGCTGGTGATGGCGGTACTGCGCACCATGGGGATTGAGAACCTGATCGCGGTCGACGGCAACGACAATCGGCTGGCCATCGCGAAGACCATGGGGGCGTCTCGCGGCTTCAACTTCACCAAGTATCCGACATTCGATGCCATGCTGGCGGAAATCCGGGAGGCCACCGACGGCCTCGGCGCGGGATTCGTCTTTCAGTGCACCGGCGTCGCGCAGGCCGGCGCCAACGCCTGGAAGATGATTCGGCGCGGCGGCGGCCTCTGTGAAGTCGGCTTCTTCATGGACGGCGGCAACTGCTCGATCAATCATCACTTCGATCTGTGCAACAAGGAGGTGACCGCGGTCGGCTCCTGGGTCTACACGCCGCAGGATTATCCCAATACCTTTGCGTTTCTGAAGCGCGCCGCGGGCATCGGTCTGCCGGTTGAAAAATTGGTCACCCACCACTTCCCGCTGGCACGGATCGCCGAGGCGCTCGAAGCCAATGTGACCATGGCCGGAATCAAGATCGCGGTGATCAATTCCTGACCGTAAAGACCTGGCGCATTTCCCCGGCGTCGGACCGGTCGTGATGAAGGCTGCGGAAGGCGCGCGGCGTCAGACCGGTCCGGTGCTTGAAAAAACGGGAAAAAGTGTAGACGTCGGGGAAATTGAGCAGCTGCGCGATGGCTCCGGGCTTCAGGTCCGAATAGCGCAGGTGATTGCCGGCGGCGAAAATTAGCAGCGAATCGAGATAATGCTTCAGATTCGGCGAGGCCGTGTTGTTTGCTTTCCGGAATTGGTATTTGAGTTGGGACAAGGTCAGTTTGAGCTCGTCCGCAAGCAAGTTGACATTGAGTTTGTAGCCCCGGCGCAATACCGCTTCGGCGATTGCGCGCAGCAATGGCGGAGCTTCGGACGCCCTGGCTTTCGCATCCCGGTGCAGCTCCTGAAGCAGCAAGTAGATTTGTCCGCTCAGGAGACGCAGATAAGAAGCGTCCGGGAAGGGCGTCGGCGCGGCGCCGGAGAGCAGCGATACGATGTTGGCCGCCAGCTGCGCGGTCACTGCGGTGTTGCGGCGATGGAAGGTGAAGTTCGGGAAATTGAATTTGATCGAAACGAACTCGAATTCTCCGCCCGATTCCCGGAAGCCGTGGAGTTCCTCCGGCGCGATCAGCCAGCAGTCGCCGGGTCCGATCTCAAAGGCGTCGTCGTCGCTGATGCCGCGAAATACGCCCCGGATGCCGATTTCCAGCTGGAAAAAGGAATGCACATGCGGCGGCGCATGGTTGCTGCCGCCGCGGCCCCAGTAGAGTATTTCCGGCCAGGCTTCGGGAAACAGAATCGCCATGGAACAATCCTCGCTTTTGGCTTTCTTTCTTAAAAGAATATCCCCGGTTTCGCTGAAATGCCAAAATAATTCTCTGTTTTGCCATTTTTTTTAGAAAAAAAACCGCTATTTTATCTGTAATAGCCGATTTTGCCATTTTTTTCAGGAAAGGAAGCAGGCCATGACGACGATGCGTAAAACAGCCCGGATCACCCATGACGGACAGGTGAAGTGCGAAACTCTGGCCGTGCCGGAACTCAAGGACAACGAAGTTCTGGTCAAGGTGCACTGCTCGCTGATCAGTCCCGGAACCGAGATGAATATCGTGCGGGCCCGCCGCCAGACGCCGGCCAAGCCCGGCGAGGACATCGGGTTCGGTTATTCCAGCGCCGGTGAAATCGTCGCCATCAAGGGCGAAGCCAAAGACCTCAAGATCGGCATGCGTGTCGCCGGCATGGGCGGCGGGGCCTGCCACGGCAGCTACAATTGCATTCCGGTCAATCTGGCGGTGCCGATTCCCGACGGCGTAAGTTATGAAGAGGCGACCTTCGCCTCGCTGGCGGCCACCTCGCTTCAGGCGGTCCGGCGCACCGAACCCCAGCTCGGCGAATACGGCATGGTGCTGGGACTCGGCATTGTCGGCAACATCGCCGCTCAGCTCTACCGGATTGCCGGGGCGCGGGTGCTCGGCTGGGAAGCGCTGCGCTCGCGGGCGGCGATCGCCCGGAAGTGCGGGATCAAAGAGGTGATTAATTTCACCAAGGTTGACGCGGTCGCGGCGGCGAAGGCGTTCGCCGCGCCGTATGGCATGGATTTCGCGCTGATGGCCTTTGGCGGCGATGCCGAAAAGGCGTTCATGGCGGTCAAGCAGGCGATGAAAATTTCCGCCGACGGCCATGCCATGGGCCGGGTGGTGGTAGTCGGCGGCTGCCGTTTCCCGTTTGACGGCGGCGCCTGGTCGGGCAATCTCGACGTCCGGGCGTCGTCCCGCACCGGCGCGGGGTATCACGATCCGGCCTGGGAATACGGCAAGGATTACCCCGAGGTTTTCGTCCAGTTCACCAGCCAGCGCAACGCCCGGGAATTGCTGCAATTGATCGCGGAAAAGCGGCTCAAGGTGCTGCCTTTGATCACCGACCGGGTGAAGATCGAAGAAGTCGGAACCGCCGTCGAGATGCTGTTGACTCATCCCGACCGGACGCTGGGCGTAATTTTGGAAATGGCGGATTGACAGGCGGCAGGGAAAGGAGTATGGTAAAATGGCTTTCCGAATCGGTTTGATCGGTTTGTGCACCTCGCACCCCGAAGGCTGGGTTCCCGCGATGCGGGCGCTCGCCGGGGAGGGCAAGGTCGATGTCGAAGTGACGGCGGCGTGGGATTCGGGCGAAACCCGGCCGGCGGGATTTGCCCGGGAATTTTGTGAGAAATTCGCTGTGGCGCATGCGGTGGAGCATCCTGAGGCGATGCTTGATCTGGTCGACGGCGTGATTGTCCACACCGCCAACTGGGATCGCCATCTGGAGCAGGCGGCCCCGTTTGTGGCCGCCGGCAAGGCGGTGTTTCTGGACAAGCCGGTCGCGGGCAATATGCGCGAACTCTCCACCGTGCTGGACTGGATCAGGCAGGGCCGCCGGGTGACCGGCGGTTCGGTATTGCGCTACTGCAAGGAGTTCCGGGCGCTGCGGGAGACGGTGGCCGCCGCCGGGGAGACGATTCATACCGTCTATACCGGGATCGGAGTCGATGACTTCAATTACGGCATTCACGGTTACGCCACATTGTGCGCGGCGCTGGGGCCGGGGATTCAGTCGGCGCGGTATGTCGGCAGCTCCAATCAGAAGCAGATCGTGCTCCGGTGGCGCGACGGCCGCATCGGCTTGCTCACCGTGGGCAAAACCAGATGGCTGCCGTTCAACCTGACTGCGATCACCGAAGGCAAGGTTCATCAGGTGGCGGTGGACAATCTGGCGCTGTACCGTTCGATGCTGGAAAATGTGCTGCCCTATTTCAGCGGCGCGGTCGACACGCCGCCTTTGAGCGCGGACACGCTGCTGGAGCCGGAAATGGCGGCGCTGGCGGCGAAAAAATCGTGGCAGCAGGGCGGGATCGAGGTCTTTTTGAGCGATCTCGGCGTAACCGAAGATTTGAGTTACGACGGGACCATGTTTGCGTTGGAATACCGCCGGGCGCGCATGGGGGCGTGATCCGGGCGGTGGAAACCGGGAGGAGTGGCTTTGAAATTCAAGATTGCGGCGTTGGAGCTGAAATTCGTGCCGTGCCGTTTGCGGCTGCCGCTGAAGTTCGGCGCGGAGACGGTGGTCGAGCTGTGTACGGCGCGGGTGAAAATCACGCTGGCGGACGAAACCGGAAAACAGGCCGCGGGCTGGGGCGAAACTCCGCTCAGCGCGGCCTGGGGATGGCCGTCGGCGGAGCTTTCGTATCTGGAACGTGAAAACCGGATGAAGGCGTTCTGTCAAACGCTGGCCGCAAGCTGGCGGAACCGGAGCGGAGCCGGGCATGTGATGGAGCTCGGGTACGAGTTCCTCGAACACGACCTCTACCGTCTGGCCCGGCCGGAAGGCATTCCGCAGCTGGCGGCGCTGATCTGCAACTCGCTCTTCGACCTGGCCTTGCACGACGCGTTCGGCAATCTGGTCGGGAAGCCGGTCTATGAGACTTACAATGCCGCCTATCTGCCGCATGATTTGAGCTTCTATTACCGCGACGCGGCGTTTGCCGGGCTTTACCCGGAGGATTTTTTCGTGGCCCGGGTGCCTTCCACTTTGCCGGTATGGCATCTGGTCGGCGGCAAGGACCTGCTTACCGCCGTCGAATTGACCGGCGGCGAGCCGCAGGACGGCTATCCGGTCATCCTGACCGACTGGATCGGGCGCGACGGGCTCAAGTGCCTCAAAATCAAGCTGACCGGCAGTGACGCCGTCTGGGATTACCAGCGGCTGATCGCGGTCGGCCGCATCGCGCTCGACCGCGGCGTCGAGGCGTTGTCGCCGGACTTCAACTGCCTGGTGAAGACGCCGGAGTACGTCAATGACATTCTCGATCGTCTGCGCCGGGAAGCGCCGGAAATTTACGCCCTGATTCTCTACGTCGAGCAGCCGTTTCCGTACGATCTGGAAAATCACCGCATCGACGTGCATTCGGTGGCGGCGCGCAAGCCTCTCTTCATGGACGAGAGCGCCCACGACTGGCAATTCGTCAAAATGGGCTATGAACTCGGCTGGAACGGCGTCGCGCTCAAGGTGTGCAAGACCCAGACCGGCGCGCTGCTCTCGGCCTGCTGGGCCAAAAAACACGGCATGCAGCTGATGGTACAGGATCTGACCAACCCGATGCTGGCGATGATCCCCCACGTCCAGCTGGCCGCCCATATCGGCACCATTAAAGGCGTGGAGTGCAATGCGCCGCAGTTCTATCCCGAAGTGTCTTCCCGCGAAGCGCAGTATCATCCCGGACTCTACCGGCGCCGCGACGGCGTGGTCGATCTGACGACGCTGGGGGGGGACGGATTCGGGTATGCCATGCCGCTGGAGTGAACATTCTTCCATTCCCGCCAGTCAGAAAAAAACGGCCGAAGGCCGGAAATGCCGCTGCTGTTTTGGCGGTATTTCCGGCCTTCGGCGTCGAATTCCGGTATTTTTCGGCGATAATCCGGTAAAAAACCGCTTGGCGATTTGAATTTACGGGTTGGCGGACTATATTATAGATTCGGGCCGGGCAGAGTACTCCGGTGAACAATATTTCAGGGTGAGGTAAGATTATGCAAAACGATGTTTCATCGACCGGTGAGTTCGCAACGCTCAAGATTGGCGAACAGGAATTACAGTTGCCGATCGTCGTCGGAACCGAAGGCGAACGCGGCATCGACATCGCCAATTTGCGAAAACTTACCGGTCATGTCACCCTCGACCCGTCATTCATGAATACGGCGGCCTGTTGCAGCGCCATTACCTTCACCGACGGCGAGAAGGGCATTCTGCGTTACCGGGGCTACCCGATTCAGGAGCTGGTGCGGAAGGTCACGTTTGTGGAGACCGCCTATCTGCTGGTCCACGGCTCGCTGCCCACGCCCGGAGAGCGGCGCAAATTTTCCCAGATGCTGACCGCCAACTCGATGCTGCATGAGGATATGCGCCACTTTTTCGATCATTTTCCGCGGGGCGCGCATCCGATGCATATCCTCGGGACGATGATCAATGCGCTGTCGACCTTTTATCCGAACGTGGACTTGTTGTCATTGCATGACGATATCGATCTTTCGACCGCGCGGCTGATTTCGACGGTGCGGACGATGGCGGCTTTCGCCTACAAGAAGTCGATCGGCGATCCGGTGGTTTATCCCCGGCACGATCTGTCGTATTGCGCGAACTTCCTGTACATGATGTTCGATTCGCCGATCAAGCCGTATGTGATCCGGCCGGAGGCGGTGGATATTCTGAACCTGCTGCTGATTCTGCACGCCGACCACGAGCAGAACTGTTCGACCACGGCGGTACGCACGCTCGGCAGCGCCCAGGTCAATCTGTATGCGACGATTTCGACCGGGATCAGCGCGCTGTCCGGTCCGCTTCACGGCGGCGCCAATCAGGCGGTGATCGAAATGCTCAAGCTGATTCAGGCCGACGGCTCGGTCAGGAAGTTCATCGACCGGGCCAAGGACAAGGATGATCCGTTCCGACTGATGGGGTTCGGACACCGGGTCTACAAGACCTTCGATCCGCGGGCGAAGATCATCAAGGAAGAGTGCCACAAGTTCCTGAAGGCGATGCGGGTCGACGATTCGCTGCTGGATGTCGCGCTGGAACTGGAAGAAGCCACGCTCCGGGACGATTACTTCATCAGCCGCAATCTTTACCCGAACGTCGATTTCTACAGCGGCATTATTTACCGCGCGCTGGGCATTCCGGAGGATATGTTCACTGTGATTTTTGCGCTGGGCCGACTGCCGGGCTGGATTGCGCACTGGAAGGAAATGCTCGGAGTCAATACCAAGATCACCCGTCCGCGTCAGATTTATACCGGGGATGCGATCAAGCATCTCCAATAGCTTTGGGGGGCGGGCGTTGAATCGCCGGATGTTCGAAAGGGCCGCATCTGCGGTCCTCTTTTTTTCAGGTTTCGATGCGCGCGACAGATAAGCTGTCGGAGCAGAGGCAAAAAAACACCCGAAAACCGTAAGGTTTCCGGGTGTTTTATTACAGCGCCCAATCCTCAGGCCACGGTCGGACCCTTGTTGGCGGCATCGTGTTTGGCCTTCTTCTCCGCGCGCTTTTCCTTGAGAGATTTGGCTGCCGGCTTCTTGGCTTCTTTTTTGACGTCGTGATCCTTGCTCATAAAAGCCTCCTTACGGATTTTTGGGTAAACCAAAGCCGAAACGCCAATCGTTCCGGCTGTGAAAAATTCCGCTTTCCATTCAATGTAGCACCAAACCGGTCTTTGTCAAGCCAATTTGTGCTGGATTTCTCCGGAACCCGGGGGAAAATGCATCCGGGCGGTAAAAAGCGGAAAATTCGGGCTCGGGAAGTTGTATTGCCTGGCTTCCGGTGGTACATTATTTCAGATGTATGAAAATGCCGTGACGGTCGACTCCGGAGCGGTGCAGTTTGACGGGGCCGTTGAAATCCATGGTGAAAATTCCGATCCAGTCCGCGAAATTCAAAAAGGATTTCGTGGTCTATTTTGCGATTGTCCTGTTTTTTCTGATTGTCGCCGCCGAACTGTTTCTGGCGGTCTGGCTGCCGTGGCATCTGAAAATCGACAGCATGTGGGCCGAGCAGGTCGCCCGGCGTGAGGTGATCGAGCGGTTCGACCGCCTTCGCACCCAGGCCCGCAAGGCCGCCGCGTCCATGCCCAAGCCGGCGGCTTCCGAAGCGGCCATGATTCAGAAAAGCCTTGATCGCGCCACCGGTTATCTGAACCGTTACGGCGACCGGCTTACGCCGGAACAGTGCCGGATTTTTGCGGAATGCCTGACCAAGCTTCAGGGACACTACAGCGGTTTGAACGCCAAGAAGGCGTATTCGGCTGAAATTCCGCTTGATGCCGGCAAATTCCTGCGGCAGTTGCGCGGTGTTGAGACCGAACCGCAGTCCAATCGACCGGCGAAATGAATCCATTTTTGAGGAGAATCGTAAGATGTCCGATTTGCGTACTGTGGCGGTGATTCCGGCGCGCTATGCCAGCACCCGCTTCCCGGGTAAAGTGCTGGCGCCGCTGGCCGGAAAGCCGATGATTCAGCATGTTTATGAACGCGCCCGCGCCTCGATGGCCGACGATTGCCTGATCGCCGCCGATGATGCCCGGGTGGTTGCGGCGGTGGAGGCGTTCGGGGGGCGGGCGGTGATGACCGATCCCGCGCTGCCGTCCGGCACCGACCGCATCTGCGCCGCTCTGGCTGGAATGCAAGCCGATATCGTGATCAACGTCCAGGGCGACGAGCCGCTGCTGCCGACCTCGGTGATCGACGAATTGATCGCATTGATGAAAGGGCCGGAACAATTTCCGATGGCGACGGTGGCCGTGCCCGGTTCGCGCGAGCATCTGGACGACCCCAATAAAGTCAAGGCGGTGGTGGATGCTTCCGGACGAGCGCTCTACTTCAGCCGTTCGATGATTCCGTATCTGCGGACGGGCGGGACCGATATGCCGGTCTATCTGCACTGGGGCATTTACGCCTACCGTCGCGAGACGCTGGAGAGGTTTGTGAAACTGCCGCCGGGGCGGCTGGAAAATTGTGAAAAATTGGAGCAGTTGCGCGCGCTTGAGAACGGCATTCCGATTCAGGTGTTGTTCAGCCGTCTGGAGAGCGTCGGGGTGGATACGCCCGAGGACCTGGTCCGGGCGGAGCGCAAACTGGCTGCCGTAAAAGGAGTTTGAGGATCATGATCGTACCGGTAAAAGTCACCGATTCGCTGACGATCGGACAGGGAAAATTGACGCTGCTGGGCGGGCCCTGTACCGCGGAGAGCACCGCGTTGTGTCTGGAAGTGGCGGATTTTTTGAGCAAGCTTTGCTCCGAACTCGGCATTCAGTATATTTTCAAGGCTTCCTACGACAAGGCCAACCGTTCCGCCGCCGGTTCCGTCCGCGGTCCCGGACTGGAAGCCGGTCTGGCCATGCTGGCCGAGGTTAAAAAACGCTACGGCGTACCGGTCGTGACCGATGTCCATGAATCGCATGAGGTCGAGCAGGTGGCCGAGGTGGTCGACGTGCTCCAGATTCCGGCCTTTCTGTGCCGCCAGACCGATCTGCTTCAGGCCGCCGGCCGCAGCGGTCGGCCGGTCAATATCAAGAAGGGGCAGTTCATGGCCCCGGAGGATATGAAGGGCGCCGTCGCCAAGGTGCGGGCCGTCGGCAACGAACGGGTGCTGCTGACCGAGCGCGGCAGTTCGTTCGGCTATCACAATCTGGTGGTCGATATGCGGTCGCTGACCATCATGCGCGGTCTTGGCGTGCCGGTGGTCTTCGACGCCACCCACTCGGTGCAGCTGCCCGGCGGCCTCGGCAATGCCTCCGGCGGCCAGCGCGAATTCGTTCGTCCGCTGGCGCGGGCGGCGGCGGCGACGGGGATCGACGCGCTTTTCTGCGAAGTTCATCCGCGTCCCGACGAGGCTTTTTCCGATGGGCCGAATTCGCTCGATTTTCAATCGGCGGAGCGGCTGCTGCGCGAAATCAAGGCCATTTTCGATCTCACAGCGACCCAACTCGGATAGGCGGGCTATGATCATACCTCCGGAACAGTGGCGGAAAATCCGCGCCATCGTGCTCGATATCGACGGCATCCTGACCGACGGCCGCATCGGCTATGGCGGCGGTTCGGGCGAAGAGATCAAATTTTTCCATGTCCGCGATGGCCACGGCATCAAGCTGGCGTTGCGGGCGGGGTTGCTGGTCGGGGCGCTTTCGGGACGGCAGTCGGAAGCCAACCGCCGTCGGGCGGAGGAACTCGGATTTTCGTTTCTGTATGAAAAAAAGCATGACAAGCTCGCGGCATTTCAGGAATTGCTGACCGAGCACCGGCTTGAAGCCGGCGAGTGCCTGTACATGGGCGACGACGTGGTCGATCTGCCGGTCATGCGGACGGTCGGAATCGCGGTGACGGTGGCCGATGCGCCCGATTACATGGATACGGCGGCAAGGTGGCGGACCGCGGCCGCCGGCGGCTGCGGCGCGGTGCGCGAGGCGATCGAAAGGCTGCTGCTGGAAAGCGGCCGTTGGGACGCCGTGATGGCGCGATATGGATTGGAGGGTTACCGGTTATGAAATGGCGATGGAGTTGGACTTGGCCGGGCGTTGTGGCGCTGGCGCTGATGGCGACGGCGGCCTCGGGCGAAAACCCGACCAATAATTTCGGCAGCCTCGGCAACATCCGCGCCAGCAGCGCGCGGATGCCGTTTTACAAAGACAAGGAGCTGGAGTTCTACGTTCGCAGCAAAGGCTTGACGATGCGCGGCGGTCAGATTCTGGCCGACTCGCCGGTGATCGATGTGGTGCGCAAAGGCGCCGCAGTTGAGGAGGTGGCGCGTCACTCCAACGAGGAATTTCCGATTTATCCGCTGAATTCCAAGCTCGAAGATGTGTTGGCGTTCTGGGCGGACCGGACTTACAGCGAAGGTGTGCTTCATTCGGAAAGCGCCACCATCGATCAGGTCAACCGGGTGGCGACCGGCGACAAGAAAGTCTATCTGCGGTCGCCGTTGCTCGATTTGAACGGCATCGGCTTCACCGCCGATTTCAACACCCGGATCGTCACGGTCAACAGCAACGTTGAAATCGTGCTGCGCGACGACGGCAAGCACTCGATGGGCAGCGGGTTGGATATTGTGAACCCCGCCGGTGCGCCGGAGAAGAAGCGCGAAGACGGCAAGGTGGGGATCACCCGTGCTTTCTGCGATATGCTGACGCTGGATTTGAACAAAAATGTGGTGATTCTGACCGGCAATGTCCGGGTGTTCGCGCCGGAAGGTTCGATCGACGCCGATCAGCTGGAGCTGGAGTTCGAACCGCGCCAGATCCGGCAGGATAAAATTCCGGATGCGGCGGCGAAGGAATCCGGCAAGAGCCCTGAGGTTGCGCCGGAAAAATCCGGCAAAAGTCCTGAGGCCGCGCCGGAAAAATCCGATAAAAAGCCGGACGGCGCGGCGCTTTCCACCGGGAAACTGCGCGTCGGCCGTTTTATCGGCAATGTCCGGGCGGTGCGCAGTCTGACTCCCGCGGAAAAGGCGCAGGGCGAACAGTATGCGACCGCCGGTCTGGCGGTTTACGATGCCCAGGCCGGGACGCTTGAACTGACCGGAAACCGGCCGCGGCTGGGGCGCGGAAGCGATTATGCCGAGGCGGAAAAAATCGTGCTTTTGCCGGAGTCCCGGGTGATCAAATTCAACGGCGGCTGCCGTTTTGAATACACTCAATCCGGCGCTTCCGGCAAGAGCACGAAGCCGACGGTCATCACCACCGAATATGCCGACTGGGACTATCCCGGCAATCTCATGCACTTGATCGGCAAAGTCCGGATGGAGGACCCCGCTCAAAACGCCAGAATGGCAGCGGACAAGGTGGATATTTTTCTGCGCGACGCCGTGCCCGGCGAGCGC
The DNA here is from genome assembly GCA_036677805.1 of Victivallaceae bacterium. GTDB lineage: Bacteria > Verrucomicrobiota > Lentisphaeria > Victivallales > Victivallaceae > SIG78. The sequence goes on along the minus strand of JAVBVS010000016.1, from coordinate 135,244 downwards.
AACCGCTTTGCCGGCGGCAGCTCCGGCAAACAGCCGGACAAGGTGCTGGCACAGGGCGATGTCAATCTTGAGCGGCAGACTCCGGAAGGACTCGAAAGTGTGCGGGCGGGACGTTTGACTTATTCCGGCAAGGAAGATCGGGTATTGCTTGAGGAGCGACCGGAATTGCGGCGCGGCGAAGACCGGATTCAGGGCGGGGTGATGGAATACGGTCTCGGCGAAGAGCGGCTCAAGGTCGATAAGGGAAGCCAGATTTATCTGCATTCGGTTGCGCTCAACCGGAGCGGCATGCTGCCGGGGGCGGCGGCATCCGGCGCGAAGGCGGCCGGACCGCCGGCGTCGGCGCCGGTGGAGATCCGCTCCCGTTCGGCCGATCTCAATTACTCCGGCAATCGGATCGATTTCGTCGGCAATGTTCGCGCGGCGGGCGGCGACGGCATGAAATTGGCTTGCGACAATCTGGGCATCGATCTGGCGGATGCGGCCAAAACCCCGGAGTCCCGGAAACGCGGCGGCAAAGACGAGACGCCGATGGGGCGCAAGGTTCCGGTCCGGGCGCTGTGCACCGGGAAAGTGAAAGTCGAAGACAATTCGGCCCGGCTTGAATCCGGAAGTCTGGACATCCGTTTCGGCGACCGGGTGAAACCCGGAACCGTCGAGGCGGAAAAGATCATTGCCGAAAACGGCGTCACGATCCGCAATATTCCCGAACCCGCGGCCGGAGCCGAGGCCAAGGCGAAGCCGGCCGGGCTGCTCGCTCGGCGTCCCGGCAATGTGACCACGCTGGATGCCCGGCGGGGCGAACTCGATCTGGTGGCCAATGAGGCTGATTTTTATGACAAGGTCAAGGTCAGCGAGCCCGGTTCCGAACTTACCTGCGAACACCTGAAGGCGATTGCTCGTACGACCGGCGATGTGATTCCCGATCTGGAAAGCTATCGCGCCCGCGACGAATTCCCGGACCGCATCGCGGTGGGGACCGGGCGCGAACTGGTGCGGGTGACCGCCGACCGCGATGTGCGGTTGAAGCGGACGCTGCCTTCGGGCGAAGTCCAGCGGGCGACCGGCGATCATGCGGTGTATGAAGTCAAGGAGCGGACGCTGGTGATGACCGCCGATCCGCCGCACCGTCCGACGGCGGTGACCACCGACAGCGGCATGGTCGGGGACAAGGTCACGATCGAACTGGACACCGAGGAAGTGCTGGTCGACAATGGCGATGCCCTGACCCGGCTCAACGATTTCAAATTCGACAAAAAATAAGAGCTTATTCGTTGATAAACTCTGAGCATCGCGCATCCGGCTCGTGCCATTTAAAATAAAACGGGAATATCATGCTTGACCGGCTGCCGGCCATATTGCAAACCATCGATGCGCATCACCATCTCTGGGGTGATGCACAGGGCGAATTCAGCGTCGACGAGGCGGCGATGCTGCTTGCCGCCGCCGATAAGCTCGGCATCGAGCGGCTTTGCGTCTCCAATCCGGAAACCGCCTTGGACGCGGTGCCGCCTGAGGTCTGCCGCCGCCGCAACGATGTGATCGCCGCGGCGATGGCGTTTTCGCCCCGTTTCCTCGGGTTCGCCTTTATCGACGCCGCTTTCGGCGATGCCGCCGTGGCCGAAATCGATCGCTGCATCGTGCAATATGGAATGGCGGGGATCAAGCTCTATCATCAGCACAAGATTCAGGACGACATCCAGCGGCCATTGATGCGCCGCGCCGCCGAACTCGGTGTGCCGGTGCTGATGCACGCGGGCAAATGCACCGATCCGGCCACCATGGCCGCCCAGCCACGGCTGAGCCACGCCGCGGACTTCCGCGAGGCGCTGGCGAAGTATCCCGAAACCATGCTGATTCAGGGCCATATCGGCGGCGGCGGCGACTGGCAATGGAATCTCCGGGTATTGGAAGGCATCAATTCGGAAAACTATTTCATCGATCTTTCCGGATCGGTCGTTGATTCCGGCATTGTCCGGGCCACGATCGACGCGGTGGGCGTTGACCGGGTGCTCTTTGCTACCGACGGTTCCATGGAGGAAGGGGTCGGCAAACTGCTGGCGGCGGGGCTGGATGAGGATGCCATGCGGAAAATCTGTTCCGGAAACTGGCGGAAGATCGCGGCCCGCCGCAGGGAGTGAGAGGACCATGCTTTTCGACATCAACTGCGCCACCGGGCACTGGCCATTCCGCCGTCTTCCCATGCGTTCGCTGCCGGAACTCAAAGAGCATCTTGAGTCGTTCGGCATCGGCGGGGCCGCGGTGACGCACAACCATGCGGTCTGCTATCAGAATGTTAATGATGCCAATCTCGAATTGGCCGAGGCGCTTGACCGGACTGGGATGCGGGATTATTTCGTCGGAGTGGCCACGCTCAATCCGCTCTATCCGGCATGGGACAGAGATTTGCCCAGATGTGTCGAGGGGCTGGGGTTTCGCGCGTTGCGCCTGTTGCCGGCTTACCACCGGTATGCGCTGGACGGCCCGGAAGCAGATGGCATCCTGACACTGGCGGGCGAACTCGGATTGCCGGTACTGATTCCCGACGAACTGGTCAATTTCCGCCAGCGCCACTTGATGGAGCCGGAAGCGCCGCTCGGCCTTTCCTCGATTATGGCCGCTGCCCGGAAATATTCCGGGGTGCGATTCGTAGTGCTCAACAGTACGCCCGCCGTCGGCGGAGAGTATCCGGAAAACCTGTATTTTGAAATTTCACGCCTCCGTTCCGTATTCGGCGACGTCATCGGGCAACTGGCTGGACAGTGCGGCGCGGATCATCTGCTTTTCGGCTCCGGCGCGCCGTTCAAGGAGGTCGAACCGGCGTTGCTCAAGTTTCACCACGCGCCGCTGTCGGCGGCGGCGCAGGCGCTGATCGCCTCCGGCAATGCCCGGAGACTGCTGCAACTCTGATCGGAACAAGGGACGGCGAATTGCGGATTCTGCTGCCGGCAAACTTGAGGCGGAACCGTTTTACTGATGGTGCCGCCGGAGGTTGGTGGGCGGAATATTGAGGCTTTCGCGGTATTTGGCCACAGTGCGGCGCGCGACGTTGAGTCCTTGAGCGGAAAGTTTTTCGGCGATGGCGGCGTCGGAAAGCGGCTTGCGCGGGTCTTCGGTTTCGATCATCTGCCGGATCGCCTCCTTGACGCTGCGGCTGGAAACCTCCTCGCCATCGGCGTTGTGATAGCCGCCGGAGAAGAAGAAGCGGTACTCCTGCAATCCCTGCGGGGTTTCGAGATATTTATTGGCCACGGCCCGGCTTACGGTGGTTTCGTGCAATCCGAGTTCCTGGGCGACTTCAGCCATGGTCATCGGGACCAGCGCCGCGATGCCGTCGCGGAAATAGGCTTGCTGCCGCCGGGCGATCACCTGCGTGATCCGGCTCAGGGTATCCTGCCGGAGCGCCATGCCTTTGAGCAGGGCTTCGGCCTGACTGAGCTTTTCGCGCAGATAGGCCTTGGTTTCGGGCGGAGTGAGCGGGTCTTCGAGCATTTCCAGATAGCGCGGCACGATCCGCAGACGCGGCAGGTAGCGGTCGCGCCCGGTGATGACCAGTTCGCCGTTGCGGTACTCCAGCGCCATTTCCGGGGTGACGAATTCGCCGGGAGAGCCGAAGTCGAACCCCGAGGCGGGCGAGGGGTTGAGCTTCTTGAGTTCCGCCAGCAGCGCATAAAGTTCGTCGAGGGTGATGCCGAGCGAGCGGGCCGCCTGCGGCAGTTTGTTGTTTTCGATGGCATCGATATGCTCGTCCAGCAGCCGGTAGATGCGCGGGTCGGGATAGTGCTTGCGTTCGAGTTGAAGCTTCAGCGATTCGGAGATGTTGCGGGCGCCGACGCCGGGCGGATCGAAGCTCTGAATCAGTTTCACCGCCTGCTCCACCGCCGGCAGCCCAAGGTCGCCCGCCATGGCGATATCCGCCGGATGGGTGGCGAGGAAGCCGCGTTCGTCGATGCTGCCGATCACCATCTCGGCTGCGTTCCGCTCCACCGGCGGCAGATCGCAGAAATCGAGCTGCTCCAGCAGAAAATCCGCCAGGGAACGGTTTTCGGTCAGGCTCGAAAGCAGATAATCGTGGCGATCCCGGGCCGCCTGATCGTCTTCGGCCGAACCGGTTGTCGGCAGGTCGCCGGGTTGTTCGCTCCAGTGCTCGGCCAATTCGCTCAGACGCGAGAAATCCTCTTCGTCGCCGTCATAGCCCGGCGCGTCCGGCGCGGTGAGGGTGGCGTTGGATGCGCCGACCGGATCGCCGATCAGCTCCTCGCGCGGGGGCGGCGCGGCCTCGAGCAGGGGATTGTGCTCCAGCTCGGCATTGATGCGCTGTTCGAGCGCTTCCAGCGGTGCGGCCAGCATGTAGAGCGAGGCCAGCTGGGCGGGGGTCAGCGTCTGCTCCTGACGCTGATGCAATTGTTGACTGAAACTATTTTCCATCTTTTTCGGAGAAAAGTGTGTGTTTTGCCGAATTCGGGGTTGCTTTTCGCATCAATAGAATTTAAATTTCCAAATGACTTTTTCCAAATCGTTTTTTGAAAAAAACAGGATTTTTTTTAGCGAATATGAGTTTAAGCGAAGGACGGATCGGAATTACCGCTCTGGGCAGCGGTTCCGGGGGCAATGCGTTCGTGCTCCATTGCCGGGGCTACAACTATCTGATCGACGCCGGTTTTTCGCGGCGGGAACTGTGTGTGCGGATGCAGATGCGCGACATCGATCCGGCTTCGATCGGGGCGATCGTGATTTCGCATGAGCACGGCGACCATGTCAAGGGCTGCCGGATTTTCGGCGACGAATTCGATATCCCGGCCTATGTGCCGTGCGGCGCGGCCGACTATCTGAGGCGGCGCGACATGCTTCCGGGACAGGTGATCGAGTTCGCCAACGATGTGCCGTTTCAGCTGCCCGGGGTCAAGGTTACGCCGTTCAAGGTGTCGCACGACGCGCTCGATCCGGTCGGCTTCTGTTTTGAAAGCGGCGAGTGCAAGATTGCGGTGGCCACCGACCTTGGGCAGCTGAATCTGCTGGCGGTTCACCGGTTGCGCGATGCCGACATTCTGGTGCTCGAATCCAATTACGACCAGCGGATGCTGCTGGAGTCCAAGCGCAAAATCGGCTTGAAGCACCGGATCATGGGCAGTTCCGGCCACTTGGACAACAAGCATGCGCTGGAGGCGCTGGAGGAGCTTTTGACCGCGCGGACCCGGGCATTGCTGCTGGCGCATATCAGCGCCGAATGCAACTGCCGGGAACTGGTGGCGGATTTGTTCCGCCGCCGCCTGGAAGAGCTGCGGCGCGACGATGTCGATTGCCGGATATTGGAGCAGAACGAACCCGATGCCGGAGTCTGGATCGGGTAGGGGAGTGAAACAGCATGGCGATTGAATTGCAGGCATTGCAGCGTATCGCGGGGTTGGAACCGCCGGTACTGGATGCGAACCGACGGACGGTGGAGCTCAAGATGCACTGCCGTCATTGCGGTGCGAAGCTCGACATGGGCGAGCTGGAGCCGTTGAGCGTAACCGTCTGTCCGGCCTGCCGGGAGGCGGTAACCGTGCCGCAATATTTCGCGGGCTGTCTGATCAGCGCATTCTGCAGCGGCGCGCTTGACAACTACGTCTGCAAGGCGTACGACCCCGTGCTCGATCGCGACGTGGCGGTCAAAATCAGCAAGGCCGCCGCCGAAACCCTCGGCGGCGTCCGGCTGCTCGACAATGCGCGCACCCTCGGGCTGGTGGATCAGCCCGGCGTGATGCCGGTGCTGGACGGGGGCGTCTGGAACGGCTATGCCTATTGGGTGATGCCGTGGATGGAGCGCGGAACGCTGGTCGATGTGCTGCAATTGCCCTATGACGACCGTTTTACGCTGCGCCAGACGTTGCAGTTGCTGGTGCGCCTGGCCCGGGCGCTGGAAACCGCCGAACAACGCGGTTTCGGCCATTACGACATCAATCCGCGCAATATTCTGGTCAACTACGAATGGATGGGCCATCTGACTAACTTCCGGCGCGTCGACGAATATGTCGATTACGCCGAAGATCCCGACGGACTCCGGCGGTTCGACGGCTGGCGCTATTTCAGCCCCGATCTGCTGACCGGGGCGACGCCGGGGATCGACGATGATATTTTCAGTTTCGGAATCACAATCTACGAACTGTTGAGCGGGGTCTATCCCTTCGGCATGGTGGAATCGCCGGGTGAGTTGATCGAAGTGCAGCGGCGTCCGATTTCCGGCGGCACGATGCGCCGCCATCCGGCCTCCTCCAATCCCATCATCGAACTGGTGGCGCGCATGATCGATCCGGTGCCGTCGCGGCGGCCGCGTTACCGCGAAATCGTGACGGTTTTCGAGAACCGTCTTGAAGAGGTGCTGTGAACGGCTTACGGCCGGGATTCAGCAAGCCAGAATTTCCGCTCCGGTCGCCGGACAATGGGGCATGGCGTAGGTCGCGTGCGACTGGAAATGCTCCAGGTCGAGCCGGACCAGGTCGGCGCGTCTGCCCGGCGCGATCAGTCCCCGGTCGGACAATCCGAATATGGCCGCCGGCAACCCGGTCATTCGGGCGATAATGCTCTCCGGCGAGGCTCCCTGACGACGGCGGAGCCGGAAATATTCCGGCATGGCGCCGAATCCCCGGGGGTGGCTCAGTCCGCATCCGGAGTCGACGTTGCGCGCGCTTTCGTCACTGCCGGGGACCACGTTGGGCAGTGCGGCCAAGGTTTCCATGTTTTCCCGTGACAGGGTGTGAAACGCCCCCATGGCCACGGCGGCGTCGCGGCGGATGATCCTCAGAAAAAGTTCTTCGGGGGCGACGCCGCGCTTCCGGGCCGCCTCCGGCAGCATGACGCCGCAGCAATCCCGGTCGGCCGGAGTGGCGTTCACGATCATCACCCGGCTCCAGTAATCGGCGTCGCGCGCCGCGCGCAGCGCCGTCAGCGCGGTTTGAAAATGGCGCGCGTCGGCCAGATGCGCGGTCAAGGCCGAGTCGCTCATTTCATCCCATGGCGACGGCAGAATGGCGCCGCATTGGGTCATGGCGGCGGTATAGGGATAAATGTCGCCGGTGACGCGCATATCTGCCGATTGCAGCGCCGCCAGCAGAAGCGGCAGTTTGCCGAAATTGCGCACTCCGGCGGTTTTGAGATGGCTGATATGGAGTTTGCGCAACTTTGCCCGGCGCGCCGCCGCCAGAGTTTCGGCGAGAGCCTCTTCCAGGCGGTCGCCTTCGCTGCGGAGATGGATGGTGAAAATCCGGTCATGACGGGCCACGACTTCGAGCAGCGCGGTCAGCTCGTCGCCGTCGGCAAAGCAGCCGGGGACGTAAAGCAACCCGGCCGAGAGACCCAGTGCTCCCGCTGCAAGTTCGCGGTCGAGCAGTTGCCGCATGGCGGCGATTTCCCCGGAACTCAAATGTTTTTTTTCATAACCGGCTACTGCCGCGCGGAGCGTGTTGTGACCGACCAGCCCCAGCACATCGAGTCGGGCGCGGATGCCGGCCAGCTTTCGGCGATAGGAGGGGAAATCCGTCCAGCTCAATTCGGTCCGGTAAATACGGTAAAGCTCCTCCAGATGGCCGCGGTTGCGTTCCGTGAGCGGAAAGGCCGACAAACCGCAGTTGCCCGCGATTTCAGTGGTGATGCCCTGAGCGCATTTGCCTTCGGCTGCAGGCATGGCGAAGATCGACAGATCGGAGTGGCCATGGGCGTCGATGAAGCCCGGCGCCAGCGCGGGCGCGTCTTCCGGCACTGCCGCCAGCGCCGGATCGTCCGGAGCCAGCGGCTCCACCGACTGAATCACGCCGCCGCCGACAGCGACCATCCCGGCGAAGGGCGGCCGGCCCGAGCCGTCGAAAATTGTGTGCGCCGCAATCCGGATGCAGTCCATGCTTTTCAGACTCCGATCACTCAAGGAAGGAGGGATATGCTACTGGCGGTCCGGCGGCACCACCGCGTTGACGTCCGGCGGCTTGACGCCGTATTGAAGCATGGTGACCAGCAGCAGCAGCAGCAGCATCTGAATCATGACCACGATGGCGGTGGCGTAGCTTCCCCACAGCACCGGGAGCACGCTGAGACCGGTCAGGAGACAGAGCAGGTGAACCAGCTGGACCGCCTGCTTGCGGGTCAGTCCCATCTTGACGAAGCGATGCGAAATGTGGTTGTGGTCGCCGATCCAGAAGGGTTTGCCGTGCCGGGCGCGGATCACCGTGACCGCCATGGTGTCGAAAAGGGGAATCGCCAGAATGCACAGCGGAATCAGAATCGGCAGTTTGCTGCTTGAGATCGCCGGCGTGAAATAGGTGGTTCCGGCGCTGGAGAGCGCCAGCAGGTAGCCCAGAAAATGGCTGCCGGAATCGCCCATGAAAATCGAAGCCGGAGTATAGTTGTAAAACCAGAAGCCGAAAGCGCATCCCGCCCCGAGCGAACTGAGAGAAGCGACGAAGTATTGTTCCTGAAAGGCGGCGACGATCCCGAACAGGCTCAGCGCGATGGCGGCCGTGCCGACGGCGAGGCCGTCCATGTTGTCGAAGAAGTTGATCGCATTCATCAGCGCCATGAACCAGAGAACCGACAGCAGAAAACCGACCCACGGCATTGCGATGAACAGCGAAATCCGGATGCCGCCCGGTCCCGCCGCCAGCAATGCCACCAGAAATTGGCCGAAAAATTTCCAGTGCGCCTTGAGTCCCCGGAGGTCGTCGATCAGACCCAGCAGCGCGGCGCCGACGGCCCCGGCGACGATGAATCCGAGCCGCGGCAGCACCGCGATGACACCGGGCAGATAGTCGCGCAGAAGTTCGCTTCTGGAGGCGTCCGAAGCGAAAAACCAGACGCCCAGCGCACCGGCCAGCACTCCAAGCCAGCCCAGAAGCATGGCCGCTCCGCCGAGCAGCGGGGTCGCCTGACCGTGGAATTTATGCTTTTCGCCTGCGGGCCGGTCCATGATGTCGAACTTGCGCGCGCACCACTGGGCGATGGGGGTCAGCAGCAGTACGGCGACGGCTCCGGCCAGCAGTGCCAGGACATAAAGATAAATCCACTGGATTTGCATTTTATCCGCTCTCCGAATTGCAAACGGGGTGATTTCAGTATAAATTATAAGATACCTCACTCCAAACCATGTTGCAACCCCGGGACGGGTAAAAATCATGAGAGAAACCTATATTTTCGGGCCGGTCGCCTCGCGGCGGCTGGGGATTTCGCTGGGGGTCGACCTGGTGCCGGCCAAATACTGCACCCTGAACTGCGTTTACTGCGAGGCCGGAGTCACTACCGAACTTACGCTGGCCCGGCGCGAATATGTGCCGGTCGACGCGGTGATCGCGGAGCTTGACGCTTTCCTGAGCCGCGGCCCCGAGCTTGACTATATCACTTTTTCCGGCGCGGGGGAGCCGACGCTCAACTCCCGGATCGGCGATGTGGCGCGTTTCGTGAAGCGGAAATATCCGCAGTATAAAATTTGTCTGTTGACCAACGGCACGTTGCTGCGGGACGAGGCGTTGCGCCGCGACATCGCCGAAATCGATCTGATCATGCCGAATTTCGACGCTTCCAACGACGAGGAATTGATCCGCATCAACCGTCCCGCGCCGGGAGTGACGGTCGAAACTCTGGCCGAAGGCATCCGGCTGCTGTGCGCCGAACAGCCGGGCAAGGTGGTGCTGGAGCTGTTCATCGTGCCCGGGATCAACGACAGCGATGCGAGCATTGCGCGCTTTGCCGGGTACATCCGGACCTTTGCCGTGACCAAGGTTCAGCTCAATACGCTCGACCGGCCCGGATGTGTCGACTGGATCAAGCCCTCCGATGCGGCCAACACCCGGCGTTTCATCGCCGCGTTCGAACCCTTTGTGCCGGTGGAAGCGGTGGGGCGCTTTCGCTACCTCAGTCCGGCGTTGTGCCGGGAGTTGGCCACCGATGAGTTCGACGCCGGCGTTCTGGCGCTGATCGGGCGGCGGCCTTCGACGATCGATGATCTGGTGGTGGCGCTCAACGCCGCGCCGGAACGGATCAGGCAGCGGCTCGATCTCCTGCTCCGGGCCGGCAAGATTACGGCGGAAAAACAGCCGCGCGGTGAATTCTACGCGCTGCCGTAAACTTCAAGAATTCCCTGATGCTGCGCGAGAAACGCGAAGAAAACGGTGAAAAATGGCCGTGCCTTCCGCGGCGACCCTTGAAAAGAAGTCCGGGGTGTAGTATATTTAAGGGAGTTCTCAATCGAGGAGGGGTCGGAATGAACAATCGGATTGGATTATGGCGGTCGGCACTGACGGTTTTGCTGCTGGTTGGTCTTTCCTGGACGGCTTCGGCGGCAGCGGCGGCGGTTTCGGCAATCAATCAGAATACCGGGGTCGGGGCTTCCGTGTCCGCCTCCAGCGAGTTGTTCCTGCGCAGCCTTCAGGGTGGAAGCATTCCCCAGGGCGTCACCAGCATCGGATATTATGTACTTGATTCCAACTACGATCCGATTTCCGGTCTGGGCGGTACGCTCGATCTGGCGAAGGTGGCTTCCGGGAGTGCGGTTTCTCTGGGGACTTTCACCGCGGGGCAGCAGGTGGCGTTCTGGATGAAGACCGAAGACGGCACCATGCTCGAATCCATTTACGATGAAGAAAAAGGCAATGATCGCAAAGCCGCCTATGTCGAGAACAACGGCAGCGGCAACCTGCAGATGGTTTTGGGGTTCGGCGGCTATGGCGGCGGTTACAGCCCGGTCAAGCCCGGCCAGCTCGATACCGCCAGCGATTTTTACTTTGAAGTGTCCGGCCAGCCGCGGCCCGGGCCTGCGCAGGGATCGCTTCCGGGAATGCTGGTCAGTCTGATTTTCGGGGCCGTGGTGCTGGCGGTGATCTGGCTGCGTCCGTGGGCGCGAAAGCGGGCGGCGGCATAGAAACCGGTCTTTCATGAAAATTTCGCGGGATGTCCGGTTTGCCGGGATGATGAAATTACCCGGCGAACCGGTTTTTTTGTGATGTTCCGGTGTTCCGGAACGGAAACGGCGGGGGCGATGCGCAAGAGAGCCATAATGATTTTCCTGGTTACGCTGGCGGCGGTGATTTTCTTCACCGGCATGGCGTGGCTCGGCGTTCATCTCTGGTGGAGCCGGTCGCTGAAGGCCGAGCTGGCGCGCGTCGACCGGCTGATGAAGCTGGGAAAGGGGAACGATGCCGAATGGCTTCTGTTGCGGCTGACCCAGCGCTATCCGGACCGGATCGAGATTTACCGGCTGCTGGCGGAGAGAGCGCGGGAACGGCGCCGTTTTCTGAACATGGCAATGGCTCTGGGGCGGATTTCGGCGCTCAGTCCGAATGACCGCGAAGCCCGATATTCATACCGGCAGGCGCTGTTGCAGGCCGGACAATATCAGGATGTCATTGCTTTGCTCGGCGGGCGGCGGGACGAATTGGACTTCCGGGAACGGGTGCTCCTGTTGCGCGCTCTGGCCTTTGTCGGAAGGAACGATGATGCTCAGACGTTGCTGAAGCGGCTTGAAAAAAAGCCCGAAGCAAAATCGGAGCCGTATCGCGACTGGTTTGCGGTGATCTCCGCCGTCCTGGATTTGAATCGGGGTGACTGGATGCCGGCGCGGGATATCTTTCTGAAATACGCCGGACCGGAAGAGCAGAATTCCGAAACACGCTGGTGTGCCAATTTCGCTTTGGGGGAAATCGCCGAACGGCAAAATGATCCGCCGGCGGCGGAAACATATTATAAAGCGGCTTTTGCGCTGCAACCGGAATTGACCGCCTATCAATTGGGCCGTTTCTACCGGGCGCGCGGCGAATATGCCCAGGCCGCATACTATCTGGAGCAGGAACTGGAGTTCAACCCCTACAAGCGTCTGGCGACGGCCGATCTGGCCGAAATTTACGCCGCCGGGGATCAACTCGACGCACTGCGCAAACTTCGCGGCTCACTGAAGGCCGAAAACAAACTGGATCTCGAAACCGGTTATTATTGCGATGCGCTCTTGGCTTATATGCAGGGCAGCTACGACCGGTTGGACAGCCTGCTCTCCTTGTGCGTCAGCTTTCAGTCCCGGCGGCTTTACCAGCTGATGAAATTCGCCGTTGCGGCGCGGTCCGACGACTTCGCGGCGCTGGATGCGGCCGGCAGGATGCTGCTGGGGACTGCTCCGGATCGGGTGGCTCGTACTCAAATGGCGGCCATGCTCTGGCCGTTGCTGGAAAAACTGAACCGGGAAAACCGGATTGCGGCGGCCGGGAAGGTGGCGCAGATGATATTGCCGCTGCTGGCGCCGGAGACACCCGAAGCGCAGATCGCCCGGCTGACCGAGATGGGGAGCCGTTTCGCGGCGCATGACTACGGCATGGCGCGCCGGATGGCCGCACAGGTATTGCAACGCCAGCCGGAATCCGAACCGGCGCTGGCGATCATGGCGCGGTCGCTGCTGGCAATACGGCAGTATGCGGAGAGTCTGGTTTATTTCAAACGCCTGCCGGCGAAACGGGAATATCTGCTGGGCATGGCCGAGGCCATGTCCGGCAGCGGCGATGCGACCGGGGCAGAGAAGCTCTGCCGGGAATTGTATGAGCGGAATCCGGCCGATCCCGGCGTGATCGAGGTGCTGTCGGGGATTCTGCTGCAATCGGGCGATTTCGCCGGGGCGGAGGGGTTATTCGAGCAGCTGCCGGATACACCGGAAAATCGCTATGCGCAAACCCTGTTGAAGGCGCGGATTGCGGACCGGATGGGCCGGAAGGAGCAGGCGCTGCAATGTTATCGGGAAGCGCTGGCCATTTTGCGCCTGTTGCCGGAAACGACGGAAATCCGGTTGCGCCGGGCCGAGCTTATGGCGCGTTGCGGTGATCACGATGCCGCGTTGAAGGAGTATGAACAACTGCGGAAATCGTATCCGAACGACCCCGGCATTCCGGTGGCCATGTCGGAAATCCATGCGAAATTGGGACGATATGAAGCCGCGTTGACCTTGGCGACCCAGGCGGTGGCGCTGGATCCGGCCGATCCCGCGGCCCGTGCCTGTCTGGACCGCCGGGCAGCGGAGGCGGAGCGGCCGGCTTTGCCGAAACCGCCGGCCTTGGTGAAACCGCCGGTGAAATCCGCGGAGAAACGTTGACCATGAAACAGATGGGGTATTTTTCAGGCAGTGGCAACAAGGTAGTCTTCGGCTGCTTTTTCCTGATGGCGCTGGTGCTGTTCGTCTGGCTGGTGGTGCCTTCCGGCGGCCATGGCGGTCTCTGGATGTTCTGGGGATGGGGCGTCTGGCTGGGGATTGCGGCATGGCGGAAGGAAAGGCGGGATCCGACCCCCGTACGGCCCGATTTGGGATTGGCCGGAGGCTTGATTCTGGCGGCGTTGACGGTGGCCGGCCTTGCGGCATGGCACGAGGGCACCGGCAGCCTGTCCGTGAGCTGGACGATGTTTCTGTGGTGGGAGGGGTTCTGCGCCTGGAGAGGTTCGAGACGGCTGGCCTGGCGGCTGCTGCTGCCCGGGCTGGTCCTTACGGTGCTGGTGGTTTCGCAGGAGACCTTTTACTGGCTTTTGAGTTATCCGATGAGCCGGGCCGGTACGCTGCTGGCGGTGGAGTTGATGAATCTCTCCGGGTTCAGCGCCGTGGGCCGTGGGACCATGATTTATATCGGCAGTGAAACCATTGCGGTGACGACGGCGTGCAGCGGAGTGGAGCTGCTGGAAGCCATGCTGATTCTGGGCTGGGCGATTGTGGCGCGGACGAAACTGCCGCTGTGGCTGCAGGGTTTGCTCTACGGCATCATGCTGCCGGTGATTGTGGTGCTCAATGCCGTACGGCTGTCGGTGGTGACGCTCTGTTATGCTCTGGGCGGCATCCGGGCGTTCGATGAACCGCTGCATTCCGTTTTCGGGTTTGCGATGCTGCTGGCGGTGATCGGCATTACCGGGGGCCTGGGTACATGGTTCCGGATGCTGAGGACGCCGGATCAGAAGGAGCCGCCAAAATGATGAAATATCGCTTGCTCGGATGGGGGGTGCTGCTGCTCGGCGCGCTGCCCTATGGATTGCATTGGCAATATCTGCTCCATGCGCGGCGGACTTCGCCGCTGGATCGGTGGGACTGGCTGTTCGAAGCTGCGGCGCTGCTGCTGATTGTCGGCGGCTGGCACTGGTGGAAACGGTGGCGCGGCAATTGGGATTGGCGGGCGCTTTTCGTCGTAGCCGCCGGCGGTGCGGTATTGCTTGCCGGCTGGTACGGGAATATCACCACGGTTTATCTTGCCGGAGGATTGATTCTGGCCTCGGGAACGGCCGGCGTGGTCTGGGGAATGCGCTGCTGGACGGGACTGCTTCCGATTACCGGGCTGCTGCTGCTGGCGTTGCCGTCAAGCTCCTACTGGTGCGAGTATTTCCTCAAGGGCGCCGATATTCCGTGGCTGTCGGAACGGCTGACCGGATTGCAATCCAAACTCCTGCCGGCCGCCGTGCTGACGGGATGGTTCGTATGGATGGGGCCGGGCCGCATTCCGCCATTGTACCGGCTGTGGTATCCGGCGGCAACGCTGCTGTTGGCCGTGCTGTTGCTGCTCGGCACCCGCAAGGCGGAGTACGGTCTGCCGCTCAAGCTCAATATGGAGTCCAATAAAAGCGGTCCCTGGCTGGGCGCGGTGGAATTGCCCGGGGAAGCGGAACTTTCTTTTTTCGGCGACAACCGGCTTGTCAAAAAAATATTTTTCAACAACAGTCAGGTGCTGTACTGCGTTGCGGTGGAAGTCGGTTCCGACATTCATTCGATCCATCCGGTCGAACTTTGTCTGCGCGGCAGCGGCGCTCTCGTCGGAATCGGTGCGGAATATATGGTTTCGACCCGGTATGGCGACATTGCGGTGCAGGAATTGACCGTCCGCATCAGGAGCCGCCTCTGGCTGCTCTATTCCTGGTATGTCGGCCCCAAAAATTCAAGCGGAAACTTTCTGAGTTTCCGCCGGCGTTGGCGTCCGGGAACGAATTGGGTCGGTTACCAGCTCATGACGCCGATGCCGGACGACCGGGACGAAGCCCGGGCCCGACTCGGCAATTTTCTGGATCACTTCCTGTCGCCGCCAGTCGCGGCGGTTACTCAACCGTGACGCTTTTGGCCAGATTGCGCGGCTGGTCGACTTCGCAGCCGCGTTCGCAGGCGATCATGTAGGCCAGCAGTTGCAGCGCAACCGCGGTCGGAATCGGCGCAACGAAGCGGGAGCAATGCGGCACGGTGATGATGTCGTCGGTGAATTTGGCGATTTCCCGGTCTCCGGCGGAAACGACGGCAATCACCGGGGACTTGCGGGCGCGGCATTCCTGAATGTTGCCGATGAGCTTGTCCTTGCCGGGAATATCATTGGCCAGAGCGACTACCGGCACCTTTTCCTCGAGCAGGGCGATGGGCCCGTGCTTGAGTTCGGCGGCGTGGTAGCCTTCGGCGTGGATATAGCTGATTTCTTTGAGCTTGAGCGCACCTTCGAGCGCGGTCGGATAGAGCGAACCGCGGCCGATGTAAAAGAAATTGTTGTATTGCGCGTAGCGTTTGGCGATCTGCCGGATATGATCGGCCTGATCCAGCGTTTCGCGCACCAGTTCGGGGATGCGTTCGATTTCGAGGAGCAGCTCGGCGCCGCGGTTGCGGTCGAGCCGCCGGGAACGGCCGAAAAGCAGGCTCAGCAGCAGCAATACCGCAACCTGGCAGGTGAAGGCCTTGGTCGATGCCACTCCGATTTCGGGGCCGGCATGGAGGTAAATCACCTGTTCGGCCTCGCGCGCAATGGTGGACCCGACGACGTTGCAGATGGCGGCGATGATGGCGCCCTTGGCTCCGGCTTCGCGGACTGCGGCCAGGGTGTCGGCGGTTTCGCCGGACTGGCTGATCGGAATCACCAGCGTATTGGGTTCAAGGATCGGATTGCGGTAGCGGAACTCGGCCGCCTGAGCCACTTCGGCGGGAATGCCCGCGATATCTTCGAAGAAATATTCGCCGACCATGCCGGCGTGCATGCTGGTGCCGCAGGCGGCGATGACCACCCGGTTGATGTTGGCCATCTCGCGCGGAGTCAGGAGCCAGTTGTTGAAGATGGCGCTCTGGAGCTCGTGGTCGATGCGCCCGCGCAGGGTGTTACGCAAGGCTTCCGGCTGTTCGAAGATTTCCTTGAGCATGAAATGGGCGTATTCGCCCTTTTCGGCGGCGGCGACATCCCAGTCGATGTTGGCCACTTCGCGGGTGACCGGGACGTTGTCGAGCGTGCGCACCGACACTTCATCGGGCGTGATCAGCGCGATGTCGCCATCGTCGAGGTAGATCACGCGCCGGGTGTAAGCGGCGAGGGCGGCGATATCGCTGGCGACCAAATTTTCATTCTTGCCCACGCCGATGACGATCGGACTGCCTTTGCGCGCGGTGACGATCACGCCGGGATCGCGGCGGCTCAGGACCGCGATGCCGTAGGTGCCGGTGACCTTGGACAAGGCGGCGGCAACCGCCTGGAGCAGATCTCCGGCATAACTTTCGGCGATCAGATGGACCAGCACTTCGCTGTCGGTTTCGGAACGGAAGGCATGACCGCGCTTGGTCAGATAATTCCGGAGTTCGAGGTAGTTTTCGATAATGCCGTTGTGGACGACGGCGAATTCATCCCCCTGATTGAGGTGGGGATGGGCGTTTTTTTCGGTCGGCAATCCATGCGTGGCCCAGCGGGTATGGGCAATGCCGCAGCCGGCTTCGTGGAGTGCGTCCGGCACCTGTTCTTTGCATTTGTCGGCCAGGAAACGCACTTTCCCGACTTGCTTCAACGCCAGAATCGGGGCGGTGCAACCGGCGGCGGAACTCAACAGCGCCAAGCCGGCCGAATCATAGCCGCGGTACTCCAGTCTCTGCAACCCTTCGAGCAAAATCGGAATGACCGGCCGTGAGCCGGTATAAGCGACGATACCACACATGCTAGTTTTCCTCCACCCTGCTTGTTGAATCCTATTAAGATACTTCACGGATGGGCTGTTGTCAAATATTATTGCCCGATCGGGCGAACAAAAAAACCGGTCCCGGAGTCTGAAAAAATATAAAAAAATAGCGATCAAAATTTGGATTATTGCAATTTGGCGATAATTTATTCAGGTGCCCCGAGAGGGGAAGGTTGGCAGTCACTCAAAATCGAATGGGATGAGAAAAGAAGATGCGGGATTTGCAGAAAATTTCCGGTTTCATGGGCGGTCTGACGCCGTCGGCGACGTTGGCGATCACGGCCAAGGCCAAGGCGCTCAAGGCGGAAGGCCAGGATGTATGCAGCATGGCGGCGGGCGAGCCGGATTTCGATACTCCACGGGCGATTAAAGATGCCTGCATCAAAGCGTTGAATGACGGGAAAGTCTATTATACCCCGGCCAGCGGCCTGCCTGAGCTGCGCAAAATGGTGGCGAAGAAATTCGCCGAGGAAAATGGCATTCCCGGCGCGTTCGAGCAGGTGGTGGTGGCCCCCGGCGCCAAATTTTCGGTGTTCAGCGCGATCGCGGCGCTGTGCGGTCCCGGCGACGAGGTGATTATTCCCGCGCCGTATTGGCTGAGCTATCCGGAAATGGTCCACGCCACCGGCGCCAAATTGGTCGAGATCAAGACTCGCGCCGAAGATAATTTCGAGCTCGATCCGGCGGCACTGGAAGCTGCTGTGACTGAACATACCAAGCTGCTGATTCTGAACACGCCGTCGAATCCGACCGGCGCGGTTTATTCCCGCGATCGGCTGGCGGCCATTGCCGAAGTCGCGGTCAAGCACAATTTCATGGTGCTGTCCGATGAAATCTACGAAAAACTGGTTTACGACACCGATCGGCCGCATGTCAGCATTGCCTCGCTTTCGGATGCCATCCGCGAGCGGACCATTACGGTCAACGGCTTCAGCAAGACCTATTCGATGACCGGCTGGCGGGTGGGATATCTGACCGCGCCGCTCTGGCTGACCAAGCGGATCATCGCGCTCCAGAGCCATACCACCAGCAATGTCACCACCTTTGCCCAGTATGGCGCCATGGCCGCATTGGAAGGCAAGGCCGAGGAAGAAGTGGAAAAAATGCGTCGCGCCTTCGCTTCCCGCCGCGACCTGATCCACCGGCTGGTCGGTGCGATTCCCGGGGTCAAATGCCTGCGGCCGCAGGGAGCGTTCTATTTGCTGTGCGACGTGAGCGGCTTCGGGCTGAGTTCGGACGAATTCTGCACCCGGCTGCTGGAGACGGAAAAGCTGGCGGCGATTCCGTGCCGGAGTTTCGGCGCCGAGGGCACGATCCGGCTTTCGTATGCGTGCAGCGAGACGAATATCCGGCAGGCGGCCGAACGTCTGGCTGCGTTCACCGCCGGTTTGAAGAAGTAACCCGTTGACGAAAGGGCGGTGGCATGATGATAAGGAACGGTTTGAAAGTCGGTGTGATCGGCATGGCGGCAATCCTTTTGGGCGCCGGGTGCGCATCCCCATCCTCCGGCGAGAAGGAAGAAACGAAGCCGCCGCGTTTGACCGAGATCGAGACTTCCGCGGCTGAATCCGTGGTGACCATGGGCCGGGAGGCCGGCGCCAAGCTGCTGAAGGCGCTGCAGAATGGCGATTTCGCGGCGACAGCCGGATTGCCGGTCGGCGACGCCAAGGACAAATTGACCCCGGAACGGTTCAATGCGGTGGTGGAAAAAGTGGTCAAAGCCAATGGCGGAATTCAGTCGTTCGCCTACCTGACCGATCTGAATACGCCGCCCTATAAGCTGTTGCTTTGGAAAGTGACCTTCGCACCGAAGAAGACGGAAGCCGAAAAAAAGGAGGAGGCTGGAAGCGTCGCTCCCGAAACCGGGGCCGATATGCTTTTCGAACTGTGGATGGGAAAACTGGACGGGGAGTATAAAATTGTCGGCTTCCGGTTTAAAATATGAGCCGGAGAGGGTAGATCGCCAACGATTGCGGGGAACCGGACAAGGTTGATGGATTCGGTGTTAACTCGCTGGGAAAGGGCATGCATGGTATGAAAGCTTTGACGGAACGACAGAAACGGATACTTGACTTTATCGAGGAGTTTCTCGAGCGCGAGGGGATGGCCCCGACCGTTTATGAAATCGCCGATAATTTCGGGATCAAGACGTCGACGGTGTTTGCGCATCTGAAAGCGCTGCAGCGCAAGAATCAATTGAGTCGCAGCTCCAAGGCGCGCAGCATCAGTTTGAACCGGGTGAAAAATACCGTCCGGCAAATGTCTTTCGTATTGCCCGTTCCATTGTTGGGACGGATCAACGCGGGTATGCCCGCCGACAGCCCCGAAGTGCGCGAAGGCGAGATCTATGTGACTGGGAAACTGGTGGATCGCGCCGACCAGAAACGCCTGTTTGCATTGCGGGTGCATGGCGAAAGCATGCGCGAACTCGGAATTTACGACGAGGATGTGGTGGTCGTGAACCCGGGCGCGGAAGCGCGTCCGGGCGATATTGTGGTGGCGTTGGTCAACAATGAAACCACGGTCAAAAGCTATTTCCCGTTGAAGGGCGGCCGCATCGAACTGCGCCCGGCCAACGCCGAGTTCAGCACCCAGGTCTATCCGGCCAACCAGGTGCAACTTCAGGGGCGGGTGATTGCCCTGCAGCGCGAATACTGATGGCGATTCCGGGCTTCAAGCAATGGCGCCGGGCGGCAAGATGGATTGTCGCCGGCGCTCTTTTGCTGTTTTGGGGCTGGCTGCTGCTGGCGCCGGATCGTGACGACGGGAAGGCGCATGCGGTCATGGCGGATCCGGACGAATTGGCGGCGGCGATTCTCCGCAATGACTATGTCCGGCTGGGATTTCTGCTGGGGCGAAACTCCGCGCTTCCGGTCCGGGATGGCGCCGGGCGTCCGTTGCTGAATCTGGCGGCCGGCACAGGACAGCCTGAATGCATCGAGGTGTTATTGTTTCACGGCGCCGGGACGGAAACGCCCGACAGCCTCGGCGTCCGGCCGCTGGCGGTCGCCGCCGGGGCCGGAAATCTGGCGGCGGTCAGACGGTTGTTGGCCGCCGGCGCCAGGATCGACGGCGGCAGCGCCGAGGGCCGTACCGCCCTGGTGCTGGCGGCGGAAAATGATCGCCGGGAAGTGATTGATTATCTTTTGAATGCCGGAGCTGCGACATGGCCCGGCGTGGCAGCGGGCAGGGGGGCGTTGAGTCAGGCGGTCCGGCACGGTCATGAATTGGCGGCGGTCCGGTTACTGGCCGGCGGCGCGGCCCCGGATGAAACCGATGGCGCCGGCGACACGATCCTGATGCTGGCGGTCCGCCGGGGGATGCCGTTGCTGGCGGCGCGCCTGATCGAACTCAAGGTCGATCGGGCACATCGGAACCGGGCCGGCGAAACCGCGCTGGACATTGCGGAAAAACGCAATGATATCGGGATGATGGCATTGCTGCGCGACGAATGATTTTTTTTCGGCTCCGGATAACGCGGTGACAAAAAATGTCGAAAAAGAACAAAAAATTTGCATTTCCGGGGGATTGGCGATATAATGTATTTGGTATGAGTGGTTCCTGATGCAAGGGAGATATCGGTTGATGCGGCATTGCCGACGGCAGAAAATCTACAGTTCTTTGCTGTTGTTGAGCGTGATGGTATTTTCGCTCAGCAGCGCCGCGCACTGGCTGTGGCATTGTCCGCCGGGCGCCCACGGCGGCGCCTCGGGCTGGCGGCAGCAAACGCCTCCGAGTCAGTCCCAGCTGTCATGGCGGACGTCGTCGCATATTCCCCTTACCTATGCTCAGCATCGCTTTGACTGTCCGCTTTGCGCCGGGCTGTTGCTGGAGGGCGATTGTCCTGACGGAATTTCGTTCTGTCCGACGGCCGAGGTTCCGGCCTTCTTTCCGGCGCTGCCGTCCGGACACGGCATTGCGGCGCTGCTGGTTTTTTCGGCCCGCGGGCCGCCGGCGCTGGTCTGACAGAGACGGCGCGCTGATCATTCTCAAACTTCCACTTTGACTGGCGATTGCACATTTGCCGGACTGATTGTCGTCCGGTGAACGCGGCGGTTTCTGCCGCCCGGGCCGTCCTGTCCGAATCCTGTCTGATGTCGCGGCATTGTCCGCCGCGGAGCGGAATTTTTCTGCAATGATCAACTTTCGGATCTGAAAATTATGAAAAAAAATATCTTTACTTTGATAGAACTCCTGGTGGTGATTGCCATCATCGCCATTCTGGCGGCGATGCTGCTTCCTGCTTTATCCGCAGCGCGGGAACGCGCCCGGTCGGCCTCCTGTATCAACAACCTCAAACAGGCTTCCTATGCCTTGACTTTCTATGCCGACGATCACAAGGGGGCTTACCCGGTGGTTCATATCGGGACCTTCGCCAGTCATACCGAAACCGGCGGCCAGTGGTTTCAGCCGTTGTTTGATTACGGTTATCAGCTGGAATATCTGCATTGTCCGAGCGATACCGGTTTCGTCAAGAGCGACGACCCCGATAAGGCACGCCAGAGTTATGTCATCAACGGACTGATGACGTTCGGCAAAAGCCGCGACAGCCTGAACGA
Organism: Victivallaceae bacterium; assembly: GCA_036677805.1. Classification (GTDB taxonomy): domain Bacteria; phylum Verrucomicrobiota; class Lentisphaeria; order Victivallales; family Victivallaceae; genus SIG78. Next base: position 113,750 of record JAVBVS010000016.1, on the reverse strand, counting down.
CCCGTCATGGAATATCGTGCTTTCCGAACGGGGCGGAGACAGCCCCGAAACCGCCATCGAACATCAGTGCTATCATGCCATGGAAGATCCCGACGAATGGCAGGATATGGTTGCGCACGAGCGGCACAGCAAGGGCGCCAACTATCTTTTTGTGGATGGCCATGCCGCATTCCAGCGTTTCAAGGAAACCATCGGCGACGGTTCGGTGGATGAAAACCATCATTTCGTGAAGGAGTGGGTCGGCAACAGCTATATCAGCGATGAGGATTAAAAGCTTATCAACCAAATAAGCGAAAACGCTCTGATTGGCGGCGGACAGCCATTCGTTTGTCGAAAAAAATTGTGGATACCTCCAGTATCCCCGATTTTTTTCGACTGCGCGTCTGCCTATCCGGCGCTTTATCATAACATTCCCATTATTGGTTGATAAACTCCAGGATTCGTGCCCGATATAGATCGGATCATGATGAAAATAAAAAAACGCCGCCCGGACGGACGGCGTTTTTTATGCCGCAAAGAGGATTAATCCTGGGGTTCGGCTTCCGGAGCCGGAGGCGCTCCCGGTCCGCGCCGTTCGCCGCGTCCCGCGCCCTTGCCCGGACGTTCGGGCAGTTTGAGGTCTCCCGACTTGACCTTGGCCATGAAATCGGTGATGCGCTGTTCTTGGGTTTTGTCGAGATTGGCCAGCGTTTCCTTGATTTCCGCCTGGCGTTTTTCGAGCATTTCCTTGCGCTGTGCGGTATCCTTGACCATGGCGGCCTTGAGCGCCGTTTCCAGTTTGGTCAGATTTTCCGCCGTCGGGTCGGCTTTGTACGCTTTGAGTTCGTCCATCACCAGCCGGGCGGTCATCATCAGGGGGTCGCGCTGCATCATTCCCGCGCCGCGCCGCATGGCCGGACCGGCCTGGGGCGGTTCCGGGGGCTGCACATCCGCGCCGAACAGCATTCCGCTGGTTAGCAAAGCCCCACCGATCAGCATGGCCGACATCACATTCCGCTTTTTCATCGTTTCAACCTTTCTCGTTATGGGGAACAGCTTTAGCGGTCCCCGTTTGGTTTCATCCGATATAATGAGTGTCAAAACATGAAAATTGTTTGCCATCGATTTATTCGTGATGATATTTTTTGCCGGCGATGATGGTACAGGCGCGGTAGAGCTGTTCGGCCAGACAGAGTCTGGCCAGTTCGTGGGTCAGCGTCATCCGGGAGAGCGCCAACAGCAGGTCGGCCCGGGCGCGCACGGCGTCGGTAAAGCCGAAAGCGCCGCCGATAACCAGCACGATTTTGCAGTCGCAGCGCTGGAGTTCGGCGGCGAATTCGGCGGAAGTGAATTCCTGTCCATGTTCGTCGAGAACGATGATCCGTCCGCGCTCATTTTCCAATTGCTTCAGGATGGCTGCGGATTCTTTCTCGACGCTGTCGTCTTTGAGTTCGATCAATTCAATCTTGGCATAGGCGTTCAGACGTTTCAGAAATTCGGCGATTTTCGCCTGGTAGTGAATATCCTTGATCCGTCCGACAACAATGAATTTCAGCAGCAGATTCTTCATCGGCTTCATGACTCCGCTGGTTTTGAAAGTTGCTTGAAATGAAAAGATAACCGAGCTTCCGGAAAATGCAAATTCAGGGACGGTCGAAATCCCGTGATTCCATTGAAAAATAGCTGTCTCGTGTCAGCAAAATCGCGCAATCGCGTTAGCTTGAAAAAAACGAAAAAATATTTTTAAACGGGCTTGAAAAATATTCCTGAAGAACTATTGTAACTCGTTTTTTGAATGTGGGTAAATTGCGTTTTTTCACTTGTGACTGCGGTGCCGGGAAGGTGGTTTGAGAAAATTTATGGTAGCGATGAACGGTTATGTCGGAAAAGTGCTGGACCGGTTGCAGCAGCAGCGCGGCTGGGAACAGGAGTTTATCCAGAGCGTGACGGAAGTATACGGGTCGCTGAGCAAACTGCTGGACCGGGAGCCAAAGTATGAGAAATATCGCATTCTGGAACGATTGATGATTCCGGAGCGCACCATTATCTTTCAGATTCCATGGGTGGATGACAAGGGCGAAATTCAGGTCAATGTCGGTTGCCGGGTTCAGTTCAACAGTGCGATCGGTCCATACAAAGGCGGTTTGCGGTTTCATCCGTCGGTTAATCCGAGTATCCTGAAATTTCTCGGATTCGAGCAGATTTTCAAGAATGCGCTGACTACGCTGCCGATGGGCGGCGGCAAGGGCGGCAGCGATTTCGACCCCAAGGGGAAGAGTGAAAACGAGATCATGCGCTTTTGTCAGAATATGATGCGTGAGCTTTACCGCCATATCGGTCCCGATACCGACGTGCCGGCCGGCGATATCGGGGTCGGTGCGCGTGAAATCGGTTATCTTTTCGGCCAGTACAAGAAGATCACCAATGCGACCAACGGCGCGATTACGGGGCGCGGTTTGAACTGGGGCGGCAGTCGCATCCGGCCGGAGGCCACCGGCTATGGCAACGTCTATTTCGCCGGTGAAATGCTGGCCACGCGCAAGATGGCGTTTGAAGGTCTGCGGGTGATGGTTTCCGGTTCGGGCAATGTCGCACAATATGGCGCGGCCAAAGCGATGGCGTTGGGCGCCAAAGTAATTTCGCTGTCGGATTCCAACGGCACGATCATCGATGAAGAAGGATTGACGTCGGAGAAACTCGATTGGATCATGGATTTGAAGAACAACCGCCGCGGACGGATCGAGGAGTATGCCCGATACAACCGCAAAGCCGTTTATCATGAAGGCAAACGGCCGTGGCAGCTCGCCCGGGCCGATATCGCGTTGCCGTCGGCGACGCAGAACGAATTGAATGCCGAAGATGCCAGGGCGCTGGTGGCCGGCGGATGCGTCTGCATTTCCGAAGGGGCGAATATGCCGAGTACGCCGGAAGCGGTGGAAGTGTTCCGGGGCGGACGGGTGTTGTTTGGTCCCGGCAAGGCGGCCAATGCCGGCGGCGTGGCCACTTCCGGACTGGAGATGAGTCAGAGCGCAATCCGAATGAGCTGGACTGCCGAAGAGGTCGATATGAAGTTGCGCGGCATCATGCGGAATATCCATGAGGTGAGCCGGCGGACGGCGTCTGAATTCAGCCGGGAAGATGATTATGTGGCCGGGGCCAATATTGCGGCGTTCCGCAAGGTGGCCGATGCGATGATCGATCTGGGCGTATAAAGAAATTTTGAAAAATTTGCCGGAATTTCCGGCAATTTCCGGTGCTTCGGCAATCCTGCGGCCGAAGCGCCGGTTTTTTTGCCGGATAAGCAATATCGCTGACGTTGGTCAGCGGTTGGGGAAGGGCTGTTGGTCGGGGTTAGCCGCGAAAGCGGTACCCCGCGCCGTAGACGGTTTCGATCGGCGCCGGCTCTCCGGGCAGATCGAGTTTGCGCCGCAGCGCGACCAGATGCTGGTCGAGGGTACGCGAATTGCGCATGGCATTGCCCCAGATTTCACGCATGATGAAGTCGCGGTGAAGCACCCGGCCGGGATGGCGGACCAGCAGTCGGAGCAGCTCGGCTTCGCGTACGGTGAGGTCGATGCGACGGTCGCCGGCAGTCGCGCACAGCCCCCCTTCATCGATTTGCCAGGCGCCGAAAGCGAAGGCCGCATCGACGTCCGGGGGCGGCGGTTCCACCGCCGCGGCCTGACAGCGGCGCAGCACCGCGGCGATCCGGGCCAGCAGCTCGCGCAGACCGAACGGTTTGGTGATATAATCATCGGCGCCCAATTCCAGTCCCAGCACCTTGTCAAGCTCTTCCCCTTTGGCGGTCAGCATGATCACCGGTGTGCGGCAGCCGGTCTGGCGGAAGCGGCGGCAGACGTCGTAACCGTTCATGAGCGGCAGCATCAGATCGAGCAGGATGAGATCGGGATGAAATTGCCGGTTGGCCGTCAGCGCCGCCTGGCCGTCGGCCGCATCGGCAACCTGATAGCCTTCGAGTTCCAGCGCATCGCACAGGCCTTCGCGGATCGAACGCTCGTCCTCGACCACGAGAATCTTAGTCATGAGCCGTATCTCCCGGTAAAATAATGACGAAATCGCAGCCCGGTCTGGCCGGGCGCAACTCCAGATCGCCGCCCTGGTCGCGGAGCAGGGTGCGCGCGATCGCCAGTCCGAGGCCGCAGCCGCCGGTGGCGGCGCAGAGCCGGTCGTCGACGCGGTAGAATTCCCGGAAAACCTTGCGGCGGGAACGGGACGGGATGCCGGGGCCGTAATCGCGCACATGAATCGCCGTTCGGCCGTTTTCGCGGGCCAGGGTCACCATGACCTGCCGGCCGTCGGCGGCGTATTTGAGTGCGTTGTCGAATAAATTGTAAAGCACCTGAAGCAAAGAGTCGCGATCGATCATGGCCGTCAATTCCCGGTTGCCCGGTGCAATCTCAAGCAGAAATTCCATTCCGGCCTGCGCGGCAAGTTCCGCATAGACCTCGAGCGCGTGGTTCAGCAAGCCGCTGAGAACGATTTTTTCCGGGCGATAATGTTTGCGGCGCTCGCTGAGCCGTCCGAAATCAAGGATATTGCCGATCAATCGACTCAGCCGTTCGCTTTCGGCGGTGATGTATTCGAGATAACGCCGGTGCTTTTCCGGCGTCAATTCCGGATGGTCGCGCAGGAGTTCGGAATAGAGGCAGATGCCGGTCAGCGGGGTGCGCAATTCATGGGACACCCGGGAGACAAAGTTGGTTTTCCGCCGCGCATTGTGCAATTCGCGCAGCATCAGCGCCGCGGCCAGACCGCCCGCTCCCAGCAGCACCAGCAGCAGTGCGGTCAGCCCCAGCACCCAGCCCCAGCCGGAGACCGAAAGCGGCAGATGCGCTTCAAGCAAGTAGGCGCGGAGTTGGGCATTGGGCAGCAGCAATTCCGGGAAAGGCATCACCAACACCGGTTCGGCGGCGCTTTCCGGATCGCCGCCGACCGCGTGAAGCACCCGGTTGCCCGCATCGGTCAGTTCAAGGCGGAAATAGGGTGGCAGGCGGGATGGAAAAAGCGGCAGCAACCGGGCGGCGATCATGGTATTTTCCAGTTCGAATCCGACGATCCGGGTCGGATCCGTCTGGCTTTGCGCCCAGATCAGCGGCGTGAAACTGTTGTCGGAAAACCACGGGATGAAGCCGCCCTCCTGGTTGCGGATCAGCGCGGTAAAGCGCGTTACCATGGGCTGTCTCCCGGAACGGAGCGAGCCCGGCGCTTCGGATCGGGCGGCGCCGGCGGGCAACGTCTTGGCCGGAGCGGATTTGGCCTTTCTGGCGGCGCGCAGCGAGGCGGTTGCGGGCGCCGGCGCCGACGATGCGTCGGGTGCGCTGCCGACGACGGCGAAATCGCCTTGCCGGCCGGATGGTTTTGCCGCCGCAATATCCATTTCTGCGGCCGGTGCCGCTTTTGTGAGGCGGTTGTCGCGGGATTGGTTTTCCGGCATGGGTTCCGCGGCGGTTTTCGCTTTTTCCTCCTGCCGGTCGTAATGGATTTGTCCGGCTTCGCGCATCGGGAGAATGCCCGAGGCATCGTCACGCTGGTTGCGGTCGCGGTAAAGATCGGCTGCTTCGCGCGGCATGATCACATTGGCGTAGTCCGCATCGCGCGGCGGCGCGATCATGCCGGTAAAAAGTTCTTCGTAGCGGCGGCTCCAGTTGCCGCCGTCGGCGGGATAGAACAGTTTGCCGTCGCTGCGGCGGGCGATGAACCCGGCGACAAAGAAAGAGTTGGATGCCGCTGCTTCACGGACGGCGCGGATTTCCGGCGGGGTCGCGGCGGCCTGCCGGATCAGATTCTGGCGGAGCCGGTCGAGCTCTTGCACGCATTGCGCCGCCAGCAATCGGCATTCGGCGCGCAGCAGCTCCCGGCGTTCATTGCGCCGGAACTCCTCCTCATGGCGGCTCAGATACAGCGCGGCCAAACCCAGTCCGAGCGCCGCCAGCAAGGCCAGCGTTGCGGAAAGGAACAGGATTCGGCCGCGATGAAACATGGATTTTTACCTTTGCTTGAAAATCTGACTGTTTTGTTCCTGATAGTTGCTGCCGCGAATTTCCTTGCGCTGCCGGTTGTAGACTTCAGGACTGGCCGGTTCGAACTTCGAGACCGCGGTCTTCTGCCGCTCGGCGGCTTCCGCTACGGCGGCGTCCTGGGTCAGTGCGGCATTGCTTTCGAGCAGTTTTTGAGCCTGACGCATCTGTCGGGTTCCGGCGTCGAAGTCCCCGGCGTCGGCGGCTCGAATGGCTTCTTCCCGCAGCAATGCGGCCTGCTGCAACGCAACCGACCCGCTGACCTCCTTGTCGAGCCCCGAATGCACCCGAGATGCATCGGCGGCGAACGCGACTGCGATCCGTCCGGTCACCGGCGGCGCCGACTTGGCTTCGCCGGTCAGGTATTCGACTTCAAAATCGGCCAGATTTTGGGTCAGTCCATCCTGTCCGGCTGGCAGATCGAACTGGAGAATCAGGACTTTGTCATGCCCGGCGTAAATCTGGTTGAAATCGATCTCCAGCACCTGTCCGTCGATGCGGCACTGGTGGCCGAGAATGCCGCGCGGCCTGATGCCCGGAGGGCACTGAATCCGGATGCGGACCCGCTGCGCCGCCACTGCCAGCGCACTGTTCAATTCTTTTTCGAAGATCAGCGCAAGATCGCGGCTGTTTTCGACGAAATAGAAATTGCCGTCGGAATTCTGTGCCAGCGAAATCATCAGGTCTTCATTGTAATCGCTGCCGACGCCGATGGTGCTGACCGAAACTCCCTCCTTGACCAGACCCGCGCCATACCGTCCCAGTTCTCCGGGCGAGGCCGGGCCGACATTGGCCAGTCCGTCGGAAAGCAGCAGCAGGCGGCTGACCAGTCCCGGCCGGGCCGGGGTTTTGGCCAGTTCCGAGGCGGCCAGCGCCACACCGCTGAACAGCGCGGTCATGCCGCCGGGCTGGATGGCATCGATCGCCTGATTGATTTCATTGCGGGCCGCGGGCGTGACCCGGGTCGCCGGGACCAGTACGCTGGCGGAGTTGTCGTAGGTGACCAGGGCGAAGGTGTCGTCATCCGAGAGCATGGCCAGCGCGGCCTTGGCGGCGGCTTTGGCGTTGGCCAGCTTGCCTTCGCCGTGCATGGAACCGGAGCGGTCGAGCGCAATGGCGAGATTGATTGCGGGCGCCCGACGCGCCGGAGCGATACGCGGCGCGGTCAGCGTGAAGCGGACCATTGAGGTCTGCGGCGAGCCGGCCGGCAGAATCCGGTATTCCGGTTTGGCGGTCACCACGATGACGTCGGCGCCGGCGGCGAATATTCCGCATCCGAGCGCAACGAGCAAAACAGACAATGACTTCAGCATGATCGAACCTCCTACTGTTTTAAGGTAGCCTGCTGCCGCTGATTTTGCAACTGCCGGGCAATGGATTTTTGCACCCGGGCGTCGAAGGAGTCTTCGGCGGGCTGATTTTTCTTCGCTTCGTCTTTGAGATATTCCGCCCGCTGCGAATTGAGCTTGGCCAGCTCCTGGTTGAGCGCGGCGCGTTCGGCGGATTTTTCGGCGACGATGGTCCGGAGTTCTTCCGGTGTCGCCGACCGCAATTTTTCGGGCAGGTCGCCGGGTTTCAGATTTTTGAGCACTTCGGGATTGGAAGCATCCTGCACCAGATCGCCCGCTCCGGTTACTGCGACCGCGGAATCGGCTTCCTTGGCGGCAGCGAACTTGTATTCGTTACGCATGGCGGTTACCGCGGGCGCGGAGGCCGCGGCGCGTTCGAGTTTGGAAGTCACCGCCTTTTGGGCGGCCATGCTGCCGTAGGGAATGACGGTGGCATCAAGTTTGCGCGAATATTCGGCGATTCTGACGTCATACGGAGTCGCGACCACGCGCATGTTGCCCGACTGGGCGATGGCGGCATAATCGCCGTCGGCCAATGCCGCGATTTCACGCCAGATCGGCACGGTGGTGGATTCCATGCCGCACTGTACGGTATTGATCACAATGTTCTTCTGCCTGGCCAGCTTGCAGCTTTCCGGGTATTTGACGTCGTCCTGATAGTCCATGTGGGGCGGGAAGTCGCCGACCAGAAAGATGGTTTTCATGGTGTCCGCCTTGTTCGACCACTGGAATTGGGTCACCGCCTCATTCAGCGCCTGATTGACCGACTCGGGACCGTCGCCGCCGCCGTCGGCCCGGAAGGATTGCAGCACACCGTAAATCGTGTCGAGGTCGTCGGTGAGGGCAGTGCGCTTGGTGACATATTGATCGCCCCGGTCGCGGTAGGCGATCAATCCGATTTTGACTTTGCCGCCGCCGTTGGCTTTCTGGATATCGGTGGCGATGCTCCAGATTTTCTGTTTGGCGCCTTCGATCAGGCCGCCCATCGAACCGGTGGTGTCGAGCACGAAGATCACCTCGGCATTAACCGGTTCGACCGTGATGGCCGTCGGCCCGGTCTTGTCGGAAATCGGAACCGCAATCGTTACGGCGGATTTGGCGGCGCCGACCGGCTCGGACCTGACCGCAACCGGCCCGGTCGCCGGGACCGGTTCGGCTGGAGTGGTCGCCGGAGCTTCGGCCGCCATGGCGGCGGCGGTGAAGGGAGATGCGATTGCGCCCGCCAGCAATGCCGCGCAACCCAACGATGTGATTTTTTTCATGATTCGTCTCCTCTCGGGTTAAGGTGTCTTCACGGTTCAATATAAGCTGCGCCCGGAGAAAGTTGTCAAATCAATGGAAAAAGATTGTAAAAGGATTGTAAAAAGCGACGGGACCGCATCATTCGACACGGTCCCGCCGGAAAAATCGAACAGGGGAAGGAATTATTTCAGCGCGAAATCCATCGTCATCACCAGACGCATCACCTTGTCGACGCTGGTCGTGTCGTAGACGCCGTAATCGGTGGTGTCGTTGGAGGCCGGGCGGGTGATCTGAATCACCCCCTGCCGCGCCGTAAGCAACGCGCCGAGTCTGCTGTCGCATTTCTGCGCCACGGTGGCGGCGCGTTGCGCGGCGGCGGCGCTGGCTTCATCCACCAGCTCCAGCTTGTACTGTTCGGGGGCGGAGATGTAATATTCCGGCCGCGTCACCGAGATATTGATTTTCTGCGCCGCGAGATCATAGATTTTGAATGCGTTCTGCGCCATCACATCCACCCGGGCGGTCCGGACCCGCAGCGTGTGGACGAAAAGGTAGTAATCGAAGACGTCGGTTGAGGTTTCCTTGCCATTTTCCCTGATTTTGACCGTTTTGGAGACGCTGGAGCAGTCGATCGAGTCATCCTCGATCTCGTCCGGCTTGAACCCCAATTCGGCCAGCTTGCCTCGCAGCATCCGGGTGGCCGCGGCCAGCCCGGCGTAACCATTTTCCAACACGGTCGATTTGGCCGAGACCGTACAGCTGAAAGTCCCGAGGTCGGCGCGGACGGTGCGCTCCGCCACGCCCTTGACGGTAATGATCTTTTCCGTGGTATGCTGAATTCGCAACATGAACCGGCTGAGCATCCATGATGAGGCGACGACGCCCAGCGTGAGCGCCAGCACACAGGAAATCAGAATCAGGGGAGTACGGAAGGAGGGGGGGACGGTGAAGCTTTTCATGGCGCGGCAATCCTTTTTTCGCGGGGTGAAAAATGACGGGGCGGAATAATAGCACTGCCCGGCTGATTTTGCAATCCCTGAAACCGGATTTTTCGAATCATTTTTTCGACGGTTCCGACGCGCGGATCAATGGCGTCGGATAGATGCGCGGATTGTTGCAGTACGGACAGCACCGGAGCTTTTTTTCGAATGCCGCGCACTCTTCTTCCGTCATATCGCGCTCGGGCCACAATGAGGTTCCGAAAACCTTGCCGCAGGCGGTACAGGTTCGGGAAGGGGAGGTCGGATCGTGGCATTCCGGACATTTTACCGTCCGGAAGTCCAACGTGCGCAGGGTTTGGGTGTGTCCGTTGTAGCAGGTGAACGTCATCAGCTCGCCCTGGCGGAAATGGCCCGGATATTCGGGACGGCGACTCAGCAGCAATCCGGTCAAAAAAGCAACCGCTATCAACACCGCCGCGCCGATTTCCGTGCGGTATCGCACGAACAGTGAACGCGCCGGGAGCTCCTGGGTGTCTCCGACCTTGAGGCGCCCGCCCCAGATGCGGGCGGGACGGGGCTTGCCTTCGGCCGCGCCGGTACGCCGGGAAGAACCGGATGTGGCGCCCGGTGTTTCCGATATCGCCGGATTACTGGATGCGCTGCCCGGTGCGGATGCCGCAGGCCGTTTTCCGGTTGGCATGGACAGGGCGTATTGGAGGATGATCTCCAATTCACGCAGTCTCGGTCTGGCTTCGGGCCGCCGGTCGAGCATGGCGAACAGAAGCGACTGGATCGGCCGTCCGATGGCCGTCGTCATATGTTCAAAGCTCAATAAATCCGACAGGTCGCGTCGTCGCCGGCTCTCCTCGTAATCATAGCCGTAAAAAGGGTTCTCCGATTTTATGAACGTATAGAGCAGCATTGCCAACGAATAAATATCGCTGCGGCTGTTGAGCGTCGCGCCGCTCTGGAAGAATTCCGGACTGGAGAATGCCGCATCGCCCCAGTACGGGAAATTGCTGTTGTCATAAGGCGCTTCCAACGGGGTGATCAAGCCGAACTCGCTCAGATAATATTGGCCGTCGCGGAAAAGAATATTTTCCGGCTTGATGTCGCAATGCAGCATGCCCTGCTGTTTCATGGCATTCAACCCGCAGCCGATGGCATAGGCGATTTTAAGGATTTCGGTTTCGGTAAAGTTTTCCGTCGCCGCGAGCTGATACAGATTCCTGGCTTCGCCGAATGCGAATACCAGAAACGGCATGTCGTCCCAGATATCGATCCCCTGCAACGGCACCACCGCGTCCGAGCGCACCCGGCGAAGCATGTCCGCTTCGGCATGAAATTCCCTCAGCAATACCGCTTGATCGGACAGCATTTTGCGCAACAGCTTGATCGTGACCTCCCGCTCTTCCCGTCGATCGAACGCCAGGAAGAAAATTGCCCGCAATCCGATGCCGAGAACCTTGCGCAATTCATAGCGGTGATTGAGCTCGGTTGATGCCGCAATCCACGCCACGGCCTGACGCCAGCGGGCTGCCGCGGCATGTTCGTTGGCAAGGGCGTGACGGAAAATTTCCGTCGATGGTCCGATCAGAACACCGTCGGCTCCGGCCATGCGTCCCTTGATGGCGGCATCGGCGGCGGCCGGTTCCAGGACGATTAAGATCCGGCAGCAGCATTCGCCGGCCTGTTCCCGGCCGCCGCGGCATTGGAGAATGGCGGTGTGGCCGAGAAAGGCCACCACCGAAGGCGTATGCCGCCAGACTTCGGTGAGATTGGTGCCGGCGACGGGGACGACCCGGCACTCATCCGGCAGATTTTGCAATAATTGATGATTTTCCTGTCCGGGATCGATGACGATGATAATCATGCTGTTTTTCGGGGTAAGCGATGACGGTGATAAGATGGCAATTTAATTGCTGCCGGGGAACGGGGTGGTGGAATCGAGAATGAGGCGGCCGTTGGCATCAAGCACCCAGAGGTCGCACATGTCGAACTGCGTGACGACGCGTCCTTCGGCCAGATAAACGATATCGATGGCGCCGAAATGGGCGGGTCCGCACCGGTCATAAACCACCGGCTGTTTGATTTTATCGGCGAAAATACGTGCGAATTTGGGATTGCTCGGATCGAAATGGTACGGCCAGTCGTTATTGCCGTGCCCGTTATTTTTTTTGTCGTTCTTTTCGACATCCGCGATTTTGAAAGCACTCCAGTAAAGATAGTCGGTGCCGCCGATCAGCTGGGCGTCGGATTCGATCTTCACCACCGAACGCGGATTGCCCGGGCAGATGAAAATGTCGCGCATGCCCATATATTTGTGGAACGGGGTGAAGTCGTCCAGAAAACGGTCGCGCACCGGATACATCTCGTCATGGGTCCGCGCGTACAGATTGGCGGCGATCGAAATCTGGTGCAGATTGTTGATGCAGACCGTCTGGCGGGCCATATCGCGGGAGCGGCTCAGGGCCGGCAGCAGCATGGAGGCCATTACGGCAATCACCGAAATCGTGGTGAGGAGTTCAATCAGAGTAAACCGGAGTGAAAGCATGACGCCGGTAACATACCGGCCGGATACCCAATGCCGCGCTTGACCTACCATATTGACAGATGCCTCGAATTTACCTAATCTATCCCCGATAATTCTCCCTTGTTCTTTGAAAATAGCACTGTTTTTCGGAAAGTCAAGCGGCTATCACTTGAATAGAGTTTTTTGTTTTAAATAAAAAACCTCCGTCCGCAATTTTCGGACGGAGGTTTGAACCTGATTCGAAAAATTCGAAATGCGGGTTAATTGATGGTGACGATGCCCAGCCAGTGCTGGATCGACGGCGCCAGCTTGATGATTACGGGAACGAACACGATGCTGATCATGCTCATCAGTTTGATCAGGATGTTCAGGCTCGGACCCGAAGTGTCCTTGCAGGGGTCGCCGACCGTGTCGCCGATTACTGCCGCGCCGTGCACCGGGTTCTTGGTGCCGTTGGGCAGTTTCTTGCCGCCGTGGGCGCCCTTTTCGATGTACTTCTTGGCATTGTCCCACGCGCCGCCGGCGTTGTTCAACATGGTCGCGAGCATGAAGCCCGTCACCATGCCGCCCGCCAGCAGGCCGATTACGCCGGGTACGCCGAGGATCAGGCCGGTCACCACCGGCACGACGATCGCCAGCAGCGACGGAACCAGCATTTCACGCTGAGCGCCGGCGGTCGAGATTTCGACGCAGCGCGCATAATCCGGCTTGTCCTTGCCGTCCATGATGCCCGGCTTTTCCCGGAACTGACGACGCACTTCCTCGACCATCGAACCCGCCGCGCGCCCGACCGCCTTCATGGTCATCGCGCAGAAGATAAAGGCCATCATGCCGCCGATGAAAAGACCGCAGATCAGCAGCGGATTCATCAGGTGGAGTTCATAAGCGTCGACCAGCGCCAGCAGGCTGTTTTTGGTCTTGGCGGCGGCGTCGGTGACGACGTTGATGCCGAATTTGGCATTCCAGAGCTTGGCTTCTTCGAGGTAAGCCGCCAGCAGCGCCATCGCGGTCAGCGCCGCCGACCCGATGGCAAAGCCTTTGCCGGTCGCCGCGGTGGTGTTGCCGAGAGAGTCGAGCGCGTCGGTGCGTTCACGCACTTCGGCGGGCAGACCGGCCATTTCGGCGTTGCCGCCGGCGTTGTCGGCGATCGGGCCGTAAGCGTCGGTCGCCAGCGTAATCCCCAGCGTCGCCAGCATGCCGACAGCCGAGAAGCCGATGCCGTAGAGACCCATGGAGAAGTTGGAGAAGCCGCCGGCGAAACCGAAGGCGCAGACGATGCCGAGGCAGATCGTCACGACCGGAAGACCGGTGGAGTACATCCCGGTGGCCAGACCGTCGATGATCGTGGTTGCCGGACCCATGACCGCCTGATTGGCGATGCCGCGGGTCGGGGCGTATTCGTCACTGGTATAATATTCGGTCGCCTGGCCGATGATCACGCCGGAAAGCAACCCGGCGATCACCGAACCGAAGAGGCCCCAGGTAATGAAGTCGTACTGCTTGAGCACCACCAGCGCAATCAGAATCATGATGGAGCTGCCGAGCGTCCCGGTCAGAAGGCTGCGGAGCAGGTTCTTCTGGCTCGCGCCTTCCTTGCAGCGGACCATCAGCATCCCGGCGATTGAGAAGATCGTACCCAATCCGGCGACGATCATCGGCGCCAGAATCAGCTTCATCGACGCGCTCAGGTCGTTGGTGAAGCCGCGCTCCACCGCCACGGCGGCGCCGAGGCTCGCGGTGGCGAGAATCGCGCCGCAATAACTTTCGTACAGGTCGGCGCCCATACCCGCGACGTCGCCGACGTTGTCACCGACGTTGTCGGCGATGGTGGCCGGGTTGCGCGGATCGTCTTCGGGAATGCCGGCTTCGACTTTGCCGACCAAGTCGGCGCCGACGTCGGCGGCTTTGGTGTAGATGCCGCCGCCGACACGGGCGAAGAGCGCCTGGGTCGAAGCGCCCATGCCGAAGGTCAGCATGGTGGTGGTAATATGCACGTATTTGGTCGCGAGAGTGCAGCCGGGTTCGACCATTTCAAGGCCGAAAAGGTACCAGCCGGTCTGCATGTTGCTGGCGGTGTAGACAAACTGGTCAAGGATGATATACCACAGGCAGATGTCGAGCAAGCCCAGCCCGACCACCACCAGTCCCATGACCGCGCCGGAACGGAACGCGACCTGAAGTCCGCGGTTGAGGCCTTCGCTGGCCGCCTGCGCGGTCCGGCTGCTGGCGGCGGTGGCGGTGCGCATGCCGATATATCCGCACAAGCCGGAGAAGAAGCCCCCGGTCAGGAACGCGACCGGAACGAAGGGATTCTGGATGCCGAAGAAGGCCAGTACCGCGAAAAGCAGCGAGAGAATGATGAAAACGATACCGACGATGCGATATTGACGGAACAGGTAAGCCATGGCGCCTTCCCGGACGTAGCCGGCGATTTCGCGCATCTTTTCGGTGCCTTCATTGGCCGCCATCATCTTCTTGTAGAAAATGCGGGCGACGATCAGCGCGGCCACGCTGGCCAGCGGTGCGACCAGCCAGATCAACGGCAGGGTGTTGGGACATCCCGCCGCCCGGACCGCCTCGGAGTTCCCGGCTGTCGCCAGCGGGACGAGTGACAGCGCGGCCAACACCGCGCCCGACAACTTCTGGATCATCTTCATGACCTCCTGTCTATAAAAAGAGATTTTGGGGAATATTTGTCAGCCTGTTTTTCGGCACAAAAAAAATCGACGATTCCCTTCGAAAAAAAATTTTTCAACGGTGAAGATCGTCGCCTTAATTGTATGCATCGAAAAATTCGGCTCTATAACTATACTTCCACTTTTCCGGAATTGCAAGTCGGCAAAGATGATGTTATATTAATAGCTGTGTTTTTTGGGTGACTATGTGTATAACACGCGTCAGTCGTGGCGCCGTTTTTTTGGGAAAGGAAGAACGAAATGAGCGAGACAGTGGAGAATGCCGACGTCATTGAGGTGCAGAATCAGGAGACGGAAGGCATTTTCGAGCAGCGCAAAGCCAAAGCCATGGAACTGGCCGCCGGCGGCGTGAATCCCTGGGGCGAACGGTTTGACGGTGCGGAAAAAGTTGTTGCGCTGCGGGCGAAATTCAAGCCTGAGGCCGCGCCCGAAGTCGAACAGCCCGCCGTGGCCGCCGGACGGCTCATGGCGATGCGGGTGATGGGCAAATCGATTTTTGCCGACTTGCAGGACAGTACGGGTAAAATCCAGCTTTTCGTGAATAAGAACGAACTCGGCGAAGAGGCTTATCTGGCGTTCAGGAAACTGGATATCGGCGATATCATCGGGGTCATGGGGCAGCTTTTCCTGACCCGGATGGGCGAACTCACCATCAAGGTGCATGAGTGCCGGCTGCTCTGCAAAAGCCTGCGTCCGCTGCCCGAAAAATTTCATGGTCTGACCAATGTCGAACAGCGCTACCGGCAGCGTTACCTGGACCTGATCACCAACTCGGAAAGCATGGATGTTTTCCGCAAGCGTTTCGCGATTTTGCGCGAAGTCCGCAATTTCCTGACCGAGCGTGAGTTTGTGGAAGTCGAAACGCCGATGATGCAGCCGATTCCCGGCGGCGCTTCGGCCACGCCGTTCAAAACTTACTACGAAGCGCTCAGCACCGAAATGTACATGCGCATCGCGCCGGAACTCTATCTGAAGCGGCTGCTGGTCGGCGGCTTCGAGCGCGTGTTTGAAATGAACCGCAATTTCCGCAACGAAGGCATCGACCGCCGCCACAGTCCGGAGTTCACCATGCTTGAACTTTATCAGGCCTATGGCAATTGCGAAACCATGATGGAACTGATCGAAAGTATGATCACCACCGTGGCGATGAAGGTATGCGGTACGCTCCAGATCGACAACGGCGCGGGCAAGGTGATCAATCTGGAGAAGCCGTGGCGGCGCGTGACCTATCACGATCTGGTGCGCGAAAAGGGCGGCGCCGACTGGTTCGACGTGACCCCGGCCGAACGGGTGAAACGGGCGCAGGCGCTCGGTCTCGGCGTCGATGACAAGACGCCGGATTTCGAGGTCACCAACGAGGTCTACGAAAAGCTGATCGAGCATACCCTGATCCAGCCGACCTTCGTGATGCGGATGCCCGCGGTGCTGCTGCCGCTGGCGCGCGCCTGCAAGGACGACGCCAATCTGGTCGATGTGTTCGAGCTCGAAATCAATGGTCAGGAAATCGCCCCGGCTTATACCGAGCTCAACGATCCGATCGAACAGCGCAAGCGCTTCACTGAACAATTTGAACGCGACAAGGCCGCCGGCGAACTGATCACCGACAAAATCGACGAGGACTTCCTGACCGCGCTGGAATACGGCATGCCGCCGGCGGGCGGGATGGGCGTCGGGATCGACCGGCTGGTGATTCTGTTGACCGGGGCGGATTCGATCCGCGATGTGATTCTCTTTCCGCATATGAAAAATCGGAAATAAACGCAGGAGCGAATGATGCGCAGAATTGTATTTCAGGGGGATTCGATCACCGATTTCGGCCGCAATCGCGAGGCGGCGGTCAACAGTGCCGCGGGACTCGGTTTCGGCTATGCCAATCTGGCGGCGTCGCGCTGGCTGTGCGACGATCCCGCCGGCGGCTGGGAATTCATCAATCGCGGCATTTCGGGCAACCGGGTGGTCGATCTGTATGCACGCTGGAAAATCGACGCGCTCAACTGGCATCCGGAACTGATCTCGATCCTGATCGGGGTCAATGACATGTGGCATGAGTTCGATTTCGGCAACGGCGTCGAAACCGAACGTTACGAACAGATTTACCGGATGCTGCTGGAGTGGACGCGCCGGACCCTTCCCGGGGTCAAGCTGATCGTCATGGAGCCTTTCGTGCTCGAAGCCGGTCCGGTCAAGCCGGAATTCCGTCCGGAAGTGGCGGCGCGGGCCGCCGCGGCGAAACGGGTTGCCGCGGATTGCGGCGCTGCCTTTCTGCCGCTGCAAAGTCTTTTCGACCAAGCGTGCAAGCGCGCCCCGGCGGAATACTGGCTTTATGACGGAGTCCATCCGGCCCCGGCGGGCCACCAGTTGATCGCCGACGCCTGGCTGCCGGTGGCCGGAAAATTGCTGGGCTGCCGCTGAACATGAAAATCAAACTCGGGGATACGGTTCAGGGACAGGATTGCACCCTGGAATTTTTTTCCGCTCCGGGGAGCGGGCAGCGGGGCGCGGTCATTGTGTTTCCGGGCGGCGGCTATGATCATCTGGCGGCTCATGAAGGAGCGCCGGTGGCGGAGAAATTTGCGGCGCTCGGATTTCATGCGGCGGTTTGCCTGTACCGGGTTCGTCCGGTGACTTATCCGGTGCCGCTGGAAGATGCGCGCCATGCGGTCCGTTATCTGCGCGAGCATGCCGCGGAGCTCGGCATCAAACCGGATAAGATCGCGGTGCTGGGGTTTTCCGCCGGAGGCCATCTGGCCGGCATGGTTTCCAATCTGCCGGGCGGCCCGGAATCGCGTCCGGACGCATCGATTCTCTGCTATCCGGTATTGAGTTCGACGGCGGGCGGCGAGCGGTACCACCTCGGCTCTTACCATAATCTCTTCGGCGACGACCGGCCGCGCGAAGCCTATGGCGAATTCAACTGGCCGGAGCGCGTCAATGCCAATACGCCCCCGGCGTTTCTGTGGCATACGGCGGACGACGCCAGCGTGCCGGTGGAAAATTCCTTTGAATACGCGATGGCGTTGCAGCGACGCCGCATTCCGTTTGCGCTGCATGTGTTTCCTCATGGCCGCCACGGTCTGGGGATCGGCAATCGTCCGGGTTGTGAAGCGCTGTGGCCGGAAATCACCGTCTGGCCGGAGTTGTGCGCCGACTGGCTGCGTTCGATGCGGTGGTAAATCTGTCCGAATTAAAATGGGGAATAATGTCCTATGCGGATCAAACTTGGTGAAACGATTCAGAATCAGGAGTGTCTGCTCGATATTTTCCGCGCCCCCGGCTGCGAGCCCAAGGGCGCGGTGGTGGTGCTTCCCGGTGGAGCCTACGCCGGCTTGGCGCCGCATGAGGCGGAACCGGTGGCGCGGAAATTCGTCGAATTGGGATTTCATGCCGCGGTTTGCTATTACCGGGTAAAGCCGGTGACTTATCCGGTACCGCTGGCGGATGCGCGCAGTGCGGTGCGTTACGTTCGGGAACATGCGCCTGAGCTCGGGATCAAGCCGGACAAGATTGCGATTCTCGGATTTTCCGCCGGAGGTCATCTGGCCGGCATGGTTTCCAATCTGCCGGGCGGCCCGGAATCGCGTCCGGACGCATCGATTCTCTGCTATGCGGTGTTGAGTTCGACGGCGGGCGGCGAACAGAGTCACGTCTACAGTTTTCACAATCTGTTCGGCAACCAGCTGGACAAAAACGGATATCGCGACTTCTGCTGGCCGGAACGGGTTGATGCGAATACTCCTCCGGCGTTTCTGTGGCATACGGTGGAGGATGACGGTGTGCCGATGGAAAACTCCATGGAGTACGCGATGGCGCTGCGCCGGCGCAATATTCCGTTTGCGCTGCATCTGTTTTCACATGGCGTTCACGGTCTGAGCATCGACAATCGGCCCGGATTTGAGGGCAAATATCCTGAAATCAAAGTCTGGCCGGAACTCTGCGCCAACTGGCTGCGGAGCATGGGCTGGTAGGAAAAAACCTCAAAAAAAATCCCGGTTCGCATTGTGAGGCGGACCGGGATTTTTTTATTTTGCGCCGCATGGCCGGGCGATGATCGGAATAAGGCTCAGTCTTCGATCAGCGCGACCGGATGCGCTGACCGCGCATTTTTCATCTTGACCGCCAGCATGGCATAGCCGCCGGCGATGACTTCGCGTTGGACGATCACATCATGGGGCACTTTCAAACAGACGTTGGCGAAGCTCCACAGGTATTTGATGCCGAGATCGACCAGAATGTCGGTCACGCCTTGCGCCGCCGAGCCCGGAACGCTGATGATGGCAATATCGGGCCGGGCGTTGGCGAGGCGGGTGCGGATGTCGGCGATATTGAATACTTCGTGCCCGTGAACCGTCTGGCCGATTTTGCGCGGATCGCTGTCGAACACCGATTCGATGCGCAGTCCGTAATGGCTGAAGTCATCGTAGCCGAGAATCGCCGAACCCAGCGCTCCGGCTCCGATCAGGGTGCCGATGATCGGATGCTGCCAGCCGAGATATTCCTTGATATAACTGATGAGTTCATTGATTTCATAACCGACCCGGCGCTGCCCCGAAACTCCGGTCAACGCGATATCCTTGCGCACCACGATGAGCTCGATATTCATATATTCGGCCAGTTCGGTGGTGGAGACATGCGTTTTGCCTTCCAGACGCATGCTCAGAAGCTTATGCAGGTAGGACGGCATGCGGCGGATGGTCGGCGAGTTTTGAATTTTCAAACGCCCCATGAAACAAACCTCGTGCGGGTTAAGATAAACAGTCTGGGAGTTAAGATACACCGGCAGGCCGGAATAGTCAAATTTTTATTTTCGGACCGGGCATTCAGCGCAGTTTCCAGACCTTGAGCGCACAGCGGTCGTAGAGCTCGGGACAGAGCCGGGTGAAGGCGATGAAAAAACGGTACCAGAAGGGGAAAACGAGTGCCCGGCGCCGTGTCTTGAGCCGGCGCAGCACCCGCCGCGCGAAAACTCCCGGGTCGATCCGGCTGCCCGGCGTTTCCGGACATTCACGCATTTGCACCGCCCGCGCAGAGAATCCGGTCGAAATCCGGCCGGGATAAACCGTGAGTACGGTGATGCCGTGGATTCGGGTTTCGGCGTGAAGCGTTTCCGAAAATTGCGCCAACGCCGCTTTGGCGGCGCAGTAAGCGCCCATGCAGGGTACCGGAGCCTTGGCCGCCACGCTCGCGATATTGACGATCGCCCCCTTCGAGTCCTTCAGCAACGGCAGCAGTGCTGCGGTCAGCGCCACCGGCGCGAAGAAATCGACTTCGAACATCCGCCGCAATTCCGCTTCCGGCAGCTCTTCCCAGGCGGCGTAAGCGCCGAAGCCCGCGTTATTGACCAAGAGATCGAGTCGCCCGGTGCGCTGCCGTAATTCGGCTTCAACGGCGCCGACGGCGTCAGCCCGGGCGAAATCGACGGCGATAAACTCTTCCTGCGGCACGTCGGCGGGACGGTTGCGCCCCGCGCCGATCACGCGATAACCGTCGGCGGTCAGCGCCGCGGCCAGAGCCGCGCCGAGCCCGCTGGAGCTGCCGGTGACCAGCGCCACCGGGCGATTGCCTGCGCCGGAGTCGGTCATCGCCTTACGCCTTCAGCCACTTGGTGGCGTCGTGCAGTCCGGCGACGGCCGCGGCCATGCCGTCGGGCGCGCGGAAAACCGAAGTTCCGGCCACCATCATGTTGGCTCCGGCTTCCGCCGCGATCTTCACGGTTTCGCGGTCGATGCCGCCGTCGATTTCGAGATGGATCGGGCGACCCGAGGCGCGGATCATGCGGCGGAATTCGGTTACTTTGGCCATCTGGTCGTGCATGAAGCTTTGGCCGCCGAAACCGGGCTCGACGCTCATCACCAGAATCAGGTCGAGCTGGTCGAGATAAGGCGCCAGCGCGGAAGCCGGCGTCTTGGGTTTGACCGACATGCCGACGGTGCATCCGGCGTCGCGGATGGCCCTGATCACGGCTTGCGGATCGTCGTCGCTTTCAACATGAAAGGTGATGTGGTCGGCGCCGTTTTTAGCGAAAATCGGTGTGTAATAGAGCGGATGCGAGATCATCAGATGGGTGTCGAAGAGCAGATTGCTCGCCTTGCGGATGGAGTTCAGGAGCGGCGGCCCCATGGTGAGGTTGGGGACGAAATGGCCGTCCATCACATCGAGATGCAGCAAGTCGGCGCCCGCGACGGTGACTTTGGCGATGTCGCTGTTCATGGCGCCGAAATCGGCCGCCAGAATCGACGGCGAAACGGTGATCAGGTCATGCGGCAGCAGCCGGATGTCGTATTTCATGAAGTTGATTCCTTCGGGTTAGGATTTGAGTTGATCGAGGGCGCCCCAGGGCGAATCGTCGTCGTCCGTTTCGTGTTCCGCCCGGGCCTGGCAACCGCAGTCGGTCCGGTTGCGGTCGGCGCCGCAGACCGGACAAAGTCCGGCGCAGTCGGTCCGGCAGAGCAGGTTGGCCGGGAGATTGACCAGCAGCTCCGCCCGGATATCCTCGGTAATGTCGAGTTCATCAATGCCCTCGAGTTCGTAAAAAAGCGACAGTTCGCCGGTGGCGACCTCCTGCCGGACCGGCGTCAGGCAGCGTCCGCAGACACCGGAAACCACCGTGCCCGCCATGCCGGAAACCAGTGCGCCGCCGGATACTTTTTTGACATGAAGCGCATAACGCACGTCCTGCTCGACCGTGAGCATGGGGTCGTTTTCGAGCTCCAACAGCGCGGCCGGTTCGGCGCCGGTCAGATCAAGCTCCTGATGGTCAAGAATAGCGGTCGAAAATTTGATCATTGCCTGCCGTCCCGTTCCGCCAATTTGGCGGCGATCCGGAGCGCCACCGACTCCGGCACATATTTGGTGTAATCCGCGCCGAGCACGGCGACCTCCTTGACCAGACGCGAACTGACGAAGGAGTTGTTGGCCGTCGGAGTCAGGAAGATGGTTTCGCAATCGTCGCGCAGACTGCGGTTCATCAACGCCATCTGGAGTTCGTACTCGAAGTCGGAAAATGCGCGCAGCCCCCGGAGAATCGCTCCGGCCTGATATTTTTCGACCGCGTCGACCAGCAGCCCGTAGATCGGCACCGCCCGGACGTTGGGCCAGGAATGGCAGCACTGCTCGATCATTTCGACCCGTTCTTCGATGGTGAACATCGGCTGTTTTTCGCTGTTGACCGCGACCGCCACGATCACCCGGTCGAAGAGCCGCCCGGCGCGGGCGATCAGATCGAGGTGACCGTTGGTCAGCGGATCGAAGCTGCCCGGATAAAGTACGTTGCGCATGATGTGAAACTCCTTTGAACCGGAGGCGTCGCCCGAAATCTTGCCGCCGTCGCGTCGGCGCGGCCGTCCGGAACGGCTCCTCCGCCTGAAAAACCGGACAAATCCGGATTCAGACACTTGCAAAAAGCTCAAGTGATAATATATTTCAGATCAGGTGTTATTGCAAGCTCTGAAGAAGGTGATTTTGGGTGCGGCAATGGGAAATTTGCCCCTGACGGTCGGCAGTCCGGCGGAATTGCGGGCGTTTGCGGCGCAGCCGCTGGCGCTGGCGATCGGCGTTTTTGACGGCGTCCACCGCGGTCATCGCAAGCTGCTGGAGGAAGTCGTTCGTCTGGCGGCGGAAACCGGGGCGCTGCCGGTGGCGCTGACGTTCGATCCGCATCCCCGGGCGGTGCTCCAGCCGGCGGCGCCGCCGGTGCTGCTGGTGAGCCTGGCGGAGCGGCTCCGGCTGTTGCGCGAGGCGGGCATGGCCGGTTGCGCGGTATGCGCCTTTACGCCGGAATTTGCGCGGACCGCGCCGGAAGCGTTTCTGGATGAGCTGCTGGGCGATGCCGCAATCGCCGCCATCGGCGTCGGGCGCGATTGGCGCTTCGGCGCGGGCGGCCGCGGCGATGCCGGACTGCTGGCCGGTTATGCCCGCCGCCATCACTGGCGGCTGAGCGCGGTGCCGGAGCTGGAACTCGATGGCGAAACGGTTTCGGCCAGCCGCATCCGGCGGGTGATTGCCGGCGGCGATCTGGCGGAGGCCGACCGCCTGCTGGGTTGGCACTATGCTTATTGGGGCATGGTCCGCGGCGGCCATCATGTGGCGGGAACCCGCCTTGATTGTCCGACGGCCAATATCGAGCCGGAAGCGGGCGTGCTGCCGCCCGACGGAGTTTATGCCGGGATCGTTCACTTGGAAGGCAAAGCCTATGCGGCGGCGGTCAATATCGGGATTGCGCCGACCTATGCGCGTCCGGCGGACCGGGTGCGGCGGGTCGAGGCGCATCTGCTTGATTTTTCCGGCGATCTCTACGGCTGCCGGGTCAAATTGGAACTGGAACAATATCTGCGCAGCGAGCGCTGTTTCGCCACGGAGGCGGATCTGAAGCGGCAGATACAAACCGATGTCGCGGCGATCCGCCGGATTGCGGAGGAGAAAAAAATCGTCTTATGACCAACGAAATGGAAAATTACAGCGTCGCCGCTCTGGCTGCGAAACTGGGCGTGCCGCGTACCACAATCAATGATTGGCTGGGGCGTTACGGCAATTACATCGACAGCGAAAACGTCGGCCGCCGCCGGATTTTTTCGGAGCGTTCGCTGACGGTGCTGCAGGAGATTGCCGCATTGCGCGATCAGGGCAAATCGGGATTTGAAATCGAAGCCGAGCTGATGCGCCGCCACGGCGTAAGCCCGGAGATTGCCGCGCCCAAGCCGTCCGAGGCGGCGATGGGCAATCCGGCTCCCGCTCCGGCCGCCGCGCCGCCGCCGGAATTTTCCCTGCCGCCGGCCTTGCGCAATCTGGAGCGCAATTTCAGCGACCTCGGCGCCTGGATGTGCGATATGCGCGAATACCAGCTGGCGCAGCGGCGGCGGCAGCGCTGGATGTTCGCCATGGTATTGATTTCGCTGCTTCTGCTGCTGGCCGGAAGTCTGGCCGGATGGCGGGCGGCCGTCCATGCCGCGGAGCGGCGCGAGCAGGAAAATCATGTTTTGCAGAATGAGCTGTCGCGGGTCAAGACGGATCTGTCCGACCGGATGACGACTCAGCTTTCGAGTCTGGAAAAACAAATTCAGGACGAGCGCCGCCATGCTCTGGAACAGGCGGAGCTGGACAAAAAACAGTCGCAGAAGATTCAGGAAGAGTCCATGGCCAAAGTACAGGCCGCTTTGAATGCCGAACGGAAGCAGTGGGCGTCGGATGTGCAGAAATTGCAGCAGGACGCGCTGGCCCGGCAGGACGCCGAACGCCGCGAACTTCTGGACCGCTGGGAAAAGTCGGCCCGCGAAAGCGAAGCGCGCCTGCGTGAAGACGCGGGGCGCACTCAGGAGGAGTTGAAGCGTCTGAAGAGTGAACTGGTCACTGCCAATCAGAAGCTCGAGGAAGCCCGCAAGGCGTTGGCCGAGCGTCCGGTGACGGTTCCCGCGGTTGCGCCCGTGCCGGCAGCCGCGGCCCCGGCTCCGATGGCGAATCCTCCGGCGGCAAAGAGTGTTTCGCCGGAAGCGCTGCCGAAAACCGATGCCGTTCCGGTCCCGGCCAGCCCGGTGACGCCATGATCGTTCTGGGGCTTGATCCGGCCATCCGCACCACCGGTTACGGTGTTATTGAGATCGCTGCGGGCAAAGCCCGGATTCTGGATTGCGGCGTTATCCGGAACAGTCCCAAACTGCCGCATTCGGAGTGTCTGCGGCGACTGTCCGGCGGCGTCCGCGAACTCGTCGCCACATTCAAACCCGCCGTGGCCAGCCTGGAAAGCCCCTTTGTCGGCGACAATGCCCGCACCGCGATCGTCCTCGGCATGGCGCGGGGGGCCATTCTGACGGCTTTGGCCGAAAACCGGATTCCGGCTTACGCTTACAGTCCGGCCACCGCCAAGCGCGCCGCCGTCGGCGTCGCCCGGGCCACCAAAGCGCAGGTCGCGCTGATGATGGCGGCGGAGTTCGGCATTGCGGTCGAGGAAATTCCCGACGATGCCACTGACGCGCTGGCACTGGCGCTTTGCCATGCCCAGCGCGCGGCCCAGGCTCAGGTCGACCTGATCGGCGACCCGCTGTAATTTGCCATTACCAGTGTCGGATGGGCAAGCCGAGCGCGGCCGAGAGCCGGTCGCGCAAGGGATGCACCGGATGGGTGGCGTTGAACTGATTTTTGGTGAAGCCTGCCGCCAACCCCGTTTCCCGATCGGCGAAGCCTTCCGCGCCGAGCGCTCCGCCATGTCCGAAGATACGACCCAAATTTCCGCCCGGTCCCGCCAATGCATAACCCAGTCCGAACCTGGCCCAGTCACCCGGTTGCGCCGGATCGTCGTCGGCCCGGCGCAGAATGGTCGCGTTGGCCACGGTTTCCGGTCGCAACAGCCGGACGCCGTCTACTTCCGCCAGCGTGGCCGCGTAAATCCGGGCGATGGCATGGGCGCTCGCCAGTCCGTTGGCCGATGGAATGAACCCGCGCCGGATCGCCGGGTCGCCGATGAATACCGTGCGCCAATCCTTCCGGTCGGCCTCGCAGCACGGAACCGGCGCGGCAAAACGTTGTTCCGCTTCCGGCGTGGCGCCGAAAAAGAAATCGGCGATTCCGAGCGGCGCGAATACCTCGTCCCGGATGATCTGGTCGAACGGTTTGCCTGTGGCGCGGGCGGCGGTTTCCCCCAGCAACCAGGCGAAGGTGATGCCGTGATACCGGCAGCGCGTTCCCGGCGTCCACGCCGGTTGGGCGGCGGCGAGTTTGGCGCACATCAGCGGCCAGTTCCCCTGATCCGAAAAATGTTCGAGTTCGGGCAGGGCGAACAATCCGGCGCGATGGGTCAGAATATGCCAGATGCGGACATCGGCTTTGCCGCTGGCGGCGAATTCCGGCCAGTAATCGGCCACTTTGGCGTCGTAAGCGAGGATGCCTTTTTCGGCGAGGCGGTGGATCGCGGTGGCCATGACGCCTTTGCCGACCGAATAGACCGGAAACAGCGTTTTGCCATCCACCATTCCGCCATCGGACGCGACATGCCCCGAACTCAGGTCGGCCAGCAGCCGGCCATGCTGATAAATCACCAGCTGGCAGCCGCATTCCTCGCCGGAAGCGGTAGCTTCGTCGAGCAACCGTTGCAGCAATTCGACATCGATCATCCTGAAAATCTCCGGGTTGCGGATGGTTGCGCAAAAAATCAATTCGAAAATATATCCCCGATCGATCCGAATTCAAGTACTGCGTTTTGGCCATGATCATGAAAAACGGCATAGCCGGGATGTTTCACCCGGCTATGCCGTGAAGATAACGGCTGCGCTGTGCCGGTTACGGCTGGCTGTTGGGCAGCCCCTGAGTCCATTTGGTGCCGAGAGTGGCGCAGCCTTCGAGATAGCCGCCTTTGCCGAGGATGTTTTTCCGCGCCGTCAGCGGATCGCTGCTGTTGCCGACGACGGTTTCGACATGACCGTCGGCGAAGCTCACGTTGGCGCTGCCGGCATGGCGTGGCCACAGCGTTCCGTAGTTGCTGCCGGAGGTTTCGAAGGCCTCCATGGCGAAATAACCGGTTTCATCCGCTGCCGGAGTGCCGTTGTAACCGGTGGTGGAGATGCAGTCACCGAACATCACCAGGCCGCTCATGTCGTTGACCCGGGCGATGCTGAACGGCTTGCCGTTCTGGACGCTTCCTGAGGCGCGTCCGCCGCCGGGCCAGCCGTAATTGTAGCCATAGGCCGGTTTGGTCCAGACCCAGTCCACCAGGTTGTTGAAACTGGCATTGCCCGCACTCCAGCGCTCTTCCAGATAAACCGGAGCGGACGGACAGTTGAACACCATTCCGGCTTCGATGTAAGCGCCGGCGTTGGGGCAGGCGATCAGGGTCGCCCAGCTGGTTCGCCCGTTGTTGTTGCCGACGGCGCACGGCACGAAGTAATCCTTGTTGTCGCCGGTGTACATGATGCTGCCCATGGCGACGTTTTTAAGGTTGCTGGCGCATTTGCTGGCGCGGGCGCGTTCCCGCGCCGCGCTCAACGCCGGCAGCAGCATGGCCGCCAGAATCGCGATGATCGCAATCACCACCAGGAGTTCTATAAGTGTGAAATCCGATTTTCTACTCATGGTGCGTCTCCATCCTTTCAGATATTTGGTATTCATTTGGTCCAGATTTCCATCTCCGCAAGAATCAGGCTGCTTTCCGCACCGGCGATCTGTATGGTCATTTGATCGGCGGCGACGGCTTCGGGCAGTGCGAGCGTGATTTCGCGGACATCATTGGATGAGGTTGCAGTCGCCGCGTCGCACGGAAATTCATAGGTTTTGCCGCCGATGACGATTTTCGCATCGCGCCACGCGCCCTGAACCCAGAATTTGACCGCAGTGACCGGCATGGGCTTTTCCCAGCGGCAATCGATGGCAATCGGAGCGGCGGTTTTGTACCCGATCACCCATTCCTGCCAGTTGCCTTTGCCGCCATAGGCGCTGTCCGCCGCGATGGCACGGGGCCGGTCGGTCAGTTTGCCCTGATCGAACGCAATCGCTCCCGAAGCGCGGTCCTTGATCGAATCCGGTTCCGGCGTCAGCGTGTAGGTGCCGCTGATTCCGGCATTGTTCGGCTGAAGCGGCTGGAACTGCCGCCAGGTTACGGCATTGTTGGTCAGGCACTGTCCGGCGGGCATGGGCAGTTTTTGAATCAGCGCATCGGGCAGCCTGAAGCGCCAGATATCCTGATCCGCCTTGCATCCGGCAGCGGCGGCGAACTGGTGGAAGAACTCGGTCCATGGCTTGTTGCCCGCCAGCTTGCGGACGCAGGGGTTGACCGCGAGCGTAATAACCTTGCCCTTGCCGAGAGAATATTCGACCATGCCGGGATTGCCGTCATCCAGTTTGGCGATGACTTTCGCTCCCGGAGCCGGGGTGAGCGCGCCGGTCGGCAAACCGGAAACCGGCAGGTTCTTGCCCTGATATTCCAGCAGCTGCGCACCGGAGGCTTTGCCGACCGCGGCAATGCCGGTGAACGCCGCACGGGCGGCATCAAGAGACTTGCCTTCCGGGGTGAAGCTGAAGGCGAAGGGATTCAGCACCAGCAACGTGCCGCCGGCTTCGACATACTGCTTCAGCGCATTCAGCGACGCTTCGTCGATATACTCGTTTTCAACCGTGGCGATGAACTTATACCGTTGCAGATCGTTCAAGGTCAGTTCGTTGATGAACCGGTACCAGACTCCGGCGCCATAGCCCATGAATCCGTGCAGATGCACATCGAATTCCGGTGCGACTTTGAGCTGGATGCCGGGTTGGGCGCGCAGGCTGTCGGTGGCGGTGAAGACCGCGGCATCAGGCGTCGGATACTGGAGGCGGGGCATGGCGGCCAGCTTTTTCTGCGCCGCGATTTCCACCTGATAGCGGTCGGGTGCGCCCCAGTATTCGTGAACCATGTACTTCTTGCCGACCCGGCGGCCGGTGGTGTCGTTGAGATAGTAGTGGAAGCCGGTCGCGCCGCAGCGGACGCTGCTCGACAATTTGTCCAGCACTTCGTCGGGGGTGAACGTCGCTCCGTACTCTTCGACATGCGGGCAGGGCCAGACATCCTTGGCTCCGGTAAGGTCGGTCAGGTATTTGGTCAGGAAGCCGAAGCTGTCGACATACTGGCTGCCGCGCGGATAAAGCTGATGGGTGACGATATCGAACGAGCCTTTCCAGTCGGCGAAGCCGTAAATCTTGGTCTGGTGTCCAGCGGGGTCTTCGGCGATCACCACGATGGCGGGGTTGGCCGCCTTGGCGGTCCGGTAAGCCTCATGGAAAAGTTTGACCATCGCTGCGTTGAGCCAGCGCCGGTAGGCGATCCAGCCCAGCGGGTCGGTCATTTCGAGCGAGGCGGGAATGCCGTATTTGTCCTGACCGTATTTCGCCTTGATTTCGGCATCAATGGCCTGCAATTCCGGATTGCCGGGAAATTTCCGGAACGCTTCGATCAGGCCGATTTCGATGCATTCGCTCATTTCGTCGCCGATATACAAGGCTTTGACGTTTTTGCCGGAGGCCAGTTTGCGGACTTCGTCAAGGTACATTTTTTGGGTTTCGGGAACGACCGGCAAATCGTAGGGAATGCCGGATTTGACGTTTTCCTGCAAGGGGCGGGGCATGACCGCCAGCGGCATGTTGTTTTTGCCGCCATGGGCCGCGTCATTGGCCCAGTCGATCATCACCGAGTTGGTCAGGTTGGCCATGCCGGTCGCTTTGTTTTCGCGGGCATAATCCTCGCCGGAATAGGGCAGCCCGTACTGGAGGGCAAAGGCGGACATCCCGCCATCCTCGCCGATGCCGAACATCCACTGGAATCCGGCAAAGCCGAAATCGGGCTTGGCTTCCCGGCTCAGCAGCGAATCAAACAGCGGCCGCTCCACCGTAAGCGTACGCCGGACGCTTCGGACCGCTTTCGGCAATTCAAACACATTGGCATACAATTCCCGGCCGTTGTCCTTGTCCTCGGCAACCGACAGCCGGATTGCAGTCGGCGGTTTTTTGCCGCTCAGACGATATTCGAATTCGGTCGGGACGCCGGGCTTGGTCTTGAGGTTGAATTTGCGGAACGCCTGATGGTCGGCGTCAAGAAACTCCAGCGCCACCCGGAAGGTCTGCTTGCCGGGCAGGGTATTGGCGAAGATTGCCTTGGGCGCGGCGCCGGAACCCAGCGCCATAAAAGTGACCGGGGGCAATTTTCCGTCCTGAGGCGCGGGCCGGAAGGCGATGAAATGACTTTCGTCGCTGAACCCGCCCGGTCCCGCTTTCAGACAGGAGTATTCCGCCGGGACCGCCTGCCGTTCCCGGCCCAGATTGATTTTGAGCAATTCCGCGCCGCCGGGAGTGACCCCCAGATCGGCGAAGGGAATGGCGACTTCGGCGATCCAGCGGTCGGCTTCGGTCCGGCAGACGGCCTTGAGATGGCTGTCGAACGCCGGGTTGCCGGCCAATGCATCATAAAAAATCCCGGCGGAATTGACCGCAAAATGATACCCGGCGCTGGTATCGGCGCCAAGAGGATCGAGCAGAATTTCCACACAGTCGTCGCTGTAGATGGCGTTGTCACGCTCTTCGATATGAGTGAACTGGCGCTTGATTTTGGCCGGTTCGGGTTCGGAACAGTCGAAGGCGATGTAGAGATTGTCCTGATCGCGTCCCAGCAGGACCGCGGTCGGATGGGCCGGTTGTTTGCCGCTCTGGATATCGACCAGCTGACCTTTCCAGGCTTGCCCCCAGGCGGCGTCATCCAGTTTGCCGTCCAATGCGGGGGCGGCGATCCACGGGATCGACGGCGTCGCCGGAGCCGCGGCTGCGAGCATTGCGGAAGCGCAGAGCGCTCCGAAGAATGGAACCATCTTTTTCATGAAATCGGATTCTCCCTGATTTAGTCCAGACCGCAACGCCATTTGCAGCTGTCTGCTTCTTTGGTGGAGGACGATTCGAGCTCGGCCCCCGTCACATACAACTTCTGACTCGACTCTTCACCTGCCTGATCCAATCCGCTGGCCGTCGCCTTCACATGCCCGTCGGCATAGAGCACGTTGACCGCTCCGTCGTGCCGCGGCCACAGGACCGCTTCAGTTTTGACGTAGCCCGGATGGACCCGGTAACTGCCGAATTCGCGTCCGGGGCCGGCGCTGTCGGCCAGCACCAGCATTTCGGAAGGCTCTTCCAGCGCGGCCATGGAATAGGGGATGCCGCCGGCAATGCCGTTGGCCCCGCGCCTGACGCCTCCCAGCCAGATGTCATTGTAGCCGTATGCGGGCCGGGTCCACATCCAGTTGTTCTGCGACGCCAGATCGGAGGCGTTCTGCCACCGTTCCGGCAGGTAAACCGGCATGCTCGGACAGTTGAAGTTTTCCGCTTTGACATAATTGCCCATTGTGGTCGCCCCCAGCCGCGTCGCCCAGGTCGGACCGGGATTGCCCGGCGAAATCGCGATCATGAACGATTCGGCATTGTCGGCGCGATAAGCTTCGACCGCCTTGCCCAGCGCCGCCAGATGCGAGGTGCAACTCGTCAGCTGCGCGCTTGTCTTCACTCCGGGAGCCAGCGCCGCCAGCAGCGCGAGGTTCAGGCCCAGTAGAGCAATGACGATTAAAAGTTCGTTAAGCGTGAAATTTTTTCTCCTCATGGTCTCCTCCTCTCCTTTGTCAACACCATGATTTCTCATACACTCATTTGCGCATTTTTACGATTTTGGCGGGAACGCCGACGGCAACCCCGTAAGCCGGAACCGGGCGGGTCACCACCGCGCCCGCGCCGACGACCGCGCCGTCGCCGATGGTTTCGGCGTAACAGACCACCCTCACTCCCATGCCGAGATAACAATCTTTGCCGATCACGATTTTCCGGTTGTCGCACGGCTGGCTGTAAATCGTGCGGTCGGCATCGGCGAAGGTGTGCGATGCCGGAGTAATCAAAATGCCCTGCGCCAGCAGCGAATCCGCTCCGATTTCCAACCCCTTGTGGCCGTGCAGGCAGCAGCGTGTGCCGATATAGACCCGCTCGCCGATGTCGATGTATCCGTGCGCGGTTTCGGTATCGAGATAGACTTCGTTTTTCAGCCGGGCCCGCTCCCGCAGGATGATGCCCGGTTCGCCGCGGGCGATCAGGGTGCATCCGTCCGAAACCAGAGTGTTGTCCTCAAGTTCGATCCATTGCGGGTTGACGATGCGGACATTGACGCCGATGGTGACGTTTTCCCCCATCCGGCGCAAGACGGTCTGGTAGTAGGCCCGGCGCATTGCCGCCGCTTCCGGCGTATCCATGGCCATGACCACGGTCCGGTGGAAGGCTTCGCGCCCCGCCGCATCCAGCTGATTGACGAATTCGGTAAACATATCAGTCGAACAACTCCACATTGACGATTTCGCCGTCGCGCTGCGCCGAACGGTGCGCCGCCACGCCCATGGCCATATAATGCACCGCTTCTCCGACTGGAATCGCCGGTGCGCGGTTTTCATGAATCATGCTCACGAATTCATGCACCAGATAAGGGTGGCTGCCGCCATGTCCGGTGGGTTGGAAATCATCTTTGGGGTTGGCGTTCGGGTTGCAGACCGCCTTGAAGGCCTGCTGCACTTCCGGCGGCAGCGGATCGCGCATGGCGGTCACGCTCATTTCACGGTATCCGGCCCAGGGCCATTCCGGCGTTTCAGGATGCGGAACGTCTTCCTTGATCGGCTGGGCGGTTCCGGGCGCGGTACGGTGATTGGACTGCCAGACATTGCGCGAAAAACTGCCCGTCTTGCCGAAAATGCGGAAAATTTCCGCTTCGTCGCGGTCGAAACTGGTCGCGCCGATTTCCCGGTATTCGCCGATGCGCAGACTGGCGCCGTTGGCAAGCCGGTAAAGCGCGGTGACGTTGGAAAAGTCGCTGTCCGCGAAGAACGGGTCGGCGTTGGTATTGGGCGTGCCGTAGGCGCTGACTTTCAGCGCCCGGGTCCGCATTACATTGATCGGACCCGAAACCGAATGGGTGGGATAGCTCATCGGACTCGATTTCACGCCGCGCCGGGCATAGCGGTCCATCATGGCGGCGTACTGGCTGCCGACCACGCCGGTGGTGCGGTGCTTCATCACGTCGCGGAGATTGCTCCAGCCGTTGATGCCGCCGTCGACATCGTGGACGTATTCGCCCTCGGCATAAACATATTCGCCGAATTCCCCCGCGGCGGCCATGCGGCGGCAGAACATGGTCTGGGGACGGTAGATGGTGGTTTCGCCGAGCATATACTGTTTGCCGGAGCGCTTGACCGCGGCGGTGAGTTTGCCGCACCAGTCGAGGATTTCATGATCGTCGGGCAGGCTGATCAGCGGCACCGCGCTGTAGACGTGCTTGCCCGATTCCAGCGCCTGGACGCATTGCGGCGCGTGGAGCCACGGCTGGGTGATGACCACCAGCCCGTCGAGTTCCGCCCGGCAGATTTCATCCAGCGTGGCATAGCAGTCGCGGGCATGAACTTTGTCCGCCATGAATGGATCGTCGAGGAATTTTTTGATTTTTTCCGGTTCGCAGTCGCACAGGGCGATGCGGTCCACCAGCGGATGCGCTTTGAAAAGTCTGGCGAACTGGCTGCCGAATTGTCCCAGTCCCACCAAGCCGAGTCTGATACCCATACGATCTTCCTTTGCGTCGAATAAACTATTTAATTTTGGCGGCGTCCGCCAGGATGATATTGATGCCCAGCTTCCGGAGGGTCTCGAGCACCGCCGGATCGGCCTGGGAATCGGTAATCAGCGTGAATTTTTCGCCCCGCAGCGCGCCGTAGGGTACAAAAGAACTGCGATCGAGCTTGGAACTGTCGGCCAGAATCAATACCGACTGACTGTGCTCCACCGCGGCCGCGGCCAGCAGCGAGGTTTCTTCATCGGTGGTGGTGAGCGTGCCGTCGGCGGTGATGCCGTCGGTCCCGAGCACTGCTCTGGTAAAATTGTAGCGCCCCAGGTTGTTCAGCGCCACAATCCCGCACAGGTCCATGCGCTTGGGCCGGATCGTGCCGCCGGTCAGGACCACCGGACAATGCAGCGCCAGCGAATCGCTGTAGGCCAGCGAGTTGGTGACGACGCTCACATCGGAAAGTTCGCTCTGCTCCAGCCGCGCGCTCAGCGCGTGACCGCACTCCATCACCGTGGTACCGGAGTCGAAAAAGATGCGGTCGCGGTCGGTGAGCAGATTGGCGGCGGCCTGGCCGACGGCGCGTTTTTCGCGGACCCGGCTGGCCGCTTCGCGCTGAAACAGGTATTCATTGGCTTCGGCGGCAATCGGAAGCCGTACTCCGCCGTGGATCCGCAGCAGTGTCCCCTGCTGTTCCAGATCGGCGAAATGACGGCGCACCGTCGCTTCGGAGACCTGGAGCATGGATACGGCGTCTCCGACGGTCAGCCGTCCGTAATGGCGGAGCATCTTCAAAATCTTTTCCTGCGTATTTTCGCGTTTGCCCATAACGGGATGGTCCTCATGTGATTGAAACGATCATGCGATCGGTGAATGAACGGGTTTCCGAATCAAAGTATACTTCATGAAAAAGCATTTGTCAAGAGCGCAAATCTATAAAAACGATCTTTTTTTGTTAAAAATTTTTGAATCGATCAATTTATGTTTGGATAAAAAGCGTTTTTTTGAGATTTTCAATACCTTTTTATGGGTTTTGCGGTGTTGTTTTAAGCTCGAAATGATTAAAAATGTCATTTTGTTTAGAATAATGCTTGAATTAATCATTTTTAATGGTATTGTATGTCTTGAAAAGAAAATCCGTGAATTGAGGAAAGGACAATGGTCATGGTCAGGAATCTGCGATTGTCGCTGAGCGATATTGCCGGAAGCGACTATGTGAAACAGGTCTGCCGCGCATCCGCGGCGCTCGGCATCGGACCCTTCGCCGCATTGCGGCGGGTTGCGGAGACGCCGGTCGATTTTTATCCGGAAGAACTCGCCCGCCGGCTTGACGGGCTGCTGGAACAGGCCGGGAACGGGATCGTTTCCGCCTGGAGCGGCAGTGCGTCCGGGGCGGGGACGCGGGCGTTCGATGCTGCTTTGCGGCGTGATTCCGCGCCGCTTTCCGGGCTCGGATTCTTGCGGATCGGCGAGGACGGGCGTTTGGCGATCACGGGCAAAAGCGAACACTATCAGGCCAGTCTGGGCCATAATTTCCCGGGTTTCGATCTGCTCCGCTATGCCGCTGCAATCGGAATCACCAACATCACCCACAACAATACCCGGGGTCATCTGACCCGTCTCTTCGAGCGCGAATTGGTGCGTTCGGCCAACGGTCTGGCGCGGGACCGGGAGGAAGAGCTCGACGCCCTGATCGCTTCGGACGCGCCGCATGTGCTCAACCGGGTGATCAACCTGGAAACCGGCAGTCTTGCCTGCGAAGCGGCCTTCAAGATGATGCTGGCGCGTTTTTACCGGCTTCAGAATACCTTTGAAG
This sequence comes from Victivallaceae bacterium, assembly GCA_036677805.1. Taxonomy (GTDB): domain Bacteria; phylum Verrucomicrobiota; class Lentisphaeria; order Victivallales; family Victivallaceae; genus SIG78. The sequence goes on along the minus strand of JAVBVS010000016.1, from coordinate 79,080 downwards.
CGCCGGTTTACGCCGGCAAAACCCCGGTTTTTCTGGTGATGGGCGATTTTAAGCAGGGACTTGAGGCCAACTATCACGGTACCGCCATCATGACCCAGATGCTGCGCGGCATGTGGCCGGAGCTGTATGCGAAGATGGCGGAATGCAATCTTTTCCGGGCGGTTCCGGTGCCGATCAACGATCCGGATGCGTTCGCGCAGGCGGTGGCGCAATACGACGATGGCGGCAGCAAGGTCGCCGGATTCATTCACGAGCTGGTATTGATGAATTACGGCGGCATCCGGCTGGAGGACGAATATGTCCGGCGCTGCCATGAGCTTTGCCGCGAACGCGACATTCCGATTTTCGTGGATGAAATTCAAAGCTGCATGTGGTCGCCGGAAATCTTCCTGTTCCGCGAATACGGCTGCCGGCCCGATTTCGTTTCGGTGGGCAAGGGATTTCCGGCCGGAGTCTATCCGGCGTCGCGGATCTTGACCACGGCGGCGATGGACAATTTGAATCAGTTCGGCGCGCTGGTCACCAACGGGCAGGAAGAACTGGCCAGCCTGGCCAACCTGATTACGCTGCGCTTTGCCGAGGCCAACGCCGACCATACCCGCGCGGTCGGCAAATTGTGGCAGGAGAAATTGCGGCATCTGGTCGCCCGGCATTCGCGGTATGTCTGCCGCGCCGAGGGCGACGGACTGCTGGGGGCGCTTTTCTTCGCCGACGCCGACCATGCGGTGGCGTTCTGCCGGAAACTGGGCGAGCGCTACCGCATCGATGTCAGCGCCCAGACCTACAAAGCGGACTGTCCGCCGGCGGCTTTGACCAAATTGCCGTTGATCGCTTCGGAAAAATTGCTTGACTTTATCGCTTCGGCGATGGATATTACTCTGGGAGAACTGGAACGGACACGGTCATGAATGATTTCATCGGATTGGATCTGGGCACCGGAGCGATCAAGGGCGTGCGCTGGAACCCGCGCCAGGGCGTGATTCAAAGCGTGAGCGAACGGGTGAATTTCCGCCATCCCGAGCCCGGATGGGTGGAGATCGCCGCCGAAGACTATTGCGGTCGGGTGCTGCGCCTGATCGGCGGTCTTGCCGCCGACCGGACCCGCCCGGTGGCGGGCATCGCCATGGCCGCGGCTTCGGGCAATACGTTGTTGTGGGATGACGGCGGCGCGCCGCTGACGCCCATCATCAGCTGGCTCGACAAGCGGCTGGACTGGACGCCGCCGGCGGCATGGCGGGTGCGTGAAGTAACCGGTTGGCCTGCGATTCCGATGTTTCCACTGATGCACCTGGAGTGGTTCCGCCGCGAACATCCGGCGTGGTTGCGCCAGGCGAAAATCGGCATGAACAACGATTTCCTGACCTGGCTCCTGAGCGGCCGACGCGCGGTCGACACCTCCAGTGCGACGCCGTTTTATCTGCTGGATCAGGCGCGCGGATGCTGGTATCAGGCATATCTCGAATATTACGGCATCGCCGCTTCCCAGCTGCCGGAATTGGTCCGGCCGGGAACCGTGATCGGCGCGCTCAAAGCGGAATACGCTTCGGGTGCGCTGTCGAGCGGCGCCGCAATCGTCGCGGGCAGTTTCGATCATCCCGCCGCGGCGCGCGCGGCGGGCGTGACTGTGCCGGGAGATATGCTGCTGAGCTGCGGCACCAGCTGGGTCGGTTTTTATCCGGTGCTCGCGCGCGGCGATGTCCCCGAAAATGAATTGTGCGACCCCTTTCAGTCCGGCGCGGGCGGTTGCTGGGGCGCGATGTTTTCGCTCGAAGGCGTGGGTCTTGAAATCGAGCGCTTCGTACTGGAGCAGTATGGCCATGCGGCCGGGCGCTATGAACGGTTCAATGTCGACGCATTGCAACCCGATACTCCCGCCTGCCGTCTGATGCAGTCGGTGATTGCGCGGTTTGCCGAGTGTCTGGGATCGCGGCGGCCGCGGCGGCTGGTGATGGTCGGCGGTCCGGCCGAAGGGGTGGCCTGGCCGAAATTGACGGCGGAAATGTTGCATATCCCCATCGTGGTTTCGCCGTACCGCAGTTACGCGGGCGCGGTCGGAGCCGCCATGCTTGCCGGAGGAGTGACGATATGAACTGGATTACGGAATCGGATCGCCGGATTTATCGGGAAGAGCTGGCGCCGCGCCTGCCGCGCCGGATTCTCGACGCCCATGTCCACATCTGGGAACGGAATTGCTTTCCGCCGGACTTTCATTTTGCGCCGCGCGATTGTGCCAATCGTTTCGGGGGCGAGTTTCCGCTTGCCCGGTGGCGCGAGGCGATGCGCGCGCTGCTGCCGGAGCAGCAGGTGGGATTGAACTGCTTCGGCTTTCCGCATGATGCCGCCGGCCGCGGCCGGGTGCCGGAGGCGAACGGGCCGGATGAATTCGTCAATGTGCTGATTTCCCCTGCCGATGCGGCGGAGACTGTCCGGCGGCGGGTCGAGGCTGCCGGCGCGGTCGGGGTCAAACCCTACTGGAATTACGCGGCGTCGTGTTACGGCAAGAAATCCTCCGAGGTGGAAATTTTTGACATGCTGACCGTCGCCCAGCTCGAATATCTGAATCGCGCCGGATTGGCCGTGACTTTGCACATCCCGCGTCCCGGCCGCTTCGCCGATCGCATGAACCAGCGCCAGATGGTCGAACTCTGTGAGCGCTACCCCCGCATTTCCTTTATTTTCGCTCACATCGGGCGGGCTTATTTCATGCGCAACATCGTGGAGAGCAACCTTGCGGCACTGGCCGCGCTGCCCAATGCCTTCTTCGATACCGCGATGGTCAACCATGTCGGGATTCTGCGCTATGCCTTCGATCATTTTCCGGCGGAACGCATCCTTTTCGGCAGCGATGCTCCGATCGCGCTGCTGCGCGGCAAGTCGGTCGAGGTCAACGATCAGTACGCCTATCTGATGGGCGAGGATTACGACATCGGCACCGCCATCCGCGATACGGAGCATGTGCTCGAATTCACCACCTTTTTCTACGAACAATTGCGCGCGATTCTGGCGGCGACGCCGGAAAATGCGCTGGAAGACGTGTTATATCGCAACGCCGCCAAACTTTTCGGGAGCATCGTAAAATCATGAAGATCGGTCTGCTGCCATTTTACCTCAAGCTTTACGACGAGGTCTGTCCGCAATATCACGCCCCGGCGCTGCGCTTCGCCGAATCGATCTCCGCCGCGCTCCGCCGCCATGGCTTCGAGGTTCATCTGGCGCCCGTCTGCCGGGTGCGCGAGGAATTTCAGGCGGCGCTGGACAGCATGGAAACTTCCGGCTGCGAGGCGCTGGCGACCTTGCATCTGGCGTATTCGCCTTCGCTCGAATCGGCGGCATTGGTCGCCGCGAGTCCGTTGCCGGTGGTGGTGATCGATACCACGCCCGACGCCCGGTTCGCCACCGGCAGCGAGGATGAGATCATGCCCAATCACGGCATCCACGGGGTTCAGGATTTCTGCAATCTGCTGCTGCGTCTGCGCAAACCGTTCCTGATTTCCGCCGGGCATTGGGAAACTTCCGACGTGCTCAATCGCGCCGCGCGCCAGCTTCGCGCCGCGGGCATGGCCTACCGCCTGACCCATATCCGCGTCGGCAAGGCCGGCGGCGACTTCGACGGCATGGGCGACTTCCGGGTGCCGGAAGGCGCCTTCGGCATGACCGTGGCGTCCTATGCGCCGCAGCCGGAACCGTCGCCGTCGGCGGTGACCGCCGAAATGGCCTGGGACCGGGAGCATTTCGAGCTTGCGCCCGATCTGGACCCGGAGGCGCACCGGCGGACCGTCCGCGCTTCGCTGAAGCTCCGAAGCTGGCTGGAGAAGGAAAAACTCGAAGCCTTCACCGTATGTTTTCCCGGCATCACCCGGAGCGAAGGGTGGGAGACGGTGCCGTTTCTGGAGTGTTCCAAGGCGATGGCGCGGGGATTGGGATATGCCGGGGAAGGGGACGTGCTGACCGCGGCGGTGAACCGCTGCCTGGCGCGGGTGTTTCCGGAAACCTCCTTCACCGAAATGTTCTGTCCCGACTGGGCGGGCAACCGGATTTTTACCAGTCATATGGGCGAAATCAACCCGGTCTTGTGCAGCGCAAAACCGTATTTGAGCGAGATGGATTACGGGTTCAGCGACACCGGCAATCCGGTGCTGGCCACCGGCTGTTTCCGCAGCGGCGAAGCGCTGTTGACCGATCTCGCGCCGGGACCGGACGGCAGCTTCACATTGATTGCGGCGACGGTCGATTTCAAGGCTCCGGCAGGTCCCAGTCCGCACAAAAATGCGGGCTGGTTCATGCCGCGTACGCCATCGATCGGGGATTTTCTGGCCGCCTACAGCGAAGCCGGAGGAACCCACCACCTGGCGCTGAGCTATGGCGGCGACAGCGCTTTGCTGCGCGACTGGGCGAAACTCATGAATTGGAAATTCGTCCGGATCGGCTGACGGGAATGGAGCGTTCCGTGCCGGACTGCCGGCGGAAGGCGCGCGGCGAACAGCCGTATTCCCGGGTGAAACGCTTGGTGAAGTAATTGGAGTCGCGGAAACCGCAGCGGTCGGCGATCTCGGCCATGCTCCATGATCCGTTCAGCAGCAGTCCGGCCGCGCGGCGCAGGCGGATTTTGAGCAGATAATCGATCGGACTATTTCCTGTAATCCGCCGGAACTGGCGCGAAAAATTCCGTGGCGAAGTACGGGCGAATTGCGCCAGCTCCTCCAGCCGGAAGGGCTTGGCATAGTCATGCTCCATCCGGGCGATCACCCGGCTGATTTGAGGGAGCGATGCTCCGGCGGGCGTTGCGGGCGCGTATTGCCGGGCCAGATCGAGAATGATCCGGATCAGCAGCCCGATGCTCTCGGCTTCGCTGAATTCATCGTTGCGCGCCAGCGTCTCCCGGAGGCCTTCGACCAGTTTCACGAGTTCGGGAATCCGCCGCGATTCAAGGCGGAGATGATTCCGGAAATTGCGCGGCGTCCGGGTTTGCGGCTCGGTCCGGAAAATCATCTCGTAACCGTGAATCTTGCGGAATTGTGCCAACGGCAGCGGCAAACGGTCCGGATCGAACAGAATATTGTAGAGCCTCAGGGCGCGGACGGCCCGGAAACAGTGCACGGAACTGCCGCCGATCAGAAAAACGTCCCCCGCTTTGACCGTATAATCCCGGCCGTCGATATTTTGCACGCCGGAGCCGCTTACGATCATGACAAGCTCATGATAGTCATGAAAATGCGGTATGCAGGTATAGCCCTCTCCCCCGAAATTCTCATCCTGATTGCCGGACGGGACCACCGCGACCGGAAAATCGGCGATCGGGAAAAATGCACTGCCGTGAAGTTGAATTGCGGAATTTTTCATCATGTCCATATTATACCTCTTTTTGTCCCGATTGTCAAGGTTTCCGCCGCGTTTCCGGGATATTTTATGACCCAAACGGCAAAGAGAGGGTTGCACATGAAAATCGCCATTTTCGTATCGAACAGGATTACTTTTCCGCAAGCGGCGGCGCAGGCGGCCGCCGCCGAAACCGCCGCCGCCTTGAAACGCCTCCGGATCACGCCGGCGCTGTTCGCCGCGCCGGTCGCGGACGAAGCCGGGGCGCGGCAATACGCCGACAGCCTGAAGCGCGAAGCGTGCGACGGCGTGATCGCCGTTTTTCCGAATTTCGGCGACGAAAGTTCCTGTCTGACCGCATTGCGCGACGCCGGAGTTCCGATTCTGTTCGCCGCCTGTTCCGATACGCTTGACGCGCTGGGACCGGAAACGCGGCGCGACGCCTTTTGCGGCAAGATCAGCGCGGTCAACCTCTTCCGCCAGTGCCGCGTTCCCTGTACCGTGCTTGCGCCGCACACCGTGGTCGTCGGCGCGGCGGCTTTTGACGCCAATCTTCGTGAGTTCGCGGCCATCTGCCGGGTGGTGAGGGGGATGAAACGGGTGCGCGCGGGCTCCATCGGCGCGCGCTGCACGCCGTTCAAAACCGTTCGCTTCGATGAAACCGCGCTGGAGCGTTACGGGATTGCCAACGAAGCCTTCGATCTGTCGGAGCTGTTCGGGCGTTATCGCGCGCTGGCGGACGATGCGCCGGACTTGCGGGAAAAAGCGGCTGCGCTCCGCGGGTACTGCCGCTGGCCGGAAGGCAGCGATGCGGCTTTGCTGCGGATTGCGAAACTGGCGACGGCGATCGACCGGATGATCGCCGAATACGGCCTCGATCTGATCACGCTGCGTTGCTGGACAGAGCTTGAAACGGAGCTGAAACTTTCGCCCTGCGTGATTCTGTCGCTGCTCAACCAGTGCCGGATTACCGCCAATTGCGAAGTCGACACGGTCAACGCCATTGCCATGCGCGCGCTGAGTCTGGCGGCGGACGCGCCCGCCGCCTGTCTGGACTGGAACAACAACTACGGCGATGATGAAAATCGCTGCATCCTGTTTCATTGCGGCCCCGTGGCGGCGGATCTCATGCGCGCACCGGGACGGATCGTCGATCATCCGATGTTCGCCCGGATTCTGGGCGCCGGCAACGGCCTCGGCTGCAATCAAGGCCGGATGAAACCCGGAAAATTCACCTGCGCGTCGGGCTTTACCCGCGAAGGCAAACTCGCCTTCTTTCTGGAAAATGGAGTTTTTGAAGAAACCGAACTGCCGCCGGAATTTTTCGGCTGCGGCGGCATTGCCCGCTTTGAAAATTTTCAGGCCAAAATGTTGGGATTGCTCCGGCACGGCTTGCCGCACCACGTCAGTCTGAGCTATGGCGACAGCCGCGGCATTCTGGCCGAAGCGTTCCGCGAATATCTCGGATACGACCTGATCGAACTGGCACGTTAGGTTGAGGACAAAAAAGACCGGCGGCGCATCGGAACGCGCCGCCGGTTGAGATTCGGCGGGATTGCCGGACCGGGGTCAGCCCATGTCGCCGCCATAGATGGCGAAGTATTCCGCGGGCGGCGGAAAATCCGGTTCGCCCAATTCCATGTCGATCATGTCCCGGACCTTGGCAAACCCGGCGTCGCGCAGAATCCGCTGGAAAGCGCTTTGATGATCGTAGGTGATGATGCTCAGGGTCTGGCTGGCATCCAGCGCCGCGGCGCGCGCGGCCAGCGCCGCCGCCACCGGCAGACTGTCGGCTTCAAGGCAGGACAGATGGCGGTACTTCTTCCAGCGCCGCCCGAGGATGAAGCCGCGGCTGCCTGCCGCCGCCAGCGCGAGTTCGGGATGCTGACGGAAATTGAATTCGAGCAGGGCGCGCCGCTCCAGTCCGAAGCAGCCGCGGTCGCGCGCGACGCAATCGGCCATGTCTTCCTGCCGCAGCGGCCGGACGGCGATCGCCGGATCGGCGGCATGGCCGAAGTCGGGCCGGTCGGCGGTGAAGAAACTGATCGTCCGACGGGTTTCAAACCCCAGTTTTTCATACACCTTGCCGCCTTCCGGCGTGGCGTGGAGCTTGAAGGTCCGGAACCCGCGATAGTAATCGATGATATGCTCAATCATCCGTGTGGCGATGCCGCGATGGCGGAATTCGGGCTTCACGATCACCAGATTGATGAACACCAGCCGGGCCGGTTCGTAGGCGATCATGCCTGCCGAACCGGCGATTTCGCCGTCGGCGACGGCGAAAATCGCGCGCATGGACGGCGTTTCGGTCAGCAGCCGGCATTCGGCCGGAGCGTTGTTCCAGCCGACCGAATCGGAGAGGGCGCTCAGCAGCGGCGCTTCCTCCGGACGTATTTCCCGGATCGTGATCATTGGTTCACCGTCACCGAGCCCGATTTCAGGTCCGTCCACAAGGTGCCGTCGCCGGCGTAAATCACCTGAAGCTTCAATGCCGGGTTGAGCCGGTCGACCAGCTGCAGATCGGCCATGGCGCCGCCTTCTCCCAGCGCCTGAGCCTTCATCTCGGCGCCGCGCGCCAGCTCGTTGTTGCGCAGAAACGCGGTCTGAACTTCGGTTTCGCCCTTGAGCTTGGTGCGTTTGGCTTCGATTTCGGAGCGCTGGAGCTGGAGCTTGGCCGCTTCGAGTTCGGTTTCGGCTGCGATCAGGCGCACCGCCTGCTGTTGCCTGGCGGCGATTTCAGCGGTCATTTTACGGGTTTCCTGTTCGATCTCGCGCCGCTTCTGGTCAATCAGCGCGGTCTGGCTGTTGAGTTCGGCTTCGATCTTGGCGGTCTCCTGAAGCGAGTAGTTGGTCAGGTTCTGTTCGACCGCGAGGCTCGCCTCCTGAATCGGTTTCAGGATGTTTTCCGGAATGGTCACGTTGCGGATGATCGCGTTGTGAATCACGATGCTTTTTTCCTTCATCGTGGCGACCAGTTCGTTGCGCAGGTTGTTCTGAAAGGTTTCGCGGCCTTCGCCCATGATGAAGTCCTGCGCCTTGTAGCTCGAACCCTTGAGCCGCGACACCGAAAGAATCTGGGGCAGAATGATCTTGGCCACCACCTGCGGCAAATCGCCGTAAAGCATGTAGATGCGCGAAATATGCTCCGGCAGCAGCTCGAACTCCACGGTCATGTCCATCATGATTTTGAACCCGTCGCGCGAAGGGAATTCGACGAAACTGCCGATGCTGTAGATCATGTCCGGCGTTTCCGGCGTCGTGGTCGCGGCGGCTCCGGGCACCGCGCCCATTACCCGGCGCTTGAGCTTGGCGGCTTCCGGCGCGGCGGCCGGCGCCGGCGCGTTGTTGCGCAGCGAGGAGTCGCTCTTGAGCATTTCCTGACGGTTCTGGAGCTGGGTGTTCAAGGTGTTGTAGGACATTTCGCTCAGGGCGTCGCTGGCGGCCTCAATCCGGTTTTTGACCTCGATCACGCTGCCTTCGCGGCCGCTCATGCTGACCTGATTCATGCCGATTTCGATCACATTGACCTGATAGGCGCGCGGATTGATATAGTACAGTCCGGGCTGGAGAATGTCTTTGATCACTCCTTTTTCACCGGGCTTGGCGAATTCGCCCGGCTGAGCGGGCTTGCCGGTCTGCGCGGTGACGACTCCGACATAGCCGAACGGAATGTTGATCGCATCGACGATATCGACCTGATAACCTTCGGGGTTGAGCCGGTAGACGCCGGGGCCGAGCACGTCGCGCCAGACCCCCTGATACGACTTGTCGGGGGCGATGATTTCACCCGGAGCCGGCGGCTTGCCGATCTTGCTGGTGACTACGCCGACCTTGCCGAGCGGAATGTTGATCGCGGGGACGATTTTGACGTCGTACATCACCGGGTCGAGGAAGTAGCGGCCTTCGGGCAGCACGTCGCGCCAGATGCCTTTTTCGCCGTGCTCGACCAGCAGCGCTCCGGGCGCGGGGGCTGATCCGCTCTTGGCCGTCACCACCGCCATTTTCCCCGGCGGCACATAGAAACGACAGAAACCCCAGAGATAGAGGATGTAGGCGGCAAGCGCCACCAGGCCAATCACGACAACGGCGCCGAATATGGTCTTTTTCATGATCAGTTTTCTCCTTTCGCCGGAGCGGGCGCCGCGGCAGGGGCGGCGGGCTTCACCGCGGCGCTCGTTGACCCGGGTTGGACAGCCGGTTTCGCGGACGCGAGCGGTTCCGCGGAGGGTAGGGCGGCCGATTTCGCCGCCGCTTCAGCCGCGACCGGTGCGGCAACAGTTTTTGCGGGCGCAACCGGCTTCGTGACCGGGGCCGGCGGCGTCAGCGGCAAACCGAAAAGGCCGCCGGGAGCGCCGTTGGTCATCACGGTTTGAATATTGGGCGCGATCTTTTCATAAAGCTTGCCGCGAACGTAGGCGGTGCCGCCGCCGTAAGCCTGAATGTTGCGTTTGAGCACTTCGACTTCGGACTGGTTGCGGGCGGCGATCACGTTACGGTCGGCTTCGGCCAGAACCAGCGCGGCCTTGGCCTCGGCTTCGGCGGTCTGCAGCTGGAGCACGGCGGCATCAAGCTCGGTTTTGGCCGCGATCAATTTTTCCAGCTGGGCCTGTTGGGCCGCGATCTCGCTGGTGATCTTTTCGGTTTCGGCCTGAACCTTGCCTTTGCTCTGCAAGGCGAGCATGCGCTGGCGTTCCAGTTCGGTGGCGGACTTGGCCTGTTCGATCTGCTGGCGGAATTTCTTGGCTTCCTGCTGCGCCAGTTCGCGGTTGCGGATGATGGCGGCGATTTCCTGGGGCGGGATGATGTCGCGGATCAGCACGGAATTGATCGAAACGCCCCAGTTGCGGCAGGTCTTGCGCAGGAATTCCTCAAGCTGGTTCTGGAAGAGCTGGCGGCTTTCGCCGACGATGAATTCGGTCGCGCTCTTCTTGCTGCCTTCGATCCGGGCGAACCCGGAAACCGAGGGCAGAATCAGCTTTTTCATGATGTCTTCCATGTTGCCCACTTCCTGGGTCAGGCAGGGCGCGGAGTCAGCCGAAATATTGAATTCCACCGTTCCTTCGAGGGAAATCTGGAAGCCGTCGAGGGTGATGAAGCCGATCGCATCCTTGCCGCTGAATTCGTAGCGCTGGCTCTGGATGTTGACAATGGCGACGCTCTGGATGTAAGGATTGATGCGATGCGTCCCTTCCTTGAGCACGGCCTGCTGGACGCCTTTGCGGTCGGGCGCGGCCAGGAAGCCCTTGGCGGCGGATAGATCGTTGGCGGTGCCGGAAAAAATATCGCGCCCGGAAAGATTGGCCACCACGCCGACATTGCCGGGCATGATTACGATGTCATCGCAGAGCTTGACATCATAAGCATAGGGATTGATCCGGTGCTTGCCGGTGCCGAGCACGTCGCGCACGATGCCTTTGGTGCTGTCGTCGGGGGCGATGATCTGGCCTTCGGGCAGATTTTTTCCGAATTTGCGCACCAGCACGCCGAATTTTCCGGCCGGAATGTCGGTCACCGGCACGATCTGCCACTCCCAGACATAGGGATTGCGGAAGTAACGACCTTCGCCGAGCACTTCGAGCTGGATGCCTTTGTACTCGCTGCTGGCGGCGACGATTTCGTCGCCGGGCAGGGTTTTGCCGGTCTTTTTGATCAAGATGGCGATTTCGCCGTTGGCCGGTTCGATCCGGCAGCCATACCAGACGAACAATGCGGCGAAGAGCCCCAGCGCGACCACCAGCAGCGCCAGCACTCCCGGCAGGATTCGTTTCTCCATGATTTTCCTCCCCGTGATGTTGGTGAACCGCAAAAATCTATCATGATTCCCGGTGGATTGCAAGCCTTCTTCCGATTTTTTGTTGCAAAAAGCCGTCCGGCGGGCTATCTTAGGATCAGGTATTTTTTTCAGCGATGGAGGTGTATTATGCGAGTTGGGGCGGGAATGTTGGCAATGGCCGCGGCGGCCATGCTGTTGGGCGGCTGTTGTTCGGCGGAATATGCGCTGGATCCCGCGCCGGAAGGGACGACGGTTGCCGAAGGATACCGCGCCGTGGCGGTGGGGACGGCGACCAACAGCGGATACTATCTTTTTGATCTGTGGCCGATCGTGAGCGGCCATTCGGGGCGGCCCAACGCCCACGATTACCGCTTTTTCCGCAACAACATCACCCCGGCGCGCAATGCGGAAATGCTCCAGGAAGGCATGAACAAGGTCTACCGGGCGGAGAAACTCGAGCAGGTCGAATCCCGCGTCCAGCGCTGGGGCTACTTCTCCTTGTGGCTGGTCTGGCGGCGGACGATTTCGACCACGGCCATCGGCGTGCGCCAGAACCGGATCAAAAAAGCGCCCGATGCGGCGCAGTGACGAAAAGCGAAGCGGATCATGGACTGGCATGAATTGATTTATCGCGGCGTCGAATCCGACGTGCTCGATTACAAGGCGGCGGTCGACTGGAACCTGATGACCCGCGGCCAGAAAGCCAAATTCGTCCGTCACGCGCTCGCTTTCGCCAATACCAAGGGCGGATGCATCGTGGTCGGCGTCGGCGAGGATGCCTCGGGCCACCCTTCGCTTTTCACCGGTCTGGACGACAAACAGAGTCACTCCTTCGACCCCTCGGTAGTCGGCGGTTTCATCAACCGTTATGTCGATCCGGCGATCGATCTGACCGTCGAGCGGCCGGATGTCGACGGCAAGCGCTATGTGGTGCTGGTGATCCGTCCTTTCAGAGATATTCCGCATGTATGCACGACCGGGCTGGAGGATGAATTGCAGCAGGGCGTCTTTTACATCCGCTCGGTTTCGGCGGCGAGCCGTCCGGCGTCGCGAGCCGGAGAGCTGCATGAGCTGATCCGGCGCGCGCTGCGCAACCAGCGGGAACTGCTGGGCCGGATGATCCGCGGCATTCTGTTCGAGAGCCAGTCGCAGGCTCCGGCGGGGGCGGAAAAATCCGCCGGCGACATCTGGCCGCCGGAGTATGAAGAGAGCGTTCACTATTTCGCGCAGCGCATCGGCAAGGGGGTGCCGGCCAATGCGCCGATCATCGATTTCGCCGCGTTTCCGATCACCGTCGGACCGGCGGTCTGGCCGCTGGCCGAATTGCGCCGGGCGGCGCTGGCGGCGATGGAGGATACACCTGAAATGCCTCACGACTTCATCGGTGCGGCGGAAATCGCCGCCAGTTATGCGACCAATGCGTCATTGCGCGGGATGGATCAGACGCGCGACCGTTTCTGGCAGCTGTTCCAGAACGGACTGCTGCATTTCCGGGTGGTGCTGGAGCGGGGCATCTACGAGGAAGAACTGGTTTCGCTGATCAACGGCGGACTCAATTTCACCGCGCTGTTCTACAGCGAGCTGGGCTTGGCCGAGGAGACCATCCGGATGGAAATGAACGTCTCCAATACTCAGGATGTGGAAATGCACACCGCCCGGTCCGGTCCGGCGCCGCATTTCGTCTGCCGCATTCCGGCGGTCAAAATCCGGCAGAAAGTCAGCGCCGCGACGCTGTTGAGCGCGCGGCGCGACTGTGCGGATCAATTCCTGAACGAACTGGCGGTGCGCTTCAACGCCCCAGTTCAGCCCAGATCGGTTCCAAATTCATGACCTTGCCCTCGGCGGCGGCGCGGTCGAGCGCCAGAGCGTAAACCGCGCTGGCGAGACCTTCGCTGCCGCTGCATTTGGGCGGCGTGTGATGGATCATGGTGTCAAAGAGTTCCTTCATGATGAAACTGTCGCCGCCGGCATGGCCGTCGCCATTGAAGTTGATCAGCTGCTCGGCATCGGCGCCCATGGCTTTCCAGCGCAGCGTCATGGTGTACAATTCGGCGATCATGCTCCCTTCGGCGCAATTGAAACGCATCCGGCGTTCGGGCAGGGCGTTGCTCATGGTGGCGGTGAAGCCGACCCTGACCCCGTTGCGGAATTCGGCGATGCTCATCAGCACATCGTCCAGGTCGGTGTCGCCGGCGAAGGGCGAGGCGATGGCGTGGGGATCATTCCAGGAGAAAAAGGTGCTGCGGGGATACTTTTCGAGCAGCGCCGCATTCTTTTCCACGAAAAAGGTGCGCCCCGCCATGGCCGCGACCTTGGTCGGCAGCGAGTTGGTGAACCAGTTGATGAGGTCGAGATCGTGGCAGCATTTTTCCAGAATGTGCGGACCGGCCAGCGCGGTGAGCCGCCGCCAGTTGCACATGATGTAGCTGCCGTGTTCCGGCGCGATGTTTTCATTGCCTTCGATGCTCAGCAGTTCACCCAGGGCGCCGGAGTCGAGAATCTCCTTGATCTTGCGGTAAATGGGGGCGTAGCGCAGCACGAATCCGGTGGCGAAGATCAGATTGCTCTTCTGGTGCGCGGCGTAGATTTCCCGGCAATCCTCGATCGTGGTGGCCAGCGGTTTTTCGGAGAAGACATGCTTGCCGGCGCGGAAGGCCATCAGGATGTGTTCCTTGTGGAAAGCATTGGGAGAGAAGATCATCACCCACTCCACGCCGGAGACGTCGATCGCCGCTTCCGGCGAATCGGCGCGCAGCGCGTCCGGAGAGTTCCACCATTGAGTGAGGGCCTCTTCCATCATCGCCGGATCGGGGTCGTAAACCGAAACGATTTCGACCCGGCGTTTGGAATCCTGGAGCAGATTGGCGACCACGCCTTTGGCGCGGCCGCCGGCGGCAATGACGGCGACTTTGATTTTGCGATCCATGATGCTTTCTCCATAAGTTATGGGTGAAATTTGCAAAAAAATCTTTTCCGATTATAGTATACTACTAGGAATATTATTTGTAAATGGATAAAAAGTTCATGCATGATGACCAAAAAATCGAAGTTCACCGGCTGATCGGAGAGATGCCCGCGATCTTCGCTCCGGGCGGGTTCCGGGTGCTGAATGCGTCGGTCGGGGTGCGGGCGCCGGCGGACGGTTTTTTCGACACTCCGGTCCGGCGGTTCGAATTTTTTTCTCTGTCGCACATGTATGACGGCGGAGGGCGGTTGTGGCTGGCCGACGGGACGGAATGCGCGGTCGAGCCGGGCGATGCGATCCTGATTGCGCCGAATGCGCTCAACCGTTACGGCGGTGCCGAAGGCATGCCTTATGTCGAGGATTCGATCCGTTTCGCCGGTCCGGCGGCGGATGCATGGGCGGCCCGCGGCCTTCTGAACAGCGGCATTTACCGGCTGGGGACGAAACGGCGCATTCCGGAGCTGGCGGCGCTTTTGAGCGACCCGGCCGAGCGGGTCCAGCTGCTGGCGGCGGCCCGCTTGCAGGAATTGCTCTGGAGCATGGTTCCGGCGCGCTCGGCCGACGCCGGCGACGCCGCGTGGGAAAAACTGCTGACGGTTCTCAAGGAACATGCCGGCGAATGGTGGACGGTTACGGAGATGGCCGGGTTTCTCGGCGTACGGCCGCCGGTGTTGCGCCGGATCTTTCTGGTCCGCACCGGACTGCTGCCCAAAAATTATCTGGAGCGGCTCAAGCTTCATCAGGCGGCGGGCTGGCTGCTGGAGGGGGCTGACAGCATCCGCGACACCGCCGGCCGCTTCGGCTATCGTGACGCCTATCACTTCAGCCGCCGGTTCAAACTGCTTTTCGGGGTGTCGCCGGAACGTTATCGCCGGGAATATCGGCATTTGCGCTAGGGACCGCGATGCGGCGCGCGATATCGGGACCAAAAAACCGAATATTTTTTGATTTTGAGCTTGCAAAAAAGAAAAATACTGATATCTTATATACTGCTCGCTCAAGCAGCGGGGGAGTAGCTCAATTGGTTAGAGTACCACCCTGTCACGGTGGATGTTGCGGGTTCGAGTCCCGTCTCTCTCGCCATTTTTTTGAATGGCATCGGAAAATTTCAGAAATTCTCGCTCAAGCAGCGGGGGAGTAGCTCAATTGGTTAGAGTACCACCCTGTCACGGTGGATGTTGCGGGTTCGAGTCCCGTCTCTCTCGCCATCTTTTATTTTAAACGCCGGGGTTGACCGGACGTTCCTGCCGCACGCTTTCCCGATATCGGATCAGAAACGCTTCTGGTACCCGTGGCAATAGGGCGCTTTGCCGGTTTTTTCGTAATAACTCTGATGGTAGGGTTCGGCGATCCAGAACCGGGTGAACGGTTCAATCCGGGTGGCGACATCATAGCCTTTGCCGCGCAGAATCTGCAACAGTTTCTCCGCCGTCGCCCGTTGTTCGGCGTCGAACGGGAAGATGGCCGAACGGTACTGGGTGCCGTGGTCGGGCCCCTGGCGGTCGCGCTGGGTGGGATCGTGAATTTCCAGAAAATAACGGCACAGTTTTTCATAGTCGGTCCGGCTCGGATCGTAAATCACTTCCACTGCTTCGGCATGGCCGGTCCGGCCGGTGCAGACCATCGGGTAGGTCGGGAAGGGCGTCTTGCCGCCGGTGTAGCCGCTGATGGCGGCGATGACGCCGGGCTGATTCCGGAAGAGTTCCTCCACGCCCCAGAAACAGCCGCCGGCGAAAACCGCGCGCCGCAGTCGCGACGAACTCTGGGGCTCGAAGACCAGCGAAACGGAATTCACGCAGTAACGCATGTCCTTGCCGGTCAATTTTTCGCCGGTGAAGACATGGCCGAGGTGAGCGCCGCAGCGGCGGCAGCTGATTTCGGTGCGTTTGCCGTCGGGATCGGGGGTGCGTTTGACCGCACCGGGCAATGCGTCGTCAAACGCGGGCCAGCCGCACCGGGCGGCGAATTTGTCGTCGGCGTTGTACAGCGGCGCGCCGCAGCGGCGGCAGGCGTACAATCCGGGTTCGGTCGTATGCTCATAACGGCCGGAAAATGGCGCTTCCGTACCCTTGTCGGCAATGACCCGGGCTTCTTCGGGCGAGAGTTCGCCATAGGGCGAAGTCGATGGCGCGCCCATCAGACAGTGCCCCGCCAGCAGAAAAATCCATATGCGGATACGGCCGGTTGCATTCATGATTCTCCGTCATGAGGGAAAAGAAATTCCGTTCACCTCCGCGGGAAGCCATCCGGCTTCCCGCGGACGTGCCATCATTTCAGAGTGCCGGCGTCCGGGAAAAGTTCCCGGAATGCGTCAATGAGTGACGCAGGTATTGGCCCGCAGCAGAACGCCGGGACGGCTCAGTGCCAGTTCGCGCCCTGCCGTCCGGGATTCCTGGGTGCTTTGCTCCGCCAGCGCCAGCGCGGTGACGTTCAACGCCCGCCGCTCGCCGCGGTACATGGTTGAGCCAAGAAGTACGGTCGCCAGCACCGCCAGCAAGGCGAACAGCCATATCCGGCGGCAAACCATCCGATTGTGCTTTTTCATGCTTTCCGACTCCTTTCGTCTATTGCGGCGAGGTGCCTTTCAGCGCCTGCGCCATCTCGATATCGCCGCGGGTGAGCTCGTGCTGCTGCATCAGCTCGAGTTCCGATTGCCAGCGGTTCCAATTCCATATTTCCGCGCCGATTTCCACGCCGACGATGATCGCGTCGGTTCCCGGCGGCAGCGCCGCCGGTTCGCGGAAGCCCGTCGGCAGCGTCAGCCGCCCCTGGGTTGTGATCTTGGCCGCGCAGCTCCAGGCGCCGAAACGCCGGAAATCGCGCCGCTTGAGAATGCTCATGCCGGCTTCGCGCACCGCATCTTCGGCCCGGTTGCGCATTTCGTGAAAAACCGCTTCCGGATAGAGCGCGATCGCGCCTTCGGGCAGGCAGTACATCACGATATCGCCGTCGCCTTCGGCCAGAAAATCCTCAATCAACTTCGGCGGCAGCTTCAACCGGCCGTTGGCGTCGATCAAAATTCGGTCCTGTCCGCAAAATGCCAGCATGCCAGTCGCCCCCGGCCGGTGAATTCCATTTTATTCCAATATAATCCAATTTATTCCAAAATCAACTGTTTTGCCGTGAAAAAACGATTTTTTCCGCAAAATTGTCGAAAAAACTGAAATTCAGGGATTCATTATCAGTTTTTGAGGCAGTAAAAAAGCGGGCCGGGACTTGGCAAAAGTCCCGGCCCGTCCGGATTGAGAAAAAATCGGTCCGGCGGCGCATTGCGCACCACCGGAAGCGGTATTGAAATTACGTTCGTTCCGGCTCCCGGTTCATGCGGCCGGTGACCAGCATCAATGCCAGCAGCAGCAGGAAAAGAATGCTCACTCCCGCCAGCAGCGCGAAGTCTTGAAGCTGGAGCACCAGATACAGAACGCCGTAACCCAGCAACAGGAGAAACCCGAGAATCGATGCGGTTTTCAGGCTGCGGAAGACCAGTCGGCAATAGAAGGTGAGGGCGCCCGCGGTCAGCAGCGAGGCCAGGATGAAGCCCCAACCGAAACCGATGTGTTCCGCCGTGCTCAGCAAAATGGCGTAGAAGAGCACGATCCCCAACCCCGATACCAAATATTGCGCCGGGTGCATCGTGACGCCGGTCAGCCGTTCGGTGAAGAGCAGCGCCAGCAGCGCGGCGATGATGAAGAGCACCGCATATTTGGCGGTGCGGCTGGCCTGAAGATAAATATTGACCGGTACCACCAGTGCGACGCCGAAATCGCTGTCGGCCGCGCGCAACGCCGCGGCCGCCGCCATCTGGGGGAAGTTCCGGTTGAGTTCCGTGACCTGATATTCGGCATGGAAGCCATCGGGCCGGATTTCCCGGTTGAACGGCAGGAAGCTGCCTTGAAAACTTGGTGCATTCCAGCTTGAATCCAGCACCAGTCCGGTGGTGCGTCCCAGCGGCAGGAACATCAGCCCGCCGCTGCCGTTGAGTTCCAGCTCGATATGAAACGGGATGGCATTTTCGCCCGGGACAATGGCGGGCCGGACATGAAAGCCGGACTGGAACCGTTCTTCCCGCGGGGGCGGGTTGAGCGCGATGCCGGGCCGGGCCGGATATTCGCGCCCGTCCACTGTGACCCGGACCTGACGGATTCCGGTCAGATCCGAAACCGGCATCAGCAGATTCGCCTGATTGAAATCGAACTGCCAGGCATTTTCCGGACGGGGCAGAAAGGAGCCGTCCAGTATCAGCTTGGCCTGATAAAGCACCACTTCGTAAATGCCGCGATAACGGATTTCCGGCGTAATCGCAGCGGAAATTCGCAGTTCCTCGGGCAGAATCAGGAAATTTTCGGTTACGGTTTCCCGGATTTGCTTGTCGTCCTTCAACACCGTGCGTTCGGTCCGGCCGGGCAGCAGCAGCAGCGGTCCGGCCACAGTCTGACTGCCGCCCCATTTTTGGCTGATTTCAGCCACGGCGGCACGGTAATAATTCTGGCGCTCGGAAATCAGGCTCGACACCAGCACTGCCGGAATCAGCAGAATCAGCAGAATGACGCCGATGATGAAGAGCCGGACCGCCAGGCTGCGGCGCAGCATCGCGGCAATGGAATTGAGATCGGCAACGCTGTTTTTTTCAAACATTTCAAACCCCCTTTTGCTGTGGTCCGATGCAATGTAGCATTCATTTCAATTGCCGGCAAGTCAAAAAAACAAGATGAACAAGATATAATCATGCCTTCATTTGCCGGTGAAATGGCAGTCATATAATGTTCATCGTGTAAAGAAAGGGACTCAAATTCGATGATGATGGCGAAAAAAAATATTCCATGGTATGTTGCGGGAGCGCTGGCATTGTTTTTTCTGGCGGCCTATCTGTTGCCGCTGGCGGCGCGGCCGATGATGCGTCCCGATGAATTCCGCTATGCTGAGATCCCCCGTGAAATGCTGGTTTCCGGCGACTGGACCGTACCGCGGTTCGTGGGCTTCCGGTATTTCGAAAAACCGGTGCTCGGCTATCAGTTGACCGCGCTGTCCTTCCTCTGCTTCGGCGAAAATGCGTTCGCGGTGCGGCTGCCTTCGGCGCTGGCGGTGCTGCTGAGCGGGATGATGCTTTATTTCCTGCTGGCGCGCAAGAATCGCGACCCCTGGCTGCCGGGATTGGCGACGGCCATCTATTTCGCCTTCGGCCTGGTCTTCGGCGTCGGCACGTTCGCGGTGCTCGACAGTCAACTGACCGCGGCGCTGACACTGTGCATCGGATCATTTTATCTGGCTTATGACGCATCGGACTGGCGCCGGCGGACGGCATGGCTCGCCGCCGCCGGGATTTTTGCCGGTGCGGCGTTTCTGCTCAAGGGATTTCTGGCCTTCGCGGTGCCGGCGGTGACGGTCGCGCCTTTTCTGCTCTGGCGCCGGGAATGGAAAAAACTTTTTACTTATCCGTGGCTGCCGCTGGTGTTGGCGGTGGCGGTGGCCGCGCCGTGGGCCTGGGCGATCTGGCGCGCCGAACCGGATTTCTGGCGCTATTTTTTCATCGAAGAGCACTGGAAGCGGTTCACTTCGTCGACTTATGACCGCGATCCGCAACCCTTCTGGTATTTCATTCCGGTTCTGCTGGGCGGCATGATGCCCTCGGGCCTGTTGGCGCTGGCCGCCTGGAAAGGATGGGCCCGGACGTTGCTCCGCCGCCCGCTGATCCAGTATATGCTGTGCTGGACGGTGATGCCGTTCCTGTTCTTCTCCGTGTCGAGCTGCAAAATGGGAACCTATATTCTACCCTGCTTTCCGCCGCTGGCGGCGTTGCTGGCGATCGGGTTGCGCCGGGCGATGCTGATTGATCCGGCATGGTGCCGCAGGGTACTTGCGGGGCTTTTCGGCGCGTTCGGCATGATTCTCGCCATCGCGTCGATCCCGGTGCTGATTGCGCTGGCGGTGTGGAGTTTTCTTCCCGGTGTACCGCAGCTCTATTTGCCGGGCAACTTTTTCCCGTATCTGACCGTACTGTATCTGGGCGGCTACGGTTTCTGGCTGTGGCGGTGGCGGCGGCGATACCGCGCAATCGTGCTGTTTCTGTTCGGCCTGGCGCCGGTGGTCATTCTGGGGTTGTGTTCCATTCCGGAAAAGCTCATTCGGGAGAGCAAGGCTCCCGAGCCGGGCTTGCGCGCCTGTCTGAGCCGGTTTGAATTCCAACCGGACGACGTGATCGCGTCCGACCGCAACGGCGCTTCGGCGGTGGCGTGGATGCTCAAGCGCTCCGATCTGCTGCTGCTGGGACGGATGGGCGAATTTGAATATGCCATCAGCAACTACCCGGATTCGGCGGCGCGCTTTTATCCGGCAGCGCAATTCCCGGCCCTGCTGGAAAAAATCCGGCCCCGGCGACTGGTCTATATCGTGCTGCGCGCCGCGGATGACGACGCGTTTCCGAAAGAATGGCCGGCCAGACAGGTCGTATCAGCCCATGGGGTGACCATTGCGGTATTTTAGCCGGCTGAATCGTCGCGGGGGGAAACTCGCGGTATTGCTGCTGAAGACGGCGCTGGCGCTGGGCATCATCGCCTTTCTGGTGACCCGCGCCGACATTCGCCCGGAAAATTTTGCCGGGTTGTCGATCGGCTTGCTGGCGACCGCGGCGGGATTGATTCTGGCGCAGAATGCGCTGACGGCGGTGCGCTGGTATTTTCTGATGCGCTGCGTCGCGGTCCGGCCGGGGTTTTACACCGCGCTTTCTCTGACGCTTCAAGGCATATTCTTCACGCTTTTCATTCCCGGCGGTGCGGTTTCCGGCGATGTGGTCAAGGCCGCGCTGGTGGCGCGCGGCACTTCCGAAGGAGAAAAATTCCATTCCGTGTTTTCGATTCTGATCGACCGGGTGACGGGGTTGTGCGGACTTTTGCTGTTGACCTTCTGCTCGGCCTTGCCGGCATTGCTCTGGGGACGGACGCAGTTCGGCCCCGCGGTGCAATGGGCGCTCTGGGCCGTGACGCTGGCGGCTCCGGCCGGCGTAGTGACGATTCTTGCGGCGTTCCGCTACGATCTGTTGCTCCGAATCGGCTGGATTCGGGCCATTCATCACCGGATCGACGGCTGGACTCACGGCCTGCTGAGCCGGCTGGACGGCGCGATGGCGCTTTACCGCGGCAGCTGGCGGACGCTTCTGCTCTGGGTGCTGATATCCGGATTTCTGGGATTTCCGCTGATTGCGCTGGCGATTCTGTTGATTTATCTGGCGGTGATGCAGGGCCTGCTGGCGGCTCCGATTTTCAGTTTCTTTCTGGCCGGCAGCGTCGGCGAAACGGTGAGCATGCTGCCGTTGACGCCGGGCGGAATCGGAACGCGCGACGTGGTGTTGCTGGAAGTATTCAAGGCATATGGGTGCACGGTGGAGCAGTCGACCCTGATTCCGGTGGTCTATACGACGCTTTTCGTGGTCGTGAGTCTGGCCGGCGCCGGATTCATGCTGACGGATGCGATGCGTTCGCGGAAGCGAACTCCCTGAGCAAGCCGATGTGCCGGAATTCGAAAAAAATCGCCAATCCGATTTGACATGACGGTTTTTGTAGTGTATTTTTCCGGGGTGAAGGGGGAATCTTACTTTAACCGAGGAGGGTGGTGCGATGAAAAAAACGGTTCTGACGGTACTGGGCGTCATGTCGGCGGGAATGCTGCTGGCCGGAGGCGAGTCGAAGTTGGCGGCGATTGCCTTGCCGGCGCCGGCGCTGGGGGCGGCGACGCTCAAAACCGCGTTGGAAAATCGGCGCACCACCCGGCAATTTTCGACCAAGCCTTTGCCGCAGCAGGAATTGTCCAACTTGCTCTGGGCGGCCGACGGCGTCAACCGGCCCGACGGCAAACTGGTGGTTCCGGCGGCGCGCGGCCTTTATGCCATTGTTCTTTATGTGGCGTTGCCGGAAGGCGTTTACCGCTACGACCGTGCCAGAAACACGCTTCATCCGGTGAGCGACAAGGATATCCGCGCCATGAGCGACGGGCGGAAAATGGGCACCAATGCGCCGGTGGTGGTGATTTCGGTGGCGGATGACAATGTTTTCGGCCGCGAGCCGCGTGGGCTGGGGTATACCGGGATGGAAGCCGGTGCGATCATGCAGAATCTCTATTTGTACTGTGCTGCGGCGGGGCTCAATACCGTGGTTTGCGGCAGCTTCAATCAGGCGGAAATCGACCGGGCGTTGCAGTTGCCGGAAAATCATCGGGTGATCCTGACTCAGGTGGTCGGCTATCCGCGCGACTGAAGATTCTATCGGCAAACATAAAATCGGAGTACGGCCAATCCCCGTACTCCGATTTTTTTGTCCCGGAGGCTCAGTTTGCAGTGGCGAAAAAACCGGCAACCATGCAAAAGAAAAATAAGGTCAGGATATCGGCGATCAGGGCGATCAATAGAATTTCCTTCCAGCTTTCCAGCGAGGACCACAATTTGAGCAGGGTTCCCAGCAGCAGGAAATTGGCGATGGCGCTGAAGAATCCCAGCCCGAACGCGTCCATGGTCTGGGAGAGCAGCGCGCAGAGCAGATTGATCAGCAGCACGGTTTTGAAATACACTTCGGCGCGGAACGCCTTGATGACTTTATACAGAATGGCACTGCCGATCAGCAATCGGATGCTTGTCAGAATCAGCCACAACAACATCGGATGCTCCTGGTGACGGGTGGGGAGGGGAAAAGAGACCGCCCTGCCGGGCGGTCCGGGTTCACATCAGCGCCAGTTTGGCTTGGGTATGGTGCGCCAGACCTTCGGCCAGCGGCGTGGCGGGCAGCGGCAGTCCGGCCTGACGGAGTTTGTCGTGGGTGTAAATTCGATGGCAGAAAAATGGTTTGGCCACCGGGTTGGTCGCCAAGTATTCATCGAGCGGGATGGAGGCGAATTTGACCTCTGCGCCAAGCGTCCGGGCGATGATCCGGTAATATTCAAAAGACTCCACGATATCGGGCCCGGCCATATTGAAGAACTGCCGCCGCGCCCCGGGCGCGGCGACGGCGCCGGTCACGGTCGCAGCCAGATCGTTGACTTCGATCGGCTGCTGGAGGAAATGGCCGCCGTCGACCAGTTCCAGCGTGGCGCCGGCCTGAATTTTCCGGATCAATTCCTTGTCCCGGCAGTGGGCCGGGAAACAGCCCAGCTCCGACGGCATGCCGTAAATATGGCAGGGTCGGAAAACGGCGAAGTCCAGACTGGCGGGGGCCTGGTTGAGCAGCAGCAGTTCGCACTGCCGCTTTTTGAATCCGTAACTCTGGGTGCCGTTGACGTCGTCGGCGAGATAGGGCGCGTCTTCCGGCTGAGGGAAGCGGCGCCGGGTCGAATCGAAGACGAAGTCGGTGGAGATGAACAGCAGCTGTCGCGTACGCTGACCCAGAAGTTCGAGATCAAGGCGCATGGCCGCCGGTTCATAGCAGATGCAGTCGATCACGGCGTCGAACTCGGCGTCGGCGTGATCGGCGGTCAGGAGCTTGCGCATGGCCGCCTCGTCGTTGCGGTCGGCGATCCAGGCCTTCACTCCGGCGGGGACCGGGCGCTGGCCCCGGGTAATGATCGTGATGTCGAATCCGTGTTCCTGGCACTTCCGGGTCATGGCTCCGCTGACATGGCCGCTGCCGCCGATGATCAACACTCTGCTTTTCTTCATGCTTGTCACCATTTTTTATAATTGGGGAAGGCGAAATTCATTCTCATCGATTACACACCGTCCGGTCCCGATACGGTAGCCCCGTCTCCGGCGAAACGCAAGTTCGATCGGAGATTTTTATGATCGAAATCACATACTGACACGAGTCAGCTAGGGTTAATGTAATCGCAAATCGGACAGATGCAAATCGGATTGCACAAAAAATACGATTTTCCGGAAGATTGCGCGGCGGTCAGCCGATCAGCGCAATGCGTCGATTGCCCATCCGGCGCCTGATCACGGCATTGCCGCGATACCGCCGGGGGAGCGAACGGGAACGTAAGGGCCGCGGCCCGGTCGGGGGGAGGGACCGACAGCGAGCCGCGGCGGGGGAGAAACCGCCGGGCGATCCGCGGGGGAACAGACCGCCCGGCGGCGGGAGGGCATGACTTGCGTCATGCCAGGGGGGCTATTTCCATGGCGTTTCAGTATTGAAGGCGTCGTCCGGAATCCAGCAGGCTTTGACCTTCACATAGCTGCCGTTGTAAATCTGCGGGGTGTAGATTGCGCCGAGGCCGTCTTTATTCATGGCTTCCACATGACTGTCGGCGAAGAGAATGTTGCAGGTCAGGTTGTGAATCAGCGCCGGCCGCGCATACGCCGTCCCGCTGCTCGCCACGGTCGAGAAGTTCATGCGGTAATACGGCGTTTTGGTTTCGATGCTGTAACCGTCGCCCGCGATGGCGGTGGCCGTCGGATCGACCAGCGAGAGATTGACCACGCCGTCGGCCGCCGCGGTATAATAGGCGCCGTAGCTCTGGAACGGGCTGCTGTTCGATTCGTTCGAGCCGCTGCTCGGGCAGTAGATGGCCTGATAGTCGGGCAGCAGGCCCATGACCTTGAGTTTGACCGACCACATGAAGAGCCCTTTGCTGTCGCCGTTTTCGCTGCTCGAGGCCGAGTTGGCCGAGTAGAAGTAGTCGCCGCCGGACATCGAACCGTACATGGCGATGGCCAAACCGACCTGCTTCAGGTTGCTGATGCAGCGGGTGGCCCGGGCGCGTTCCCGCGCCGCCGACAGCGCCGGCAGCAGCATGGCTGCGAGAATCGCAATGATGGCGATCACGACAAGCAGTTCTATCAGGGTGAAGTCATGACGTTTTTTCATTTTTTCCTCTCCTTTTTTCCGCTGATGGCAGTGTTCATATTCGCAATCCTCGTATTTCGCCTGCCACGGGGAAGATCAGGTTCCCCGGATCACCAGTTTATAGGGCGCCGTTGCCGGCGGCAATTGCAGGCCCGGCAGCTCGATCTGTTTTTCCAGCATGGTCACGGCCTGTTCCGCCAACTGGTCGAAATTCGGCATCAGAGTGGTCAGCGGCGGCGCCCATTTTTCGGCATCGGGCAAGCCGGAACTGCCGACCACATAAAAGTCTTTTTTGGGCGTCAGTCCGGCGCGGATGCCGGCCTGAAGAATCCCGCGCGCCACCAGGTCTCCGCCGACAATCACGCCGAAGGGCGGCCGGGCGGATTGGCGGATTTTTTCCTCGAAACAACGTTCGCCATCGAGCGTGAACAGATTGTCGGCGGCGACCGGAAGCACCGCGTCCGGCGACAGATCATGTTCGAACAGATAATTGCGGCAGCTGGCGACCTTGAACGAAAACTCCGTCTGGACTCCGGTGATGTAAGCCATGAACACCTGTTTGACGCCGTGGACCAGGAGATAGGTCAATGCCTGATGCATTCCGGCTTCCACCGGCGAAGTCACGCTGTTGGCTTCGGGAACTTCCGGATCGCCGTCCCGGTAAATGGCGGCCATCGGCAGCGCCAGCGGCGACTGAATCAGCCGCGGTCCGGTGACCGACCGGATTGCGATCAGCCCGGCCAGCTCGTGAAGATAGTTCACGAAACTGTGATCGGGTGCCAGCAATACGGTCGGCCAGTGACGCTTCAGGGCTTCGACCTGAAGCTTGTTGACCAGCAGCCAGACCGTCGGCGAATTCTCATAATCGAAGGGCGCCAGATTGGGATGTCCGTTATCCACCAGGATGCCGATGATCCGTTTCCGGCTGCCAGCCACTGCCCGGACTTCAGGATTGCGTCCGCGGCGGCAGTGAAGCAGCCCTTCGGCGCGCAATGCCTGGATGGCTTTGGTCACGGTGCAGTAGCCGACGCGGTAGTAGCGGGTCATTTCATTCACGCCGGGGAGCTGCGATCCGACCGGATAAACGCCGCTTAAAATTTTGGCGGCGATATCGTTGCGCACGGTCATGAACAGCGATTTTTCGGTGGTGAGCTTCGGCATTTGCGGCCTCCGTATTTCTCTTTCCACGAGAAAGTATACCACAAAAAAAAGACAAAATCAACCCTTTGCCGCATGAAAAGCATCAATATCGATGTTTTAAAGCATTGATCTTTTTGTAATATATTAATTATTAATATTTTAAATGCATGGATATTTTTTTATATAAACATCGATTCCGGAAAAAGCTGCGAAAGCCCGGCCTTCTCCGCTGGAAAAACGCCGCCGCGGGTGGTATATTACCGTAATGCAGTAATTTCAATGCTCCCGAAAGCGGAATTCGGGGGCATGGTCGGAGCGGCGGATATGCCGGGTGGCGGCGCATGCGTCCGGACAGGTTTCGCCGGGGACGGATTTTTTTATCGGGAATCAATGCCATGAGCAAATATGAAGCCGTGATCGGACTCGAAGTACACATTCAGGTGCGGACCCAAAGCAAGATGTTCTGTTCCTGTCCGAATTCGTTCGGGACGGAGCCCAATACCCAGGTCTGTCCGGTCTGCATGGGCTATCCGGGGGTGCTGCCGGTGCCCAACCGCGAGGCAATCCGCAAGACGGTGGTGGCCGGGCTGCTGACCGAGTGCCGGATCGCGGCGTTCAGCAAATTCGACCGCAAGAGCTATTTTTACCCTGACATGCCCAAGAATTACCAGATTTCGCAATACGATCTGCCCTTTGCCAGCGCCGGGCGCGTTCATATCGGCGGCGAGAGCGTGAAAGGTTTTTCCGGTGCGCCGCTCCCGGCCCGAACCATCGGCATCACCCGCATTCATCTTGAAGAGGACGTGGCCAAGCTCAATCACCAGCCCGGCGCCAGCGGCGTCGACTACAATCGCGCCGGAGTGCCGCTGATGGAAACGGTGTCGGAACCGGACATGCGCACGCCCGACGAGGCTTATGCCTATCTGACCGCGCTCAAGGAGATCATGCAGTACGGCGACATCAGTGACTGCGACATGGAAAAGGGCCAGATGCGCTGCGACGTCAATGTCTCGCTGCGTCGCTCCTCCGACGCGCCGTTCGGCACCAAGATCGAGCTCAAGAATCTGAACAGTTTCCGTGCCGTTCACCGGGCGCTGGAATACGAAATCTGGCGGCAGGGCGAAGCGCTCGACGCCGGCATCGTGTTGCGTCAGGAGACGCGCGGCTGGAACGACGATACCGGTGAAAGCTATCTGATGCGGACCAAGGAGCAGGCGCACGACTACCGTTATTTTCCGGACCCCGATCTGATGCCGGTGACGTTCACCGACGCTCAGATCGAGACCGTTCGTTCCGGGCTGCCGGAACTGCCCGCCGCAATCCGCCGCCGGCTGACGGCGGATTGCGGCCTGACCGAATACGACGCCGAGGTGCTGACCCAGGACCGGGCGCTGGTGCGTTATTTCGACGCGGCGGCGAAAGCGGTCAAAACGCCGAAGCTGCTGGCCAACTGGATGATTTCGGAATTGCTGCGCGAACTGGCGGCGGCGGGCCGTCCGGTGGCGGATTCGCCGGTCGGACCGGAGGCGCTGGCCGAATTGGTGAATCTGGTGGAGAGCGGCGCCATCAGCGGCAAGATCGGCAAGGATGTGCTGGCGGAGATGTTTGTCGGCGGCAAGTCGGCCAAGGCGATCGTCGCTGAGCGCGGTCTGGTGCAGGTCAGCGACGCCGGAGCCATCGCAGGCTTCGTCGAACAGGCGCTGGCGGCCAACCCGGCCCAGATCGAGCAGTACAAGGCGGGCAATCCCAAGGTGCTGCAATTCCTGGTCGGGCAGGTGATGAAACTCTCCAAAGGCAAGGCCAATCCCAAGCTGGTCAGCGATATGCTGGCGGCGAAGTTGCAGTAGCCGCGGCCCCGAGCCGGGAAAGGTTGTGTATGAGCGTGGACAAGTTGACGGCGCGGCTGCGCCGGGAAGTGCTGATTTTCGACGGCGCGATGGGCACCGAACTCTACCGTCGTCATTTCTTCATCAATACTTCGTTTGAGAATCTGGTATTGAGTTCGCCGGAGACGGTGTGCGCGATCCACCAGTCGTATATCGACGCCGGCTGCGATGTGTTGACTTCCAACACTTACAACGCCAACGTCAACAAGCTCGGTCACTTCGGCCTCTCCGACCGGGTGGGCGACATCTGCCGCGCCGCGGTTGCGCTCGCTCGGGAATGCGCCGGACCCGACACGCTGATCGCCGGATCGGTGGGGCCGGCGGGAGAGCGCACTCCGGCTTGCGCGGCGTTGTCCGATGCGGAGATCGTCGGATTGCCGGCGCGGGAACTGGTCGCCGCCGGGGCGGATTTCATTTTGTTTGAATCGCTGGGCAGCGTCGCCGCGGTGCGTGCCGCGGCGAGTGCGGCGGAGACTTTCGACTTGCCCTATGTCCTCAGCATGGTGCTGGCCGCCGACGGCCGCGGCATCGGCTCCGGGGATGAATTCGCTGCCATGCTGGCGGCGGTCATGGCGGCGGCCCGTCCGCCGGCGGCGTTGGGATTGAACTGCGGGCAGGGGCCCGAAGCGACGCTGAAGGCGTTTGAGCATGTGGCGGCGCTTTCCGCGCTGCCATGGATTATCCAACCCAACGCCGGCGAGCCCAAAAAAGTCGACAATCGGACCATGTACATGAACAGTCCGGAGTATTTCACCACCTATGCCTTGCGCTATGTCGGACTCGGCGCGCGCGGCGTGGGCGGTTGCTGCGGCATCGGGCCGGAGCATATTGCCGAAATGTGCCGGGCGGTGCGTCCGCTGGCGCGCGGCAATGCGCAGGGCGCGAAGCCGGTGATTACGGTGGCCGACGGCGTGGAAGCGCTGCCGGAAACGCCGCTGGCCGAACGTTCCGGCCTCGGGGCCAAACTCGCCCGGGGCGAGTGGGTGACTACCGTTGAAATCACTCCGCCGACCGGATTCGATCTCAAGGCGGTGGTGGCCAAAGCCAGAACCTGCCGCGAGGCCGGAGTGGATGCGATCAACCTTCCCGACGGGCCGCGCGCGAGTTCGCGTCTTTCGACGCTGGTGACGGCGCTGGAAATTCAGGCTCAGGCGGGCATTGAAACCGTGCTTCACATGTGCGCCCGCGACCGCAGTCTGATCGGCCTCCAGGCGGAGCTGCTCGGTTGCGCCTGCGAAGATGTGCGCAACATTCTGTTTGTCACCGGCGATCCGCCGAAACTGGGTAATTTCCCGTTCAGCTCCGGGGTGTTCGATGTCGATGCGATCGGCATGGTCCAGATGCAGAAACATCTCAATCAGGGCATCGACCTCGGCGGGCGGGCGCTGGGGATGCAGACCAATGCGGTGATCGGCGTCGGCATCGATCCCAACGCGATCGACCTCGAACGCGAATACCGCCGGATTTGCGAGAAGGCGGCCGCCGGAGCGGAGTTCATTGTCACCCAACCGGTGTTCGCGCCGGAAAAACTGCTGAGTTTCCTGAAGCGGATCGACCATCTGAAGCTTCCGGTCATCGCCGGGGTCTGGCCGTTGGCGAGTTTGCGCAACGCCGAGTTCATGAAAAATGAGGTGCCCGGCGTCGTGGTGCCCGATGAAATCATGACCCGTATGGGCGGCGCCGCCGACAAGGAAGGCCAGAAGGCGATCGGCATTGCGATCGCCCGGGAATGCGTCGGCGCGATCCGCGCCGCGGTCAACGGCATTCAGGTGAGTGCGCCTTTCGGCAATGTCCAGACTGCGATTGCGGTGTTGGCCGACTGAATATTTTTACGGTAAAAAGTATAACCGGCCGGAGGATTTAATTCCTCCGGCCGGTTGCTTTTGAGGATGAATTCCGGAATCAGACCGGAAGCACAATCCGGAAGGCCGCCCCCAGACCGGGCTGACTTTCGACTTCGGCGGTGCCGCCGTGAAGATTGGCCACATGCTTCACGATGGCAAGACCCAGCCCGGTGCCGCCGAGTTCACGGCTGCGGGCCTGGTCGACTCGGTAGAAGCGCTCGAAAATCCGCGCCGCATGTTCCGGCGTGATGCCGATGCCATAATCCTTGACCTCGATGACGGCATGGCGTTCTTCCTCCGACAGCGCCACGTCGACGGTGGCGCTGTTGCTGTATTTGAGCGCATTGCTGATCAGATTGACGACCGCCTGTTCGAGCAGCGCCGGATCACCGGGCAACACGGGGTGCGCGGTGAGGTTCATATTCAGTTCGACATTGGCGGCGCGGGCGCGGTCGCCGCACAGTTTGACCGCATTTTCCACGATTTGCGCCAGATCGGCCGAAACGAAGTCTTTGCGGGGTTCGCGCTGCCGTTTTTCCAGCGCGGCCAAGCTCAGGATATCCTGCACCAGCATATTCAGCCGTCGCGATTGCCGGATCAGCATTTCAAAGAGACGGGCGCGCTGCTCCCCGGAAAGTTCCGGCGACTCTTCAAGCGCTTCGGCCGCGCCGATGATGCAGGTCAGCGGCGTTTTGATCTCATGCGACACATTGGCAATGAAGTCGCTGCGGAATGATTCGAGCTTGCGCTGTTTGGACAGATCGGTCACGGTGAGCAGCAGGCGTTTGTTCTGTCCCTCATCCAGAATGCGTCCCTGAATAAAGACCGTGAGGGCGACGCCTTCGCGGACCAGTTCAAATTCCCGGGCGAAACATTGTTTGCCCTGGAAGGCTTCGCGGATTTCGAGCAGCAGTTCGGGAATGCCGATGCGCGCCAGATGAAACTGGTCGAGATCGTCGGGAATGGCGAAGAGCTGCCGCGCCGCCCGGTTGGCCTCGATGAGCTCGCCCTGCTGATTCCACAGCAGCACGGCTTCGCTCATGGCGTCGAGCAGGAATTCCTTCTCGTTGCGTTCGCGGGTCATATGGCGAAGCTGTTCTTTGAGTTGTTCGGCCATGGCCGAAATATCGCAGGCGAGTTCGCGGACGATGCCGGACTCCGGCACCGGGATATGGACGTCGAGTCGTCCTGCCGCGAGCTGCCGGGCGCTGAGTTGAAGGCTGTCGAGCGGGCGGTAGACGTTGCGCAACAGGTAAATTTCCAGCAATCCGAGCAGGATTGCTCCGGCGCACAGGAAAAACAGAACACCGCCGCCGGCCAGCTGCAGCAGCCGGTCGTAATCGTTGACCGGAACCGCCATGCGCAGAACATAATACTGTCTGCCGACGGCCAGGGGCCAGGCGCAATAGACCATGAGTTCTTCAAGCGTGCCGCTGTAACGTTTGCTGAAGGCTTTCTGTCCGGTGAGCGCGGTTTTCACTTCGGCCCGGTCCTGATGATTGTCGAGCTTGGCATCGGGTTTTTCCGAATCGGCCAGCACCTGGCCGTCGGGCGCGATCAGAGTCAGCCGGAAGATACGGTTGTCGAAGCTCCGGCAGAAGGCGATTGCGTCGGAGAGATCGCCTTCTTGCAAATGGCGGTCGACCAGTTGCGCGGTCAACCCGGCCTTCTGTTCGAGCGACGCCATCATCCGGCGGTCATTTTCCTGCATCAGATGGCGGAAAGTCAGGTGAAATCCGACGCCGAGGAGGATCAGGAAGGTTTCCGCCAGGAGCGGCAGCACCAGAAGGATGCGGTCGGCTTTTTTCATGCCGCAAATCCTCCCTTGAAGCGATAGCCGACGCCCCGGACGGTTTCGATGACATCGCCGCGGGCTCCG
The DNA here is from genome assembly GCA_036677805.1 of Victivallaceae bacterium. Classification (GTDB taxonomy): domain Bacteria; phylum Verrucomicrobiota; class Lentisphaeria; order Victivallales; family Victivallaceae; genus SIG78. The sequence continues at coordinate 47,514 of JAVBVS010000016.1, read as the reverse complement.
AGCTTGCGCCGGAGATTCACGATCTGGACGTCAATGGCCCGTTCGGTAACCGGATAATCGTCGCCTTTGATCTTGGCGATGATCTGGTTGCGGGTATAGACCCGGCCCGGATGGCCGGCCAGCAGCTTCAGGATTTCAAACTCGCTGCGGGTGAAGTCAAGCGTCGCGCCGTCGCAGGAGGCGAGATAGAGTTCGGAGTTGATGACGAAGCCCTCGCAGCGGATTTCGGTCGCTTCGGCGGCTTCGGTCTGCTGGCGGAGGCGGGCCCGCACCCTGGCCACCAGAACTTTGCGGCTGAAGGGTTTGGTGATATAGTCGGAAGCGCCCATTTCCAGGCCGAGCACGATATCGCTTTCCTCGCTCTTGGCGGTCAGCATGATGATCGGGATGGTGCGGGTGGTTTCGTCATTCTGGAGCCGCCGGCAGACGGTCAGGCCGTCGACGCCGGGCAGCATCAGGTCAAGCAATACCAGATCGACCTGATATTGGCGGGCGAGCTTGAGCGCGGTTTCGCCGTCCCCGGCTTCGTACAGCGCGGTGTATCCGGCGGATTCGAGCGCAAGCCGCACCAGTTCCCGGATGGACGGTTCGTCGTCGACGATCAGAATTTTTTCACTGGCCATGATTTTCCCCCTCGTGGGCGTGGCGTACAATCTGCCCGCTTTCCAGATAAATCACATCTTCGGCGATATTGGTGGCGATGTCCGCGATTCGCTCCAGACAGCGCGAAATGGTCAGGCAGTCCATGTAATACGATGAAAAATCCGGGTGCGCGATAATCAAGTCCCGAACCTTGCCGTAATTGTCGCGGTGAATCGCGTCGACCTGATCGTCCTCGGCGATGACCGCGGCGGCGGCGGCACGGTCATGGGAACTCAGCGCATCCAGCACTTTCTTGAGCATGGAACAAGCCAGATTTACCATATCACGGAAATCGAATTTTTCAACCATCCGTTCCTGGTAAAAGCTCATGTCTTCGACCCGCTCCGCGATATTGACCGCAAGGTCGCCGACGCGTTCAAGTTCGTTGTTGACCTTGAGGATGGTGATCACCCGGCGCAGGTCTCCGGCCAACGGCTGGTAGAGAGCGAGGATTTTCAGGCATTCTTCCTCGATTCTGATTTCGGCCTGATCGATGAAACTGTCGTTGAAGACCACGCCGCGGGCGGCGTCGATGTTATTCATTTCGACCGCGCCGATGGCGAGATGAACCGCCTTTTCGGACCGCGCGGCGACTTCGGCCAGCATGAGTTCGAGGTCGACCAGCGCCTGGATAAAATGGGTTGTCATGGTTTAACCGAACCTTCCTGTGATATACTCTTCGGTTTTGGGATTGACCGGGTTGGTGAAAATCTGCCGGGTCGGCCCGGTTTCAATGATCTGTCCTTTGTAAAAGAACGCGGTGCGGTCGCTGATGCGCGCCGCCTGCTGCATGTTGTGGGTCACGATCACGATCGTGAACCGTTTTTTGAGTTCCAGCATCAGCTCTTCGATTTTCAATGTGGCGACCGGATCGATGGCGCTGGTGGGTTCGTCCATCAGCAGCACCTCGGGTTCGGCGGCGATCGCCCGGGCAATCGACAATCGCTGCTGCTGGCCGCCGGAGAGCGCCAGACCGCTGGCATGGAGCTTGCTTTTGACCTCATCCCAGAGCGAGGCGCCGCGCAGTGCGGCTTCGACCCGGTCGGCGGTTTCGCTTTTGCCGAGCTTGAAATGGAGCCGCAGCGGATAAGCCACGTTGTCGAAAACCGACATCGGGAACGGCGTCGGCTTCTGGAAGATCATGCCGACTTTCCGGCGCAGTTCCAGCACGTCGATGGACGGATCGAGCAGATTGACGCCGTCAAGCAGCACCTCGCCCTCGGCATGCTGATCGCGGTAGAGTTCGAAAATGCGGTTGTAAACCCGCAGATGGGTCGATTTGCCGCAGCCGGAAGGCCCGATAACCGCGGTGATTTCATTGGCGGCGATTTCGAGTTCGTTGTCGAACAGCGCCTGGTGGGTGCCATAGAAGAAATTGAGCTTCCGGGCGATGATTTTAGTGGCCATGTTTGTCTCCCGCAAAAAAGATTCGGGTTGCCAGGTTGATCGCCAGCACCAGCGTGGTGACGGCGAGCGCCGCGCCCCAGCCCGCCTGGTGCATGGATTCAAACGGCGAATTGGTGGCGTATTCGGTGATCAGCACCGGCAAATTGGCGGTCGGTCCGGTGAAATAGTGCCATGGATAACGGTCGGCGAAGAGCGCGGTGAACAACAGTGGCGCGGTTTCGCCGCCGACCCGGGCCAATGCCAGCAGGATGCCGGTGGCCAGTCCGCTGCGGGCGCTTTTGCAGACCATCCGGGTGGTGCGGATGCGGCTCAAGCCCAGCGCCAGCACCGCCTCGCGCAGCGAGTAGGGCACCATGCCGAGCATCTCTTCGGTGGTGCGCATGATCAGCGGAAACATGATGATCGCCAGCGCCAGCGACCCGGCAAAGCCGGAAAAGTGACCGGTGGGCGCCACCAGAATGGTGTAGACGAACAGTCCGACCAGAATCGACGGCAACCCCATCAGCACATTGGCGGTGAAGCGCAAGGCGGCATTGAGCCGGGGGTGATCCCGGAACTCCGAGAGTGCAATGCCCGCCAGCACCGCCGGCGGCACCGCGATCAGCGCCGCGCCCAGCGTAATCAGAATGGTGCCGATCAGCGCGTTGGCGATGCCGCCCTGGCCGACGCCGTAAGGCTGGGAGGAGTGGGTCAGAAAATCCCAGCTGAGCGCCCGTCCGCCGTAATGGAAGACCGAGCCGATGATCCAGAGCATCATGCCGACCGCGAACAGGACCGCGGTGCCGGAGAAGATGCGCACCAGCCGGTCGATGAGTTTGCGTCGGAAGAGATTGTGGTGCTTCATCGTTCCCCCCGCTTGCTTTCCGTGGCGTGGAGATAGTATTGGCTGAGCAGCTGGATGGCCAAACTCAGTCCGAGCAGCACCAACCCGAGCGCGAAGAGCGCGCTGCGCTGGAGTCCGTCGGCTTCGGCGAAATTGTTGGCCAGCGTTCCGGCGATGGTGGTGGCGCCGGCGAAAAGATTGTCCGGCAGGGCCATTACGTTGCCGATGACGAAGAGCACGGCCATGGTTTCGCCGAGGGCGCGTCCGAGGCCGATGAAAATGCCGCCGAGCATCCCGCGGATGCCATAGCGGAGCACGATATCGCAGGCGGTTTCCCACTTGGTGCAGCCGATGCCGTAGGCCGCTTCGCGCAATACGCTCGGCGTCATCCGGAAGACATCGCGCATCACCGCCGAAATATAGGGCAGCACCATGACCCCCAGAATCAGTCCGGCGGTCAAAAGGCCGAAGCCGTTGTAATCGCGGCTGAAGCCGGGCAATCCGCCGAGATGGAGGGTGTCGGCCAGAAAGGGCTGGACATATTTCTGCATCAGGGGGGCCAGTACGAAGAGCCCCCACATTCCGTAGATCACGCTCGGAATGGCCGCCAGCAAGTCCATGGCATGGCTGAGCGGCTTGTTCAGCCACGGCGGCGCGTCGACCAGATAGAGCGCCGCGGCAAAGGCCGGCGGAATTGCGAAAATCAGCGCGATCACCGTCGTGCCGAGGGTTCCGGCGATGGCGGGCAGCGCGCCGTAACGGTCGGTGGCCGGATCCCATTCGCTCGATATCAGAAAACCGAGGCCGAAGGTATGCCACGCCTCGCGGCTGCTGACGGCGAGCTGGATGAAAAATCCGAGCGTCAGCAGTCCGGCCAGCAACGCGCATCCCAGGCACAGATTTTTGAACAGTGTATCGAGTTTCAGCATGAGTGTTTCCGTTTTATTGCACGCTCAGGGCGATGACACGGGGCGCGCCGTCGGCATTGCCGACCATGATTTCGAGCAGGCGCTCCATGATTTCGCCGGATTCCGGATTTTTCAACGTGATTTTCCAGACGGCGGTGGCATAAACCTTGCGGTTCATCGTGTCGAGGAACCGTATTTCGGTGATTTTGCCCTGCCGGGCGAGTTCCTGTTGCAGCGCCTCAAAGCGTTCGGCGTTGAGCCGTTCCGCAAATTCGGCCGTAAAGCGTTGCGACAATTTCCGATAGTCGCCGTCCCGGAAGGCCTCGGCCTCCGCACCACAGCGGTCCGCGACCGGGCCCGCTGCATTTTGATCCGCCGCAGCGGCGGTTGGTTCCGGCGACAGCACCGCGCAGCCGGAAAGCGCGCTCCAGAGGATGAGGCCGGACATGAGATGGAACCGGTGATGTTTGACCATGTTCATTCGAGACTGTCCTGCCTTGCGGCAATTACGGTTTTGGCTTTGTCGTTGAGGACCAGATTGCCCGTCTTGTCGAAGGTGAAGTCGACTTCCCAGTCGGCCTTTTCGCTGATCCAGTGGACGATTTCGACATTCTCCCAGGGAATGACGCGAATCATGGTTTCGCCGGCGTGAATCTGATTGCGCATCTGATCGGAGATGCGCCGGAAGTGAAACGACCGGCCCTGGATGGCGATATAGGCGGCGGTTTCAGCGACCACTTTGCCGATGATCACATGGGTGTGCGCTTCGGGATAACTTTTCCGGCAGCGCAGCCGGATGTTCTTGTCTTTCAGGTATTCTTTCATAGTTTTCCTTTGGGTTTCGGGAGCGGCCCGGCCGTGTTCCGGAACGGGTTGCGGCCGGGCCTTCTCCACTTTTTATTTCAGTACGGTTTTCTGGACCAGTTCGACCACGTTGTCCGGGAGCGGCACGTAGTTGAGTTTTTCCGCCGCGTCGCGCCCGGCGGTGAAGCACCAGTTGAAGTAGGCGAAGAGCGCCTGCCGGGTTTCCGGCTTCAGGTCGTTGCGGAAGAGGCAGTAGGTCACGCCCACGATCGGCCAGGAGTTTTCGCCGGGCTGATCGGTCAGGTTCAAACTCAGGCCCTTGGCGTTGGCCCAGTCGGCGTTGGCGGCGCCGGCGCTGAAGCTCGTGGTATCGGCCTTGACGAATTTGCCGGCCTGATTTTTGAGCAGGACCGTGGTCATTTTGGCTTCATACGCGTAGGTGTATTCGGTATAACCGACCGCGCCGCGGATTTTGGCGACGTTGTTGCAGACGCCGGGGTTCTTCTGGCCGCCGATGCCGACCGGCCACTTCACCGCGCTGCCGCAGCCGACCTGGTCGCGCCATTCCGGCGAAACCTTCGACAGGTAGTCGGTGAAGATGAAGCTGGTGCCGCTGGCGTCGGCCCGGCGCACCACCGTGATCTTCAGCGCGGGCAGCTTCAGATTGGGGTTCAACGCCTGAATTTCGGGCGCATCCCAGCGGGTGATTCTGCCGAGATAGATGGCGCCGAGGGTCGCGCCGTCAAGTTTCATGGTGTCGGCGGCGATTCCGGGCAGGTTCACGATTACGACTACGCCGCCGGTCAGCATCGGGAACTGCTGAAGTCCGGCCTGCTGCTGCTCTTCCAGCGAGAGCGGATTGTCGGTGCCGGCGAAGTCGACGGTGCCGGCCTTGATCTGATTGATTCCGGCGCCGGAGCCGATGCTCTGATAGTTGACGCTGACGCCGGGTGTGGCCTGACTGTAGCGGAAGGTCCAGTTCTGGTAGACCGGAGCGGGAAAACTGGCGCCGGCGCCATTGATCACGGTCTCGGCGGAGCCCAATGTGGCGATGGTCGCAACCGCGGCGGTCAACAAGGTTTGTTTCAGCATGGCGATACTCCTTTCCTTGAGTTCTAATATTAAGATATCGTGAGAATATCCGGTTTTTGTGCAGGGATTGTTAGTTTTTGGTTAGCGTTCGGGGTCAAGCAGATATTGGCGGTAGCCATAGCTCGGTTCGTCGTGCTTGCGGATGGCGTCGTTTCGGATGAGTTCAATCTGTTTGAGATCGTTGGCCGCAAGCAGGGTGCCGGGCTGGATGAGTTCGCATTCGGCGACTACCACCAGCTGAGTTCGCTTGAGCGACTCGCGTTCGGTGGAGAAAAGCCAGCCGATTCCCGGCAGATCCTTCAGCAAGGGCACGCCGGCGGAGTCCCGCACGGTCTGGGCCTTCTCAATGCCGCCGAGGAAGAACCGGTTGCGGCCGTTACCGAGCATGATCCGCTGGGTGGAGTTGTAACTGGTGGTCCGCGGAGCTCCGGCGGAGGTGTAGCCGAGCAGCGAAATGGTGCCGACCGTGACATCCAGAACCGAGGCCTTTTCGGTGACCGACGGCGTGATGCTGAGGTTGAATTTGAATTTGCTGTTGACCGGCGTGACGTTGATGACGGGTCCCTCATCCTTGACCGGAACCTGCGCCGCGTAGAGCATGCCGTCGGCCTGGGTCATGGTGCCGGTGGAACCGGTCTGGATGGCCAGTTCGCCGGTGGTCATGATTTTGGCCTTGCCTTTGGAAACCAGAAAATCGAGGAATTTGGTGTTCCACTTGGGCTGGAAGTTGAAGAAATGGCTGTTGACGGTGCCGTCCGGGCCGACGAGGGGAGGAATGCCGGACAGGTTGGCCAGGTCGGCATTGCGGCTCCACTTCGCGCCGGTATTGAAGAATTTGACGCCGTCATTGTTCTTCCACGACTGGAAATCAAGTCCGAGCATGCCGTCGTTTTCGATGTCGAGTTCGTAAACCGTACAGCTTACCCGGATTTCCGGATGGGAAATATCGTACAGCCGGAGCATTTCCTCAATGTTCTTGCGCGAATAAAGCGCGGTGTTGAAGAAGAGGCAGTTCAGGTCCTCATCGACTTCGACCTTGTCTTTGCCGCCGATCAATTCGGTGGTGTCGTTGGAGACGTTGGCGCCGACGAGCTTGATCATGCTCACCAGTTCCCGGGCGGGACGGTTGGCGGGGAAGTAGATATATTTGGGCTGGCCGGATGAGTTCATGATGTCCGGCAGGTCCAGTGCCGCGACCAGCGAATCAATCCCCATGCCGGCGGAAGAATCCTCGAACCGGTAGGCTTCGGCCGAGACCATGATGATATTGGTGCCATCGACGAATTTGATGCACTCGACGCTGGTCGGCACAAAGATTTTTTCGGTTTTGGCGGCATTGTCTTTGTTGTAGACGTTGTAATAATCCGGATTGGCGCGGCCGGCCGGATTGTTGTAATCGACCCGGAGCGCCTGGACCATTTCGCGCAGGTAGGGACGGATGGAATAGGCGTCGGCGTGCTTGAGCACGTAGGTTTTGGTGATGATCTTCGGATCGTTGGTGTCGCGGATGAAGTGGACCACTTCGGCGTTTTCGCGGATATTGAGGCGCAACTGCGCCTGCACGTTGGATTGGCTGTAGGTCGGGTTGGTGTTGCTGGTCGGCTGCTGGTTGGCGCAGAGCGGCAGCGCGGCAAGCGTCCCGAGTACTCCGGCGATCAATCGTTTATTGGTCATGGTTCGGTTTCCTTATGATTACTTCTGGTTGACCAATTCCTGGACCGAGGTCAGCTTGCCGGTGATGCGGCTGATGTCGGTATCCGGATGGCAGAGATTGGCTTCCACCGCGAGGAAGTAGAAATAGCGCTCCTGACTGTGAGTGGTGGTGCCGAAGATGTATTTCAGGACTGGCAGCTCCGCCAGGAAGGGTACGCCGATGGTCTGTTCGACATCCTGGGTTTTATCCCAGCGGGCAAGCAGGCGTTCGCATCCGGTCTGGATCGAAACCGCACCGGCTACGGCGCTTTCATTGAACAGCTCGTCGCCGTTGCTGTTGCGCTCGACCACTTGCTTCATGCCGAGGCTGTAAAGGAAATTCAGCACGCCGAGCTGGGCGGCATAATCGCTTTCGCTGTACCCGAGCAGGCCGTTTTTGTCGGTATCGCCGGAGAGCGAAATGGCCGGCTTGGTGATCTGGAACTCGAATTTGTCGTTGCTCGAGACCGCGACCGCGGAGGCGAAACTCTTGTCTTTGGTCAGGTTCTGATAGTCGGGCGTGAAACTCAGCTTGCCGTCACGGCCGGTGACCACGGTGAGTTTGGCGCTGGTGGAGAGCGACGCCTTGCCGTTCTGCTCCAGCAGCCGGATAAAGGAAAAGTCGAAGCTCGGCGCGAAGGCGAAGAAGCCGTAGGGACCGAACGCCTCGGTCAAGGCCGATCCTTCGAGGAAGGTCATGCCCGCTTCAAACAGATTCAACCCCGGACCATTTTTCCAGGCCAGATAATCGATTCCGAGGTCGGTAAGGTCGCTTTCGCGCACTTCATAGACCTTCAGCTCCAGCGTGAACTGGGGGACCGGGCGGTCAAGCCAGGCCAGATATTTTTTGAGGTCCTTATCCTTGTTGATCGAATCTTTCCAGTAGATCAGATTGGTGGCGCTGTCGTAGGCGACGACCGCGTCCTGATTGGCGCCTTCGGTCGCGTTGGAGGGAATGCCGGTCTTGATCATGATCTCGACCATCTGGGCCGTCGAGCGGTAGGTCGGGACATAAACGCTGCGGGTGATGCCGGTACCGGCGATTCCGGAGCCGTCCGGTCCTTTTGTTCCGGGGCGGTCGAGTTTGGCGATCATATCATCGATGTAAGGAATCAATGGCGGCGGACAACTGACCGTAATGAGCTGCCGGTTGCCGGCGGCGTAGTTGATCCGGTCGGCGGACCCGTTGTTGGCATAGCGCCGGACCGCGCCCAGGACGAACGGAACGATATCGTTGGCCTTCTGGTACTTGAGATCATAGATCTTGGAGGTCATGTAGTTCTGGGCATCGTCTTCGACGAAGCGGATTTTCTGTACCGCGGCGTCCGGACCGGCAGGGGGTTCCGCCATGCCGTTTACGCCGGCCAGGAGGCAGAGGCCGGACAACAGACAAAGCGATCCGGTTGTCTTCATTGTTTTCTCCTTCATAAGATGAATGATTCGGGAATGATTTTCCCTTGCATCTTACCTTATTCGCGGTATGTGAGGATAAGGTTAGGAGAACGACAATGTTGAGTTTATTTCAGGGAATTTCCCTCCAGTTTCAAATTTTCCGGCCGGTCGGCGAGCTGCCAGTCATTGCGGCGGTTGTCGCCGGTGAGCAATAGAAAATATTTGGTTCCGATGTTGGACAATCGGTGCGGGGTGTCGAGTCCGCATTCCGGCGGCAGCGGCCCCCGGCCGAAGATGATGTAACGGTCGTGGGGGGAATGGTTGTCGCGGAAACGCGGAATCAGCCGCGAATCGTGGAAAAATAACGGCGGTTCTAGGGTGCTGCCGTCGATGCGGATGACAAAGGCTTCGCCGGAGCGGGGCAGGTCGGTCGACCAGCTGTTGACATACAATGGATAAGTCGATTCTCCCAAGCGCACTGCCGGAAACGGCTTCTCCTGAAAGGTGAGGCGGCTTTCGGTCAGGTTTGTAATATGGAGATCGGAGTGGAGCAGCATGAAATTGCCGAGCACCCGGCGGAAATTGGGGGCGTCCCAGGCCACCGGATGCCGGTTGTCCCGGCGCATGCTGCATCCCAGCGGGAAGACGTAATTGTGTTCGACCCCCATCAAATCCAGAACGGTGGCGCCGATGTCGACCGTGGAGCCCGGCAGGTTCCCGCCCAGTTCCCGTGGCGAATTGGGCGCGGCGAAAACCAGGCTGCGATGATGGGGCGTCAGCAGATCGACCACCTCGCCGTTGGGCAGCAGATGATCGGTGGTCAGAATCACGCACAGGTTTTCATATCCCGGCAATTCCCGTACGGCGCTCAGGAATTTGCCCAGCGCGATATCGCTGTTGTGCAGGGCGTCAAGCATATTGTAACGGCGGTTGAGCCCGAGGTATGGAACTCCGTCGGGCGGGAAGAATCCGTTGCCGGGATGGCCGTCAAGGGTCCGGATGCAGAGGTTGAACGGTTCCCCGGACGCCGACAGCTTCTTGTATTCTTCCAGCGCCATCGGAAACAGATCGCGGTCGTAACACCCGATGCTCGCCGTCGGGTTGTCCACCCGGCGGTCGGTGGTCGAGGACCACATGCGGTCGAAACCCTCCCGATACAGAAAGATATCCGTCCCGGTGAAATTGGCGGTCGCGCCCATCATGAACACCTGTTTGTAGCCGGCCCGATGCAATATCCAGGAAACCGAGCCGAGCTTGTTTCCGATATCGGTGTCGAGCATGGTATTGTCGCTCCAGGGATTGAAATTGAGCTGGACCGAAGTCATTACGCTGCCGAGCATGACCGCGTAGAGTGCGCCGAATGTCGACAGCGCGCCGGGCGACATGGCGGTTGCGGTGAAATCGGCGCCTTGGGCGCACCAGTATTGGAGATTCGGCAGCAACCCCGGGAAATTTTTTTCGTCGAGGTAGGTGCGTTCGGTGCTCTCAAGAAATATCCACAGCAGGTTGCGGCCCGGCTTGGCTTTGATAGCTTCGCGGCTGACCGGAGAAAAGCTGATGCCGAGCCCGGTATAGACCTCGGGCGGAAAATTCTCCGCCATATTGCGGCGCAGACACAGATTGCGCACGGTAATGGCCGCTTCCTGAAGCGGCGTGGCCAGCAGAAACAGCAACATCATCAGCAGCGGCGTCGCGATCGGCGCGGCGATGCGCCAGCGTCGGGAAAAGCGCTCGCGGCGAATCCAGCGAGGCAGGAACAAGACGAGCAAAGACAAAACGAGCAATCCCGTCAGCGCCAGCGAAATTTTGCCCGAATGGTAGATCCAGCCGTCACGGTAGTCGGCCAGCCGCAGATGGAAAAGATTTTCCGCGGTGAATCCTTTGCCCGAATAAGCGTGGGCGATCAGATAGATCGCCTCAATCAAGCCGAAGAGCCAGAGCAGAAAAAGCGAAACCACGCCCGCCAGCGTTTTCGGCTTGATCGCCAGAATAACGGCGAAAATCAATGCCGGGAAAACGATGGCGATTGCCGCCAGATTGCACAAGGCATTCATGGTTGGAATGCGGTCCGGTTAATATCGCACCTGCCGGTCAGAAAGCATCGGGATTCTTGCACACGGGACAGGTGCCGCCGTGCTCGGCGACTTCCAGCGCGCCGCAGAATTTGCACAGCAGGAACCGTTTGCCAAGCTCGGGCATCGGCTTTTTGGACGAAGTCGTCCTGCCTTCAAGCTTGTCCAGCAGTTCCCGGAACCTTATGGCATGTCGGCTTTCGATTTCGGCGACTTTGCGGAACAGATGAGCGGCCGCCTCGAAACCCTCGGCCTGGGCGGTATCGGCAAAGGCCGGATACAACTCCTCGGTCTCGACCAGTTCGGCTTCCAGCGCGGCGCGCAGATTGCCGTCGGTGCCGCCGGCAAGGTGCAATTCGCCGGCCCAGATACGGGCATGCTCGCGTTCGTTCTCGGAAAACTTTTCAAACGTTTCCGCAATTTCCTTGTGCCCTTCCTTGCGGGCGATGGCGGCATAGTAGGTGTATTTGTTGCGCGCCATGGACTCTCTGGCGAATGCGGCCTGCAGATTGCTCAGGGTTGCGGAGTTCTGATAATCGGTCATGGTATCATCTTTCTTTGTTGCTAAATTATGAAACAGAAGCCGAAACCCGGATGATCCGGCTGAAAATATGCTTCATTGCCGGACCGCAGCCATCTTGCGGCCGCCCGGCACGGAAGCATACGACCCGATCCGGACCGGGTTGCAACGCCTGTCATAAAATTTCCATTCTCAAATATTCCGGCCCTCTGCCGCCGTTCATCCCGGAACTTCCGCAATGTCCGACGCCGGTTGCCGGCGCTTATTCATGGCTCGGCGCAGGTATCATACAAAGTAATGCATCAAACTGTTCGGTATTGCATAACTTTTCCCGATACAACGCCATAAAACACTGATTCAATGAAACATTTCGGTCCGGACGGTCCGCCGGCAGGGTTTCCGGGCCCGGATTTCCATCGAGTCCGCACCATTTCCCATATTGGCGATAGACACCCAGCGCGATGCGAAGTTCCGGAAAATTCGCCAGTTCCGCCTTGACCTTCTCCACGGCGCCCGCTTCCGTCAGCGGCGCCAGGCTGCCGCCAAGCAACTCGGCCAGTCTTCGTGCGGTATACCAGTCAACCGGCGCCTTCAGCAACCAATAGTCGTTTCCGTTATAATGGAACTGTTTGAGCAGCAACGGGGATTGGGTCATCCGGCGCATGATCTCCGCCTGGTGTTGCGAGCGGGTTTTCCAGGCATCGAGCGGCCACTCCGCCATCATCATCGGCACGGTTTCCGACTCGGTTGCACCGCGCCAGAAGGCCCGGTCCCAGACCAAAAAAACGCCGGTCTGTTCCGAGTTGTCGAAGTTTTGCAGCCAATCGCCATTGTAAACCGTACTCCCGTCCTGCCAAACCCATTTGCCATCTTTCTGTACGCCTCCGACCAGGCAGCCCAGACGGGTCAGACGGGGCAGCTGCTGGAAGATGCTCTGCCGTTTGGCCGGCGAATCCAGAATTGCCAGCCGGGCCCCGAGGAGATTGCTCCACTGCGTTGCGGATTCGCCATCCCAGACCGCCCGCGGACCGCCGAAGACTTCGTAGTACATGCCGTCGGTTGTGACGGCGTGCACACTGCCGGTGTACCACATTTTTTGGAAATAATCCGAAGTCCCCGGACCCAGCACCAGCCGGGCGCCGCTCCACGCTTCGGCCAGCGAATCCGGATCGTTGAAACAGCCCGGTTCCGGCACCAGCCGCCAATCACGGAAACTGCCGCCGTAATTGCCGAGCTTGAGTTTTTCGGCTCCGGCGCATTCCCGCGGGACCACCAGTTCATCGACGTTGCCGATCAGATCGAACAGGCCCTGCGGCCCCGACTGTTTGCGCCGAACCGGATGCGCGCGATAGAGCGAATTGCCGCCGAACCAAGCAATCTGATCCAGCGCCTGCCGCTCCGGAAACGGCGCGCTGCCGCGCCAGCCCGAGCGATAAACGAAACTCCATTCGTCGTCATATGGCAACCGGTAAATGAGGTCTTCCGGCAATACCCCCCGCTCTTTGTCCCGCATGGTCATGGTATGGCAGAGTTCCAGCCAGTCGTTCCAGCTCATATCGGTCACCGGCTGTCCGGCGCTGCCCGTATCATGCGTGTTTCCGGGGATGAGCCGGGCATAACTGCCTCGGGTGACTTCATTGGCGCTGATCCAGAAGGAAGCGGGAGGTTCGTGTTCGAGGCGGCCGCCGGGAATATAGACAAAGCGGAGATCCTCGTCGCCGTCATACTGCCAGGATTCTCCCGGCCGCGGTCCTTCCCAACGGCCCGCCAGTTGATGGTTCAGCGCATTTTCGGTATCGCGGAACTGTTCCGCCGAGGCCGGCGTCAGGTAGGTCTTCAGCGGCAGAGCATCGAAATTGCTGTACGCGGTGAGCATGGCGAACATTTCAGGTATGGAGAGATGTTTGCCGACCAGATCGGGCGGATATTTTTCGACTAATTTGCGGTACTCTTCCTCGGCCCAAACCTTGAGGATGGTATCGGCGTGGCGGCAGTAACGCTCGGTAGCCTCAAGATCATTGCCGGCACGGGCGGTGCCGGCCAATCCGGCCACGATTTCAAGCTGGTGGAATCGCGGTTGGTTGCCGGTCGCTTCGGCCAGCCGGTTGAGGTGGACGAACTGGTCGCCCAAGCTGTCGATTGTCCCGAAAATGAAGTTGATCCGGTTGCGTTCCTCCTCCCGCAGATACTGCTGATGCTGGTAGTACAAGTAGCACCAGAAGCCCATCCCCGACAGGAACAGGACGGTACTGATGATGCTCCCGCGCCAGATGGCGGGGTGCTGTTTGGAATGAAGACGCAGGGCTTCGAACAGGTTGTCGAACACATTGGCTTCACGGATATGGGGCGGCAGCGCCATCCGGAACTCCTGGGGGGTGAAGAAACGCAGTCGCGGATCGTTGGAACAGGCGCGCAGCAGCACCGGGCGGAGCGCCCGCCACGCCAGCATCGGGACCGAAACCGGAACTTCCGGAAAATGATCCGGCAGCAGTCCGGTCAACGCACAGTAGATTACCTTGCCCAGCGCATAGAGATCGTTGCTGCTGCCGACGACATCGCCGTCGGAAAGCTCCGGCGGCAGAAAGTCCGCGGTCCCGACGAGTTTGGCGCGGATGCCGTCGTTGGCGATCAGGCCGATGTCGCTGAGCTTGGCCGCACCGTTGACGAAGACGATATTGCCGGGCTTGAGGTCGCGGTGGACCAGGTTATGGGAACTGAGCTCCTCCAGCGCGTCAAGCATGGCGAAGGAGAGTTCCAATACCTTTTCCGGCGACAGCCGCCCCCCGCGTTCGAGCCGGTGCGACAGCGTGTCGGCGATGTATTCGTCGGAGTCGCCATGGAGCAGGTTGTCAGCCGGCTCCATGGTATAATAAAAATAATCGTCGGTTTCGCCGACATGATAGATTTCGATCAGGGAATGGTAATCTTCGATGCACTGGCGGTAATGGCGCAGTCCGATCAGTTCCATGCGCCAGATTTCGCTGCTGCCGACGATCGGAATGACCTTGAGTGCGACGGTTTTGTGGGAGATATCCTCCGCCAGATAAACCTCGCCGTAAGCACCGCGACCGCAGAATTCAATGATGGTATAATCGGCAAATATGTCGTCGGGTTCGAAAAAATGTTTCGCGCCGGATGAATCTGCCGTCATATCTTCCATTTCCCCCCTGACATTCCGGTCGGAAAATTCGGATTGTACTTCGGATAATGCCATACGTTTAAATTTATCGAATATCATACATTTTGCAAATCAAAATCATAAAAAAAACGATTTTATTCGCCCGGCGGATCGGTTCGTCATCGCATTGCCCGAAACCGTTTGATTTTCCCGAAGTGAATTTACCGGGAAACTCTTGCAAAAAACACCGGAACCGGCTATATTATGAATTCCAATTCAGTACGGCAACAGGGAACGAATCATGGCGGAACGGGTGCTCTGGTCGGTCGGCGACCTCAATTTGAATATCGGCAGTCAAGTGATCTTCGCTCAGGCGTCCATGGCGGTGCATGAAGGCGAACGGCTGGCGCTGGTCGGCCGCAACGGCTGCGGCAAATCGACGCTGCTCCGGATCATGCAGGGGCAGTTCGTCCCCAACGAGGCCCGGATCGCCGCGGCCAGAAATCTCCGGATCGCCGCGCTGGATCAGGAATTCACCTTGCCGGAAGAGCGCCGGGCGATCGAGGTCATACGCGAAGGGCAGGACTATGTTCACGAACTGCTGCGCCGTTACGAAAACGGCGCCGGCGCCGCCGAACATGCGGAGATCGAACATCTGCTGACCCTGCACGACGCCTGGCATCCGGAGCCGAAGCTTGCAGCGGTGATGGACCAATTGCGGATCACGCGCCCGGAAGCCCGGATCGGCGAGCTTTCCGGCGGTGAAAAACGCCGGGTCGCTCTGGCGCGGGCGATCGTTTCCGAGCCGGATCTGCTGCTGCTGGACGAACCGACCAACCATCTCGATATCGAGACGGTCGGCTGGATCGAGGAATTTCTCGCCGCCTATCGCGGCAGTTGTCTGCTGGTGACCCACGACCGATATTTTCTCGACCGGGTGGCGACCCGGATTCTCGAACTCGACCACGGTCAATTTTTCAGCACCGAAGGCTCCTACGCCGACTTTCTCGCCGCCAAGGCCGAACGCGAGGCCAACGCGGACAGCATGGAGAGCAAACGGCGTCATTTCCTGCGTTCGGAAATCGAATGGGTGCGCCGTTCGCCCAAGGCGCGGCTGCGGCGCAATCTCGGGCGGCTGCGCCGCTATCAGGAGGTGGCTGCGCAGACCGGTCCGGAACGTGACGGCGAAGTCGAGCTGATTCTGCCGCGCGCGCCGCGCATGGGCAATCTGTGCGTCAATCTGGAGCAGATATCGGTGACTCTGGGCGGCAAGAAGATTTTCGGGCCGCTCGATCTGGAAATCGCCCCGGGGCGCAAAATCGGAGTGGTCGGGGCCAACGGCACCGGCAAAACCACCCTGCTGCGGGTGATCGCCGGGACTTTGTCTCCGGATGCGGGCGCGGTCAAGATCGCGCCCACGGTCGAATTCAATTACATCGACCAGAACAAGCTGTTGCTGAATCAGGAAAATACGGTTTACGACGAAGTCGCCGAGGGCGTCGATCAGATTGCCATGGGCGGCGACAAGATTTCAGTCCGGGCCTATCTGCGCCGCTTCCTCTTTGAAGACGATCGGATCAACGGCCAGATCAAGTATCTCTCCGGCGGCGAGAAGGCGCGGCTGACGCTGGCCAAAATCCTGAAGCGCGGCGGCAATTTCCTGATCCTCGACGAGCCGACCAACGACCTTGATTTGACTACTCTGCGACTGCTGGAGGAGGCGCTTGCCGCCTACGACGGCACGGTGCTGGTGGTCAGCCACGACCGCTATTTCCTGAACCGCATCTGCGACGGGATCATCGGCTTCGACGGTGCCGGAGCGTGCTTCTATACGCCGGGCGATTACGATTATTACGTCGCCAAGCGCGCCGAGTGCTGCGCTCCGGCGGGCGCAGCGGTTCGCCCGGTTTCCGTTTCTCGCGCGGAAGCCGTTCCGCCGCCGGAAGAACGCAGCCGGAAACTCTCCTTCAAAGAACAGCGGGAATTGACCGAACTGGAACGCCGGATTCCGGAAATTGAAGAGCGGATCGCCGCGCTGGAAGCCATCTTTCAATCCCCGGATTTCTTCACGCGCCACGGGACGCAGTCACGGGAACTCAACGCCGAGCTGGAGCAATGCAAGGCCGAACTCGAAACCGTCATGATCCGCTGGCTTGAACTGGCCGAATATCAATAACCGCCAGGCTTCAGGCATTACTCCAGAGCTTTAAAAATAATTTTCAGAAAAAGTTAGACTTGGCTAATTGACAATATCAAAAGCCGTGTTATAGTATATGTCAACGGACGGAACAGAGGCGATCCGGGAGGGGCAGGCATCAACACAAACCGAAATAACAGGGCGATAATTTTTTTTAAGTCTTTTGTTAGATTTCTCTAATTATACATTCCGAACATTTTTTAAGCACAGAATCATCATGATAGAATTCAAACATTCACCATTCCAACAGGAGGACCCAATCATGCATCGCAACCGAAAAAATTTCACATTGATCGAACTTCTGGTTGTAATTGCCATCATCGCCATTCTGGCCGGGATGCTGCTGCCGAGCCTGAGCCGGGCGCGCGGCGCGGCGCGCCGGATCACCTGCGCGGGCAACCTGAAGCAGCTGGGTTTTGCCAACATCATGTACGCCGGCGACAATGGCGATTATCTGGTCCGTTACACCGAGGCCGCGACGATGGGCGGCGTCGGCAAATACTGGCTTGGCGCCGGGGTAGGCGGCGGCAATTTCGATCTGACCGGCGAAGGCCTGTTGACCGTGTACTATGAGAACACCAATCTGGTGGTGATGTGTCCGGGCGTGGAAATCAGCGGCACGATCACTGCGACCGCCGGCGGCGGCTACGGGTACAATGCGCAGTGGTTGGGCGGTTACACCGCCGCGCTGCCGGGGACGCGACTGACTTCGGTTGTGAACCCCTCCGGGGTCGCGGCCTTTGCCGACAACGCCCGCAGCAGCATGGGCCCGATCACTTATAATCCGCCGCAGCTGGCCGCTTTCATGTATTGCCGGGAGAAGCCAGACGGTACGAGTTACGGCACCGGCACCATTCATTTCCGCCACCATCACATTGCTTCGGTCGGCTGGGTCGACGGCCATGTCAGCGGTGAAGTCGCCGGGACGCTCAACAGCGACGAGATTTCCAA
Source organism: Victivallaceae bacterium (assembly GCA_036677805.1). Taxonomy (GTDB): domain Bacteria; phylum Verrucomicrobiota; class Lentisphaeria; order Victivallales; family Victivallaceae; genus SIG78. The sequence continues at coordinate 29,896 of JAVBVS010000016.1, read as the reverse complement.
AACCAATCTCATCGGCCATCTCGGCGGCCCGGACGATGATTTCTACAAGGCGATGGAATAATGAAACTCAAAATTCTGCTGCTGCTCTGCCTCGCGGCGGGAGCGCTCTGCTGGGGTGTCGCCACTCTGATGAACCGGCCGCCGGACGGCGCGCGGCGGCTTCCGGTCAGGGGGACCGAAGCCGCCGCGATCGGCAAAGCGGCGATCGATATCATCACGATGGCGAAAAGCGGATCGACCGATGACTTCTTCCGCCGCTGCGCCGCCCCCCGGGACGGCGAACTGGGTATGTTTTACCGGGCGCTGAAGGAGCTGGAACTGAAGTCGGAGGAGCCGCTGGCGGTGGAGGCATTTTTCGACAACCCCGATCGGTTCAATGTTTTTCTGGCGTTGGCCGGGAAGAGCGGGCGCGGGCAGATGGTGCTCTCGCGCGACCCGGATTCCGGCGACTGGTATTTTGAAAGGTTTTACATTCTGCAATGAAATTTTTGATTTCGACACTGCTGGCACTGGCGGTATTGCGCAGTGTGCCGCAACTGGCGATGATGCCGCGGCCGTGGCGCTGGAGCGGCTGGCTCCTGCTCACCGCTTTCCCGGTGCTGTTGTTCCGGAATGAAACAGCGCAATACAATCTTGAGGAGCTCAACCGGATCGTGACCCAAAAAACCAATCTCGAATCACTGTGCACAATCATTGTGGTTCAGGAATTGCTGGTGATGCTGGCCGGATTCGGATTCGTCTCCCGGCTGGAGCTGGAGGAGAAGCCGCGCTGGCGGCACTATGCGGCCTGGCTGCCGTCATTGCTGATTCCGGCGGCGGCGCTTTATGTGCTGGCCGCCTGTTACAACATCTGGGTGGCGCGCGATTTCAATCTCATCGCCGGAGGGGTGGCAAGCGCTCTGGCGCTGGCGGGCATTGGGTTGAGCGAGGCGGTGCGGAGGTTGTGGCCGACGCCCGGAAAGCAATTGCAGGTGGTATTGAACGGCGGCATGCTGCTCCTGATTCCGGCGGTTTTCCTGCCTGCCGCCGCGGTGGCCGAATACAGCCGGCGAATCGGGGCGGAGGAGGTTTCGCCCTATCCGGCGCTGGCACTTCTGGGTGGAACTGCGCTGATTGCATTTGGTGTGATTCACGGTATTAAATTAATTCGAAAGGCGGCTTGAAGAATGTATTACATCACGGAAACATTGAACTGGATTTCGATCAGCCTGCTGCTGCCGGTGATCGTATTGCTGCTGGCGGCGCTGGGGGCGTCGCTGATCGAACTCGGCGGATTTTTCTCCGCCTATCTGGTGCTGCTGCGCGAGCGCCGTCACTGCCGCAATACGCTGGAAACGCTCCGCGCCGCGGGCCGGGTGGACCTTTTTCAGCTTGGACGGGGGCCGTTCTCGCGTCATCTGGGCGAACTCTCCCGGCTCGGCTGGGATGAAATTCACTGCGACAAGGCGATCGCCGACTGGCAGGCCGGCTATGCGCGCGATCTGGAACGGTCGTCGTTCATGATGAAAGTCGGACCGATCCTCGGCCTGATGGGTACGTTGATTCCGATGGGTCCGGCATTGGGCGCGCTGGCTTCCGGCGACGTGGGGTCGATGGCCTACAATATGCAGGTGGCCTTCGCCACCACCGTCGCCGGATGTTTCGTCGCCGGGGTCGGCCTGATGGTGCATTCGGTCAAGAAGCACTGGTATGCCGACGAGATTTCCTCGCTGCAATACGCACTCGATCTGGAATTGCGTCACTGCGGGGGGGAGTGCGAAACCGATGCGGAGGGCCGGTGTCATGCGGCGGCGTGACAACCGATACCGGGGCTGCCTCTTCGGCGAAGAAGATGCCGATCCGCGGGCGGGATTCCTGAACCTCTTCGACGTGGCGATGGTGTTTGCGGTGGCGTTGATGGTCGCCTTCGTCATTCAGAGCCGGATGACCGAGTTTCTGACCGCCGATGACGTGACTCTGGTCAAGAACGCCGGAACCCCGGAAATGGAGATTATCGTCAAAAAGGAAAATAAAGTCAGCCGTTTCACCCCGGAAGCGGGGGCCGGATCCGGCAAGGGGCAGCGCGTCGGCATCGCCTATCGGCTGGAAACCGGTGAAATTATTTATGTTCCTGAAGGAAATTAGATTGCAATGAAACAACAATGGAAGAAGTTGGGGTTGGTCGCAGGTTTGGCCGTGGCGATTGCGGTGGCGGCGGTGCTGCTCTGGAATCGTTACGCGTCGCCGACCCGGATCGCCATGGTCAATTACCCGGAATACATGCTGGCGCCGCTGCTGGATCAGGAATTCAGTTTCTTTGTCCGCTTCGACGCGGTGCCATGGCGGGAGAATTCCGGCCCGGAGCTTGAGCAATACGATGCGATTTATTTTTTCGGCATGGGGCTGAAATTTTCACCGGCGCAGGAAAAACGGTTGGAATCGCTGAAGGTGCGCGGCGTACCCTTGCTGGTGACCGCCTCGACCCGGCAGGAAACCGCGCTGTCCACGCTGGATGAACCCGTCCGCCGCACGGTTGCCGCTTATCTCGACAATGGCACCCGCGACAATATCCGCCGTCTCGGCGACTATACCCGGCGGAAACTTGACGGCAAACGCCTTTTCGCGCCGGAGGCCGAAGCGCCGGTCGAACTGCCGCGGGCGGTTTACTTTCACGCCGGAGAAAATGCGCGTTATCCCGACTGGAACGCCTTTATCGTCGGTCGCGGGCAGGCCTTCGATCCGGCGCGGCCGACGGTGGCGGTGGTTTCGATGGGCGGCGACGGCGATCTTGACGCTTTGATCGCAGCGCTGGAAGCGCACGGCGTCAATGCCGTCGGGGTAATGGCCGCCGGGCCGGTCGTCGACCGGTTGCGGGAGGTTAAACCGGCTCTGGTGGTATTGATGCCTCACGGGCGGCTTGCGATGAACGACCCGGACGGCGCGGCGGCATGGCTGAAGGAAAACAACATCCCGCTCTATTGTCCGCTCAAGATCAATCAGCCCTACGAGGAGTTTCTGGCCGATCAGCGCGGCATGACCGGCGGCATGTTGAGCCAGAGCATCATCATGCCGGAAATCGACGGCGGCGCGGCGCCTTTCGTGGTGGCGGCGCTGTTCCGGAACAAACGCGGCCTCTATGAATTCCGGATGATCCCGGAGCGTCTCGCCGCATTCTGCGAGTTGGTGACCAAAACGCTCAATCTTCAGGTCAAGGACAATTTCGACAAACATGTCGCCATTGTCTATTACAAAGGACCGGGACGCAATGCACTGGTCGCCTCCGGGCTGGAAGTCGGCGAATCATTGCTTCAGGTGCTGCGCCGCCTGAAAGCCGCCGGGTATGATACCGGCGAACTGCCGGAAGAGGCCGCTGCCCTGCTGGCGGAGATTCAGCAGCGTGCCGCGGTGTTCGGAACTTATGCCGAGGGCGCGATGGCCGAATTTGTCAGGCGCAATCAGGGCATCCGGGTTACGCCCGCGGAATTCCGGGATTGGGCCGGTCGGGCGATGCCGAAGGAACTGTCCGACAGTGTGACGGCGCGCTATGGCGAATTTCCGGGCCGCTATCTGGCGACTGCGGACGGCAGTCTGCTGTTGGGGGCGCTCCGCTTCGGTAAGATTGTGCTCATGCCGCAGCCGCTGCCCGCTTATGGCGGCGACTCCGTTCAGGCGATTCACGGCGCCCGGATCGCGCCGCCCTATGCCTACATCGCCACCTATCTCTGGATCAAATACGGGTTCAATGCCGACGCCATGATTCACTTCGGCACTCACGGCAGTCTGGAATTCACGCCTTGGAAGCAGCAGGCGCTTGCCGATTGCGACTGGCCCGATGTCCTCGCCAAAGGCATTCCGCATTATTATCTTTACACCATCAGCAATCCCGGCGAGGCGATCATCGCCAAACGGCGGAGTTACGCCACGCTGGTCAGTCATCTGACGCCGCCCTTCATGACCGCCGGAAGCTATGGCGCACTGGAGCAATTGGAGGCGAAACTTGAGGATTACCAGACGACCGATGAAAATCCCGCGCTCCGGAGCGAATACGCCAAAGCCATTGCCGATCTGGTGAAAGCCGAAAAGCTCGACCGCGAAGTGAAACTGTCCGCCGACTTCGCTTCCGGAACGCCGACGGCGGAGGACATCGCGGCGCTGCATCGGTATCTGCATGAACTTGCGGGCGAAAGTGTGACCGACGGCTTGTATATGCTGGGGCGGCCTTATACGCCGGAAGAAGCCGAAACCACCGCGAAGCTGGCGCTGGCCGGCCGCGGCGGCGACGTGCCGGCCATGGCGGCGGCTTTGATCGCTTCGACCGCGGCCGAACTCGACGCCCTGCTCAACGGACTTGATGGCGGCTTTCTGGCGCCTTCGGTCGCGGGGGATCCCATCGCCAATCCCGACAGCGTCCCGACCGGACGCAATCTTTACGGCATCGATCCCGACCGGATGCCGACCCGGGAAAGTTTCGCCTTGGGGCAGGGGCTGGCCGAAGGATTGATCCGGCAGCAGCTGGAGGCCACCGGGGACTACCCGGCCAAGGTCGCCTTCACCTTGTGGGGCGGCGAATTCATCCGTACCCAGGGCGCCGATATCGGCGAAATCTTCTATCTGCTCGGGGTCGAACCGGTCTGGGATTCGCGCGGCCGGGTTCGCGACATCCGGCTGATTCCGACCGGGGAACTGGGCCGTCCGCGCATTGACGTGGTGGTGCAGACCTCAGGCCAGTTCCGCGGCGTCGCCACCGACCGGATGCGCCTGATCGATCATGCGGTCCGGCTGGCCGCCGCCGCGCCGGAGGACGAACTGCCCAACCATGTCGCGGCCGGTTCGCGCCGGGCCGCCGAGGCGCTGATTCAGGCCGGTTATACGCCGGAACAGGCCCGGAAAATGGCCGACGCCCGGCTTTTCGGCGGCGTCAACGGCAATTTCGGCAGCAACATCACCGGCATGATTCAAGCCGGCGACCGCTGGGAGGACTCCGGTGAAGTCGGCCGCCGCTATCTCGAAAACATGGGCGCGATGTACACCGAGGAGGCCTGGGGCGAATATGCGCCCGGGGCTTTTGCCGCGGCGCTTTCCGGCACCGACGCCGTAGTCCAGTCGCGTTCTTCCAACACCTGGGGGCCGCTCTCGCTCGATCATGTTTACGAATTTACCGGCGGACTCTCGCTGGCGGTCAAGGCGGTCACCGGACGGCAGCCGGATGCCTATTTCAATGATTTGCGCACTCCCGGCCGGAGCCGGGTCCAGGAAGCCGGGCAGGCGGCGATGGCAGAAGCCCGCACCACACTGCTCAATCCGGCTTATGTGAAGGAGTTGCTCAAGGAAGGACCGTCGGCGGCCGCGAAGTTCGCCGCCGCGTTCGAGAATACCTACGGCTGGGAAGTCACCCGGCCGGATATGCTTGATGACCGCCTTTGGGAAGAGTACAAGAAAATGTACCTTGATGACATCAACCGTCTCGGCACACGGGAATTTTTTGAACGGGAGAACCCTTATGCGTTGCAGCAGATGACCGCGGTGATGCTCGAAACCATCCGCAAGGGCTATTGGCGGGCCGCTCCGGAAACCGTGCGTGAAATCGCCGCAATCCACGTCGATCTGGTCGAGCGTTTCGATCCGGGATGCAGCGGAACCGTCTGCGATAATGCCAAGTTACGGGATATGATTGCGGAAACGGTGGCCGATCCCTCGCGCTATCTGACCAAAGTGGCTGGAGTGCGCGAAGTGCCGCCGGAGAATCCGGAGGAGGTATCGGGGATGCGGTTGAAGGAAGAGCGGCTCGATCGGGAAAAAGAGCAGACCCTGACCGGCGACCGGGCGACGGCGCTCGGGATCATCGCCGGGGTGATCGTGCTGGTTTTTCTGGCGGTGATCTGGGGCCGTCGCCGGGAACGTTCCGGTTGTTGAATCGTTCCGAAAAAAGAACCCGGTGAAAGCGAACTTTCACCGGGTTCCAGGGGGAGGGGAAACGTTCTTTACCAGAGGTAGGCGTGGACGTCGAAGGGTTCGAATTGGTCGCTGAAAGTGCCGTTGGGCACGACCTGAACCTTGTGACCGTCGATGGCATCGACCAGCGTCGTCGGGAGCGGACTGACGCTGAGGGTGAAATCCACCGAGGGCAGCGCTTCGCGCCGGTTGTTGACCACCAGCAGCAGATGCTTGCCGTCGGCGCGCTTGCGCAGGCAGTAGCTCACATCCGGCACCATGTCGGTTTCCTGGCTCAGTTCGCCGTCTTCCTCGCCGGCGATCAGCCGGACGCGGGTGCGGAACTTGCGCAGATAATCGACCGAAGCACTGTCGTGATTGCTGCGCACCTGGTCATCCAGCCACTCGCCGAGGAAGAAGTCGCTGAGACTGCTCAACTCCTTCATCGCCGGGTAGATGACTTCGCGCCGGTATTCCGCCGAGCAGCGGTTCAGGCGCCAGCCGTGAATACCCATCGCGCCGCGGGTGACGGGGGCGAAATTCACATAGCGCTGTTCGCGCAATGTGCAGAAGCCGTAGGGCCAGTCGGCGTCCATGAGGTTGAACATCGGCGGCATGTAGATCACGGTTTTGCCATGGGCGCGGGCCGCCGCGACCGCCATGGCGGCGTCATAGGAGACCTCATACCACGGCGCGGAGAATTCCGGAGCGCCCTTTTCCCCGGCCGGATACTGGTTGACGACCAGCACGTCGTACATGTCGGAGACATCCATATAGGTCGACCACCAGGCGATGATCGGCATCAACTGGGCTTCGGGATGTTCGGCGCGGATGATCGGCTTGACCCAGTTGAGCCATTCGACCATCTTGCCGGCGATGCTGGCGTCGCCGGACTTCTTCCAGTCGTCGGAGTAATTGGCCTTGTAATAAGTCCAGATCAAATTTTCGGGCTCGTCCATGGTGTAGCCGATGATATTGGGATACTGGCGCAGATGGCGCAACGCCTCGGTCAGCACGGCCGCATGGGCTTTGCGCTGTTCGGCGTTGAGCGGCAGGAACATGCCGCCATGGCCGGAATTGTTGTCATCCGGAGATTTCTCCATGAGCAGCGCGCCGCCCAAGCCGACCAGAAACGCGATCTTTTCATAATCGGGATTGCTCTGCATCCGATCCAGCGCCGCAAAGATGGCCGGCTGGCCGTGATTGGCGTAGATCGGGGAATCCGGCATATTCAGCAGACCGAGATCGGCGAAGTTGCCGCCGGCGGCGATGAATTCCGGATCGATCGAAGCGAAACTATCCGCCTCGCCGAGCCTGGCCGTGTCATAGGCTCCGATGGGGAAGAACGGCTTGCCCCGGAACTTGACCGGCGGCAGCGGCTGGAGCCGGGCCTTGGCCGCGTCGGGTTCGAACGCGGGTGCATAGCCGAACTCCGGCCGGCTGAGCTTGAGCACCGTGGCGGTCTGCGGCATTTTGGCGGCGATCGTGAAGGTCGTCGGCAGCGCCATTCCGGGCTTCAGCGGGAACCGGAATTTCTTGGCCGCACCGGGCTTCAGATCGGTATGGATGTAGCTCGCATCCAGCGCCGAGGGCTTTCCGGCGAAGACGGTGATCCCGTGAGGCAGGGCGCCTTCCGGTTCCACCTGGGTAATGGTGACGGCAAGATAATTGACCTTGGCCGCGGGTTGCGGCAGCTGGAATTCCACTTGCGGCCAGCCCTGCGGGTCGGCCTCCAGCCGGATTTCGCAGCTTTGATCGTCGAGGCTCTTGACGGCGGCCTTGCCGATGGCTTTGGCCTCACCGGCGACGGCACCGGCAATCAGGCCGGCGCTCAGGAGCAGACAACTGAATTGGCGAAAAATTCCCATGACAAATGTTCTCCTGCGGGTTTTCCGGGGGTTAAAGTTGGATATCGTCGGTGAATTTGGCGATCTGACCGACGTAGGCGTAGCCCATGGCGGTGGCGTCGGCCGGCTTGCCCGCGACATGGCCGCCCAGATAAAGGGCATTCATCGTGGTGGGATGATTGGAGGTCTTGCCGGCGCCGAGCACATTGATGGCAAGCTGCTTGTTCCATTCGGTAAAGATCGTTCCGCCGGGATTGTCGCGGCCGATCAATGCCCGCGCCGTCTGAAACAGCCAATAGGAGCTGCCGACGTAGGCGCTGCCTTCGCCCGGGAAGAAGGCCCAGTATGAAATATAATTGTTGCCGACATTGGAGCCTTCATAGTTGCTGCTGTCGCTGGGGCATTTGAAGTATTTTTCCTGCACCTTGGCATCCCAGGCGTTGCTGTCTTCCGGGAAATATCCGCCCTTCATCATCAGCATGCCGGGGTCGTCATCGTTGGCGATACGGGCGCTGGAGCCGACATCGGTATAGCGCTGGGCGATGTAGTCCTTGTTGGCGCCGGAATACATGAAGTCGGCGATGCCGAGTTGTTTCAGTTTATTGATGCAGTTGGCGCTTCTGGCGCGTTCGCGCGCCGCGCTCAGCGCCGGCAGCAGCATGGCGGCAAGGATGGCGATAATGGCGATTACGACGAGGAGTTCGATCAATGTAAAGTGCTTTTTCATATCGGGAGCCTTTCGTTGATTGGGGTTTGTATGGTTTGTGATGCGATCGGGGAGCCGTAGCGTCTTTTTCATGATGTCCTGCTAGATAAGTTCAAATTCCGCATGGTGCCAGGCGACCAGGTTGCGGCAACTGCAATTGGGCAGATTGTTGACCACCGCGGTGAAAACTTCGACCGTCGTCTGGGCCAGCATGGCATAATTCTGTTCATAAACGTCCTGTTTCAAGGCTGCGATTTTGATGGGATGCCCGAGTTCTTGAAATTTTTTCTTCAATTGGTGCGGATAACCGTGGACGGGGATGACGACTTCCGGCGGGGGTTTGCTGTTGAGCCACTTGGTGAAGGTTGCCTCGGAGTTGCTGAAATCGTCAACGCTCGGCAAGTAATTGTGAATGCCGAAACTGCGGGTGAGTCTTTGCCAGATGCCATGGCAATGTTCCGGCGCCTTGTCGTTCTGAAAATTCACCGCCAGGGCAATCCGGGTGAAATTCATATTCAGCAGCGTTTGCACCATTTCCCGCCACAAAGATTCCGAATCGAAGTCGACCCAGTGACCCGGCAGCGTTTCCGGCAGGTAATTGGCTGCGACATAGGGAGTGTTGGCCATGCGCAGTTGATGAGCCAGAACACTGTAAAAAGAACGGTAAACGAAAATGTAGCCGCAGAACTTCGGATTCCGCCAGAATTCGGTATTGACCAGGACCCGCTTTTCCGCCTGGATCAGGACGCTTTCCAGACCGTATTCCTTCAGTGTCCGGGTCAGCGCCACGATGAAAAAGTCTTTTTCCAGCTGACACTCCGGCTGGCTGACGATGCCGACGATGCCGGCATTCAACCGTTGGCCGTATTCGGGCGTGATCCGGCGCAGGAAGGTGCCCCGCGGCGTCGGTCGGACCAGACCGCTTTCGGCCAGATTGCGGATGGCTTTATGCATGGTCTGCATGCTGACGCCGAACTCCAGACACAGGGTACGGACCGGCGGCAGCACCTCGCGGTATTCATCGGCCGCGATCCGTTGACGCAGAAGCAGAGCCAGATCGTGATATTTGTTGCTGAACATTTTTTCCCCAATGTTTGATATGAAGAACATTATAATAAAAAACTTTAAAAAATCAATACCGGCAAAAAAAAATTGTTTCTAAAGCCAAACAGAAGTGTGTAACACTCGCAGTGCACCGGCTTTTTCAGGTCGAACGGACCGTGGAAAAAAGAACGTGTCTATACCATCAAGGCGGCAAGCAAAATAAAGGCGCTTCGGGGCAAATCGGGGATTGCCGGGGTGATACACCGCTTACCCGGAGTCGGAATTCCAGTCGCGGGCAAGCGGGCAAAAATCCTCCTTAAAGAAGCTCTCCCGGAAAATCAATTCCCGGGCTTCCGCCAAGAGTACGCGGATCATGTGCGTTTTTTCGGACTCTTCCTGGGGATTCGTCGTGCTGCGTCTTTCCGACAACGCCGTCATCGCCGACTTTTACTCCGGCAACGGCAGGAAACCGGAGAAAACCGTCGCCCTCAGCAAACCGATGCCGGAAAAACTTGTCAGGGAACTGGAAATGCCAAAGAAACCGTAATTTGTATACAAAGACACCTTGACATCTGTCCGTCAATGCGATATAGTGGTTTCATCCGAACGTTAAACCGGGAAGGAACCACTGTGATGCGGACCGGAATCATTTTATTTTTGCTGGCGATGGCGATGGTGCTCGGCGCCGCTGAGAAGAAGGACATCCCTTATTACGACGCGGATTTTCCGCAGACCGGGAACCGGGAGTATCTGCAGAGCCGTTGCAAACTCGACCTCCAGATTCCGGACGGGAAAAAGGGCTTTCCCACCCTGGTCTGGTTTCACGGCGGCGGGATCACCAGCGGAAACAAGTACTATCCTCCCGGAATCGATTCGAGTCGGATTGCCGTCGCCGCCGTCAATTACCGGCTTTCCGGCGACAAGGCGCAGTGTCCCGATTACATCTATGACGCCGCGGCGGCCGTCGGTTGGGTGCTCAAGCATATTGAAGAGTTCGGCGGCGACCCGCAAATGGTCTATGTTTCGGGGCATTCGGCCGGGGGATATCTATCCGCGATGGTGGCGCTGGCCCCCAAATACCTGAACTCCTTCGGGGCCGACCCGAAACAACTGGCCGCGGTGCTGCCGGTTTCCGGGCAGATGACCACCCATTTCCAAGTGCTCAACGAGCGCCGAAAAAAGGATCCGGCCACACCGCAGATTCTCCTTGACGAATACGCCCCGATCGCCAACGCCTCGAAGAACGCTCCTCCGCTGATCTTGATCGTCGGAGACACTGATATCGAGTGGCCCGCCCGTGTTGAGGAGAATCAACTGCTTGAAGCGTGTCTTCGCCGCAACTTCGATGACAAGCGCGTCCGCTGCCTGGCGTTTCCCTCGTTCAACCACGGAACCGTCGTGGCTCCCGGCTGCGCCGCCATCAACAACTATATTCTCGCCGCGGTCAAAACCAAGGAAAATGCGGCCAAAGAAACGAATTAATCGTTGAGAAGTTCGGTCAACCGCGTCCCGGTATGGTCGATCGCATCCGGGAACGAGGTTTGCAACTCTTCCCTGTATTTTTTGCTTCTTCCTGTTTGCCGGTTTCCATCAGCGCATTGATCAAGCGATAACGGGCCATGGCTCCGACCTGCACTCCGTTGTCGTACCGGCAGCCGCCATGATTCTGGATCGCCTGCTTGAGCAGCCGGGTCCGTTTCTGTCTGGCCCAGTCCTGGGCCAGACAGAACATGGCACAACCGGTCCGGTTGGCCTTTGGGAACCGCCAACATGGTAATGGCGACGGCCTGTTTCTCTTTCCCTCTCTTGGCGGACAGGATTGATAGGGATTTTCGATCTCGATTCGCTCTTCTTTGGGGTAGAATATGGTGTCTTTCGCCATGCGTCCACACGCCGCCTGCTGGAGCTCCTTGCGTGCTCTCAGAGGCGGTGAACTCTGCTCTTGTGCCTCCTCTTTCTTCTTCTCCTCCTGGCCCGCAACAATCATCGCGCTGTGGTCATTGCGGTAACGGTAATCCGGGAAGCTTTGTTTTGTTTCCAGTCCTCATAGCCTGAAACGCGCAGGTCGACCTGGCCGGTGTCGAAGTCGGCCCATAGCGCGCTGCCGCCGCTCTCCGGCGGAGTCGAAAATACCGCCGGAGCCATCGCTTCGAAATCCGCCATGGCAGCAACTCCCGCCAGCACTATCGTCATGGCTATGATCAATCGCATCGTCGTCGCTCCTCATGACTACCGCAAACCGGACTAAAATAGCACGGGCGCGGGGCGATTGCAATGATCCGGGCTCGGTTTTTTCGTTATTTCCCGTCGGGCGGAACCGCGACGGTGAATTGCCGTTTGCCGCTGACCGGATGGATGGCGCCATCCGGGAGTTCAACGGTGCCTGCCATGCCGTCCGGGAGTTCGACGGCATAGACGATGTGATCGCCTTCGCGGCGCCAGGCGCTGCGAAGCTCGCCTTGAGCAAGACGGTGCGTTGCCGCAACCTCATTCAGTCCGGCCGGGAAAAATGGCTTCCAATAGGGATGCGTGAGACCCGGCCGCGACCGGCGGAGCGAGAATCCGCCCGGATACTCGTACATCCACGCCGAGATGTCGCCAAACATGATGTGGTTTTGCGATTGAAGGCCGTGCCAGTCCTCCCAGAGCGTGGTGGCTCCTTGCGCCACCCAATGTCCCCAGCCCGGAAATTCCGGCTGGACGATGAGTTGAAACGCATCGTCGACATAGCCGTAGTCGGCCAGCACCCTGGGGACGAATTTGGCGCCGAGGATGCCGAAATCGGCCCGATGATGATTGGCCCGGACCGCTTTCGCCAGTCGTTCCGCGACGCGCGGGCGCTCGGCGGGGGCGGCGATTTCGAAATACAGCATGGCCGCCAGCGCTGTCCACTCGCCGGACCCGTAGCGGCCGTCGCCATGATAATAGCGGGCGTTGATGCGATCACGGATGGCGTCCGCCAGTTCGGTGAATTCCGCCGGGTCGCGGCCGCAGACAGTGGCGAACTCCGCCATCAGCATTGCGGCATGGTAGAAATAGGCCGAACTGGTCAATTCGACCGGAGCCGCCCGGCCGGGATCGACATGGCACCAGTCGCCGAGTCCGAAGGCGACCAGATGATCGGTCGCCATCGAACGGCAGTAGTCGAGGTAACGCGCGCAGTGATCGTAGTTGGCCCGGATCAGAGCGTCGCTTCCGGTAAAGCGGTGGCTCAAATCGGCGCTCTCAAAGAGATAGATATCCCATGCCGGGCCGCTGCCCCAGTTATATCCCCATCCGGCGCAGGGCGCGATGCCCGGCAGCTGTCCGCTGGGCCGTTGGGTGTCGGCGAGAATCCGGGCGAAATGGGCCGTTGCCCGAGCCGCGTCGAAATTCCAGAACCCGGTGGCCAGCGCCAGCTGCGCGTCGCCGGTCCAGCCGTTTTTTTCGCGGTGCGGACAATCGGTGGGAATGCCGGTGAAGTTGCAGCAATAGCTGCGGAGGGTCAACTCCTGAAGCCGGTTGAGCATCGGCGAATCGGATTGGAATGTCCCCGCCGGGGCGAAGGCGTTGTGAATCAGATGCGCCCGTATTGCGAGAATGCGAAGTTCGGACCGCGAACTGCTGACCCGGACGTAACGGAAACCATGGTAGGTGAAGCGCGGATGCCAGGTTTCCGGTTTTCCAGTTCCCTTGCAGAGATAGCGGTCGGTCTGAAAATCGCCGCTTTTGACGTACAGGGCGATGCATTCGCGGTCGATGTCCATGTCGTCCCGGACCCGTTCGGAATACTCCAGTTTGACCGTCGCTCCGGCGGGACCGGCCACCGTGATTTCGCACCAGCCGGTCAGGTTGACGCCGAAATCGATCGTGAAGACGCCGGGCGCGAGCTCATGACTGCCGACCGGTTCGATTATCTGCATGACCTTGCATGGTTCCAGCGTCTCCTCCTCCGGAATGCCGCCGGGCGGATTGAGGTAAACGGCCGGGGGCCACCCGGCGTCATCGAATTCGGGCTCGAAAACGCCGTCGAATTCGAGCCGGGCGTCATAGGTTTCGCCGTTGCGCAGCGCATCGAAAACAATCGGGCCGGTCCGGCAGCGCCAGGAATCGTCGCTGGACAGGACGGTGACGCCGTCGCAGATCAGATCGCAGCACAGTTTGGGCCGATCCCTCCACGGCGCGGTCGCAAAATTCCAGACCTCGGCGGTCTGGCAGTTGTACCAGCCGTTGCCCAGCACCACAACCAGCGTATTGGGGCCCTTTCGAAGCAGCCGGGTGACATCGTAAACGATGTAGCCGACATGGCGGTCGAACTGGGTGACGACCGGAGCCAGCACCCGGTCGTCGGCTTTGACGCCGTTGACGTAAAGTTCATGCCAGCCCAGCCCGCAAAGCGGCAGCTCCGCTCGGACGGGCAGCCGGTCCAGCGTAAACGCCTTGCGCAGCCAGGGGGCGGGCGCGATCTCCTGCCGGGTTGCGTTCGCCGCGCCGCCGATCCAGCGGCCGCGCCAGACATGAATTTTGCGGTTGCCTGAACTCATATGGGAATCCTGTAATTCAAGGTTGTGTCGGCGCGCAGAGTAATCAAATCGCGCGCCGCGATGGAAAATATTTTGCCGTCCAGCGGCATTGCGGATGACCACAGCGCTTACTTTATCGTGGGAATCGGTAATTGCAACGTTCTCCGATGCGTTTTCGATTCAAATTTCAAGCAGAGGTCCGGAATCGCCCGAGATTGCATCCCCAAAGAGTGTGAAATTCAGCATGGTTTTAAAATTATTCTACAAATGTAAAATATGGATTTGACTTTTTATTTTACAGATGTAGTTTATATCGGGGAACAATCCAGCCGAAAGGGGGTACGGATATGAAAAAACCGGTTTCGGACAGTGAACTTGAGGTGTTGAAGGTGCTGTGGCGTACGCCCGGGCTTTCCGCGCCGGAAATCGTCGCCGCATTGCAGCGGCATTGCGAGTGGGAAAAAACCACCATCATTACGTTGCTGAACCGCTTGGTCGGCAAGCAGTGCGTCGCGCGGGAAGGCGTCCGCCGCTCCTACCGCTATCGGGCGCTGGTTACGCACGACGAATGCCGCGGCGAGGAGCTGCAAAATATCTTCCGTCACTATTTTGAAGGCAAAGCCGCCGCGCTGGTGAGCTACTTCGTGCGGCGCGGGGAGCTGAAGCCGGAGGATGTCGCGGAGATCAGGCAGGCATTGGCCGAATTGGAGGAAGGCGATCATGATTGAATATCTGTTCGGATCGTTTTTGCGGGGCATTGCGGCGATGGTTCTGCTGATCATGGCGGACCGCTTCACCGGCGCCATGCCGTTGCGGGTCAAGAAGGTTTTTCTGCTGGGTTTTCTGCTGATGGTGGTGATGCCGTTCAGTGTTTTGCCGCGTCAGGGCATTGCTTTGCCGCAGCCGGTCCAGCTGGCGGCGGTGGCGGCAGCGAACCCGGAATCTGTTCCGGCAGCGGTCCCGGCGGTGGCGGCGTCAGTGCCGATGTCGCCCCGCCCGGCACTCCTGCCGCCGGTTCCAGCCGAACGGATTTCGTGGCTGGAGATGATGCTCTGGATTTACGCGGCGGTCGCTGCGCTGCTGCTGGTCTGGCGGGGCGGGGTATGGCTCGCGTTCCGGCGGCGGCTGCGGCGGTTTCCCGAGGTGGACGATCCGCGTATTCTCCGAATGCTGGAAAAAGCCGAAGCTGCTTCGGGTTGCAGACGGAAGATTCTGGTGCGGAACGCCGGAATATTTCTGAATTCGCCCGGTTGTGCCGGAGTCTGGCGGCCCTGCATCCTGATCCCGGAGAAACTGCTACGCGACTGCGACGACGCCAAGCTCGAGCTGCTGTTGCTGCATGAATGCGTTCACCTGAAACATCACGATCCGCTGTGGCAGGCGGTGCAATATTTTCTCAGCTGTTTTTTCTGGTTCAATCCCGGCGTGCGATTTCTTGCCAACCGGCTGAATCTGGTTTCCGAATTGCTCTGCGATGAAATCGTGGTGCGGCTGTCGCAGGCCCGAACCGCTTATGCCAGACTGATCGGTGAAATCGCAATCGGCGACGGGAAACCCGCTTCCTATCCGATCCCGGGGCTGAACAACGGCGCAAAAGAAATCAAACACCGCATCAGGGAACTTGCCATGAACCGGAATGTTGTGAAAAGTCTGCGATCTATGCCGATTTTGGTGTTGCTGGCGGCCGCGGCCATGCTGGTCGCCATTCCGCTGTTCACCTTCGCCGAAGACGTGCTGGTACCCTACGACCCGAGACAAAATGTCACGGAAAACGATATCGGCTGGCATCGATTCAAACTGAAAATCGAAGAAAAAACCCAAGCGAAACAATATGCCGAAGCGCTGGGCATGTTCGTCTGGTATTATGAAAACATTCTGAATTATTTTCCCGGTGCTCAATCCGGCGTGCGCAACAGCTATTGTCTGGAAAACTGGGTGAATTTGGGCAATGTTTATCCGCCGGCGCTGGACAAACTCCGGCAGATCAAGGCGGACAAGGTCAAGCTCTTCCGGGGAAATCGGGCGCGGCCGGAATATCCCTTCGTGAATCCGGACGGCACACCGCGGGATTGGCAGAAGAATCCGGCGCAGACGCATGAGGAATGGACTCTCTTTTTCAAGCAGACGGCCGGAGACAGCTGGCAGTTTGCCGATATTGGTTCAATCAATGAGGCGCTGGGGGTTGATCCGAAGGAGACGGTTGCACTTTTCAATGAAATCGAAAAACTGAATCCGGCGATGGCCAAGGGCGTCTGGTTCTTCATCGAAGATGATGTCTTCAAACAGAAAGATTATGATCGGATATTGCAATACATGCCGGATATTGCATGGTATTGGGAACAGGCCGAAAATTGTTTTCATGCGGAATGCAAGTTGAATGCCAGACCGGAATTCGCTGAGAAGAAGAGAGAAAAACTCCAGCAGTTTTCACGGCAACGCTTATCCTATCAGGCGGATAAGGTGATTACTCTGGCGGAATACCGGAAAAGTCCCGCGGACCTGAAGCTGGCCGAAACGATCCGGCGAGAGTTGCCTGAGCTGTTGAAGCGATAGCCGGAAGCGTCTGGCGGCTCAGACGCGGCAGGTTTCGGAACAGAGCGCGCATTCTTCGCGGCCGGCCTCATGGAGACGGCGGATTTCACGCCGCATCAGGTAGACGGCCACGAAGAACGCCAGCGAATCGCCCACCGGCCCGGCGAAGAGCACGCCGTCGTAGCCGAAGAGCCGGGGCAGCAGCAGCACCAGCGGAATCTGAAAGGCGAGCTGGCGGGTCATGGCGATCACCAGCGCCACCGGCGCGTGTCCGATGCTCTGGAAATATTGCGAAACCAGAATGCTGCCGCAACCGATCGGCAGCAGCAGCAGGAAGCGGCGCAGCGAATAGACGCCGATATCGATGAGTTCGGTGTCGGAGGCGTCGACGAAAAGCATGAAGATTTCGCGGGCGAAAAGCTGCACCGCCAGATACGGGATGAGCGCGAAAAGCGCCGCGAGCATTACCGTCGAGCGAAACGCATGCAGCACCCGACCGAATTTGCGCGCTCCGAAGTTGTAGCCGATCAACGGCTGCATACCCATGCAGACGCCGAAGACCAGCCCCATCAGCAGCTGGTTGAGGGTCAGGATCACACCGAAGGCGGACATCGCAAGCAGACTGCCGTAGCGCAGCAGCATATGGTTCTGAATGGTCCAGATCAGACTGCCGGCGACATTGATCGCAAACGGCGAACAGCCGTTGTAGAGGATGCGTCCGAGATAGTCTCGGCCGTAAAAGCGGAAGGTCCGCCAGTCGAATTTGGCAATGCTGCGGCGAGAACGGAAGTAGCTCATCACCCACAATGCCGACACGCCCTGCGAAATCACCGTCGCCCAGGCCGCTCCGGCCATGCCCCAGCCGAATCCCGCCACGAACAGCGCATCGAGTCCGACATTCATGACCGCGCCGATCAGCTGGGTGCACATCGCCAGTCCGGAGTAGCCTTCGCCCCGGATCAGGTTGTTCTGGAACCCGAGCATGATGAAGACGGTGCCGAGCAGCGACACCGCCAGATATTCCCGCCCCGGCGGCAGCGCCTCGGGTGGAATGCCGAAGAGCCGGAGCAGCGGGTCGAGGAAAAGCAGTCCGCCGACGGTGATGACGGTTGCCGCGATCAGATAAAGAAACATCGACATGCCGAAGAGCTTCTGCGCCTCGGCGTAATTTCTGCGCCCCAGTTCGATCGAATAAAGCACCGCGCTGCCGCGCCCGATCAGGATCGAAACGGCGAAGATGATCATGGTGATCGGCATGGCGGCATTCATCGCCGCGAGGCCGGTTGCGCCGACGAATTTGCCGACGAACATGCGGTCGACGATGACGTAGAGGTTGCCGATGATCAGTCCGGCCATGGCCGGCAATGCCAGTTCGAGCAGCAGCGGGAGGATCGGGTCCCGGCCCAGTTTTTCGGTATGTTCGCGCATGATGTTCCGCTTTTCCGGTGAGACAGGATGCGGAAGAAAAATTTCGTACCTGAATCCTTATAATATACCGCCGGATGGTGAAAAAATCCCGTCCGGGAATTAACTTTTTTCGGTTTTTTATCGGCGAAAGGGTGAACACTCATGGAAATTCCGTCAGGTTCGGTTTCTCTCTGGCGTTCGGCATCGCGCCGCCGGAATTGTAATCCTATACCGCCGGGGCTAGATTATAATGGAACATGAAATAAAGCCGGGGAATCGGACGATGAAAAAATTTGCCGGAGCCTTCCTGTTGCTGTTGGGACTGATGGTTGGATTTTCCGCGGTGGCGGAAGTGTCCGCGGTCGATCTGGATTGGCATGACGCCAAACGCGACCGCACGGTGCCGGTGCGGATTTATCTGGACCGGAAACTGGCCAAGCCGCGCCCGGTGGTGATCTTCTCCCATGGTCTGGGCGGTTCGCGCGAGGACTATGAATATCTGGCGCGCCACTGGAGCGAGGCCGGATGGATTGCCGTCATGGTCGAGCACAAGGGCAGCAACCGCGACGTGCTGCGTTCGGCGACGCCGAT
Organism: Victivallaceae bacterium; assembly: GCA_036677805.1. Taxonomy (GTDB): domain Bacteria; phylum Verrucomicrobiota; class Lentisphaeria; order Victivallales; family Victivallaceae; genus SIG78. Next base: position 11,357 of record JAVBVS010000016.1, on the reverse strand, counting down.
GGCGGCGATGAAACGCGCGGCGGTCGATCCGGACAATCTGGTCAACCGTCCCCGCGACATTTCATTCGTGATCGATATACTGGAAAAATTGAATCAGGCCGAGGGCGACTGGCGGGGCTGGTTTCAATTGGACCGGATCGGCGTCGGCGGCCACTCTTTCGGCGCCTACACGGCGATGGCGGTCGCCGGGATGAACTTCATCCTGCCGGACGGGAACAAAATGAATTTCGCCGACAAACGGATCAAGGCGGCGCTGGTATTGAGTCCCACCGCCGGACGCCTCCAGATACGCAACGGCGCGAAAATCTGCGAGGACATGACCATCCCCTGTTTCTTCATGACCGGGACGCAGGATGATTCGCCGATCAACGACACGCAGGCCGCCGACCGGCGCCGGGTGTTCGATCATGCCCGCAACGTCCGTTTTCTGCTGACCTTCATCGGCGGCGACCATATGGTCTTCTCCGGCCGGTGGCGGTCGCCGCTGCTGGACGGGACGTCATCCGGCAATGATGCGGTCTTTCAGCAGCTCACGGCCGCTATGTCGCTGGCTTTCTTCAACGGCTTCATCGGCCGTGATGAAGCCGCGCAGGCCGAGTTTCGGCGACTGGGAGAAAAAGCCGCCGCGGACAAACTGGCGACGTGGGAAGTCGGTGCCGTCAAGCCGGTCGCCAAGTGAGGCGTTTGGCCGGATCGATGGTCGGTTGGATGGTGAAAAACACCTTTGATTTTCTTTTCCAAAAATTTTAATGCAAAAATTTTTCAATCATGCCCTTGAAAAAACAGTGAAAATCATTTATAATTATACAAAGAAATTTATAACATTACTAGTATAGTTTGTGAAAACTGTCTTATGCCGCTTTATCAGAACATCGCGCAGGATATCACTCAGAGAATCCAGAGCAGGGAGCTCAGCAGTCGACTTCCCGGTGTGGCGGAGCTGGCCGAATATTATACGGTGAATCCCAATACCATCCAGCGGGCTCTCGAAGTGTTGAAAACTCGTGGAGTGATTTACGGGCGGCGGGGCAAGGGAACTTATGTTACGCCCCGGATTTTCAGCGGAACAGGTGAAAATGTCGTGATCTATTTGAAAATTTTCATGCTCACCAATCCTTTCTATCTGCGTTTTCTGGAGTTGCTGAACAGCCGGATCATGGCATGCGGTTTCGGGGTGGAGGTCATCATCGATCGCCAGATGCCGCAGACGCGGCACTGCCGGGCCGCGCTGGTGTTGGAAAATGCGTTGTCAGGGCAGCAGCTGGACGAACTTGCGGCGTTGGTGAACCAGCACCGGGTGATCGTGGTGAACCGCTACGGCAGCGGCTGCATTACCGTCGGCAGCGACAACTTTGCCGGAGGCGCGATGGCGATGGATTTGCTCTACGGTGCGGGCCATCGCCGGATTGGAGTCATTGCCCGCGAAATGCCGGTCAACAGCACCTTTGCGCAACGCTATGCGGGTGTGGCGAGCGTGACTGCCAGGCACCGTGATCTTCAGATCGCCAGCGCCGTGGTGGATGGAAATCAGGAGGGGGATTTGATCAATATCGTCAATCGCGCGGTGGATCATGTATTGCGCGAGATGCCGGATGCGACGGCGATCTTCGCTTTCACCGATCAACTTGCGGCGCAGGCTGCGGCTTATTTGAAAAGTCTTGGGCGGGCGATTCCGGACGATATTTCGATCATCGGCTACGACAATAATGATTTTGCCAAACTTCTGCAGCCGGCGTTGACTACGATCGAAGAGCCGGTGTCGGCGCTGGCGGACCGGATTATGGAGCTGATCGGCAAAAATGTGGATGGAGATATCCCGGTATCCGAACTGTTGGCCAAGCCGAAATTGATTGAGCGAGAAAGCGTCAGAATCATTGCCGGGAACGGAGGACCGGATCGGATGGGCAAAAATTCACAACCCATGATTCGGATTGCGGCGGGAATAGAGTAGCGGGCGGGACCGCCTCCGGAAAAGCCGGATGCAGTAATTTGCCATGATGGAATTATTTGCGGCAATCGCCGGTATTTTGATTCCGGCGGTGATGATGGAGTTGCGGTTCCAATGCCTGGACGGCGCGGCCAACGCATTCGATCGGGGTTAGAAGGCGGCTTGAGGTTCGGACAATCGCAATGACAAAGAGGTTTTTCCCATGTTCCAAATCCAAAAAAAGGAGAACGAGAAGATGAGTCGGAAGTATTTCACCATTCGGCGTGTCGGGAATTTTTGCAATAAACAATTCACGTTGATTGAGCTTCTGGTTGTGATTGCGATCATCGCGATTCTGGCGGCGATGCTGCTGCCGGCATTGTCGGCGGCGCGGGAACGGGCGCGGAGCGCGAGTTGCATCAGCCAGCTCAAGCAGGTCGGACTGGCCAATTTGATGTATAGCGGCGCCAACAAGGATTACGTGCCGTATGCCAATTATTATACGGACCACATGGATTGCGGTGGCACTTATTATGGAAATTACACGGTCGGAGCGGTCCAGATTCAACCGAATCTGCTGGTCAACGGCGGATATTTCGGGTCTGCGCCGCAGAGTTGGAATGAGTTCAATAACATGGCCAATAAATTTTTCCGCTGTCCGAGCGACTCGGTGAACTTCACCGTCGTTCAGGATGACTGGTGCCAGATGAGCTATCTCTTCTGGAACTACAACTCGACGGAGGCGCTGAATGCCGTGGGCAAGGATCGTCCGCGCATCATCGTGGGCCGCGACGAACCCGGCTGCATCATCTGGGCCGATAAGACCGGCGCGGGCGGCACCGGCGCCAAGGGTTCCAATCATCCGGCCGGTGTGAATACGCTGCAGTTGGGCGGTTATGTGCTGAGCCACCCGATGAAGGCCGCCGACGGCACTTTCTGGATGGAAGGATGGGGGCGGCTTCCGACCGTGCTTGACGATGTCACGGATTGAGCCGCGCGGATTTGTTGATAGGATATGTTGCATATTGAGAAACAAGAGAATATCTCAGAACATTGACGTTCCGATAAATAACAGAGTGAATTTCCGTTGCAATGCGGCGATCCTCAGAGGAGAGAGACTTATGAAAAAGCCATTTACGCTCATAGAACTCCTGGTGGTAATTGCGATTATCGCGATTCTGGCGGCGATGCTGCTGCCGGCGCTGTCGGCGGCGCGGGAACGGGCGCGGAGCGCCAGCTGCATTTCCAATCTCAAGCAAATCGGCTTGGCCAATCAGATGTATGCCGGGGTCAATCGTGATTATGTCCCTTATCCGCTGAGCGGGACGTACCACATCTCGCGCAATAATAATTATGAACCGGTGCTGGACGCAGCGACGCGCGCTCCCACCATACTGATTAATGGCGGCTTTTTCGGCACCGCCACTCCCGCCACGGTGGATCAGGTCAAGGAGACTGCCAATAAATTTTTCCGCTGTCCTTCCGATTCCGCCAATGTCGGAACGGCCAATGGGAGTTATATTACCACCAGTTACGGCAATTGGAATTATACCCAGGCGGAAGCGGTCAGCGATGGCGTTACGACCTCCGATAAGCCGTCACGGGCGCGAATCATCGTTGGACGCGATAATCCGGGGGCCCTGGTTTATGGAGATTTGTGCGGCGGCCCTGTCGCCGCTCCGGCGCAGGGGCAAAATCATCCCAGCACCATGAATGCCTGTTATCTCGGCGGCCATGTCAAAACCAACACGGTTCCGTCATCGCGGTGGACGGAGTTGGGCAACAGCTGGGCATGCATTCCTCTGTATTATGATGATATCACCGATTAACCGGGCAATCTTCCCGCCGTATCCGGATTTTCAGTATGGCGGGAAGAATTTGAATCGTCCGGACTCTCTTGACGCAAACACAATCATATCGGGAAACGATGCCAATACCCCTCCCGGAAAGGGTTGCTTCGTGCTGCGGTGCAGCGTTTTGAGTATTCTTCCAAACACTCCGTATGACTCATAAAATTTGAAAAGAATTTCAGATCATGAACTCCATTCAATGCAAACTCAATACCGGACTGGCCGGCCTGGCTGTCGCCGGAACTGTTCTGGCCCAACCGTTGGGAGTGTGGGATTTTACTCAATCTTCCATGCCTGCCGGGGCCACACTTCATACCGTCAACAACCAATCCCGGCTGGAACATGATGCGGACGGCAATTTTTTACATATCGCTCCCGGCAGCCATCAGGAATATGTCGAGTTCAGCCAGATGGCCGAAAAGGCCGATCTGCCGCGGAAGTTCACGCTCGAAGCGGTTTTCCGGCCGAGCGGCGCGTCAGGCTACACCATGGTTCTCGGCAAACGTTACATGCCTCAGTATCAGCTTTCCTACACCGATGGCGATGCGGGCACGTTTGAATTTTTTGTCGGCGGTGGGGATTTGAAGAAAAATCGCGCCTGCGCCAGTCGATTTCCCGCCGACGGCCGCTGGTTTCATGTGGTGGCGGTTTATGACGCTCAATCCTCCGGCGAGAACCAGATACTGTATGTCAACGGCAAAAAAGCGGACGCGATCCACAATGACGTGCAGTTGCAGTCCGACCGGTCGCCGTTGCGGCTGGCCGAAAATTCCGAACTTTCGATCAATCGTCCCGCTGGCGGAGATTGGCAGTATGCCGCTATTTATGATTATGCCATGACGCCGGACGAAGTCGCCCAAGCCTATGCCCGTTCGGCTCCCGGCCAGGAGGCCCGGATCAATATGATTACAGAGCCGGTTTTCAATATTGCGCTGGCGCCGGAGAATTTCACGGCGATCGGCGAACAGAATGCCGCGAAAACGTTTTACAGCAGCTTTTCCGGCACCAGTGAAGTGTTCCATGCCGCATCCGGCGCCGCCGGTTATGCCAAAAGTTCCGGGCCGGAAGGCGCACTGCGTCTGGACCTGACCGGAACGCCGGGTGAACTTCACGGGATTGCATGGCGCAATCGTTTCAAACAACAGCTGGATTTATCGCAATCCCCCTATTTTTTTATTGAGTTGCGCGCTTCCGGACTGCATCGCGATCCCAATCTGGAATCGGTGGTCAGCGCCGTCAATACTGACAATGCCACTTTGCTGAACAGCGCCGAGATCGTGCAGGACGGGCAATACCGCACTTATATCAAAAAGGTGCCGCTGGGGTCGCCGCTTCAGGGCCTCAAGTTGGCGACCAGATCCCAGAATTCCAAAGCGTTTCTGGAAATTGCGGCAATGGGATTCGCCCGCACCCCGGAAGACATTCCGCAGCGGCAGTATGCCGCCGGAAAATTCAATCCGGAGTTCCGGCCCGTTCTGCTCGCGCCGAAACTTTTCAACTGGAGTCTGGCCGCCAATCTCAAAGACCGGCTGGAGGAACAGAAGAGCGCATGGGCGGTGGTCGATCCGGTGGAAAAATTCACCTCCGACACGATCATGGTTTCGGGAATTCCGTTCCGGGTGTCGACCGCGGTCGATGCCAATCTGATCCGACCGGAAGATCGCGCCAAAAAAATCTTTGATGAACCGGTTTTCGAGCTTAAGCACAAAAGCACCCGCTACAATTTTCTGCCGCCGTCGCGCAATGACGGGATTACCGTGATGGTCAACGATTCCGGTTGCGAACTTTATTTCCTGCTGAGCTCCACGTTGCCCGCGGCTTCCGAGCGGTACGGCATTTATGCGGCGCCGCTGCTGCTGCGCCATGTCGAGACATTTCAGGTCAAACTGTTTTACAGTGACAACAGCGTCGTTACCGCATTCCCGTTTCAGCTCAAGTCAAAAGGCTTCCAGCTTTCCGGATTCTTCGGCGCTTACATGGTGCCGCTGGATGAAAGCAAACGTCTGGTCAAAGTGGAGTTCGTCAACAAGATTCCGCGCGTCGACTTCGCTCTGGCCGCGGTCACGCTCAGCCGGTCGCAGCAGCGCAACTATCCGCAGACGGTACCGGACCTGACTGCGCACCCGATTCCGGCGGAATCGAAAACAGCGGCTGCGGCCGGCCGGGTCAGCCGTGACGGTCAACGGGTCGTTCTGGAAAACAGTTATTACAAAATGACGCTGGATTTCAGCAGCGGCTTTGCGATTTCGAGTTTGTTCAACAAATTGACCGGAGAAAATGTGGAATTTGCTCCGGATTGCGGCTTGCTGATCCAGACCGGGAAAGCGGTGTTCAGCGGCCGCAACGGACAGGCCTCGGAGCTTGCGGTCAATGGCGGAACCGTTTCCTTCACATGGTCCGGGCTGAACGATATGCCGCTCAAACTCAATCTGACAATTGCCGGAGACAGTACAGCCCGGATTCAATTTTCCGCCCGGATCGCCTTGCTCGATTCGCCGCAGTCCGGCGATATGGCCGGAGTGGAGATCGGCTTTCCGTTTTTCACTGCCATGAAGCTGGGAACGGCGGCTTCGGACGGATTTTTTTTCCCGCAGTACCGCAATGTGCTGACCGGTGAAAACCGGTTTTGCCGCCAGCCCAACAACCGCGGCTTCCCGATGCAGTTTTTCGACCTGTTCAATGCCGCCTCCGGCAGCGGACTGCTGTTCATGACCGACAATTCGACCCAGATGCCGACCTGGTACGCCGCCGGCAAGAACGAGCAGGGCATGATGGCCTATATCGCGAACCGGATTGATGATCTCGGATTGAAAAAAGGCATGGAACTGCAGCTTTGTCCGCGCAGCATCACCGTCCACGGCGGCGGCTGGCGGCGCGGTGTCGAACATTACCGCGACTGGCTGGCCACCTGGTACAAACCGGTCGATTCTCAAAACAAGGAATGGTTCATCAATGCCTTTTTGATTCATACCACGGCCTCGGCGCCGGCGGATGAATACATCTCGCGCTTTCCGCCCCTGATTGATCCGGCGACCAAAAAAGTCGATATGAAACTTTATCTGGACACCATCCGCCGGCAGTTCAACCGGATGCCCGATATCTTCCATTTTTACTGTTGGGCTTACAATGACAAGGGTGCGCGCAACGGGGAATACGGGCAGCTCGATTATCAGAATCTGATCGGCAGCCTCGACAACTTTCGGCAGTTGATTGCGCAGCTCAGGGCTCAGAATATGCATGTTTCACTCTACACCATCTGGGACCGCTATGAGCGCGACACCGAATTCTATAAGCTTTACGGCGACAGCATGGCCCGGCAGCGGCCGGGCGGCGGCAAGGATGTCTCCGAATTTACCATCGATACCGGCGTTGGCGGCGCAATCCGGCGCGATTATGCCGCGAAAACCTTGCAGCGCCTGGTGGCCGACACCGGAACCGACATCGTCTATTGCGATGTATTCGGCACCGATCATCGGGCGCGGTGTATCAATCCGTCCTGCGGACACCGGATCCCCTCCTGGGTGGCGGAGGACGACGGGCTGTTTCTCCGGAAGCTCCGGCAGGCATTGCCGACGACCGCGATCTGGGGCGAATTTCCGGTCACCGACATCAACAGCCAGTATTGGGACGGCAACATCACCTATGCCACGATTCCGCTGTGGGAGCACATGGTCCTGATCTACGACAAGGACGATACCGCGCCGCTGGATGCCCAATCCTGTATGCCGGTGGACTATTACCGGTTTGCGTTTCCGAAGCTCAAGCAGGTGGTGTTTCAGGTTGGGCAGGAGGGGTTTTTCGATACCTGGGCCTATATGAAATTCAACCTCTTCAACGGCTATGCGCTCTACGATGCGACATTCCGGCTTTACTACGAGGAAACCCGGCTCAATCTGGCGAAAACGCTGGATATTCAACACGAATATACGGATTGTTTTACTTCGGACAAGCCGGAGATGCTGGTGCCGACCCTGATCAACAATGTCTACGCCAACTGTTTTCCCGGCAAGGGACGGACGATGTGGACGATTTACAACGGCAATTTCTGCACCGTCGATCGGCCGGTGATCGCGGTCAATCACCAGGAGGGCGACCAGTACTTCGACGTCTGGAACGATTGTTCGCTGAATCCGGAGATCAAGGATGGCAAAGCCTATATCCAATTGCGGCTCGATCCGCAGGCGGTCGGCTGTATTGTAAGGAAAGGACGTTGAGAGAATGTCGAATCGTGGAATCAAGCCGGCGGATTACGGATATCATCCGCCGGTCGCCGTCGAATGGTTGAAGAAGTATTCGTTTCTGGAACTCTACCCGCTTGACGGCGGCGGCTCCTTCATCACCGGTGAATTGCTGGGGACTCTGGATGACGCCGAAATCGCCGTCAGAATTGTCGACCGGCAATGTCTGGCGGAGTTCGGCGAACTCGAACGCCTGGATTTCGGCCGGTTCGAGCGCTGGCGCACGATCGAAAAAAGCTGCTGGATCAACCGCTGCTATTTCGTCGCCTGCCTGGCGCATCGGGCGTGGCTGGCCGGCGACCGCAAGCTGGCCGACCGGGTCAAGTCGATCATGCTGCACTTTCACCGGCACTATCCGCCGCCGGCGGAATCGGAACTCGAAGCCCATTGGCGGCGTGTGATCGAGCGCCGGGAGCGCGATTACAACAGTCGGAGCTATGCAGTTTATTCCTGCGACGAAACCGATGTCGAATACATCTGGTTCGATTTTCAGCCGGGATCGCGGATCATCAATTTCAGCTATGCGCTTTACTTGATCCGGGAACTGGCCGATTTCACCGCCGGAGAATTCGAGGAGTTGCTGGAGGGCATCCGCCGCCATGCCCGAGTGCTGGCCGCCCAACAGCGGTTTTTGAGCCTGGAGCTGGACAATCACCAGTCGTTGCGCGCGGTCGCTTTGCTGCATGCTCTGCCTTTGATGCGCGGCGAACCGGAATTTCCGGCGATGCTGAAGCTGGCGGTCGATTGGTGCGAGTGGCATGTGCTCAACGAATTCCACCCCAGCGGCGCGCTGTATGAGAATTCGCCGTCGTATCATGCGTTCGTGCTCTGGCACGGGCGGGATTATCTGGCGATGGCCGGACAGCTGGGGTACACTCCCAGCGAAGCGGTTCGGGAACGCGTAGCGAAGGCCGCCCGTGCGCTGGAGTTTTACCGGCGCCCCGACGGTCTTACTCTGACCATCAACGACTCCTACGCGCTGCGTCCCGATGCGCTGCTTGAATCGCTGGGCCACGCTTCGGCGGCAGCTCCGGCAACCGGGCTGCTGTCGCCCGGCGGGCTGGCCGTCGGAGTGGCGAGTGATTGCTACGCCGCGTTTGACGTTTCCGATTTCACCGGGAAGTTTTCGCATTATCACGGGGGCAAAAACGCACTGATCGCCTTCTTCGCCGGGATTTCTTTTCTGGATGATTCCGGCTGTCCCAATTACGACAATCCCGAATTCGGCCCCTGCAAGCGCTCGATCCGGCACAGTTCGCTGCTGGTCGACGGCGCCGGCGACGCCCATACTTTCGGGCTCTACGGCTTCGACGCCTGGCCCACGGTGGAGTACGGTCCGTGGCTTCCGATGCCGGATGGCGCGCAGGGCATCACGGCGGAATTGACCAGCAATGCGCCGGAATGGCAGGGGGTTTGCTGGCGGCGGACGTTCCGGGTGTTTCCCGGCATGATCGCGCTTGACGACGAAATTCGTGCGGCGGCAAGCCACCGCTACACGCTGTTGTTCAATCTGGCGCCGGGCGTTGTGGTCGAGCCGCTTGCCGAAGGCGGATTCCGGTTGGGCAAAGACAAAGTCACGGTGCGAATGGAGTGGCGGAGTGACGCCGGAATCCGCTGGCGCGCGGTGCCGGCGCTGAATTGCCAGACCCGCGATTTCCGTCCGACAATTCAGTTGCAAGCGGAGTCCGGCCGGAGCGAAACCCTGAAATTTCACAGTACTTTCCGGCTTCAGGCCGCAACGGAATAGAGCAGACGATGTTTGAAACGGAAGAATTGACCGGAAGAGTCGAGGATACCAGAATCTTCGACTTCGGCCGGGCCGCGTTCGGCCAACTGGAAATTGAACTCGACGGCGACCGTTTCGCCGGCGCGGTGGAGGTGGTGATCGGCGAGCTGGCGATCGAAGGTCGGATTGTCCATCTGCCGGGGAGTTGGATTACTTTTCAACTTGAAGTGATCCGTTCGCGGCCGGGGAAACACTGCTACCGGTTCCACATTCCGGAACACATTTCGCCTTATTCCGGCTTTCCCAAATGTCCGGCTCCGGCGGATGCAGACGGCGAGGTCGCACCGTTCCGTTATGTGGAAATCAGCCACTATTTCGGTCCGGCGACGATACGCCGCAAGGCATTTTTCGGGGAGTGGGACGATCGTGCCGCCGATTTTGAATCGTCGGACGAGCGCCTCAACCGGGTCTGGGATTTCTGCAAATATTCGATCAAGGCCACAAGTTGCTTCGGCAAATACATCGACGGCCAGCGGGAGCGGCTGCCATACGAGGGCGACATGTATATCAATGCGCTCGGCCATTACGCCTGCGACGCCAACTTTCAATTGGCCGAAGCCACGCTGGAACATTTTTTTGAATACGGCGAACTGACCTGGCCGACGGAGTGGCTGCTGCTGACCCCCCGGCTGGTCCGCGACTATTGGCTCTACAGCGGCGATATGGCGGCGGTGCGGCGCTGGCTGCCGCGGCTGCCGGAAAAATTGTTGCCGGAGCTGGCCGATGCCGACGGCTTGCGACGGGAAAATAGCCGCATCCGCGATATTGTCGACTGGCCCGAATGCGAACGCGATGATTACGAATTCGGCGAAGTGAATCTGGTGCCGAACTGCTGCTATCTCGACGCGCTGCGGATGATGGGAGAACTCAGCGGCGATCCGGCTTACACTGCGCATGCCGCCGCGACCGCCGCTGCCATGCGGCGGCGGTTCAACCGGGCCGGACGTTTTGTCGATTCCCCCGGATCGGAACACACTTCGCTGCACAGCGCTGTTTTCGCCCTGCTGACCGATCTGACGACGCCGGAAGAGATCGCTTCCCATCTGGCGCTGGTGGAGGATAAAGGCATGGCTTGCGGCGTATATGGTGCGCAATTCCTGCTCGAATGCGTCTATCGCTACCGGCTGGCTCGACATGGGTTGAAACTTCTGACCGGTTCGACCATGCGCGGCTGGCTGCATATGTTGGAGCAGGGGGCGACGATAACGATGGAGAGCTGGGATGTGGCGTTGAAGTTGAATCTGGACTTCAACCATGCCTGGGCGACGGCTCCGGCCAACATTATTCCGCATTGGCTGTGCGGTGTGCGACCGACGGCTCCCGGCTTCGCCCGGTTCGAGATCGATCCGCAGCCGGGACCGCTGGAGTTTTTCCGACTCCGGCATCCGACCGTCCATGGCCCCGTTGAACTGGAGTATGATTCCGGTCATTGCTCGGTGACGGTGCCGCCGGGAACCGTCGGCCGTCTGCCCGACGGCCGCGAACTCGCCCCGGGCAAACATGATTTCGAGCTATCCGAACGCTGCTCCACTCCGGCAATGCATTAAAGATTGCCT
>JAVBVS010000015.1:0-131562 GCA_036677805.1 Victivallaceae bacterium | reverse complement strand
TTACGCCGTTCTTCTAGAGCGGCACTCACTAATTTTCTGGCATCTGCTGTTTCCATAATAGGTAATATATCTCGGAAAAACAAAAATGCAAGTTATTTAATTGCCGAATCTATATGAATTCGGAAAATATCAAAACCAAATTGGTTACGATTGAGCTTTTCGATGGTACGCCGAAGGGACTGCGGCAAATCGAATTTGAAACCGAGCTGATCAAGGCCGTTGTAGTACCGCGGACTCAGGCCGATAAGATCGGGCGCTATATCGACAGTCAAGCCTTGGCCGTTTATCTCCTGATCGGAGAAAATTCCGAAGGCCGGATGCAAATCTATGTCGGACAGACCAAACGGACCCAGAAACGGGCGAATGAACATGGGAAACATCGGACGTGGTGGAATGAGATTATTTATTTCATCAATCGCGCCGGTAATGGATTTACTGCTGGTGAAGCGGACTATTTGGAGTGGTTGCTGGTGTTGAAACTTGTGGAAGCGAAACGGGTGATGCTGGACAACGGCAACAATGTCAGTCGGGCAGAACCTCTTGCAACTTCCGGCAAAAAAGCCAGTTTTGCCAGCTATTACAATCAGATCGTCAGCCTGACTGAAATTATCGGGTTGGATATTTTCAACAAGATTTATGCGCCGGACGCAACCGAACCGGTGTTCTTTTGCCGCAATGGCAAAGGAGCGAATGCTTCCGGGTACAATCGCGAAGATGGCTTCTATGTCCTGAGTGGTTCAGAATGCGTTTCCGAGCTGACCCCGACTGGCCACAGAAATAAACTCGACGTTTTACGGGAGAAACTGATCCATGATGGCGTTCTGCGGAAGATCGGACAAAAATTGATCTTCGTTGCGGAATATAAATTCAAAACGCCGTCAGGAGCCAGTCAGCTCGTGCTCGGCACCAATTCCAATGGCTGGCTTGCCTGGAAAGATGATGATGGCAAGACACTGGATGAATATTTCCGACATGAAAATAATGCTGGGGGGCATGAATCATGAAGTCTGGTCGTCAATCTCCGATTCCGGTGAAACCGCTGCGGCGCCCCGGCGCCTCTTTGCAGAAGAAAATTATTGACAGTTATATTGGCCCGGTTTATTTTCTGGGCATACTGCCGGTGCTTGCCGTCGGCGTATTGATTGGAAGCTGGCATCCCATGACTCATTGGCAGGAGGTTGTTCTTTTTATTATTACCGTTCTGCTTTATGAAGTGCTGGTCTATTTTCTCTATGCTCGCAAAGCCGGGAAAAACATTGCTTGCCTCAAGCTCGGCTACGAAGGGGAGGTATACGTCGGACAGCAGCTGGATGAAATGCGTGAGAATGGTTGGTTGGTTCTGCATGATTTCGATACCGGCAAGGGCAACATTGACCATATCATCATTGCGCCTCAGGGTGTATTTACCCTTGAAACGAAAACGGTCAGTCAACTTGGCGGAGAGGAAACCACCATCTACTATGATTGTGAAAAAGTCTGGACCAACAAACGCAACATCGATTCTCCGTTGAAACAGGCCAAAGGGGAGGCTGGCTATCTGGCAAATCGCCTCAGGGAAAAGCTGACGATGAATGTCTTTGTGCAGCCAATCGTCAATTATCCCGGTTGGCGGTACGGATATAAAGGCCGAAAAAGCCTGAATGAATGTGAGGTCTGGATTTGCCAAACGACTTCGCTTGCCACGGTGATCGGGAAAAAAGGCATTGCCTTGTCTCCGGAAGAAATGCGACGGATCTACAATTTCCTTGCATCGGAAAACCGGATGTGAAGTCTATGCGACTCTATTGATATCCAATCTCCTTGGTAACAACCACCTCGCGCTTGGAGCCGGATAGACCGAAGTCAACAACGCCATGTACAAAAAAAACGAGCGGTGATTGAAAATCACAGCTCGTCAATGGTCAAAATGGTGGTGGGAGGTGGATTCGAACCACCGAAAGCGAAGCTAGCAGATTTACAGTCTGCCCCCTTTGGCCACTCGGGAATCCCACCGGGAATATGTCAACCCGCCGAATATCCATACTCCGCCGGGCATGGAAAGTGGAGCGGGTAACGGGAGTCGAACCCGTATAACCAGCTTGGAAGGCTGGTGCACAGCCGTTATGCCATACCCGCGGGTCTTTTCTCCAAACAACTCCGGATTCTGCAATCCTCAAAAAATGGTACCGACGGTGGGAGTTGAACCCACATTCCGTAAGGAACACGGACCTGAACCGTGCGCGTCTGCCAATTCCGCCACGTCGGCATCATCATGCGTTTTTCGCATGTCCTTTAATATAACGTGGTCCATTCAATTTGCAAATCAGTTTGAGCTGAATTTTCCGAATTTTTTTGCTTTTTGAGCGGGGGCGGGACGCCATGCGGACGGCAAACCGGCCTTACCGGATATCCATCAGTTATTTGAGAAATCGCTTTGGAAACGCCTTCAAGCCGGGCCGGGAACGGAGGCGGCGACAAAAATGGCGGCTTCCTTGTCCGGAAACCGCCATTGAAGGGGCAGGGCAATGGTCAGAGGCTGACGGGACGGATTCCGGATTGGGCGCAGAAAGCCTCCAGCAGAGCGCGCCGGTCGCCGTAAAGCACGATGTAGTGCTGTCCGGCGACGTGGTCCAGAAACTGCTGACTCGGGAAGGCGAACTCCATGGCGAGGCTCGGCAGCTGCGGCGCGGGCGGCGCCCAGCCTGCTTCTTCCCAGGCTTCCGGCATACGCGCCTCGGCCCGGACGAAATGCAGATACAGCTCTCCATGGGTTTCGCCCAGCCGGGCGAGGGTGACGGCACCGGTTTTCAGCCTGGAAACATTGAGCAGGCCTTCGCCGAAGCTGCCGAAGGCATTGGGCATCACCGTGACCGGGCCCGCGACCATATTGCCCGGCACATAGTCGGGCACCCCCATCAACGCGCTGGTTTGACCGAATTCGTAAAATTCGAGGTAGCCCGGCGTCACGCCGGTCAGCTCCCGCGCAATCGCTTCCGTGGCCAGGCCATAGGCGTCGTTTTCGGGCACGGTCGGAAGATCAAGCAGTTCATGGAGCAAGGTCATCGCCCCGGCCGGAGCGAAACGGAGCAGTTTTTTGACCCCGTCGACATCGCAGAAACTGAATCCCGCATAATTGCGTTCTTCAATCTTGCGTCGGAAGGCGAGGGCCAGCCGGACCGAATTCTCAATGGTGCCGGACTGCGGTTCCCGGAGGAAATGCCAGCGCTGCCGGAGCGCATCGGCCGTCGCGGCGATCTCCGCGGCTTCAACGGCTTCGGCCATCTGCCGGATTTCGAGCAGGTCGAAGTGTTCGATTTCCAATCCGGTCGCCGCCTTGAGCAGATTGCCGTTGTACAAGGTGCCGTAGAGCCGCATGTCGCGGTACCCCGCCATGCCGAGCAAACTGCGCCGCAGCCGTGTCCGGGCCGAGGCCGCGCGGAGGTAATCGGCGACTTCGTCATAACGCGGTTCGGCGTCGCGGAAATTCACGAGGTAACGGAAAGTGTAGCCCTGTTCCGCCAGCGGCGCGCGGAGCGCCGTGGTTCCCGCCTGATCCGCGGTGGTCACGAAGCGATTGCCGTCGCGCCAGCCGGAAAGCCCCCACAGCACCAGCGGCAGGTGTTTGAACTCTTCCGCGACCCGTAGCACCGCCCACGAGGGAATCCAGCCCGCCACGCACAATACCAGCGCGTCGAATTTTCCCTGTTTCAGGACCGCAATTGCCCGCGCGACCTGTTCTCCGGCAGGGTCGTCGCTGACCGGCATGGTGACATGAAGCGCGATGCCGCGCTTTTCCAGTTCGGCGGCGGCGGCGGCGCAGCGGTGGTCGATGAATTCGCGCGGCGTGTTGACTTCGCCGAATCCCACGAATCCGGCTTGGGCGATCGGTTTCATAAATTTCCTCCGAAGGTTGGCAGGAGCAATGCATTCAAATGACGGTATTGGTGAAAAATGCGGTCATAGACCGCGGCATGGTCCGGATCGGGCCGCACGGTATCGGCGCAACGGGTCATGGCGCGGGTCGCCGCCATGCAGTCGGCAAATTCTCCGGCGCTCACGGCTCCCAGCATGGCCGCGCCCAGCGCGGTGGTTTCGACGCTTTCCGGCAGCGCGATCGGCAACTGCAATACGTCGGCAAGAATCTGTCGCCAGAGACGGCTGCGCGAAGCTCCGCCCAGCGCCCGGAGCGATGTGACCGCGCAACCCGAAGCGCGCAGCACGTCAAGATTGTCGCGCAGCAGGAAAGCGACGCTCTCCATGATCGCACGCGCCCAATGCCCCGGACGATGAGCCAGCGTAATCCCGTAGGCTGCGCCGCGCGCCGCCGGGTTGACCTCGGGCGATACCGCGCCGGCGCAATGGGGCAGCAGCAGCAGTCCTTCGCTGCCCGGCGGGATTGCTTCCGCCAGTCGGTCGAGATCGGCATAAGCGAGGTTTCCGGCAAAATGATCCCGGAATGAGCGCAGCAGCATTCCCGCCGCCGGCGCCCACGGGAGCAGCACGGATTGGCCGGGCGCAAAGCCCTCATAGGTCGAAATCCGCCGTCCTTCGTCATAGAGCAATCCGTCATGCGGCGCGCACAACGCCAGAGTGCAGCCGATGGTTTCGGATACGCAGCCTTCTTCGGCGCAGCCTGCTCCCAGCGCTCCGGTGGCGTGATCGATCGGCGCACCCGCCAGCGGCGTTCCCGGAGCCAGCAGCTGCTGATCGGGCGCGCAACGCGCAAGCACCGTTCCCGGCCCATGGAGCGCCGGCAGCCGGTCCGGCGCAATCTTGAGAAAATCGAGTACCGGCTGCGCCCAGCGATGCGTCCGGAGGTCGTAGAAACAGCTCGACGGCCAGAGCCCGCCGCAACTGGCGAACTCTCCGGTCAGCCGGTAGACGATGTAATCCTCGACCATCAGGAATTTCGCGGTCCGGCGAAAGACTTCCGGTTCATGCGTGGCCAGCCAGCGGATTTTCGGCCCCGGAAAGTAGGGCAGAACTTCGGTCTGCCCGGAAAGGCGGAACATGGCTTCGGCGCTGAATTCCCGGGTCAGCTCCGCCGCTTCGGCGACGGCCCGATTGTCGAGCCAGACGATCGCTTTGCGCAGCGGGCGGCCGGTTTTGTCGAGACAGATCAGCGTTTCCGCCTGACCGGTGATCGCCGCGGCCTTGACCGCCGTGCGTTCGATCCGGGCCTCGCCGAAGGCGGCCTCGACCGCCGCGACGGTTGCCTGATAATAGACTTCAGGCTCCAGCTCCACCACGTCCGGGGCCGGAGTCTCCAGCGCATACTCGGACAAGCCGATGCCCGCCGCGTTTCCATCCGCCGTGAAAATTCCGGCTTTGACCGCCGTGGTCCCGAGATCGATGCCGAGATAATAATTCATGTCAATCGAAAAGTTCGCCGATGATTTTCACGGTTTCGTCGGCCAGCAGATAGCCGCCGTCGGAACCGACCTGTCCATTGATGATCAGACCGCCGTAACCGCCGAACCGTTCCGCTTCGGGACTGGGCAGATAACCCGCCGGATGATCGGCTCCGGCCGAAAGCTGAACCAAGAAGGTCTGCACCGCGCGGCTCCGCGCCTTGATGATCTGGCCGAAGGTCAGGTAGAGCTCGAACGGGTTGTTGACGACCGCCGCATCGCCGAGCCGGACGGCGTTGAGATTGAAGCTCATAGTCGGCTCGGCATCCTGAACGGCATAGCGTTCGACTACCGCCTGCGCATTCTTGATCCGGACGAAATGATGGAGTTTGCTGTCATACGGACCGTGCCCGTCGAGCTTTTCATTGGCATGGGTTTCCTCGCAGAAAGCCGCAAACGCCGGGTCCACGGGCAGAATCCCCTCCAGCCGCCGGATTTCGGCTTGCGCCGCAACGTACATCGGATAGCTGGCGCGACGGCGCGGCAGCGTGATCCGGCGGGTCAGATGCCTGACCGCGGGACGGTAATCCGCCGCCGTTTCTCTGGCGCCGCGCACGGCTTCAAGCAGCCGCTTCGCCAGAAAATCAACACCGTCGGCGTGCCAGCAGTCCGGTTCGCTGCCGGCGTAATGGCGTACCAGATCACGCGGACTCTGGCAGCCCGCCGGACTGATCTGATAAAGAGTGTGGAACTCGCTGCCATAGGCTTCCTTCAACAGTTCCCGCGCGGTTCCGGCGAAATCGGAACTGACCAGATAGGTCGACTCCATCACCTGCGACGGGCAGGCGACATTGAGCAGCATGCCGGTTTTGCGTCCGGCCGGATCGACGGTGAAGAGCATCTCGACGCCGGAATCTTCGCCGGCCTCCATGCCGATGAAATCCTCGCGGGTGGTGTCACCGTACATCTCCGCCGTGCCATCGCGGTAGACCGCGCGGCGGCAGTGGCCGATGCGGGCCGAGCCGAAGGCGCGGACGATACCCGACGGCTGCCGGTTGCGCCAGGCCCGGACGAGGTTGCCGGCGACCGCCGGGACGCAGAATGCGATGTACTCTTCCGGCGTCAGCACGTCGGCGTCCTGATAATCGTCGCGGCCGACGACGGAAAGACCGGTCCGATTGACCGATGGGCCGTTGTGGGTATGAATGGCATTGAGAAAAATTTTATTGCGGTCGATGGCGGGCTCCAGCGCCGCGACCGCGTCGCGAACCATGTCCTGAAAGTATTCCTGAAAGCCGACCAGGTCGAGCGAGGCCATCAGGGCTTGCTCGCCGTCCGATTCAATAGCCAGCGCCACGGTTTTCAGCCGTGAATGAATGCCTCGGGCGATGCGTTGATAGTATTGTCCGTAGAGCGGAATTCTTTTACCGTCCGTCGGTGTAATGTCGGCTTCGCTCCATCCGGCAAGAAATTTCTGATTCATGCTTCATTGTCCGTATCGGAAAAAGTTAAAGTTTGACCACGGTGTTGTTTTTCCAGCTTTCCAGCGATGCGGTGAACAACCGGTGCGAAAGCGCAGTTTCCTCCGGCGTGACACAGGAGGCGAACCGCGCCTGAGGTTTGCCATCAACCAGCTCGGTGATGAACGACGCCCACATCTGAAGGATGCTGTCGGTGAATCCGAACTCGAAAATATTTCCGGTGATGGTCTTGAAAGCGCTTTCGTAGCCCATGTCGATCTGTTGCAGCGCCTGTTCGCCGCCGGCATATTCAAGGATTTCCAGACGGCGCGGATTTTTGCTCGTCCAACGGGCGCAGCCGCGCATGCCTTTGATTTCAAAGTACCAGGTGTCGGTTTCGCCGGGGGCGATGCGCTGGGTTTTGATCGTCAGCGGGAAAACACCGCCGTGAAGCGGATCGACCGATTCGCAGAACATCGTCGCATTGTCCCAGGTGAGGCAGGGGACCATCGCACCGTCCTTGCCGGGCCGTTCCTTGACCAGCTTGGACAGGATGGCGCGCACGTTTTTCGGAAAATATCCCGCTCGGAAGGGAAAGTGGCAGGGATGCATGCCGAGATCGCCCATGCAGCCGTATTCGCCGTTGAACTCGATCATCCGCTTCCAGTTGATCGGTTTGGCCGGATTGAGGTCGGAGGAGTGCAAAAAGCCGGAATTGACTTCAATCAGCGGACCGAAAAAATCCTCTTCGATCAGTTTTCCGATCCGCTGCATCGGCGGATAAAACGGGAATTCCGAGCTGCACCGGACCACCACGCCGGGATGATCGGCGATGCATTGGAGAATGGCGTCATTGGCCTTCCGGTCGATGCCGAACGGTTTTTCGCCGAGCAAATGCCGGTTGCTTCGGATGATGTCGCAGTAGATCTGCTCATGCAGGTTGTGCGGCACCGCACAGTAAACGGCCTCGACTTCGGGGTTGGCCAGCAATTGATGATAGTCGTCGGTAATTTGTTTGATGGTCGGGAAATTGCCGCGATACCAGTCGTAAAGCGCCGGATTCTTGTCGCAGACCGCGACCAGTTCCGGCTTGGCGGTCATTTCGGTAAGGTGACACCAGCGGGCGGTCGCGCTGGCGAATTCCCGGCCCATCAATCCCGCGCCGATGATTCCGAATTTTATGGTTTTCATAAGGCATTCAATCCTTTTTTATTGCTTCATGAACTTCAGCCAAGCAGCGCTTTTTCGGTTTCCGCGATGGCTTCCTCGATGATATCCATGCCTTTCATGGCGACTTCGTTGGGCATTATGATCGGCGGACTCATCCGCAGAATGTGCCCCGCCGGAACCCAGGCGAGACCTTTGGCGAACGCCTTCTGATAAACCATCCTGCCCGCTGCTTCAAATGGCGTTTTTTGGAACTTGTCCTTGACCAGTTCGATGCCGAGCAGACAGCCCTTGCAACGGGTGTCGCCGACGATCCGGTACCTGGTTGTCCAGTCGGCCATGCGTTTTTTGAAAAGCCGTTCCAGTTCCTGCGCATGTTCGAGCAGCCCTTCTTCCTCAATCACCTCGAAGCAGGCGAGCGCCGCGGCGCAGGCCATCGGATTGCCGCCGTAGCTCGTCGATGCGGAAATCTTGTCGACCGCGTCGGCGTAAGGCGTACGCACCGCCATGGCGGTGACCGGAAAGCCGTTGCCGAAGCCCTTGCCGAGGGTGACGACATCGGGCAGCACGTTCCAGTGTTCGCAACAGAGAATTTTTCCGGTACGGCCCATACCGGTCAACACTTCGTCGGCGAAGAGTAATATACCACGTTCATCCAGAAATTTCCGCAATTTCGGGAAAAAATCGTCCGGCGGCATGATCGAACCGCCCCAGCCCTGAATCGGCTCGAGCACAAAGGCCGCAACCTGGCCGGTGGTCGATTCCCGGATGAAGGTGTCGTAGAATTCGAGATAGCGTTCGGTGTCGAGCGTGCCGTCGGCGCGGGTCCACCACGGCCGGTAGGTATCCGGACGCGGTACCATATAGAATCCGCCGGGGCGCTGGGGCCCGCTGAATTTGGTCATGCGCGCCAGACCGATCGAGTGACCGCTTTTGCCGTGAAAATCCATGAAGCAGCTCAGGAATTCATGTTTGCCGGTGGCGGCGCGACAGGTGCGCAGACCCGCTTCCACCGCGGCGGTGCCACAGTCGTAAAGCTGGAAACTCCTGAGGTCGCCGGGCAGTACGGCGGCCATTTTTTCGAGCAGCCGGACTTTGATTTCGGTGGTGAAGTCGTGGCAGTTCATCATCTGGTTGGCGTAGTGCGCGACCGCCTCGGAAATTTTAGGGTGGCAATGTCCCAGCGTGGTCACATATATGCCGCTGGAAAAATCGATGTACCGGTTGCCGTCGGCGTCCTCCATCATGCATCCCTGGGCTTTTTCGAATGCCACCGGAAAGAGCTTGACCTGACCGGAAAGTCCGCGGTAATATCGGGTGGCACGCTGGTGGAGTTCGCGGCTGCGCGGTCCCGGGATGGCGCCGGATGCCAGATGTGGAGTGGCGTTGAGATCGAGTTGATACGGACGCGGATCGTACTTGCCCATTGATACATTCTCCAAAAAAAATGAACTTGTGAAAAAATATCGTTAGAGATTACTTTACAATTACCCGATTTTATGCTAAATTACAAGTGGACTCAGATGAAAAGATTTCTTTTTGAATGATTTCTGTGTTAATTTTTAACAAAAGCGAATGGCGATGAATGAGCGTCTCTCCCAGATTCTGACCGAACTCAACCGCAGTGGATTCCTTAAGATTGCCGAGGCGGCTCAACACTTCGGGGTGACCCCCATGACCATTCGCCGCGATTTCCGGATGCTGGAGCAGAATGGATATGTCTTTCAGGTGAAGAATGGCGCCATTCCGCGTCAGAAACTGCCGGAGATGCACTATGACGCCAGCCGGCCGAGCATGAAACACCGCCTGGCCCGGGAACTGGCCGATATCCTGTCGCCGCGCGATGTCATCTTGCTGAGCGCGGGCACGACGACGCTGGCCTGCGCCCAGGTGCTGGCGGCGCTCAATGCCGAATTGACGGTGCTGACCTATTCGCTGCCGGTGGCGTCGGCGCTGTTCCAGAGCCGCAGTCAGGTGATCCTGCTGGGAGGCGAGTTGCGCAGCAATTCGCTTGATCTTTTGGGGCCGTTGACCGAGACCAATCTGCGCCAATACCATGTGAATTATCTGATTTCCGGGTGTGACGGGGCCGATGCCGACGCCGGATTTTTCACCACCGATTTGAATCTGGCCAATCTGGAGCGGATTTCGGCCGAGATCGCCGACCATGTGATCGTGGTGACCGAAAGCACCAAGTTCCGGCGCAAAAGCATGGTCAAATTTCTGGATGTTGCCGAGGCCGATATCCTGGTTACCGACCGCGGTCTGCGCGAACTCGATCGCCAGTTGCTCGGCCGTCATGAACTTGACTTGCGTCTGGTTTGAGCTGTAAAAACTCTTCTTCGCCGTTCGTCTGTCCTTGTTCAAGGGGGCTTGTGGGTAGTTGAAATTTGTTGTTTTTTAACATATTCGCCATGTTTTTTTACTTTTTTTCAGACTAACTCCTTGACAATGGATTTTTTCTCAGGTATACTTAGTAATATCAAGATAAAACTTGAAAAATAGAACCATAATAGGACTTGAGCAGATGACCCCGACGTTCAAAAACGAGCATGCTTATGTATTGCTGCGGGATAAGATCATGCGTGGCGAATTGCCCGACGGTTGCCGGCTGCCGGTGGAAAGCCGATTGGCGGCGGAACTGGGCATCGGCCGCGTGACCTTGCGTGCCGCACTGGAAAAACTCGAAGCGCGCAACTTGATCCGCCGTATCCGCGGCCAGGGAACCTTTATTTGCTACAATGGCCCGTACGAGCGCCCGGATGAGGCATCGGCAATGATCGAAGCCGCGCCCTCGCCCCGTCATCTGAAACACAAACTATTATTGCTGCCGCCCCGGGAAATGAGCGAGTCTTCTTCCGGTGTGCCGATCATGGCCGGCGTGGAAGCCCGGGCGGGCGAACTTCAGGTGGAATTGCAGACGATCCAGATGGAGGTATTCTGCCATTGTTTCGACCCCAAAAAAGCCGCGGAACTGGGGCGTTCCGGCGGCCTGACCGGGGTGATCGTGCCCAATCACAGCTATCGCGGCGACGAACCGGAAATTGCCCTGTTGCGGGAATTGCAGCTTCCGGTGCTGCTGCCGTTCGGATCGGACACGGATGCGATACTGGAACCGTTTCTGACCCTGGACAATCCGATCCGCCCGGCGATGGTGACGGCGTTGCGCTGTTTTCGCGCCCATGGGCACCGGCTGGTGGCATTCATCGGCCCCTTTGGCGGCGACGATCTGCATGAACTGAGTCCCTATGAATATCGTGCGCTGACCGATCTGGCGGCACCGTTGTTCATGACTGCGGATGAAACGGAAAAAAGTGTCGGCGAGGCGGTGGCGGGGGTGCTGGAGCGGATGACGCCGACCGCGATTTTCTGTTACAACGACCATTATGCAATCTGGGTGCTGGCGGCACTGACCCGTCTGGGAATCCGGGTGCCGGAGGATGTTTCCCTGATGGGATACGGGGCGGCGGCGGGGAGCGCGTTTCTGACTCCGCCGTTGGCGACGATCGACCTGCGGTTGCGGGAACGGGGGCGCGCGGCGGTCGATTATCTGGTGTCGGGCGTGACGGGCAAACTGCCGCCGCCCGAGATCGGTTTTGAATTGCTGGAACGCGAAAGCATAAAACATATTACAATTAAAGATGAGGCGACGCGATGAATTTCGGATGTTGGAGAAAGACAGGAATGCTGGCGGTTTTCGGGATGGTTCTGACTGTGTCGGGAGCCGGACAGCCGACTGTGATACCGTTTATCGGACCAATCGAGTTGGATGGTTCTGTTGCTGGTCCCGAATGGAGTCGCGCCTGGCATGGCGAACTGCGCACACTGGGCCCGGGGAAGGTCCCGAGTGAACCGACGGCGGTATGGGCGGGACGCGACGCGGACAATCTGTATATTGCATTCGACTGTCGGGAGAGGGCGGTGAAGCAGATGCGACGAAAGTTCCAGCATGCCGAAGAACGCGACAATGCCATTTACAGTGACGACTGTGTGGAAATATTCATCAATCCGTTCGGTTCCGATAGTGACGGGCTTTATCATTTTGCGGTCAACGCCGACGGCATTGTTTACGATGCGCTGAGTGAAGATACCGGATTCAACAGCGGGATTCGCACGGCGTGCAAAGTCTACGATGATCATTGGGTGGCGGAAGTCGCGATTCCGCTCGCCGATCTGAGCATGAATCCCGGCGGCGCGGAACTTTGGCGCTTCAATTTCGGAAGGGAGCGGCAGGGCAAAGTGCCGGAATATTCGAGCTGGGGCATGGGGTCCGGCGGCTTTTCCGACCCTTCGCGGCTGAAAGAGATGCGCCTGGCGGGCACGGGCGTTGCGCCGGGTTTCGCAATCCGGGAACTGGGCAGTGGTCCGGTGCGCAAACTGGTGATGGCCAATGTCTCCGGCGATCGGAAAATCCGCCGGATTCAGCTGGAGTTGCAAGATGCTGCCGGTAAAAAATTGCGAGATTTTCAATCGGACCTGAAGCCTGGCGCTCCGCTGGAGTTTGAATACCGTACCAAACTTCCGAACGGCGATGTCAAACTGCTGCTTCTGAAAGTGTTTCCCGAAAAAAGCGAGGAGCCGGAATATCGCAATGCCTATGCGTTGAATCAGGCGGTGACGCGGAGCGCGTTGACCATGACTACGCCCAGCCCGCTTTTCAAGGAATTGTGGAGCGACAAACTCAACACCGAATTTCCGTTTGCGGCAATTGTCTGGCCGTTCGGTTTGCCGCCATTCGATATTGCCCCCATGCAGACCTTTGCGCTGCAGTTCGGTCTGGAATACCGGTCGGATGAATTCGAAAAGGAAATGGCCGATGCCCGCTGGGGAGCCTATTACAACTCGGTATTGTGCGAACGGTTGCTGAGCGGAAAATCGCTGGATGTCCGGATGCCGCCTTTGATCCATCGGGTGCGGATTCTGGACGAGGAATTGCCCGGAAGCGAACCTCATAATGTCTTTGTGTTGCCGGAGGTCCGGAAGAAATATCTGGAAAAGCTGTCGGAGATCAAACAGTTCACCCCCTATCTCAAGGCGGTCTGCTGGGGTGACGAAAACAGCGAGCAAATCGAGAAGGACCTGGTCGAATTCGCTGCGAGACACTCCGAGCATCCGGGCGTCAAGGCCATCGATGCGGCGATCAAAAGTCGCTATGGACACGGTAAATACGGAATCCCAAGTTCGGAACACGAAAGCGATCCGGCGGCCTGGATTGCTTTCCGGCGCTGGCTCAACGACGAACTGGTGAGTGTCTATCGCGAGGCGTATAAACTGGTGAAGTCGATCAATCCTGCGATTGTGGTGATTTCCGATGATCCGATCGATGGGCAAAATACGATCTACAGTTTTTCCGACTGGTCCGGCACCTTCGACATTGCCACCCGCCAACTCTATCCTTCGCGTTCTCCGGTGATCGACAGTTTCGGTTTTGCCACCAAATATGTGGCCGATCTGACCGGTGCGGAAAATATGTGGCCCTGTCCTCATGTGGAAGAGTATGGTGCGAGTTTCACGCCGGATGAAGTGCTTGAAGAATTGTCCGCCGCCATTCGCGGCGGCGCCACCGGATTTCACTGGTATCTGGACGATACTCAGGGGCGGCGTTCCGGTAAAAAATATCTGCACACCGAGCGTTATGGCGCACCGGAACGCTATCAGGCCGAAATGGCCGCCACCCGGACCCTGAACGCCATGCCGTATCTGGCCAGGCCCGAAGACGATTGCGCGGTCTTTACCGGAACTGATGCGTTGCGCGGGTATTGCGGATTGGCGATCAAGGGAACGCCGCGCCGCGACGTGCATCTCCACGGGTTTCTGGCCTATGGCGCGGGCGTATGGTACAAGTTTATCAATGAAAATACTTTGAAGAACTTAAACCGGTATCGGTTTATTGCGAGTATCGAAAACGAATTCGTTGCGCCGGAAGCGGTGGCGGCACTGCGGAAGTATGTGGAGGATGGCGGCACGCTTCTGCTGCTGAACCCCGCAGCTTTCACCCGGATGCCGGACGGCGGCACGACGGACCGGAAGTTTACCGGGATAAAATCCATGACTCCCTGCCGGGATGCCCGGAATATCGTTTATGGCAAGCTCAAATTGCCGGTCAGCGGGCTGAATGCCGCGACACTTTCGCCGGAAGCGGGCGCCAAGGTGATCGGAATCTATGACAACGGTTCTGCCGCGGTAATTGAAAATCATTTCGGCAAGGGCAAGGTTATCACCTTCGGGGTTTGTCCGGGCGACGTGAAACTGGCGGGCGATACGGCATGGCGCAATTTCTTCCGGGAATTCGCCGCCGGGACCGGGGCCCAAACCGGACAGGACATCTGGCGTTTTCGGCTGCCTTCGAGTTTGCTTGTGCCGCCGCCGGAACTTGTCGGCGTCTGCCTGACCGGCAATGCGGGATATTGGCGCAAGTTCGAGTTTCAGAGCATTCCCGGCGGTGAGACGGAGGGCAGTTATCGGGTGACTCCCGCTCCGATGGCGGGCGATCCGGGGAATACTGCGATTCCGTTCGCCAAGGGACGGCTTACCGACCGGCCGCGTGCGGTTCAGGGCGGCAACATCGAGCTTGGCAAAAGCGGCTGGGGCGACTGGATTGATGCGTGGAAAAATACGGCGATAGTAACGGTCGATTTCACTTTTGCCGCTCCGGTGACGATCCGGACCATCAAACTCTGGAGCCGGGGCACATGGACGAAGGCGGTCGTGATCGTCAACGACGCGGCGCACGAATTCCCGTTTCGCGGCGATCCAGCCGAGGTATGCGAAACGGTGCTGACACTGCCCGAAGCGGCGACCGCCGCGCAGTGGAGCGTCCGGCTGGAAGGCGTTTCCGGGACATTGGATATCGGTGAAATGGAACTTTGGCAATAGAAGATGAATCAACCCAACAGGAAAGGTCGAAATATGAAGCAACGCAACGGATTTACACTCATTGAACTTCTCGTGGTAATCGCCATCATCGCCATTCTGGCGGCCATGCTGCTGCCGTCATTGTCGGCGGCACGGGAACGGGCACGCTCCGCCAACTGCATGAGCAACCTCAAGCAGATCGGCCTCGGCATGTCGCTTTACAGCGATCACAACAATGATTACTTTCCGATCGCCCAGTACAAAGACCCCGTCGACTACGGTACCCCATGGACTTATCTGCTTGGCGGTCCGGACAGCAACTATGTTGATGCCAACAGCATGATCTATGTCTGTCCTTCGGGGGCGCTGCATCCGACTTACAACTGGAGCAGTCGCGGCGGCACCTACAATCTCAATTCCAAAGGCTGGATCTGGCAGTTTCCTTCTTACGGCTACAATTATATGTGGCCGGCGGGGTGTCGCCGCGGCGGCGGCGAGCCCTATCAGAGCAAACCATATACCCGTGGCGACATTACGCTGCCCGACAAGCTGATTCTGACCGGGGACGCGGTGGTGAATTCCACCGGTTATCCCTACGGATTTTATCTGGCCAATTGGCAGAACTCCAGCAATACCGGAGTTTTGACGCCCTTGCACGGTGGCAGCTGCAATATTCTCTACAGCGACGGCCATGTCGGCGCGGTGATCGGCAATAAGGGCATGGGAACCTCTGCGGCGATCGACGGACTTTATGCCGCGATTGCGGCCGGCAAGCCCTATGACTTCGAAAACTGCTGGCGGGCAGGATTGGCGCAATGAAGCGGATGGAGAAAAAAATGACGAACGGTTCGACGCTGGTGCTTACGCACAGCCAGGTCAGACAACTGATGCCGTACTCGAAATTCAACGCCATGATCGAAACTGTGTTCCGGGAATGGGGCAACGAAAATGTAGTCATGCCGTCCAAAATTCATCTTGATATGACACGTAGCGGCTTCGATTCGTGGAACAATGCCATGCCGGCTTTCATCGTCCCGCAAAACGCCGCCGGAATCAAATGGATCGGCGGCTATCAGCGCAATCCCGCCGAAGGGTTGCCCTATATTCGTGGACTCGTGGTGCTGACCGAACCGGAAAACGGCGATACTCTGGCGGTGATGGACGGCACCTATATTTCCGATTGGCGTACCGGCGCTTCGGCGGCGGTGGCGGTGAAGTATCTGGCGAAAAAGGATATGCGCCAAGTTGTCGTGGTCGGTGCGGGCACGCAGGGCAAAACTGCGGCGGTTTCGATTCACGGCTTCTTCCCGGAAGCCCGGATCACCGCAGCGGACATTTCCGCGAAGCGCCTTGCCGCATTCCGCGAAGAACTGGAAGAAAACTACCACATTCCGGTTCGGACCACGACCGACACGGCGGCGGCGGTGCTTCTGACCACGGCTTCACGACCGTTCATCCGCAAGGAGTGGCTCCTGCCGGGGGTGCTGATGCTCGGCATGGGCTCCTGTCAGCAGGCTGACGGCGATGCCCTGCTGAGCTTCGATAAAATCGTTGTCGACAGCGTCGGACAGGCGGCGCATCGCGGCGAAATCAAGCATCTGGTGGAATCGGGCCGAATTCCGGAAACCGCGCTGCATCCGGAGCTTGGATTCATCGTGGCGGGCAAGGCCGTCGGCCGCGGTTCCGATATGGAGAAAATTCTTTGTGTGCTGGTGGGACTGGGCGCGCATGATGTTTTCGCCGCCGCGGAGGTCTACCGTACGGCCAAAGCGCAGGCGGTCGGGCTTCAGGTCAGATTGGATGATTGAATATGAAACGGTACGTGGAATTGGAACTTTCGGGTGGTCCCGAACAAGACGGGCTGAAGGATTGATAAAATGGACTTTGTTGTAAAAGAACATTCCGGACTTGCAGTGCAGCAGGCGATCGATGCGGCGTATGGCGCGGGGGGCGGGCGCGTGGTGCTGGAGCCGGGAGTTTATCGCGGCGGATCGCTGTGGCTCCAAAGCAATGTCGAACTGCACCTGAGCGCGGGGGCGCGTCTGGTCGGTTCGTCCCGGCCCGAGGATTATGATGACTTCGACGATCCGCGCCTCGGCGCGCGCCAGCCGGAAAACAGCCGGAAATTCCTGATCGGGGCCCGCGATGCCGAAAATATCGCCATTACCGGCCCCGGCGAAATCAACGGGTCCGGGCCGGAATTCTATGACCGGACGGTTCAACCCGGCGGTTTTTACGCCAAACCGGCTTGGCCGCGCCCGCGCATGGTGCAGTTTTTCCGCTGCCGCAATGTGCGGCTCGAGGATGCGAATTTCATCGATTCGCCGGGCTGGACGATGTGGCTCATTGATTGTCATCGGGTGTGCGTACACGGCATTCATGTCGCGGGCGACCAGCGGATGATCAACAACGACGGCCTCGATATTGACGGCTGCTCCGAGGTCACGGTGAGCGACAGCTTCTTCCGCACCGGCGACGACTGCCTGATTTTGCGGGCGATCCGCCGGAATCCCGACGAGCCGGTGGTTTGCGAAAATGTCGCGGTGACCAATTGTGTTCTCGACAGTCGCTGCCAGGGCATTCGCGTGGGATGCCCCTCCGACGACACCATCCGGCATTGCCGCTTCTCGAATCTGGTGATCAGGGGCGAGGGCAATGGAATCAATATCAACAATCCGCGCCGTTATCTGGCACAGGGGTGTTCCGGGTATATGGATTTACATGACGTGACATTCGATTCCCTGACCATCGAGTCGACACGGATTCCGGTCTGGATCAATGTCGAAGCCGGCATCCGCCTCCGCCGGATTCAGGGAATTGTCTTCAGCAATCTGACGATTGCGGGGCCCGAACCCTGCCGGATCGACGGTTGCGCCGAGACCATACCGGAAGATATTCATTTCAGCAACGTTCGCTTCCGTCCGACCGGCGACGGCATGGAATTCCTCCATGCGCACCATTGCCGCAACCTCCGGCTCGACCAGATGACGTTGGGATGAATTGGTCCGGTCGGTCCGGCGATCAGGCCGGGAACAGCAGCCGGGCGATGACTGCCGCCGAATCCGCAACGCGGATTTTTTGCACCAGCTGCTGATCGAGCAGCGAGTGGGCCAGACCGGCGAGAATTTTCAGATGCTGTTCCGGGGGCATCGTCCGGGGCGTCAGCAACACCAGCAGGATGCGGTAGGCGCCGTTGAGATTGCGGAAATGCCACTCCCGTCCGGCCCGTCCGACGATGACTGTCGGCATGGCGACATCCCCGCTGTGGACATGAAGCAGAACGATATTTTCCGCCAGCTCCAGCGGATAGGACTCCATCGCCCTGATCAGCAACCGCGCGGTGTCAGCGCCGGCGGCGTCCTTGCCGCCGAAGACATTCCGTAAGATCAGCTGCAGCCCTTCCTGCTCGTCCATTGCCGCCGGAATCTCGACGGCATGGGTTTTGGGACCGGCTGCCGCCGGAGGAGATTGGGGCGAATCCACGGTTTCCGGAGCAAGCGGCGGATAGGCGCACAGCAGGTTGTTGTCGGGAAAACGGGCGAAGATGATTTCCTGCAATTTGTCCAGCGCCGGAGTCCAGAAAATACCCGAATGCCGGTCTCCCGGCAACAGAATCAGATCGTCCGGGCCGATATCGCTCAGCAATGCGGTTTGAATCTGGTTCCAGGTGTCGGCGCCGATGAGTTCCAGCGGACAGGTCGGGCGGGTGGCGTTGATTTTACGCTTCAAATCTCCCCGTCCGCCGCTGGCCCAGTAGATTCGCAAGGTGGCTCCGATCTGGCGGGCCAGCCGGCGGGCGTCGTGGAGCAGCGCGGTCAGATCGATCCGCCGTTCGGCCAGAACCGGCAGCGGCAGCAGAATCCTCCGGGTGGTATTGAGCGGACGCACCAGATGGCAGAAGATCAATCGCGGCGGGCAGGCGCTCAGTAATTTTTCCGAGACCGTGCCGAAGAGGCGGGAACTCAGCAGTTGCTTTCGGCTCCACCCTGCCAGCATCACGGTGGCGCGCAATTCCATGGCCGCACGGATCAACCCGTCGGATGGATTGAGGTCGACTCTGACCGAGGGCGAAATTTCAATTTCAGCGGCGGCGCTTTCGGCCAGGCAGGCATTCAGTAATTTTTCACCGCGGGCGACGGCCTCGTCGGTGTTGTCAAGATCGTTGACGATGGTCACCGGATAGATATTGCCGTGTTTGCTCCGGTCGCGGAGCAGGAAGGAAAGGTTGAGCATTCGAAGTGATGTTTCGGGATGGGCGACGGAAACCATCAGCCGCTGTTCCGTCGGCGTGGTTTCGGCCGGGGCCGGTTCCCGGTCGATCAGACTGCGGCCGTAACGGTCGACCATCCATGCACCCAGAGGACACGAAACCAGGATCATGGCGATGGCCCCGTTGAGCACCGCTTCATCGAAAATTTTCAGGTTGTACCCCACGATCACCGCGGCCAGGGTGGCGGCGGCCTGAACTACGCTCAAACCGAAGATGACTTTGCCCGCGTCGGCGCTGTAACCGAAAAGTTTCCGCGTCACGACGGCAGCAGCGTACTTGGTGGCGATGACGCAGACGACCATGCTGACAACCACGATCCAGTTATGGAGCGATGCGCCCATGACTCCGACATTGACCAGCATGCCGACCGAGATCAGGAAGAATGGAATGAACAGCGTGTTGCCGACAAAGACCAGCCGGTTCATCAGTGCGCTCTGTTCCGGAATCAGGCGGTTGAACACCGCTCCGGTGAGAAACGCGCCGATGATCGGCTCCATTTTGGCGAAATGCGACAGATAGGCGCAGCCGCAGACCACCGTGATGACGAAGAGGAACTGCGCGCCGCCGCTTTCGGTGGCATGGTTGAAGAACCAGCGGGTGAGCAGCGGAATGCCGAAGGCAATCAGGGCCACCAGGCCGCACATGCCCAGAACCAGCAGAGTCCAGAAGGTCATTCCCATTTCCACGCCCTTGGCCGAATCGGCGATCACGGCCAGCACCAGCAGCGCCAGCGTGTCGGTGATGATGGTGCCGCCGACGGTGATGACCACCGGTTCGCTGCGGGCGATGCCGAGCCGGCTGGCGATCGGGTAGGCCAGCAGCGTATGCGAGGCGAACATGCTCGCCAGCAGGATTGAAGTGGGCCAGTTGAAGCCCAGCAGATAGTATCCGACCAGCGTTCCGATCAGTTGGGGGATGGAAAATGTGAGCAACCCGAACGCGATGCTGCGATTCCGGGTCCGCATGAAGCGGTTGAGATCGATTTCCAGCCCGGCGATGAACATGATATAAAGCAGTCCGATCGAGCCGAGCATGGTGACGGCGGTGCTGCGCTCGATCATATTCAGCCCGTTCGGCCCCAGCAGTGCGCCGCCGGCGAGCAGCAGTACCAGGTCCGGAATCCGCAGCCGGCCTGCAATCAGCGGAGCAATCAGAATCAAAAGCACCAGAAGGGTGAAAACCAGAATCGGGTCCTGAATCGGAAACATGAACAATCCTTCGTTGGCGTTGTGGCAACCGGGCGGTGGCTCTAATTTAGCATGGTTTGTCATCAAAGACAAGGCGAATCCGCCGCCGGTTGCAAAAAAATGCCCGTCGAACCGAGTCGTCCGATTTCAGCGCCGAAATATTGCAAACCGCATTTGCGGTGCTATATTGATGCCGATTGAGGCGAGTGGAAACTCAAACCCGGGGAGTGCGAAATGCCGATGCGATACGTTGTGTTGACCATGCTGGGATTGTCGATGATGGCAACGGGCTGCGAAAAACCGAAGGCGCCCGAATCCGAACCGCTTAAAATCGAAGTGGCCGTTGCCGCCGTCCGTCCGGTTATGGAAGAGTTTCGGGTACCGGCTCAGACTATCGCCTACGATGCCGTCGGCATCGTCGCCCGGGTCGAGGGGTATTTGAACAAACGCCTCTATGCGGAGGGCTCCACGGTCAAGGAAGGCCAGCTGCTTTACGAAATCGAGCCGGAAATTTATGCCGCCGATGTCGCCGCCGCCGAGGCGGTGCTGGAAGAGGCGCAGGCCGCGGCCGAAAATGCGCGGCTCGAATACGAACGTCAGGCCACCTTGCTCGGCAATGACGCCACCAGCGTACGCAAGCGCGATGAGGCCATCGCCAACAAACTTCAGACCGCAGCCGCGGTCAAGCACGCCTCCGCCCGGCTTGATATCGCCAAACGGAACCTCGGCTATACCAAAATTTACGCGCCATTTGCCGGACGTATCGGGTTGTCGCGGCTCAGCGAGGGCAATCTGGTCAGCCCCGCCAGCGGCATCCTGACCACCATTCAGAAAACCGATCCGATGCGGGTCGAATTCGTCATCACCGAGACTCTGCTGCTGCAGACCCGCGGACTTGATCGGATCAAGCGGGACGACGGAACGGGGCTGACGGTTCAACTGGAATTTTCCGATGGCACCGTCTATCCGCACGCCGGCCAAATCACCTACTGGGACAATACCATCAATCCGATGACCGGAACCTTGAAGCTTCAGGCTCTGTTCAAGAATTCCGACGAGGGATTGTTGCCGGGCATGTTCTGCCGCGCGGTGGTCACCGCGCAGAAGGCGGTGGACAAACTGACGATTCCGCTGGAGGCGCTGATGAACGATCAGGCCGGGGATTACGTTTATGTGGTCGACGACACAGACAAGGTGTCGCGCCGTACGCTGGAGACCGGTTACCGTTCGCGGACCTATGCGGTGGTGACCAAAAACCTGAAGGCCGGGGAAAAAGTGGTGGTCAAAGGCATTCAGAAGGTGCGTCCGGGGCAGACGGTGGCGCCGTTTGAAGCGGCGGCGCAGCCGTCGGCGGCGAATGACGAAAAGGCTGCCGATACAGGAGACAAACCGGTCGCAGCGACGGAGAAATAACGATGTTCAGCCGTTTTTTCATTGATCGGCCACGCTTCGCATTCGTAATTTCAATCGTGATTCTGCTGGCGGGCGCGATTGCGATTTTCACTTTGCCGGTGGCGCAGTATCCGAACTTCACCCCGTCCCAGGTGCAGGTGTCCGCCGTCTATCCCGGCGCCGATGCCGGAACGGTCCAGGAAACCGTCATCGAACCGCTGGAGGCCCAGATCAACGGCGTGAAGCGGATGATCTACCTCTCCTCGACTGCGACCGATACCGGCAGCGGGACGATTACGGTGACCTTTGACATCGGCACCGACGGCGACTCCAATACCGTGAACACCCAGAACCGGGTGAACTGGGCTTCCGCGCAATTGCCCGAGGCGGTGGCGCGGCAGGGGGTCATCGTCAAGGAAAAATCGAGCAACATGCTGGTGGTGGCGGCGCTCTACTCCCCCGACGGCGCCTACGACGACCTTTTTTTGAGCAACTACGCCTCGATCAACATCAAAGATGAGTTTTCGCGGATTCCCGGCGTCGGCGACGTTCAGATCCTCGGCGAGCGCAAATACGCCATGCGCATCTGGCTCGATGCCGACAAGCTCTCTTATCTGAAAATGACTGTTGACGATATCATTGCCGCGATCCGCTCCCAGAACGTTCAGGTTTCGGCCGGCGCGCTGGGCGACGCTCCGGCGCCGAAGGGACAGCAGTTCCGTTATTCGCTTCAGACTCAGGGGCGCATGTCCGATGTCGAAGAATTCCGCAACATCGTGCTGCGCTCCACCTCCAGCGGCGAGCAGGTGCGGCTGGCCGACGTGGGCACCGTCGAACTCGGCGCGGAAAGTTATGCTTCGAGCGGCAGTTATAACGGCAAACCCGCGGCGCTGATCGCGGTCTATCAGCTCAATGACGCCAACGGCATCAATATTGCCAGAGCCGTGCGGGCCAAACTGGCCGAGCTGAAGCCTTATTTCCCCGAGGGGCTGGATTACGCGGTGCCGTTCGACACGACCGATTTCATCTCTGCCTCGGTCCATGAAGTGGCGATTACGCTGGTGGTGGCGGTGGTGCTGGTGATTCTGGTGACCTGGCTCTTTTTGCAGGAATGGCGGTCGACGCTGGTGCCGACGCTGGCGATTCCGGTGTCGCTGGTGGGAACCTTCGCGGTGATGGCGCTGATCGGTTTCACCATCAATCTGATCACGCTTTTTGCGTTGGTATTGGCGATCGGGGTGG
Source organism: Victivallaceae bacterium (assembly GCA_036677805.1). GTDB lineage: Bacteria > Verrucomicrobiota > Lentisphaeria > Victivallales > Victivallaceae > SIG78. Next base: position 108,659 of record JAVBVS010000015.1, on the reverse strand, counting down.
TGGTCGACGATGCGATCGTGGTGATCGAAAACGTCAGCCGCCTGATGGCGGAGGAAAAGCTTTCCGCCCGCGACGCCGCGATCAAATCGATGGAGCAGGTGACCGGCCCGGTGATCGCCACTACGCTGGTATTGCTGGCGATGTTCGTGCCGGTCTGTTTCCTGGGCGGGATCACCGGCGAGATGTACCGGCAGTTCGGCGTCACGATTTCGGTGGCGGTGACGCTTTCCAGCGTGAATGCCCTGACGTTGAGTCCGGCGTTGTGTTCTCTGATTCTGCTGCCGCCGTCGCCGGAGCGCCGGAAATTCATCCTTTTCCGCGCTTTCAATTATTTTTTCGACAAGTTGAGCGCCGGATACGGCGTGGCCGTCGGTCCGGCGGTCCGGCGGGTTTTCCTGCTGATGACGCTTTATGCCGGGTTGGCGGCGGGCGCGGTCTGGCTTTATGGCAACCTCCCGACCGGATTCATTCCGGATGAAGATCAGGGCAAAATTTTCGTCAATGTGCAATTGCCCGACGCGGCGGCATTGAACCGTTCGCAGAAATTGACCGATGCGCTGGTCAAAATCTGTCTGGAAACGCCCGGCGTACTGGACGTGATGGCGGTGCCCGGATACAGTATCCTGAATTCGGCGCAGGCGTCGAACAACTCGCTGCTGATTGTTTCGCTCAAGCCCTGGGCCGAACGCCGGACGCCGGAACTCCGGCAACCGGCGGTTCTGGCGGCGCTGAACCGCAAATTCGCGGCGGTGATCGAGGCCAATGTGGTGGCGTTCGGGATGCCGGTGATTCAGGGCATCGGGACGACGGGCGGATTTGCGTTTGTCGTGGAAGACACGGTCGGAACCTATCCCGAACGGCTTCAGGAGGCGCTGAACGCCCTGTGCGCCAAAGCCAACGGGCATCCGGCGCTGGCGCGCGTATTTTCCACCTTCAGCGCCAATGTGCCTCAGGTCTTTGTCGCAATCGACCGGGAAAAGGCGTTCAAACTGGGCGTCGCCCTGAGCGACCTCAATACCACGCTTCAGGGGCTGACCGGCTATACTTACGTCAACGATTTCAATCGATACGGCAAAGTGTTCAAGGTCGAGTTGCAGGGGCAGGCCGATTTTCGCGACACGGTCGACAAGCTGCGCAATCTTCAGGTGCGCAATCGGACCGGCGACATGGTGCCGCTGGAAACTTTGGCCGCGATCAGTTTCCGCCAGTCGCCGCAGTACCTGAACCGCTACAATCTCTATTCGTCGGCGGTGGTCAACGGCCAGCCCGCGCCCGGCGCCAGCACCGGTCAGGCGATGGCGGCGATGGAGGAAATTGCGCGCGAAGTATTGCCGCCGGGGATGAAGTTCGAATGGACCGATATGTCCTATCAGGAACAACAGGCCGCCGTCGGCATTCGTTTTGAGAATGTCGAAATCGGCATGATGACGGTGATTACCGTGCTGGCGTTGTTGTTCATGTACCTTTTTCTGGTGGCGCAGTATGAAAGCTGGATGTTGCCGCTGGCGGTGCTGCTGGCGGTGCCGGTGGCGTTCTTCGGCGCGGTGCTTTCCCTGAAGGCTTTGAAAATCGACAACAACATCTATACTCAGGTGGGGTTGATCCTGCTCTTCGGCATCGCCTGCAAGACCGCCATCCTGATTGTGGAATTCGCCAAGCATCAGCATGACCGCGGCGGCATGAGCGCGCCCGAGGCGGCGGCGTTCGCGGCCCGGCTGCGTTTCCGCGCGGTGCTGATGACGGCGGTTTCGTTTCTGCTGGGAACCTTTCCGCTGGTGGTGGCCGCCGGGGCGGGGGCGGCGAGCCGCCGGGCGCTGGGCACGGTGGTTTTCGGCGGCATGCTGCTTTCGGTGCTGCTGGGAACCATCCTGATTCCGGGATTCTACGTTTTCATTCAGAAATTAACCGATTGGAACAAATCCGGCAATAAAAACACTTGAAAATTCGCCGATGGGAAGTATATTATCGGAATTAGTTTGAAACCCCCGGCGGAACGAATGAATTCCAGTCAATCATTGCCCTATCCGACAGGTGCTTCAACGCCCGGTTCTGCCGAGCGGCGATGGAGCTGGGGGCTGTTTTTTCTTCTGCCGCTTTTTTTCCTGACATTCATGGCGATACTGCCGTCCGGGCAGGTCGATGCGGTGCGAACCGAGTGTTCCGGCCGCGACAGCTGGGGTTCCGCCACGTTAGAGGCTACGGAGACTTCAGAATCTTCATCCGAAGCGCGCACCACCGCCGTTTGTGAAATCCGCAAGACGCTGGAGGCGAACAGTCAGTATGGACGGCGGCCTGCCGCCCGCCTGCCGGACGATATTTTTCGGAACCTGTCGGTTTTTCTGGATAGTGACGGCGAAGAACAGCAGTGGCCGTTCCGCTCCGATTCCGTCAGTTTGCACTTCCATCAGGTACTCCGTGCCGCATTGCCGGTCCGGGCCGGCCCATCAGCCTGATACCGGTATCGCGACGGAGATGACCGCGCGGACAAATCGCGCCGCAGGCAATCTTCCGCATTACCGGGACGATCGGGTCGTAGCGTGGCCCGAACCGTGCCGCGCCGGTCTTCAGGGGCCTTCGGCAAGGCGGATTCGGGCACAGTCAGAAACAGAAGTTTTTCCACAGAGTTCCAAACACGCAGCCTGTGGAAATTTTTCGGAAGATTTCAGGAGTGAAATTCTTATGAACAATTGGGAACTGCTGATGGCGGGAATCAAGTTGTTGATTTTCGGCATGGGCATGGTGTATATCTTCCTGGTGATCATGATTTGGGTCATGGACCTGTTGAAGCGTTTTCTCCGACCGTACGATGAACGGCTGGAAGCCGCCGCGGCCGCTTCCGCCGCGGCCGCGGCCAAAGCCCGCCGGGCGAAGGCGCCGGCCATCGCGTCCGGCGGCGAGCCGACGCTGGCCGCCGCCGCCGCGGTGGCGGTGCATCTGGCGCTCAACGGCGGACCGGTCAGGCAGGTAACGGTGACGGAACAGGTTGCCTCCGGGAGTCCGGCGGCGGCTCCGGTCCGGGTGCAGGATGTGGGATCGCCCCTTCCGGGCACTGTCAACCGGGTGCTGTTGACCGTGGGCAGTGCGGTTGCCGCCGGAGAACCGGTGCTGGTACTGGAAGCAATGAAAATGGAAACGGAAATCAAGGCTGAGCACGCCGGGACCATTACTGCGATTCCGGTTGCCGCCGGGCAAGTGGTGGCGGTCGGCGACCCGCTGTTCAGTATGGAGGTGAAATAATGATGCGCGGATGGATGTTGACGGCGGGATTGTTGCTGCTGGCGCTGGCGGGGCTGCCGAATCTGGCGAACGCCGAGGAATTCGCAAAACTGCCGGAAGGGGCGGTCCGGCAGGTCAATCAGAGCGATTCGATGTTCGGCTGGTATGAACATGACGGTAAGAATTATCTGGTTTACGAATGGGATAAACCGGCGGTGGTGTTCAGTTTGAGCATGGCCAACGGGCAGAAGGTTCTGCCCGGCCGGGAAATGATGGTGGTTTCTCCCGAAGGCCGCAGCAAGGGCAAGGTCAAGAGCAACCTCGGACTGCATGTCGACAAGCTCAATCCGGCGCTGAGCGCCGCGGCCACGCTGGAAAAGGGCTTTCTGATCGGCTGCTTCACGCCGACGGCGATCACCCACGACTCGGTCGACAACGCCGATTCGGCCAATGGCAAAATGCCGGGCTGGGGCGAAGGCTTGACCGGATTGTGGCACAGCACCGGGCTTTATGATATCTTCCATCAGGGCACGGCGGATTTCCAGTCCACCTGGATTCTGGGCTTCGGGCGGTTGCTGATGATCGGCGTGTCGCTGATTCTGATTTATCTGGCGATCGCGAAAGAGTTCGAGCCCCTCCTGCTCCTGCCGATTGGATTCGGCGCGCTGTTGGCCAATATTCCGCTGGCGGGCATTTCCGGTCCGGACGGTCTTCAGGGCATGGTTTATCATGTCGGGATTGAATCCGGCGTTTTCCCGCTGCTGATTTTCCTCGGCGTCGGCGCGATGACCGACTTCGGACCGTTGATCGCCAACCCCAAGACCGCGTTGCTGGGCGGCGCGGCGCAGCTCGGAATTTTCACCGCGCTGATCGGAGCGCTGCTGCTGACCATGGCGATTCCGGGCATCAACTTCGATATCAAGGATGCCGCCAGCATCGGGATTATCGGCGGGGCGGACGGACCGACTTCGATTTACCTGACTACCAAGCTTTCACCGAAACTGCTCGGCGCGGTGGCGGTGGCGGCCTACAGCTACATGGCGCTGGTGCCGATCATTCAGCCCCCGATCATGAAGCTGCTGACGACCGAAGCCGACCGTAAAATCAAAATGAGCCAGTTGCGTAAAGTCGGCAAACTCGAAAAGATATGTTTCCCGATTGCAATTACGCTGTTGTGCGCATTCCTGCTGCCTGACGCCGCACCGCTGATCGGGATGCTGATGTTCGGCAATCTGATGCGTGAATGCGGTGTGGTCGAACGGTTGAATCAGACCGCGCAGCATGCGCTGATCAATATCGTGACCATCTTCCTCGGCATCGCGGTCGGTTCCAAGCTGGAGGCCGTCCAGTTCCTGTCGCTCCAGACGCTGGGCATCCTGGTGCTGGGGGCGGTGGCTTTCGGCATCGGCACCGCCGGCGGGGTCTGGTTCGCCAAGATCATGAATCTCTTCAGTAAGGAAAAGATCAATCCGCTGATCGGTTCGGCGGGCGTTTCCGCGGTGCCGATGGCCGCGCGGGTGTCGAACCGGGTCGGTCTGGAAAGCGATCCGCACAACTATCTGTTGATGCATGCGATGGGACCGAACGTTTCCGGTGTGATCGGTTCGGCGGTTGCCGCAGGGGTGCTGCTCAATATGTTGAATCAACTGTAAAATCAAACCGTTCCGCCGGCGCCGCTCCCGCCGGCGGAACTCAAGGGAGAAGCGACGGCCATGACCATGCTGCTGCTCAATGTATTCGGCGGACTGGCGATCTTCATCTTCGGCATGAAGATGATGAGCGACGGACTGCATCGCGCGGCGGGCGAACGGATGCGCACGATTCTGCGCTTTTTTTCCGCCAACCGCTTCGTGGCGATTTTATCGGGCACGGTCGTAACCGCCGTGATTCAATCCTCCAGCGCCAGCACGGTGATGGTGATCGGTTTTGTCAATGCCGGGCTGCTCGATCTTACCCGTGCCATCGGCATTATCTTCGGGGCCAATATCGGGACGACCATCACCGCGCAGCTGGTTGCTTTTGAGATTTCCTGGATCATCATGCCGTCGATCATGATCGGTCTGGCATTGAGCTTTTTCGCCCGGCCGGTACTCAACGGCTGGGGCATGACCGTAATCGGTCTCGGATTCCTTTTTCTCGGCATGGAATACATGAGCAGCGAGCTGAAGAGCCTTTCCGGGCATCCGGCTTTTCTGGCGGCATTTCAATGGTTCGATTGCGCGCCGGTCAACGGTTCAATGCCGTTCGGCGCGGTGTCGGGCGCCATCGCCATCGGCTTGGCGGCCACGCTGCTGATCCAGAGCAGTTCCGCCTGCACCGGTATTATCATTGCGCTGGGGGCGGGCGGGCTGATCAACATCTATACCGCGGTGGCACTGGTGCTGGGCTCCAATATCGGCACGACCGTGACCGCGCAGCTGGCGGCGTTGGCCGCCAACCGGGTGGCCAAACAGGCGGCGCTGGCCCACACGTTGTTCAATGTAATCGGGGTGGTGATCGTCGGCTCGACCTTCTGGCTTTCGTGGGGCAGTTCCGGGGTGCCGGTATTCTTCCGTCTGGTGAACTGGTTTTCCGGCTCCGGCGATCTGCCGCGGCATATTGCCAATGCCCATACGCTGTTCAATGTCTTCACCACGCTGTTGCTGGTGCCGTTCATTCCGCTGTTGGCGCGGGTCTGCGAAAAATTGATTCCGATCAAGGCGGAAAAAATTCGTTACCAGCGGTTGGAACCGCATTTGCTGGATACGCCGGCGATTGCCTTGGACCAGACTGCGGCGATGTTGCGCCGGATGCTCAAAAAGTCATGGAAAATGGCGGAATGCGCTTTGGATACCCGCAAACACGCGGCTGATCCCGGACTGCTTCGGCGGCTGAACGGGCGCGAAGAACAGGTTGATGAGTTGCAGCATGAAATCACCGATTATCTGGCGCAGCTGATCCGGCGGCCGCTGTCGCCGGCGCAGGCGGAACGGATTCCGCAGCTGCTGCACTGCACCAATGACGCCGAACGCATCGGCGACCATACCGCTGTGATCGTGGATTTGATTGCCCGGTTTGCCGAAGCCAAGGGGGAATTGAGCAAGGCGGCCGAAGAGGAACTCGATATGTTGCAGTCGTCGCTCTGTCGTCAGGCGGAATGCGCGCTGGCGTTGCTCCAGAACTGCACACCGGAAAATATCCGACTGGCGGCGGCGCTTCAAAAGGAAATTCCGGCGGCGATTGAAAAATGCGAAAAAAATCATTTGAAGCGCCTGAATCGCAATCAATGCTCTCCGGTTACCGGGGTTTTTTATATTGAACTGCTGGCTGAAATCGACAAGGTGTCGCGGCATCTCGGCAATATTACCGAACGTACCGCATCCGCGTTCAGTCCGCCGCAGAGCGGAGAAGCCATATGAGGACAACGCGGTATCTGCGGCGGAAATGGCTGGCCCTGTACGGCAAGATCGTACGGGAAAAGGCGCCGCCGGAATATATCGCCCGCGGCTGGGCGATCGGCATGTTCTGTGGATGCTTCATTCCTTTCGGAATTCAGTTGATGGTTTCCATTCCCGCCGCGTTTATTTTGAAGGGCAGCAAAGTCGGAGCCGTGCTGGGCACATTGCTGACCAATCATTTTACGATTTTTTTCATTTATCCGGTGCAGTGTTATGTCGGCAGCCGGCTGCTGGGCGGGACACTCTCTTACGATGCGGTTCGCGCGGCTCTGGACGGAGTTCTGCATGAAGAAAGCTATGAGGCGTTGATGCGGATCGGCGCGGAGCTGGTGACCGCATTTTTTCTCGGCGGCGCGCTGTTGACCGTCGTCATGACGCCTTTGACTTATTATGCCGTGAAAAAATTAGTTGTTCATTATCGTTTAAAAAAATCAAACTTCAACCCGAAAGAGAGCATGTAATGTCGGAAGAATTGTCCATCAGCGGTCAGATCGCATTTCTGGCCATTCAACTCGGTCTGATTATTTTTGCCGCCCGTTTCTGCGGCAAGCTGGCACAGAAAATCAATGTGCCGCCGGTCCTGGGAGAACTGCTGGCGGGCATTCTGATCGGGCCCTATCTGCTCGGATCGCTCAATCTCGGCATCCCGGGTTTCGCTCACGGCGTCTTTCCGCTGGTCGACGGCGCGGCGCTGCCGGTGTCGATCCCGCTTTATGCGCTGGCCACGCTGGGATCGATCATGTTGCTGTTCATGTCCGGGCTGGAAACCGATCTGCGGATGTTCTTCCGCTACTCGGTGGCGGGAACCGTGGTCGGGCTGGGCGGGGTGGTGGTGTCGTTCGCCTTCGGGGTGGCGCTGGGCATGGTGCTGCTGTCGGCTTCCTTCATGGATCCGCGCTGCCTCTTTCTCGGTATTTTGAGCACCGCGACCAGCGTCGGCATCACGGCGCGGATTCTTTCCGAAAAGAAGAGCATCGACTCCCCGGAAGGAACGACGATTCTGGCCGCGGCGGTCATTGACGACGTGCTGGGCATCATCTGTCTGGCGGTGGTCATGGGCATTGTCGGAGCTTCCGCCGGCGCCGGCGTGGATTGGAGCAGCATCGAATGGATTGCGGTCAAGAGCATCGGCATCTGGCTCGGGGTGACCGCACTGGGGTTGCTGGCGGCGCACCGGGTTGCCGGATTTTTGAAGTGGTTCCGCCCGTCGGGGATTTTCGCTATGCTGGCATTTGCCCTGGCGTTGCTGTTGGCGGGGATCTTCGAACAGCTTGGACTGGCGATGATCGTCGGCGCTTATGTGATGGGTTTGAGTTTGTCCAAGACCGATATCGCGTTTTCGGTGCAGCGGGCTTTGCGCGGCATCTATGACTTCCTGGTCCCGATTTTCTTCGTGGTGATGGGGATGCTGGTCGACATCCGGGTGCTCGGCGATGAGGCGGTGCTGAAATTCGGGCTGATCTACAGCGTTCTGGCGGTTCTGGCCAAAATCATCGGCTGCGCCGCGCCCGCGTTCTTCATGAACTTCAATCTGCTCGGTTCGCTGCGCATCGGCGTCGGCATGATCCCGCGTGGCGAAGTGGCATTGATTATCGCCGGGATCGGCGCCACCACCATGATGAATCTCAACGGCAAGACGGTGCCGATCATCGACAGCAAGCTTTTCGGCGTGGCGATCATCATGACGCTGGCCACTACGCTGGTGGCGCCGCCGTTGCTGGCGCTGTTGCTGGCGATGAAAGGCAAGGGGGTGCGCAAGGATGTCAGCGCCGGGGGGACCGTGTATACGACCTATGAATTCCCGTCCGATGTAATCGGCGATTTCGTGTTGCGGCTGCTGATCGATAATTTCCGCAAGGAAGGGTTTCGCCATTCGGAAGTCGACCGGGAAGGCGGGCTGACCCATTTCCGGCGCGAAGGCACCACTTTTTCGCTTCAGGTTTGCGGCTGCCAGTTCGTTTTCGAATCGAATCCATCGGAAGTGCTGCTGATTAAAACCGTGGTTTACGAAACCGTGGTCGAACTTTATCGCAATATCGGCAAACTCAAAGCCCTGACCGCGCCCGACGCCTTCGGCAATGCGGTGCTGGACGATCGCAACAATATCGCCGCCGCGCATGACAATAAAAAGAAGGTGATTCATGTTGACCGGATCATTCCCCGCAACTGTATCTTCACTCGGCTGACCGCGACTTCCCAGGAAGAGGCGATCCGCGAACTGTTGATTCTACTGCGGCAGAACGAGGCGATTGCCGACCTCGATCGCTGTGTCGCCGATGTGTTGGCCCGGGAAGCGGTGGTTTCGACTTGTGTCGCCGAGGGCGTGGCCTTCCCCCATGCCCGGACCGACGGGACCAAGAAACTGGTGGCGGCGGTGGGCATCAGCCCCACCGGGTATCACGAATTCGGTGCGACCGGCAACCTGATCCGGGTCGTGGTGTTGAGCGTTTGTCCGTCCGAAGAGGACAAGCCGTACCTGCAATTCGTCGCCCATATGGCGGCGGTCCTGGGCAAGGAAGAGAACTTCTGGAAAATCGCCGGGTGCGACAATTCGGAGGAAATCCGCACCATGCTTAACAGCGGCGATATGAAACCGTAACGCTTCGGACGATTGCCGCCGCCGGGCGGAAACTGTCGGCCGTGTTGCGCTTCGAACGGGCGCCGCACGGCTTTTTGGTCGGCGGCGGACCGTGGAAAATTGCAACAAAAATACGGTTGGGCCGGTCTCTCAAACAGAGACATCGGATTTCAAGACGGAGGACGGAGTGATGCGTATGACATGGCATTGCGGAGTGTTGTTGGTGGCGGCGATGGCGGGCCTTGCGGGCTGTTCCCACGGACGTTCCACCGCCGACATTCCGGCGGTTTCCAACTTCGAACCGGCGCGATACATGGGCCGCTGGCATGAGGTCGCGCGACTGCCCCACAGTTTCGAGGATGGAATGACCGATGCCGGCGCCTGGTATTCGCTGTTGCCGAATGGCAATATCGCGGTGACCAACTCCGCTTCCCGCGGCGGCGAACTCAGGAGCGTTTCGGGCGAAGCCCACAGCGTTTTCGGCGGGGATATCGGCGAATTCCGGGTGACGTTTTACTGGCCGTTTCGGGCAACCTACAAAATCATCTACCTCGAACCCGATTATTCGGCGGCGATTGTGACCTCGGATACGCGCGATTATGTGTGGATTCTGACCCGGAACCCGGCGATTCCGACGCATCAGCTTTTGCGTTATATTGCCATGCTGGAAAAATGGGGCTTTGAAGTCAAACTGCTGCAATATCCGTCGGGGGCGGTATGCAACCTCGCGAAGTGATTGTCAACGACCTGATGCAGCAGGATTTTCATTATTTTTTGACCGAGCCGGAGGGGCGCAATTTTCACCATGGATTCAAAGTCGATCTGCCCCCGCGGGCGATGCTTCGGCTGGGAATCTTCGGCGGGCGCTACATGACCGATTGCGCGGCTGAATTTCCCGACGGATGGTTCGATCAGGCCCGTCTTTGCCATGAACGGCACGATCCGGCGCTGAACTATTTCGGGGTTCTGGCCTCGCAGTCCCTGGCGGTCTGGCGGGTAAAAGGCTGGATTCATCCCGACGATCCCCGCGGCTGGTTTCAGTGGTATTGCCGGTATTACATGGGGCGGCGCGGATCCGATGACGAACGCCAGATTGCGCGGCACCGCGCCATGATCCGCCATGTGGTGCAGCTCTACCGCAACTGCCGCGACTTCGATCTCGGCTGCCGCCGCCGTCAGCGCCAGGCGTTGCTGCAATGGGGCTACGATACGACCGCGGGTGGATTCCGGCCTGGTGGAGTGATATAGTGTTTGTTGACCAGTTCCACGTCCAGTTGTTCGCGCAGCGGTAGTTCCGGCAACCGGCCTTCGATGGTATCGATCAGCCGTTCGCATGCGACATTGCCCAGTTGTACCGGATGCTGGTCTATGGTGGCCATATGAAACACATCACTGATGCCTGCGAGATTCCCGAAGCCGGTAATGACAGGGAAATCCGGGAACTTTTCCGCCCATTTTTCCAGGTATTGAATCAGCAACAGGGCATCATCGTCCGAATCGGTGGCAATGATCGTGAGTCCGGGGTAATGCTGTCGTATGCGGTGGAGCTGCTGGCCCATTTCATATTCGGGCGGCCTGCCGTCAAAATTGTGCGGACAGAAACAAACCCGTCGGCTGCCGTCTGTGACGCCGTGTTCCGCAAGCACGTCAAGAAATCCACGCAAGCGAGCACGACGATGCGGAGCGTTGCTTGAGCTCCAGAGTGCAATTTCATGGTGTCCGGCCGCTATAATTGCTTCCATCATCATCCGGCCGCCGGCGTAATTGTCGCAGTTCAATACGTGAATGCCCGGGGATGCCCCCTCCTGATCGTTGTCGATGTGGATTACCGGAATCCCGGGTAACTGGATGATGCCGTAATTGATGGTGACGATGCCTTTGACGGCGGAGCCCGGCAATTGGGCCAGATATTGCCCCAATTCGTCGAAGGGAGGCGCAATGACGCTCAAGAGGTAATCGTGCCGCAGCGCGGTGCGTTGCGCACCGGCGAGAATGCGGGTGTCATAGTTGTGCATGACGTTGCCGATGAAGGCGATCTGTCCTTTGGGGAAGATCTTGGTGTGGACGACGACAGTTCCGGCGCCGCGCGGACCCCGCGCCAGCAACCCTTCATGTACCAGCAAGGTTACGGCTTTGTTGGCGGTGATCTTGTGCACGCCGAACTCTTCGGCCAGTTCATATTCCGACGGGAAGCGACTGCGAATGCGGTAACGTCCGCTGCGAAGCTGTTCGCGCAAAGCGGCGGCGATTTCATCAATCTTATTCATGATGGATTCTCCTTTTCCGATGCTTGGAGATACAATAGCACTGAAAAGTGAATAGGTCAATATAATTTGAAAAATTTTTATATTATTGTTGAAAATTCGATAAAAATATTATATACTAGTAGTAGTATTGATTAAAAGCGAACAGGTCACAATAATTTTCGTATGGAATTGAAAGGAGTTTCACTGGTTATGGAAAAGCAATCGCTGGCCGGTAAAAAAATCATTGTCACCGGGGGCTCGTCGGGATATGGCTATGGCATTGCCGGGGCATTGAAAGCCGGCGGCGCTGAGGTCATCATTATCGGTCGCCGTCCTGAAGCCCTGACCCAGGCCGCCGCCGAACTCGGAGTGCAAGCCCAGGTCTGTGATGTCACCCGCCCCGAAGATTGGGACCGGGTATTCGCCGGGCTGGATAAACTTGACATTTTGATCAACAATGCGGGGGCGGGGATTCGGATTGCCGATCTGACCGCTCAGAGCGATGCTGAAATCACGGCTTCGATTGCAACTAATCTGCTTGGGGTGCTCTATGGGTGCCGCCGGGCCGCGATGTTGATGAAAACGCAGAAGTCCGGACTGATTGTCAACGTTTCCAGCATCTGTTCGCATTATGGTTGGCCGGGATTCGTGCCGTATACCGCGGCCAAGGCCGGTGTGGATATGGCGAGTCGTGCGCTTTATACGGAGTTGCGCCCTTATAATATCCGGGTCACGGTCGTAACGCCTTCCTGGGGCGACACCAACTTCGGTGTGGCGGCGCATCTCGATTCGGCCGAAGTACAGCTCCGAAAGCAGATGATGAGTCCTGCTCAGATGGGAGATTTGATGGTGAATATCTGTGAAACTCCGGCTCATCTGGTCTATCCGGAAATCATGATTCAGCCGATGGTTCAGGAAATTATTCCGTTTTAGTGCGGATGAAACGCCAAAATCGAAAATGGAGGAAAAAACAGATGGTAATAACACGGAAATGGCATCGGGACCGGAATGACAGGCAGTTTACGCTTATTGAGCTTCTGGTTGTGATTGCTATTATCGCCATTCTGGCGGCGATGTTGCTGCCGGCCTTGTCGGCGGCGCGGGCGCGGGCGGTAGGCAGCAATTGTCTGGGCAATCTCAAACAGTGCGGCGTGGTAATGTTCATGTACGCTGATGCCAATAAAGGGTATCTGCCGCCGGCTTACGACAAGAACTACACCCGGAATACCTGGCCGATCTTTATTGTCTCCGGCGGTTACCTGCCCGAGGACGGCAGCGATGATGCCGAGGGCCGGAGCAAGGTGCTCGGCTGTCCCGGCAGCGCGCCGCGCACGATCGGGGGCTACGGCCTTCGGGTGGTGAATCAGGCTCCGGAAAATGCGGTGATGCTTCTGGGCAGCAATCCCAATGTCGCGAACGGAGTGATTTTCTGGCGTTCGCCGTCGGATTTGATCCTGATGGGCGACACTCGCGCGGCCAAAATGGCGGCCGAAGCACAGCATTATCGGCTGGACGACAATCATTATGCCAAGGCTGCCGAGGGATTGCCCGCTTTTCGTCATGGCGGCGGAAGCAATATCCTGACCGGTGACGGCGGCGCCAGAGGCGTGACGCAGGGGGAAGAACTCAATGCGATTGATCGGCGGGAACGCGCCACCGGAGTTGATTATGCGCAATGGACCTGGTTCAATGCGCAGGATCAATTGGATGGCAAATACAAATAAACCGGAAGCGGTGAAGGTAACAAATGAATACTCCACGATGGATGAAATGGATGGTATCGGGATGCCTGGCGGGATGGCTGGGAATGGTGGCGGCTGCACCCGTGGATTCCGAGGTTGAAGTCAAGGCGGAGCCGGCGGAATTCAAGGCTGGCACGGAATTGGTCTTCAAGGTTAAGGTGGCATTGCCGGCGGATAAGATACTCACGATGTTTCATGTCTATGCTTATTTGCCGGAAATTCCATCCGGTATGGATAAACTGTCGGCGGTTGAACTGCATCCCAATTCGGATCCCAAATGGAGTGCCGTCTGGTTTACAGTAAAGCCGTTCTGGCTGCCTCAGGCGGATTGGAGTAAACAGGAACATGTGTTCAAGCTCAAAACCGAGGATTGGCCGGTTGGCGATTACCGGTTATTATTCAAGGTATTGCTGCGAGATAAGGTCAGGCCGGAGGTCAAAACCGACCGCTATGTCGTCGTCCCGGTCATGGTCACTGTCGTGCCGGCCGCATAACCTGTCAGAGGTAACAATGTTTCAATCAGTATACAATGTCATTCCGGCGCTGCTGGCCGGCGGTCTGGGTTTGGCCGGCGCCATCGCGGCGGATGTTTCAGTCCCGGTTCTTACCGAAATTCCGACGATTGATGGCAGACTGGATGATGCTTCGTGGCAGGCGCTGCCCTGGTACGGGAATTTCAGCGAACTGAGAAAAGGAACCCCGGCTCCAGTGCAGAGTCGATTTCAAATCGCCCGAACTGATGATATGCTTTATCTCGCGGTGGAACTGGATGAGCCGGCCGTGGACCGCTTGAAGGTCACTTCGGATTTGCGCGGCGATTCATCTGCGATCTGGAAGGATGACAGCGTCGAGTTCAGTATCGGCAATGATCGCAATCGGCTGCGACTTTATAAAATCACCGTCAATGCCAATGGTGTCTTCAATGATTTCCGACTGATTGACGACAATACCGGGACCAATACCTATCGCTTTGAACCGGAATGGCCAAGCCACGCCCGGATTAAAACCGGGCGTTTCCCGGGGGGATGGACTCTGGAAATGGCCATTCCGTTGGGGACGCTGGAATTGGCGCCGGATACAGAGGCGCGCTGGTTCGGCAATGTCGGCCGCAACCGCTATGCCGGAGGTGCGGTGGAGTTAAGCTCATTTGCACCTCTGTCGCAGGTCAATCATATACTTCCCGGAGAGTTTTCCGCTTGGAATCTGAAGGATTTCGATGCAATGCCGTATCGAGTGGCGATCGGGGAGAAGAATGACGGAGTAATGCGCGATCCGACGGGAAAACTTCAATATCGTCTGGATTGGAATCTGCTGAATCAAACCGGAAAATATCGGATTTTCAGAACCAGCGTTGAATTGCGCGACGCCGAAGGGAAAATCATCGGAAACAGTGTGGCCAAAACCGGAGCGCGTCAGGATGCGCGGTCTGAACTCTCCAGTTCCATTGCATTGCCTGCTTCCGGGAAATTCCTGCAGGAAATCGTAATTACTGATGCTGCCGGACGGATTCTGCGGACTGCCGACCGTCAGCTCGAACTCGATTACGCTCCAGTGACCTTTGCCGTGATCCGTCCGGCTTACCGCAATAATCTTTACGCAACCATGCCTGACAAAACCGTTGAGATTGCGGTCGACAGCCGGGAGTGGAACGGTGGTATGATGCTGAAGGCGGAATTGAGCGATGGAGGCAAGATTCTGAGTGAACAGACGCTGACGATTCCGGGCACGGTGAAATTTGACGGAGCTTCATTGCCGGATGGTGATTACAGGGTGATATTTTCCGGCAGAAAGGGGGCCGATAAGGTAGAAAATTCGATTGCCATCCGCAAGTTGCCGTATGTTGCGGGCGAAGTCTGGCTGGACCGTCGCGGTGTGACTCACATCGACGGGAAGCCGTTTTTGCCGGTCGGCAGTTACGGTTTGGCACCGGATGGCATGCAGGGATTGAATTGTGCAGTACTGCGGAGTCATTTTCGGGACTTTGATCAATTCCAGACGACCGTGGAGGCCGGATATTCGACCGGGCATTATCTGATGCTTGATCCGTTTCAGGAGTTCAACACGCAGTGGAAGAACTGGATTTATGAGACGTTCCGCACACCGCAGGACCGCCGTGAAAGCAGGTTGAATGCCAATCAACGTGCGATGCTGACCGCGTTTGCCCGCCGCGCGGCGCGGATTCCGGGCATTCTGGGATGGTATTTGGCCGACGAACCGGAAAATAGCGATGAAAACCCGGGCTGGTACATTGATGTCCGCCGGATTCTGGCGGAAAACGACCCCTGGCATCCGACCATCATGCTCAATTGGGGTGAGCCCGGAATGCGTAAATACTATGAGGGATGCGACATCCTGATGCCCGACTGCTATCCGCAGTATTTTGCCGACGGCTCTACCGGAAAATCACGTGAATGCACTGCGCAATGGATGAAAATCGCAACGGCATTGCGACCGACCTGGCTTATGGTTCAGATTTCGCCGTGGCCGGAACGCAGCCGCGACGGCAAGCTGAAAGGCATCGCACCGGGATACGATGACATCCGGATGCAGTTTTATCAGGCGTTTATCCACAACGCCAAAGGGATCACCATGTACAAACATGCTTATGTGACGCCCTATGTCGAAGCGCGCATGGCTGCTGAAAGTTTATGTCTGGAGGCGCTGGAGCTGGCGGAATATCTGCTGGAAGATACGAAAGTTGATGCTTTGGCAATGACCACAGCGCCGGTGACTGATTCTTTTCAGTACGGATTGAAGCGGACAGCCGACGGCCGGATTGCGATCCTTGCGGTCAATCCGACTGACCGGGAAATTGCGATTGCCGGGGAGTTTCGGGAGTCTGCGCCGGAACAGTTGTTCGTCGTAGGGGAAAAGCGTGCAATCAAGGTCGATAGGCGGAGGTTCAGCGATCACCTGCCGCCTTTTGCAGGGCGGATTTACCTGAGTGATGGGACACTCGCCGCCAGGTTGCCAAATGAGGCGGAGTGGCGGAAGACGATTGCCGTGGCTGTGGCGGCGTTGAAGAAGCCGGGTAATCTGATCGGCCTCGGCCAAATGTATCCGGCCGACTATCTGGAATACGGCGGGGCGGGGAAGATTCCGTCCGGTGTGGCGAAAATGCGAGCTTCAAGTGATCTGCTGGTCTATGAATTGCGGCAGACAGGTTCGCTCTACTATCTGATCAACGGCCTGACTGATGCCGGGGCCGGGTTCAATGCATGGCAGCCGACGCCGGAAGACATTGCGCCGTGGCTCGAAGTGACATTGCCGACACCGGCGATGGTGAGTGCGGTCAGACTGTATACTTTTGTCAATGGTGGCAACGCCAATCTGGTCGCAGGTGCGATCGACCTAGGGCAGCATGGCCAATGGCGGGAGGTCGGCCGCTTTGAAGAGAATGCCAAAGAGTGCATTGTGGTGAATTTTTCTCCGCAAACGGCCGAGATGGTGCGGCTGCGGGTATTGAAGACCAATCCGGCTCCAGCGGAAGCGCGTATGACCGGACGTCTCCTCAGCGAGGTGGAAGTTTACGGAGAAGTGAAAAAGTGAAAACGATTGATGAAATTCAGCCGGACGACCGGATGACCTGGTGGCTGGAGGCCCGGTTCGGATTGTTCATTCATTGGGGACTTTATGCGGTTCCGGCGCGTGGTGAATGGTTGCAGGCAATTGCCAAAATTCCGGCGGCGGAATACGACCGTTATTGCCGTTATTTCGATATGGATGCGTTCAATCCTGTCAATTGGGCACGCGCCGCGAAGCGCGCGGGCATGAAGTACATGGTATTCACGGCCAAGCATCACGACGGCTTTTGCATGTGGGATAGCAAATTTACCGATTACAAGAGTCGCCGCGATGTGCTGCGCGAGACTCTCGATGCGTTTCGCGCCGAGGGCTTGCGGGTTGGCATTTATTATTCGCTGATTGACTGGCATCACTCTGATTTTACCATCGACGACAATCATCCCCGCCGGGATGACGGCGACTGGGCGGTATTGAATTGCACCCGCAACCAGAAACGATATTGCGCCTATATGCGTGATCAGATCACGGAACTGCTGACCGAGTATGGGACGATTGACGTGCTGTGGTTCGATTTTACCTATCCGCGTCCGACCGGGAAATGCGCTGATGATTGGGATGCGGAACAGCTTTTGGCATTGGTACGGCGACTGGCGCCGGAAATCGTGATCAATGATCGTCTGGGGATATCCGGCACCGGGGACTTCCGTTCGCCGGAGCAATATGTGCCGGAGGACGGTATCCGCGATGCCGCAGGCCGGCTTTTTCCCTGGGAGGGATGTCAAACCTTTGCCGAAAGCTGGGGCTATCATCGGGATGAATCAAACTGGAAGTCTTCGCGGCAATTGATCGCCATGCTGGTCAATCATGTGAGTCGCGGCGGCAATTTGCTGTTGAACGCGGGACCGGACGCGCGAGGCCGTTTTGATGAACGCGTCGGGATATTGTGGCAGGCGCTGGGTTCCTGGCTGACGTTGCACGGCGATGCCGTCTATGGCTGTGGCGTGGCCCCGGCGGAATTTCCGGAGCCGCCTCATTGCCGTTATACATTCAGTGCAAAAAATCGTCGATTGTATTTGCATATTATCGATTACCCGGTTAAATTTATCGAGATGAAAAATTTGGCGGGCAAAGTTGACTTTGCCCGTTTTCTGCATGATGCCAGCGAGGTGCGGCTGGTGGAATTCTCCCGCATGCCGCATGGCAACATGCAGCCGGAGCTTATGCCGGACAGTCTGGTTCTGGAATTGCCGGCGATGCCGCCGGAAACTGCGGTGCCGGTGATTGAGCTGTTTTTGAAATAGACGGGGAGTCGGACATGCATGACATGAAAAGTTTGACCGCCGATTTGAGGGCAGGGGGGATTCCGCCCGAGGCGACGGTGTTGATTCACTCTTCCATGAAATCCATTGGCGCAGTAGCCGGCGGCGCCGACACCGTGCTTGATGTGCTGATGGCGTATTTCGGCAAGCGGGGCTTGCTGGTCTTTCCGACGCTGTCGCATCGGGTAGTGAATGCGGAAACGCCGGTTTTTGATGTCTCCCGCACTCCTTGTTCGACCGGCATTCTACCGGAACTTTTCCGTTCGCGTCCGGGTGTACTGCGGTCATTGCATCCGACCCATTCGGTGGCGGCGTTTGGTCCCGATGCCGCGGCTTTCATTGCGGGGCACGAGCGCTTCGATTCTCCGTGTCCGCGGCAATCACCTTGGGGAAGATTGTATGATCGCGACGCATATATCATATTTCTCGGGATCCCGATCGTCAGCAATACCACGCTTCATGGCGTAGAGGAATGGAGTGACGTTCCCGGCACCTTGACCGAGAGCCGTCAGCCGCTCGTGGTGCTGACTGCGGAGGGCCGCAGTATTCCGGTTCCGTCGCGACGGCACATCGGCGATCATTCGGCCTATTACGCTGGACCGGAGGCGGAATTTATCGCCGCGGGAATTGAGCGGAAAATACGTTTCGGGGATGCGGAGTGCCGGGTTCTCCGGGCACGGCCCATGACGGATTTGATTTTGGCGAAACTGCAACAAGTGCCCCAACTTTTCACTGCCGTCGGCGGTTATGCAGCTTGGGACAGGAGCTGAATGGAGGCGATTCATGAATAAAATGATGGCGATGGCGGTAGCCGCCGGTCTGTTTCTGGCCGGGTGCGAGACCGCGCCGAAACCGGCGGTGGCGCTGACCGGCAATCCGGCGGGGCAGGCATCGCAGTCGGCGCGGCTGAAAGTCGGGGAACAACTTGAAGTCGAGCTCGCCGGCAATCCGACGACCGGCTACAACTGGCTGTTGACGGACTTTCACGAAGGCCCGCTGAAACTGGAAAAAGACGATTATATTCCGGAAAACCGGTTTTTAACCGGCGCACCGGGAAAATTCCGCTGGGTTTTCCGGGCGCTGGCGCCGGGTGAGACCAAGCTGGAATTCCGCTATTTCCGGCCATGGGAAACATTCAATCCTCAGCAGGATGCCCGTTGCGAATACCGCATTGCAGTGGAATAGCCGAAACTTCGTTCGGGACAGTTGCAAAAAATTCCGTTTGCTGTATATTTTTAATGAACTTTCATTAAAACACCGGCAGAAGGAATTTTTTTATGGTCCAATGGATATCTCACCGGGGCGAATCGCATGATGCGCCGGAAAACACGCTGGCGGCTTTTCGTCTGGCGCGGGAACGGCGGACCGACGGGATCGAATGCGATGTCCATCTGACTTGCGACGGGCAGGTGGTCGTGGCGCACGATGCCGATACCAATCGGATGGGCGACCGTTGCATCGAATTGGAAAAAAGCGACTGGGCGACCGTCCGGAGCATCGATGTTTCCGGCAGTTTTGCCGAGTGCTGCCCCGGAGAACGTATTCCGCTGCTGCGTGAAGTGCTGGCCGAATTGGCTCCGGAGCAGAAATGTTATGTCGAATTGAAGGGCTCCAATCCGGCGCTGGTCGACGCGGTGGCGAAGACGCTTCATGAGGTTGCCGCCGATCTCCGGCGGATTGTGCCGATCGCATTCGACCGCAATCTGATCCGTCTGGCCAAAGCGGCGCTGCCGGAGTGCCGCGTATTGTGGCTGACCGACCTGCGCAATTCGGATCATTTGCGTTTCGGTCCCGGCGAACTGACCGGCATTCTGGCCGATCTCGGCGTCGACGGGGTCGACGGCTGGATGCATCCCGGGCTTGATGCGGCGCTGGTCGATGCGGTGCATCGGGCGGGCAGGACGTTTGCCGTCTGGACTGTGGACAACCCCTTTCGCGCCCGCCAGCTGATGCATTTCGGCGTTGACGCGATCACCAGCAACCGCGCTGCCCGTTTGCGCGACCGGCTCAGCTGAAGGCTGAATCCGGCGAGGGAGCCGACCGGTAATCCGGCGGGGGCGGCGGCGCATTGCGGGTTCGGAAGGCAGGACGCAGCCAGTAATGGCGCGGCTCGCACCATGGATCGGCCAGCGCGCGCTGGAGCAGTCGCCACAGCCGTCCGGCGAGTTTCCGGTATTCCCGTTCGCCCCGGTGTTCGGCCGGTGTCCGGAGCTGGAGCAGGACCAGACGCATCCGAGGCGGGGCGCCGTCGGCGGAATGAAGCAGTTCCGGTGCGTAGCGGGCCAGCGCCTGCTGCAATTGAGGCAGGATCGGGTCCATGCCGATCAGCGTGTCGGGCAATTCCGGCAATTCCAGCATCTGCCGGATGAATTTGTCGGCATCGACGGCGGTATGGCGCAGAAAATCGTCAAGCTGGCGATTGAACAACTGGTATTCATGCTTGACATGGATGAAATCTTCGATGATGCTCTGAAAGTTGACGGCGGGCATCATATGGATGGCGATGCTGCGCGAACCTTCGCGCACCAGTCCGCCGATGATGTCGTTGAATTCGTGGGAATGGTCCCAATCGGCCCAGCTCATCCGGTAATCGTCGGGACAGCGGTTGCCGACCGCGAAGGGGATTCCCCGTCGTTGGAGTTCCCGGCCGAATTCAACCTGAAGCGCGCTGTAAACGAAGATGAAACCGTCGACGGCATCGATCAGCTGCGCCGGATGATTGCCGGCGATCACCTTGTACCCGGACGCCGCGGCGCATTCGCCGAGACGTTTGAACAACGGATCGCGCTGGAACCGGGGCAGGGGCACTTTGCTGACCACGCAGATGGTCCGATGAGGCGGGGAGGGCATTTTGTCCGGATGGATCCGGGTGCCGCGCGGCGTGGGTTCCAGTGCTCCGCGCATAGTCAGCAACCGCATGGCCAGGGTGACGGTGTTGCGCGATACCCGGTAACGGCGGCATAATTCCCGGACCGGCGGCAGGCGGTCCCCGAAATCGCCTCGCCGGCAGGTTTCCGCCAGTTGCGCCGCCAGTTCCGGATAAAGGATTCTGCTCATGATCGCAATTTGCGCGGCGCCGCCGCGGCCTCCTATTCGGCCAATGCCTCCAGCAAGGTCCGCAAATCTTCGGAAAGCTCCGGCGCGGACAGCAGCGCCCGGAGCAGTCGCTGGAAACCGTCGGACGGCAGATCGCCCAGATCGCGGTATTCGCCGGACCGGCGTAATGCGATCAGTTCATCAATGGCGACGACTTGCAGCGAATCGAGATCGAACGGCGCATCGGGCGCGGCGGCGGTCAGCAGCAGCGACTCAAGCTGCATCGGATTGTGGTTGATGACCAGCAGCCGCCGGGCGGATGTCCGGTGTTCGTAGATCGTTCCCTGACGTATGATCATACCGTCCATGGCGCTTTCAGCGCAGCGAGAATCCGGCGATCAGCATCAGTACGCCGGAAATGAAGAACAGAACTGCGAACAGGACACCGAATACCACCAGCCCGAACAGCGGCGCTCCGATAAAAAACAAACCCGCCAGCAGCGAGAGAATTCCGGACAGGATGGCCCCGGTTTTGCTCGAACCGTTGGAGGACGGGAAAATCAGGCATTGAATTCCGCTCATCAACTGCCAGACGCCGAAAAAGATGACCGCGAATTCACCCATCCAGAGCGGCGCCACGATTGCGGCCAGTCCCAGCAGCAGCAGCGCAATGGAGTTGACGGTCAGCATCGTCCGCATGCGGCCTCTGACGCCGAACGCCGCGCCCAGCATCAGTCCGCCCTCAAAAAGAATATAGACCCCCAGCACGATCACGATCGCCGTCATGGCCGCGACCGGGTGCGCCCACAGCAGGACGCCGAGGATCAGGAAAATCAGGCCGCGCAGCAGCAGGATGGCCTTGGAGGCCCGCAGCAGTTTTTTGAAATCGGCGCAGCATTCCGCCAATGGCGCACAGCAATCGACAGGCGCAGCGGTCACTTCCGGGGAAACGGGTTGTTCGCTCATGGGACGGGTCCTTCCTGACGTTGAAACCATTGATTCATGCCGGACGGCATTACGCCGCCGGTAACGGATTAGACCGCTGCCGATCGAATTTGTTGACTGGCAGAATCAAATTTACATTGTCCTGCCGGTCCTTGCGACCGGAATGCCGGCTCCGGGTGCGGACTCAATCGAGGTCATGCAAAACCGTTTCGGGCAGCGCTGCGATCGATTTCACGGTCGCTGTTCGGCCATCGGGCAGGGTGAGCTTGTCGCCGGGCTGATGGTTGCGCAGCACTTCGCCGAGCTTGGTTTTGTAGGAGAGATATTTTTTGTCCGGATTGCCGTCCCAGGCGCCGAGGAAATAATAGGTTTCGGTGCCGCCGTTGCCGATTTCCAGCTCCACGGTGGTGCCGAAATCAATGAACCGGGCCGGTTTGATGGTACGGAAATCCAGCGCGTTGACCCGGGCCAGGTCGCGTTCCAGCTCATTGCGCCGCCGGGTCAGAAAGTTGCGCCGTTCCTTGGCGGCGTCAAATTCGGCATTTTCCCGGAAATCGCCGTGGGCGCGGGCGGTTTTGAGCGCTTCGCGATTTTCCGGCTGATGGATGTTGATGATGTCATGCAGTTCCTGAATCAGACGGCGATGGGAGGCCAGCGAAGTGTAGATCGGTTCGGCCGCCACGGGCGTTGCGGCTGCCCCCTGGCCGCCGGCGGAAAGAATCCTGCTGCCGGCGCCGGCTTCCAGGTGTTCGCGGATTTTGTCGGAGTGGCGTGACAGCTTGACCAGCAGACTCTGCCGTTCTCCCGTGGTGAAGGTCGACGCACCGGCCAGGGCTCCGACCAGCGTCGGAACGTCGTCGCTGGCGGCTTGAACCATATATTTCTGAAAATCTTCCTTGTCCAGAAGCTGACTGTGCAATTCACGCTGCCCCGCGCCCCAGGCTTTGGGCAGCCGCCCGAGATTGAGGGCGGTGACCACATGTTCGAGTTTGAGCAGGTGCGCAAGGGCAGGATGGGCCTTGCGATTCTTCCAGACCCACAAAATGATGTCCGCGGTTATCAGCGGCGGCTGGGCGAAAACTTCGTCGATCAGTGCCGGCGGCAGCTGTTCGGCGCAGACATTGAGGCTCTTGAGCGGCATGCGGACGGCCAGTCTGGCCACGTAGTCCGCTTCAAATACCGCCAGGGTGACGGTGCAGAGCCGCGAAGACAGCTTGACCGCCAGATCGCCCCATACTTCGATATCCTCGAGTTTGGCGGCGTTCGGATCGAGCGGCCAGAAGGGCGCCCTGCCCATAAGCGGCGTCAGCACTTCGCTCCAGCGTTCGCGCTGCACCCGTTCAGAAATTCCGGCGACGACGCCGGCCAGCAGTTTGGCTTCGCGCACGGCGACTTCATCCTTGAGGCCGCTGAAGAATTCGATGAAACCGGCGGCCTCGGCATCGCCGATCTGGTGTTGGCGGGCCGCGATTTCCTGCTCGAGCAGAATATCCATCTCCTTGAGACTGCGCGCCCGCGCCGCGCCGCGCGCGGTACTCGGCGCTGGCGCCGCCGCGGGCGTATCCTGGGCGTACCAGGCTTCGAAGGCGCTCAGGCTCATTACCATCGGCACCAGCAGTTTTTCGGCCAGCGATTTTATCGCACCGTCGCTCAGGTGCATCGTCGCCTGAGTGGCGGCGATATGCCGGAATTCATGACTTGAAAGTTTGGCGACTTTGGCCGGAGTGGCGAGTTTGGTCGTAGCCACCGAAGAAGCGAAAAAATAGCCTTTGCCCAGCAATTTCTCCAGGCTGACCGCCAGTGCGCCGCCTTCCAGCAGATTGACCGCCACAGAGGCATTCAGCGTGTCGACATTGCTGATGGTGCCCCAACGTCCCGATTCCGTCAGAAACGTGACGATGCCGGATTTGATCGCCATCAGGCGGTCCACCCGGCGCGCCACTTCGCCCGGCGGAACGTTATTGTCGCGCAGTCCGAGCGCGCGGACGACGCCGGCTTTGCACAGATAGGGCGGCAGCACCGCCTTGACCGCGACTGCGAGCACCTGGCGGAAAATGGCCGAATCGGGCACCCGGAGCCGCGCCATTTCAAGGCAGAACCCGGCCTGTTCGAAGGTGGGCTCTTCGGCAAAGCCCTCCCAGAGCAGCAGCAGTGAATCGGAAAAAGCGTTCAAATCCTGATTGGCGTTGAGCTCGCGCATGTGTTCCAGCAGTCCGGAAAGATTGCCCATTTCACAATTTTCGGCGGCGCGCAAGATAATTTCGTCGGTAGTCATTTGGACAGGTCTCAAGTTTTATTATTTTCCATGCTGACGGATAATATATCGCCAAAATGGCGTGTGCGCAATGCCGGAGCGGATTTTTTAATGATTTTCACCTTCATTGAGCTGGCAATCCGATGCCGGCGGCGGTATAGTAGAATATTTTCGAAATGCCGCAAAGGTAAAGATCGGGCCGACCGGACGCCGGGAGCGGCGATGCCGGAGGCGGAAGATTAAATTCCGCTCATCTTCGGGCGAAACCGGTGTTTGCGTGATATATTATAGGGCAAATGTCGGCAATCCGGATGAACCGGATGGTCGGACCATGGAACGGTTTATGAAGCGAAATCCTCAAATGTGCGATAATCAGCCGCGTCGCTGGGGATATATGCCGACCCTGGACGGATATATTTTCCGCGAATTCATGATTAAATTCGCAATCCTGCTGCTGGTGGCGACGATTCTCTTTCTCCTGGGCGACGTACTCAACAACCTGTCGGATTTTCTGGACAACGATGCGCCGTGGCGGCTCTATGTCTGGTTTTTTATGCTGAAAATTCCGGGCAACATCCGTTTCGTACTGCCGATTGCGACTTTGCTGGGGTGCATGTGGACCATGGCGACCTTCGGCAAAAATATGGAAGTTACGGCCATGCGGGCTTCGGGTATTTCGCTGTTCCGCTGCGGACGGCCGATTCTTTTCGTCGGCCTGGCCACCACCGCGGTCAACATCTGGTTCAACGAAGCGCTGGTGCCATATACGGAGGCGCGGGCGACCAGACTCTTTGCCGTCGGTTCGGGGGAGGCCAAGAAGCGGACCGTCGAAGAGCAGAAACTGACGTACCGCAGTCCCGACAAACGCCGGACGTGGCTTTTTCAATTGCCGGATACCGCCAATGCCGAACTCGGCATCGCGGCGCAGGATGGCAAGCAATATGACGTATCGGTCAAATTCTACCGTGCAGACGGTACGCTCGACAAAGACCTGCTGGCCAGAAATGCGATCTATCAGGATGAGTCCGGCTGGCGTTTCGAAGACGTGGCGATCAGCGAATACAGTGATGACGGTCTGTTCTCCAAGCCGACCCGGAAGTATGATACCTGGCAATTGACGCCGGAAGAAGCGTCGGAAACTCCGGTCGACATTCAGTATTCGGTCAAACCGGTGGAGGATCTGCCGAGCTGGATTATTCTGGAGCTGTTGACCCGGACCAAGGATATGTCCCGCCGCAGCCGCAACGTTTACTGGACGGTATTTTTCTACCGGATGGCATTCCCGTGGTCCTGTTTTCTGGCGGTGTTTCTGGGCATTCCGCTGGCGACCAAGAGCGAGCGTTCGGGGATTCTCACTTCAATCATTACCGCGGTCGTCATCATCATCGGATATATTGTCGTGGCGCAAACGTTTCTGGTCATCGGCAAGCAAGGGTACCTCAACCCGCTGATTGCCGGATTGCTGCCTACGGCGGCCTTTATCGCCTATGGCGTCGACCGGGTGGTGCGCAACCGGTCGTGACCGGGCTGAAAGCAGGGTGCATGTTTTTCCGCGTTGAAAACTTCAAAGTGAACGCGCTCCGCATGCCTTGCTCCGCGGCGGCGGTCGACGAGTTTCTGGCGCCTCCGCTGGCCGAATTCCTGGAAATTCCGGTCGCGGCGCTGGCGGAATATCGCATTGCCGCCAAAAGCATCGATGCCCGACGCGGTGCGCCGGAGCTGGTTTACACGCTCAATTTCATAGTGACGGAGGAGTTCGCTTCCGCTGTCGCCGGCAAGGCGGCCGGTCTCAGTGCGGACGAATATCGCGCTTCCGTTCTGGCCGATCTGCCGGAACCGCCCGCGCCGGGCGCCTGGCGCAATCCGATTGTGGTGGGCTGCGGTCCGGCCGGGTTGTTCGCCGCCTGGTACCTGGCGCGTTCCGGCTGCGCTCCGATCATTCTGGAGCGCGGATGCGATGTCGATGCCCGCAGTCGTGACGCGGCGGCGTTCTTTCGCAGCCGGGTGCTTGACCCCGAAAGCAATTTTCTCTTCGGGGCCGGCGGCGCCGGAACATTCTCCGACGGCAAACTCTACACCCGGATTCACGATCCGCGCGCCGATTTCGTTTTGCGCACACTGATCGAGGCCGGAGCGCCGCCGGACACCGCTTATCTGAAGCGTCCGCATCTGGGCTCCGATCTGCTGGTCGGCATTGTCCGCCGGTTGCAAAGCATGATCGAAGCCGCGGGCGGGCGCTTCGTCTACCGCTGCCGGGTCACCGATCTGCTGCTGGCAAACGGCGCCTGCGCCGGAGTTGTCAGCGCCGACGGCCGAAAGTGGGCCGCTCCGGCGGTGATTTTCGCTCACGGGCTGGGGGGCCGGGATTTGACATTGAAACTGCTCTCCGGTCTTGACTGGCAGCAGAAGGGCTTTCAGATCGGTTGCCGGGTTGAACACTTGCAGGAGTGGGTCGACCGGCGCCAGTATCGTATCGCGCCGCGGCCCGGCTGTCTGGGGGCGGCCGAATATCATCTGGCGATGAAATCGCGCGGCGAGGCAGCCGGCAGCGGTGTGACCACCTTCTGCATGTGTCCCGGCGGCGAAGTCGTCCCGGCGACGGCGTGGACCGGGCAGCTGAGCAGCAACGGCATGAGCTTGCGGGCGCGGGACGGACGCTATGCCAACGCCGCGGTCATTACGACACTGCCGCCGGAAACTTTTTCCGGTCCCGGGCAGGCCTATGAATTCCTGCGCGAACTCGAAACCCGTTGCTTTGCCGCCGGCGGCGGCGATTATGCGTTTCCGGCGCAGTCGATCGAGTCCTTTCTCCGGCGGCGGACGGCTCTGGAACAGCCGGAAGCGTCGCCGCGGCTGGGGATTCGTCCGGCGCCGCTGTTTGAACTTTTGCCGCCGGCAGCGGCGCGCCGCTTTGCCGAGGCCTTCCGTTATTTCGAGCACCTGATGCCCGGTTTCCGTACCGGCAATGCGATCGGCATCGAAAGCTGCGTGTCGAGTCCGGTCCGTTTTATCCGTCATCCGGAGACGCTGGAGACGAGTGTGAAGCATGTATACGTCGCCGGAGAGGGCGCGGGTTACGCCGGAGGCATCGTGTCGGCGGCGGTCGACGGTCTCCGGATCGCCGAGAAATTACTGGCTGCGACGCCCTAAAATACCATGTCGCTTTCACCGCCGGGGGCGTGGAAAAGATCGGCGCCGGCGGTGTGAAATTTGCTGACGATGGTCAGCAAAAATCTGCCTGGTCAAAATATCGGAAAAATGGAATGTGCCGCTTGCAAAATGAGTGGATCGCGATATATTCATAATTTTGGTGATTCATTCAAGTTAACCGGAGGCATTGTCATGGGTGAAAAGAAGACGCTGGAATTGACCATCATCGGCGCCGGCATGATCGTGAACGATCTCCTGCTGCCGGCGTCGCTGCAGATGCAGCGCGACGGACTGATCGGCAATATTACGGTGGTGGATATGCGCGAGAGCGCGTTGAAGGCGCTGAAGGAAAGTCCTTCGCTGGCGAAAGCATTCCCCGGCCACAGCTTCCGTACCGTGCCCGAAATCGGCGCCGGCGACAGCAGCGATCCCGAATTGTACAAAAAGGTGCTGGCGGCGCAGAAGCCCCACCAGATGGTCATCATCGCGCTGCCCGACCAGCTCCATTACCGGGTGCTCAAGGGCGTGCTGGAATACAATCAGCACATCCTCTGCGTCAAGCCGCTGGTGCTCAAGTACGAGCAGGCGCTCGAAATCGAAGCCGAAGCCCGCGAACGCGGCTGCTTCATCGGCATCGAATACCACAAGCGTTTCGACCGGCGCGCGCTGCTGGCGCGGCAGTCTTTCCGCGAGGGCAAGTTCGGCGAATTCGTGCTCGGCGAAGCCAAGCTGATCGAACCTTATTATTATCGCCACTCTAATTTTCAGAACTGGTTCACCTGCGAAAACACCGATCCGTTCGTCTACGTCGGCTGTCATTATGTCGATCTGGTCTGCTTCATCACCGGTCTCAAGCCGACCGCGGTCACGGTGACCGGGCGCAAGGGCCGGTTTCCGGGCGGCAAGGAAGGCTACCTCTGGAGCAACGGCCGGGTGGTCTTTGAAAACGGCGCGATCCTGTCGGTCAACAACGGTCTCGGTTACCCCGATGACGCCGGCGGCGGCAACGATCAGGGGCTGGTGCTCTACTTTGAAGGCGACAATTGCAGCGGGCTGCTGGTGCACGACGATCACATGCGCGGCATCGAGCACGGCTATGTCGGGCCGGTCGCCAAAAAATTCCAATATATCAATCCCGATTTCATCCGCGAAGTACCCTACAACGGCGACGGCCTGAAGCCGATCGGCTACGGCATCGAATCGGTCATGGCCACGGTGACGACGGCGCTCGGTATCGAAGCCGAAGTCGCGGCCGCGCCCGATCGCGCCATGGCGATCCGCCGCGGCGCGATCAATCAGGCCAACCGGCGCGGACTGATCGCCACGCCGGAAAATTCCAGTTACAACGAACTGGTTCAGGAAGCGGCGCGGCTTTCGATTCTCCACGACGGCGATGTGGCGGAGATCGACTATTCCGGCGGGCATCCGGTGGTCAAATTGAGACATCAGTGCTGAACGTTTTACCCCAAACAGCAGGAGTGATATAAAATGGCTGAGTATTCTCTGGAGCCGGTGGTCGTACCACACGTCGAAACCAAGTACAGATCGATCAAAACGCCGATTCCGGTGCCGGAATCGCTGCCGCTTTTCGCCCGTCTGCGCGAAAGCGAACCGCGCTCGATGAGCGGCCAGCCGCCGATCATCTGGCACTCCGCCAGCGGCGTTACCGTGGCCGACCGTTACGGCAACCGCTGGATCGACTGGTCGAGCGGCGTGCTGATTACCAACGCCGGCCATGCGCATCCGCGGATCAAGCAGAAGCTGCATGAAATCATCGACCAGAATCTGCTGGCGACCTATGTTTTCGTCCACGAAGACCGGATCGCTCTGACCGAAGAGCTGAAGAAGCTCGCGCCGGTGCCGGAAAATTACCGCGTGTTTCTGCTCTCCACCGGCGCCGAAGCGACCGAAAACTGCATCAAGCTGGCCAAAACCTACGCCATCAAGAAGTACGGTCCGAAGCGCAAATATTTCGTTTCCTTCACCTCCGCCTTCCACGGCCGGACCATGGGTTCGCAGCTGGCCGGCGGCTGGCCGGTGCAGAAGAGCTGGATCGTCGACGGCGACCGCACTTTCGTCCAGGTTCCGTTTCCGGACGGTTTCCGCAACACCGACGTGTCGTTCGACCTCTTTTTGAAGACCTTGCGCGACCACAACATCCAGCCGGATGAAGTTGCCGGTGTGATGTCCGAATCCTATCAGGGCGGCGGACCGGATTTCCTGCCGGTGGCTTATGCGCAGGAATTGGAAAAATTCTGCCGCAAGCATGACATCGTGTTGATCATGGACGAAGTTCAGGCCGGGTTCGGCCGCAGCGGCAAGATGTTCTCCTTCGAACATTACGGGATCAAGCCGGATCTGATTCCCTGCGGCAAGGGCATCAGTTCGTCGCTGCCGATTTCGGCGGTGATCGGGCGGTCCGACATCATGGATCTGTATGCGCCGGGCTCGATGACCTCGACCCACTCCGGTTCGCCGCTCTGCGTGGCGGCCGCGCTGGAAAATATCCGGATCATCAAGGATGAAAAATTGGTGGAAAATGCCGCCAGACTCGGGAACATTCTGATTCCCGAAATCCGGCGCATCCAGCAGAAGTATTCCAAAAACCTGAGCTGGTCGGGCGGCAAGGGCCTGGTGGCGGGCATCCGCTGCACCAAACCGGGGACCAAGGATCCCGATCCGGAAACTTCGCTGAAGATCAATCTGGCCTGCCTCTATCGCGGGCTGCTGATGTTCGCGCCGGTCGGCACCGGCGGCGAATGCGTGAAAATCGCTCCGCCGCTGTGTATCACCGAGGAAGCATTGCGCGAATCGCTCGCCGTATTCGAAGAAGCTTGCGACGCGGTTTTCGCCAAGTAGGCGGGCGTGTCAGGAGCGGGAAGACCTTCTCATGTATTGCGAAGAACTCATTCCGGATTCAAAACTACGGGTTCTGCGGGTGAAAAACCGGCACTGCGAAGGGCTGGTTTCACCCTATGGGGCTCATGTTTTGAGCTATATTCCGGAGGGTGGGCGCGAGGTGTTGATGGTTTCCCGCTCGAGTCGTTTTGAAGCGGGACAGCCGATTCGCGGCGGCGTTCCGGTCTGCTGGCCGTGGTTCGGCGACGCGGCGGAGCCCATGCATGGCATTGCGCGGCGGCAATATTGGACGTTTGCGGGCGCGGCGACGGCTGCCGATGGCGGCGACACCCTGTCCTTCACACTTGAAATCGACCGTCCGCAGCGATTGGCGGCGCGCTTTGAAGTCAGTTTCGGCGCGGTGCTGACGATGCGGCTGTGGAGCATCAATCGCGGTGATCGCGATTTCGTGCTGAGCGAGGCGCTGCATACCTATTTCGCGGTCGGCGATATTGCGCGGATCACGGTTTACGGCTTGGAGCACACGTCCTGGATCGATACCGTGGGCGATGCGTTCCGCTCCATGCCGGGAGAATCCGGCGCGCTGACCTTTGCCGGGGAAACCGACCGCATTTACGCCTCCATCGCCAAGGTGGCGATCGACGACCCGGTGCTGAAGCGCCGGATCATCGTTTCCAAACACGGCTCGGCGGAGACGGTGGTGTGGAATCCGTGGCAGGACAAGGCGGCGCGCATGGCCGACTTCGGCGACGAAGAGTATCACACCATGCTGTGCGTGGAGGCCGGCAATATGACCGGAACCATCCTTGCGCCCGGTCAACCCCACTTGCTGGAACAACAGATTCGGGTGTTATGAAAACTTCGGAACTCGAAACTCCGGCGCTGGTGCTCGATCTGGCGGCGCTGGACGCCAATCTCCACCGGATGCGCGACCGCGCGATGGCCGCGGGAAAGCAGTTGCGTCCCCATTTCAAAACCCACAAGTGTTCGCATCTGGCCCGGCGGCAGCTGGAAGTCGGACCTTGCGTCGGCGGCTGCGTGGCCAAACTGTCCGAGGCCGAAGTGCTCATCAATGCGGGAATTGATGAGATCCTGATTACCTCGCCAGTGGTTGCTGCGGAAAAAATGGCGCGTCTGGTCGATGCTGTTTCGGGTCATCCGAAATTGCTGACGGCGGTTGACAATTTCGACCACGCGCTGGCGTTCGACCGGCTGGCGCGGCATGCCGGTATCCGGCTGCCGGTGGTGATGGATGTCAACCCCGACATGGGCCGGACGGGAGTGAATTTTGCCGATGCCGGCAGTCTCGCGCGGCAATTGGCCGCGCTGCCGGGACTTGAGCTCCGGGGCATCCAGTGTTATGCCGGCAACCTCCAGCATCTGGCCGATTTTACCGAACGCGCGAAAAAGTCGCGCAGTGTGCTGGGCCGCGCCGCGAAGCTGCTGCGGGAATTGCGCCGGGACGGATTGCCCCTGTCGATTTTCACCGGGGCGGGGACCGGTACGTCGGAGATCGATTTCGCCTTGCCGGAACTGACCGACCTTCAGGTGGGATCGTATTGCGTGATGGATGCCGAATATGCCGCCATCGGCGGCGAAACCGGAACGCTGGGAGAACTTTATCATCCGGCGCTCAAGGTGCTGACCGAGGTGGTAAGCTGCAATCAACCGGATTTCGTGACCGTGGACGCCGGGCTGAAGGCGCTCTATTTCACTCCGGCGGCGCCGCCGCTGGTCATGCAGAACGGACGGATGCGGACGGACTATCGTTACCAGTGGTTCGGCGACGAGCACGGGCGGCTCTATTTCCCCGGAGTCAGACCGGCGCTGGGAACACGTTTCGAGTTGTGTTTGCCGCACTGTGACCCGACGGTCAATTTGTATGACAATATTTTTGTGGCGGCTGACGATGCGGTGGTGGACTGCTGGCCGGTCGATCTGCGTGGCTGTGTGCGCTGATTTTTTCGAGCCTTCCCGATCAGAAAAAATAAATTCGAGGATGGATGATGAAGAAATTTCGATTGCTTGCGATGCTGTGTCTGAGCCTGACCCTGAGCGGCGTTTTCGCGGCCGAACCGTTCCACTTCGTGGTTTTCGGCGACAACCAGCAGGCGCAGAACAGCGTCACCAGCGGAGTTCAGGAGCGCTATGCGCTGCCGCGGGTGATCCGCGACCGACAGCCGGCATTCGTGGTGGCGGTGGGCGACCTGATGGATCGGGCCGAGAAGCCGGGGGCCTATGGGAAATTCGCCGAATATAATGAGCCGTTTCTGAGTAAAATTCCATTTTTCCCGACTTTGGGCAATCATGACGCTTTGGGCGTTCTGGCCTACCGCGACTATCTGGCGCGGCAGTTGACCGAGGTCAATCCCAAGGTTTACGGACCGGAAGCCTATGCGCGCGATTTCCAGATTTTCCGGGAATACACCACGCCGACGGCCGCGAGCTTCAAGGATTCCGATGTCGCGCAATATCGCAAAAATGTGCCTTCCGGGGTGAATTACCGAACCAATTATGCGTTCCGCTACCGCAACTGCTGTTTCATTTCCATGGAAGTCGGCACCCGGTGGTGGAGCAACACGCCGTACGAATGGCTGGAGAATGAATTGAAACGGGCGCATGCGCTGCCCGGCGTCGAGCATATTTTCGTGATTCTCCACCATCCGATCTATTCCGCCGCGATGTGCGACAATCCGCCGGACCCCGCCAACCCCGGCAAGGGCGAGTGCATGATGCCGGTACGGCAGGCCTATGAGCCGCTGTTCAAGAAATACGGCGTGACGATGGTTTTCGCCGGCCATGTTCATAATTACGAACATTTCTGGGTGCCGGCGGACGGCTCCGCCACCCGTCCGGCGACCGACGATGCGCCGCGCCGGAGTTCGTATCCGGCCGGCGACGGCATTCACTATATCGTGACTGGCGGCGGCGGCGGTCCGCTGGGCGCCGTCGGCACCCGTTCCGGCGAAACCAGCTGGCAATACCGCCAGGCGGCGATGACCGGCTATCACATCCTCGACATCACCGTGGACGGCGGCACGCTCAAAGTTGACCGCGTCACCCTTTCCGGCGGTCTCGATGACTACAAAGGCACCGTAAGCGACAGCTTTACGATTGCGCCGAAACAGCCTTGATCCGGTGTTCAATGCGGTCTCCCGTGCTCCGATTCAAAAATTTACGGAGCATGGGATTTTTTTATTCCGCCCCGAAAATTGTCGTTTGCGGTTGGCCGGAATCGTTGTTGATCGACGGCAATGCGGTCAGGGGGTGCGGTTCGGAACATTCTTTTTCATCCAGCTTCGACTTTCCCGTTTTCCGCAAAAAATTATTTTGACTGTTTTTCTGTCAGTTCCCTTGACAAATGCGTTCCGATATGGTATAATTTTAAATGTTAAATCGATTGACGCAGCAAAAATCACGGGACCATGAATGAAAAAGAATACGATCACATTGCAGGATATCGCCGATGCCATGGGGGTGTCGCGGGCGCTGGTGTCGCTTTGCTTGTCGGGCAAATATTGTGACGGCAAACACCGTGTGAGCGAAACCCGTGCCGCCGAAATCCGCGCTTATGCCGATCAGATCGGCTATATCCCCAATTATGCGGCCCGGAAACTGCGCACGGGGGCCCGGCCGCCGGTCGGCATCCTCTTCAATCTCAAGATTCGCGCTGGAGAAAAAAGCTTTCCGGCGATGAGTCTGGCCGAAGAAATGCTTCACGATCACGAATTTGAAACCCAGGTGGTGGGCGCGCGGGACATTGCTTCCGGCTTGGAGGCTTTGATGCGCGCCAATTGCCGCGATGTGATCGTGCTCGACACTTTCACGGAACAGCGTGGAGCTGAGGACCTGTGCAGCGGCTTGCCGCGTTTTGTCGATGCCGAACTGTTCCGCGCCAACTTCTCCCGGCTCAACATCCATGCCGTCGATTATGATTTTCCGGCTCCCGCCGCGGAGCGGCTGGAACAGGTTCATCGGCTGGGGGTTGACCGGTTCGGCTTTCAATGCCGGCTCATCAAGGCATTTCAGGCGGCGTATGGCGGCACGTTTCTGATTTCACACTGGCGCGGAAGCTATGCGCTGGAAACAGCGGGATCGGGCGTCGCTCCGTGGCAGTTCATCCCTTACGATGAAATCTGTCCGACGGAACTGTTCGACTCCGGCGTCCTGGCGGTGGATTATTTTCTGGAAGTTCGGAAATATCATCCGGTCCGGACCGTGTTCTGGGGGGATGATCGCCTTGCTGCCGGTTTCTGCGCCGGATTGACCGCCCGCGGGATCAGAATCCCGGAGGAAGTCCAGGTGATCGGCTTCGACAATCTCGAATTTACCCGTTATCTTGCCATTCCGTTGACCACCTGGGGGGTGCCGATCCTGGCCAACACCAGGGTTGTGCTGGAGTCGTTGATTGCCGGCAACGATCCGCCATCCGAGCGCGCAAGCCTGCCGGATGTGACCTGGGGCGCGTCGGCGGTGTTGCCGGACGGGTTGAAGAAGCAACTTATGCAGGAAAGGTGAAGAGATGAAGAAAACCATGTGGATTGCCGGATTGCTGGCGGCGGGCATCGCCGCCGCCGCGCCGGTGACGATTCCAACCGCCGATACGGTGCAAAGCCGCACCGTGGAGCTTCCGACGGTGCGGACAAAGCCCGGAGACGCGGTTGTGCTCAAGTTCAACGCCCGACTGGTCATGCCGCGCCATGGCGGCTGGAACCATATGTTGAGCATCGGATTGAACGGCGCGCCGCTCGGACCGACGACCGCTTCCGGCGGCAATCGACTGCTGCGCCGCGGCGAAGTGATGAAAAGTTCGCTGCCTCAGGCGCGCGAGAAGTCGTGGTGGGGCCGCCTCGATAACACCGACACGCTGCTGGTATTTTTCGGCCCTGCCGGCAATCCCGAAATTGATCCGCGGGTGCTGGAACCGCGGCCTGAAGGATACGACTACTATCTGGATGTCAGTGATCTGGCGCATCGCGCCGAAGTCGGCGCCGACGACCGGATCGAAGGCGGAAAGCCCAACCAACTGACCTTCGCCACTCATCTGCTGACTTCGCATCTCAATGGCAAGTCGATCGATCTGCTGGTCGACAATATTGAGTTTCTGACCATGTCGCCGGCGGAGGTCGAAAAACTCGGCGGCAGGAATCTTCGGGACTTCATTGCCGGAGAACGCCAAGGCAGCCTCAAACTCGGAGATGCAACACTCGAAATTACCGGCGGTGGCGGCATGGCATTGCGGCAGCCCGGCGACGAATTCTTTCTGGAAAGCGCCTTCAGTTATCCGGCTGCTCCGGTAATGAAGTTCAACCGCCTGGACATTGGCGCGGCATCCGCCGACAGCCGCTGGCAGCCGGAGGTGCGGCAGGTTGCGCCGGATACGGTGGAGGTGACGGCGCGCGACCGGGAGTATGCGTTGCAGCGCACGATTCGTACGCAATCGGACTATTTCCAGATCGAGGATCGGATTACCAATACCTCCGATGCGGTGATCGGCCTGAAGATCGCCTGTGAAATCGGCCGGGCCGCGCCGCTGCGGGGAAATTACCGGCTGGCCGGGCAGAGCGGCGCACGCAGCGTGACGTTCTTCGGCTCCGCCAATCCCACCCTGTTTCTTGGTGGCGACCGCGGCGGTGCCGGGATTGTGGCGGTCGATACGGTTTCCCGGGCTCAGTCGGTATTGCGGGCATCTTCCAACGTGCTTCATTTCGGCACCGACGGCGTCGGAATCGCTCCCGGAAAGACATTGTCGCGCGAATGGCATCTTTATCCGGTC
This sequence comes from Victivallaceae bacterium, assembly GCA_036677805.1. GTDB lineage: Bacteria > Verrucomicrobiota > Lentisphaeria > Victivallales > Victivallaceae > SIG78. Next base: position 72,576 of record JAVBVS010000015.1, on the reverse strand, counting down.
GACCGGCCCGATTACTATGCTTTCATCAACCGGGTACGTTCCGACTGGGGCGTGAATCGCACGATTCCCGGTCCTTTCAGCTGGTTCAGCAATCCTGAGCCGGGACTGCACGCGCAATTGTTGGGAGTTCCTCCCTGGTATGATTATATGGAGTGCGCCGCCATGGACAAAGCCACTTACCGCGCACTTCAGGCTCCGCGGCTGGCGGAGGCTCGCAAACGTTATCCCGGCGCCAGAATGCTGGGCATGGTGGAAACCAATCTGGTTCCCTTCGATTGCCGTTCGCAGCCGTGGGGCGACCGGCTTCTGCCGCGCGCCGCGAGCCGTACTGCCTCGGGGATTCAATATGGCAAACTTCTTTCGCCTGAACTCAGCAAGCTCATGGATGCCGTGACGCCTTATCGCGATTCGGTGATCCGCGACGCATCCGGCAATATCATGATCGACAATTATTATCCGGCGGCGCCGTGGATCAATCTGATGGTCCAGCCGGAAATCGGCAACTACCGTTATAAAACATTGAACGACCAGATTGATTTCCTGATGAAGGAAGTTGGATTCGACGGCATCTACATTGACCAGTTCCAGCCCTATACCGTTGGAGGAACAAGCCGCGACCGCTGGGACGGCTACAGCGTCGAACTTGCCCCCGATGGCCGGATTGCGCAGAAATTCTACAATTATGCCATCACCGGCGCCCCGGCACGGGCGGCCGTCATCCGCAAGGTGGTTAAGGCCGGCGGCGTGATTCTGGCCAATGGCCAGCCGACTTCGCGTGAAGAACAAAATGCCGGTATGCTCGCGTTTCAGGAAATGGAAAATGACAGCGTGAATCCGTTGAATTTCATGGAGGTCAAACCGCCGGAGTGTCCGTGGCAGACAGTGTCGCATTTGGGAACCCCGATTGCTTTGGGCGTTCGACCGCGCCGCTATCAGGCTGCCGATGTCAAGCCCGACCGCCGTCCGGAAATCTTGACCAAGGGCATCATTACGGCATTGCGCAATGGGTTGGTCTATTACTACTACACCACCGACATCAAGACCGACGGTGCGGAGGCCGGCGGTTTTGAAATCGGCAACCTGATGTTTCCGATAACTCCGGTGGCATTGGGCGAGGGCTTTGTGATCGGCCGCGAACGGGTGGTGACGGCGGTTTCCGGTCGTTTCCCGGTCGCGGGGAAAGCCAAGCCCGTCCTGAAGCGCTTCGACCGTCGCGGACTTTCCTGCCCGGCGACTGATTTTGCCGTGACCGGCAAACCCGGGGCATGGGAGGTCGAGGTGAAGCTCAATGACTGGAATGAAGTGGCGATTTTGATCGCATCGGAACAATAATCGGAAAGGAAAAGGAAATGAAGATGAAAAAGTTTACTTTGATAGAGCTCTTGGTGGTAATTGCAATCATTGCGATTCTGGCGGCCATGCTGCTCCCGGCGTTGTCGGCGGCGCGGGAACGCGCCCGGAGCGCCAGCTGCGTGAACAAATTGAAAACCATCGGTCTGGCGGAGCACATGTACGCCTCCAGTTACAAGGATTACATTGCGTCGGTCAACGGCAAGAATGGCTATGCGAATTTCATGTTTGTCGACATTACCTCCTATGACCGACCAGGAAAACTGCTGTTTGAATCCGGTTCGTTCAGTCAAACGTCGACCGATGTGCGCACCGAACCGGAAACCATTGAGCGGCTGTTTCATTGTCCCAGCGATACCGTGAATTTCGACGGACCGAATAAAAAGATATCCTACTATGGGATCGGCTTCGACACCCAAGCGGTACCGGGTTACAACAATGCGGCGGCGCGGCTGATCATGGGCCGGGACGAGCCCGGCGCGGCCTATTGGTACGACTTCAGCGATGCCTGGATTGCATTGTCGACTCTGAAGACCAATCATCCGACCAATTTGAATGCGCTCCATCTTGGCGGCCATGTTCGGAGCGTGACAACCCGCCCCCAGACCATTGCCGGGGGATGGGGGGATATTTTCCGAACCATGCTCGACGATATCCGTTACTGAGGCAGAATGGCGGCAAAGGACCGGAATTCCGGCCTCTTGCCGCCATGTTTTTCCGATCTGGAGCGGTCAAAAACGGAAATCGCGCTGCCCGGCGGCGATCTTCTTAAGGTTTTCGCGGGCGATTTCGCGGACCTTGGGATTGGGAATCTTTTCGAGTTCCCGCGCGATCACCGCGTCGCCGAGCCGGTGGGTTTCGTCGGAGGCGTAATCCATCAGATACTCCTTGAGCGTCATCAGCGCGTTGGGGCCGCAGCAGTTGGCGATCTGTCCGGCCTTGAGCAGTTGCATGAAGCGGTCTCCGGTCCGCCCTTCGCGGTAACAGGCGGTACAGAAGCTCGGCACGAAACCCTGCTCCAGCAGCCAGCGGACGACCTCGTCCAGCGTCCGGTTGTCGTTGACTTCGAACTGGGTCGAATCCTCTTTCTCGCCGCCGTCGGCGTAACCGCCCACGCTGGTGCGCGATGCTCCGGAAATTTGCGAAACGCCGAGCTTCAGCACCCGTTCGCGGGCCGCCTTCGACTCCCGGGTCGAAATGATCAATCCGGTATATGGCACCGCGATCCGCAGCAACGCCACGATTTTCTCGAAGATGTCGTCGGAAATGGCATTGGAAAAATGAGCCGGGTCGATATCGTCGGCGGGCCGGATGCGCGGGACGCTGATGGTATGGGGGCCGACCCCCTTGTAAGCCTCGAGGTGCTCGGCGTGCATCAGCAGGCCGACGAAGTCGTAACGGTAGAGGTTGAGCCCGAAGAGCACGCCCAGTCCGACATCGTCGATGCCGCCTTCCATAGCGCGGTCCATCGCCTCGGTGTGCCAGGCATAATCGTGCTTGGGACCGGTCGGGTGAAGCTCTTCATAGGCTTTCCGGTTATAGGTTTCCTGAAACAGAATATAGGTACCGATGCCGGCGGCCTTGAGTCTGGCGTAATTCTCGACCGTGGTTCCGGCGATGTTGACGTTGACCCGGCGGATGGCCCCGTTCTTGTGCTTGATCGAATAGATGGTCTTGATGCAGTCAAGCACATATTCGATCGGATTCATGGTCGGATGTTCGCCGGTTTCCAACGCGAGGCGCTTGTGGCCCATGTCCTGAAGCGCGACGGTTTCGCGCTCGACTTCGGCCAAGGTCAGCTTTTTGCGTGCGATGTGCTTGTTGCTCATATGATAGGGGCAGTAAACGCAGCCGTTGACGCAGTAGTTGGAGAGGTAGAGCGGCGCGAACATCACGATCCGGTTGCCGTAGAACTTTTCCTTGATCGACCGGGCCAGGGCGAACATCGCTTCGGTTTTGCCGGGAAGGTCGCACTCGAGCAGCACCGCGGCTTCGCGGTGGGTCAGGCCTTGGCACTGGGCCGCCTTGGCGAGAATGGAATCGACCAGAGCGGCGTTGTGCCGGTTGGCGCGGGCGTATTCCAGCGTGGCGGTGATTTCGGCGTCGTCGATGAAATCGGCGGCATGGGGAGATTGGACATTGTACATGACGGACCCTCAGGGTTGGGGTTGATGGATTTGTTTGGAATAGACCGTTTTGACGCTGACGCCCTCGATCATGCCGAGACGGCCGGAGAGCGCGCTGATGACGCTGTTTTCGGCGTCGAGCACAATGCTGATGATGGCGACATGGGCTTCGCGGTAGGGAATGCCCATGCGGCCGACGATATGGTCCCGGTATTCGTGGAGGATGCGGTTGATCGTTTCCGTCGCCTCCATCGCCTCGACGATGATGCCGATCAGGGCAATGCGTTTTTCCATGTTCGAAATCCCTGCAAAAAAAAGATGCTCCAACACCGTGAAACGTGCTGAAGCATCGGAAAAATACCGCCGGATTTCCGACTGTCCAACGCCTTTCCGTTCGGAATCCTCCGTTCCGGTCAGCACGTCAAAACCTTGATTGTTGCCTCATCCTCCGGCGGAACCATCGGATTCGGCTTGATCGTAATATATCACGGTTCGGCCCGAAAGGCAAGCCGTTGCGTCCCGATATTGCGGAGTTTTCTGCCATGCGGGGTCAGCGGACCGGGCTTTCCGGCCAGCCCAGGGGCAGCTCCGGCTGGATCGGCAGGTCGGACGTTTCCGCCGGAAAACCCGAAACCGACAAGCCCATCAGCCGGACTTTGCGCTTCCCGGCTTCGGTACGTTCGAGCAGAATGACGCCGGTTCGCTCCAGCTCAAACGCCCGGGCCACCGGCGTTGGGTGGGTCAGGCTCCGGGTCACGGTGGTGAAGTCGTCGTAGCGCAGTTTGAGCGTGACGGTGCGTCCGGAAATTTTTTCCCGCTCCAGCAGCAGCGCGACCCGTTCGGCGAGGTGGCGCAGCAGATCGCGCAATCCGATGGGATCGTCGATGTCGCGGGGCAGGGTGATTTCGCGGCCTATTGATTTGCGGCTTTCGGCCGGATCGACGGGGCGCGGATCGATGCCGCGCACGATCTGATAGTAAAAATGACCGACCTTACCGAAGTTTTCGAGCAGCAGTTCAAGTGATGCGGCATGGAGCATGGCGCCGTCGGCGATGCCGAGGCGGTGAAAGATTCTGGCGGTGGCTTCGCCCACGCCGTAAAACTTTTCGATCGGCAGCCGGTCGATGAATTCGCGGGCGCGTTCCGGCGTGATGACGGTCAATCCTGCGGGCTTGCGCCAGTCGCTGGCGATTTTGGCCAGGAATTTATTGAAGGAGACTCCGGCGGATGCGGTCAGTCCGGTTTCGCGCCGGATGGCCTGCTGAATCTGCATCGTCAGCCGGGTGGCCGACGGTTCGTTGAATTTATTGCGGGTCACATCAAGGAATGCTTCATCGATGGAAAGCGGCTCGACCAGATCGGTAAAGCGGTGGAAAATGCCTCGGATTTGCTCCGAAACCGCACCATAACGCCCCATGTCGCCAGGGACGAAAATGCCGTCGGGGCAGAGCCGACGCGCGGTTTTGGCGGGCATGGCGGAGTGAATGCCGTAACGCCGCGCTTCATAGCTGGCGGTACTGACTACGCCGCGCCGTTCGGGCGAGCCGCCGACGATGACCGGCAATCCCCGCCATTCCGGATGGTCGCGCTGCTCGATCGACGCAAAAAAGGCATCCATGTCAAGGTGGATGATCTTGCGGCGCTGCTCCTCGTCGTGCATGGCCGGGACGCGGCTAAAGCCGCATGGTTTTGGTCACATCGGTGACGGTGCTGAAAAATTCGGTCGGCAGCACTTCGGTTTTGGCCTCGGAATCGTCGCCGGCAAAGGTGAAGCGCCCGGGCATCAGTTCGGCCATGTATTGCGCCAGCGTCACGATGGTCGGACCGTAGCCGTCGCGGTAAATGTAATACTCCAGATCGTGAGCCAGTTCGGCGGTGTCGGCATAGCGCTGCGCCGGATCGGTCGCCAGCATGCGTTCGAGAATCGCGCGCAATTCGGCGGGGGTTTCCTCGGGCAGCACACACCAGGCGATGTAGTTGGAGCGAATCTGATCGACCAGGTCCTTGCGATCGGCGTGGACGTCGCGGGTGTAGCGTGAACTGAGCAGATAAAAAAGCACCACTCCGAGCGAATAAATGTCCGACGCAAAGGTCAGCGCGCTGTCCGGCTGGCATTGTTCCGGCGACATGAAAGCGAATTTTCCCGAAACCGTGCCGGAGCTGCGCATGTTGGCCGCCTTGGCGATCCCGAAATCGGTGACTTTGGGCACGCCTTCGGAATTGATCAGGATATTGTGCGGACAGATATCGCAGTGGACGATGTTCAGCGGATGTCCTCCGCTGTCGCGGCGGCTGTGCGCATAAGCCAGTCCCCGCGCCACCCGCGAGGCGATGAAAACCGCCAGCTTCGCCGGCAGCACCCGGTTGATCTTGCGGTGGAATTCAATGAAATCGAACAGCGAAATGCCGTCGACGAATTCGAGCACGAAAAAGTATTCGTCATCAACTTTGTCGAGCTGATAAATCTGAACCAGGTTTTCGTGGACCAGGTTGGCGACCAGCTTGGCTTCGGCGATGAAGCGGTTGACGAATTCCCGGTCGGAAGCGAAGCGCGGCAGCAGTGTCTTGATGGCGACGACTTTTTCAAAGCCCTCAACCCCTTTGAGTTTGGCTTTGAGCACCGAACCCATGCCGCCGGCGGCGATTTCCTCGATAATATCGTAGCGGGTCTGCCCCATAATCAGTTTTTTCATGATCTCACTTTTCCGTAGCGGCGGCGAGGCGATTGCGCAGCGCCGCCAGATTGTTCGTGCGTCCGGCTTCGTACAGTTGGCGCCCGGTCGCGGTAAAAAACGATATTCCTTCCAGAAACCTGATCTCAAATTCATACCATTCGCGATCGCTGAACTCCTTGCCCTGCCGGGCGAGCTCCATCCGGAAACAATCGGCCTGATGCTCGAAGTCGCGGTCGCCGACGTACTCGATATCGGCGTCGCAGAGAATTTTGCCCAGGCGTGACTGCGGAGCGTAGGGATAAGCGGTCTCCCGGACCAATGCGGCGAGCCGTTCGGCCCGCGCGCCGTCAATTCCGTATGGCGTACCGACTTCGAACATATATTTGGCCGCCAATCTTTCATTGTCGAACATGGATTCGATATAACCGAAATCGTGAAAAACGGCCGCCAGCCGCAGATCTTCAAGCTCGACCGGGCTCAGCCCTTCAAGTCGTCCGAGTTTTTCCGCCGCCCGGAAAACCCGCTCGGCGTGCGCGGAGTTGTGGTAGGTGCAACAGGACGGCAACCGGGCCTTCAACACCGCCAGGGCTGAATTTTTCAACGCCAGGATTTGCTCTTCGGTCATAATCGGATTTGCCTTTTTCCGTGAATGGTATTAAATTTAGCAGAGGATATCGCAAAATGCAAGAAATATCATCCGGCGGAAAGCAAAAAAAATCATCGCGCGCTCCGGAACGTCCGCCGGCGTTCGAACAGGCGCTGCGCTGGCTCAACGTCCGCTGGTACAGCGAGCTGGAAATGCGCGACCGGCTGGTGGCAAAGGAATATCCGCGCAGCGAAATCGAAGCCGCGGTGCGGGATTGCCGCCGTTACGGATTGATCGACGACGGGCGGCTGGCGGAGGATTTCGCGCGGGGGCGGACCCAGCGCGGACAAGGCTCGCGTCGCATTCGTCTGGAAATGGCCCGGCGCGGTCTGAAAGGGGATGTTGCCCAGGCGGCGCTGGCGGTCGTCGCCGCGGATGAGCCGGAAGCGGCGCGGCGGGCGCTGGCGGGCAAGCTCAAACTCTGGAGCCGGGAGCCGGATTGGCGCAAGCGGCGTGAAAAAGCGTTCCGGTTTCTGACGGGACGGGGATTTCCGCTGGCGCTGGTGCGGGAACTTCTGGCGGCGGAACCGGCATTGAATCGCTCCGACGGCAGGGCGGATGAAATCGAAGAGGCTTGGACGGAGTAATCTTCCGGGCCGAAATGATTCCGGCCGCCTGACGGGCGGCCGGAGCGATGAGATGAATTTTTTCCTTGGCTTTACGCCTTAAACGAAAATCTGGTTTTGGGTGTAATTCTTGCTGTTGTAGAACTGGCACAGATCGACTTTGGCATCGGCCTGAAGCGAAATCATGGTGCGGGTTCGGACGATGCCCGGAATATCCTTGGTCATTTTGGTCGTTACGACGTCCGCAAGTTCGGCATTGGAGTTGACGCGGATCATTACCACCAGATCATATTCGCCGGCGACCGTGTAAACTTCGGTGACGCCATTGAGTTTGAGCAGTTCTTCCGTCGCCTGCCGCAGCATTTTGCGTTCGACATTGACCAGAGCGATACCTGTGACCATGACACATCTCCTTTTCAGGGGTTGATGGGTGACATCAAGCGCCTGTCCATGAAACGGATGCGCTTGAATTCCGGGTGTCCGGCACCGGGCCGGGCCCGCCGTCAGAGACTACAATAGCTCCGGAGAACGGTTTGTCAAGCGGAAATTACGGAATTTTGCCGCCTGCCGGCGTAATCCGCGGGAAACCGCCGGTTGCGGTGCGTTCACAAGCTCAGATCGACATGTTCGTGGTGCTTCATCGCCTTCACGTCGATCATCTGAATCAGCATGGCGTCGAGAAGTTTGAAAAGATTGCCGGAAACATGATAGCGGCGGTCGCCTTTTTCAATGATGAATTGTTCCATGTGTTGGTTCCGCAGTTGCCGGGCGGCGGCCTTGAGGGTGGCCGCATCCATCTTTTCCGGACTGGCTTCCCGTTCGGGAAGAATCCGCAGTTGCCGGTCTTCCGCGGTCAGCACCGTACCGTCGGCGGCGATGAAATAGAGCCGGTGCACCGGATCTTTGGCATTGGCCCGCAACAGCGGTTCCAGAATCACTTCCAGCCGGAATTCCAGCCGCGCCTCGCCCAGAAAACGATGTTCTTCATCAAACAGCGGATAGCCGGCGAGCATCCGATGCTTGCCGGTCACTCCGGCGTAGGGAATGCTCCAGGCGATGGCGGGGGTGTTGGTCGGCGGGAAGAAGCGTTTGGCGTATGCCGCGTTCGCCGGGTCTTCGTAAGTTCCCGGATAACTGAAAATGGCGCCGTTTCTCCAGATGGCGATCAGACGCTGGATCGGATTGTCGCTTGAGAGCATGGGATTGCTGTTGCTGCGCTGGGGATTGATCGTACGCCGGCCCGGCTCATATTGGAGAATCTTCCGGCAGATGCGGATGAAATCCTCGGCCGAAACCCGCGGCGCGCCGTCCGGTTTGTCGCCCAGAAAAACCAGCGTTGAGAAGTTGACCGGATGCGGATACAGCGGGGTTGTTATCATGCCTTCCGGGGCGGTGGCGGCGTCGCGGTAAGCGCTGTCGGCATAAAGGCATGTTTCCGGCGGCGGCTGGAGCAGGGTGTTCTCCAGCAGATTATCGGCGAAAAGCAACAGCAGGGTCTGGTCTTCGAGCAAATTCCTGGTGACCATACCGAAAATGATGTCGGTATAGGATTGCAGCCGGAGCTGACGCATGGACTCGATATCGCGTTCCCGGTCGCGCAGTTCGGCCCGATAGGCGGTATAGGTCCAGCCCAGCACCAGCAGCAGCACGAACAGGATTCCTCCGGTGATCGCCGTGATCCGATGGCGCAGCAGAAACCGGGCGGATTGCCGGATCGGCCCGTCCGGTGCGGCGCTGACCTCTTCATGATAGATGAAGTGCCGGACGTCGCTTGCCAGCTCGGCAACGCTGCCGTAGCGCTGTTTCGGGTCGGGATGGACCGCCTTGTAGATGATTGCTTTCAGCCGCCGGTCGATTGCAAGGCCGGGCAGATAGTGCCGGTAGGCCGAAACCGGGGCGATCGGACAGCTGGCCGCGTCGGGTTCGGTCGGCTCTCCGGCCCGGGAAATCCGGTTCCGGCCGTGGAGCAGCGTCACCAGTTCGAAGAGGATCATGCCCAGCGCGTAAAGGTCGTTGTCAAACGTGACGACGCCCGCGGTCAGAAATTCCGGCGGCAGGTAATCGGGCGTTCCCGAAAGCCGCCGGGGGCGGCTGCCCTGCTGTCGGGCGCAGCCCCAGTCCATCACGTAGAGTTCGCCGAACCGGCCCAGCATGATGTTGTCCGGCTTGAGGTCGCCATGGACGATGTTCATGCTGTGAATGTATTCGATGACCTCGCAGATGTGGATGAAATATTCGAGCCGGGTGATCAACGCCCGCTGCTCCTGAAACGGTTTGACCCGTTTTTTCTTGTCGTAATTCCGGCGCGTGGTGGCGAGAAATTCTTTGAGCGACGCGCCATCGATGAATTTCATGGCCGCGCTCCAGACGCCGTCCCGGTTGCGCCCGAGGTCATAGATCGGGACGATCGAGGGATGTTCGAGCCGGGCGTTGAGGCGGCATTCGCGCAAAAAAGAGGCGACGACTTCCGGATCGTCGCGGTATTCTGGTTTAAGACTTTTGACCGCGACGACCCGGTCAAGCATCCGGTCGCGCGCCTTGCCGATGGCGCCGACGCCGCCGGAGGCGAAGTGGCAGATGAAATCGAAGTGTTCGGCAAATCCCGGATTGTCCAGCGGCGGCATGGCTTCGGTCGCATCATCCGGAATGATTCCGGATGCGCCGTCCAGGATCATGGTGGCGTCAATGATTTCCGTCGGACGCCGGTCCGGCAGCTGGTTCAGTGTGGTGGTGGTTCTGCGCATGACTTGGTTATGTTTTTGCGGTTTGATCGACAGTCGAAAAATCATGAATGGAAAATAATCCCGAATTCCGGCAATTGCAAATAGAATAACTGGAATTTATACCGGACCGATGCTAAATTACCCCATTCATCAGAAGAGGGTGGCAGTATGGACCGACAGGTAATCGGATTGGATTTCGGCACCGACAGCGTGCGCGGTGTGCTGGTCGATGCCGGGAACGGTGCGATTCTCGAAGAAAGCGTCGCTTATTACCGGCGCTGGGGCGATGGGCGCTACTGCTGCGGCGAACGCAGCGAATTTCGGCAGCATCCGCTGGATTATCTCGAAAGCATGCGTGAGGTGGTCTGCAATCTGAGCGGCCGGACCCGGCCCGAGGCGGTGCGCGGGATCGGTCTTGATACCACCGGCAGCACGCCGTGCGCGGTCGACGCTTCCGGGCGGCCTCTGGCGCTGCATGAGAAATTCGCCGACAACCCCGATGCGATGTTCGTTTTGTGGAAGGATCACAGCGCCGAAGTCGAGGCGGCGGAGATCAACCGCGCGCTGGCGGAATCGCCGGTCAATTATGCCTGTTATGAAGGCGGTTTTTACTCGAGCGAGTGGTTCTGGAGCAAACTGCTCCATATCCTGCGCCGGGATCCGGCGGTGGAGCAGGCGGCGGGGAGCTTTGTCGAGCATTGCGATTGGATGGCGGCGGAATTGACCGGCTGCCGCGATGCCGGCGCCATCCGGCGCAACCGCTGTACCGCCGGGCACAAGGCGATGTGGCATCCGGACTGGGGCGGGCTGCCGCCAGACGCGTTCCTGGGTGGAATCGATCCCCTGCTGGCGGGCTGGCGCGACCGGCTTTATGCGGAAAGCTTCACCGCCGAGGCGCCGGTGGGCGTGCTCAGTGCGGAATGGGCGCAGAAGTTGGGGCTTACTCCACAGACCGTAATCGCCGGAACTTTGCTTGATGCGCATTGCGGTGCGGTCGGAGCCGGAATCCGGCCGGGGGAATTGCTCAAGGTCTTCGGCACTTCCAGTTGCGACATGCTGGTGGCGCCGGAAGTGAAGCGCTGCATTCCGGGCATCTGCGGCCAGGTTGACGGCTCGATTCTGCCGGGTTTGACCGGACTCGAAGCCGGGCAGGCGGCGTTCGGCGACGTTTATGCCTGGTTCCGGAAACTGCTCGAATATGGCGGAGGGGGCGTCGATCTGGCCGCTCTGGAAGCCGAGGCGGCAGTCCTGCCGCCGGGCGGCGGCGGTGTGACGGCCCTCGATTATTTCAACGGACTGCGGACACCGTTTGCCGACCCGGCGCAACGGGGAGCGCTGTGGGGGTTGACGATCCACACCACCGCGCCGATGATTTACCGTTCGCTGCTGGAGGCGACGCTCTTCGGGACGCGTGCCATTGTCGAACACTATCGCGGTGAGGGTGTTGCGATCGACGGAATCACCGCGATCGGCGGCATCAGCCGCAAATCGGAATTCCTGATGCAGATGGCTTCGGATATTCTTCATATGCCGCTCAAAGTTGCTGCCGCGGCGCAGACCGGAGCGCTCGGCGGGGCGATTTTTGCCGCGACCGCGGCAAAACTTCATCCCGATGTGTTCGCGGCGATGGCGGTGATAAGTTCCAAACCCGACCGGCGGTATGAACCCGATGTGGCGCGCGGCCTCGCCTATGATCGATTGTATGAAAACTATCGACGACTGGGAGCGCTGTTGGCGCAATTTCCGGAACGTTGAGCGTCGAACCGTATTCATGGAAGCCTAAGGAGGAGGGAAAATCATGGATCAAAGTGCTCTTTTCAATGCCGCCAAACAGATTTACGCCGATCAGGGTGTGGATATCGAAGCAGCGCTGCGGCGGCTGCGCCGCATCGAACTGTCGATTCACGCCTGGCAGGGCGATGACGTCACCGGCTTCGAGGAAGTCCGGCATGCGCTGACCGGCGGCTGTCAGGTGACCGGCAATTATCCGGGGCGGGCCCGGACCGCGGCGGAACTGCGCGCCGATCTGGATTTTGTGCTGAAGCTGATTCCGGGCAAGAACCGCATTTGTCTGCAGGGGCATGAGGTCGACCGGATGTTTCCGGGCGTCGACCGCGACGCGTTCACCATCGACAATTTCCGCGACTGGCAGGCCTGGGGCAAAGCGCACCGGATGACCATCGATATCGCCCCGGCGTTTTATGCGCATCCCAAACTCGACCACGGCCTGAGTTTGTCCCATCCCGACCCCGGCATCCGGAAATTCTGGATCAATCACGCCCGCGCCATCCGTCGGATCGCGGCGGAATTCGGTCGCGCCGGCGGCAGTCCGAGCGTCTGCAATCAGTGGGCGCCGGACGGCTACAAGGATACTCCGTCCGACCGTCTTGCGCCGCGCCGGCGGCTGCGCGATTCGCTGGACGAAATTTTCGCCGACGTACTGCCGGAAACCGAGGTCCTCGACGCGGTCGAACCCAAGCTCTTCGGGATCGGCACCGAAAGTTTCACCGTCGGCTCGCACGATTTCTATCTCGGCTACGCATCCACGCGGCAAAAACTGATCTGCATCGACTCCGGGCATTTCCATCCGACCGAATCGATTGCCGACAAGCTTTCCGCAATTCATGCGATGCAGGGCCGGATGCTGCTTCATGTCAGCCGCGGCGTACGCTGGGACAGCGACCATGTGCTGGTGCTCAACGATGAATTGCTGGGCATCGGCCGCGAAATCGCCGCCTGCGGACTTGACGGTCAGATCGCCATCGGGCTGGATTACTTCGATGCGTCGATTAACCGGATTGCGGCCTGGACCGTCGGCGCGCGCAACATGCTTAAAGCGCTGCTGATCGGGTTCCTCGAGCCCAAACTGGCGACGGAATGCGAAGCCGGGTTTGACTTTACCGGGCGCCTTGCGGCGCAGGAAGCGGCGCGGACGCTGCCCTGGGGCGCGGTCTGGCGCCGTTACTGCGAAGAAAATGACATGCCGTCGGACGAAGCCGTGATGGCGGCCATCCTGCGTTACGAAAAGGATGTATTGTCGGGGCGCTGAGCATTGCCTGATCGCGGACCGAATACAATCCGGCGGCGCATTTCCCCGATTGGAAATGCGCCGCCGGATATTTTTGAAACCAATTATTCCCCGATTATTCTTCGAACAGCCAGCTGGAGAGATAGCGTTCGCCGGAATCGGGCAGCAACACGGCGATGATCTTACGGGCATATTCCGGTCGCCGGGCCAGTTTGATGCCGGCAAAAAGCGCGGCGCCGCCGGAGATTCCGATCAACAGTCCTTCCTTGCGGGCGGCTTCGCGCGCGATACGCCCGGCGTCCTCGGTGGTTACCGGGATCACTTCGTCGATCAGCTTGCGGTCGAGAATTTCGGGAATGAAATTGGCGCCGATGCCCTGCAGTTTGTGCGGACCGGCATGGCCGCCGGAGAGCAGCGGCGAGTCGGCGGGTTCGACGGCTATGATCTTGATTTCCGGACGACGTTGCTTAAGATAGCGTCCGACACCGGTCAGGGTGCCGCCGGTGCCGACGCCGGCGACGAAGGCGTCGATTTTTCCGGCGCAATCCTCCCAGAGTTCGGCCGCGGTACTGCGGAAATGGGCGTCGGGATTGGCCGGGTTGGAAAATTGCTGGGGAATGAAAGCGCCGGGATGCTCGGACTGGAGTTTCAGCGCGGCGTTGACCGCGCCCTGCATGCCTTCGGCGCCCGGCGTCAAGACCAGTTGCGCGCCGTAGGCGGCCAGCAGTTTGCGCCGCTCGATGCTCATGGTTTCAGGCATGGTCAGGATGAGCTTGTAGCCCTTGACCGCGGCGGCGAGGGCCAGGCCGATGCCGGTGTTGCCGCTGGTGGGTTCGATGATCAGGGCTCCGGGCGCGAGTTTGCCGTCGCGTTCGGCGGCTTCGATCATGGCCAGACCGATCCGGTCCTTGACGCTGCCGCCGGGATTGAAAAATTCGACTTTGGCCAGGAGTTCGGCTCCTTGGGGCGCAAGCCGGTTGATTCGCACCAGCGGAGTGTGACCGATGGTGCTCAGGATGCTGGAGTGAATGTTCATGGAGATACCGCCTTTCCGTCAATCTCTGAAAATCCGGTCCGGCGGAGAGATTGGAATCCGGTCCGCCGGAGAAATCGCTTGGCGGATAATATAGCGCATTGCCGGAAAAAAATCTCCGTGGATGAAAAAAATGTGGCAATCCTGTTTGCCGGGCAGGGCGAACCGTTTTTTTCAACGCAACGGATTGCCATGGAATGCGTTGATTGAAGATCGATCTGTGAGGTTTGAAAAAAATCGCCGGGAAAAATGATAAAAAATGATTATCCGGTGGTAAAAATTCCGAATCCCGGGTATATTATCCTGATTCGCATGCAATCACAACACTGAGGCGAGGAGTTTGGGCTGATGGCGACGATGAATTTGCGCTGGGCGCAGCTTGACCTGGCGCGGCAGATGGAGACAATCGAGTTCATTCATGGATTCATCGATTTTCTGGCCGGAGCCGGGTATAACGGTTTGCTGCTGTATCTTGAAGACCGGGTGCGGACCGCCTCCTATCAACTGGCCGCGGAGGGCGAATATTATACCGAGGCGGAAATGCGCGAACTGGCCGCCTTCGGCGCGGCGCGCGGGATTGAGCTGGTGCCGTGCGTCGCCACGCTGGGCCATGCGGAGCGTTTTCTGCGCCATCCCGAAATGCGGCGTTATGCGGAGCTTCCCGACGGCGAAACCGGCCGGTTCGGCGGTGTGCGCAAAAACACCTTCTGCATTACTCATCCGGAATTCTACGATTTCATGGGCGGCTATCTGCGGGAAGTTGCGGCGCTCTTTCCGTCGCGCTGGTTCCATATCGGGCTGGATGAATTCTGGGACTTCAAGATGTGTCCGCGCTGTCGGGCGCTGATGCCGACGCTGGCGGACGAACAGCGTTTTTTTCTGGAGCACATCAAGACGGTCCGGGAGATCATGGCCGCTGCCGGCAAACGGGTGATGATGTGGTCGGACATGTTCGAATTTTACCCCGACGTCTTTCCCGCGGTGCCGAAGGATGTGGTGATGGTCGACTGGCAATATCAGCGCGATGTGCGCAGTTATCTCGGCCATTTGCTTGACGTCGGCGTCGAGGACCGGATCGCGGTCAATGCCGCCAACGGTTTCGATACCGTCGTCGCCCCGGCCGACCGCATGCTGTCGAATGCCGCGAGTTATCTGGCGTATGCCGAGGAGCGTTCCGTGCTGGGCGGTCTGATCACCAGCTGGGAAAAAAGCGATACCTTCCTCTATCGGACCCTGCCGGTTTTTGCGGCGGCGGGACGGCAGATGCAGGGCGAAACGCCCGATGCGGCGTTCGTCGGAGCGATGTGCCAGATTTTCGGCGAAACCGGCCGTGATCCGATTTTTGCAGCCATGGTCAAACTGGCATTGAATCAGGGATTCTGGCGCCATTTCGAGGCGGTCCATCCGGGGACGATTTTCACCCGCAACTTTTTCGGCATGGCTTATGACGAGATGGAAAGCGATTTCGCCGCCTTTACGGTCCTGCCGCTCTACCGGGACCGGATCACTGCCGAATGGGGGCGGCGCTGTCTTGACGACATGCTCAACGGCCTGACCGAAAAAGTGGTTTCGCACCGGCTCAAGAAGACCGCACACGATACTTTCGATCGCGGCGTCACTCCGGCGCGCCGGACGCAATTCGATGCGGCGGCAAACGATTACCGGCAATTTCTGGATCGCATGGCGGCGTTGTGGGAGGCGTGGCGGCCCGGGATCGCGCCTAATGTTTTCGCCGCGAACCGGGAGCGGGTGTCGACAATGCTCGCACAGGAGGCGGCCGATCTGGCTTCCGGCGCATGGGTCCGGGTCGCCTGCTGTCTGCCCGACGGATTTGGAGTGGAAAACTGCCGGATCGAACTCAAAATGGATGGCGGCTGGATGGCTGCCGGGGAAGGCGTGTTCAAGGCCGACCGCACCGATACGACTTTATTCGAACGCTTCCTGCCGCTGCCGGAAAATTGCGCCGGCAAACTTGAAGCGATCCGGATCGCGGCCTCCGGGCTGGGCGGCATCGGCGTGACTTTCGTTGAAGTCCGGCTTGGCGGACGGCGGTTTGTACCGCGCGCGGTGCTGGCGGTCTCGGGCCGGGTGGAGAATGTGACCCATCTATTGGACAATGATCTGAAATTCACCTGGTTCGGCGGCCAGTCGACGCGCGATGATTATTTCGACCGCCACGCGGCCGTCCAGATTCATTCGGCTACCTTGGAGATGGCGGAATTCCGGACCGACAAGCTGGCATTCGCCGAGTAGACTTCGGTTCCCGCGCCACAACCTGCAAAAAAACCCCGCGCCGCTTAAAGCGGTTGCGGGGTTTTTTGCAGGTTCCAGAATTGAAAATCGGTCAGCGGCGCCGACGGCGGCCGACGCAGTCGCGGAATTCCGCCGGAATGGCAACCATCTCTTCGGAGGGCTGAGTCGACTTGAATTGCTCGCCGACGAACTTTTCGATTTCGGGAATATAGTAGGCGCCATATTCGCAGATGAAGCTGATCGCCTTGCCCTGATGGCCGGCGCGCCCGGTGCGCCCGATGCGGTGAACATAATCTTCGGAGCGCTCCGGCAAATCGTAATTGACCACCACCGACACATCGTCGACGTGGATGCCGCGCGCCGCGACGTCGGTGGCGATCACGATGCGGACTTTGCCGGCCCGGAAATCTTCAAGAATGCGCATACGCTTCTGCTGGGGAATGTCGCCGGACATCAGTTCCACGGCGATGTTGCATTTGCGGAGTGTTTCAAAGACGTCGAGGTTCTTGTCTTTGCGGTTGCCGAAAATCAGCATGCGCTGGAATGGCTCATGCTTGATGATGTAAAGCAGCAGCGCCAGTTTTTCCGCGCCGGAGACGGAGTAAAAGGTCTGTTCGATATCGGCGCCGACTACCTGTTCGGGTTCGGTTTCGACCATCACCGGATCGCTCAGGAAACTCTGCGCCAGACGCAGGATTTCCGGCTCCAGCGTTGCACTGAAGAGCAAGGTCTGGCGGATGCCCTTGGACGGCAGTTGCGCCACAATCCGCCGCACGTCGGGAATGAAACCCATGTCCAGCATGCGGTCGGCCTCGTCGATCACCAGAATTTCCACCTTGCCGAGATTGAGGTCGCCGCCACGCGAATAATCAATGATTCGTCCCGGTGTGCCGACCAGAATGTCAATCGGACTTTTGAGCTGATTGCGTTGCTTCTGGTGGTCCATGCCGCCGAATACCACGACATTGTGGAAGTCCGTGAAGCAGCCGATGGCCTCGGCGTCCTTGTGAATCTGGACGGCCAGTTCGCGGGTGGGAGCCAGCACCAGCACCCGGGGGGTGCCGGGTTCGCGTTCCGCCAGCGGCTGGTTGTGCATCCGGGTGAAGGCCGCCACCAGGAATGCCGCGGTTTTGCCGGTTCCGGTCTGGGCTTTGCCGCCAAGGTCGCGTCCGGCCAGCAGTTCCGGCAGCGCCGCCGCCTGAATCGGAGTGCAATATTCGAAATTCAGATGTTGGATGCCGAACTGAATCAGCTCCGGCAGCGGAAAGTCAAGGAACCGCTTCTTGTCGGGCGCCGCCGGCACTTCGCGCAGGTGATCCGGCTTGACCGGCTTCGGCAGCGCCGCCGCCGGATGCATGCCGGGGGTTTCGAACGTTCGACCGGCATCGTCACCTTCGACCGGACGCTTGCCTGAGCGTCGCCGTTTGCGTTGAGACGGTTCGGCATGCCGGACCGGATCGCGCGTCTCCGCGGCGAACCGGGATTCCTTGCTTCCGTGTTTGCGGCGGGCCCCGTCACCGGGGGTATGACTGGAGGGCGAGGCTGGATGGGTTTGGGACTTCTTGGCGGCCGCGGCTTTCTGCGGCGCGCTTTTTCCGCTCAGCAGTACGCGGATGGTTTTCAGGAGATTAAACAACTTTTTCTTCTTCTTTCTTGATTGATGCGGATTACGACAAGCGCTGCTTCAGGTATTCGAGAAATTTGGCGCCGCCGTCGGGATGGCGCAGTCCGAACTCCACAGTCGCTTTCAGAAATTCCAGTTTGTTGCCGATGTCATAGCGGTGGCCGAGAATTTCGTAACCGTAAATGGCTTCGCTCTCTCCCAGCTTCATAATGGCATCGGTGAGGTACAGTTCCCGGCCCGCGCCGTGCGGCGGCGACTGGCGCAGACAATCGAAAATCGCCGGTTTCAGCACATACCGGCTGGCAATCACCAGGTTGGACGGGGCCGCCTCGGGACGGGGCTTCTCCACCAGTGCCTCGATCCGGATCAGGCGGGGGTCGAGTTCCGGCGTTCCCGCCACGACGCCGTATTGCGAAACCCGTTCGCGCGGCACCTGTTCGAGCGCCACCACCGCGCCATTGGTCTGTTCGTGGCTGCGGATCAGCTGGGCAATCGGAACCTCGTCGGTGGAGCTCTCCACCACGGTATCGCCGAGCAGGACCGCGAAGGGTTCGCCGGCGACGAATTCCTCGGCCAGCAGCAGTGCGCCGCCAAGGCCGTTGAGCTCGGTCTGAGTGACATAATGGAGCTCGGCCAGATGTTGAATCCGGTGAAGTTCTTCCAGCAGCGCGGTTTTGCCGGTGGCGGCAAGCCGGGCTTCCAGCTCGGGTTCGGCGGTGAAGTGATCGCGCATCGCCTCCTTGCCCGCGCTGGTGATGATCAAAATGTCGGTGATTCCGGCTTTTGCGGCTTCTTCCACCACATATTGAATGACCGGTTTGTCCACCAGCGGAATCATTTCCTTGGGCACCGCACGGGTGAAGGGCAGAAAACGGGTACCGAATCCGGCGGCGGGAATGACGGCTTTGCGCACGACTGAAGGACGATTGGAAGCGAGCATGATGGACTGAATCCGTCTTTTCCGGTTGAGCTTTAGAATGTCAATGGACCGATTTGAAACATAACGTTATATTAAATTAACCCTTTCCGGCGTCTTTTGCAAGCAAAAGTTGGATAAAATATCGGTTTACGACTTGAGCAAGCGCAAAATGCACGATATATTAAGGCGATTCGCATCCGAATGCTTGATGTCTCAACCCGGAGGTTTTTTCGATGAGGATGGAAACTTGGATTTCCAAAGCCGATACGTTGCTGGCGGCATTGCCGTATATTCAGAAATTCCGCGGTGCGCTGATTGTGGTGAAATTCGGCGGTTCGTCGATGGAGGATCCCGACCTGGTCAAGAGCACCATGCGCGACATCGTGCTCATGGAGTGCATCGGATTCAAGCCGATTGTGGTCCACGGCGGCGGCAAGGCGATTTCCGCCGAACTCAAGCGGCAGGACATTCCGGTTAAATTCGTGAACGGTCTCCGGCATACCTGCGAACGCACCATCGCCGTGGTCGACGATGTGCTGCACAACCAGATCAACCAGAATCTGGTCGAACTGGCGCGCGGCTTCGGCGGACCGGCGGCGGCCATTTCCGGCAAAAACATCCTGACTGCGGAAAAAATCCTGTCAAAGGATCCCAATACCGGCAAGGAACAGGATATCGGCTTCGTCGGCGGCATCGTCAGCGTGGATGTCGCACCGATTCAGGCGGCGCTGGCCGCCGGGGAGATTCCGATCATTACGCCGCTGGGCAAGGGTCGAGACGGACAGGTCTACAACATCAATGCCGACATCGCCGCCTGCAAGATCGCGGAAGCGGTTCATGCGCGCAAACTGGTGTTTTTGAGCGATGTGCCCGGCGTGCTGCGCGATCCTGCCGATGAAAACAGCGTCATCCCGACCATCCGGACCGACAAGATTCCGGATCTGATTCAGGATAAAATTCTGACCGGCGGCATGCTGCCCAAGATCAACAGCTGCGTCCACGCGCTTGATGCGGGGATCAACAAGGTGCATATGATCGACGGCCGGCTGCGCCATTCGCTGCTGCTGGAAATTTTCACCGACGAAGGGATCGGAACCCAGATCGTCCGGCCCGATTCGGTCATGTAATTGCCCATGAAGCAGATCGTATTTCTCGGGATCAAGCATTCGGGCAAAACGACCCAGGGGCGATTGCTGGCGGCCGCCCTGCAATGGCCGTTCCGTGACAGCGACGAGCTGCTGGCGGCGCGCTATCGGGAGTTGTACGGCGAAAACTGGACGCCGCGCGAAATCATGAAACGGTGCGGTGCGGATTTTTTCCGTCATCTTGAGGCCGAAGTGGTGGCGGCGCAGGCCGATGCGGCCGACGCGGTATTGGCGTTGGGCGGCGGCGTCCCGGTCAATCAGTTCCTGAGCACGGAGCAGCTGAAGCGCCTGGGGTATTTGATTTATCTTCAAGTGGACCCCGAAGTGGCGTTCGTCCGGATTGCCGCCGGAGGACTGCCGCCGTTTCTTGAAGACGACGATCCGCATCGGAAATTCATCGAACAATATCGTGAACGTTCGGTACGCTACCGGGAGATTGCCGACTGGTGTTTTCCGATTGCGGGCGAGGGGCCGGCCGAGACGGTGCACGAGGCCATCATGGCGGGATTGAAGGAGCGTGGAATCCTATGAGCGGAAGCATTTTCGGAACCCTGTTCCGGGTCGCCACCTTCGGCGAATCCCATGGCGTCGCATTGGGCGCAATCATCGACGGTGTGCCGCCGGGGATGGAGCTGGAAGCGGCCGATATTCAGGTTCAACTCGACCGCCGCCGTCCGGGCCAGTCGAAACTGGTGACGCAGCGCAATGAAAGCGATGCGGTGGAGATTCTTTCCGGCGTCTTCGAGGGGCGCACCACCGGCACACCGCTGGCGCTGCTGATCCGCAATCAGGACCAGCGCAGCCGCGATTACGGCAATCTCGCCGAACTTTTCCGGCCCGGCCACGCGGATTATTCCTACTTCAAAAAATACGGCATCCGCGATTATCGCGGCGGCGGACGTTCTTCCGGGCGGGAGACGACCGCCCGGGTTGCCGCCGGAGCGGTGGCGCGCAAATTTCTGGAACGGCAGGGCGTGACGATCCGGGCCTACACCCGGTCGGTCGGGCCGGTGACCGGCAGTCGCATCGACTGGGCGTTTGTGGAAGCCAATCCGGTACGGGCGGCCGATCCCGATATGGCGGCGGCGATGGCCGAGGCGATTGCCGCCGCCATGAGCGACCGCGACAGCGTCGGCGGCGTGATCGAATGCCATGTCGAAGGCGTTCCCGCGGGCTGGGGCGAACCGGTATTCGACAAGCTCGACGCCGAACTGGCCGGGGCGATGCTCTCCATCGGCGCGGTCAAAGGCATTGAAATCGGCGACGGCTTTGCCGCCGCGCTGCGGCGCGGCAGTGAAAACAACGATGCGATGAACGCTTCCGGATTCGTCACCAACCATGCCGGCGGCATCCTCGGCGGCATTTCCACCGGGGCGGAGATTGTTTTCCGGATCGCGGTCAAGCCGACGCCTTCGATAAGCCGGAAGCAGCATACGGTCGATAGCGGCAACCGCGAGTGCGAATGCGAGATCAAAGGGCGGCACGATCCCTGTCTCTGTCCGCGGATGGTGCCGGTGGTGGAGGCGATGGCGGCGCTGGTATTGATGGATTTTTATTTGCGGCAACGGGCCGTTGGCGAAAGCATGGGAGATTGATGGTTCATGACGTTCATGGAAAAACTGTCCGCGATCTGGCGGAGCAACGATTCGATGGTTTGCGTCGGTCTCGATCCGGACCGGAAAAAATTGCCGGAGTGCCTGAAACATTGCACTCATCCGATTTTCGAATTCAACAAAGCGCTGGTCGACGCAACCGCGCCCTATGTCTGCGCCTACAAGCCGCAGGCGGCCTATTACGCCGGGCAGGACGCCGATGCCGAACTGGCGATGACCATCGCCTACATCCGGGAAAATCATCCGCAGATTCCGGTGATCCTCGATGTCAAGCGCGGCGATATCGGTTCGACCGCGGAGCAGTATGCGAAGGAGGCGTTCGACCGTTACGGGGCCGATGCCGCGACGGTCAATCCTTATATGGGCAGCGACGCGCTGACGCCGTTTTTGAAATACGTCGACCGCGGGGTGGTGGTGCTTTGCCGGACCTCCAATCCGAGCTCGAGCGAATTGCAGGAGCTGGTGGCCGGGGGACGGAAAATTTACGAACATGTCGCGATTCTGGCCCGGGATGTCTGGAATGCTTCCGGCAATGTGATGCTGGTGCTGGGCGCCACCTATCCGGAAGAATTGGAAGCGGTGCGGGCGCTCTGCCCGGCGTTGCCCTTCCTGGTGCCGGGTGTCGGCGCTCAGGGCGGCGATGTTGAAAAAGTAGTGCGCGCAGGACGGACCGCCGACGGTTACGGGCTGGTCATCAATTCGTCGCGCGGGATTATTTATGCATCCGGGGGGGATGATTTTGCGGATCGGGCCGGGCTGGCCGCGCGTGAACTGCGCGACCAGATTCGCGCCGCCGGCCGTTAACCTCCCGGAGTTGCAATTGTTGGAAAAATCATCGCGAATTGTCTGGGTGGACCTGTTCCGGGTAATGGCAATCGTCCAGATTGTCGGGTATCATATGCTTTATCTGATCCGGGGCGGAATTTCCGCCGCCTGGTGCGGGTTGCTGGGAATGATGCTGGAGTCTGGAGTATTGAGTTTTGTGTTTATTTCGGGCTATCTGTTCCAGCGCCGGCATGGCGGCGCCCGGCCGTTCGTATTTTTCGAGTACCTGCGGGGGCGATTGTTTCATGTGCTGCTGCCATACTTCATCGCCAGCATCCTGCTGACCATTTTGCACGGATGGAAAACCGGCGCGGCTCCGGCGGAATGGCTGCGGGAGCTGCCGGCAACCCTGCTGTGGGGCCGTGCCGCCGCGCCGTTTTGGTTTGTGCCGATGATTCTGGGATTTTATCTGCTGGCGCCGGTATGGCGATGGGTGGATCGGCGCGGAGGGTATGTTTACCTTGCGCCGCTGTTGCTGCTGCCGTTCGTTCTGAGTCGGGGAGGGTATACGGAATTATGGCGCAACTCGTTTTACTTTCTACCCTATTATCTGGCCGGGATGGCGGCGGCGCGGGGAGTGTTGCCGTCAAGGCCGGGCCGGGTGGCGGCGTTGACGGGAATATGTGCCGTGCCGCTTTTGCTGACGGTCTGGCGCAATCCGGGGTTCGCGTTTCTGCAGGATGCGGGCAAGCTTTTTATCGCAATGGAGCTATGCCTTTGCGCCTTGGCGATGGAACGTGCGGTCGCCCGGCATGACGGAATCGCCCGACTGTTGACGGCGATTACCGGTGCGGGGATGGGCATCTACCTTTACCATAACAGCGTGGTGGGAACGGTGTTCGCTCCGATGTGGCGGTGCTGTTCCGGCGCCGTCGGAGCGTGGGGGGCGTTGACGTTTCTATGCGTGGGGGCATTGCTTTGCGTGCTTGGCATGACCGGCGCGTTGGTGTTGATGCGGATGATTTTGCGAAAACTGGGGTTGCGGGACGGCAGCTGGCTGTTCGGGGCCTGAACACGACAAGGGGAGAATGATGAAAAAGTATCGGTTGGAAGTGGGTGCGCGCACCGTGGAGGATGCGCTGGCGGCCTGGCGCGGCGGCGCCGACCGGGTGGAGCTGTATGTCAGTCCGACGGAGGGCGCTCTGACGCCGAGCGCCGGTCTGGTCAAAAGCGCGGTCGAGGCCAAACGCGCGGCGGGGAGCGATCTGGGATTGTTCGTGATGCTGCGCCCGCGCTCCGGCGATTCGCTGTACAGCGACGCCGAATTCGAAACCCTGAAACGCGACGCCGAAATTCTTTACGAAATGGGCGGTGACGGTTTCATGTGCGGGATCGTGACCGCCGCCGGCGAACTTGACGTGCCGCGCATGCGCGAAATCATGCGGCGGGTGCCGGGCAGGCCTTTTACCCTGCACCGGGCGTTTGAAAGCACCCGCGATCAATTCCGCACCCTGGAGCAGGCGGTCGATCTCGGAATCGACTATATCCTGACCGGCGGGCTGATTCCCGGCGGCGGCCTCGACACCGCGCGGCTGGCGGCGTTGATCGAACAGGCGGCGGGGCGGATCAAGATCGTGGTGGCGTTGGGGGCCGGGTTTCAGGTCGATCTGCTGGCGCCGATTGTCGAACAATCCGGGGCGACCGAGTATCATATTGTAAACGGCTACCGCACCCGGCCGAGCCGGATGCGGTTTGTGCCCGGCGGCGAAGCGCTCGACGACGACCATCTGCGCAAGAAGCTGGGTGTGGTCGATTATCTGGAAGAGAGCGCCGTCCGCGAATTGCGCGATATTTTCAATCGCTATGAATAACATCGGAAACAAGGGGAGGATGTGACGATGACCGATCGAAAGACTCTGGTGGATCAACTCAAGGCGCTCGGCGTCAAGCCGGGCATGAATCTGCTGACCCATTCGGCATTGCGCCGGGTAGGACCGGTGGCGGGCGGCGCGGATACGGTGATCGATGCGCTGCTGGAGGTGCTGGGGCCGGAAGGCACACTGCTGATGTCGGCGGTTTCGGGCAACGTCAATCCGGATCAGCCGGTATTTCATGTGCGTTATACTCCGGCCACGGTCGGGACGCTGGTCAATGTTTTCATGGATCGTCCCGGCGTGGTACGCAGTCTGCACCCGGTGCATTCGGTGGCGGCCTTCGGCCCCCGGGCGGAATTTTTCACCGCGGGTCACCTCGAGGCGCGGACGCCGTGGTCGGCGGAAAGTCCCTACGGCAAACTGATGCGCAATCGGGGCTTCATCCTTTTTCTGGGCACCAACTTCACCTGCAACACCTGTCTGCACGCGCTGGAAATCGAAGCCCGCATTCCGGGATTGCACACCCGGGAGACCTCGCCGCTGCATGTCTGCGATGATCAGAATCAGTGGCATAAAATCGACCATCACTGGCATTCACCCAAAAAAGACTACTATGTCGACATGGAGCATCTGGTCGATGCGGCGGGCGGGATGACCATCGGCCAGGTCGGTGAAGGACTGTCGCGGCTGGTGGATGCCGAAATTCTGCGGCGGACGCTGCTGCCGATTTTTCAGCATACGCCGGAGCTGGCGATCAAGCGCCTTTCCGACAACGATTTCATCTGGGAATAGCCCGCGTTCTTTTTGTTGCGGGATGGCCCTCCAGGCCGGCTTGGGGGGCCATCCCGTTTTTTCTGCCATCGGCCAATTTTATTCGGAGGATTTGATTTCGACATTTGTTTTTTGTTCGAAAGCGTACTATATTGAGGAGAATCACCCTAACGGAGTCTTTCCTTCATGCCAAGATGTCGCTGGATCGGGATTCTGATGGTTTTGTCGGCGGTTGTCGGACTGTATGCATGGTACGGTCCGCTGCCCGATATTCCGACATCTTCCGGCGGTCCTCCGATGGCCAGACTGGTTTCCGGAGGGCATCCGCCGTCTCCGGCGGTGGCAGAATTCCACCTCCAGCGAAATTTCGGAATGACTGGTATACGCCGCCCGATGGGGCGGTTGCTGGAAAAATCCCGGATGCCGGGAACCGTTTTTCCAATATTCGAACCGCTTCCGGCAATTGTTTTTTTGGTCGATGCGATCTGTTTTGCGGACGATGAGCCGCCCGCTTATTTCCGTTGGGTTGCGGGAGGGCTGACCGTTCGTGCCGGCCCCATCGCCGCCTGAGGCGATACGCATGGTTCGGGGAATTCGAACCGTTTCCGAATGATTGATGCTTTTCCTGATCCGGCTTCGAAACCCCAAAACGGAACTCGGGCAGTTGGACTAACTGTCGCTGCCGTTCTCTCCGAAACGCAATGCGTTTGTCGCCACTTCCGTTTCGCGCTTGTCGAATTTTCACCCACGGTTCGTTTCCGGCATGGATTCCGGCGATATTCGCCGGAAAGACGGAAAAATTCGGCGAGAAAAATCGGGAAAAAGATTTTACTATTGCAGGAATTGAAATCATAATGGGAATATGGGATTGGTTGATTGTCATTATTCCGACCCTGACGGTTATGGGGATCGGATTTTATTCCAGAAAATATGTGCGCAGCGTTGCCGATTTCCTGTCGGCGGGGCGTGTGGCCGGGCGCTATGTGATCAGTGTCGGCGATGTCGCGGCGGCGCTCTCCATCATCGGCCTGGTCGCCTATGTGGAGGTGCATTACAAGACCGGCTTTGCGCTGGTTTTCTGGAATAACATCCTGCTGCCGCTCGGGATCGTAATGAGCCTGCTGGGGTACTGTACCTATCGTTTTCGTGAAACCCGGGCGATGAGTCTCGGGCAATTTCTGGAAATGCGCTACAACCGCAGCTTCCGGATTTTTGCTTCGGCCCTGCGGAGTTTTTCCGAAATGCTGGCCAATATGATCATGCCGGCCATTGCCGCGCGATTTTTTATCTACTTTCTGGATTTGCCGCATCAGGTTTCGGTTTTCGGCATGATGGTGCCAACGTTCGTATTCATCGTCATCCTTTGTCTGACGCTGGCGATTTCGCTGATTTGCTTCGGCGGCACCCTGTCGCTTTTGATTACCGATGCGGTGCAGGGCATGATGCTGTTTCCGCTGATGGTGGTGTTCGTCGTTTTCGTACTCTACAAATTCAACTGGTCGACTGAACTGGTGCCGGTGATGATCGATCGGGCGGCGGGGGAAAGCTTCCTCAATCCCTACGATATTGAAAATCTGCGCGATTTCAACATTTTCATGGTGCTCCTCCTGGTCTTCACCTCGATCATGCATCGGGCAAGCTGGATCGGCGCGGGGTATTCGACCGCGGCCAAAACACCGCACGAACAAAAGATGGCCGGGGTTCTCGGCACCTGGCGCGGCGCCTTGAACACCCTGTTTTACGTGCTGATCGCAATCGGCATCATCACGGTGATGAATCACCGGAATTTCGCCTCTGAAGCCAGTGAAATTCGGGCCGGACTCTCCGAACAGATTTCCCTGGAGCTGGTCGATGCGGACAAACGGGACGATTTCAACGCCCGGATCGCAGCGGTACCGCCGCAGGTGCATGTCATCGGCAAGGATGCGCCGCTTTCCCAGGACACCAATCTCGACACTCCGATGCTCGACGCCGCGCATCAGGCGTTCAAGGAGTATCATGGCGACGCCGACGGCAATATGAAATTTCAGCAGTATCGCACCTTGTATTATCAGCTCAACATGGCGATGGCGATGCGCCACCTGTTGCCGCCGGTCATCATGGGGTTTTTCTGCCTGCTGCTGGTGTTGGCGATGATTTCGACCGACGACACCCGGATTTTCAGCGCGGCGCTGACCTTTACTCAGGACGTGATCATGCCGCTGCGCAAGAAACCCTTTACGCCGAGACAGCATATGTGGGCGTTGCGCTGGGTTTCGATCGGGGTCGGTGTATTTTTCTTTTTCGGCAGTTTTTTCATGGCCCAGCTGGATTATATCAATCTGTTCGTCACGCTGATGACGTTGATGTGGCTGGGCGGCTGCGGGCCGGTGATGATTTTCGGACTTTACAGTCGTTTCGGCAATACCGCCGGAGCGTTCACCTCGCTGATCGCGGGGATGTCGCTTTCTTTCGGCGGCATTTTCGTGCAGCGCAACTGGGCGGACACGGTTTATCCGTGGCTGGTGGAAATGGAGTGGGCCGGTGCGGTCGGCGAATTTCTCGAAGCGGTTTCAGGTCCGTTCAGTCCCTATGTGGTGTGGAAGATGGATCCGGTCAAATTTCCGATCAACTCCTATGAAATGTACTTCCTGACAATGCTGATTACGCTGGCGCTCTACTGCATTGTGTCGGCGCTGACCTGGAAGGAACCGTTCAATCTCGACCGGATGCTGCATCGCGGCATTTACAACGTCGACGGCGATCACCGGCCCGCGGCGGCGTGGTCGGTCAGGAATGTTTTCTCCAAGCTTATCGGCATCACGCCGGAATACACCCGGGGTGACCGGATCATCGCCTGGAGCGTATTTTTCTACAGCTTCGTCTACACTTTTTTATTTTCGTTCGTGGGCGTGGTGATTTGGAATATCGTCACGCCATGGCCGGTCGAATGGTGGGGGCATTACTTCTTCGTCACCACGCTGCTGGTGCCGGGACTGGTGGCGCTTGTTTCGACCTTCTGGTTCGGCATCGGCGGTGCGATTGATCTTTTCCGGCTGTTCCGGGACCTGGAACAGCGCAATATCAATCCGCTGGATGACGGTCGGGTGGAAGGGCAGGTGTCGCTGGCCGACCGGGCGCGTTTTGCCGAGGTGGAAGATAAGCAAAAGAAGCGGTAGCCGATTCGTGCTGCCGGAGGTTTTTCGAGAATAATCGCATTCTCACTTTGCGGGATGGAAATCGGAACCGGTTTTCCATCCCGTTTTTGCGCCTTCCGCGAACTCTTTTGGGAGCCCATTTCCCCGCTGATAAAAAAGCCGGGGACTTCTCCCCGGCAAAAAACTACTTCTTCAACTTTTTTCCAAGCGAGCCAATAGTTCCGGTCCCTTGGGATCATCCGGTCACAATCCAATATATTCTTTGCAGGATTTTGACTGCCCCTGGAATCTCACCTGTTGTTGCTGTTAATTAATGTTTTGATTCTTAAATTAGCACGGTATAATTGCACCGGATAGCTTCGGGGAATGGCGATTGCAAAAAGCCCGTAACAGGGAAAAGCGATATGATATGACGGTTGGACCGGGAATACGGAGACGGCGATCAGAGCTTCGGCAAGATTGGCAACCCCACAAGGATTCGAACCTCGACTAAATGAACCAAAATCATTTGTGCTACCATTACACCATGGGGTTGCGCACTCCTTAATTTAGCGCGGTTTTGCTGAAAATCCAGCGGACGAGGGAAGAAAATTCCGGGTTTTTTGTTTCCGATTCCGAGGCGCGATTGACTTTTTTCGCCGGGAGTGATATTTTATGAAAGCGAAAGCGGAGGACGTGATGAAACGGTTTACGACTCCCGAACGGATGGATGAGGCGCATCTTGGCGATTATCCGCGGCTCGACGCCGGTTTTTACGACGATTTCGAGCGGTTGCTGCGCGGCAAAGGCTTCCGGCTGCTGGGCGATGTCTGCATCACCACGCCGGGATTGACCCATGCCCTGGGACGCAACACCGTCTATCGCTGCATGTGCGACGCCTCCGGCACGGTGATGGCGATCGCCTACCAAGCGGGATTCACCCGCTGGCGGCGACTGGCGATGCGGCTGGCCGGTCTGCGCTGCGACAAGGTGGTGGAGTTGCGCGCCGCCACCGCCGAGGGCGATGTTTTTCTCGTCGGCAACGTCGAGGCCGCCGCCTTTCAGCGCCGGACGCTCGCCGCCGCGGGAGTGCGCTACGAACAGTGTCCGATGACGGCTTCGCCGGAAGCGCTGTACGAATGTTTTCGCGCGCTGCTGGCCGCGGCCGCAACGGATTCCGTCCTGAGCGACCGGACGCTGCTGCGGCTCGACACCATCGGGCTGCAGAAAAGCATCATGGAATACGAGGAAGAAAAAGCGGTTCAGCTGGCGCGTTTCGGTCTGGCGATCACGCCGGAGGAATTCGCCCAGTGCGTGAATATTTATTTTGAAGCGTCCCGGCTGACCGTCGGCGGATTGGACAAGCTTCTGCAACCAAAGGATTGACTGCATCCATGCATCCGATTTTTTTCAGCATCGGGTCGTTCACGGTCCGTTTTTACGGGGTGATGGCCGCTCTGGGGTTTTTGGTCGCCATGCTGCTAGTCCGGGTCAACCGCCGCTATGCCAATCTGACCGCCGATCAGGCGGTTAATATGGTGATGTTCTGCATGATTTCCGGCGTGATCGGCGCGCGGATTTTTTATGTGATTCAAAACTGGCATTATTATCGCACACATATGTTTTCGATGGTGCGCATCGATCAGGGCGGACTGGTTTTTTACGGCGGCTTCATTCTGGCGGTGCTGGTGCTCATCAGCTACGCGCGCCGGATCAAGGCCGATTGGGTGCGGGTGTGCGACGTCTTCACTCCGGCGCTGGCGTTCGCTCATGCGCTGGGACGGATCGGCTGTTTCCTGAACGGCTGCTGCTTCGGCAAGCCGGCCGAAGGCTGTTTCTGGGCGGTGGTCTATCCGGCGGGCAGCGAACCCTTCCGGCGCTACGGAGCCTTGCCGCTGCATCCGGTCCAGCTTTATGAGGCGGGCTTGAATATCCTGCTCGGACTGCTGCTCTGGTTCCTGCTGCGCCATACCAGGCGCGGGGTGACCATGAGCGTTTATGTTCTGGCATATGGCCTCTTGCGTTTCCTCGATGAATTCTTCCGCGGCGACCACACCCGGCTGCTTGAGGGGTTCACGCCGGCGCAGGTGATCGGCTTCGGCCTGATTCCGCTGGGGGTGGTGTTCACGCTTTACTTTTCACTCCGGAAAGCGCCTGCGGCATGAAACTCGAATTCACGGTCGCGCCCGAAGAATCCGGTCTGCGGCTGGATGTGGTGCTGGCGCGCAAATTGGCGAACCATTCGCGGGCCTATCTCCAGAAACTGATCCGTTCCGGCGCTCTGACGGTGGATGGCGTTCCGGTCGCATCCGCCAAAACGGCGCTGAAGCCGGGCATGGCGCTGGCGCTGGAACTGCCTGAAGCGTCCGCGCCGGAACCGCCGGCTCCGGAAGCATTTGCCTTTCCTATTCTCTATGAGGACGAGTCCATGGTGGTGATTGACAAGCCCGCCGGAGTGGTGGTGCACCCCGCGCCCGGCAATCACGACGGCACGGTAGTCAATGCCTTGCTCGGGCGTTATCCCGAATTGCGCGATCCGGCGCTGCCCGCTGATGCGCGGCCCGGCATCGTCCATCGGCTCGACAAGGATACTTCCGGCTGTCTGGTCGCGGCCCGGACGGTTACGGCCCAGAGCCGGTTGTCCGCGGCCTTCGCCAACCGCGAAACCCATAAATGTTATCTGGCGCTGGTGGCGGGGGTTCCGCTCGAAAAACACGGCCGGATCTGCAATTTCATCGGCCGTCACCCGGTCAATCGCCAGAAGATGGCGGTGGTCGAGCGCAACGGCAAGGAAGCCATAAGCGAATATGAAGTGCTGCGCTCCGGGTTGCTCGACGGTCGGCGGATTGCGCTGGTCAAGGTGCGGATTCTGACCGGGCGAACCCACCAGATTCGGGTGCATATGGCAAGCCTGGGCTGTCCGGTACTGGGCGATGCGCTCTACGGCGGGGCGCGGAGCATTCCGGCGCCGCGGCAGATGCTTCACGCGTGGAAACTGGCGTTGCCGCATCCGGTGACCGGGGAACTGTTGCAGTTTGAAGCGCCGGTGCCGGAGGACTTCATGATCTTGTATCGACAGATCGAAACCGGGAAGTGAGTTTGATTCAGAATGGGAGCTTTGATGCGTCGAGTATTGTTGTTCGGGTTGCTGGCGGCATGGGGACTGGGACTGCGGGCGGAAAGATCGCCGCTGGAAGAAGCCGGCTTTCCGAAAGCGGACGAATCCTCGCATGTCCGGGTGGCTTCGGGCATGGATTATTATTATTACGCCTATCGCAATTTCTGCGGCGGCGCGCAGTCGATTTCGCTGCTTAAGATCGTCGGAAACAAATTCCGCTTCGAGTTGGCGCTGTGCGGAGAAAAGCGGATTCCGCCAAGCGTCTTCGGCCAACGCGAGCGGGCGCTGGCGGTGATCAATGCCGGATTTTTCGAATTCAGCACGCCGCCGCGGCCGGCCATGGGGCTCAAGCATGACGGCAGGGAAATCCAGCCGATTGCGATTGCCAACCGGCCCGACGCCGGGATGATTCTTTTCCGCAACGGGCAAATGGTGATCGCGTCGGCCTATCAGGCCGAAATGAAGAATCTGGCCGATTTTCCGGCAGTTTTGCCGACGCTGCCGCTGCTCCTGCTGGAGGGCAGGAAGCGGGAATTCGCCGACGAGTCGTACTTGACTACGCCGCAGCCGCGTTCCGCCATCGGCATGGCGCCGGGCAATACGGTTTATTTTCTGGTGGTCGACGGACGCATGGCGCCGGCGCACGGGATGACCTGCAATGATCTGGCGGAAATCTTTCAGAAACTGCAATGCACGGTGGCGATCAATCTCGACGGCGGCGGTTCGGCGGCGCTGTGGCTGAAGGGCGGGGGCATCGTGAGCTACCCCTGTGACAACAAAACCTTCGACCACAACGGCGAACGCAACGTAAACGACGCCATCGTGGTACGGTGACCGACGGCGTCGTTCATACTCCGGAAAGACGCCGTCAAAGCGTCAGCCGGGCGATTTTGACCATACTGCGGAAGGGCTTGACGACGACGCACTGGCCGTCGAGAATCAGCCATTGCCGATCGTTGAGTTTGACCGGCATGAAGTTGCCGCTCAAGGCCACGGTTTCGGGATGCTGCAAATCGCCGTCGACCGGAAACACGATTCGTTCGCTTGCCGCAATGATCTTCATGCTTTCCGGATTGACTTCCGCCATGAAAAGCGGAGCGCGGAATCGGGGAACCCGGGCATTGTATCCGGCATTGCGCACATAGCTCAGGAAGAGCCGGTCGCCGAAGGCCAGAAAATGCTGCTGGGTGGTGCTGGTAACGAGTGATGCGCCGTCATCGAAACGCCACGGCTGAATCGGTACAAAATTCAGACCGTCCGTACTTTCGCTCCAGTAGCCGCAGCCGTCCTCGGCTCGCAAGGTGAGCAGAATCCGGTCGCCGAAGGCGATCAATGATGGTTCCAGCAGACCGCGCGCCACCGGATGTTCCAGCAGATTGCCGTGCTCCAGCAGCGTAAAGCGGTCGCCTTCAAGCCGGGCGCGGTAAACGGTCACGAAACTGGCCTGATTTTCGGGCGAGCGCATTGACGAGAATGCGACCAGCCATTCGCCGTTGTCGCGGACCACGCGCTGGCCGCAGCCGCAGCAGAAACTCACGTTGCTGCCGAATTCCGCCGGATCGAAGTAATAACGGTCGCTCCACGAACCGTCGGGCCGCAGCACCGCATAAGCGCCGCGCCGTTTCAGCCGGTCGTTGCGGTCCGCGCGGTCCCAGCTGCCGAGCGTGTCGAGAAAGCGGTTGTCGCGGTAAAACACGTTGTGGCCCAGGAACACCATGTTGCCGGAGGCCGGGTCGCAGTCGACCACGGTGTCGCAGACGCCTTCGATGACGCCGGGAAAGCCCGGCACCGGCTGCCAGCCGAGCGGCGGCGCGGCCTGCGGCGGACTCCAGCTGCGGCCTTCATCGGCGGAACGGCTGTACTCCACCGGGCCGTAGTAATCTCCGCCGCCGATGGTCTGGAGCGCCATCAGCAATGTGCCGTCGGGGGCGCGCCCGGCTTTGGGGTGAAACATGGGCCGGTTGGCGAAACCCGGCGTTTGAAGCGTCTGAATGTCGATGTGCATGAAATTTTCCGATTGATTATTGATATCAGTGACTGAGAAAGGCGGCGGCGGAGTAAGGCGGCAGTTCAAATTCGAATGCCGGATCGGAGAAGGTCTTGCCGGTAAAGTATTCGGTGCCGTTCCCGATTCCGGGCCATTCGATTTTGATTGCGGCTGGCCGGGCGGAATTGTTATAGGCGGCCAGAATTTTTTCCGAGCCTTCCGCTGCGGAGAACACGGTCCAGGCGTCATTCGGAATGCCGGCGAGCTTGACGCCATCCTGCGAGCGGTTGCCATGATAGAGCACCGCTTCATGGTCGCTCAGGAACGCGCAGAACTGCGAAAAACTGTGGAAGCTGCGTCCGTCCACGCCCGGCAGGTTGTAGCAGAGAAAGCCCTTGCCGCCCGCAACCAGGCCGACGAAAAGTTCCGACAACGGAATCTGGAGACTTTTCTGCCGCGAATACTCGTGCCATGGCTCGGTGATCACTCCGCACCAGAGCGGAGTGCCATTCAAGGCTTTGACCGTTTCCGCAATCGTCGCCGCCGGAGTCCAGTAACCGGCGCTGCCGAAGTCGACGCGTCCGGCGAGTTTGCGCCAGTCGACGGTGTAATAATAGAGGGTTTTTTCCGACTGATAGCCGCTGTAAAAGGTGAATTCTTTGCCGATTTTATTCGCCATGGCCCGAAACAAAGAGCAGCTTTCGGCCAGCCGCGTGGTCATGAAGTCGATCCATTGATTACTGTATTGCGTTCCGATTTCGGCGATTTCCGGCGTGTGGTCGAGTTTGGCGAAGCGGGCAAAGGCCGCCCGGCAGCGCGGGCAGTAACAACTCAACACGCCATCGCGCGCCGGCGATTCATAATCGTAGTTGATGACATCGTATTCGGCGAATCCCCGGGCCAGCACCTCGGCCATTGCGGCTTGAAGTTCCGCCTGATTCAGCATCGCATCGGTACAGGCGAAATTATACTGATTGAAATCGACCGCGTTGCCCTGCACATCGATCTTGCGCATCTCCGGATGCTGTTCGATCAGAGTTTTGGCTTTGCCGGACAGGAGGCGCTTCAGGCTCATGACGCCCATGCGTTTCATTTCCGGCACCCGGAAATTCTGAATCTGATTGAACCCGGAACCTTTCACGCTGCGATTCAGGAAGGCCAGATTGGTTTCGGTGTCGGCCAGATTGACCATTCTGCCGCCCCACATTTCCGCCCGGAACAGTTTGGGACTTTTGCCGGCGAGCGGCGGGCAGAAGCGGACCGTCAGCACCTCCGGCGTTTCCAGAATCCGGCCATTGTCCCATTCCGCAAAGTAATAGGCATTGACCGGCTGCCGGGGGAATTCCCGGCCGGACGCCGGCGTTTCGATCAGCAGGGTGAGCAGATCGGCCGCATCCGGCGCGGCTTTGCAGGGTTGCGGGATCGGGAGTTTGATGGTGTAGTGATCGTAGGGTTCTCCGGCGACGGTCAATGTTTCCGGCGCGGTGAAGGCCGGACGGTAGGGCGAGGCCTGAGTCGCGGTGGCGGAGAGGAGTTTCAATTCCCGGGGCAGCACCAGATGGAAGGCATAGGGCTGTCCGGCAAGTTTGGCTTCCGGTGTGCTGGCGACGATATGGAGCGGCTGGATGGAATTTTCGGCGATATACCATTCCCGATTATTTTCCGGCCAGAACAGGGTCTGATCCACCGCCAGACATTCCGGAACGCGGGCGAATTCAAAGCTCGCCGCCGTGCCTTCGCGCCGGAGCTGAAACGGCGTCCCGGCAATTTTTTCGGGGTAAAGTCCCTTTTCGGCGCTGAATACGGTGGTGTGACTGCCGACGGTGATTTGCGTCCGGCTGACCGCGTTGCCGACGGTGTAAGCCGGAGTTTGCCAGGCGGTGCGTCCATCCCGGCGGAAGGCATAGTGGACCGTATTGTACTCCTGTCCCGGCAAACTGTAGGAAAGCGTATTGTTGCCGACGGTCAATTCGCGGGTCAGGCGACCGGTTTTTTCATCCTCGCCGCGGCTCTGGATGGTGAGTTCGGCCGGCTGCCGGGCGGTGACGCTCAATTGCCGGTCGCCGCTGCCGGTCAATCCGGTCTGGAATCGTTCGAATCCGCAGGTGTCGGCAAGCCATTCGGCCCGTCCCATGGCTTCCCGGATATGAAATCCCTTGGCCGCGGGAAAATAGACCGTACGTTCACGAGCATCCTGGTTAAGCCTGCCGGCCAACACCCGGAAGGGTTTCCCGGTGTTGAACGCCAGACCCGCTGCCTGGAGCGGAATGGCGATTTCCACGCTGTAAAAGCCGTCGCCGACATATCCGGCCGTCCGGGCTTTGCTGTTGAAGCCGAGGTCGCGGCCGATCCACAGTTCCGGCCCGCGGCAAACCGCATCGGCCAGGGTTCCGGAAGCATTGACGGTAAATTCGTAAACCGGCGCCGCGCCGTCGGCCGCATCCGGCTGAAGCAACAGAATTACGCAATCGTCTTTGAACAGATCGCCGTCGGCGGTGCGCTGGGTGTTTTTGAATGCGTCCAGCTTATTCCTTACCGGGTCGAGGCATTGCTGAAAGCAGCGGAATCCGGCGTAGAGAAAATCGCCGTCGGTCATCAGCATGAATTCGGTCTGATCGGCGGCGAATTGCGAATACTGATACTCGCCGAGCCGGACGAAGGGGGTGGCGGCGATGGCCTCGCGCCAGGCGGGATCATCGAGTTTGCCATCAATCACGGGAGCGGTTTTGATCCGGGCGACGCCAAGCAGCGGTTCGGGGCTGTCGGTCGCCGCAATGATTTCGGTGACCTGAATCCGGCGAAACCAGACTTTGCCGGTCGCCCCCTTGGGAGCGTAAAGAATCAGACGGTAGAGGTTGTCGGCGCCGGGAAACTTGACGGTAAATTCATAATGCTTCCACGGCGTCGTGCCTTTGAGTGCCTGGGAGCCGCCGCCGGACCAGCGCGTGGTGGTCAGATAAACTCCGGCGCTGCTCAGATTTTCGCTTTTGGCTTCAAAGGAAACCTTGTATTCGCGTCCCGGCACCAGCGTGTGATTTTGTTCGATCCGGGTGATGGGGCCGCCATCAAGGTCGAAAAACAGCACGGGAACTTCCTGGCCGTCGGGTCCGGCGACGTTCGTCGCCCGGGCCCCGCCGGCGGCAATCTTGACCCAGCGTTCCGGGAAGCCCTGAGCGTCGAGTTTGGCGAAATCGCCGTTCATGGTGAGCTCGGCTCCGGAGACGAAGGTCATTGCCGTGATTGCCGCGAGCCATAACCAGTAGCGCATTTTTTTCATAAATCCTGTCATCTTGTTTTTGGTTTTAAAGTGATCGGCGGAAAATCGATCCGGATTACGGCGCCCAGATCAGATTATCCCAGTTGGCGAACGTGGTGTTGTCGACATGGCCGTCGGCGTAGGAAAGATTGGCCGCCGAACCGTGACGCTTCCAATCCACCCGGAAATAGTAATTGGGATCGGTGCCTTTGTAACCGGCGTCGTTGTTGATGGAGACAACCGAAGTGGTGGCGTTCTGCGCACTGTCGATGCACAGTACGGTATTGGCCGGATTGGCCAGATTGCCGGCGACAACGCCGGTGAGTTTGTAATTCAGCCCATAGTCGGTCCACTGGTTCCGGAATTCAATCTCGGGATCGCGGAAAGCCTGCACGTCATTGTAACCGCTGCCGATCATTGACTGCCGGATGCCGGAGGGGAAGGGAAGATATTCGTAATAGCCGAGAATGCCGCTCCATTGCAGGTTCTGACTGCTGCCGTTGGTCCAGATCACATTTCCGGATACGACCGGCACCCGGTCCTGGAAATCCTGCCGGTAGAGTTCGATGCCGAGAGCGACCGACTTGAGGTTGTTGACGCATTTGGTGCTTTTGGCCCGCGCCCGCGCCGCCGACAACGCCGGCAGCAGCATTGCCGCCAGAATCGCGATGATCGCAATTACTACCAGGAGTTCAATAAGGGTGAAACGTTTTCTCATGATGCATCCTTTCCCAAATGGAGTTGATGAGATTTTTTGATGTCGCTTTAATTATACTATGAAAAAATAATTTCCGCAAGGGTTGAAATGTGCCAATTTTTATACTATTGTACACTAACGCCGATTATAGAGAAAAAATATGGAGCGGATGGGATGACACCGGATGAAAAGCGGCTGCTGATTCTGGAGGAGTGTCGGGGAATTCAAATCGAAAAGATACCCAACCTGCTCTTTTCGTACGAAGCTCCGGAAAGCGAATGGATTCACTCGATGCCCCGACTGAACCTGCTTTTAAGCGGAGAATGCGCCTTCAATTGTTTCGACGCCGGGCATTTTCACACGGAACTGCTGTCGGCTCCGGCAATATATTATTGTGCCTGGACCGGTTATCAGATGCGGAAGTTCAGCGGCCCGTGCCGGGCACTGAGCTTCTGTTATTTTCCGGGCTATATCCGGCTGGTTCTGGTCGATTATGACGGGGTTCACGAACCGCCGACCGATCGGGATTTGTTTTATCACAGTTCGCTGCCGCTTTCGCCGGGTGGATTCCAGCTGATCCGGAGCATCGATCTGCTCTACCGCGAAGGGGAAACGCAATCGGCGCGGCGACTGCTTGACGAGTTGTTCGTCCTGACTGTGCAGAAACTTGCGGTCGCGACGGCGCTGCCGGCGGCGTTGCCGCCGCGGGTCTGGGACGAGATCAACACATATCTGCGCAGTCATCGCGAGGAAAATATCAGCCGCGCCCGGATTGCCCGGCTGTTCGGCATTTCACCGGGCTATGTTTCGCGCCTTGCGCGCCGTTACGCCGACACCGATTTCGTGGCGTTGGTTGTCGGGTATCAACTGGAGCATGCCGCCTTGCTGTTGCGCAAAAGCCGGCTGTCGATCGACGAAATCGCCGACCGCTCCGGGTTCCGTTACCTGAGCTATTTTTACCGCCGGTTCAAACAGCGCTATGGGGTGACGCCCCGCGCCTATCGGGAAAACTGCCGTGACGCCGCCGAAGAAAACGGCGTCGAAGGCGATGGAAAATAAAATATGGCGGCGCGACTTCAGGTCGCGTCGCCATATTGGGATGGAGATCAGACGCTACTGCCGGGTAATGCGGTAACGGAACGCCTTGCCGTCGACGGCAAGTTTGCACATGCCGTCGGCTGGCGTCGTAACTTCGGAGCCGATGGGTTTGCCATCGACATCGCAGGCCGTGAGCCGAAGCCGGTCAACTTTTTCCCAGCCCGGAATCCGGGCCAGGTTCAAGGTCGCGGTTTCGGCCGCAATAAAGGGGGCTGGCGTGAGGATCAACTCCTTTTCCGACTTCTGGAGCAGATAGGCCTGCTGCCCTGCAACCGCGCCCGAAGTGATGCCGCCGCCGGAATATTCAAGCGCGGCGGTCTGCATGAAATCGGTGCGTCTGCCGTCGATCAGGGCGGAGAATGCCTCGGCTTTGCCGGGAAGCAGCGCGGCGAAGCCGTCCGGCGGCAGCAGATAACGCCGTCCGTGGAGTTCCACCGCGAAGTTTTCCTTCGAGTTCAAATTGGCCGCGACTTCCAGGCCGTTTTCATAAACGATTTTGACCTGATTGACGCCGAGCATATTGGCGCCGATCGCCGCTTCGATCGGTGCAAGCTTGCCGTCGACCGGGTAAAGGATCTCTTTGACCGGCTCCAGTGCATAAAATTGCTGCAACGGCTGGATCAGGAAATAGCTCTGGATCATGAACGGCGGAATCGCCTTGTCATAGGGCTCGCCGTGATATGGTCCGTAGATGTGAGCGGTGTTACCGTAGGCGTATTCGTACGCCAGCAGCCGGTAGACGCCGACTTCCGGCTTGATGCCGGATCCTTTCCAATTGATCAGGCCCAGTTCGTAACCGCAATCATTGCTCAAGGTGTGAATTTTGCGCAGATTGAAGTTCGGAATCAGGTTCATTTCCAGACGCTGCGGCTGGGCGTAGCTGTCGCAGAGCCCGGCGAAAAACATCTGGGTCTTGCCTTCGCTCAGCACCGGTCCGAAATCGGACTCTTCCTGCCGCAAACTGGCGGCGAAGACCCGATAGGTGGCGGAGAATTTGCCCGCGTCCGGCACCCGCGCGTCATAGTCGGTGTAACGCCACGGCGGCGGACAGGTGATCTGGTCGAGATAGGCGCAGTTGGGGGCGAAATCCCGGCGCAGATAGGCGTTGTACTTCTTCTGAAGCGCCACCATACGGGAAATTTTGGTCTGTTTGTCCATGCCCGAACTGTAGAGCCAGCGGCTGTTGCTGTCCAGGTTGAGCATGTCTTCGTCCCAGGCATCATACGAAAACGAGTTCAGAAGCATATGGTCGGTGTAATGGCCGATCCGGACCCCGAGCTGCTTCATGGCCTGAAAAAACTCGGCGCATTTGGCGTTGCCGCCGATTCCGGGATCGACGAAGTCCTCAATGAAAGTCGAGGGTCCGCCGTCGCGCCGCGGCACGTATTGCCGATTGGTGCTGCCGTGGAGCCGGACATTGAGCTCATCCATGCCGTAGGCTTTGCAGAGTTTCCACATGGCCAGTTCGCGGTCGAAGAAGTCCGGTGTCGGCATGCGGTCGACGTACCACATCCGGGTCGACCAGACGTCGGTGGCGGTTTCCTTCCGGTATTTGTGGGTGAAGTTCGGAATATTGGGCAGCGTGGCGTCGAAATTGTCGGTCACGGTCACGAAGATGCGTTCGCGCGCCGGGTTGCGTTTGCCCGCGGTCGTAGGCCAGTAATAACTGCCGCCGTTGATGACGGAAAAATCACGCACGATGCCGGTCGGGTCCGGCGCGTTCGGATCGGCCACCCAGCGGTGGTCGGCGGTGTCCGCCCGCAATTCAAAATGCCCGCCGGGCCGGGCGCTGGATTCGCCGAAAAGACCCGAGGCGTCACTGTTGTACCAGTCGATGAAGGCCGAGACGTAAATGCCGTCACCGGCGAAAATACCCGGTGAAAAGGTCCGGTGAATCCAGGCACCGACATCCAGATAAGGCACTTCCACCACTTTGCCCGCGATGCCCTTGACCGCGCCGAACTGAAACTCTCCGACCGCGCCGCCGGCGGCGGACAACTCGGCGATCAGGGTGTTGTCCTTGAGTTCAAGAATCCAGCGGGAACGGACATCCGGCGCCGATGGCGTCTGATATTGCCAGTCGAGGATCAGCTTGTCGCCGTCGATGCGCCCGCCCTGAAACGTTGCGCGGACCCGGGGCGAGTTGGGGGGCAGCAGGCTTTCGGGCTTGACCGGGTAGAGGTTGTCCAGCGCCCAGTGAAAGCCGCCGCCGGCCAGCGGCTGAAAGGTTTTGCCGCTGAAGGTCGCACTGATGTCATCCAACGTTCCGGTCGCGGGGCGGATGTCGAAAATCAGGGTTTGACCGCGGCCGTCGACGCCGGTGAAACGCCAGGCGTTCGAACCGGTGCTCTTCAGCGTGACTTGGGAAGGCGAGACGGCGGTGGGCAGAATGGTTTCGGGCCGGGTGGGCAGTCCCAGCGTCTGCCAGTCCGGAATGTCGGCATCGGTGATCGGAGCCTTGCTCCGGGTATAGAAACGCAGGCTGTCGAAGTAGGCAATGCGGACGGGTTCATTGAAGCCGGAAAAGGTGATGGAGACGAACTCGGCCGGAGCTTTGACGGTTTCCGGCAGCGGCAGATGATGGATGCCCCAACCGTGTTCGAGGAAGCCGCCCATGGGGCCGGTGGAATGCACTTTGCCGTCGGCGGTGCGGTATTGAATCGAGTAATTCAGCTGCGGACGGTTGTCGTTGCGGTACAAAGTGGCGAAGCGCCAGATGTTGACCGCGTCGAAATCGCAGCCGATTTTGATCGGCTGCGGCGGCGCGAGGACTACTTTGGCGTCGGGAGCCGGCAGCGGCCCCTGCTTGAATTCGGTCCGCAACACATAGTCGCCCCACAACGGTTCCTCGCCGCTGCGGCTGACGACCGGCTCCACCGCGCCCGAAACATAGGTTACGGTCCAGCCGGAGAGATCTTCGAAGCCGATCTGTCCCGGATTCTTCTCCGGCTTGCCTTCAATATGGCGGTTCCGCGGATGGGAAAAACGATCGATCGAAACGTTGTCCAGGGTTCGGGTGACCGTGCGTCCGGCATCTTCCGGCATGATCGCGCGGCGGTCGGCCTCGAAGATCAATCCGTCGCCCGGCGGCAGAG
This sequence comes from Victivallaceae bacterium, assembly GCA_036677805.1. GTDB lineage: Bacteria > Verrucomicrobiota > Lentisphaeria > Victivallales > Victivallaceae > SIG78. The sequence continues at coordinate 31,098 of JAVBVS010000015.1, read as the reverse complement.
CCTTGTTTTCCCGCAGCAGTTGCGCATGCGCGGCGATTTCATCCGGAGCAAGCGCCCGGTCGTAAATCCGGATCAGGGCGATTTCGCCTTCAAAATTCTTCTTCGTCCAGCCGATGGAATTGCCGACCACCATGGGGGTGTTCGGGTCGTATTGCGGAATGCCGGATCCCGGATTGGTACGCATGGCCTTGCCGTCACGGTAGCTGATCGACTGTTCCGGGGTGCCGGTCATGGCGTAATAATGATACTGGCCGGGTTCGAGCGGAGTGTACACCCGCCCGGCAACATTTTTGCCGGAATCGTTGATCAGATAATTGTCGTAATCGCGGGTGCCGAAAAATTTCGGAAAGCCGAAACTCTGGCGGATCAGAATCGCGTATCCGCAATCGGTGCTTTCGGGTTTGCACCAGACTTCGGCGGTGAAGCCTTTTTTGCCCCAGTCGGGAATGCCGGTCAGGGTAACACCGCGCGCTCCCGGAGCCAGCGGGAAGCGCCAGACCTGAGAAACGGGTTCCGCCGCCATGCCGGCCAGGGCGGCCAACGCCGCCAGCGTGCTGAAAACGGTTTTTTTCATGCTGCACAATCCTTATCGTTGAAACAATGGTTATTTGTCATGCCAGGCATTGAGCGTACCGAGGTAGAAATCTCCGGCAACCTTCTGCCGGATGGTGTTGCCATCCTTGCTGACGACATGGCCGCCCAACGCCAGAGCATTGTAGACATTGGGGTGATTGTCCTGTTTTCCGGTGGCTCCCTTGGCCAGCGGATACATGTCGAAGGTATACAGCCGGTCGGGATTGTCGCGTCCGACGATGCCGCAATCATAATCCGGAGACCGGGAATCGGTGTATTTCAGCATATAGTTGAACCAGTAGCTGGTATTGCGCAGACTGGCGCTGAAGGCGAAATTGGAGGTGTCGGAGGGACATTTGAAGAACTTTTCCATGATGGCGCCGTAAATCGCCCGGTTGGGGTCGCTGGCGTCATTATGCGGATTGTCGGTCGAAAGGTCCAGGCAGCCGCTGCGGTAGAGCACGTAGGGCAGACTGTATTCGCTGGCGCTGTTGCCGTTGCTGCTGGTGACGACCGTGCCGGAAGCATTGGTGAACATCGGCAGATAGCCCTGATTCGAATCGGCATACATCAGCGTTGCCAACCCGATGGTTTTCAAGCGGGTGACGCAGCTGGCCGACCGCGCCCGCTCCCGCGCCGCCGACAAGGCGGGCAGCAACATGGCGGCGAGAATGGCAATGATTGCAATCACGACCAGAAGTTCAATCAATGTGAAAAGCCTTTTCATTTCGATTCCTTTCGTTCGACGGTTGAAATTTTTTTGGTTTTGCGAAAATCATCACAATATTTCATGGTGCAGCGTTGTTTCAGACCGCACGGCGCCAATTCGGGGTTGGCGGCCACATGGCGGAAGAGCGTCCAGATTTTATCGGCCATTTTGCGATAACCCGGCGCATCATAAAATCCGGCGTTGTGATAACGGGAATTCGATTGCGCGATGCTGCCGATCAACAGCAGCCGTGCGATAGCGGCATCCATTTTGCGATCCGAGAGTGCGGCGGCCAGCCGTCGCCAGCTCTCGTTGTTGAACACCAGAATCACATCCGGCAGACGTTTGAGTCCGGCCAGAAAATCGACATAAGCCGCGATATCGCCCATTTTTTCCAGCGGGAAAGCGTCAAGTTCTTTGTTGTACAGCGAATAGGCTCGCTTGGCCAGCAAAAAATCGGCGGCGATCATGGCCAGATTGTTGAAGGTTTGTTCGCTGAAGGTGTGGTAAAGCAGAAATCCGATTTCACGGGCGCCGCGCGCCACCAGCTGGCCGACGATATTGTCGAACAGTTCGAGGTGGTTCCAGTCGACCCAATGAACCCCGAACTCCGGCGGCATCCGGTTGGCGACGACGAAGGGAATATGCCGTTTGCGCAGAACCGGCAGATATTCCCGGCGAAACGAACTGTAGACGAAAATGCAACCGTCGCCGGGCAGAAAATCCCATTGCACCAGCTCCGTCGCGCTTAACGAATGCGCACAGTGAAATTGCAGCTGATAATGGTCGGTCTCGCAGCGGGCGCGCAACTGGTTGCCCAGCGGATCGAACTCCAATTCCGCCGGATTGCCGGAGCTGAACAGATAGAGCCGCGGACTCCGGTCCGGCTGGGGCGGCACTGTGTCGATCGCGGTACCGCGGGGAGTCGGCACGATGCAGTTCTGGTGTTTCAGCAGACTGAATACCTTGTGCAGGGTCCGGCTGGAAACCCCGAATTCCCTCATCAGTGCGCGCTGAGAAGGCAACCGGTCGGATAATTCGCCTTCGCGCATCCGCCGTTTGAGTTCTTCGGCAATGAGTTTATATTTGACTTCTGCCATCGTATCTTCCAGCACTGTTTCGGACTGATTGGTTTCCGGATTAAGTATACTATGGTCCGGAAGCAAATTCAACCCGAGTGCCGCCATTTTTTACCGCAAAAATGATGTGACAGGTGTAAGGCACTCAAGCTGCGGATGCACCTCAATCCGTTTTTGGCAAGAGCTTGTGTCGCAGCGAATTATCCCGTGCGTTCGAGCTCAGTTCGAAAGCAGATGCCGCAATGCTCCGATGGTCAGCGGCTTGGTGGTCATGCCATCGAAATATTCCGCATCGAAATCTCCGGCCGTATCCGGGTCGGCGGTAATGGCATAAATTCGGCACTCCATCCCTCCGGGGCATTTGCGCAGTGCGCGGGCCAGCATTTCTCCGCTCATGCCCGGCATCCAGAGATCGGTCAGCACCGCGTCGAACGATTCCGTTGCGAACAGCTTCAGCGCCGTCGCGCCGTCCGCCGTGCCGGTGACCGCATAACCCATGGATTTGAGCATGCCGGTTGCTATTTTGAGATGGGCCTCGGCATCGTCGACCAGAAGTATGTTCCGGATGGGATGCAACGGCTTGACTGCTGTTGTCGTTTCCGGTGCCGCCGCCGGCCAGGAGGGCAGGTCGGCCGCCGTATCCGCGGACAGGACGCCTTCCAATCCGGACAAGGATATGATGATATAAAGCAACGCGCCGGAAGGACTCAAAATGGGTTGTGCCAGCAGCTGGTAAACGTTGCCTTCGTAGCGCACGATATCGCGGAAATTCCGGTGCGTTGCGATCACGGCATTCAGCGGGCATTTGGCGCCGCCGCAGAACTTGGTGTTGGCATAGCAGCAGAAATAATCATAACATTTGCCGCCGGTCAATTCGTGATGCACCATCTCCCGGGACTTGCGGTTGGCCAGAACCACGGATTTGGCGGCATCGAACACCGTGACCGCGACATCAATGCTGTCAAACAGCTGTTCGTACAGTATCGCCTGGTCGTGCAAGGCGCGATAATGGCGCGATTTTTCCTGTGCCAGCACAAAAAGATTGCGTGCATCGTGGAGCAGCCGGAGGTTGTCATCGGTGAATTTATGTTTGTTTTTGACATATTCGAGAACGATGAATCCCCACAAATGATCGTGGAACCAGATGCCCGAAAGCAGCATTGACTGGACGCCGCGTCTGCGGACCGCGGCCATGGCCGTCGCCAGATTTTCCGGGGGCAGGGCGACATCGTCAACCTTGATGTCGACATGTTGCGCCAGGGATTCGTAATAGCCGGGATGATTGCGGTCGATATCGATATTCTGCATGACCGGCCGCTCGGCGGGAATGCCGGTCGCGGTGAATTCATAAACATTATTGGCATGGCGGTAGTCCGGCGTGTAGCCGAATATCGCGCAGCGGTCCGCTCCCAGATTGACCGCCAGCACCCGGAGCAGGTCGTTGACCGAACGCTCGATGCGGTTTTCAGTGGTAATCCGGGCGAGGCACTGGTTGATCAGATGGATGTCCCGGATCTGACCGTTCAATTGCGCGATCAATTCGCTCTGTTGGCTGTTGCGGAAATATCCGGCGGTGATTTCGTCATAAACTTCGGCCTGGAATTCTGTCCGGTCCCGGAGTTTGAGCGGGATTTGGGCCATACGGAAAATACGAATGCTGCCATCGGCGCCGCGGTATTCGACCAGAGTATCGAACTGTATTTGTCCGGACGGTGTATCGCGATCGCCGCGCAGCGGATAATAATCCGGAAGCACATGCCAATGCAGATCGACCCGATGCCGGTCGACCAGTTCATCGCGCGGGATTCCGGTCAGCTCCGAAAAAGCATCGTTGCACCACGATATTCGGCCAGGGTCGGTGACGTTGCCGATGGCTGCCGGCAGTGCAATTTTCTCCCATAATTGCAGCGCGGCCTGATATTCGGTATCCGCCAGCTCGGTGCCGATCCCGGAATCACGGGGCAGTAAGATCAGCGCCTCCATGCGTTCGACGCCTTTCGTAAGATTGTCGGAATAGAGCAATGCCGTACAGTCGGTGAATTTGCAGGAGCGGGTCACCGGGCCGGTCTGGAGCTTGTGCGCATCATGCTCCCGGGTCTGCCACCGGCGCAGGGCAGCCTGTTCGGGCTCGGAGAGGTATCCATTCAGATTGCCGTGACGCATTTTTTCCCCTCCGTTCGGAGCGAAAAACCGGAGTTCCAGCGGCATTTTTCCACACCATTTCCGGAGTTGCTGGTATTTTTTCCAGTAGCAGCGATAAACCGCCAGGAGCAGCAACGTCATGATGCCGAAGCTGATCGCACTGACCGCCAGCCAGAAATCATGGCCGGACCAGGGCTGATGCGGCGGCAGCTGCTGACGAAACGTGCCCGACGGGATGTAGCCGCCGCTCAGACCGTGGCGGCGAAGGGCATTCATATCGAAAATCAGCTGGTATTTTTCCGGGATCGGGACAATCGCCGCCGCATTGCCGGCTTTCAATACCCGGATTGCCATATCCGCCAACTGATAACCGTTTTCGCTGCCCGGCGCGACCGCGCCGCCGATGGCGCCGGATTCCAAGAGCGGTTCGTCGAGCACGAGGACCGGAGTCTGATCCGGTTTGCAAAGTTTGATCAGGGTTTCGGGCGGCAGAAGTTCGGCGCCTTCGCCTCCGCCCCGGTTCACCGCCAAAACCGCGAATCCATTTTCCGGCAGCCGGGACCGCAGTTCCCGCAGTTCCGACTCCCGGTAATTGGCGATATCGAGCACGATCAGGTTGATGTGGCCGAATTCCGATTTTTTCCGTTCCAACAGCCGGCGGCAATCGTTTGCCGAGTCGGTCAGGACCAGAATATTGTCGGCATGCGGCATCAGGTTCTGACCGGCGGCGATAACGCGCTCAAGCTGGGACTGTCCGACAATTCCGGTCGCATTGGCGTGACGTTCGCGGAATTCCGGCAACGGCGCTTCCCGGGCATACGCGATGATCGGAAGTTCGGGCGGCAGCATGGCGGCATGATCGGCAAGCAATCGGACGGCGTCATCCAGAAGCGCAATCACCAGATCGTAGCGGCCGCGCCGGGCCGCATCCAGAAACGGCTGGCTCAGCACGGCATATTCCGCCGGGGTATTGGCGGCGGAGTTGAGTTCGAGATAATCAATGACCGCATGCTGTCCGCGTTCGGCCAGCACCATTTTGAGGCGGTCGAAAAGCGTCCGGGACCAGGGATCGGCAAATGGCCGGGAGTTGATCAATAGAATGCGCGGCGCGGCGGAACTTTGGCCGGAGACGGTGGCGGCTGCCGGCTGCCGGACGGAATTCACGACTGCCGGATTTTCGCCGGGAGTCGCTCCCCGGAGCAACGGAACCCATGTCAACAGAAGCAGAATCATCCCGAATGAAATCGGAAATTTCATGATGCACCCCCCGCCGCCTCAAAATCGCCAACCGCCACCATATACTAATACAACGCTTCTTGTTCATTGCAAATGGCGGTACGGTTTTATCACTGGTTTTTGATCCATTTGGGGATTCCCCGGCGGCGCAGGCGCTCCATCAGCCGATGATGATGGCGGAGAATCTCGTCCGGCGTCGCATCCAGCAGGCAATCGCTGTAGGGCGCGCCGGCGGTCGAGTTCAGAATAATCCGGCGTTCCTTTTCCGGCAGCGGCGCAAATTCCGGCCGGGGCACGAGGGTGGCGATGGTGCCGCCGCGCTTGCGCCCGAAAGGCGGAGTTGCGGCAATGAAGAAACCGTTTTTCAGCATTGCGCCCCGTACCGGGAAGGCGCTGCTGTAGGTCAGCAGGCATCCCTGATGCGGTTCCAGCACCCGGCGGTATTGCCGGAATATCTGAGCCGTCCACAGTTCCGGATTGCTTTCCGGGGAAAACCCGTCGAGACAGATGAGATCAAAAATTCCATCGGGCAACGCCCGCAGGCTCTGCCGCGCATCGCGCAGCAGCAGCGTAATGGCGGTCGATTGGTCAAGATAATGGCGGGTTGCCAGCAGCTCTTGCAGAATGGCCGCCTCCGGCGAATCGGACGGATGGAGCGTCAAGGCAGCCCGCAGCGTCCGTTCGTCGAATTCCAGCGAAGTAACTTCAAGACGCGCACCGGCAATTAATTGTGCCGTCCGGCGGGCGGCGAAAACATTGCCGCCGAGGCCGAAACCGACGTCGAGCATGCGCACTGTCCGGCCGGATTGCAACCGCTCGCGCAATCGCGCCGGTTCCAGAAATTTCTTTTCCGCTTCTCCTGCTGCTCCGGCAAGCGAATGAAAATGCTGACGGTAAACCGGGTGATAAAGCGTCGGCGATCCGTCGGCGGTACGGACCGGGACAAAGCCGCCGTCCGCCGCGCGGTCATAAAAATAGTTCTGGAAAAATTCCAGAAATTGTCCTTTTTTCATCCACCAGCGAGGCTGGATCAATTCAGCTTCCTCGGCTTCAGCGGTCAGGCGCATCAGCAGGCGGCCCTCGGGCTGAAGCGACAGAAACGCTTTGAGCCCGGCGGCATACTCATATTCGTTGAGCGGGTGGACAAAGTCCGGATTTTCCGCCGCCATCCGGGCGAGGGGGGTATTTTTGAGGATCATCAGCTGGTGGAGCTTGAGCGCATCGAGCGGCAACTCGGCAATTGCCGCCGCGGTTCGCCGCCACTCCTCCGGCGTTTCTCCCGGCAAGCCGAGAATCAGGTGCCCGGCGATCTTGAGTCCGTGCGCCGCCAGTTTGCCGCAGGCGTCGCGCACCTGGGCGAAATCGTGGCCGCGGCGGATGCGTTGCAAAGTCGCGTCATTGGCGCTCTGAATCCCCAACTCCACCCAGACTTCGCAGCGTTGGTTGAGTTCGGCCAGATAGCGGATGACTTCATCCGGCAGCGCATCCGGCCGGGTGGCGACGATCGCCAGCTTGAAATCAGCGGCGGACAGTACTTGTTCGTAAAGTTCCCGCAACCGGACGACCGGCGCATGAGTCGAAGTAAAGGCCTGAAAATAGGCGATGTAGGGACCGTCGGAGTGATAGCGGGAACGCACATAATCGCGTCCCGCCGCGACCTGTCCGGCCAGGTCCGGACCCATCCGGTGGAGGTGGCGCGCCCGCGCTCCGTCTGCGGCGCAGAAAATACACCCCGACCCGAAACCGTCACGATCCCGATTGGGGCAGCCGAGCGCCAGATCGATGGCGATGCGCTGCAACGGCTGCCCATAGCGTTCGCGCAGGTATTCGCTGAAAAAAAGCAATTTTTGCATTGGACAATTCCTGTGTATCGGATTAATGTAATACCGAAACGATCGATTTTCCATCTCTCTGGAGGTTTTTTATGCGTTTGGTGATTGTGGGGGGCGGGCCGGCGGCGGTAGAGGCCGCGCTGGCGGCGCGGACCCGCGACGATCGGGCGGAAATTGTCGTCGTGTCCCGCGAAAAATGGCTGCCCTATCGCCGTCCGGCCTTGAGTCGAATGATTTCACGCGAACTCCCGACAGAACAATTTTTCATCAAAAGCGCCGAATTTTACCGCGAGAAGCGTATTGCCGTCAAACTCGGCGTCGCCGCCGCGGCAATCGACCGCAGCTCGGGACAGGTTCGGCTGGCCGACGATTCGCAAGAATCCTATGACCGGCTGCTGCTGGCGACAGGCGCGCATTGCCGGTCGTTGCCGGTGCCGGGGGCGGATCTGACCGGAGTATTGCGTTACCGTGATTACGACGACGTGCTGGCATTGCGTTCGCGTATCGCTGCCGGGGCGAAAAAGGTTGCGATTGTCGGCGGCGGACTGCTCGGACTGGAACTGGCCGAAGCGCTGCTGGCGGCCGGATGTGGCGTAACCATCCTGGAGGCCCAGTCCCGATTGCTGCCGCGCCAGCTCGACCACGACGGCAGCGGCATTCTGGCGGCGGCGCTGGACAAAGTTTCCGGCCTGACCATTCTGACCGGGCGGACTCTGGTGGAAATTGCAGGCGGAGAATATCCCGAGGCCATCCGTCTGTCCGATGGCGGCGCAATCGCCTGCGATGCGGTGATCATGGCGCCGGGCGTCGTGCCGGATATCGCCCTGGCCGGTGAAGCCGGGTTGGCGGTCGGGCATGGCGTGGTGACGGATTCGGCGCTGCATACGGGCGATGAACAAATTTTTGCCGCCGGGGATTGCGCCGAGATTTCCGGGGTGGTGTCGGGACTCTATGCGCCCGCGATGGCGGAAGGCAAAATCGCCGGCAACAACATGACCGGGGCCGCGCTCGATTACGCCGCCACGCCAGTGGCGGCACGGCTGGCGGCCTTTGGGCTGACGCTGGTCTCCGCCGGAGATGTTGGCGAAGCGTTGGAAAAAAAGACGTTTGAAGACCCGGCCCGGGGGGTCTGGAAACGGATTTTTCTGCACGACGGCATTCTGGTCGGCGGCATTATTCTCGGCGATCTCCAGGCGGCAGTCAAATTGGGGGAGCTGCTGCGCATGGCAACTCCCGGCGCGGCAGCCGCTGCGGCACTGCTGGCGTGATGGACGCGTCCCGGAGGAGACGATTGTCGGGTCAGCGGGAGCGATCGGCCGCGGCCTGCTTTTTGTAAGCCATCCAGGCGTCGCGCAACGCTTTGCCGCGGGCGAACTGGGCTTCAAAGGCATCGAAATCGCCGTCGGCGATGGTCTGGATCAGCTGGCGGTAGATTTTTTCAAAACCACGGGCGGCGTCAAGCACGGCCGGCCGATTGTTGGCGATGATTTCGCGCCACATCGCGGGCGAACTGGAGGCGATTCGCGAGGTGTCGCGGAAGCCGGTCGCACAACCCGAGTACCGCAACGCCTCCTCCTCCGGATCGTCGCAGTCGAGTACGGTCAGCGTCAGCGCCAGCGCCAGAATATGGGAAATATGACTGGTGTGCGCCACCAGTCTGTCATGGGCATCGGGCTCGATCCGGCGCACCCGGGTGCCGAGTTCGCTCCAGAAAGCGGCGACCCGGTCGACCGCCGCCGGATCGCTTTGGGCGGTGACGGTGACGAATACCTCGGCATTGTGGTAAAGCTCGGGAAAGGCCGCCCGGCAGCCGTTGTTTTCGGTTCCGGCCATCGGATGGCTGCCGACGAACCGTACGCCTTGCGGCGTCAGGAATTTTTCGCCCGCGGCGACAATGACCGCCTTATCGCTGCCGATGTCGGTGACGATGGAATTTTTTTGGAATACTCCGGCATATCGTTCCAGAAATTCACAGATCACCGGAATCGGGAGGCAGAGAATGGTCAGATCGGCTTGCGTCAGAATCGCTTCCGGCGTCTCCGGCGCGGCGTCGACGCAGTCGTGCTCCAGTGCCCACTGCCGGACCTCGGGATTGCGCGCATAGCCTATTCGGCGCCATGAATGATTGCGCAACGCCAATCCGAGCGATGCTCCGAGCAGTCCCAATCCGACAATGGCGAGCACCGGCTGCGATTTCTGTTCCATAATCGACGTCTACTCCGGAAAGCCGGAAAAGAAGAGCGCCAGCAGAATCGCCGCCAGAACGGAAAGACTGCCGACATGGATTGCCGCCAGCCGAAACCGCAGTTTGTGGGTGAAGCGGGGAATCAGCAACCGGGCGGCAAAACAAACGCCCCAGAACCAGCCCAGCAGCACCAGTTCTTCCCAGCAGGAATGGGCGGCTGGAACCAGAGTCCACTGATATTTCATCATGATCGCCCATACCACCAGCGGCAGAAACAGACTGGTGATATCCGCGATATAGAGCGGCATCGGCGCGCTTTTGCGGGCGATCAGCCAGATGACCGCTCCAAGGATTGCACCGGGAGCATAGCCCAACAACAGAATTTCCGCAATATTCCAGGAATCGATTGCCATCGTAATTCTCCATGATTTTTGCGCCGGACTTCCGAATGATCACGGGCCCCTCCCGGCATGCCGGCGAAATCAACTGTCCCCCCATCGGCTATTGCGCTTCGGACGCACCATTGGCGAAGATGCGGCCGGGAGCGCCATGTGAGGACATTTGAAATTGCTTCTGCCTATTAATATATTGCATTTTGCCAGAAAATGCAATAATGTGACGGGCAAAATTTTCAAACGGAGTTATATTATAGACGGACTTTATTGCCAATGGAGGTTTTTTCCTATGCTGAAAGAGATGTTGACCGGGAAGATCCATACGGCCCGGATTACGGATTGCGAACTGGATTACGAAGGCTCTCTGGAAATTGATCCGGAAATTCTCGCCGAGGCGAAAATCCTTCCTTACGAAAAAATTCTGGTGGTCAACCGCAACAACGGGGAACGGCTCGAAACCTATGCCATTCCGGGGCGTCCGGGCGAGCGGAGATTTTGCCTCAACGGACCGGCCGCGCATAAGGGCAAGGTCGGCGATGTGGTTACGATCATGGCCTTTTCGCTGGTCGACGAACGCGACGCCGCAACCTATGAGCCGACCATCGTGGTTTTGAACGCGCGCAATGAAATTGTTCAGCGCAAGGGTCGGGCACGGTAACTTTTTGTCTGATTTCCGGGGATCGGCGACGATTTGACGTTTGCAATTGTCGCGGTGCCGCACTATTTTGTGAGGGTGCGGCATTATATTGAGAAAACGGGATATTCCGGATATCGAGATGAAGCGGAGTGAACGGACGTGAAGCGAAAAATATTTCTGTTGCTGCTGACCGGATTGCTGATTTCGCCGTGGAGCGGGGTCTTTACGCCTCAGGCTCGGGCTTTTGAACCGATCACCATGACGTTGCTCGCGCCGGTGGCGCTGAAAGTTTATGAGAAAGCCGAACCGCGCCTGATTCGGGGCGCCAAGACCGGCGGCAAGAAACTGATCGAAATGGGAGTTGATACGTTTGAGATATTGTATCTTCCCTGGGGGGCGATCCAGGCGACGGCGGGCATTCCGCTCGGCGGGTTGCGGCCGGGCATCAAGAATATGGGCAAAGGGATCATCGCGCCCGGCAAGCTGGTGCTGGATACGCTGGCCTTTCCGTTCTGTCTGATGGGTGTCGATCTTTAAAATTCCGTATCGGTCCATGTCGGGGAGGGCAGGGTATGCGCCGCTCCAGTTCAAGTTTTTACGATCCGAAATTCCGGGCCAACCGGGAACGCTGGCGGATGGAAGAGATGCTGGGCGAATGGTACGGAAACGAGTTCGCCCATACCGAAGTCGCCGCCCATGGCGCGCAACCCCGTCGGCTGGGCGTCGTGCTGGATGTCTTGCTGGCCGAAAAACTAACGCCCCGGGCGCATCTGAGTCTGGCGATTCGCGAACGCTGGGATGAGTTGATCGGTCCGCCATTGAATCGTTATGCGCAATTCTGCCGTCTGGAAGACGATTGCGCCATCGTGGAGATTTCCCATCCGGCTTTTCTCCGGGAGCTCAATCAGCCCCGGGTCATTGCGGAGTGGTGCGACAAGCTCAATCGGGAATTTCCCGGGGCGGGACTGAAAACCATCCGCTTCATTCCCGCCGCAGGCAAACCGCAGCCTTAGCCCGGCGGAAAATTCCTGGCCCGATATTGCACGATGCTGCCGCCTGTGAGGGGGGAATTCTCCATCCGGACTAAGAGTTTATCAACTGATAATGGGAACGATATCTGGTTGATAAACTCTAATTTTCATGCAGTATTCAGGCTGGTTTTCAGGCGTCATAACGGTACAAAATACTTGCCAGCACCGCCACTCCGCCCCGAAATGCTTCTGAATAGGTTCTTCCGGTGTACTCCACCGTGCGGGCATTGATCCGCACAGTCCCGGGAATCAACGCATGAGCGTCGGCGATCATCGGATAGGCATACTCAACTCGAATGGTAACCGGCAAATCATATTGTACGGGCTTGATTCGACTCGCATTGGCAAGCGCCTTGCGCGCTCCCGCCATCAGCAGCGGGCGGGTTTTTGCCGGCGGCAGGCAGAGCGCGCCCCAGATTGAGACTGATTCCTCCACCGCCGTGGTGACGATTCCGGGAATCAATGTCTCGGCTTCGGCGCAAGCCGCGGTATCGCCGCTCAAGAAAACGATGGGAATGCCGCATTCGCCGAACAGGCCTGCGCAATATCCGAGCTCTCCCGCGGGCTGGCCGTTGATCCAGAACCCGACGATGCTTTTACTGCTGCCGGTATGCGAACGCACGGCGTCGGCCAGATCGGTTCGGGCGTGCTGGCCGACGAACATGGCGGCATCGAAATGGCGCAGCCCGATGGCCTGCTCAATACTGATCCCCCGCGCCAGTTTTGCTTCAGGATGGAGTTTGGCCAGATCGATATTGTGCGCTTCTTTCACGATGATTTCATCGGCCCCGGCCGCGACGCAGCCTTCTACAACGGCATTGATTTCGCCCATCATCAGTTCCAGATACCGCGTCTTTTCCTCTGGGCTGAGCCGGCAGCCGTAACCGCCGTTCGTGGCTCCGCTGACCCCTTCCATGTCGGTTTGAATGAAAACCTTCATAATTTTTCCGCCAATAGAGTGTTTGAGTAATTAATCGCGTACCGTCAGACATTCGCATTCATAAGTAATCGCGTCACCGTGATTAATATAGGCGGTCAATGTCATTTTTCCCGTGAATTCCATAAAAAAACAGAATTTTTATTTGACATTGTTTGACGGATGAAGTATCTTTTTCCCGGAAAGGGAGAGGCCATTGCGGCTAAGCGGCTCCGGCCGGGGGAGGTCTGAAATGAAATTTTCCTGTTTGCATTGCGGCCAGCGTTATGAAATCGACGACCGGTTCGCCGGTCGGTCCACACCTTGCCAGACCTGTGGCAATATCATGAAAATTCCGGTTCCGATCGGCAATGCGGTGACGGTTCGCGACGAAGTGTTGCATATCACGTCCAAAGAAATCGAACATCGCACCCGCCGCCGCCGCAAGCACCGCTGGATGCGGCGAGTGATCATTGCCGCGGTCGTGTTGCTGCTGGGAATGATTCTGGGGGCGATCGCGATGATTGTGATCGAAACCCGCGATCCGCATCTTTACTCCACCATCACGGGCGAATCGGAGGAGGACGCAATCGCGCCACCTCCTGCGCTGTAAGCATGCGCCATTTGCCCGGAGGCAGAGACCCCAGTTCCACGCCGCCGACGGCCAGACGCTCGAGGCGCAGCGTCCGGGCGCCGCAGGCTTTGAGCAAACGCCGGATTTCCCGCTTTTTTCCTTCGTGGAGGACAATGGCGTAGCAGTAACGGCCATCCAGCGGTTCGACCTGTTCGGCTTTCAGCAGTTCTCCCGCATCCGGAATGCCGTCCCGGATTCTCCGGCGATGGTCGGCGGTCAGTTCACGGTCTGCGGTGACCCGGTAATATTTGGTCAGGCCATAGCGCGGATGGGTGAGCTGATGGATGAAATCGCCGTCGTTGGAGAAGATCAGCAAGCCCTCGCTTTCGCGGTCGAGGCGCCCCGCCGAAACCAGTTTGCCGCTCACGGGAAGGTCAATCAACTCCACAGCCAGCCGTTCGGCATGGGCATCGTGATGGGAGGTGGTGTAGCCCCGCGGCTTGTTCAACATGATGTAGACCAAAGCGGCCGGCGGTTCGAGGCCCCGGCCGTCCAGCGTTACGATGTCGGTTTCCGGCTCCACCGCCGACGCGGGATGGAGCTCGGTCCGTCCGTTGACGGCGACATGGCCGGCTTTGATCAAGGCCGCCGCGGCGCGGCGGGAGGCCGCGCCGGAACGGGCGACGAACTTGACCAGATATTCCGGCATGGCCGCAACTCAGATGTTTTCGACCAGTTTGCGATGCAGGGCAATCTGCGCCTGTTCGAAATCGTCACGTTCGACGACGAACTGCATATTGACCTGACGCATGCACTGATCGAGCGCCAGCACGTTGATATTGGCGTCCGCCAATGCCGAAGCCGCCTTGGACAGAATGCCGGGAATCTTCATGTTGCTGCCGATCACGCCGATAATGGCGACTTTGCAGGTCCGGAGCTTGGCGGTTTCTTTGAAGGCTTCCTCCAGATCGGCCAGAAATTTCGGCAGCAGGGACGACTTTTCCGAAATGTAATGCGTAATGGTGTTGGCATTGGTGTTTTTGGCAATATAGCTGATTTTATGCCGCGCCAGAATCGAGGTGATGCGGTGATCATAGCCGCTCTGCCCGACCATTTCCGGATCGAAGACTTCGATGGCGAGAATATCGCTGCGGCCGCAGATCATGTCGATGCGCGGTGTCGGCGCCACATAATCGCTGCTGATCAGCGTTCCCGGATGCTCCGGATCGAATGCATTTTTGACTCGGATGCTGATGTTTTCGCGCTCCATCTCCTTGGCGGCCTTGGGATGGATTGCTTCCATGGCCATATCGGCCAGCTGGTCGGCAATGTCGAAGTTGGTATGGCCGATGGTGCGCACCCGGTCCTGTCCGATCAGTTTCGGATCGCCGGTCGAAAGATGGAACTCCTTGTGGATGATTCCTTCGCGCGCCTTGGTCACCACCGCAATCTTGCTGAAGGTGATTTCGCTGTAGCCCCGATCGAAGCGGTTCATGATGCCTTCGGCGCATTTGGCATAGCCGGTGACGATCGGCATGCAGGCGGCGAAATCCAGTCCGGCGAGGTGGTGGCGGATGTTGTCTTCAATGGAGCCGGTTTCATTTTCTTTCCAGCCGCTCAAGTCGACGAATACCGCGTTGACCTGATGCCGCTTCAGGATTTCCACCGCGTTGAAAGCGCTGTGCGATTCACCGACCGCGCTCAGAAATTCACGGGATGCCGGCAGATAGTCCTGCGGGCGGAAATGGCCGAAACTCTTGAGCTTCAGGAGATTTTTCAGGCAGTCGCGAATCCCGTCCAGGCGTTCGTTGACGAAAGCGTCCGCCACGGCCAGATCCAATCCGAGATCGGCGAAGGAGTGGTTGAACTCCAGCATCTTATTGCGGGTTTCGGCGAGTTTGAGCTCCCAATCGCTGTTGCCGGCGGCAAACAATCCGTAGATGCCGGGCGCTCCGGTCTTTTTGTCTTCCAGCAGCAGATTGGTGATCCCGCCGTAGGCCGAAACCACGAAAATGCGATTGTAGAGGTCGGCGCCCTTGCGCTTGCCGATCAGGATGTTGTTCATCAACTCCCCGAAACGGCTCATGGACGTTCCGCCGATTTTTTCGACCGTATGCATATTGGCCATGATCAGATATCCTCGATTCTGAACAGCGTGACTGCTTCCAGCACGCAGGAGAGTTTTTCAATTTCCGCGATCGCTTCCCGAATCAGCCGTTCGCGGGTCTGATGGGTGACGATCAGGAGCGGGACCGCATTTCCGGTGGCGCCTTCGTGCTGTACCAGACTGGAGATGCTGATTTTCTTCGCCGCCAGGATCGCGGTGACCGCCGCCATGACTCCGGGTTGTTCTTTCACTCCCAGCCGCAGATAGTAACGGCTGGAACATTCTTCCGGCCTGACCGTCGCGATGGCGCGGCCGCCGTCGCGGAAGGCGGGCACCCGGCAGGGGCAGCCCTTGGTCAGGTTGAGCGCGATATCGGCGATATCCGCCACTACCGCGCTCGCGGTCGCGTCGCGGCCGGCGCCGCGACCGTAGAAGAGTGTCTGGCCGACGGTATCGCCGTCGATCATGACGCCGTTGAACACACCGGAGATGGCTCCGAGCATCGACTGACGCGGGACCAGCGTCGGCGCGACCGAAATCTGAACCGCGCCGGCGATATTTTTGATGATCGCCAGAAGTTTGAACCGGTAACCGAGCTCCCCGGCCATCTTCATGTCGAGCTGCGTGACCTGACGGATACCCTCGACGCTGACCGCGTCGATGCCGAACCACTTGCCGTAAGCCAGCGCGGCCAGGATAGCGGCCTTGTGTGCGGTGTCGAACCCATCGACGTCAAGCGATGGATTGGCTTCGGCATAACCCAGCTTCTGGGCGTCGGCCAGAATCGGCTCGAACGCCGCGCCTTCGGCTTCCATGCGGGTGAGGATATAGTTGCAGGTGCCGTTCATGATGCCGTAGATCCGTTCGATCCGGTTGGCGACCAGTCCTTCGCGCAGCGCTTTGATCACCGGAATGCCGCCGGCTACGCTGGCTTCGTAATAGAGATCGACGCCGTTGGCCGCGGCCGCGGCAAACAGTTCGCCGCCACGGGTGGCCAGAAGCGCCTTGTTGGCGGTGACCACCGCCTTGCCGGCATTCAGCGCCTTGAGGATGAAATCGCCGGCGATCGTGGTGCCGCCGATGAGTTCCACCACGATATCCGAGGAAGCAATTAATTTTTCAACATCGGTGGTCAGCAGCTCGTGCGGCACTTTGACGCCGCGGTCGGTGGTGATGTCGCGGTCCGCGATCATGGACAGTTCAATGTCCACTCCGGTGCGTTCCTGCAATATGTCGTGATTGCGCAGCAAATTGGACGCCGCGCCGGCCCCGACGGTGCCGAACCCGATAATGCCGACTTTTACTTTTTTATTCATGGTCGTTCCATATCTTAATATGTTGAGGATGATTCGCTGATTTGCTCAAAATACAGTCATCCTGATAATATACTCCGACTTGTTGCCGAAATAAAGTCATCGAGATGGTTTGGGAAGAGAATTTTCCGAAAAAATCACCGGAATTTCATTGACCGATGAATTTCAGAAATCCGAACCGGAAGCGCCGCAACGGAATCGGCGCCAGTCTAGTTCGGCCGGGCGTGAGCACGGCACGGGCGTTCTGCTGCAGTGTTGCGACGGCTTCAGGCCCGAATTTGCGGGCGATCAGCTCATAGGCCGCCCGCATGCAGTTATTGCGCTGGCGGGTGTCATGGGCATCCGAGGCTACCAGTCGGGCCAGTCCGCGCTTCAGCATGGTCATGGCCATGTTCCTGGTGGCCGGCCCGAACGCGCCCAGAAGGCTTGACGCGGTAATTTGATAAGAAATTCCGATTTCGGACAAATTTTCGAGATCATTCAACATCGACGGCGGAAAGGTTCGTTCCGGATGGGCGATGACGATGCGGTATCCGGCGTTGAAAATATCATCGGCCTGCATCCGGAATTCGGGGGGCAGCGAGGGGATCCGGAAATCGATCAGGACGATGCCTTTCTCGATTTCGCCCAGCGTGGTGAAGGGTGGCCGGGACGGCAGGTTCCGCCCGTTGTATTCCGCACCGCGATACAGCCTGATGCCGCGCCGGGCGGCTTCCGCGGCCACCGCGGCAAAAGATTTTTCATATTGTTCCGGATCGCTGTCCGGCATGATGTGCGGCGTTGCGACAATCTCCGTGATCCCATTGTCTTTCGCTTCTTCGAGCATGGCAATGGATTCCTCCAGACTCCGGGCCCCGTCGTCCAGATGGTATAACAGATGGTTGTGCAGATCGATCATGAAGCAGTCCGCAAATCAGGATTGAGACGGCTCATTGCCGCCCTCGGGCTCGTCCGGGATGATGGCGAATTCGTCGCTGCTGCCCGGTTCCGCCGTGTAGCTGTAATGGTAACCGTAGTAATAGTGTTGATAGTAGTAATAATAATCACTCTTGTTCATCAGCGAAAAACGGTTCAGAACCAGGCCGCCAAGGCGGACATCGGCCTGCCGCAGCCGCTCGGTGACTCCGGCCAGCTTATCGACGTTGGCCTCCCGGCAATCGCAGATCAATATGGTGGTGTCGGTCAGCTTGCCGAGAATCATCGGGTCGGCGATGCCCAGCGCCGGCGGCGCGTCAAGCAGGATATAATCATAATGATTGGCACAAGTTTTCAGAAATTCTTCCAGCCGCCGCGATCCGAGCAGATCGCTCGGCGTAATCGGAACGGTTCCGCTGGTGAGAATATCCAGGCCCGGCAAATTGACGTTGCGGTGCACCGCTTCTTCAAATTGTTTTTTGGAAACCAGCAAATCCACCAGGCCGACCTTATTGGACAACTTGAAAATCCGATGCTGCCGCGGACGACGCAAATCGACGTCGATCAGCAACACCTTCTTCTCGATTTTGGCAAGGGCGATGGCCATGCTTGAAACCACCGAACTCTTGCCTTCGCTTTTGTTGACGCTGGTAGTCAGGAATACTTTGGCGCTGCCTTTTTCCGGCAGCAGATATTCGATGTTAACCCGAAGCGAGCGAATGGCTTCGCCATAAACCGATTTGGTGTCCTGCTGCCAGAGTTCGCCGTCGTGATCGCCGCTCATGCTGGCGACTTCCGGCAGAACTCCGAGCACCGGGAGTTGAAGTCGCTCTTCAAGTTCTTTCAAGTCACGAATCGATTTATCGAAGAAATCGATCAGAAAACATCCGCCGCCGCCGAGCAGCAGCCCCAGGAGCAAACCGACGATGGTATAGAGCGGAATTTTGGGCGCGACTTTGATCGCCGAAGCCGAGATGTCAATACTTTGAGTATTGTTGATCCCCAGCAGGCTCCGCGCCTCCTGAGTGAAGATTTCAACCGTTTTCTCGATGATCACCGGCGTCTGGTTACGGCTTTTGCTCTGAACCGCAATTTCGACAAAGCGGGTTTTGGGCAACGGCCGGGCGGACAGGGTATAGGCAGGGGTTGAGTCGGTGCCGAATATCTCCTTCAGCGCGACACTGATCTTTTTGCGAACCCGATTGCTGTTGAGCAGTGTCTGAAAGTCCGGCATCAGCAGGTTGCCGACGGTCAACTGCGCCGTGAGCAACTGGTAGGAGCGCAATTTGGCCATGGCGATTTCCTGCTCCAGGGATGAACTCCGCGGCCGGCCGGGTTTTTCGGTTTCATTCTGCGCGTCCCGGGTTTCGGCTTCGGCCGGAGTGGCCCGATTTTCCGACGCATCCGATTGCGGTATCTGATCGACTTCGCTCCAGGCGAAAATCAGCGCCGTGCACTGATAAGTCGGATGGACGACCCACCGGGCCAGCGCGTATCCGATGACGGCGCCGCTGATTCCCAATGCCGCGATGATAATCCAATAGCGCCGAATAAAACGCCATATCCGCACGAAGTCAAAAATTTTCTCTTCCATAAAAAATATCGATACTCCAAAAACTGAAAAGACCGTTCACCCCTTTATTTGATCTACTATAGAGCCAATGAGACCATTTTTCAATCCGAGTCGCCGCTTTTTTTACAATGAATTCATATCGTGTCTCCGATTTATTCCGGCTTTATGGCGAAAAATGGTTGCAAAATGGCCGGAATGATGTACATTTTCTTATCTTGTTTTAAATCCGCATGAGTGTTGCCAGGGAGAAAATTCATGAAAAAACGTTTGCGCAAGAAGTGGGGTGTCGGGGAATTCTATCGGCCGTGGTTCGCCTTTACCGCGGAAATCAAGCCGCTGGCCGACGGCGACCAGGCGAATTTCGTAGCCCGGTTCATTGCCGAGGCGGAGATGCGGGATCTGCGCTGCGAAGGCAACATCGGCGATACCGAATTGACGGTCTACGTTGAAACCGGCCGCCTTGCCACCCGCAACGCCGAGCGTCGCCAGGAATTTCTCGACGCCATCGGAGGATGGGATGAAATCGTGAAATTCGAGGCCTCCGAAATTCAGTGACGGGCCATGGGCTGGCTGAAAAAGAAATTTCGTAATACCAAGAAACTTCCGAACGGTTTGTTTGCCGCCGCCGCCGGACTGCTGCGGCTGCTGCGGCTTTGCTTCTATCGGGTCCGGATCATCGATCCCGATCATCTGATCACCGATTCCCGCGGCGTGGTGGCGGTGACGTGGCATAACCGGTTATTGTTTTTTCCGGTCATCTTTCCGGCCGAGGTGCGCCGCCGGACCGTCGCGGTGGTCAGCGCTTCGCGCGATGGACAATATATTGCCGATCTCATCCGTTGTTTTGGATTGAGAAGCGCGCGCGGTTCTTCGAGCAAAGCGGGGGCCCGGGCGCAATTGGAGGCAATTCATGCGCTCCGGCAGGGAAATCATGTGAGTTTCACGCCTGATGGGCCGCGTGGTCCCCGCTATCATATGAGTCGGGGCCCGGTTCATCTGGCCTCGAAGATGGCGACGGGAATTGTGCCGATCGCGATCAATGCGTCCCGCTACTGGGAGTGCAAATCGTGGGATCGGTTTCAGATACCCAAGCCCTTTTCGACCTTGACCCTGTGTCTCGGCAGCATGATCATGATTCCGCCGGACTTGGATGAAGCGGGTGTCGAATACTACCGGAAACTGGTGGAGGATCGTTTGAACGAGTTGAACCAGGTGCGTCCGGAAGATATGCCGACGCCGGAAGAAATTGCCCGGTCGCGACGAAAACAAACAACGCAACCCAAACCGTGAAGGATGCTATGGCGGAAAAGGCCGTATTCAAGGGCGCCTCGGGAATTGATGAAATCTTCATCGCCATGACGGCGGAAACGCGGCGAAATTTCACTGCCGAAGCGATGGAACTCTGGCAGCGGCTGGAAAAATCCTGCGGCGACGCGGCGCTGGTGTGGGTCAGGGCGCATCTGAGCGATATCACCAACCAGCTGCCGGTGTTGCGTCGTCTGTGGCCGCCGGAATGCTGCTGGTGCGCGGTGGGCCAGCCTCCCGCCGGCGGCGCCAAGATTGCGCTTGAAGCCTATGCGCTCGCCGCCGCTCCCGCGCGGGCAGTTCAATGCGACACTGGAGCGGTCAAACTCAATCTGAGTAACTACCGGGTGGAATTCATTCATGACTTGGGCGGTCTGGAGCGGGACGGCGGCAGTCTGGCCCAAACCGCGATGCTTTTTGCCGCGGCGGAAAAGCATGTGACGCAAGGCGGCGGCCGGATTGCGGACAATCTCCTGCGCACCTGGCTTTACTGCCGGGACATCGACAATCATTACCCGGGGCTGGTGAAGGCTCGCCGGGATTTTTTCAGCCGTTGCGAACTTACCGAAAAAACGCATTACATCGCCAGCACCGGCATCGAGGGGATCGCGGTGGCGCCCTCCGAGCTGGTGCAGATGAATGCCCTGGCGGTCTACGGCCACCGTCCGGAGCAGATCGAATACATGAGTGCGCTCAATCACCTTTCGCCGACCCATTTTTATGGCGTGACCTTTGAGCGCGGCACGCGGATGATTCTCGGCGACCGTTCCTGGTATTGGATTTCGGGGACGGCGAGCATCGACCGGGACGGCAAAACGCTGTATGAGCAGGATATCCGGCGCCAGGCCCTGCGCATGATCGAAAATTTTCGCGCCCTGCTGGAAAATCACGGATCGGAATTGGCCGATTTGCGTCAGGCGGTGATTTATCTGCGCGATTCGGCCGACCGGGAAGCGGTCGAGGAGGTTCTGGCCGAGCAGTTGTGCCCGGCGACGGCGCGGATCATGGTCCGGGCCGCGGTATGCCGTCCGGAGTGGCTGGTCGAGATGGATGGTATCGCCGTGAACGGGAAAGGCGACCGGCGTTTCAAACCATTCCAATAATCAACAGCGGGTGAAGCGATGAAGACGATGGCATTGGCGATGCTGCTTGGCGCGGTGCTGGCCGGAGGGACGGCTGCCGCGAGTGTCTATGTCCAGAAGGAGCCGGTGGCGGTGGTATCGGATCTGGACAAGCTGCTGGCGGAAAAGTGGCTGGTGGCGGGCGTCGGAGCGCCGCGGGCGGCGTCGGATTCGGTTTGGGTTCGCCGGGTCTATCTGGATTTGCTCGGGCGGCTGCCGACGGTGGAAGAAGCCCAAAGCTTTGTCGGCAATACCAATCCGGCCAAGGACCGGATGCTGGTTCGGCGGCTGTTGAACGAACCGGCTTTCAACGATTACTGGACGCTGAAATTCGCCGATATGCTTCGGGTGAAATCGGAGTTTCCGATCAATCTCTGGCCCAACGCGGTCTATGTCTATCAGCGCCGGATTCACGATTTCTGGGGCAATCACGAATCCTGCGCCCATTTCGCGGCGGCTTTGCTGCGGGCTTCCGGCAGTAATTTCCGAGTGCCGGAGGCGAATTATTATCGTGCGCTGGCCAGTCGGACTCCGGAGGGGTTGGCGGCGACGACCATGCAGACCTGGTTCGGCCTGGATTGGACTGCGTTGTCGCAGCGGGAAAAGGATGAATTCGTCAAGTTCTTCGCTTCCGTCCGGTACAAGCCGACCCGGGAATGGAAGGAGGAGATCGTCTATGCCGAGCCGTTGGAAAATGCGGCGAAGCTGACCTTGCCGGGCGGCGAAGCGGTCGAGGTCGCGGCTGGCGCCGACAGCCGGAAAGCGCTGGCGGACTATGTGGAACAGGACCCGGACGGGTTGCTGGCCCGGGCGATGGCCAATCGGATATGGAGTGAATTTTTCGGTCGGGGCCTGCTCAATCCGATTGACGGCATGAATCGGGATGCGACCGCGGACGAATGCGACCGGGCGATTCTGGATTATCTGGCGCAGGAACTCAAAAAATCGGGCTATGATCTCCGGCGGATTCAGGAATTGATCGCGACGTCGGCGTTATACCGGGCGGGGACGTCGGCCAAACCGGAAGAAGTCGAACAATTGCGGCGGAACTGGGCCCTGTTTCCGATCCGCCGGCTGCCGGCGGAGGTGCTGGAGGACATGTTGCGGGACTTGACTGAAAGTTCCTTTGCCTATTCCAGCGTAATTCCGGAACCGTTTACCTATCTGCCGGAGAATGCGCGAACCGTCACGCTGGCGGACGGCTCGATTTCCAGTGCGTTTCTGTTGTTGTTCGGCCGTCCGGCGCGTGACTCCGGCTTGCGGGCGGAGCGCAATGACGACATCACCGCCAAGCAGCGGTTGTTTCTTTATAATTCGGGTACTTTGTATTCACGCATCAATCGGATTCCGCGCCGCGCCGATTTGAAGGGATTGCGGCCGGAGAAATCGCTGGAGCGGATTTACTGGCTGTTTTATTCGCGCGGACCGACGCCCGATGAAGCTGAAATCATCCGCAAGGCGCTCAATCAGTATTCGCCGCAGGAACGTTGGCGGATGACTGCCAATCTCGTGTGGATTTTGCTCAATACCGAAGAGTTTCTTTATCAACACTGACCTGATGGAGAAAATCAATGCGCATTCTACTGTTTCTGAGTCTGGTGTTGCTGGCGCTGCCGGGGAGCGGCGCGCCGGCTCGATCGGTGATTGAAATCTGGGTGTGGGGCGGGCCATCGCAACTGGAAACCTTCGACCCCAAGCCCAAAGCCTCCCGCGATTACAACAATGGCCTGAAAGCGATTCCCACCAATGTGCGGGGGGTTGAGATCGGCGAGATGCTGCCCAAATTGGCCCAGCAGGCGGACAAGTACTCCATCATCCGGACCATGACTCATCCTCAAAACGGTCATGAAACCGCGACTTATCTGATGCAGACGGGCCGGGAACCGGGCGGCGGCATGGTCTTCCCGGCCATCGGCACGGTGATTGCGATGTTCAAAAGCAAGGAATACCACGGCGATATTCCGCCCTATGTGATTCTGACGGTGCCGAAAGGGCGATTTTCCGAAATCGGGTTTCTGGATGAACAATATGCGCCTCTGGTGACGGGAGGCAATCCCAATGCCAATACGTTCGAGGTCGACGGCATCGTGCCCCCGGGTGGTTTGAGCAAAGAGGCCAACCGGCAACGGTTTGAATTGTTGGCACAACTGGATCGGTTTGATCCGGATGGCGCACTGCCGGAAAGCCGCACATTCATCGCCGCGGGCAAAGGGGCCCGAGCGGTGCTTGAGGGCGATGCCGCCAAAGTATTTGATCTGTCGCTGGAAAGCAAGGAAATGCGCGACCGCTACGGGCGCAACAGTTTCGGTCAGGCCTGCCTGGTGGCGCGGCGTCTGGTGGAAGCGGGGGTGCCCTATGTGACCATTAACGCCCAGGGGTGGGACTCGCACAAGCGTCATTTCGAAACCATGGCGCAACGGACCAGGGAGATGGACCAGGCATTCGCCACTCTGCTTGAAGACCTGGCGGAGAAAAAACTTCTGGATACCACATTGGTCTGGTGGAGCGGCGAATTCGGCCGGACCCCGAAAATCGACTGGAATCCGCCCTGGAACGGGGGCCGCAACCATTTTGCCCGCTGTTTTTCCGCGGTGGTCGCCGGCGGCGGTTTTCAGGGTGGCAAAGTCGTCGGCGAGTCCGATGCGACGGCGAGCAATGTCGTGCAGCGGCCGGTGGCGCCGCAGGATCTGCTGGGCAGCATTTACGAACTGTGCGGCATTGATCCCGACGGCATGCTGCCCAATCCACGCAATCTTCCGGTGACGATTCTGCCGCCGGAGTCGTCCGCGGGGCGGCTGCGGGAAATCTACAAACCGGGAGCGGAATTGAAAAAATGATTCGAGTGCAAAAATTCGTTGCCGCCGCCGGAGTGCTGCTGGCGGCGTTCTCGCTCCTCGGCGCTTCGGACCCGTACATCGGTTATGTATATCCTTCCGGAGGAGAAGTCGGCCGGACCGTCCGGTTGCTCATCGGCGGTCAGAATCTCGGCGTCAACCAGGGACTGATTTCGGGGGATGGCGTTACAGTTAAAAAAATCACCCCCGTGCCGGGCTTTCCTCCGCCTGACGGCCAGCAGCGGAAATATCTGCTGGATTGGATCAAGGCGATCGAAAACCGCCAGCCCAAGCCGCCGCTTCCCGATAAGGCCAACGTCGAGGAATGGCGCAAAAACGCCTGGTGGGAAAAACTCGATACGCTGGACCGCCTGGAGTTGAATCTGGTAATCCGGGATTTGTACGCCAAACGCAATGCGTTACAGGCCACGCCGTCGCTGCGCCAGATGTTGATCGTCGATCTCGAAATTGCGCCGGACGCCGCGCCTGGACGGCGGGAACTGCGGCTGTGGGGCGGGCGCGGCATATCGAATCCGAAAGATTTTTTCGTGGATACGGCGCGACATACGGCCGAGCCATGGTTTTCGCCTCCCGGCAAGCCGGTTTCCCCCATGCCGAAAATCGAACAGTTTCCGGCGGTGCTCGACGGTCAGATCATGCCCGGCCAGACGGATCATTTCATGCTGAAGCTGGAGAAGGACCGGCCGGTCGACATCACGCTTCTGGGCCGTGAGCTGCAGCCGTTCATCGGAGATGCGGTACCGGGATTTTTCCAACCGGTGCTTGAATTGTTCGACGATAAAAATCAGAGTGTCGCCTATGCCGACGATCACTACTTCAATCCCGATCCGGTACTGACCGCGGTTGTGCCGGAAACCGGATGGTACCGTCTGGATATCCGGGACAATCTGTATCGCGGCCGTGAGGATTTCGTCTATCGAGTAGTGCTTTCCACCGGTCTGACGGAATCGCCGTGGGACAAATCGCCTTTTGCGGGCATTCCGATCTTTCAGGAAGAGTCGCTGGCGGAGCGGAAACTGGAGTTTGCGCCGATGACGGAGCCGGTGGTAATCAGCGGTGCATTGAGCAAACCCGGCGAACGCGACCAATATCGGTTCCGGGGATATGCCGGGGAAACGCTGGTTCTCGAATTGGCGGCGCGGCAGCTCGGTTCACCGCTGGACGGCGTACTGGTCGTGAGGGATGCTTCCGGCAGGATTGTCGCCCGCGGCGACGACGCTCCGGCGCCGCGCTGGAATATCGGGACGGTGGTGCAGTACGCCGATCCCAAACTGTTGTTGAAACTGCCCGCCCCGGGAAGTTATACCGTGACGGTCGAGGATCTGACGGGGCAGGGCGGAGACGCTTGTCGCTACTACCTGAAACTGGCGCCGCCGCAACCCGATTTCGCAGTCTATTCGGGAACCTCGATGACGAATATTCCCGCCGGCGGCACCGGGACGATCAAACTCTATGTGATGCGCCAAGACGGTTGCGCCGCACCGTTGTCGGTCAGTTCCACGACGAAAAGTTTGGAAATTATCTCCGGCGCTCAGATTGCCGGAAATGCGGACTCGGTGGAGGTGACCGTGAAAAATCGGAATGCGCTGCGCGCGCCTCCGGAAATGCTGGGGCTGGAAGTGCGCGGTGCGATCGGCAGCCGGATGGTGCGGCATAAGGTCATTCCTGCCGATGAATACATGCAGGCGTTCGCTTACAATCATCTGATTCCGGCCCGATACTGGTATCTCGGGACAATGCCGCCGGAGCGGGGCAACCGGAATCCCGGCAATCCGGCCGGGAAACGCGTTCCCGCCGTCAACCCCAAACCGGCGACGCCCTGACCCTCGGTCGCGGGTTACCGGGGCGGGCAAATCTTCGGCGGGCGAGGCGACATGGGAACAAATTGCAGTGAAATTCCGTCTCTTATTCATGGAACTGCAAATGAACTCAGGGTTGAGGAATGAGAGGGCGCAAATGACGGACTTTGAATTGGCGTTGTCGCAGGCGAAGGTAAACCAGAAGACGATCATGCTGAGCTTCAGCGGCTCGGACTGGTGTACATGGTGCATGAAGTTGGAGCATGAGGTATTCAGTCGTCCGGAATTTCAGGAATGGGCCAAGAGCCGCGTCATTCTGCTCAAGGTCGATTTCCCCCAGACGGTGAAGCTGAAAGAAGAAGAACAGCGCCGCAACGAACAGCTGGCGCAGCAATATCATGTCGAAGGCTTTCCCACGGTTTTGCTGGTCGATGCCGACGGCCGGGAGCTGGCGCGGACCGGGTACAAGCCCGGCGGCGTGGCGGCTTATGTCGAACATCTCAACAGCTTGCTCAAATGAATTTCGGATAAACCGGGCAGGGGGTTTTCGCAGCGCTTCGGGCGAGTTTCGCCCGGAGCGCTGATGCTTTATGGTCCGCGGATCTGCTTTCCGGATCATTTCGGAATTGCCGGTTTCGCCCCGCCATGGCATCGGCTCCTGTCGTCCTCCGGAATATATTTTCGGACTTGCAATTCCCGCCATCGGGAGTATAGTGATCCGAATATCAATCACATCGGTCGCAGGATTGGCGACGGGCATTTCGACATCGGCAGGAAGGAAGCGGACAAATGGCGGCAAAAGCGGCATCGGGACTGCCCCGGGTGCAGTCTTTGGACATGATGCGCGGATGGATTATCCTGATCATGATCTTCGCGAATTTCGAATTTCTCGACATTCCGTGGTATATGATGCATTATTATTTCAAGGATCCCGATGCTTTTTCGGGAGTGACCTATGTCGACTATGTGTTTTCGATGTTCCTGCTGATGGTCGGGATTTCGATTCCGCTGGCGTTCCGGAAATATGAGGAAAACTGGCACGGGCGGCTGCAGGCGACAGGACATATCCTCTTGCGCGGCGTCTCCATGCTGTTTATCGGTCTGCTGCTGGTCAACCGTCCCAATCTGGAATTGATGGGCGATTGGAGTTTTATGAATCGATGGTGGGCGCTGCTGGGCATCGCTCCGGTCGAAGCCGCCCGCGCCTGCTGGCAGCTGGTCGCCGTTACGGGGGTGCTGCTGCTGTTCAATCAGACTTCGAGCGATCAGCCCGCCAGGCGCCGGCTTGCGCAGGGAATGCGGATTGCGGGAGGACTGATTCTCGGATATTATATGATCGTCTATGTTCAGCCCGGGCCGCCGGCCGCCGACCCGGCGGGATGGCTGCCCTGCCGTCTGGCGCGTTGCGTTTTTCTCAACGAAGGTAACTGGTTCCACGGCCAGTGGTGGGAAATCATCGGGGTGATCGGCTGGGCTTACATGGTGGGCGGATTGCTTTATCTGCTGCTGCGCCGCCATGCCGAATTGATTTATCTGGGGCTGGTATTGCTGGCCGTCGGCGCGGTTGCGGAAAAACTGGGCCGGTTCAATCAAGTTCCGCTGCTGTCGCAGTATGCGTCTTTTTTGCTTTATCTGCCCATGATCGTGATGCTGGGCGTCGGATTGGGCGCGGCCATGTTCGGAGCGGCGGGTAATGTTCGCGCCTCCTATGGGATTCTGATTCGATTCGCATTGGTGCTGGCGGCGTTGACGGCGATTACTTCGCCCTGGGCGGGGTTGGCCTGTCCGGTAGAAAATCCGTCGCAGGAGAGTATTTACAAATTCATGTTCAGTGTGGATAAGGAGCGGGGGACGCTGGGCTGGATGTTCTCGACCGGTTTTTTCGCGGCGTTGCTCTGGATGGCGCTTTACGGCATCTGTGATGTCAAAAAATGGGACAACGCGGTGTTCCGCTTCATCAAGAATCTCGGCAGTGTGCCGTTGACGGCTTATATCTGGCAATTCTGGGTTTTCGCATTCCTCGATGCCACCGGAATTCTGAGTTTCCGTTGGAATGCCAAGTATGTCAACAGCTTCACTTCGATGCTGATCGGCGTAACGGTGACGGTATTCGTCTGCTGGATAGCGGTATTCTGCAAGAAGCAGAAATTCACCCTGAAACTTTAAAACTCCGAAATGGCCGGGCGAAAATTCGATTATTGAGATCGCTTGCAATCCGTAAAAGAAAAAATCCGAAATCACCTTCCTGTTTTTCAGAAGAATTTAGAAACTTGAATTGACAAGCGGACGAAGCGGAAGTATTTTTCAACAACATCGATTCAACCGCGAAACAGGAAGCAATGGCGATGAAAAAAATACATCCGTATGCTTTGACGGGGGCGTTGGGTTTGGTTCTGTTGTTATTCGGAACCGGTTGCGCGTCAATGCAATCGATGATGCGCGCCGACCCGCCGGAACTGACCGGCTTTTTGCCCGATCAACCGCAGTTGACCCGGGAAAGTCCCCAGTTTCCGTTTCATTATTTCTATGCCCGGAACACGAACAAACAATACAAGAACATTTACGTCGCTCCGGTCAATACCAGGTATCTGCTGGAAAATGACATTCTCGGCCAGCTCAGCGCCGACATCGCCCGGGAGATTCAGTGCGATATCGGCGACATCGCCGAATTCATGCGGCAATGCTATATCGCCGATTTACGGAACGTTCAGGTCCAGAGCGGCCTGACCGTGGTCGATGATCCGAATCTGCCCGATACGCTGGTAGTGTATCCGGCCATCACCCAGATCGTGCCCACCAAGGCGACCTTGTCTTATGTCGGACTGGCGCTGTCGATTTGCGTTTTTCCGGGTTTCCGGCTGATCACCACACCGCTGGCCTCGGGCAGTATTTCCGTGGCGTGCAAAGTTGTCGACAGCCGGACCGGTGAAATCATGATGATGTACGCGGACCGCGAAAAAGATGTTCGCGCCGTCCTGAATTTCTCGTCATTCACCTGGTACAGCTCGTCGAAGGTCAACATCGAAACGCTGGCCGAGAAGAATGCGCAGTTCTTTACCACCCGGGACTACAATTCGATTAAGCGGGATGCTCCGATCCGCTTCTGGTCCTGGTAAAACTGGAAGCGGATACCGTATCCCATCCTCCGGAGCAATTATCATGTTTGGGCCAGCGCCGAGGCCACTCGCGGCGTTTCCCCCAAGTATGGTCCGCGGCGTTTCGTCCAATCCGAATCCCAAAGACACAAAAAATCCCCGGCTTGAGCTTGAACCGGGGATTTGAGGGCAAAAAAATGGTGGGCGTAGTAGAACTCGAAAAATCGCCTTAACCGCTTCCGCAAGCTCGGAAAATTTTTTGCCTGATATCGCCGGGGTGGAAAATAGCGCCCCGGATATTGATGCTGATTCCGATATCGAACGCCTGAAGCGCTGCTGGCCCTATTTATCCGCCGTTACCCGGTCGGTGATCCTCCTTTTAGCGGAACGGGAGGAACACCGATGAAAAGTTCCTTTTGTTCCAGCGCATTGGCGAACCGGGGGGCGGTTGCAGCGGGCGAAATTTTTTCGCCTGCCGGGCGCGCCAGCCGAAAAAATTTCGCCGCGGCGACCGATTCCCCTATTCTTGAATTGGGGGGAATAAAAGTAACGTTGCATGGAGTTCCCACGGCAACGGAAGATGATATTCGCCCTTCCGGGCTGGAAAGCCTGAAACAGTTTCAACGCTGCATCAGCATCAGTTGCAAAAGCTGGATGTGCCCGGATTGCCGACCGGGAAAAGGCATCGAGGTTCGGCGGCGGCTCATGCAAAAAGCGGCGGAATTCGTTTGCCCGCGTCTTTATACCATCACCGTCAACCGGGACTGGTTCGCTTCTCCTGCGGAAGCATACCGGTATGTGATGGAAAAGAAGTTCATCTCCCGGCTGCTGACCAAGGAACTGAAAATCCGGCGCTGGATTTGGGTTCTCGAAGCGCAGGAAGAAAACGGGGACGGGTGGCCGCATTGGCATATTTTAATCGATGTCGGCGAACTGCCCGGCGTGTGGTATTGTCGGGAAGCCAAGGAATATTCTTTGTCGCGGCCCGACGATCCACGGGGCTGGCTTTATATTCCGCACTTTCTCGATCTCAACCGGGTTCATCGGCTGCTGCGCAAGTGGCATATCGGGGAACAGTGTTATCTGTCGGTAAAACAACGGAAGTTTCAAAGTCCGGTTCATGCCATCCGCTACATCACCAAGTATCTGGTGAAAATGCCGCGCCGAGGCTTTCCCGATTGGATGCTGCATTATTCGGGCTTGCGCTTCTATCAGCCGTCGCGGGCCTTGGGGACGCTGGAGGCGGGAAATGTCCGGCGGCCCGTCAAGCCGCCGGAACTCCAGCAGCGGCGCATGATGCGCGAACCGGTGGAGCGTATCGCGGAATGCCGGTGCAACGTCGTCTTTGTGCATTATGATGCGAGTTTGGACAAGATGGTTTGTTCGCCGGTGATCGCCGGGGAAAAAGAGAGTATCAAACTGTTTCCGGGCGCGGTGGAAATCAAGGACTTTGACTTTGAACGACAACGGGAATTCTCGGTATGGGGCTTTGAACGCATGGAGGATGTACGGTATTTCAATGAGGCGTGGTGTTCGCCATTGTTCCATCAGCGATTGGAGGAAAAAATTGAACAACGCAAAACAATGCTGCTGGCGCAATGGTCCGCATCGGCGTAGGATTGCCGCAAAGGAAATTCATTTCCTTTCGGCAATCGGCAAGGCCGAATCCTCACGGGTTCCCGGAGCTGTCAAACTGCAAACGGAAT
>JAVBVS010000014.1:0-78149 GCA_036677805.1 Victivallaceae bacterium | reverse complement strand
GCCAGCCGACCATGTATACGTTGCGTCCGCTGGCGGAATTCCTGCTGGATTTGCGCCGGACCGGAGAGATCAGCGAAACGGTGTTTCAGAAGGTGGCGCGCGAAAACGCGGTGCGCGTTCTGGATTTGTAACGCCGGGCGGGGAACGCCGCCGGAAGTGCGATTCGGTTCCGGCGGCGTTCCATTTTTCTCCGGTTGCGACCGGGTAAAAAAAGCGGGAGTCCCACTTGAAAAATAAGAATCGCCGCGCTATATTATGCAATTCAGCGCCTCACGGGCGAGTGTAGCAAAACGGTTATGCCCTGGCTTCCCAAGCCAGTCACGCCGGTTCGACTCCGGTCACTCGCTCCATTTTTATTTTAAAGCCGGTTCCGGCCATGCTTTCCGCAGTTATTTTTTCGCATTTTCAGCCCTCCGCGGCAAGCGGCGATTTGTTTTTTATTCGGGATAAGTGTATATTCCTGAACAGAGTTATTTGGGGTTGAGCAGAAGGATGCGGCGAAGATGAAATTGCGTATTGGATGGATCAGCGCCATGGTGCTGATGGTGTTGGGGTTGCTTTGCGGCTGTGAAACCGCGGACATTGAAAAATTGTTCAACGGTGACGTGCCGAAAGAGGCCAAGTTCGTGATCTCGTTTCATGATGTGGTCAAATATCCGCGCGGCAACGCCAGCGTGGAACAGGTGTTGGCGCTGCCTGACAACAAAACCGTGATCATCAATACCATCCCCTTCATGTCCTCCCGCCATATCATTGAAATCGCCGCTCAGCCCGTGCCGGGCCGCGAAGGCTTCTACCGGTTGTTCCTGAAGCCGGACCAGCATGGCCGGACGATGTGGATTCAGCTGTCGGCGCAGTTCCGCCACCGGCCCGCGGTGATTCTGATCGACGGCAATTATTATGCCGATTTCGTCCCGACCAAGGTCGGCGACGGCAGTGAAAGCTGGATTGAGCTGCCGGTTGATTTCGATGCGGTAATGGCCAAGTATCTGGTCAAGTACGCCAACGACAATTACCGATTTTTCAACAACGGCGCCAAGGACGATCAGACGCCGTTTGCCCGCAAAGAGTAGAACGCCCCCAACTCCCGGAACGTTTCATGTCGGAAAAAATCGTTTATTCTGTCGTGCTTGCCGGCGGCCTCAGCACCCGTATGGGTTCGCAGCATACCAACAAAGTCTGTCTGGAACTGGTCAATGTGCCGGTGATCTGCCGGGTGCTCGACGCCTGTGAAGCCGGCGGCATCCGCCAGCACCTGGTGGTGATCGGTGCCTCGGCGGATAAGGTGATCGAATGTGTTTCGCCGCGTTTCCGCAATGTGCTCTACGCCTGCCAGTCCGGGCAGCGCGGCACGGCGGAAGCGCTGGGCAGTGCGCTGGCCGCGCTGCCGGCGGCCGAGGATGCGTTGCTGCTGGTGCTGCCCGGCCACCGGATTCTGGCGCCGGAGGTGATTGCCGGATTGCGGACGCTTTACGAAGCGTCGCCCGAAGCGAAAGTGGCGGAAGTGGTGCTGCGTCCGGCGGATGGCGCGGTTCGGCCGACGTCGATTTACTTTGGCCGGGCGACGGATTTCCGGGCGGGATGGCAGGCGTTGAGCAGCGCCGATGACGGTTCCGGCGAGCTGCGGTTGTCCGATCTGGTTGAGCGGTTGTGTGCCGGCAGCCCGAAAGCACACGCGGTGTTGACGGTGACCGATCCGGGCAAGGTGCTCGGTTTTACCAATCCGGCGGAATTTCTCGAAGTGGCGGAACTGCTGCGGCGCAACGCCGGGAAGTCCGATCATGACGTGGCGCCGGAGGAGTATCGCCCGATCGGCCGGTGGCTGAACCACCTGCGGTGGATTGCGGCGGGCGGTGCGGTTGCGGACGATACGTTTGACGCGATGTTTCTTGCTCTGTATGGCGACGATCGCGAACTGGCCCGCCGGGAGGCGGCGGCGTTGGTCCAACTGCTGGAAATGGCGGAAGCCGATCTGGGCGCGGAAGCGCCGGTGGCGGTGGTGCGTTCGCCGGGCCGGGTCAATGTGATGGGACGGCATGTCGATCATCAGGGCGGCAATTGCAACTTGATGACCATCGGCTACGAAACTTTGATGGCGGTGCATCTGCGCCACGACGATCTGGTCCGGCTGAAGAATGTCGATCCGGAATTTCCCGCCACGGAATTTGCGGTTGGCGAGCTGGTCCGTGACTTGCCCTGGGATGACTGGCAGACGCTGGTCGGCAGCGCCAAGCTGGCCCGGCTGCTCAAACAGTACGGCGTCGGCTGGGCGGATTATGTCAAGGCGGTATTTCTCCGTTTTCAGAAGCATTTCTTCAACCGCAAACTCAAAGGCATGGATATTTATGTCGCCGGCAATGTCCCGATGGCGGCGGGCTTGAGTTCCTCCTCGACGCTCGTGGTCGGCGCCGCCGAAGCGGTGGTCAGCGCCAACCGGCTGGATCTGATGCCGGACAAGCTGGTGACGCTGTGCGGCGAAGGCGAATGGTTTGTCGGGACCCGGGGCGGGGCGGCCGATCATGCCGCGGTCAAGCTCGGTCAGTGCAACAAGGTGGTGAAAGTCGGATTTTTTGATTTCAGAGTCGAGGAACTGGTGGATTTTCCGTCGGACTACGCCCTGATTGTCGGCGATTCCGGCATCAAGGCGCGCAAGTCGAGCAACGCCAAGGATCAATTCAATCATCGGGTAAGCTGTTATCGGATCGGATTGGCGCTGTTGCGCCGGGCCTATCCTCAATATCAGGGGGTGCTTCAGCATCTGCGCGATTTCAATGCCCGGACCCTGGGCGTTCCGGGAAGCTGGATCTATCGTATGCTGAAAGTCTTGCCGGAACAGGCCACGCGGGCGGAGCTGGCTGCGCTGCTGCCGGAGACGGATCTGGGCGTTTACTGGAGCAATCATGCCGAACCGGCGGACGGGCTTTATCCGATCCGCGGCGTGGTGCTTTACGGATTGGCCGAATGTGCGCGGTCCTCGGTTTATGTGGAATGGCTGCGCGCCGGCGACATGAAGGCGGTGGGCCATCTGATGAACGTTTCGCATGACGGCGACCGGGTGGTGCGTTTTGATGCGGCGGGAGAAAATCCGCAGCCGTACCGATATGATTCCGGTGACGCGGCGCTGACGGCGCTGGAAGCGGCGCTGGAACGCGGCGAACGATTTGCCGGTCTTCATGAACAGCCCGGCAGCTACCGGTGCAGTCTGCCGGAGATCGACCGGATGGTGGACCTGGCCCGGGGCGTCCCCGGAGTGGCGGGCGCACAACTGGCCGGCGCCGGTCTGGGCGGCTGCATGATGGTAATGGTGCACAACGATATGATCGGGGCGCTGATGGAAAAGCTGGAGTGTGCTTATTATCGGCCGTCCGGTCGTGAAGCGCGCCTGCTGCGCTGTCGGCCGATTGCGGGCGCCGGATTGATTCGCTGGGATAAGTGAGATTGCGGCGGAACGCGGCGCCGCCGGGCTGCCGGGGATGAAAAAGACCGGCGCGTTCAGTCCGGGAGTTGTTGCTGTTGCGGGAGCGGGGGAACGTTCTGCGGCGGCGGATCGACGGGACCCACGAAGGGGGTCGGCGCTGCGGGGGCGGCAGCTGAAAAAAGGGGGAGGGGTGGGGGATGAGAAGAGTATTCGGGATTTTCGGGGCGGCGCTTCTTTTCTGCCAGATCATGTTCCCGGGGCGGGCCGGAGCTGAAAACGCTCCGGACAGAGCGGATACCCGGCGGCTGTTGCTGGTTTATTCGTACAATCCCGAGCACATGCTGCTGTTCGAGCTTTCCGCCGGATTTTTCGACACGCTCAGTACTTCCGGCAACCTTTTCGAGATCGATCAGCTGGAGTTCGATTATCTGCGCGATGACCGGCCGGAGGCCTTGGCGGCCAGACTGGCGCCTTTCCTGCCGGACATCCGTTCCGGAAAATACCAGGCGATCGTGACGTTCAATGGACCGGCGCTGGATATGCTGGGGGCGATCGCGGCGGAGATTCCGGAGCAAACCGCATTGATCTTCGGCGGCGTCGGGCATATCGATCCGGACATCCGCGCCCGCCATGCCAATACCACCGGGGTGCTGAAGGCGACTGGGGCGCGTGAAAATCTGCTGCTCGGGCTGAAACTTTTTCCCGACACCCGGAATGTGCTGTTTTTGACCAATCAGGCCATTTCCGGCCGGTTGGTGAAAGATGACCTGGAACAGGCGCTGAGCGTCATCCCCGGGATCAGACTCACGGTATTGACCCGACAGGACTGTGATAACGAGACCATGCTTGACACTGTCGCCCGGCTGCCGAAAGGGAGCCTGATCATCTATCATTCCTGGTACGATCCGAAGCTGGAATCCATGGACCTGCGGCAGAAAATCCTGACCGAAATCAGCGGCCGGACCACAGTGCCGATTCTGGTGATGCACGATGCGCTGGTGCGTTTCGGGGTGCTGGGCGGCGTGGTGTCGCGCGGCGAACTCGTCGGGATGGAAACGGCGGAACTGGTGCTCAAGGTCGTTCGCGGCGAGGCCGCGGCCGCCATTCCGTACGTCCGGGTTCCGGAGGAAACGCTGATCAACTGGAAGATGCTGGATTTCTATCGGCTGAAACGCGTCGATTTTCCGCCGGGAACGGTGTTTGTCGGGCGGCCGTTCGATTTTTATGAAACTTATCGCCGGGAAATCTGGTGGGGAGGCGCGGGCGCGGTACTGATCTTGTCCGGGCTGACCGCACTGGCGGTGCTGTTGTGGCGCCGGCGGCGCGAACTTCAGCGGCGCGCGATACTGTATCGGCATTTGCCGCTGCGCTTCTTCGTCGTCGACTGGGACGGCAATATTCTGAGCTATGAACTGGGCGACAAGAACAATGTTCCGGACGAATTGCGCGACTTCCGCCATGTCCGGCAGCTGATCGGGATTCAGGGCGACCATGTGCTGGAAAAGGTCCGCGGCGTACTTTCCGGCGGCCGTCCGATAACGTTGGATTTCGATTTTCACGGCGAACGCCGGACGGCGACCATCTCCCGCTTGCCGCGCCAGCTCTATCATCGCGAGACGGCCATCTGGGTATCGCAGAATACGACGGAGTTGCAGATGTCGCGGCAGGCGGCCGCGGCCATGACGGAGCGGCTGGAATGTGTTTTCGCATCGATCGGCGAAGCGGTGATGGTGGCCGACACCGGAGGCGGAGTGACCATGCTCAACGTCGAAGCCTCGAGGCTGACCGGATGGGAAATGGTCGAGGCGCGGGGGCTTCAGGGCGCCATTGTGTTCTCCGTAACCGATGCGTTCGGACAAGCCGTTGAATCGCCGGTGGCCACTGTGTTCCGAACCATGAAGCGGATGGAACTCGCACCCGGCACCCGGCTGGTCGCGCGCGGCGGCCGGCAGGAATACCGGATTGCCGGCAGCGCCTCGCCGATTCTGGCCCGGGACGGTCATTGTCTCGGCGCGGTGCTGGTCTTTCGCGACGTGACGGCAGAGGTCGAGCGCCGGAACCGTGACGACGCCATGCATCAGCTGTGGTTTGCCGTGCTTGAGCATCTGCCGCTCGGAGTGGCGGTCGCCGATGCCGACAACGATTTCCGGCTGCTTTTGGCCAATCACCGTTTTGCGGGTTTGACCGGGCTGTCCCCGGCGGATTTGATCGGCCGCCGCTCCGAGGAGCTGCCGTTCCATGCGGCCGGCGGCGCGATCTTTCCCGATGGCGAGGTAATGCGGAGCGACCGGCTGGCCGGATTCATGGTGGAACTGCCCGGCGCGACGCCTGACGCTTCTCCGAGATTGCTCCGGGTGATCAAATTCCCGCTGCATCTTGCCGATGGACGTCGACTGCTGGGAATCACCTGTTCCGAATCCGGGGCCGAATCGGTCCGGGAGTGCGATGGGAAGCAGTGGCAGGCCCGGACGCAGAAGATGCTGAGTGGCGGCGGCATCCTGACGGCGCTGTGCGACCGGCTGCTCCGTGGCGGCGACTGGTCGGATGGCACGGAACAGTTATTGTTGCGGCTGTTGTCGGAATTCGGCGGCCGCTGGATCATCTGGGGGTGCTATGGCGCCAGCGGTCAAATTCGAACGGAATGCGCCTGGCTGGCGCCGGCGGAAGGCGCCCGGCCGGAAAAAATTCCGGCTGAAACCTGCGACTTGCTGTGGGCCCGGCTGCCGCGGGATTGCGCGGGCGGCAACGAAGTGCTGCTGGGCGCCGACGATTCCGAGCTGCGCCGTTTCCTGAAATTGACCGGCAGCGCCGGACTGGCGGCGGTTCCGGTTGGCGGCGTCGTCGGGGTTCAGGGCATTCTGGGGCTGGGCTGGGAGGATGAACTCTGGCGTCCCGGAGAAGAAGAATGGCAGTTGCTGCGGCTGTTCGGGCGGATTCTGGCATTGGGCCGGCTCTGCGGCAATTGCCGGACTCCGGACGGCGGTCTGGCGGCGGATATTCCGGCGTTGTTCGGACAGATCGTTGTACCGCTCTGGATTTTCGACAGCCACGGGGTTGTGGTGCGGGCCAATGCGGCGGCGCGGGAGCTGGCGGCGGATATTCCGGAACAGGCGTTGTCGGCCCCCGCGGTTCGGGCGGCGCGGGAACGGCGCAACGTTTCCGAAGAGGTGCGGGGGCGTGAACGGGTGGTCCGGATTTCGGCTCAGCCCCTGGCGTTCGGCGATGCGGCACCGCCGATGGCGGTTCAGAGCGCCGATGACGTGACGGCACTGGTGCATTGCCGCGACGAACAGGCCGCTACGTTGCGGCGTCTGCGCGAAGCGGAACACAACCGGAGTGCGTTCCTGGCTTCGATGAACCATGA
This sequence comes from Victivallaceae bacterium, assembly GCA_036677805.1. Lineage (GTDB taxonomy): Bacteria > Verrucomicrobiota > Lentisphaeria > Victivallales > Victivallaceae > SIG78. The sequence goes on along the minus strand of JAVBVS010000014.1, from coordinate 71,367 downwards.
AATCCGGACGCCGCTGAACAGCATGATCGGCCTGAGCGAATTGTTGCGCCAGCCGGATGTTTCCGCGGCGGTCCGGGAAGAGTATCTGAGGGCGCTTCAGGACGCCGGTCAGACGCTCCAACAGCTGTTGAACGACCTGCTGGATCTGGCGCGCCTGGAATCCGGGCGAATGGTCTTGAGCCGGGCCTCGGTCGACCCCGGCGCAATCGCGCACGAGGTGGCCGCGGCGATGCGTCCGCAAGCCGAAGCGGGACATCTGGAGTTTCGGCTGGAACTTCCGGAGGCGATGCCGATGCTGCTGCTGGACGGGGCCCGGTTGCGCCAGATTCTGCTCCATCTGGTCGGCAATGCGGTGCGTTTCACGGCGCAGGGGACGGTGGGGTTGAACCTGAGCTGCGAGTCATTGCCGGATGAACCCGCTGTCCGGCTGACGCTGAAGGTGTCCGATACCGGTTGCGGTATTCCGCTGGAAGAGCAGAAGCGGTTGTTCCGGGCTTTCGGCCGGCTTCAGGACATTCACGGCAGTTCGCGCCGCGGCGCCGGCCTCGGCCTGGCGCTGGTCCGGCGGCTGGTGGCGCAGATGGGAGGACGGATCGGCCTGGACAGCGCCCCGGGCCGGGGATCGACCTTCACCGTGATTCTGGACCGGGTGGAACTGGCGCCATCTTCAACCGCGGCTCCGCCTGAATCCGCCGCGGTTGCCAGCCCGTTGCGGGTGCTGGCGGTGGACGATGTTTCCATCAACCTCAGGGTGCTCTGCGCCATGCTCGCCCGGCTCAATGTGGCGGCCGTCCCCGCGGAGAGCGGCCAAGAGGCGCTGGCTCTGCTGGAAAAAGAGACGTTCGATCTGGTCATGACCGATCTTTGGATGCCCGAAATGAGCGGCGCCGATCTGGCCGGAGTGATTCGGGCGAATCCGGCTTGGGCCGGGTTGCCGCTCATCGCGGTGACCGCCGATGTGGAAAGCGGCAAGACATTCGATCTGAGGCAATTCAACGGTATCGTGCTCAAACCGGTCACCTTGTCCAAGCTGGAGCATCTGTTCTCGGAGTTGCGTTGCGGCGCGCTTCGTGACGGCGGCAATTGCGGCGTGCTCGATTGATTTGCGGCCCGACGAACGGCCATAAAAAAATCCCGGCATGGTTTCATGCCGGGATTTTTTATCGGAAGCGCATCAAACTGGAATGCGCTCAGGCTTCCACGACTTTGGATTCGTCGAAATTGGTATCGGTTTCCTTGATTCCGACGATCTTCCGGTGCCACAGCGCCACGATCGGGCTGGCGATGAAGATCGACGAATAGGTTCCGATCACCACGCCGAGGAACATCAACAACACGAAATCGTTGATGGCGATGCCGCCGAAGATCATCAGCACCACGATCACCAGCAGCGTCGTCAGCGAAGTCAGCAGCGTCCGGTTCAAAGTCTGGTTGATGCTGCGGTTGATGATGGTCTGGTAGCTGTCCCCGCTCTTGGCGCGCAAATCTTCGCGGATGCGGTCGAAGACCACGATCGTATCGTTGATGGAATACCCGATCGTGGTCAGGATCGCCGCGATCACCGCCAGCGAAATCTGGCGGTCGAGCAGCAGGAAGATTCCGGTTGCGATGATCACGTCGTGAATCAGCGCGATAATCCCCGCCATGGCATAGGCGAATTCATAGCGCAATGAAATATAGACGATCATGCCGATCATGCTGGCGATCAGCGCCAGGATGGCCGATTTGCTGAATTCCGCTCCGACCAGGCCGCCGACCGAGGTCTCCTGCCCTCCGGAGAGCCGCAGCTGCGGGTAAGCCTGGTTCAGGAGTTCCTGAATCTGTGCGCCCGGCGTCCGGTGCGCGTCGCCGATTTCCCCGGAGTTGCGGACCATGACTTCGAGTTTGTGATTGTCGGCTGCCGCCGCGCTGACTTTGTAGGCGATGCGCGGATTGGTGAACCCGGCTTTGTTCAAGGCATCGATGATGCCCTGCTGCGGCGCGGCTTCCCGGTAGTTGTAGACCACCACGGTACCGCCGACCAGGTCGACGCCGAACATGTCTTTCCCCTTCATTCCTATCACGACCAGGCTGCCGACGATCAGCGCGCCCGACACCAGAAAGGCCACGTTGCGGTAGCCGAGGAAGTTGAGGCGCGGATTTTTCAACATCATCAGCATCGGCAGCTTCTTGAGTCCGAAGCGCAGCAGATAGTCGAAAATCAGCCGGGTCACGAACAGCGCTGTGAACAGACTGGTGATGATCCCGATACTCAGCGTGACCGCGAAACCCTTGACCGCGCCGGTCCCGGCCCAATAGAGGATCATCCCGGTGAACAAGGTGGTCAAGTTGGCGTCGATGACTGCACTCAGCGCTTTGGCATAGCCAGCATCCACCGCCGTCTGGATATTTTTGCCCGCCGCCGATTCTTCCCGGATGCGCTCGAAAATCAGCACGTTGGCGTCCACCGCCATCCCGATGGTCAGAATGATCCCCGCGATCCCCGGCAGCGTCAGCGTGGCGTCGAAAGCGGCCAGCGCGCCCAGCACCAGAATGACGTTGAGCGCCAGCGCCGCCACCGCGACGATCCCCGCCACCAGATAATAGCCCACCATGAACACTACCACCGCGATCATGGCGTAAATTCCCGCCCGCACTCCGTTGGCCACGTTGTCCGCGCCCAGCGTCGGATCGACGTCATAGACCGAATCGACCCGGATCATGAACGGAAAACTGCCGCTGACCAGCGCATTGGCGATGTTGTTGACCTCTTCATCGGAAAATTGGCCGGTGATCTCTCCGGAGCCGGAGAGAATTTCGGTCTGGATGGTCGGCGCGGTATACAATTTCCCGTCAAGCACGACTGCAAGCTGGCGGCCCTTGTATTTGGTGGTTACGTTGGCGAACGCCTTGGAGCCTGCGGAATCGAATCGGAAAACGATTTTACGCCGATTGAATTCGTCGCGCACCGCGCGGGCGTCGACGATGCCCTTGCCGTCCATCTGCCAGCGTTTTTCCACGAAATAACGTTGTACTTTGGCTTTCTGTCCAGGCTGGAATTCACTGATTTCCATCAGTTCATAACCGACCGGAGGCACGAAATTCCTGGGGTCGCGCTGCATTTGCTCCACCAGCGCGGCGCTGTCCGGATGGACCAGCCGGAAATGCAGCTTGGCACTCATGCTGAGCAGGTCCTTAAGCTGCGATTTTTCATCCTTGGAAGTGATCGGCGCCTTCAGGGAAATGAAGCGGCCCCCGGCGGGTGAGATTTCCGATTCGAAAATCCGGTGGCTTTCCAGCCGTTTGCGCAGCACTTCGATGGCGAGGTCGCGGTAGCGGTTGAACTCCTTGCCCATCCGCTCTCCGGCTTCGGCTTCGCTTTCCTTGCCGGACGCCGCCGCCCGCTCAAGGAAATCCTGGTCGGGAACCAGTTCCATCATGAACTCCACCCCGCCGTTGAGGTCGATTCCGCGCCGGATCGAGGCGCTGCCTTTCTTGCGCAGCGCGCTGATGGCATCGCGGTTGTCATCGGCTTTGGGGATATTCAGCAGATCGGTCAGCAGCACGCCGTCGTCATTGGCCGCGGCCAGCAACGCATTGGAGGCGAAAAGCTCCGGGTCCCGGGTCTGCCGCGTCCTGGCGTTTTCCACCAGCTTCTGCGCCGCCGGATTGCCGGCTTCCTTCAGCGTCGTCAGGAAGGTTTCATAAAAGTCTTTTTCCTGCAGAGGATAGGTCGAATAGGCGAAAACTCCGATTACAATCAGCGCAATCATCGTTCTCAACAGAACCGGTCGTTTGTCATTTGCCGCCATGAATGATCTCCATCAGCTGAAAAGACCGCCGGAAAAATGTTTTCCGGCGGTTTCGGTTGCATCGTAGCTTATTTTTTCGCCGCATCCGTCGGCGCGTTGTTTTCGTCCAGCACCGTGGCCACCGCGCTCTTGAGCAGTTCGACCGGCGGCATCTTGTCGGTCAGTTCGATCAAGAGGCTCTCATCGCGGACTTCGACCACCTTGGCGGTGAAGCCGCCGATGGTGCGCACCTTCGAGCCCTTCACGATCGCCTCGAACATTTTCCGCTGCTTTTCCCGCTGTTTTTTCTGGCTCCGCCCCGAAATGAAGGTCATCACCACCAGCACGATCATGACCGGGACCAGGAAGCCCCACATGCTCGGCGCGCTCTGTGCGGGCGCTTCGCCCGCTGCCAACAGAATTCCATCCAATACCATTTTTATCTCCTTGCGTTTGAAATTGCTCGATTTTTATAAAACATTCACAAACAATACACCGGCAAAAGCGCTTTCGCAAGCGGTCTCGCCGGAAATCTTCAGCCGAAAATTGCCGGACAGCGGTTTTTGAGCAGCAGCGTCCGCCAGGCGCCGGCAAATTCTTCCGCCGCCTGCCCCAGTTCCGCGGCGAGTTCTCCCAGCGCCTGCTGTTCGGCGCCGGTCCATTCGCCGTCGCTCATGCGCTGCTCGATCAGATTGAGCATCAGGCTCTGTTTCTGCTCCGGGGAGAACATCCGCGCGGCGCGGCTGACCAGATCGGACAAGGTGGCGCTTTCGGCATAGCGCCGTCCGGCCGCGAGATAGCGCGAACCCAGAATTCTGCGGGCGTACTCCGCATGGCCGTCGCCGCTCAGCTGCCAGATCAGCGCCGCGGCCAGCAGCAGCGTTTCCGCATAGCGGGGCACGCCTTTGGCCGCGGCCGTTTGAATCGTGTTCAGGACGGCTTCCGCCTCGCCGCGTTCCGACGGCGTGAACACGCAGTCGTAAACCGCGTCGTCGCAACTCAGTTCGATGGCCAGCTCGTACTGGGCCTCGCGATAATTGCCGAAGTGCCACTCCTCCGGCGCGGCGCAGACGCCGCCGTAATCGCGGTCGCCGAGTTTGCGGTAGAGCAGAATCAGACTTTCGGGATAGAGCAGCCAATATCCTTCGCCGCGGTCGCCGTTGACCGAACCGGACAGCCGGACCGCATGTGTCGCATCGCCCTGCGCTCCCAATTTCTCAGCTTCGCGTCGCACCGACCCGAGAATGAACTTGGTCTCCATTCCGTCTCCTCCTTTTCCGGTTTTCCTGCCTCCACGCCTGTGGCCCGGGCGTCGTTTTCATATCGATTAAGATGCCGTTACCGCGCGATTGCCGGGAATGGTCCCCGCGCCAGTTCGTAGGCCCGCGCCGTTTGCAGCAGCCGGGTTTCCGCCAGGGCCGGCGCGATGAACTGGACGCCGACGGGCATCCGGCTCTCCGCGCCCAGCCCGGCCGGAACGCTGATGCCGCAGTCGCCGGCCAGGTTCAACGCGATCGTGAAAATATCCGACAGATACATCGCCAGCGGATCACTGCTTTTTTCGCCGAACTTGAACGCCACGTTGGGCGCCACCGGCGTGACCAGCAGATCGCATTGCCGGAATGCCTCCGTAAAGTCCCGGCGGATCAATGTCCGCACTTTCTGGGCGCGCAGATAATAGGCGTCGTAATAACCGCTGCTCAGCACATAGGTGCCGAGCAGAATCCGGCGTTTGACTTCGTCGCCGAAGCCTGCGCCGCGGCTGGCGAAGTAGGTGGCGACCAAGTCTTTGGCCTCCTGCCGCACGCCGTAGCGGATGCCGTCGAAGCGGGCCAGATTGGCGCTGGCTTCGGCCGTCGCGATGATGTAATAGACCGCCACCGCGTATTGGGTATGGGGCAGCGACACCGGTACCAGCTCGGCCCCCTGCGCCTTGAGCAGCGCCAACGTGTCGTCCATGATCCGGCGCACCTCAGAACTCATGCCGTCGGCGTTGAAGTATTCATCCGGAACCCCGAGCCGGCAGCCTTTGAGCGAATCCGCCCTGACGCCGCGCACCGCGGCCGTGAAGTTTTCCGGCTTGTCCGGCAGCGAAGTCGAATCTTTTTCATCCCGGCCCGCGATCGCATCCAGCAGAATCGCCGCATCCTCGACCGTCTGGGTCATCGGCCCGATTTGATCGAGCGACGAGGCGAACGCCACCAACCCGTAGCGCGAAACCCGGCCGTAGGTCGGCTTCAGCCCGACGATGCCGCAGAAACTCGCGGGCTGGCGGATGGAACCGCCGGTGTCGCTGCCGAGCGCCGCCGGCACCAACCGGGCCGCGACCGCGGCGGCCGACCCGCCGGAAGACCCGCCGGGCACCCGGGTGAGATCCCAGGGATTCGCGGTTTTCTGAAAGGCGCTGTTTTCGCAGCTGCTGCCCATGGCGAATTCGTCCATGTTCAGCCGCCCGGTCGGAATGAACCCCTGCTGTTTGAGCCGCGCGACCACGGTGGCGTCGTAGGGCGAAATGACATTGCTCAGAATGCGCGAGGCGCAGGAACAGCTTTCGCCTTCCGTCACGATGCAGTCCTTGATGCCGACGGGAATGCCGTCATAGGGGCTCAGCGTCCGACCCGCGGCGCGCCGCGCGTCGGATTCGTCGGCCAGGCGGCGGAGCTTGACCGCGTCGAGCTTGAGGAAAGCTTTGATCGCGCCGTCGCGTTCCGCGGCGGCGGCCAGCACCGCTTCGATCAACGCCCGGCTGGTGAGCTTGCCGGTTTCCAGATGCGCCGCCAGTTCCGCGACGCAACGGTTGGAAAAATCGTCGTTTGCCATGATCTTCAATTCATCCCTTCGCCCGGCAGCACCTGCGGCACTTTGATGGTTTCACCGTTGAGCACCGCGGGCGCGTTGGCCAGCATGGTGTCGCGCGGAAACGGTGTTCCGGGGAGGTCGTCGCGCTCGACATTGACCAGCATCGACGCGTGGGCGGTCGGTTCGATGCCCGACACGTCCAGCGCGTTGAGCTGTTCGATATAGCCGACGATCCCGCGCATGTCGCGCTCGAGCTTGTCCAGCGCCTCCGGCGCGATTTCGATGCGCGCCAGCTCCGCGACGTAACGCACGTCGATGCTTCCGCTCTGATCGCTTTTCGTCATTCTTCAAATCCCCGGGGGTTCGGGCCGGAAGGTCCGGCTTACTTGGTCTGTTCCAGCTTCAGGGTGCAGGTGCACAAGTCGCATACCGCCGAAGGCCCGAAGTACTGGATCGGGCCCGGATAGACGTAGGCGGTTTCCACCGCCCAGGCGGCGCGGTGCGCGGCAAAGAACCGGAACGGCGCGCCGTCGAGTTCGACCAGTGCCTTCTTGATCACCGGCTTGTCTTCGCCGTGACGGCGTTCGACGTTCATCATCATGGTGATCGGAATGCCGCCGGCAACCCATTCGGCGGCCGGACGCACGGTATTGCGCACGCTCGACATGTAGCCGGTTTTGCCCGCGCCCAGCAGCGCCGCCGCGGTATAGCCCAGACTGTAGCAGTAGTCGGCGTCGAAGTTGGACGGCGCGGCGCAACGGCCTTCATAGCCGAAAAAGTGGGTCTGCGTGCTGAATTTGCCGCTGTATTGGCCTGCGGCCTTGAGCTTGGCCAGCTTGGCCTTGACCATTTCGGCCAGCATCTTTTCAGTTTCGATCAGCGATACCTGAACATTGCCATGGGGATCGCGGTCGAGACAGAGCTGGAGCTGGATGGCGTGCGGCAGACTGGTATAAACCGCCGCCTTTTCGGCCGACAGCCGACTCTTGAGGAAAGCGACCTTTTCATCGCCGTCGGTCAAGGCCGAAAACGCCGCTTCCTCCTTGGCTAGAAGATCGTTGAGCTCGGCGATCAGCGCTTTGACTTCAGGGATGAATTCGACCAGCCCTTCCGGAATCAGCGCCACGCCGAAGTTCATGCCTTTGGCGGCGCGCGCCGCCACGATTGCGGCGATGGAATCGACGATTTCAGCGAGCGTGGTCTTTTTGGCCGCGACCTCTTCGGAGATGATCGCGACGTTGGGCTGGGTCTGGAGCGCGCATTCCAGCGCGATGTGCGACGCGGAGCGGCCCATCAGCTTGATGAAGTGCCAGTATTTCTTGGCCGAATTGGCGTCGCGGCCGATGTTGCCGATCAGTTCACTGTAAACGCGGCAGGCGGTGTCGAAGCCGAAACTCGCTTCGATATATTCGTTCTTGAGGTCGCCGTCGATGGTTTTGGGACAGCCGACGACCTGAATGCCGATGTTGTTTTTCTTGTAGTATTCGGCCAGCAAACAGGCGTTGGTGTTGGAGTCGTCGCCGCCGATGACGACCAGCGCCTTGATGCCGAGCGCGTCGCAGTTTATTTTGCCCTGTTCGAATTGTTCGATCTTTTCGAGCTTGGTCCGGCCCGAGCCGATCATGTCGAAGCCGCCGGTGTTGCGGTAGCGGTCGATGATCTCGGAAGTCAGCTCCATATACTCGTTCTTGACCAGGCCGTCGGGTCCCTTCAGGAAGCCGTAGAGCCTGCACTGCGGATTCAGCGATTTGAGCCCGTCGAAGAGTCCGGCGATCACGTTGTGGCCGCCGGGAGCCTGGCCGCCGGAGAGGATCACGCCGACGTTGAAGGCTGCTTTGACTTTGCCCGGGGCGGCCTCGAAGGTCACCATCGGACTGCCGAAATTGGCCGGGAAAAGCGCCTGGATTTTTTCGACGTCGCCGGCGGCGGTGGTGGGACTGCCCGCCACGGCCTTGACGTTGGCGCCTTTGGCCAGAGCCGGGGGAAGTTTGGGCGCGTATGCGGCGCGGGCTTGCTGGAGGGCGGAGATTTTCACACTCATGGCCGGAATCCTTTATCTTGAATTTGGGTTGGTTGGCGAAAAATAAAAACAATGGGGGTAATTTACTCCGATTTTCATGAATTATCAAGTATTATTTGATTGAATTTGGGTTTATGCTCTTGAAAAATAGTCGGAATGAGATTATTGTGAAAGGTGATACCGGTTTCCGGCTGAACTTTTGAGCGGTTCCGGCGGTCTTTATGCGTTATCTGATTTTTGGTCATGTCAAAACCCTTTTGAATGAGGAGAAAGATTCATGATTATGAAAAAATGGTTTTTGCTGGGATGTGCGGCGGTGACGGCGGTCGGATTGAGTGCGGCGGATGCCAAGAGCGCGGCAGCTCCCGCTCCCGAGGCCAAGGCGGCCGGGCAGGATGTGGTGGCGGCAATGAACAAGCCGGAAGGCATCGCGGTGGATGCGGCCTTTGCGTTTCTGCCGGATACGGTGGCGACCATCGGCGGCAAGGCGGTGACCAAGCAGGAATTTCTCGATTTCGTCAAAGGCCAGCTGCCCAATGGCAAAGTTCCGCCTGGCTTCCCGGAAGAAATGCTTAAGGGATTGGCGCCCAAGCTGGTCGAACAGTATCTTCAGGAACAGGTGATCGCGCAGGCGGTGGATGCAGCCAAGATCGAGGTCAAGCCGGAAGACGCCGTCGCCAAGATCAAGGCCGATGTCGCCAAGATGCCGAAGGAACAGCTGGCGATGATCGAGCAGGTGCTCAAAATGCAGGGCAAAACCCTTGACGGCGAAATCGCCGCCCAGGCCGCCAACCCGAATTTCCTGAAGATGATGCGTTTCGAAAAATTGCTCGAAGCTTCGGTCAAGGATACGGACAAGGTCGATCCGGCCGAAGTCAAGAAATTCTATGACGAGCATCCCGATCAGTTCACCGAGCCCGGCGACAGCCCGGACGGCGTGCGTGCCTCGCACATTCTGATCCAGGTTTCCGAAGACGCCAAGCCCGAAGACTGGGACAAGGCCAAGGCGGAAGCCGAAAAGATCATCGCCGACCTGAAGGGCGGCGCTGATTTCGGCAAGCTGGCCGAGGAAAAGAGCGCCTGTCCGTCGGGCAAGAGCGCGAAGGGCTCGCTCGGCAGCTTTGAAAAGGGCGCGATGGTGCCGGAATTCGAAGCCGCGGCGTTTGCACTGAAGGAAGGCGAAATCTCCGGTCCGGTCAAGACCAAGTTCGGTTATCATGTGATCCGTCGCGATGCGGCCCAGAAGGAACGCAAGGCGAGCTTCGACGAAGTCAAGGATCAGCTGATTGAAGGACTCAAGCAGCAGAAGAAGGCCGAAGCGGTCAAAGCATTTATTGACGACCTGATGAAGAAGGCCGATGTGAAGGTGCTGGTTGCAGCTCCGGCGGCGCCCGCGGCTCCGGCGGCTCCGGCAACTCCGGCAGCTCCGGCGGAGGCCAAGTAATCAAGGCCGCGGTGACGGTCTTTTGTTTCAAAGCCTGAGGGACGGCCCGCGGCGGAAACTGGTTTTCCGGCGGGCCGTCTTTTGATTTTTGGATTCAAGTCATAATCCTGAGGATGGCGCATGGATGCATGGATGGAGTCTGCCCGGCGGATGATGGAACGTTACGGCGAAACCGCCGTTATTCCGGGGAATTCGACCTTGGCCGGTCTGGAGGAGTATTTGCGGCAGTCGGACGTGCGGAGCCTCGCGGTTTTCACCGGCAGGCACTCGGCGGATGACTCCGGCGCGTGGGGCACGTTGCTCCGGGGGCTGGAGACGCTCGATCTGCCGATGGCGCGTTTCCGGGAAATTCCCGCCGAGCCCGATGCCGCCACCGTGATGGCGATGACCGGCTTTCTGCGCGAAATCCGGCCCGATGCGGTGATGGCCCTGGGCGGCGGCAGTGTGCTCGACGCGGCCAAGGCGGCCTATATCGTCGCGCAAAGCGGTCTGGAACTGGCCGATTGCTTCGGCGGCAACCGGATCGGAGAACGCTTTCCCGGCCGGGAATTCGACCGGATCATCGCGATTCCCACCACGTCGGGAACCGGCAGCGAGGTGACCCAGTATGCCAATATCGTGAATCGCGAGCTTGAGGTCAAGCAACTCATCAGCGATCCGGTGCTGGTGCCGAAACTGGCGGTGCTGCGGGCGCAGTTCACCGCGTCGATGCCGGCCGCCGTGACTTTGGCCACCGGCTGCGATGCGCTGGCGCATCTGCTTGAAGGCTGGCTCAATGTCGGTCAGGATGCCAACCGGCCCGAAGTCAATGAGTGGGCCCGGACCGGCGCGGCGTTGATTGTGGCGGCGTTGCCCCGGGTGCTGGCCGACGCTGCCGATATGAAGGCGCGGGAGGCGATGCAGCTGGCGGCGACGCTGGGCGGCATGACCATCCGCTTCAAATCGACCGGGTTGCCCCATCTGGCCAGTTTTTCATGGTTCGGACGGATTCCGCACGGAGTGGCGGTGGCGCGGATATTGCCGGCAGCCTGGCGTTATTATCTGGGCGGCGCGCGGGTGGCGGAGCGGACGCGCGCCATCGGCGCGGTCTTCGGCGGCGATACCCCCGAGGCGGTGGTGGCCCATTACGAAGCGTTTCTCGAACGCTGCGGCGTGCCGCGTCTGGCGGATTATCCCGGACTGGATGCGGCGCTGATGGCGCGGACCGCGCGTAGCGCCGGCAGCAACCGGATGAAGCTTGAACTGGCGCCGCGTCCGGTACCGCTGGAGCGGAGCGAGGCGGTCTTGAGCGGCATTCTCGAACAGGCAATGCGGGGTTGATTGATGCATACCGTGGCGGAACTGGAGGCGCTGATCGCGCGTCACAACGAGCTTTACTGGAAACAGGGCGCGCCCGAGATTTCCGATGTCGAGTACGACAATCTGATGCGGGAACTGGAGCTGCTGGCGCCCGATCACCCGCTGCTCAATCTGGTCAACGCGCCCCAGGTGGCGGGGCTCGGCAAGGTGCGCCATAAAGAACCGATGTTGTCGCTGGACAAGGCTTATTCGCTGGACAAGGTACTGGAGTGGGTCGACAAATACGGGCGCGGCAGCGACGAAGCGCTGCTGATTCAGCCCAAGTACGACGGGATTTCGGCGCGCTGGGACGACAATATGCTGGTCACGCGCGGCGACGGCGATGAGGGCGAGGATATTTCCGACAAAGCTCCGTTGATCGAGGTCGAAACCGCCGATTATACCGGGCCTCTGCGCCACGGCGATCATGTGCGGGGCGAAATCGTGATCCGCGACGATGATTTCGCCACGCTTTACCGCAATATCCGGCGCAAAAACGGCGAACCTTACAAAAATTCGCGCAACGCGGTCGCCGGCATCATGGGGCTCAAGGAAATCGATGCGCTGAAGGCGCAGGGCGCCAAGCTGACTTTGATCGATTACCGCAAGATTTCCTATCGTCATACCCGGCGCGAGCTGGCCGAATATTTTCCCGACCTGGTGGCCGAAATCGAGGCGCTGCCTTATCCGACCGACGGCGTGGTGATCAAATTCGCCGATGAAGCCTACGCCAGAAGCCTCGGCAATACCGCGCATCATCCGCGCGGCGAGATCGCTTTCAAATTCACCAATATCCGGCGCAGCAGCATTTTGCGCAAAGTGGTCTGGAGCTTCGGCAAGAACTGCCTGACGCCGGTGGCCGAAATCGATCCGGTCGAAATCGGCGGCGTGACCATCACTCATGCCACATTGCACAACGTTCAGAATGTGATCGACCGCGACATCCACGTCGGCGATACGGTGGAGGTGGAGCGGGCCGGCGACGTGATTCCCTACATTGTGAACGCCTTGCCCGGAGAACACCGGGAGCCGGTGCTGATCGATCGCTGTCCCTCCTGCGGCGCCGAACTGGTCCGGCGCGGTCCCGAAATCGCCTGCCCCGATCCGGAATGTCCCGAAACCCGCCTTCAGAATCTGCTGGCGGCGGTCAGAAACATCGGCATCGAGCGGCTTGGCGAGCCGACCTTGCGCAAGATGGCGGCGACGCTCGGCGTCCGGACATTGAAGGATATTTTTGCCCTGGATCGCGCCGACGTGCTGAAACTTGAGGGATTCAAGGAGAAATCGGCCGACAATTTGTGCCGCGAGATTGCCAAAGCCCGCGAGGTCAACGACTATCAGCTGCTGGCGGCGCTCAATGTGCCGCATGTCGGAGTCAATGTGGCGCGGTTGATTTTGCGGGAATTGTCGTTTTCCGAATTGCGCGGCGCCGATGAGGTCCGGCTGGCGGAAATTGCCGGCGTGGGACCGGAACGGGCCCGCGCGCTGGTGGCGGTGCTGCGCGAACAGTCCGATTTCATCGACGGATTGCTGGGCGCGGTCCGGCTCCGCGAAAGTGGCCGCGATGCGGCGGAGATGAATCTGCCGACCATTTGTTTCACCGGCAAAATGCCGGAGAAACGCGATTTTTATGAGGCGTTGGCCGTGGTGCGCGGATATCGCGCGGTGGATGCCGTGACCCGGGAGCTGGCGCTGCTGGTGGCCGCCGATGTGGCCGCGGCCGGGAATAAACTCAACAAAGCGCGGGAATACGGTGTGAAAATCATGTCTCTCGAGGAGTTTCTTGCGGGGAGCGTTCCCGGCGCCGCCGCTCCGGCAACCGCGGAGCCGGAACCGAAGTCGCCGCCGGAGCAGCTGCTGCTCGGGATTTGAGGCGGTTTCCGGCGTTTGCCGGGCGCGGATTGGTATGGGAATAAAATGAATTTATAAAGGGCGGGATTTGTATTTGAATCATGCGGATGCTATTGTAAAAAACAATTGAACTCGGAATCGGGAACGAATTATGGTCGGATGCCGCAGAATCTACAATAATCTGCTGCTGTTGAGCGTGATATTTTTCTCGCTCGGCAGCGTGGCGCACCCGTTTCTGCATCCCGGCTGCGCCGTTGACTGCTGCCACGCTTATTGGCAGGAGCATAATTCGCCCGAATCCTGCCTGTCGCCGGCGGAGTACGTACTGGTTTATCCGCCGCACCATTTATGCGGGACAGTCTGTGGCGATCATGGCCTGATCCTTGCTCCGCCGACTGAAATCCGTTTGCCGTTGAATCAATGCGGTTCGGCTTTTGAACCGTTTTCGACTGAAAAATTGCCGGTCCGGTTCTGGTGCCGGAATGAGTCGCGCGCTCCGCCTCTGGCATAAGACGCAAGGTTCCCGGAATGGCTTCCGCCGGTATTCCGCCGGCCGGAAAAAATTCCGGTTCCCGCGACGGGGGGCGCGAGGCATTCAAAAAAACTGCGAGATATGGGAAAAATCGTTCATGAAAAATATCAACTGGATTCAAACAGCTCATTCCGAGGTATCTGCCGTATGAATAAAACTCTGAATTACCGGGCCGCCATCGACAATGCCGGGCTGATGACCAAACTTGCGTTGGTCGGCACGGTTTTGAGCGTGGTGGCGGCGCTGCTGGTGCTGTTGCTCGGCATCGTCAAAAGTTCCTTCGCCGGTTCGGACGTGTTTGCCGTCGGCGTGGTGCCCTATACGGTGGCGGCGATTTTCGGGTTGGCGGCGGTTTTCTACAGCTTCTTCGCCAAGGGCGCGGCCATCGAGGCCGAAGAAAAGATGCTGCTGGCGAAACGGCGCGACAACAATATGCTCGCCGTCGACGAAGACGCCCGCTTCACCCAGCAGCGCACGTTCGACAACTATTCGCGTTATGCGCCGTATGTCCTGGCGCTGCTGGCCGCCGCGGTGATTGCGGTGATCGCCGTATTGTTCTTCAAACATTGGGCCGAGCGGCTGGCGGAGTTCAAGGCGCAGACCAAGCCGGACAATCCGCTGTATCCGGTCTTTCTGTCGGCGGTCATGATGGTGGTGGCGCTTTTCACGGGAGCGTTCTTCACCGGTCAGTCGCGCGAGGAGTCGTTTCGCTGGCTGCGGCCTTTCGGCGCCTGGATGATCGCCGGTGCGATCTCTTCGGCGGTGGCGGCGGCGGCGGGGCTGCTCTACAAATCGGGCATTTCGGGGTATGAAGCGCCGCTGGCGCAGATTCTGCTGATTGCCTATCTGGTGCTGGCGGCGGAACTGCTGCTCAGTTTTGTGGTCGAATTTTATCGGCCGCGCACTCTGGAGGAAGACCGGCCGATTTTCGAGAGCCGTTTTCTGGCGTTGTTCACCGAGCCCGGCGGGGTGATGCGCAATTTCGCCGACATGCTGGACTATCAGTTCGGCTTCAAGGTTTCCTCGACCTGGGTTTATGCTTTTATCGAGCGGGCCATTTTCCCGATTCTGTTGATTTGGGCGGTGCTGCTGTGGGGGTCGACCATGATTCATGAAGTCAACCCCAGTGAAGTCGGGTTGCGCACCAATCTGGGTCGTCTGGTCGATCAGGCGCCGCTGCGGCCGGGAATCTATTTCACACTGCCCTGGCCGTTCGGCAAATTGACCACGGTGTCGTGCGAACAGATTCAGACCGTGGTGATCGGTCACTCCCATCATCATGAAGAGGAAGAGGAGGTCGTCGATGACGGCCACGGGCACAATCAGCCCAAGAAGGAAGAAAAAAAGAAAGAAGACCTCGGTGTGGTGCTCTGGACGGCCGAACACGGCGAAGGCAACAAGACTTTCATTGTGGCCAATGACATTTCGCACTCCAGCGACGTGCTGGGCGACTTCTATTTTGTGGGCATGGCGATGCCGATTCAATACCGCATCCGCCCTGACGGCGTCTACGATTATGTTTACGGCAGCGTCGACACCGAGGCGGTGATCAAGGATATCGGCCACATGGTGGTGACCGAATATCTGGCGACCGCGCCGTTCTATCATGTGATCACTTCGGGACGGCACGAAACCGAGGAAACGATCAAGGCGCGGATGCAGAAGATCGCCGACCGGCAGAAGCTTGGAGTCGAAATCATCGCCGTCAATCTGGTCGGAATCCACCCGCCGACCCAGGTCGGGACCGAATTCCAGAAGGTCCTCGGCGCCATGGAAGAACGGGAAAAGATGATCCTTGAAGCGCAGACCTACGCTGCTGGCGTGCTGCCCCAGGCCCAGGCCGATGCGTTGTCGATCCACGAACGCGCGGTATCGTACAGTTACCGGACTGCGACCGTGGCCAAGGCGGTCAGCGAGCGTTTCGTCAAACAGCTCGAGGCCTATCAGACCATGCCGAGCCTGTTCCTGCTCAAGAATTATCTTGATTTCCTCGAAAACGACTGCAAGGACGTGCGTAAATACATCCTGAGCTCGTCATTGAAGAGCGAAATCTACGAACTCAATCTGGAAGAAAAAGAGCGGCTCAATCTGTTTGATGCCGGTTTGAGCGAATAATCCAAAAGAAATATTGAAAATATAAAGTTGCGAAAGGCGAAACGATTATGGCTGGCAAAGTATTCAAACATTGGCCGACGCTCCTTCTGGGCATTTTCGTCGCGGCGGTGCTGCTGGTGGCGGTTTTCACGTATCAGGTCAACACCACGGAAGTCGCGGTGATCGAAGTCATGGGCCGGACGCTCAACGAGCATCCCGCGCCGGGGCTGCATTTCCGCTGGCCCTATCCCTTCCAGAAGATCACCAAGTACGACAACCGGCTGCACTGCTTCAACGGCCGCGAGGGGCAGATCGAAGAAACCGCCACCGCCAACAAGCAGAACATTCTGGTCGGCGTTTTCATCACCTACAAGATCAGCGACCCGATCCTCTTCTTCCAGCGCATGACCTCTTTCAAGAAGGCGGAAAATGAACTTGACGTCTGGATGCGCGGCGCCAAGAACGCCGCGTTCGGCAAATATGGGCTGGATCAGATTCTGACCACCGATTCGCAGAAGATGGTGCTGGGCAAAATCGCCGACCAGATTCGCGAAGAGATGAATTCCAAGGCTGCCCCCTACGGCTTGGAAATCCGTTCCGCCGGAATCACCACGCTGAACGTGCCGGAAGCGGTGAGCAGCAAGGTGTTTGAACGCATGAACCAGGACCGGATGCTGGCGGCGCAGCGCTTCCTCGGCGAAGGCAAGCTCAAGGCGGAGGAAATCCGCATTGCCGCCGACAAGGAACGCGCCAATATCATTGCCAACGCCGAAGCCCAGGCCAAGGAAATCAGCGCGCAGGGTGATGTCGAGGCGGCCAAATACCTGAAAGTGTTCGAAAAGAACCCCGAACTGGCGGCGTTTCTGCGCAAGCTCGACAGTCTGCGGACGATCATGAAGACCAAGACGACTCTGGTGCTCGATACCGACACCGATCCCTTCACGCTGTTGAAAAACAACGCCGATCAGTTGACTGCCCCGGCGGCGCGCTGAACCACCTCTCAGGGAGAATGACGCAATGGATAACGATAAAAATCTGAATCCCGATGCCGGATTGAGCCAATACGGCAGCGGCATGCTGTCCTTCATGAAGGCGGCGCATTGGGCGTTCCTGCTGCTGGTGACATTGATTTTCGCCATGCTGGTCTACTTTTTTACCCTGGGCGGTTATTTCGCGGTGTCGCCGCAGGAAGCGGTGATCGTGCTCCGCTTCGGCGAATATCAGGATACCTATACCCGGGATTGGCACTGGTTCCTCCCCGACCCGGTGACTTCACGGGTGGTGGTGCCGACCAGTCCCCAGACGCTTCAGGTCTTCTTCAACTCCGGAATGGACGTCAAGGAATTGCCGCCGCCGGGCATGAACAACAATCTGCCGGGATTGAATCCGGCGCGCGACCGCTACCTGCTGACGGCCGATGCCAATATCATCCATGCCAGCTGGAGCGCGCGGTTCCAGATCGACAAGCCGGAGCTTTACTACCAGTCGCTCCGGGTGCCCGCCGATCCGGCCGGCCCGGACGAAATCGTCGTGGATGACGGCATGGAGCTGGGCCGCCGCGGTCCCCGCACATTGCTGGGCAAAATGCTGGAAAGCGCGATTATCACCGCAACCGCGGGCTGGACGGTGGATGAAATCCTCTATACGCGGCAGACCGAATACCGCCAGGCGGTGGAGCGGCTCTACCGCCAGATGGTGGAGAATCTCAATATCGGCGTGTCGATCGAAGAAGTGCGGATCAACGGCAAGGTGATGACCCCGGCGGTGACCCAGCCATTCTTCGACGCCCTGACCGCGGCTCGCGCCGAACAGGGAACCATGATCGACAAGGCGCATGAATACGGCGTAAGCACCGCGGCGCAGGCCAGCGAAGAAAGTTCGCGGATCATTGCGGGGGCGGAAAACTACCGTACCATGGTGGTGGCCAATGTGAAGGCTGAAAGTCTTTATTTCGAGAGTTTCCTGCAAGAATACAACGCCAATCCGCGGACCGCGCTGATGTCGCGCTACAATGCGGTATTGGCCGAAGTTCTGAGCGGCATCGACCAGAAGTTCGTGCTGGGGGCGAAGACCGGCGGCAAGGTCTGGCTCAAACTCAACCAGGAAGTGCCCAAAGCCGCGGATAAGAATGCCGCAGGAGAGAAGAAATGAGTGAAATGGCTGTAACAATGACGGCGGCGCCGGCGGAGAATAAGCGCACGGTGCGCCTGACTCAGGTGTCGTTTGCGATCATCGGCGGGATGCTGACGATCAACTCGTTTATTCTGAGTTACTGTCTGCCGGAGCAGGTTTACGCATCGACCTTCAGCGCGCTGCTGGGCGCGGTCGTCCTGGCGCTGCCGATCGTCTATACGGCGATCAAAGACCTGGTGTCGGGCAAGGTTTACATGAACGAACTGGTGGCGCTGGCGATTCTGGCGGCGCTGGCCGGGGGCAATTATCAGACGGTCGGCGGTCATTTCCAGAATGCGGGCGTGATTGCTTTCTTTCTGCTGATCACCATCATCATCGAAACCCGCACCGCAACCGGGGCGCAGCGTTCGATCGAAGAGCTGGTCAAGCTGACTCCGACCGTGGTCCACCTGGTCAAGGGCGGCGCCGAACAGGATGCCGACGTATTGTCGCTGGCGCTGGGCGACGTGATCCGGGTCCGGCCGGGCGAAAACTTTCCGGTGGACGCCGTGGTGCTTTCCGGCGAAACGATCGTCAATCAAGCCTCGATCACCGGGGAATCGATGCCGGTGGACAAGGGCGTCGGCGACGATGTCTACGCCGGAACCCAGAACCTGACCGGTCTGGTGGAGCTCAAGGTGACCCGCCTGGGCGAGGACACCACTCTCGGCAAGGTCAAGAACATGATCATGCAGGCGGAAACCTCCCGGACTCCGATCGTGCGGATCATCGACCGTTATTCCGGATACTATACGCCGACCATCCTGATGCTGGCGGGGATCACCTGGTGGTTTACGGGAGACATTTCCCGGGTAATCACGCTGCTGGTGATTTCCTGTCCCGGTGCGATCATGCTGGCGTCGCCGACCGCGATCGTGGCGGCGGTGGCGGCGGCGGCGCGCCTCGGGATTTTCATCAAGGATGTGAGCCATCTCGAACTGGCGGCGCGGGTGCGCGCTTTCGTATTCGATAAAACCGGCACGCTGACCGACGGGCTGCTTTCCGTGGTCAAGCTGACTCCGTTCGGCGAAGTGACTCCGGCGGAACTGCTGAAACTGGCGGCTTCGGCCGAGGCCAACAGCAATCACCCGACCGCGGTGGCGCTGGTCAAGCTGGCCAACGAGGCGCAATTGACGCTGTTCCCGGTGGAAAATTTCACCGAATCCCACGGGAAAGGGGTTTCCGCGGCCGTTGACGGTCATTTGTGCCAGATCGGCCGTCCCGCCTGGCTCGAAGAACAGGGGCTGTCGCTGCCGGCGGATTTCGATCATACCGCGACCGACGGATTGAGCGTGGTCTGCGTGGCGCGCGACGGTGCGATCATCGGCTGGATCGGCTTGAGCGACAAGATCCGCAAGGAAGCCGGCCAGGCGCTGACCGATTTGCGCAGTCTGGGCATCCGCCATGTGGCGATGGTGACCGGGGACCGCGAATCGGTGGCCGAAAAGGTGGCCGACGTGCTCGATATCGATGAATTCCGCAGCGAATGTCTGCCGGAAGCCAAGGTCGAGTATGTCGAAAACGCCAAGAAAAGCTATCGCGTGGCGGTGGTCGGCGACGGGGTGAACGACGCTCCGGCGCTGGCGGAAGGCGATCTCGGGATTGCGATGGGAGCCATCGGCAGCGATATCGCCATCAACAGCGCATCGGTGGCGCTGATGACCAACGATCTGCGCCGGATTCCGATGCTGATTCATCTGTCGCAGAAGTCGCGGATGGTGATTTACCAGAATCTCTGCATCGGCATTCTGTTCGTCTTCGGCGGCATGGTGCTGCTGGTATTCGGCAAGATGACGCCGATCGGCGCGGCGGTGCTTTATACGGTGAGCACGCTGGTGGTGATCTTCAACAGTGCGCGTCTGGTGCGTACCGGCGAGGAGCTGACGTTGGAAGAGAATCGCGGCAAATAGCCGAGATTGGAAGCATCGCCGGGACGGCGTTCCCGGCGATGTGTCCGGAACTTTTGGTCCGGGCGCGGGGCGCGGCGGGGGATTGGCGGGTTTTCTGAGCGGATGACGGACCGGAGGACAGGCCGGGGTCTCCGGGGCAAGATACAAATATACGGAAAGGTTGAAACAATATGGCTGGAGACGCAATCAGCGCCGTTGGC
This sequence comes from Victivallaceae bacterium, assembly GCA_036677805.1. Taxonomy (GTDB): domain Bacteria; phylum Verrucomicrobiota; class Lentisphaeria; order Victivallales; family Victivallaceae; genus SIG78. Next base: position 51,237 of record JAVBVS010000014.1, on the reverse strand, counting down.
TTGACCAAGGTGTTCCGCGATTTCTGGAACCGGCCCAAGGCGCAGGCGGTCAACGAAATCGATTTCACGGTCAGGGAAGGCGAAGTTCTGGGGTTGCTCGGGCCCAACGGCTCGGGCAAATCGACTACGGTGAAAATGATTCTGGGGCTGCTTTACCCGACCGCCGGGTCGCTCTCGGTGCTCGGTCGCGCGCCGCGCGCGGTGGAGACCAAGCGCGAAATCGGCTACCTGCCGGAAGAGTCCTACCTTTATAAATACCTGACCGCCGAGGAGACGCTTGATTTCTTCGGTTCGCTCTTCAACCTGTCGCACGCCGAACGCCGGAAACGGATCGATCAGCTGCTCGACATGGTCGGCATGGCGCATGCGCGCCGCCGCCGGGTCGGGGAATTCTCCAAGGGCATGGCGCGCCGTATCGGCTTGGCTCAGGCGATGATCAACGACCCCTCGCTGCTGGTGCTCGACGAGCCGACCTCGGGGCTCGACCCGCTCGGTTGCCGCGAGGTCAAGGATCTGATCCGGGAGCTCAAGAAGCGGGGCAAGACGGTGATGATCACCAGCCACTTGCTGAGCGATGTCGAGGATATCTGCGACCGGGTGATCATCCTCTACGGCGGCAAAATTCGGGCGCAGGGCAGTTTGAAGCAGCTTCTGACCATGACCGACTCGACCCGGATTGTGACGCCGGCGATGTCGCCGGAGGTGACCGAGAAGGTGCTGCGGGTGTTGCGGGAAAATCTGCATGGCGAAAACTTCACGATGGATCATCCGCGGCGGACGCTGGAAGAATTCTTCCTCGATGTGATCGCCCAGGCCAAGAGCGAAAGCGTGGAAACTTCCGGTGCGCTCGGCGGCAATATCGCCGATTATCTGAGCGCTCACGGCGACAAGGAGAGCGCGGTGCTTGAATCGCTGATCGCCCAGCCGGAGGCGGTCCATCCGCGGCTCTCTCCGGAAGCGATGGCGGCCAAGGTTGCCGGAGAGCTCAAGCAGGCGGAAGAGGCGCGGCTGGCCGAGTTGACGGCCCAGACGCTCGAAACGGTCAGAACGGATAAGGATGAACAGCAGAAGCAGGCCGAGGCCGAGGCTTTGAAAGCGGCCGATGCCAAGTTGGCCGATCTGTTCAAGAAAAAACCCTAACAGCCTCGTTGGACGAATAATATGACGGCATTTACAGCAATTGTCAAATTGACGCTCCGCAGTGCGCTCCGATCGCATATCTTTCAGCTGTTGCTGGGATTGCTGGTCGTGAGCGCAGTGACTCTGCCGATGACGGTGTCGGGGGCGGGCGAAGGGGCGCGGGCCTATATCCAGATTGCGCTCAAATACAGTCTGGGCACGGTCAGTTTCATTCTGGCGCTGTCGACGGTGTGGATCGCCAGTCTGGTGATGACCCAGGATGTGGAAAGTTACCAGCTGCATATGGTGGTGACCAAGCCGGTGTCGCGAATCAAGGTCTTTCTGGCCAAATATACCAGTGTGGTGCTGCTTCATCTGGTGCTGCTGCTGGCGGCCGGAGCCACCATCTATGGCGTGGTGTTGTGGCGTTTTTCGCAGGACGATCTGCCGGCGGCGGAAAAACAGCGCATCACCGACGAGGTGCTGGTCGGCCGGCGGGTGTTTTACCCGAATCCGCCGGATCTGAAGCGTCTGGCCAAGGAGGCGGTGGCGCAGCAGCTGGAGGAAATGCGGAAATCCGGCCGCGGCCAGCTCAAGGGCAATGTCGCGGAAATGGAAACCGAAATCCTCAACGGCATCAGCGAGGAAATGTTGCGGCAGCGGGCGGAAGTTCTGTTCCGGAAATTCGGCGAATGGGAATACAGCAAGCTGCCGGTCGACTCGAAATCACCGATTTATCTGCGCTACCGGCTTTATGTCGGCAAGGTCGATACCGAGGCCCAGCGCAATACCGCCGGCTGGTGGGTCGGATATTTTGTGGAAAAGAAACAGCCCGCCGGCGGAACCGGCGATGTGCAGGCGGTTCCGACCGCCGAGGAAGAATATACCCGCAGCTGGGTGCCTCTGACCAATATTCCGGAACAGAACTATGCCGGAGAATTTCATGAAAAAGTGCTGCCGGGCAAGATCGTCGACGGTGACGGGGCCGCCCGGTTGCGTTACATCAACCTCGATCCGGCTGAGGACAAGGTTTATTTTCAGTCGATCGACGGTCCGCGGCTGCTGATCCGGGTGACCGGATTCACCGGCAACTTTCTGCGGGCGCTCCTGGTGGTGGGGTTGCTGCTGATGATTTATACCGGGATTGCCTGCTCGGCGGCGGCGGCGTTTTCGATGCCGACGGCGATTTTTACGGTGCTGAGCTATATGTTCCTGGGCAGCGTGGCGCCGCTGATTCTGACCACGCGTCAGTTGTCCAATCCATCCGAGTACCTGGGGTATTGGGTCGGCAAGATGGTGATGCATATCGTGGTGCCGTTGCAGGAATTTGAAATTTCGCAGAAGATCGCCGCCGGCGAATTGGTGGAGTTTCTCTACATCGGCGGATTGACGTTGAATTATTTCATCTTGCGGGCGCTGCCACTGATCCTGCTGGGAGTGTGGCTTTACTGGCGCCGTGAACTTGGATTGGTGATTCGCAAATGATCAAATACGGAAAAATCGGCAAATATCTGTTGGCGCTGATGATTTCGCTGGTGCTGATCTCCGGCATCGGCCTGGTCCAGCGCGAACTTGACCGCAATATTCGTCAGCACGATCTGTTCTTTACCGGCCAGATCAACAATGCGCCGCCGGTGGTGATTTTCACCACCATGGCGCTGGGCAGCTTCCGGGGCCTGCTGGCGGATTTGCTGTGGCTGCGCGCGGCGTCGCTGCAGGAAGACAAGAACTACTTCGAAATGGTCCAGCTGGCCAGCTGGATCACCAAACTGCAACCGCGTTTCGCGGGCGCCACGGCCTATCTGGCCTGGAATATGGCTTACAACATTTCCGTGACCTGTTCGCTGTGGCAGGACCGCTGGTACTGGGTCTGGGAAGGCATCAAGCTGATTCGCGACGAAGCGCTGCTGTACAATCCGGAGGCGCCGCGTCTTTACTGGGAACTGGCGGTGATTTTCCAGCAGAAAATGGGCAATGTGCTCGACAACGCCAGTTATTATTACAAGGCGCGGCTGGCCACTGAAATGGAAGCCGTGATCGGGCCCAGTCCGGACTGGGCTTTGATGAGCACGATGCCGGCGACCGAGGCGGAATTTCTGAAGCGTTATCCGGCGGGCGATCCGATGTGGAATGCGGCGCAAAGCGCCGGGTTCGGCAATTTCAGGGCGCTCTACGAGGATTTTCAGGCCAATTCGCTGCTGTCGCAGAAATTGGTGGACGCGCTCGGCAACGCGGACGCCGCGCGCAATATCGATGCGGCGCTGCGGACGATCTGGCTTTACGACAAATATCGGCTCCGGGCGGAATACATTCACACGCTCAATCAGGAATACGGTCTGATGGATTGGCGGCTGGCGGAAGCGCAGGCGCTGTATTGGGCGTCCGAGGGCATCCGGATTACGGGCCACGACATGCAGTGTTCGCGGATCATCGCCACCTGTTTGCAGGAAATGATGCGGGCCGGCCGGATTCTCTGGGTCAATGCCGAAGGATACCGATATCTGATCATGGCGCCGAACCTCGATCTGGTGCAGTCGGCGATTCGGACCTACGACTGGGCGTATGAAGAGGCCAACAACCTTGAATCGTTCCGGACCGGCAAGATCAACTTCATGAAAAATGCGGCGGTGATGCTGTTCATTTTCGGCCGGGTGGATGAAACCCGCAAGGTGTACGATCTGCTGAAGAAGGAGGATGCCACGGTGAAATATCCCGCGTTCGAGGTGTTCCTGGAACGCGAACTCAAGGAGATTGTGGCGACTTCGACTTTCAAACAGATCACCGATATCATCAACGCTTTCATCCAGAATGCATTGAATGCGGCGGTCAACGACAACGAAGAACAGGTCGCGATGTACGAGCTGATGGCCAAGAAAATCTATGCCGATTATCAGAAGGGCATCCATTCGGCCAAGGAAGAAGGCCGGCGCGGTCTGCCGCCGTACAACGAAATCCGCGACCAGGTGGTGAAGGACTATCTGGACAATGCGAATCCGCGGGCCGCGGCGATCATCCGGGCGAAACTTCAGTCCCAGGCGATCGAGCGCGAGGCGGAAAAGAAGGAAGAGCAAAAATAATCCCCGTTCCGGCGGGAATGCCGGGAACGTGGAGCAGGCGTAGATGGGGAACGGAGCCATGGGGGCCCCGTTCCGCGATAACGCAACCGGGAAAGGAAGCGCAAGCGAACGTTTATGGAGAGTGGCAAACGCAGTGTCGCGGTGGTGTCGCAAGCGGTGGAAACCGCTTCCGGCGAAGTGGCGGAGGACCCTGGAGAGAGTAGCGGGCCTGCCGGGTCGGGGGGCGGACCGGAGCAGGCGCCGGGGGCCGGCGGAGGTGGATCATGCTGATGTCGTGGATTGCATTGGCGGCCAGCGTCACAGTGGCGATTATGGTATCGTTTCTGTGTTCGTTGCTGGAGTCGGCGCTGTTGAGCCTGACGCCGAGCCAGCTGGCGGAGATCCGTGAGCGGAATGTGCGGCGCGGAGAGCTTTGTCTGAAGCTCAAGCATGAGATCGAGAAGTCTCTGGCGGTGATTCTGATTCTGAATACCGCGGCGCATACCATCGGCGCGGCGGTGGCGGGGGCGGAGTTTGCGGCACTGTTCGGCAACGGCTGGCTGGGATTGTTTACACTGGCGTTCACGCTGGTGATGGTACAGTATACGGAAATCCTGCCCAAGACGCTCGGCGTGCATTACAATTGCCGGATTGTGGCGGTGACGGCGCGTCCGTTGGTGATGATGCTGACATTGATGTCGCCGCTGATTGCGCTGGTGCACTGGATCAATCGGCCGTTCGAAGCCAAGATTACGGAAACGCAGCCGTCGACGGCGGCCGAAATCGCGGCGCTGGCGAGTCTGGCGCGGCGCGAGCAGCAGATCAGCTCGCAGCAGGAACATATTCTGCAGGCGACGCCGCGGCTGTCGTCGCAGCGGGCGGATCAGGTGATGTTGCCGGTGGAAAATATTTCGTTCATTTCGACCCGCCAGACGCCGGTCGAGGCGATCAATACCGCGCATGCCGATTTTCATACGCGGTATCCGGTGTGTGAGGGCGACGACAAGAACAAGGTGGTCGGGTACATCAATTTCAAGGAATTGGTCGCCACCTTCCGGGCCAATCCGGAGCGGGCCAAACTGATGGATATCGTGCGTCCGATTCATTTCGTGATGCCGGAGGATACCGCGGCGAGCCTGCTGGAGCGTTTTGCGGTCCAGCATATGCACCTGGCGATCGTGCGCGATGCCAAGGGCTCAACGCGCGGCTTGATCACGATGGAAGATATCGTCGAGGAGCTGATCGGGGATCTGGACGACGAGTTCGATCCGCTGCCCAAGACGTTCTATTCGCCGAACGACGGTTTCTGGGTGATCGGCGGCGGAGTGCCGATGTCGATGGTGGCGACGGAAACGCCGCTGACGCTGCCGAAAAGCGGACTCACGGTATCGGAATGGTTTTGCCGCAAGCTCCGGCATCGGCCGCGGGTGGGCGAGGTGTTGAAATTCCGCAATGCGGAGTTTTATGTGCGCAAGATCCGGCGCGGCCGGGTCATGGAGTTCAACGTTCGGCGCATTGGGATCTAGAAGATGAAAAAGAAGATGAAGTGGTTTCGGATGGCCGCCTGGGCGGCGCTGCTGCCGGCGGTTTGGCTGACCGGATGCGTTGATCTGGAATATGTCGGGCAAACTTTTCCGGAGTTGCCGGAAGATACCGAAGTGGCGTTTTTCACTCCGGAAATTCCGGTGCCCGAGGGGGAATACCACGCCATCGGCCGGGCGACGGTCACTGCGCCGGGCAGTACCAGCAATGAAACGCTGCGCGACGATTTGATCGAATCGGCTCGTGATCATGGCGCCGATGCGGTTCAGGTGGTGGATTTCAAGCGGGTCAAGGTCGGCGAGCGTTCCGCCGTCGACGGCAGCACCAATCCGGGGCCTAACGCCGGCTGGACTCAGGATGCGCGCAACGCCGGCGGCGCCTATATTTATACCAACAGCTTCGGCGAAACCACCGAGCTGGAAAAGCCGAAGCGGGCGGTTTACGAAACGACCGTCAAGGCGCTTTTCCTGGTGACCAACGCCCGGTTCAAGACCGTGACCGGCGATCTCAAGAAGGAAGAAAACGCTGTCGCCCGGCAGGTGGAAAAACGGTTGGATGCGCCGGTGACGGCGGATGGGTTGGGCGCGGCCATCGGGCAGTTGCCGACACCGGAATCGCCATCGGCGGATCCGGCGGCGGCGGTGACGGCGCCGCAGAAAGCGCCGCCGACCCAGGTGCAGTTGCGCAATGATCCGGTGACGCTGTGACGTGCCGGGATGGATTTCGGGAGTGTTAAGGAGTCAGGGAAAATGAGTGACGATTTGAAGATCAGACGGTTTGTGGCGCAGAAACTTCACGACGGCGTTGCATTGCCGGAAATTCAGAAGCTGCTGGCCGACGAGATGGCCTGCCGGATGACGTTTCTCGATCTGCGGCTGCTGGCGGCGGAGCTCGAGGATGTCGACTGGAAGCAGTTCGACCCGAAGGAACCGGCCCCGACCGAGGAGGCCGATGCCGCTGCCGGGGCAAAGGCCGACGTGCCTGCCGCCGGCGCGACGCAGGTGGAAATCAGCCAGCTCACCCGTCCGGGCGCGTTGGCTCACGGCACGGTGCGTTTCGCTTCCGGCGCCAGCGCCGAATGGCTGATCGACCAGATGGGGCGGTTGGGGCTGGACAAGGTCAGCGGCGAACCCACCGAAGCGGATTTCAGCGAGTTTCAGGCGGAACTCAAACGGCTTTTCAGCCAGCGATGAAATCATTCGCCGCCGGGCGGGGAGCGCGGCGGTTGCGATGACGGTTTTCAGGACGGCGCAGAATCGGGACAACCGGGACGAAAGGAGCTCACTATGCCGGAAATCACCGTGGTCACCAATCGGGATTGCGAATTGGTCGACATCACCAATCAGATCAACGCGGTCATTCCGCCGGGAATCAAATACGGCATCTGCCATCTTTTTACGCCCCACACTACTGCTGCGATCACCGTCAATGAAAACGTCGATCCGGATGTACGTTATGATATTCTCAAGAAACTCGACCTGCTTTGCCCCAAAACCGAATCCTTCTACCGGCACAGCGAAGGCAACAGCGCGGCCCATCTCAAGGCGTCGCTGATCGGGGTTGCCCTGGCGTTGCCGATCCGCAACAGCCGGTTGCGGCTCGGCACCTGGCAGGGGGTTTACTTCTGCGAATTCGACGGTCCGCGCACCCGACAGGTGCAAATTTATTTTCAGGCCGCCGAAGCGTAATCGAAGCGGCCGCCGAAAGGGGAAAACGCCTGGAGTTTTCCCCTTCTTTTTGTCTCCGAGGGCGACGAATCAGGGAAGAAAGGTCAGGCGATGGGTGTGGAATTTTTCTGGAATCCGGCGGTGACGCCGCCGGAAATCAATCGGATGCTGCAGACGGCGGCGGAAATCGACTCCCGGCTCGGTGTCGGGAATGGCGGCAGAGAGCTGGTTTTCGTGCCCGCTCCGGCGGGGGAGCTGGGTGTTACGACAGGCGCCGGGCGGATCGAGATTGCCGCCGGCGGCGTGGCCGCTGCGGCGCGCGGCGTCGGGCTGGCGCTGGCCGGTGTCGATGCGCGGCAGCGGTCATCATTTTCACTCCTTGGCGTCATGATCGACTGCTCGCGCAACAAAGTATTCACCGTCGATTATCTGAAGCGCTATCTGGTCTGGCTGGCGCTGACCGGATGCAATACGGCGATGCTTTATACCGAAGAGACCTATGAACTGCCCGACGAACCCTTTTTCGGCTATCTCCGCGGCGGCTACACGCTGGCGGAACTGCGGACACTGGACGATTTCGCCGCGCGCCTCGGCATCGAGCTGATCGGCTGCATTCAGACGCTGGGGCATCTGGAAGAGCTGCTGCAGTGGGAGTGCGCCTATGCCGGGATCACCGACACCCGGCAGGTGCTGATGGTCGACGAGCCGGCGACCTACCGTCTGATCGAAAAAATGCTGGCGTTCTGGAGTTCGGCCCTGCGCAGCCGCCGGATTCATGTCGGCATGGACGAGGCGCACGATCTCGGCCGCGGCCGCTTCATGGACCGCCACGGTCACGAACGCCATTTCGACATCTTCAACCGCCATCTGGCGCGGGTCGGCGAACTCTGCCGCCGATACGGTTACGAGATGCCGACGATCTGGAGCGACATGTATTTCCGCATGGGCGATCCCGACGGCTCCTACTACGGCAATGCGCCGATTCCGCCCGACGTTCAGGCGGCGATTCCGGAATATGTTCAGCTTTGTTACTGGGACTACGACCACACCGACCGGGAGTTTTATCGCAATTACATCGAGCGGCACCGCGCTTTGAGCAAAAAACCGCTGATGGTGGCTTCCGGGCTCTGGACCTTTCCGAAATTCTGGTACGATCACAACCTCACCCGGCGCGCGTTGGCGCCCTGCGTCGCCGCCAGCCGCGAAACCGGGGTTCCGGAACTGATTTTCGCGATGTGGGGGGACGATGGCGGTTACTGTCTTTACGGCTCGGCGCTGGCCGGGATCGTTTATGCGCTGGAGCTGGCCTGGAGCGGAGAGGAGAACGAGGAACGCTGCGCGAAATTGTATCATGCGTTGACCGGGCAGGATTACCGCCGCTGCCTTGAGATTTCGCGGATGGAGTCCGAGGGCGAAAAGGAGTTCGATTTCTACTTTTACACGCCGTCGGCGCAATTGTGGGACGATCCCTTGCTGGCGGTGGCCTTCCGCGGATTCCGCAAGCGGGAGCCGAAGTGGTGCGATGATGTGCTCAGAACCTACCGTGAGATTCTGGCGCGCTGCCCGGCCGGTGCGGACGATCCGGTCGAATGGCGGACGATCCTGACGCTGGCGGAGCTGCTGGAGTTGAAGATGCGGTTCCGGCTGGAGCTGGAGGAGGCCTATCTGGTGCGTTCACGGGAGCGCTTGGGCAAACTGGCTGCTGAAACCATACCGGAGCTGATCGGCTTGCTGGATGAATTCAGCGCGCTATACCGGGAAGCCTGGCTGGCTTGCGCCAAGCCGTTCGGTCTGGAAGTGATTCAAGTGCGCACCGCCGGCGTGCGGGCGCGGCTGGTCGAAGCGGCGACGCGGATTCGGGAATGGCTGGATGGCCGCATCGCTTCGATTCCGGAGCTGGACGCGAGCATGCATCCGGCGGCGATCGGTTATTGCAGCAATGTCTATCGCCGGTATTCGTCGGGTTCGAGCATCAAATAACAATCGGCTGAAGGACGGTCCATGGCGGATGCCAATCGCAACGTGACGCTGGAACTGCTGCTGCGCGACGAGGTGCAGCAGCTGCTCGACAATTTTGCGGGCGTGATGAAGATGCAGACCATTTTTTTTTCGTCGCGCCATGAATTGCTGCGTCGCAGCCGCGGCAGCGGCAATTCCGGTTATTGCCGGCTGATGCAGGAGAAGGTGTTCGGCCTTGAGCGCTGTCTGGAGCTGGACCGGCGTGAACTTTCCGCCTGCGCCGAAAAAGGCAATCTGCGCTGCTACACCTGTCACGCCGGCTTGAAGGAGGCGATCGCGCCGGTGCTGGTCGACGGCGCGGTGGCGGGCTTCGTGATGCTCGGGCAGTTCCGCGATTCGGACCGGATTCCGGCGGCGGTGCTGCAGGCGGTTCCGCCGGAACTGCATGAAAAGGTAAAGGCGGAATTTCTGGCTTTGCCCGAAATTCCGCCGGAAGAGCTTGCCAATCTGCTCGGACTGTTCCAGATGCTGGTCGATTATATCACGGCGCGGGAACTGGTGGCGCTTTCCGGCGACCGGCTCTTCGAGCGGGTCGAGCGCTATCTGGAAAAACATCTGGCCGAACCCGTGACCATCGCCGAGGCGGCGCGCCACGCGGGCCAGAGCGTCTCGTCGCTGTCGCACAAGATCAAGGCCCGCTACGGCGTTTCGTTCAAGAATATGCTGATCGAAAAACGCTTGCGTTACGCCGAGAAGCTGCTCCGGGCCAACCCTGAACTTTCCATCGCCGAAATCGCCCAGCGCTCGGGTTTCGCCGACCGCTTCTACTTTTCGCGGCTGTACCGCAAATACCGCGGTTGCTCCCCCAGCGCCTATCGCGACGGCGATGCCGCCGTCCGGTGACGGGTGGAAAAATGCCTCAATCTCCTGAATTTCTCCCGGCGGCGCGAGGACTCGCGCCGCCGGCAGGCCAGGCCTAACAATAGGCGGGCAGCAAGGCGCCATGCGCCGCGATCAACTCGTCGCACATGTTCACGATGTCGTCGATCGACAGCTCCGCCGCCGTGTGCGGGTCGAGCAGCGCGGCCTGATAAATCAGGTCGCGGCGGCGGGTAAGCGCGGCTTCGATGGTCAGCAGCTGGACGTTGATGTTGGTCATGTTCAGCGCGGCGCACTGGGTCGGCAGGCGGCCGACCCGGGCGCCCCGGATGCCGTTGCCGTCGACCAGGCAGGGAATTTCCACCACCGCGTCGGCGGGCAGATTGTCGATCAATCCGGCGTTGAGCACGTTGCCGCCGATCTGGCGGGGCGTGTCGGTCAGGATCGAGTCCATGATTGCCGAACCGTACTCGCAGGAGAGCTTGTGTTCCTGAAGCGGATTGTCGCGCAAGGACTGGTATTCCTTGCGCCAGGCGGCAATCTGGTTCACGCAGCGGCGCGGATATTCGTCGAGCGGGATGTTCCACTCCGCGATCAATCCGGGGTAGCGGTGCTTGATCCAGAACGGGGTGTATTCGGCGTTGTGTTCGCTCGATTCGGTCACATAATAACCGAAGCGCAGCATCAGTTCGAGCCGGATCATGTTGCTTGACTTGTCGGACGCCTCGGATGCCTGCCGCCACCGGGCCAGCTTTTCCGCCGCCAGCGCTTTGAGTTCCGGATAGAGGTCGCGGCCGTTTTCGGTGATCGAAAGCAGCCAGGCCATGTGGTTGATTCCGGCGATGTTGCAGCGCAGTTTCTTCAACCGTTCTGCGCTGTGATCCAGCTCCAGCGCCGCCAGCAGCGACTGCGCGCAGACCTGAACCGAATGGCAGAGACCCACGGTTTTGACCGTGCTGCCGCGGAGCATCGCGCCGGTCAGCATCGCCATCGGGTTGCTGTAGTTGAGCAGCCAGGCGTCGGGCGCGACCGCTTCGATGTCGCGGGCGAAGTCGAGCATGACCGGAATGGTGCGCAGTCCGCGGAAAATGCCGCCGATGCCCAACGTGTCGGCGATGGTCTGGCGCAGGCCGTATTTTTTAGGAATTTCGAAGTCGGCCACCGTGGCCGGTTCATAACCGCCGACCTGAATGGCGTTGACCACGAAATCGGCCCCGCGCAGCGCGTCCCGGCGTTGAGCGACGCCGAGGTGGGCGGAGATGACGGCGCGGCTTTGATTGAACTGTTCGTTCATGGCCGAAAGAATGGCCTGCGACTCTCTGAGGCGGTCGCCGTCGATGTCATAGAGGGCGAAATGCGCGTCGCGCAGCGATTCGCGGCACATGCAGTCGCCGATGATGCTGCGGGCGAAAACCGTGCTGCCGGCTCCCATAAAGGTGATTCTGGTCATGATCGAGATTCCTTTGATATTGGCGATTTTCAATTCGACTGAATGATTTCCTGTCTTTACCATACACCGTTCCGGGCCTTCGGTAAATCCCAAAAAATTGCTTTGAATGGTAAAAAATTGCTATTTTTCAATGGATAAATTCGTTAATTTATGCTATGTTATGACGATATGACGGGAAATGGATGGGAAAAATATGGATTTTGGCGGGTTCGACAGTTTTATGCCGCTCTTTCCCGAACGCACCGAGCGGCTCCATGCCATGCTGATCAATTGCGGCCATGAGAAGGTGACCGATCACAGCTACCGCTGGCATGGCCTGCACCGGGGTTCGCGGGAGCTGGCGATCTGGCAGTACACCCTGGCCGGGCGCGGTGCGATGCGGCTGGGCAATCAGGTCATGACGGTGGAGCCCGGCACGGCTTTGCTGGGGCTGGTGCCGGAGGACCACTGTTATGAACTGCCCGTGGATTCGCCGGAGTGGGAATTCATCTACGTCAGCGTGAACGGTTCGGAACTGATGCGGCTGATGGTCGAATTGCGGCGGCGGCGCGGCGCGGTGTCGCCGTTTGCGCCGGATCATTCCGCGGTCATGATGGCGCACCGGCTGCTGGAGTGGGGCCGCGCCGGCGCGCCCGGCGACCGCTATCGGGCCAGCGCGCTGGCCTATGAGTTTGTGATGGCGCTGCTGGCGGAGCCCGATCAATCGGAACGCGCCGCATCGGACGAACTGGTGCACCGGGTTCACGACTATTGCGTCCGCAATATCACCCGACCGATCGCCGTCGGAGAACTCGCGCGCCATGCCGGGTGCAGTCATTGGCACTTCATTCGCAAGTTCCGCCAGGCCGACGGGCGGACGCCGGGCGAATTCGTGACCGCGCTCCGAATGCGTCTGGCGATGCGGCAGCTGCAGTCGACGGTGTTGTCGGTCAAGGAGATCGCGGCCAACTGCGGCTACAATGACGCCGGCTACTTCTGTAAAGTTTTCCGCAAGGCCGCAGGGTGTTCGCCCGAAGGCTTCCGCATGGAGGGACATCCGCGCGAGAAGTGACGGGGCATCCCGTCACTTTGTCGTCAGTTGGCCGTCGCTGGTTATCGGAAGCGCCGGGCGGAGTTGGAAAGCAGCGAGTCCATCAGCATCTGCAAGGCGTAAAACAGCAGGCAGGGCACCACCGCCGCCGTCGTTCCCAGATCGGCGATGGCGACCATCGCCAGCGCCATGGTGGCTGATTTGCTGGCGCCGCAGAAGATCATGGCCTTGCATTCGCCCGCGTCCATTCTCACCAGACGTCCGATGCCCCACAAGCCCGCCATTGCCACCAGATGAAAGATGCCGCACAGCAGCAGCACCAGTCCGATCATGCCTAACGGCAGCTCCAGAATGGTGGTGCGCGCCGCCGAGAAGAAGACCCCGATCAGGCCGAGCGTCGCCAGTAGCGGAATGTAGTCGAGAATTCTGTGCCATTTTCGCCGCAGCAGATAGCGTCGCGCCGTATAACCGATGAACAACGGAATCAGTACCAGCACGATCAGCGAGCGGAACATCTGCCAGGCATCGACGCCATCGGCCGCCGCTTCGCTGAGCAGGAAGCTCAGCACTGCCGGCAAGGTGAGGATCGCGCCGAGATTGAACAGCACCGTGATGGCCACTGCCAGCATCATATTGCCCAGCGACTGCACCGTCATCACGATACCCGAACTTAACGTCGGCGGCGCGGCCAGCATCACCAGCAGTCCGGCCAGAAGCATGGGGTCGAGCGGGGTCGCAAACAATATTCCCCAGCCCATAAAAGCGAGCACGACCAGCGAGAAAAATCCGCCGAGAAGCAGTCCTCCGAAGAAACGCCGGCCGAATTGCAGCTCCCGGAAATCGGCCTGCATGCCGCTGATCAGGAAGATCGCCATGATCATGGATTGGGTGCCGATCGCATCCTTGAGCCACAATCCCGGAGTCGGAGTCGCAATCGCCAGCATCACGGTCAGGCACATGCCGACCGGAAGAAACAGTTTTTTGAACATGAACCGACCGTCGTCTTTCTTATTTTTATGGTTCGGGTCGTTTATTGAGGAATTTGCCGCATTGCGGCCAGCACATCGCGGCGGCCGGCTTCGAGGTGCTCCGCCAACGCCCGGCAAGCCCGCTCCGAATCGCCGGAAAGCAATGCATCGAGCAACGCCAGCCGTTCCCGCCGCAGTTCCGCCGGGGACAGTGCGCCGGGGGAATTGCGGAAATCGCGGTAGGGCAGTCGACGGCACAGCAGTCGGGCGTGGAATTCCCGCAGGAAGCGGTTGTCGGCGGCATCACCGACCAAACGGTGGAGCCGGTCGTCGACGGTGCGCGCGGTTTCCAGCGCATCGGCCGCGTCGGGATCGGCGGCGGCCAGTTCCGCGCGCAACTCCCGCAGTCCGGCGATGGCGAGACCGGCGTAATTTTCGCGCAGAATCATGAGTTCGATCTTCATCCGGCAGACGAGCAATTCGTCGATCGCCGCCAGGTCAAGCAGACAGACCTGATAACCGCGCGTGGGCAACCGTTCGATCAATCCGTCCGTTTCGAGCCGCGACAGCGCGTCGCGCACCGGGGTGCGGCTGATGGCGAATTCGGCGCACAGACTTTCTTCAGTCAGACGAGTGCCGGCGGGCAACAGGCCGGTTACGATCCGGCGCAGCAGCTCGGTGCGGGCCTGCTCGACCAGGGAAATTTTTTGCAGGGCCATGGCATCAACCTCGTTCGTGTTTTATGTATACTGTATACAATAATATGAAAACCGTGAAAATTCCACTTTTTTTGTGGAAAAATGCGAAAAAAAGTTGCCGGGCGGGGGGCGACGGTGTATAGTATGGTTCCGGTTATTGATGCCGGAATGAGTTTTACACCCAAACCCGGGGCGCCTGCCGCAGCACAAGGACCGCGAAAACGCGGCCGGATGCGGAGCCAAGACGCCGCAAACGCGAAGGAAACGGAACAATGGCGAAGATTACGATCAACGACCTGATGGAAGCCGGCTGTCACTTTGGGCATCAGACCCGGCGCTGGAACCCCAAGATGAAGGATTATGTCTATGGCGCGAAGAATGGCATTTCTATCATCGATTTGACCAAAACCATGCGGCAGATCGCCAATGCCTGCAACTTCCTGTCGAACGTGGTGGCCAAGGGCGGCGATCTGCTCTTCGTCGGCACCAAGCGTCAGGCTCAGGAAATCATCCGCGACCTCGCGTCCCAGACCGGGATGTTTTATGTCGCCGAACGCTGGATGGGCGGCACGCTGACCAATAACGTGACCATCCGCAAGAGCATCGCCAAGATGTACGAAATCGACAAGATGGTCGAATCCGGCGAATTGCAGAAGCTCAAGAAAAGAGAGCTTTCCATGCTCACCCGCGACAATGAAAAGCTGCACCGCAATCTCGACGGGATCGCCGAAATGAAGCGCCTGCCCGCCGCGCTGGTGGTGATCGACGTCTGCCACGACGACATCGCTGTGCGCGAAGCCGCCAAGCTCAATATTCCGATCGTCGCCATCGTCGACACCAATGCCGACCCCGACCTGATCGATTACCCGGTGGTCGCCAACGATGACGCGGTGAAGTCGCTTCAGATCATCACCGACGTGCTTCGCGATGCGATCCTGACCGCCAAGGAAGTCTACAACAAGCAGGTGCTCGAAGCCGCCGCCGCCAAGGGCGCGGCCGATAAGATTGCGGCGGAATCCGCCACCGATGAGGAAGACGGCGCGCAGAAAGCCCGCCGCCCCCGTCCCCGCAGGGAAGGCGCCGCCGATGATCGGAAGCGTCCTCCGCGCAAGGGTCCCAAGGCCGACGCCCCGGTCGAAGCCCCCAAGGCTGAAGACGTGGCCGCCAAGGGCGACGCCGAGTAGTTTGAACGATTGCGAGACTGGGAGACAGATCAAATGATTACTGCCGATGTGGTGAAAAAGCTCCGCGATGTGACCGGAGCCGGGATGATGGATTGCAAACGTGCACTGACCGAAGCCGGCGGCGATATGGAAAAGGCCGTCGACTTCCTGCGCAAAGCCGGGATCGCCAAGGCGGAGAAGAAATCCGGCCGCGCGACCAAGGAAGGCAAAATCGCCTGTCTGGTTTCCGGCAACAAGGCCGCAATGATCGAAGTGCTGTGCGAAACCGACTTCGTCGCCAAGAACGAAAAGTTCAACACCTATCTCGACGGCGTGCTGACCCGGACGATTGAAGTCGCCGGCGACGGCTGCGTTTCGGAAAAGGTTCAGGACGCGGAAAAAGACGGTCTGGTCGCGATGGTCGCCACCATTGGCGAAAACATGCAGATTCGCCGCGCCGCGCGTTGGATCTCCAACGATAAGATCGCGACCTACATCCACATGATGGGCCGCATCGGGGTGATGGTCGAAGTCGCCGGCGAAAGCGACGAAGAGTTTCTGAAGGACATCTGCATGCATATCGCCGCGTTCAATCCGGCGTATATCGACAGCAGCGCGATTTCGGCCGAAACCATTGCTCACGAAAAGGAAATCGCCGCGGCCCAGCTGGCCGGCAAGCCTGCCAACATGATCGAAAAGATCGTCGTCGGCAAGATCAACAAGTGGTTCACCGAAGTCTGCCTGGTGGCTCAGCCCTGGATCAAGGACGACAAAACCTCGTTGTCCAAGCTCAAGCCGAACCTCACGGTCAAGCGTTTCCTGCGCTGGGAAATCGGCGAAGAACTGTAAGCATTCGTCCGGTCTGACGGAAAAACGTTGGATTCCAAGGCGTTCGGAGCGATTCGGACGCCTTTTTTCATGATTTCGCGAACGGGGAATGGAACGATGGCGGTCATGCAGTGGAAAAAATTATTGTCGGCGCGGCGCCTCGGTTGTGCGCGTTCGGATGCGGTGCAGCAGGGACGGTCGCCGTTCCAGCAGGATTTCGACCGGATCGTCTTTTCTTCGGCGTTCCGTTCGCTGCAGGACAAGGCGCAGGTTTTTCCGCTGGCCGATGATGACTATCTCCGGACGCGGCTGACCCACAGCATCGAAACCGCTTCGATCGGCCGTTCGCTTGGCGCGATCGCCGGCGTCGGCATCTGCAAAAAGCTGAATTATCCCGAAATCCGCCCCAATCATATCGGTGAAATCGTCGCCGCGGCGTCGCTGGCGCACGACATCGGCAATCCGCCGCTGGGGCATTCCGGCGAGGAGTCCATCCGTTACTGGTTCAATCACTCTCCGGTCGCCGCCCGGCTCAAGACCATGATGAGCGCGCCGGAAATCGCCGACATCGAACGCTATGAGGGCAACGCCCAGGGTTTTCGGGTGCTGACCCGGCTGGAAATGCCCGAAAATCCCGGCGGAATGCAGCTGACCTGCGCTACGCTGGGCGCAATCGCCAAGTATCCGGTGTCGGCCGTCGCCGCGGAACGGCCGCGCGGAGTGATGGGGCGCAAATTCAATTTTTTCCAGCGCGAAAAAGCGCTCTTTGCCGAGGTTGCGACGACGCTGGGGCTGTTGCCGGTCAACGCTACCGGCGACGGCTGGTGCCGTCATCCGCTGGCCTTTCTGGTCGAAGCGGCGGATGATGTGACCTATCGCATCGTCGATTTCGAGGACGGCCACCTGCTGAAGCTGGTGGAGTACGGCGAGCTGGAAACGCTGATGCTCCGGATTATCAATGACGGCGGCGAAACCGCGGCGCGGCTGAAGGAAATTCCGGATCGGCGGCGCAAAGTCGAGCTGCTGCGGGCGCGGGCGCTGGGGGGATTGGTGCGGCAGCTGGCGTCGGCCTTTCTGGCGCAGGAGGATAAGATGCTTTCCGGCGAACTCGATCAGCCGCTGATCGAGCTCATTCCTGCCGCCCGGATATTGGCGGAAATCTACGACATCAGCATCGAGCGCATCTATACCTACCGCCGTGCGACTGAAATCGGGATCGCCGGGTATGAATTGACTTCGGGATTGCTCGATGCCTTCATGTCGGCGGTGACGGAGTATGTCGATGCGACGGCGCGCGGCGTCGCGCCGGAGCCCCGCAGCCGCAAGATGCTTTATCTGCTGCCGCGGGAATGTTTCGCTCACGAAGATGCCGGGTGGCAGTCCGGCGCTTATGAACGCCTGCTGCGGATTCTGGACTATGTCACCGGCATGACCGACACCCATGCGGTGTCGACGTTCAAGAAGGTCAAAGGGATTTCGCTGCCCGGCATGCTGCTGTGATTGCGGCGCTTCAGAAACGGAAAAGCGCGCCCAGTTTTTTGCCCAGGATCACGCTGGCCGCACCCAGGGTCGCGGCCATGAAGGCCATGGTCCAGACGCCGAATGCGCTGGCGGTGGCCGGTCCCGAACCCAGAATCTGGGACAATTCGTAAATCGCTTTGGTGATCGGATAAAATGCGCTTTTCTGAACCAGAATCAGCGAATCCGAAACTTCCAGCATCGAGAAACTGAAGGCGAACAGTCCGCCGATCAGGAGATTGGCCGCGACCAGCGGCGCCAGAATCCGGGCAAAAACCCGCGACCGGGTGGCGCCGACATTCAATCCGGCCTCTTCCAGCACCGCCGGCGTCTGTTCCAGGCCGGAGGCGACCGAACGCATCACATAGGGCAGCCGTCGGATGGCGTAGGCTCCCGCCAGCAGCAGCAACGGCGAATTCACCGGATCGAAAATCCTGCCCGCCCAGGCGAACTTGACCGTCATGCCGAGAAATCCGAATGCCATTACAATGCCTGGAATGGCCAGCGGCAGCATGCTCAGGAGGTCGAAGAAAATCGCTCCCCGCGGCTTCCAGCGCACCACCAGCACGGCGCAGGCGGTACCCGCCAGCAACGCGATCATGGTCGCGGCCAGCGAATAGCGCAGACTGTTGAAGATGCTCGGCACCACCAGCTTGTCGCCGAGCGCCGCCCGGAAGTGCTCCAGCGTCCAGCTCCACGGCACGATCGTATCGTAGTAATCGCGGCTGAAGGCGAGCAGCAGCAGCGCCAGATGCGGCAGGATCGCCAGCAAGGTCACGCCGGCGAATATCGCGCCGGGCAGAAATTTGCGCCAGCCGGGAAGCGTTCGGACCACGCTTCCGGCCGCGCCTTTGACGCCGGAGGCGCCGGCGCCGCCGCCGCCGGTCAGGCTGCGGCCGAGCAGATAGAGCAGCGCCGAAACCGTCATCAGCACCAATACCAGCGCATAGGGCAGAGGATTGCTTTCGAGTTCGCTCAGACCGTCGAAAATCTGAACCGGCGCAACCCGGGTGAAGCCGAACATCAACGGTGTGCCGAGTTCGGTAAAACTCCAGATCAGCACCAGGCTGCCGCCGGCCAGAATTCCCGGCCGGATCAGCGGCAGCGTGATGGTGCGGAAGCGGTTCCAGCGATGGGCGCCGAGGTTGCGCGCGGCTTCATCCAGCGCCGGATCGATGTTGGCCAGCGCCGCCGCCAGATTCAAATAGAGAATCGGATAGAGATGGAGCGCCTCAATCAGCGCGACCGCGAAGAATTTGCCGTTGCCGCCGAGAAAATCGACCGGACCCATGCCGCAGTGGCGCAGCACTGCGTTGAGTACGCCGTAATAACCGAACACCTGCTGGAAACCGAGGGCGCCGACGAAGGGCGGCAGCACCATCGGCGCCAGGATCATTGCGTTCCAAAGCGTCTTGCCGGGAAAATCGTAGCGGTCGGAGAGGACCGCCAGCGGCAATGCGATCACGAAGACCAGCGTCGTGGTGACCAGCGCCAGATTCAGCGAATTGAGCAAACCGCCGCGATAAACCGGATTGTGCCAGATTTCGAGAAAAATCCGCCAGTCGCAGCCTTCGGCCACCACCGTATAGACCGGCAGAAACAGAAAGACACCGAAAAAAGCGGCCAGCAGAATGGCGACGCCGCCGCGCCAGAGTTTGACATTCATTGCAATGTTGCCTTTGGGTTCATGGCCTTGTCCTCAACGCCCCTCGCGGGCCAGTTCTGCGGTGCGGCGATACTGCACGATCGCCCGGGCGGTCCACTCGCGCCGGAGCGCAAGCACCGACTCCATCGGATGGTCCGGCGACGGACTGAGTCGGGCGGCGGCGGCTTTGGCCTCGGCATAGGAGACGATTTCGCGGTCGAATTCCGCCGTCGCCTCCGGCACCGCGTCGGGTCCGCCGGCCGACAGGATGGCGCTCCAGGCCGCCTTTAATTCATCCGCCGCGTCGAGCATGGTGGTCCGGATCAGGACCCGGATCAAATTGAAATACGGCCCGGTCCAAGCCGCCTGATAGATGAAATCGCCGGTCGCCAGATATGGATTGTACTCTTGGTCGGCCAGAAACGGCCGGTGTTTTTCATTGTAGAGGTCGCGCCGCACCGGAGGCCGCCGCAAGGTGTATTTTTCCGGCCCCCCGGGGGTGCCCGCCCGGTATTCCCAGAGTTGCTGGCCCGCCTCCGAGAGCAGGAATTCGATGAATTCCCGCGCCGCGCCCGGATTCGGCGCGCCGCGAAGCATCTGCACCGGATCGGCCGAAACCGAACTGCCGCCCTCCGGGGCGATATAAACGATCCGCTCCGCCTGTCCGGCGGTCTGGAAGTCGGCGTACTGCGCTTCGCTCAGGGCGTAGAAGTCAATCGCCATGCCCGCCGCCGCGTTGCCGCCGGCCACTTCCCGGGTGACTTTGCCCGCGCTTTCGGTGATGGCGCGGGAGTTCGCGACCAGGCGCCTGATCAGGTTGAACCCGTCGCGCCAGCCCGCCGCCAGCCCGTTTTCGGGGTCGACCGCCCTGGCTTCGGCCATGCATTGCTGGATGATGACTTCAAAACATTTGTTGATGGAACCGGATTTGGTCGGATCGGCTACCACCAGCTGGTTGAAAAAACGTTCGTCGCCGAGATCGCGCCAGGTGCGCGGCAGGGGGCCGAGCGCCTTCATCCGGTCGGGATTGCAGCAGATGCCGAAGGTGGCGAGGCAGACGCCGTAATAACCCCCATCCGCATCGTAAAGGGTTTCGCCGCTCCAGCTTGGCGGAATGATTTCCGGACGGAACCACTCCGGATGAAGCCGCCGGATTCCGGCATCGACGGCGTAGCCTTTGCGCGTCTGGCTGGCATGGTCGTAGGTGCCGCCGCCGAACAGAAGATCGACGCCGATGGAAACGTTGGAATTCAAAAACATGGCCCGCGCCCGGGCATTTTCGTCGCCATTGGGGTCGGGACGTATCTTGGGGTCGCGGAAAGCTCCGGTCACGGCGGCGTTCCACTCTCCGCCCCGGGCCTCGTATTCGTGGCGGAACGCGGCTTCATAACGGTCGTTGATATGGCGCACGATATCGGCGGTGCCGCCGGGACTGCGCCAGTCGATCCGGATGTTTTTGCCGTGGCGTTCCCGGTAATAACGCTGGAACGCGCGTTCGAATTCACTTTTGATCGATTCGGCGTGGGGGGTCAGAATCACCAGCGATTCGGTGTCGCCGCGTAACTCCGGCACCGGCGGCTGCTCTTGCAATACCGCCGGCAGCAGGAGCAGAATAAGCAGCGGCAGCAAGGCGAATGCAACCCGTTTCCACATGATCGATGCCCTCCGTCGGCTTTCGGGTTACCACAACACGACGCGGCCGCCGCGGATGCCGAGCTCGTAGGTTTCGCCCTGCCGGCGCACTTCCGGAGCGCTTTCGTTGACGGTCATCCGGAATCGGGAAGCGCCGCACTCGAACTGGCGTCCGGCGAATTCGCCGAGGTAGCTTTCACTGGTCAGGCGGCCCCGCCAGACGCAGGCGCAACGGTCGGCGTCGGCCGCCGTGACGAATTCGATCAATTCGGGACGGAGCATCAATTCCACCGCGGCGCCCGCCGCCCGGCTTCCGGTATCGAGCCGGAATTCCCCGATTTCGGTATCCACCCGGCCCGGCGCCGCGACCTGTCCGGCAAGAAAATTGGCTTCGCCGAGAAATGCCGCCACAAAGCGGTTGGCCGGCTGCCGGTAGAGCTCAAGCGGCGTTCCGAGCTGTTCGATGCGCCCTTCGTTCAAGACCGCGATTCGGTCGGCCATGCTCAGCGCTTCGCGGCGGTCGTGAGTGACGTAAACGGCGGTCAGCCGCCGGGCGCGGCAGATGTCCCGCAGCTCCAGCCGCATCAGATCGCGCAACTGCGCGTCGAGGTTGCTCAACGGTTCGTCCAGCAGAATCAGCCCGGGAGCTACCGCCAGCGCCCGCGCCAGCGCCACCCGCTGCTGCTGACCGCCGGAAAGCGACGGCACTTTGCGGTCGGCGTACTCCACCATCCGCACCGCGCGCAACGCCTCCAGCGCCCCGGCGCGGGCGTCGGTACGGCCCAACCCCTGTGCGCGCAAGCCAAAGGCGACGTTGTCCAGTACGCTCAGATGCGGCCACAGCGCGTAGTTCTGAAACACCATCGGCGCCTGCCGCTTTTCGGGCGAGAGCATGGTCACGTCGCGGCCGTCGAAACGGATCTGGCCGGAATCCGGACTGACCAATCCGGCCAGCAGCCGGAGCAGCGTCGATTTGCCGCAGCCGGAAGGGCCCAGCAGAAAAAAGAGTTCGCCGGAGCGGATGGTCAGATCGAGCGGCATGAGCACCGGTTTCCCGGGGGTATACGATTTGGACAGACCGGAAATTTCAATGCCTACCATGACGCGGTTCCTTAAATGTAATCGGCGCCGAACATCCGGCGATTTTCCGGCGTTCTGAGTTTGTTCAGCGTCTGAAGCTCGAGTTGGCGCACCCGCTCGCGGCTGATGTTGAAGTGTTCGCTGATCTCCTGAAGCGTCCGCACCTTCTGACCCATCAGGCCGAACCGCATCACCAGAATTTCGCGTTCCCGTTCGCTCAGTTCGTCCAGCAGCCGCTGGAGATGGCGGAAGGTGGTCTCCTGCGAAACTTCTTTGGCCGGGTCGTGCGCCTGATCGTCCGGGAGCACGTCTTCGAGACTCGAACCCGAATCGTCCACCGAGAGCGGCGATTGCAGCGAAATCGTCTGGCGCGCCATTTTGCGGATGGCGCTTACCCGCGGCGTCGGCATCTCCAGCATGGCCGCGATCTCCTCGACCTCGGGCAGCCGGTCGTGTTCCAGAATGAAGCGCTGTTCCGCCCGGTTGATCGCGGCGATGGTTGCCACCATATGAGCCGGAATCCGGATGATCCGGAACTGTTCGGCCATGGCGCGGCCGATGCTCTGGCGGATCCACCAGCTGGCATAGGTGCTGAATTTGTGGCCCAGATTGAAATCGAATTTTTCCAGCGAACGCATCAGGCCGAGGTTGCCTTCCTGCACCAGATCGCCGACCGAAAGCTGGCGGTAGCTGTACTGGTTCACGATCCGCACCACCAGCCGGAGATTGCCTTCAACCATCTTCTGGCGCAGATCGAGCAGTTCGGTCCGGGCTTCATCGGCCCGTTTCAGCGCCGCCCGAAACTCTTCGAGCGTGTAGCTCGACTGTTCGGCCAGGGCATTGAATACGCCTTCGCCGCCGGTCGGGAATTTCATCGACAATTTGTCATGGCACTCCATCAGAATGTCGCTGAAAAGTTTGTAGCGCATCAGATGGGCGATCAGCGCTTCCCGCGTTTCGGCGATGCGTCCGGACGCGCCGTTTTCGAAGGCGCAGTGCAGGGTGGCTTCCCGGCCCTGCAGCGCGTTGCGCCATTGCAGCAGCTCCTGCATATTGATGCCGTCGGGCAGGCAGGAAGGCATGATGCAGTCGCGCAATTGCGTGACATCCTTGCCGGAGAGAAAATCGAGGTGCCATGAAGCCGTCATGCCGAAACTGTAGAGCGTTTTGCGCCAGCGGTCCTCGGCTGCCACGATGGCCTGGCTGAGCCCGTCCTGCTCTTCGGGCGTCAACCGCGGAATCCGTCCGAGCTGCCGGAGGTAGCTTTGCAGCGCATAGGATATCTCGCCTTCAAAATGGTCCGATCCCTGTTGCAGCGCGGGGAGCGATGCTTCATCGGACATCTGATCCGAGAATGATTTTTCGTCATCCGCCATAATTGACACCTTGAAATTACGGGCATCCCGCCGGTTGCCGGCCGCAATCGTTATTTGTAAAAATTGATCGTCTCCGCCAGCGCGCCGCTGAATCCGCACTGCGGCTTGAAGCCGGTTGCGGCCAGTTTTTCCACCGCGGCCAGCGAATGCCTGATGTCTCCCGGACGTTCCGGCTGATGCTCGACCTCCGACTGAGAGTCGGTCAGAAACCGGATTTTGTTGACCAGTTCATTGATGGAGAGCGAGTGTCCGCAGGCGACATTGTACACGCCGCCGAGGTCGTTCTGGGCCATGAAGGCATTGGCCCGCGCCACGTCGCGGACGCAAACGAAATCGCGGCTCTGTTCGCCGTCGCCGTAAATGATCATTTTTTCGCCGTGAATTGCCCGGTGGGCGAAAATCGGCACCGCCGCCGCATAGGCGCTGCCCGGATCCTGGCGCGGTCCGAAGACGTTGAAGTAACGCAGGCTCACGGTGTTGAGTCTGCCTTCGGCCCGGAACATGTTGCAGTAGTATTCGCCGTCGAGCTTGGTGATGGCATAGGGGCTTTTGGGCTCGGGCAGCATGCCTTCGTGCTTGGGCATCTCCGGATTGTCGCCGTAAATCGCGGCGCTGGAACTGAAGCAGAGCTTTTTGACTCCGGCTTTCGCCGCCTCTTCGAGCACGGTCAGGGTGCCGTTGACGTTGATATCGACGCATTCGATCGGTTTGTTCATCGATTCGGGCACGCTGATCATGGCCGCCAGATGAAAGACGTAATCGACCCCTTCGACCGCCCGGGCCACCGTGACCCGGTCGCGCACATCGCCGCGGATGAATTCAACCTTGAGTTCGCTGAGATTCCGGATATAGCCCGAACGCAGATTGTCGAGCACCCGGACCTCGGCCCGGCCCTGGAACAGTTCCGCAATGTGGCTGCCGATGAAACCGGCGCCGCCGGTGATTAAAATTCGCATTTTCCGCTCCCTGCGCCGGGCTTCCGCGGCGCTTCCGTTATCATCATGGTTATTCCTGTCAGACCGCCCATATTGCCGCAATGCTCATTTTTTGTCGATGTCGCGCAGCAGTTTCAGCATCGCGTCCATCTGACTTTCGATCGATTCGACCAGTTTGAACTGGCTCCGGGCACGGTCCAGATTGTGGTGTACCCGGCCGATTTTAAAATACTGGTCGCCGTCGAGATAATCGGTCAGAAACCGGGTGCCGATCACCAGGGTAATCAACTTGCCGCTGAAGGGCAGCAGCTCTTTCTCGGTGGCGTTCAGGAAGCCGCCGGCCTTGCTGAGGTATCCGCGCAGCAGCGCTTCAAACATCTCGAAACGCATATGGACCTTTTCCAGCTTGGTTTCGTCTTCCGGCGCCGGTGAGGTGCCGGTGCGCACCATGTCGCCGAAATCGTAGTGGGGCAGCCCCGGCATCACGGTATCGAGGTCGACCACACAGATGCCGTCGCCGGTGAAATCGTCGATCAGGACATTGTTGAGCTTGGTATCGTTGTGGGTGGTGCGCTCGACAATCTCGCCGGACTGCTGGAGTCTGATCAGAATTTCGAGGTCCTTTTCGCGCGACAGCACGAAATCGATTTCCCGGGCGACGTGTTTGGCCCGGCCCGCGCGGTCGACGGCAATCGCCCGCCTCAGCGCGTCAAGCCGACGCGGCGCATGATGGAAGTAAGGGATGGTTTCGTTGAGCCGTCCCGGCAGATCGGCCAGGTCGAGCTGGAACTGGCCGAAGGCCTGCGCCGCCTTGAACGCCTGGGTGGTGTCTTCGAGCACGTCGTAGGAGTGGCAGTTTTCAACGAACACATAGCAGCGCCAGTATTCGCCGTCGGCATCCCGGAAATAGGGCATGGAATCACGGGTGAAAACCAGCCGCAGCGTCCGGCGCTTGGATCGGGCGCTCAGGGTGTCTTCGGAGCGGATTTTGTTCAGGATATGAGTGGTTACGCGATGAAAATTCTCCATGACCTCGACCGGCTGACGGAAGACGTTGGTATTGATCCGCTGGAGCGAATAATGCAGCAGAGTTCCGCCCTGATCGAATGTAACCTGGTAAGTGTCGTTGATATGGCCGGTGCCGAAGGGAACCGCAACTACAAAATCTCCGTAAATATGGAAATGCGAGCAAATGTCCCGAAGTTTATTCTGCATGATCCGAATGCGGATTCTCCTGTTTTTCCTCGTCGGCATAATCTTGAGCGATTGGATAATATAGCATCGTCGCCGCCGGATTGCAAAAAAACTGCTTCCATATCCGGGCACTGCCGGAAATATTCGATTTTTTTTGGCGATTTGCCCCTTTTGCATTTGCATTTCCGAAAAAATGCGGCATTTTTATGGACCTGCCGGAATTTTGTGGCGCGGCAGAAAAAGTTGTCAACCGGAAGTGATTCCGGCGCTTGAATTTGAGGTACAATTTTTTCATGTTGAAGGGAAATTCCCGATGAGAATCGATCCGCTCGACTACTACGAAGAGTCTGAATGGGAACGTCTGATGGCCGCCGCCGAACAGCACGAATCGCCCTTCCTGCTGGTGGATCTGGAGGTCGTCCGCAAGAATTATCAAAATCTGCAGGAATGGTTTCCGTTCGCGAAGATTTATTATGCCGTAAAGGCCAACCCCGGCAAACCGGTTCTGGAATTGCTCCGGGATCTCGGCAGCTGTTTCGATGTCGCCAGTATCTACGAACTTGATCTGCTGCTCGCCATCGGCGTCGACCCGGCCCGGGTCAGCTTCGGCAACACCATCAAGAAGGCCAAGGATATCGCCTATGCCTATAAGAAAGGCGTCCGTCTCTTCGCATCCGACAGCGAAGCCGATATCCGCAACCTGGCGGTCAATGCGCCCGGATCGCGGGTTTTCGTGCGTATTCTGACCGAAGGCAGCGATACCGCCGACTGGCCGTTGTCGCGCAAATTCGGCTGTCATCCCGACATGGCGATCGACCTGATTCTGCTGGCCAAAAAGCTGCGGCTCGATCCCTGGGGAATCAGCTTCCACGTCGGCAGCCAGCAACGCGACATCGGCAGCTGGGACGCCGCCATCAGCAAGGTGCGGTATATTTCCGATTATCTGGCCGAGGAAAAAATCGAGCTCAAACTCATCAATATGGGCGGTGGTTTCCCGGCCTCTTATATTTCGCGCACTCAGAATATGGATGTTTACGCGGAAGAAATCAACCGTTATCTTTCCGAGGACTTCGGCCCGATCGAAGACCTGCCCGAAATCATTCTCGAGCCCGGCCGCTCGCTGGTGGCCGGCGCCGGCATACTGGTGACCGAGGTGGTGCTGATTTCCAAGAAATCCAACGCCGCGGTCGACAGCTGGGTCTATCTCGACACCGGCAAATTCAACGGCCTGATCGAAACCTGGGACGAGGCGATCAAATACCCGCTTTATTGTGAAAGCGCGGGCCGCCCGATCAACGATTTCATCATCGCCGGCCCCACCTGCGACAGCCAGGATATCATGTACGAGCAGTTCCGCAATCCGCTGCCGCGCCATATCGATATCGGCGACCGGGTCTACTGGCTGACCACCGGCGCTTATACGTCGAGCTATTGCGCGGTCCACTTCAACGGCTTCCCGCCGTTGCCGACCTATTACGTCAAAGCCGAATAACCGGACGGCGCACTCCGCGCCCGATCCGGAAAATCGTACGCATCCGCCCGCCGGCGCCGGTGATCCGGTTCCGGCTTCCGCCTGCGGCATGATTCCACCGGCGGGGTTCTGCCGCCGAAAAATCGTTGTGACAATAAATTGCGCTGCCGAACCGTTACAATGGGTGAAGCAATGAAAAACCCGGGATTCGGAATGACAGGTCATGGGTACGAGGCGGCGGATGACGCGGTTCTGGCGGCATGGGCCGGCGCCGGCGACGAGCGGGCTCTGGAGGCTTTGTTCGAGCGTTATCGCAAACCGCTGTACGCCTACTTCAACCGGATGTTGAACCGTGACACCATGAGTGCGGACGACCTCTTTCAGGAGCTGTGGATCAAGATCATCCGCAAACTGCCCGAATACCGGGAGAGCGGCAAGTTCGGCGCGTGGATGTTTCGAATCGCGCACAATCTGTCGCTGGAGCACTTCCGGCGGCTGAAAAGCCGGAACAAACTGGGGATGCATACCGTCGACGGCGAATTGCCCGATTGTCCCGGTGCGGAGCCGGAGCCCGGAAAGGTGCTGGCCGGCAAGGACCTCGAAATCCGGCTGGAGCTGCTGCTGGCGGAGCTGCCGGCGGAACAGCGCGAGGTGTTTCACCTCCGGCAGAATGGCGTGAGTTTCAAGGAAATCGCCGAAATGCAGCAGTGTCCGCTGAATACGGCGCTGGGCCGGATGCATAATGTGATGAAATATCTTCAACGGCGACTGGTCGTCGATTGAACGTAAGGAAAGCGGAGTGGGAACCATGACCGGCGGAGAAATTTGCGAACGGTGTCAAATGGCGGCGAGTGCAGGTACGCTTCGCGACCATCCGGATCTGACGGCGCACCTCCGCGAATGTGCGGAGTGCCGGAAATTTGCGGAATTCACGGCCCGGATCATGACCTGTGCTCCGGTGATTCCGGAACGGATTCCGAATTTGGCGGATATCCGCGGCGCCATCCGTCGCCGGCGGCTGATGGCCCGGGTGGCCTGGCCGTTGAGTCTGGCGGCGGCGGCGGCGCTGATGGTCAGCGCGGTTCTGGCATGGCCGGGACGTCCGCTGCCGGTCGACGAACGCGCTTATATCGGAGGATTGGTCGAAAGCGTTCAGCTGGAAAATAGCGATTACCAGTTGAGCATGACCTGGGATTCGGTTTCGGACGGTGAAACCGCATTGAAAAATTCGTTGGCGGCGGCGCGCGGCGCCGGCGACTGGAACATCGAAGCGTTCAACCCGGTGGCGGAGGAGTTGTGAACATGAGAATGAACGGATGGGTGATGGCCGGATGCCTGATGTGGTCCGGGCTGGCCGGTACGGCGGTGCGGGCGGAAGGCGCCGACGAGCCGGTTCCGGTGCTCCGGGAAAAGCCCCGGATGGTCGTGGCCGGAAAAGTATGGGGTCAGGAGGTTTCGCCCGAAGAACGGCAGGAACGCGACGCGGAGCGCAAGCGCCGTTTCGAGATCATGGTTCTGATGCAGGCTTACAAGATTATGCCCGAAGCCGAACGCGGAGCGTTGAAGGCGGAATTGCTCAAGCGCATTGAAGCCGATCTCCAGCAGTCGCTGGCGGAGCAGAAACACAAGCTCGCCGCGGCTGAAGTCGAGCTCGATCAGCTCCGCAAGGATATTGCGCAGCGGGAAAAGAATGCCGCCGGATTGGCGGAAAAGGAATTGGACCGGCTGCTCCGGCTGCCGCCGCCTTATCAGCGCCGCCGCGAAGGAGTGCGCAACCGGCAGAATCCGGAAGAACAGTCCGAACGGCTTGAAGGACCGGCCGGTCCGGCCGAGGCGCCGCCGCCGGAGGAATGATATGGAGTGATCCGCGCCGGGCGGCGACGGCAATGCCGCCCGGATGATTTTCGGCACATGTTGCATTGGTGTTGTTGAAACGGAGGCAGTCCCCCTTCTGCCGGTTTTACGCTCAGCAGCATGTGCCGTCTTTTTTTTATTTTTCGCTTTTTTGGCGGCGGCGCGGTTGCAAAGTGCGGCGGGCACGTCTAGAGTATAGCAATGCAGTTATCGATGGCGACGGATCACAGGGGCCGGGGTGGAGATGAAGGGATTCCGAAAATGGCATTTGGCGGCATGGCTCGGCGTGCTGTTGCTGCCGGTCTTGAGCGGCTGTTCTTTTTTTGCGCCGGCGGTGGAAAATATCCGGATCGAAACCGAGCCCCGCGAGGCGATTGTGATCATCAACGGGATCAAGTACGTCGGAACTCCGGTGGTGCTGCCGATGAGCTGCAAGCATGATGTCCTGATCGAAGCTTATGTCGCCGACAAGGACGGCATGCCGCGCGGATTCCGTCGCAACTATGTGGTACGGCGGACGCTGAGCGCCTGCGGCGTACTCGATACGCTGGGCACGATCGCCCTGCTGCCGGGATTCGGGCTGCTGAGCGGCGGCGCCTACACCTTCTACGAACACGATGTGAAGATCGATCTCGACGACCGGGATACCAATGTGCGGTATGTGCTCGAGGAGGATATCTGAAATGGGATGGCGGCATCTGGCTGGCGCGCTGCTGGCGGCGGGGGGATTGTGCGGCGGCTGTTCGTTTCTGAACGGGACGACCGAGACCGTGGCGATCAACACCATTCCCGCCGATGCGATTGTTTTCGTCAATGGCGTGCGCTACGAGGGCACGCCGGTTTTCGTGACGGTGGAGAAACGTCATCCGCTGTTGCTGACGGTGGCGCCGAGTCCGAGCGCCGACGATCTCGCCCCGGAGACGCTCAATTATGTGGTGCCCCGCAATTTCAGTACCCAGGGGGTGATGGATTTGGTGGGGTCGGTGACGATTCTGCCGATCACGGGATTGTTTTATCCCGGTTCGCGGGTATTGGAAACCAACAATATTATTATCAATCTGTATGAGCCGCCGGCGGTCGAAGATTAATTTTTTTTCGGATCGGTCGCCCGGGATGCGTCCGGAGGGGTCATGAATATTCCGATTCTGCTTCCGGAACTGCTGCCCGGATATGTACTGAACCGGGAGCCGCTGATATTGTGCGCCTACGACAATGATCTGCTGAAGGCCGCCGGCGCTTTCCGGCGGGCATTGCCCCGGAAGCCCGCCTGGTGGTTCCTCCAGTTCGGCTGGCAGCATGAAACCGATGCGCTGGCCGATTCCTTCGCCGCGGCGCTTCATGCGGTTCGGGAAGAAACGCCATGGTGGAACTTCGTGGTCCTGACCAATACGCCGGTCGAGGCCGAACAGATGCGTCAGCGCGGCGTTGAAGCCTGTTTCTGTCATCAGAATGCCTTTCTCGATCCCGCGCGTTATCCGCTGGCCGATGCGCCCAGGCGGCATGACGCGATTTATGTCGCCCGGATCACGCCGTTCAAGCGCCACGCGCTGGCGGCCAAAATTGCATCGCTGCGCCTGATCGGTGATTATTCCATGCGGGAAAAGCCTTACTTCGAAGAAATCATGCGCCTGCTGCCGCAGGCCGACTGGTCGCGCCGGTGCCCCTCGCGGCGGATTTCCCGGGCGATGGCCGGAGCGCACTGCGGGTTGGCGTTGTCCGCCGAGGAAGGGGCGATGTTCGTCAGCGCCGAGTATCTGCTTGCCGGAATTCCGGTGGTCGATACCGCCAGCCTTGGCGGCCGGGACCTGATGCTGCCGGAATTCGCGGTCCGCAAGGTGGCCGACACGCCGGAGGCGGTGGCCGAGGCGGTCGCTTTCTGGCGCGAGCACGGGCCGGAGCCGATGGCTTTGCGCGAAGGCTTTCTGGCGCTGGCCGCGCCGCACCGCCAGATGCTCCGGGATTTGATTGCGGAAAAAACCGGCGTCATGCTGGAAAAATTTCCGCACAAGCTCGGATTGCGTTGCCGTTTGCTGCCCTGGCAGCGCTGGATTCATGGAGTCAGGGCATAAATGGGCGGGGACGGCAGCAGCTTGCACAGACGGATGCTCAGCGGCACGGTGACCAATTGTGTCAAAGTGGCGGTGCGGCTGCTTAAAACGATCTTCCTGACCCGGCTGCTCTTCTTTCATTTTGGCGAGGAGTATTACGGGTTCTGGATGCTGCTGTGGTCGGTGTTCGGATACATGCTGCTGTTTGAACTCGGGTTCGGCAAAACGGTGCAGAAGTATGCCGCCGAGGCGGCGGCCGGCGGCAGCATCCGGCGGTTCAATCAGGTGGTCCAGCTGGTGTTTTCGAGTTATCTCGGCATTGCATTGCTGGTGGCGCTGCTGACGGTGCTGGGGGCCTGGCTGCTGCCGGACTGGGCCAAGCTGCCGGCGGATGCCGATGTGGATTATTACCGCCGGAGCTTTCTGGTGTTCGGGTTCGGCTGCGCGGTGGTTTTCCCGACCGGGATCATTCCGGAGATTCTGGCGGGCCTGTCGCGGCTGCATTACCGCAACTGGGTGATTGTGGGCAATCAGGTGCTCGAATTGCTCGGGCTCTGGCTGATTTTCCGGTGGGGCGGGTCGCTGCTGGCGGCGGCGGTATTCGTCTCCTGCAACAATCTTCTGAGCAACCTGATCATGGCGGTGGCGGTCCGGCGGCTGTTGCCCGGCGTCCGGTTGCGGCCGACTTTGATCAGCGTTCAGGTATTGCGGGAAATCACCGGGTTCAGCGGCTACATCTATTTGATGGCTCTGGCCAAGCTGATCCTGTTCAAGGCTTCGCCGGTGATTCTGGGCGCCATGCGCGGACTGGACGCGGTGGCCAGCTATCAGCTGGGAACCCGGATTCCGGAAATGATTCGGCTGGGAACCGGGCAATTCCAGGAAACGCTGGGCCCGGCGGCCGCGCTTTATCGCAAGCAGGACCGCCGGGATGCGTTGGTGCGGTTGATGATGTACAGCCAGCGGGCGGCGGCGTTTTTGAGCGTCGGCGCCTTGGCGGTGGCGTTGCCGCTGACGCCGGCGATTCTGAAGGTGTGGCTGCATCTCGAAGACCCGGAAGTCAATCGGATTTCGTTCTGGGTGCTGATTCATTTTGCGATCCTGGCGATTTTCCGCGACGGTGCGCGAGAGATTCTGCTGATGACCGGTTATCACCGGCTGCTGGCGGTGGTGGCGCTGGCGGAATGCGTGGTCGACCTTGCGCTTTCCGTGATCCTGGTGAATCTCTGGGGGACCGAGGGCGTGGTCTACGGGATGTTGATCCCGAACGCGGCGGTGGCGTTTCTGATCCTGTTCCCGGTCACGGTGCGTTTCGTGGGGCTGGGATTCTGGCGTTATGCGTGGCAGGTGCTCGGCGGATCGCTGCTGGCGGGAGTGCCGGCGGCGGCTGTACTCTGGTACTGGTGTGCGCGCCGGCCGGCGGCGATGTGGCATCTTCCGGAATTGCTCGCGGCGTGTCTGGTCGGCGGCGGGCTGTTTATGGCGGCGGGATATTTGCTCTGCCTCAGGCAGGAGGAGCGCGCCTGGCTGTGGCGCCTGCCGGCGAAGTGGATGGGAAAAACGCAACAAGGCGAGGTGACGGCACCATGAGAATTCTGCTGGGCGGTGTGCCCTTCGGCTGCGACAACGTCGGCGATGAGGCCATTCTGAACTGCGTGATCGGTATTTTCCGGCGCAATTTTCCCGAGGCCGAACTGGCGGTGGCGACCGGCGCTCCGGCCGCGACGGCGGCCAAGTTTCCGGTGCGGACTTTGCCGCTTTTCGGTTTCGATCCGGCGGTCCCGCTGAGTGCGTTCCGCCGTGCGGTGCGGGGATTTGACTGGTATGTGTGGGCGGGGGCGACCGGGCTGTCCGACTATCCGGCGATGGGCGCCGCGATGCTGGAAATCGCGCAGGCGGCGCGGGTGAAGACCGTCATCTGGCAGGTCGGCATGAACAATGAACTCAATCCGGCATTTTTCCGGTTGGGCGGCCGGTGGCGGCGTCTGGCCGAGCATCTGGGGGGCGCCGCGCGCTGGGAAGAGTGGCTTGAGCATCGGATGCGCACCCGGCTTCGGAAGTGCGTTTCGCGCTGCGATCTGGTGGTGGTGCGCGACCAGTCCAGCTTGATCGAATTGCACCGGTCGGGCGATTTCCCGGCGGCCTTTTACGGCGCCGACTCGGCGATTCTCCAACAGGCGTCGCCGGGCCGGCTGCTGGAGCCGGGGGCGGACGGAGAGCGGACCATCGGCATTTGCGTATCGGCCCAGAATGCGATGCGACAGACCGAGGGGATGGCCGCGTTGCTGGAACGGTTTCACCGCGAGCTCAACACGCGGATCATATTCATCCCGATGAATCCCAAAACCGACCGGGCGCTGATGTCCGGCATCCGGGAACGTCTGAGCTTCGCCGAACGCACGGTGATGGTCGAGCAGTTCGAGCCGGAGGACATTCAGAATATCGTGGGCGGCTGCGATCTTTTGATCAGCAGCCGGCTGCACCTGCTGATCCTCGGCCTCAACAGGCTGGTGCCCGGCATCGGCATCGCGCGCGGCAGCAAAATTGCCAATTATCTTACGCCGTTCGGCCTGCCGACCATCGGCACCACCGACGACTGCGATTTCGAACAGCTCTTTCAGGAGAGCCGCCGGCTGCTGGAGGATCGGGAGTTCGCCGGGCGCGCCCGGCAGGTCCGGGAAAAATTACTGGCCCGGCTGGCCGCGTCCGAGGCCAGACTGCACGAGATTGTCTGAATATGCTTTCCGCGCGGTCAGCGGCCGATGCGGAATTGAATGCTGAGCGTGGCCGGATCGACTCCGGTCAGGACTGCCGTCGCCGCTTCGCCCAGTACGGTTTTGCCGCCGAAACGGTTTTTGAATTCATAGGCCAGCTCCGGAATCAGCCAGGTGATCCGGTCGTCCTGCCGGGCCACCGGGATGGTTTCGCCCTGCCAGCCGGGGCGGGCGGCAAGGTAGACCATGGTCCAGTATTCGTTGCACTGGCGCTCCAGTTTGCGCCTCAGATTGGCCGCGGGTTCGGCGACGGCCAGCCGGGCGTCCATTTCCTCGGCCCCGAGCGGGGCTTCGCCTTTGAGGTGGCGGCGAAGCTGGAGGTGGGCGAGCAGGTCTTCATAGCGGCGCAGGGGACTGGTAACCCGCGCATAGGGCTCCAGACCGAGGCCGGCGTGGCGTCCCGAGACGGTGCTCAACAGACTGGTCTGGCAGCTTTTGCGCAGTTCGTACATGCCGCACAGATCTTCCGGCCGCGCACTCATTTCCGGCTCCGGCTGAATGGCAAACGGCAGCGCGAATCCTTCTTGCGCCGCCAGTTGCGCCGCCGCCGCGCCCGCGGCCAGCATGGCATTGGCCACCATTTCCCGGACCCGGTTCATGGCCAGCGGCTTGATCCGGACCTCATGCGCTGTGACATCGGTCCGGATTTTGACTTCGGGCAGCTGGATCATCACCGCGCCGTTCTGTTTGCGGCGACAGCGGAAACGCTCGGTGAGTCCGTGAATTTGTTTCAGCGGGCCTTCCTGATCAAGCAGGGTTTCGGCGCCTTCATAATGAAGCCGGGCAACCCGGACCCGGCTCAAAGTCAAATCCTGCAACGTCACCGCGCCGTCGTCGCCGATGCGGAGTTGAAAGCTCAACGCCGGAGAGGTGGCGTTCAACCCCAGACCCAGCATGGCGGTCGCTTCCTCCGGCAGCATCGGCACGATGCGTTCGGGCAGATAGAGCGTCCCTCCCGCGGCGCAGGCCGCCTGTTCGAGTTCGCTGCCCCATGTCGCCGCCGCGCCGGGATCGGCCACGTGGACCCATAGCGCGCCGTCGCCATCGATGCTGAGCGCATCGTCGGGGTCTTCGCTGTCGCTGTCGTCAATGGCGAAGGCTTCCAGGTGAGTCAGGTCGCGCCGCGGTTCGTCCGGCAGTTCCGCCGGCCACGGCGGCATGGCCGGGGCAAGGCTTACGCCATAGCGGCGCGGCCACGGATTGTCGGCGTAGAGATTCCAGACGCCGAGTTTGAGCAGCAGATTCTGCGCCTTTTCCGGCAATGCTTCGATGCCGAGATCGCGCAGCAGCCGGCTTGAGGTGCTTTCGCCGCAGGCGACATTTTCGATTTCGCGCAGGCTGGAGCGGTCTTCCGGCAGCACGGCGGCAGTGCGGATGCGTTCGATCAGCGCCTCCCGGGCCCTGGCCTGATCCAGTTTCTGCCGCTCTTTTTCCAGTCGCGCCGCAATCTTTTCCGGGGCGTTGGCCCGGACGCCGTCCGCCGTCGTGCCGGTGAAGTAGCAATCCGCGGCCAGCAGTTCGCAGCCGGCCCAAGCCGCACCCGGAGAAAAATCGCCCCAGAGGAGCTCGACGAATTCCGGAAAAGCCATTTCTTCGCCGTCGAGGAGTGCGACGGTTTCCTGAAGTAGCGTTTCACCGGGTGCCGGAGGAAGCTCCGGCGGCACGGCGCGGACCGGTCCCGGGTGGAGCAGTTCGACATCCTTGAACCGGACGCTGCGGGTTTCGCCGCCGGCGAGGCGGACGGTGATTTTGTCGCCGGCGATATCGGTGATGGCGGCGCATTTTCCGCGATAGGCGACCAGCGCGCCGGAAACGAACTTGAACGTCATGAAAAAATCCTCCGGGATGAACGGAGGTAATTTATCGCGCAAAACCGCAAGTTTCAAGGAGAAATACTTGTAATTCTCCGGTTAAGGCGATATTTTAAAAGAATAACAATCAGAGTGCCGACGACGGAGGGCAAGATGAGATTTTCCCGGATATGTTTGACCGCTGTACTGCCATTGGCGCTGTTGACCGGCTGCGCGGTTTCCGAATCCGGCTCGTATCAATCCACCCAGGTCGCACCCAAGGCGCTTTACTGCGAATCGGTTCGGCGTTCTTTTGAATATGAAGGCATCGAACGCAATCCGGTCGTGCTGATTCATGGATTGCTCGGAGCTCAGCTGCGTGATTACGGCGATGGCGGCAAGGTGGTCTGGGGACGTTTCTCATTCTGGGATATGTTTACCGGCAACAGCTTCAAAACGCTGGCGCTGCCGATGCGCCCGGGCGGCGATGCGAGCAATCCCGTCGGCGGGTCGGTGGCGCCGTCGGGGTTGCTTGACCGGTCGGTGATCGAACTTTTCTGGTTCCGCTTTTACCTCGACAATTATGAGCAGCTGGTCCAACTGCTGCGCGAATCCGGCTATGTGCCGGAAGGCGAAGTGTTGCCGGAGGGCAAGCATTTCTATTCGCTGTTCATTTTTTATTACGACTGGCGGCAGGACATCGCCGCCAATGCCGCGCGGCTCTCGGATTTCATCGACATTCGTCGCCGGTACCTCAAGTCGCGTTACGAGCAATTGTACGGGATCAAGGATTACGATGTTCGCTTCGACCTGATCGGGCACAGCATGGGCGGTCTGGTCGCGCGCTATTACGCAGAGTATGGCGCGCAGCCGCTGGGCCGGGCCAACGATCCGCTGCCGCAGCTGAACTGGAGCGGGGCGCGCAATCTGAGCAAGGTGGTGATCGTGAGCACTCCCAACGCCGGTTATGCCGACACCTTTCTGGAGCTGCTCAACGGTCTCCAGATGCTGCCGATGGCGCCGGTCTATCCGGCGGGTGTCATTGGCACGTTTCCGTCTTATTACCAGATGCTGCCCGATCCTGGAACGCGCTCGATTCTGTGGAAGAGTTCCGGGGTTCCGGTGGATTGTTTCGATGTCGAATTGTGGAAAAAATACCGCTGGGGCATGCTTTCGGATCAGAGCCGAGAACTTTGGGCTGAGCTGATGCCGGAGCTGTCTCCGGGGGTTCGCGAACGGGCGGTTTACAACCATCTGGAGCAGTGTCTGTCGCTGGGACGGCGCTTCAAGGAGGTGATGCGCCGTCCGGCCGGGACGCCGCCTTACGGTGTCCGGTTCTACCTCTTTGCCGGCGACGGGATGCTGACCAACCATCATCTGGTGGTTGATCCGGGTGACGGCAGGGTTCATGTGTCCGGCCAGGAAGCGGGTGACGGCAAGGTTACCGCGACCAGTGCGCGGTTCGATCTCCGGGATGGCGGCCGCTGGTCCTTTCAGATGCAGTCCCCGATCCTCTGGCATGGC
Source organism: Victivallaceae bacterium (assembly GCA_036677805.1). GTDB lineage: Bacteria > Verrucomicrobiota > Lentisphaeria > Victivallales > Victivallaceae > SIG78. The sequence continues at coordinate 14,037 of JAVBVS010000014.1, read as the reverse complement.
GTTTGCTATCTGCCGGGGGCGCATATGGGCATCCTGGACAGCGATGTTTTCATGGACAATCTCCGCTATGTTCTGATGGTTGAGCCGTGAATCCGTTCAGGCGGGCTTGAAAAAAATGAATCGGATACCCAAACTCCGGAAATTGTTCGACCGCTGGTACGCCGGCTCGCTGGAGTTGATCGGCGTACTGAAATTTCTGCAGTTTCTGCGGCTGCTGGGCGCCCGGGCCAAGGAAAACGGCTGGCGCAAGATTACCGGTATTTTCCTGCGCGGCGAATCCTCAAAGTTCATTCTGGCGACCTTCCGGCTGCAATTCGCCGCGCCGGGCGACTCCGCGCCTGCTGAATTGGCGACGGCGGAGCTCAGATTGGCGGAGAAGTTGTCAGAATATCTCCGGCGAACCCGGGTGATCCGCTATTCGGTGGAGCCGGGCAGACTGGCGTTTTCCCGGCACCGCGGTCATTTCTGCGACCTGGTTCTGGCGCGGGTCGATGCCGACGGTATGATGGTGGAGCTCAAGCCTTATTTCGATGCCGGGGGGGAAAATTGCGAATTGCCCGATTCCAGGCTTCTGCCGGCGGTGCTGGAGGAAATCCGGACGATCGGCAATGCTTTGCGGCGGCTGCCCGAGGACCGGCGGGCGCCGGCGATCGCCGGGCGGTTGCAGGCATGGGCGCGCCGGGAGGCCAAATTCAACTACTTCGGCCGCCGTCGCCGGTTGTGGCTGGCGCGGCGGGTGCTGCGGTCGACGTTTCTGTTCTGCGAGGTTCTGCCGGAAAGCAATGGCGACAACGAAGCGGCGCGGGTGCGCGGAACCATGCCGGATTTCCGCAAATTCCGCAATCCCGGCTGGGGCATGATGAGTGCGGTGGGTCGGTTCACCGCGGATTTCCGGGAACTTGATCTGTGGTGCCAGTTCCACCATGCGGCGGTCGACGGGGCGCCGATGCGCGATTTTTTGTGCGAACTCAAGCGCGACTGGGGTGCGGCGGGGCCGGTCCGCTATCCGGCGCTGCCTGCCGGAGGGCTTTCGCATACCGATGTGCGCTATATCGGCGACGGTATTTTCCGGGCGCAATTTTTCGCCGATTTCCGGCAATTGCTGGCGGCGCGCGCCTGGCTGAATTCACGCTATCAGGAGCAGATGGGCGGCAAGGCGTCGGTCGCCGGTCTGGTGATGTGGGGGCTTACGCGCCACCCTTTTTTTGCCGGGCGCAAGATTCTGCTGCCGGTCGACGCGGGGCCGGGCAAGGGCGGCGACGGCGACCGGGAGCTGGGGTTGCTGATGATCCGGCCGCTGGAGTTTTCCAAAAATCACCGGCTCGATCCGCTGGCCGGTTTTCTCGAGTTCCAATGCGAGATGAATCAACGGATGATTCAGGCGCGCAACGGCTTGGGCGCGGCCAGCGAATTTCTGGAGTTGTGCGCCCTGATGCATCCATTTTTCTACCATGTGGCGCGTCGTCTGTGGCCGCGGGCGCTGAATGAGATCATCGGCACAGTGGGGCTTTCCCTGTTGCGCGAGGCTGAAATGTTCATCAGTCCGCTGACCGAATTTCAGAGCAACGGCTTCATGGCCATCGGGGAGCTGACCGTGCCGACGGTTGACGGCGGCAGCGCGGCGGCGGTCAGCGTGACCGGAACGCGCGAGCAGATCCGGCACTATCTGGAGGCGGTCGGACCGCTGGTGTCGGGGATGACGGAAGCGCTGGGGTTGCCGCGGAATTGGGCGGAAGCACCGGAGAAAATATTTCCGGCTGCGGCCGGGGCGGCGATGACGGGCGCCGGCCGGGGGTTGCCGCGAGACGGTGAAAAAAGTATGGAAAAATAACGCTTAATATTTGACGGAACGGGAAAAGCGTGATAAATTATGGTCCTGATTTTTGATGAATTCATCATAAGTAATGAAGTTCAGCGGATAAAACAGCCTACCGAAGGAGTGAAAAAATGACCAAGCGTGATCTCGTTGTGAAAATCGCCAAGGAAACCGATCTGATTCAGAATGATGTGGCTCAGGTGGTTCAGAAGACGTTGGATTATATCGCCGCCGAGCTGGTGGCCGGCCGGACCATCGAATTGCGCAATTTCGGCGTATTCGAAATCAAAGTGCGCAAGAGCCGCAAGGGCCGCAACCCGAATCAGCCGCAGAACGAAGTGGTGATTCCGGAACGCGCCGTGGTCAAGTTCCGCGCGGGCAAGGAGCTCAAGGAAGAAGTCGAAAAACTCAATCCGGCCAATTTCCGGAATTGAGCGTTCCGAATTTTCGATGGTGTGATTCGGCGGTCGGCGATGAATATTCCGGGATGGTCCGAGATGGGGCAAGACGTTGAAGCGTATCCCTTGTGTCTTGAAACCGGAAGATTGGCGATCGTGAAATCCAGTGCAAAGCGTCGGTGGACCGGCCTCCGGCCGGGGACTCCCGACGCTGTTTTATTGGGCGTTTCCGGATTGCATCCGGGACGTTCTGTTGCTTGAACTTATATTGCGGCAGAGGAATTTATGGCGAAATCTGCACCGTTGCCCGGCACTGCGGACATTTTTCCGGCAGAGGCGCGGGCGTGGCGTTTTCTGGAAGAGACCGGGCGTAAGGTATTTGAACGTTACGGCTTCGGCGAATTGCGGACGCCGGTTTTCGAGGCGACCGAGGTCTTCCAGCGCGGTCTCGGCGATGAAACCGAGGTGGTGCAGAAGGAGATGTACACCTTTGAGGATCGCGGCGGCCGCAGCGTGACGCTGCGCCCCGAGGGTACGGCCGGAGTGATGCGCGCATTGCTCAATACCGACGTGCTCAACGGGGTGGAACAGCGGGTTTATTACACCGGGCCGATGTTCCGGGGCGAGCGTCCGGCGGCGGGCCGCCGCCGCCAGTTCCATCAGATCGGGGCCGAAAATGTGGGACGGGTGGCGCCGGAGCTGGATGCCGAATGCATCGCGATGCTGCTCGATTTTCTCGGTGAGCTCGGCTTGAGTGATGCCGTGCTCAAACTCAATACCCGCGGCGTGGCTACGGACCGGCCGGCCGCAGCGGCGGCCTTGAAGGATTATTTTTCGCGTCATCTCGACGTATTGTGCGACGATTGCAAAAAGCGTCTCGAAGGCAATGTCTGGCGGATTCTCGACTGCAAGCAGCCCGCCTGCCGCGAGGTGATCGCCGGAGTGCCGGATTATGCCGGCATGTTCAGCGCCGAATCGCGGGCGTATTTCGAGGAGGTCTGCCGCCGCCTCGACTGGCTCGGCATCCGCTATGAAATCGATCCGTTTCTGGTGCGTGGGCTCGATTATTATGTGCATACGGTGTTCGAAATCACGCATGCGGGATTGGGCGCGCAGAACGCGGTGGCCGGCGGCGGTCGTTACGAACTGCTGCTGCCCGGTGAATCCAAGCCGGTGGTCGGCGTGGGCTTCGCCGCCGGGATGGAGCGGTTGCTGATGGCGCGCGAATCGTTGGGGTTGACGGCCGCCGCGCCGGAGCTGTCGATGGTTTTCGTGGCGGCGCTGGGCGACCGCGCCGAAGAGTTCAAGGTGAAATTCGCGCAGCGGCTGCGGCATGACGGCGTGGCGGTGATGACCGAACCCGCGGGCAAGTCGCTGAAGGCGCAGATGCGGGCGGCGAACCGGGTCAATGCGCGGATCGCGGTGATCGCGGGCGATGAGGAGCTGGCCCGCGGCGTGGCGGTGCTGCGCGATCTCGGCAGCGCCGAACAGCGCGAGGTGGGGCTGGCGGAATTGGCGCAGGCGGTGCGGGATGCGCTGGGCTGTTGAACGGGCGGGCGAGGTTGCGCGAAATGGAATGGGAATCAGGATTTCAAAGCTGGGATTCAAGCGATAACAAGAGGATCAGGGTGAAATGAAACTGAAAAAGACCAATCTGGTATTCCTCGGCGCTCCGGGCGCGGGCAAGGGAACGTTTGCCAAGATGCTTCAGGAAGTGGTGCCGCTGGCGCATATTTCGACCGGGGATCTGCTGCGGGCGGAGAGGGCTTCGGGCAGCGAACTGGGCAAGCAGCTGGCTGCGATCATGGATGCGGGCAAGCTGGTGACCGACGAACTGGTTGGCGAAATGGTCAAGGCGCGGTTGATCCGGCCCGACTGCGAAGCGGGATTCATCCTTGACGGCTATCCCCGGACTCAGAAGCAGGCGGAAATGTTGAACTCGATTCTGGCGGCCATCGGCAAGTCGCTGGACGCGGTGATTTTTTTCGATGTGCCCGACGATATCGTGCTGGAGCGCTTGACCGCGCGGCTGACCTGCGCCAGATGCGGCGCGATTTTCAACAAGCTTTGCCTGAAGCCGGCGAAGGCGGGCATCTGCGATGCTTGCGGCGGCGAGCTGATTCAGCGTTCCGACGATTCGCTGGAAACGGCGAAGGGCCGGTTGGAGGTATTCCATTCCAGCACTGCGCCGCTGATCGATTTCTACCGCAGGAATGGTTTGCTGGTGCCCTTGACCGAACTCGATAAAGACAAGAAGTTTCAGGACCTGCTCGCGGCGTTGCGCTGAGCGGGGTCGGAGAAGGGATGATTTTATGGGATTCCGGGATTGCGTGGTTCACACCCCCGAGGAAATCGGGCGCATCCGGGTGGCGGCGGCCAAAACCGCCGAGGTCCGCGACCGTCTGGCCGAATTGGTGCGTCCCGGCATGACGACCCTGCAGATCGATTTGCTGGCCGGAGAACTGATTCACGCCGTCGGCGGCGAGAGTGCGTTTCTGAATTACCGGGGGTTTCCCGGCAATATCTGCATTTCGGTCAATGATGAAGTGGTGCACGGCATCGGCGTCGACAGCCGGATCGTTCAGGAGCGCGACATCGTAAGTCTCGATATCGGGGTATCATACGGCGGCGCGGTCGGCGACAGCGCGATTACGGTGGGGTTCGGCGAGCTGCCGGCGGAAACCGCGCGGCTGTTGCGGGCGACCCGGGAGGCGTTGATGGCCGGCATCCAGGCGGCGGTCAAGGACCATTACATCCGCGATATCAGCCGGGCGATCGAAAAGCGCGCCATGTGCGACCGGCTCGGGATTGTGCGCGAGCTGGTCGGACACGGCGTGGGCATGCGGTTGCACGAGCCGCCGGATATTCCGAATTTCGTGACGCCGATCAAGGGACCGCGCCTGGTCCCGGGAATGGTGTTGGCGATCGAGCCGATGCTGAACCTCGGCGGGCACCGGGTGGTGTCCGAAGCCGACGGTTGGACGATTCGGACGCGGGATGGAAGTTTATCGGCGCATTTTGAACATACCATATTGATTACAGAACAACAACCGGAGATTTTGACGTGGCCAAAGATGACGTGATTAAAGTGGAAGGGATTGTCCGGGAGCTGCTGCCGAACACGATGTTTCGGGTGGAGCTTTCCAACGGACACATGGTCAGCGCCCATATCAGCGGCAGGATGCGCCTGAATTTTATCCGCATTCTGCCCGGCGACAATGTGACGCTGGAAATGTCGCCCTACGATCTGACCAAAGGCCGGATCGTATTCCGCAAGAAATAGACGTCCGGAATTTGCCCGGATCGACGCGTGCCGCCCGGGTGGCGAACCCGGTCGGTGCGCTGCATTTTTTGCAGGGAAAGGATGGAGGCAGACAGCGCGGACGAAAAGACATTCGGGAGGAACGGCGGGAGTACGGATTCGGGTCGGGCGCAAAGTTGGGAAAAATCGGCGGCGCCCGGGGGGCGGAATGAAAGCGGCAAAATACGGTTTACCGATCGACGGCATGACTGAAACGACAGGGAAGTGACATGAAAGTATTGGTATTGAATGCAGGCAGCAGTTCGCTGAAATTTACGTTGTTCGCCATGGGCACCGAGGCGGTGCTCTGCAAAGGGCTGGTCGAGCGCGTGGGATCCGAACATCCCAATCTGGTTTACAAGCGCAGTGACGGTTATACGTTCGAGGGTGAAGTTCCGGTCAGGGACCATGTCGACGCGCTCAATGAAATCTGCCGCAAGCTGGTGGCCACCGATTCCGGCGTGGTCCGGAGCTTGAATGAAATCGTCGCCTGCGGTCACCGCGTGCTCATGGGCGGCGACAAAATCACCAAGCCCTGCCGGGTCGACAATACGGTCAAGGAGATCATCCGGGAATATTTCCCGCTCGGTCCGCTGCATAATCCGGCCAATTTGTCCGGGATCGAGGCGTGCGAGGCGGCCATGCCCGGCGTTCCCAATGTGGCGGTTTTCGACACCCAGTTTCATCAGACCATGCCGCCGGAAGCCTATCTGTATGCGCTGCCCTATGAATATTATGAAAAATACGGCATCCGCAAATACGGGTTCCATGGCACCAGCCATCATTATGTGACGCTGGCGACCGCGAAATTCCTGAACAAGCGTCCCGAAGAGACCACACTGATTACCTGTCATCTCGGCAACGGCTGCAGCATGGCCGCGGTCCAGAACGGCAAGGTGATCGACACCACCATGGGCCTTACTCCGCTGGAAGGGTTGATGATGGGATCGCGTTCCGGGGATATCGACCCGGCGGCGGTGCTGCGGCTGGTCGATCTGGGCCATACGACCAATGAAGTCGACACCATTTTGAACAAACGCTCCGGTCTGTTGGGCGTGGGCGGCATCAATTCCGGCGATATGCGCGACATGCTGGCGGCGGCGGAGCGCGGCGAAGACCGGGCGGAGCTGGCGGTGCGGATGTTCGTGCGCCGGATCGTCAAATACATCGGGTCCTATTACGTGCTGCTCGACGGACGGGCCGACGCGGTGGTGTTTACCGGCGGCATCGGGGAGTATTCGGTGCCGGTCCGGCAGCGGATCGTCGAGCAGATCGGATCGCTGGGCACGACGCTTTGCGAATCGCGCAATCAGGAGTGCTTCGGGGTGCCGGGCGTGATTTCGACCGACGGCAGCCGGCTCAAGGTGATCGTGATGCCCACCAACGAAGAATTGATGATTGCGCGCAATGCGGTTCACATACTCGGTTTGAAGTAATTTCAGGGCAAGTGGTTTGCCGGTAATTCAAGGATAAGGAGACGGAGAGAAAATGGCGGTAATCGATGCGATTATGGCGCGGGCGCGGGCGATGAAAAAAGCCCTGGTGCTGCCGGAAGGACAGGACCCGCGGGTGGTCAAGGCGGCCAATCTGATCATGGAGCATGAAGTTGCGACCAGAGTGATCGTGCTGGGGACGCCCGCCGAGATCGACCAGGCCTGCGCGGCAGCCGGTGTGGCCGTGCGCAAATTCGAGGCGCTCGACTATCTGCACTGCGCCTTTTTCAGCGATTATGTGGCGCAGTTCTGCAAAATGCGCGAGAAAAAAGGCTGTACCATGGAGCAGGCGGCCAAAACGATGTCCAACCGCATCTATTTCGGCGCGATGATGACGCGCAACGGGATGGTCGACGGTCTGGTCGCGGGCAGCATCGCTTCGACGGCGGATATGCTGCGGGCGGCGTTTCAATGCATCGGCACGGCGCCGGGAATCAAGATCGGCAGCAGCTGTTTTGTGATGGACCTGGCGGCGCCGACCGCTTCCGGCGACGCGGCGATTCTCTTCGGCGACTGCGGCGTGAACCCCGATCCGAATGCCGAACAGCTGGTGGACATCGCCATGGCGACGGCGGGCACTTACCGTGCGCTTTTCGGCAAGCAGCCGAAGGTGGCGTTCCTGTCGTTTTCGACCCATGGCAGCGCCAGTCATGAAATCCTCGAAAAGGTGGTGGCGGCCGCTGCCATGTGCAAGGCGCGCGTGGCGGCGGAAAAACTGGACATGCTGGTCGACGGCGAACTTCAGGCCGATGCCGCGCTGGTGCCGTCGGTGGCCAGAGCCAAGGCTCCGGGCAGCGTGATTCAAGGCGATGCCAATGTGCTCATTTTTCCGGATCTCAACGCGGGCAATATCGCCTACAAGCTGGTTCAGCGCCTGGGCCGGGCCGATGCCTACGGCCCCGTCCTGCAGGGGCTGGCGATGCCGTTGAACGACCTTTCGCGCGGCTGCTCGGCGGAGGATATCCTCGGCAGCGCGGCGATCACCATCTGTCAATGCGCCGGATAGGCTGTGCGGTCCGGAGCGCTTTCGATATGCGCGCGGGCGGTGGTTGACGCAAGCTGTTGATGAAAACCGGAGAAGGGGGGATGCGACATCCCCCCGGGTTGCGAACGCCGCCGTTTGCAACCCGGATCATCAAACGCGCTCGGCCCGGGCCGGACGGCATTGAAAAAATACTGATTGAACGTATCCGTCCGGAGTATCGGTCGACGGGGCGAAGCGATTGCCGGAGCGTTGGGGGGCAAGGTCGGTTCCGGTATGGCCGGCAAGCGCTCTTCTGCGAGGTATTTCCATGGCAAAATGGGGAACCCGGTCGTATCTGAACATTGGCAAACTCACCGGATCGGTGTATTGTAATGCCGTCGATGAATGTTTCCGTAGCCTCCAGTCCCGCAAGCGACCGGAGTTGAAATATGTACAAAATTCCGGACTCGGATACGCATCCGGAATTCGAACAACCCATTCAGGAGCAGCAATGCGGTCACTTTTGAAGGCGTTATTTCTTCGTTATGAACACTTCGTCAAATATTGCATGATCGGAGTGACCGGGGCGCTGCTGGACTTCTTCATTTTCCTGATATTGACTCAAGTCAACGGGCTTTTCTACCAATATGCCAATATCATCAGCGTCTCCGTCGGCATTATCAACAATTTCTTTCTCAATGCGCGGTTGAACTTTAAAACCGGAGATCGTTTGGGGCTGCGTCTGGGTTCGTTTTACGGGGTCGGCCTGATCGGCATGGGGTTGAGCGCGATATTGCTTCATGTTTTTATCGAATTGCTGTCATTGCCCTCGCTGTTGGCCAAACTGATGATCATCGCCATCGTAACCCTGGTGCAATTCACGCTCAATAAATGCATCACCTTCAGGAAAACTCAAAAATGCTCAGTGAATTCTCAGGGTTCGATTATCTGATTGTCGGCGCGGGATTTTACGGCGCGGTCCTGGCGGAACGGCTGGCGAACGATGCACGGGCCAGAGTTCTGGTCATAGACCGGAAAAATCATATCGGAGGCAACTCATTTTCGCGGATCGATCCGGCTACCGGCATCGAAGTTCATTGTTACGGTTCGCATATTTTTCACACCGCCGACGAGGAGGTGTGGCGTTACCTGAACCGCTTCGGCGCCTTCAGCAATTATCGCCATAAAGTTTTGATCGAGCGGTGCGGCAAAATATATTTCATGCCGATCAACCTGAAGACGATCAATGAATTTTACAATGCCCGTCTGCGCCCCGGCGAGGTCGCCGGTTTCATTGCCGGCGAGGCGGGAAATATGGCCGAACCTCGGAACCTTGAAGAAAAAGCGATTGCGCTGATCGGGCGGCCCCTTTACGAAGCTTTCATCAAAACTTATACCGCGAAACAATGGGAGTGCGATCCGACGGAATTGCCGGCAGCGATCATCACCCGGCTGCCGATACGCAGCAATTACAATACCGACTACTTCAACGACTGTTTCCAGGGCATTCCGCTGGACGGTTACGGAACGCTCTTCTCCCGCATGCTGAACCACCCCAACATCAAGATCATGCTGAATACCGACTTCAATCGTATTCGGACACTGATTCCCCGAGACTGCCGCATTATTTACACCGGAGCGCTGGACCGTTTCTTCGATTATCGGTTCGGGGCGCTGGAATGGCGGACTTTGCGGTTCGAGTGGGAAACGCATCCGGTGGCCGATTATCAGGGGGCTGCGGTTATGAATTACGGTGATCTGGAGGTTCCGTATACCCGGATTCATGAATTCAAGCATTATCATCCCGAGCGAACCGAGGTGTTTCAGTCCTCCCGGACTGTTGTTTGCAAGGAATATTCCAAGCGCTATACGGTCGGGGACGAGGCGTTCTATCCGATCAACAATGAGCGCAACAATCAACTTTATGCGCGGTATCGGGACCTGGCCGCGGCCACGCCCGGTCTTTATGTCGGCGGCCGTTTGGGCGCTTACAGCTATTGGGACATGGATAAAGCATGCGGCTATGCGCTGAAAACCTATAAGACACTGAATGAAAAGAAAGATCTGTGATTATGAGTAAGGATAAGCTTGCCATTGTCATGCCGGTGTATAATGAAGAGGCCTGCATTGCCGGAGTGTTGCGCAAATGGGTGGAGGCGCTTGATGCGTTGGATTTGGATTATCGGATTCATGTTTATAATGACGGGTCCAGGGATCATACGCTGGAGGTATTGAACCGGGCGGCGGCCGAGTTGGGCGGTACGGTTGTGGTGCATGACAAACCCAACGGCGGCCATGGGCATACGATCTTGACCGGATATCGGCAGAATTGCGAGCAGAATGACTGGATATTCCAGATTGACTCCGATGACGAGATGGGGCCGGAAAGTTTTCATGAACTCTGGGCGGTGCGGAACAATTATGATCTCCTGGTCGGGTATCGGGACGGCAGAATCCAGAACTTCATCAGGAAAACCGTCTCTCTCGCCTCGCGGTTGAGCGTGCGTCTCCTCTTCGGCAAAAGCATCTGGGATGTCAATACCCCTTATCGCCTGATGCGGACCGCCGCTTTTCGCGATGTCTATCGAATGATACCGGACAATACCTTTGCCCCCAACGTGATTATTTCCGGCATCGCCGCCAGCCGGAAGTTGCGTTGCTTTGAAATGCCGGTTCCGCAGCAGGAGCGAAAAACCGGCGAGGTTTCGATCCGCAAATGGAAGCTGTTGAAGGCGGCATTGAAATCGTTCGGGCAGACCTCGACCTTTGCCGCCGGCTATCGGGCGAAGGGCGTGTGTCAATCTTGCGGAACGATCGCGGAGAGCAAATTTTTTCTGGCGGGTTTTATGCTGCTGATCGCCCTGCTGTGCACGATCCACTGTTTTTCTTTTCTGTTCTGGGAGCGGAGTCCGGTGATAAGCGCCGACGGGGCGGTTTTTTATACGGTGGCGGATTTGTGGTTTAACGGCAAAATCCCCTATGCGGAGGCCTTCGACCACAAAGGGCCGGTGGTTTATTTGATCAACCTGGCGGCCGTGTTTCTCGGCGGGCCCCGATATATTCTTGTGATGGAGCTTGCCGCCTGCCTGCTGACCGCAATATTTCTGTACCAAACGTGCCGCTTGTTTACGACAAGAATGATCTCACTGCTGGCGTTGCTGCTTTTCCCGCTGTTCTGGGCATGGTCGATGAATTGGAATATCTGTCAGGGGGGAAACTTCACGGAAGAATACGCGCTCCCCGCGATTGCCTACGGTTGCTATCTGTTGGCGAAGCTGACCCAAAACCGGCAGATCCGTTATGCGGAGCTGCTGCTGGGCGGGGCGGCCGCCGGTTATGCGTTTCTGCTCAAGCCCAATTTTATTGCGATTTTCCTGGTGTTGCTGCTGGCCGTCGCCGTCCAGGAATTCACCGCCGGCACCTGGAAACGGTTCGCTGTCAAGACGGTCATCTATATCCTGGGCGGTCTGGCGGCGCTGGCGCCGTTTGCCATATACTTCATGGCGCAGGGGGCATGGCGCGATTTCCTCGATGCGTTTTTACAGTTCAATCTCAAATATTCCGGCGATCTGACGCTTTGCCAGCGTATCGTGACAGCCGCCTTGCGCATATTGAAGCAGGCGATATTTTTCATACCGCTGCTGATCTGCGTTTCATTGATCGGGTGGCGGCGGAACCATAGCCAGGCCGGCAGCCTTGCCGCGCTGGCCTTCTATTTGCTGGTCGGATTGGGCTGCACCGGGATGGCGATTTTTTCGAATTCGTTTTTCAGCCAATATTATGTCATATGCGCCATTCCGCTGATGATCATACCTTACGCCATGCTGCTGGAAGCCAATCGGATTAACCGGCGTCTGACGGGGCTTGCCCTGGCGGTGGTTATTTTTCTGAATGTTTCAAATCTGGCCATGGGACTGCAGGGTATTTGTAATGAATATCCGGCGATTGCCGCGGATTATCAACCGGATCCGCAAATTGCCGAAGCGCTGAAAAAACACAACGGGGAACTGCTGGTGCTCGGCAATTTGTGCCATCTTTATCAGGTATACGGCGTACAGCCGGTCAATAAATATTTTTATCAGACTCCGGTGATCAATTATGATCCGAAAATATTCGCCCGGGTCCGGCAGGAGTTGCTGGACGGTAAAGCTGCTGTAGTGATTCAAACCCGCATGGCGGGGCCTCAAAAAATGCGGCATGAAATCGATAAAATTTTGAATGAACATTATACCCGGCATTCCGGCCGGGGATTCGATTTCTATATTTACAGCCGGAATCAGCCCCAATAGCGCCCAAGCCAATGATTGCCGGGAACGGCGTTGCCGGCATAAGAAATCTTGCGGGATGATCACGGAAGGCTGCACTTCGGAGTCATTGGGACAGCCCCCGTCGTGCGACCTCGGAGCCGGTTGGACGGAGCGGCGGAAAGGCAAAATCTTGCCTGTCGCATCCGGTGCCGGGACCGGCGGTCAGCGTTCCGTCTGGTCAAGCATTTGCCGCAGCCGTTCCGGGAGCGGCCCGCGGCGCAATGCCGGGTCGAGCACGAAACGTTCCGGGTAGAGCAGCGGCGTGCTCTGTTCTTCATAATAATCCAGGAAGGCATCAATGCGTCCTAAGCGGGCGATTTTGTTTCTCAGCGCCTCAAGCGCATTTTTGATGGCGGCGGAAGCCTCCGGCACCGCGATCAATCCGATATTGGCAAGCGTCGCGGTCAGGGCGAAGATTTCCCCGCGAAGCTCGGCGGGACTGATGGCCGCCAGCCGGTTCAACTCGGCGATTTTCTGGCGCGGCAACTTGACGCAACGCTCATATTTCTCGACCAGAAACGGCAGGTCTTCCAACGCGGCGGTGATGGGGAGACCGTCTTTTTCGCGTTGATACTCGACGGTTGCGATCTGCCGGAGACGATATTGCACCCCGCGGCTGCTCAGCGGCGCATAAACATTGAAGAGCTGGCGTTCGCCGAAAAGCTCCAGCGCGGTCGCGGTTTTGACCGCTTCCGCGGCATTGTCCGGCGCGCCGCCGGCCCACCCGGCGGTTTTCTGAAGCGCCGCCGTTCCGAAAACCTGATTGAATCCCGCATCCGGGGGCAGCGTCCGGCGGTGGATCAAGTCGAGATAGTCTTTCAGCAGGTTCTGTTTACCCGCGCTCAGGCGGCGGTTGATTTCCAGCGTCAGCCGGGCGCGTTCCAGATAAAGCGCGAAGGCCGCCCGGCCGAGGTTGCGTTCGTCTTGCCCGGTCAGATTGGCGGCGTTCAGGCCCAGCGCGCCGCCGGGTTCGGCGATGTGACGCAAGCCCGGCAGCCAGGTGAAGCGGAGCAGTTGCAGATCAAGCTCGGATCGGACCAGGAATTCTTCCCACAGCGCATCCGCCGGCCAGTTCGGCCAGCCGGGTTCGTCTTGCTCCGGAGCAAAGTTCATCCGGCTGCGGATCAGCGCATTGCCCAAGGCGCGCCCGAGGGCGCGGTGCCGCCGCCAGTTGGGGTAGTCGGCATCGAGTTTGAGGATCATGCGGCGGCGGTCGAATGCTTCCCAGCGGTACTCGCCGGGGGCGAGACGCGGGTCGAGCTCAATCAGCAGTTCGCGGGTGTCTCCGCCGGAATCGAAACGGCCCTGAAGCCGGACGGTGCGCTCGAAATTGCGCAGGAATTCCAGAATCGGCAGGGCATGCCCGAGGTCGTCGGGCAGTTTGGCGGCGAAATTGCCGCTGACTGTCTGGAGTTCGGCGGCGGCCAGCCCGAAAACGGCGGTCCAATAAAAGAGAGCAATCAGAAAACGGCGCATGATGATCATCCTTGTCGTGCGATAATATCGCGCCATGACGGCCAAAAAGCAAATCCGGCGATGAAATCAGGCCCGCTTGTCCCGTTGGGGGAGTTTTTTCAGGGAAATTGGATTATTGGGTTTGACAAAGGGAGAAGTTGTGGTATTTTAGAAAGCACGTCGCCTTAGGCCGGGCTTGGTTTGAGGTGGCGGAGTTGACAGAAAAGCGAAAAAAAGTTCGAAAGAACGGTTGACAAATCCGGAAATCGTGGTATGTTAAACCCCACGTCGCCGATTGCGGAG